>NZ_CADIJO010000026.1 GCF_902859705.1 Achromobacter deleyi | reverse complement strand
CTGCGGCAAATCTGTCTTGCCGAGGCATCCAGATCCGTTGCACTTGCTTGGCTTCGCGGTTCACAAAACTGCTTGAACTGCGAAGGAGCGAGACTATAGCACAGATTTTTGCGTTGTCACACGCAGGACGCAAAAAGCTTGATGAATTCCGCTTCGGGCGCCGCAGCATCCGCCCCGCCGGTCCACCAAGCCAGTCCGCCACGATGGGCCGCGAGCCCCTTTCGCGCCGGCTTGCCCCACACTTCTCCGTCCGCCACCCCTGCCGGCCCTGGCTGGCGGGCTGCCTGGGTTGCCGCACAGGACGGCCTTCTACGCACCGGACAGACTTCTATATATAGACAGGCGAACTTGCGCTCGTGCGGCGCTCTATATATAGATAGCTGAACTTGTGCCTATATAGATAGAGTTGAACCATCGACTTGCCTGGCCCATAGGTACGTTTACTATTCGGCTTGGCGCCGCGCCCGCGCCCCACACCACCGGAGAAGATGCCCCCATGCCCCCAACCATCGCGTTGAGCGAAGATATCCTGATCAACATCACGCCCTTCGAGACGCGCGTCGCGCTGGTCGAGCAGGGATCGGTGCAGGAGCTGCACGTGGAACGCAGCATCCAGCGCGGGCACGTCGGCAATATCTATCTGGGGCGGGTGGTCCGGGTGTTGCCGGGCATGCAGAGCGCCTTCATCGATATCGGCCTGGAGCGCGCCGCGTTCATCCACATTGCGGACCTGCGCGAGAACCGCGGCGAGCGCAGCCAGGGGTTGACCCCCACGCCCATCGAGAAGCTGCTGTTCGAGGGCCAGACCATCATGGTCCAGGTGGTCAAGGACCCGCTCGGTACCAAGGGCGCCCGATTGTCGACGCAGATCAGCATGGCGGGCCGCATGCTGGTGTACCTGCCGCACGATCCGCACATCGGCATCTCGCAGAAGATCGATTCGGAGTCCGAACGCATCCAGTTGCGCGAACGCTTGCAGGCGCTGATGCCCGCCGAGGAAAAAGGCGGATTCATCGTGCGTACCCAGGCGGAAGGCGCCAATGATGACGAATTGACGGCTGACCTGGAATACCTGCGCAAGCTGTGGGCCAGCGTGCAGGCGGCCGCCCGCACGCACCCGGCGCCGACGCTGCTGCACCAGGACCTGACGCTGGCGCAGCGCGTGCTGCGCGATATGGTGGGGCCCTCGACCGGCTCGATTCTGGTGGACTCGCGCACCACGACTGCCGCCATGCTGGAGTGGGCGCGCATCTATACGCCGTCGGTGGTGGACCGCATCCAGCATTACAGCGGCGAGCGCCCCCTGTTCGACACGGCCAATGTGGATGAAGAGATCGCAAGGGCGCTGTCGCGCCGGGTGGACTTGAAGTCGGGGGGTTACCTGATCATCGACCAGACCGAGGCGTTGACGACGGTGGATGTGAATACCGGCGGCTTCGTGGGCGGCCGCAATTTCGACGACACCATCTTCAAGACCAACCTGGAAGCGGCGCAGGCGATTGCCCGCCAGCTGCGGCTGCGCAATCTGGGCGGCATCGTGATCCTGGACTTCATCGACATGGAAGAACAGGAACACCGCGAAACCGTGCTGGCCGAACTGAAGAAGGCGCTATCGCGCGACCGTACCCGCATGACGGTCAATGGTTTCACGCAGCTGGGCCTGGTGGAGATGACGCGCAAGCGTACCCGCGACTCGCTGGCGCATCAATTGTGCGAACCCTGTCCCATGTGCGAATCGCGAGGCAATGTGCGTACGCCGCGCACGGTCTGCTACGAGATCCTGCGTGAAATCCTGCGCGAGGCGCGGCAGTTCAATCCGAAGGAGTTCCGCATCCTGGCGTCGCAGGACGTGGTGGATCTGTTCCTGGAGGAAGAAAGCCAGCACCTGGCGATGCTGGGCGACTTCGTGGGCAAGCGGGTGTCGCTGGAAGTGGAAAGCACGTACACGCAAGAGAAATACGACATCATCCTGGTATAGGACCCGTCGTGACATCAGGAGCCGGGCGTCGAATCAGACCGAACGCCGCCCTCCGTCAGCAGAACACCGCCTTCGGGCGGTTTTCTTTTGGCTGCGGCATGGCGGGGCGCCCCGCCCCCTGCGCCGCAAGGTGAAGTGCAGTATCAGTTAACACGCAAACTTTCACGTCAATGTGTGTGAAAGTTGTATCGCTGAGCTTCGATTGAAATGAAGTTTGAAACCCGTAGCAAGGCAGTCGATGACCCGATAAGCTCGCCGACGGCTGGGCTGGCCTGACGCTTTTCGAGGCCTGCCCTTTCCTATGCTTTCGGAGAATCACCCCATGAAATCCCTATTCCGTCCGTTCGTTGCGCTGGCCCTCGCCTTGCCGCTGATGCTGGCCGCCTGCGGCAGCAAAGAACCCGAACAGCGCGCTGCGTTCATGCAGTTCCTGCAGACCCGCATCGTCGACAAGCCGGGCGCGCGCGTGCCCAAGCTGACGGATGAGGAGAAGAAGTCGTTCGGCGACTACGCCTCGCAATATGCGGTGATCACGGACTTCAATTCGGGCATGGACGCGTCGGTCAAGCCGATGGGCAACCTGATGCAGAAAGGCGCGGTGCGCTCGTTGAACGACGTGGTCGCCCGCCGCGATGACCTGAAGACGGTGCAGGCCGGCCTGAAGGACATGGGCGAAGCGCTGACCAAGGAACAGGCCAAGGCAGATGCCGCCCGCGCCCAGCTCAAGCAGCCGGACGACCTGAAGGCGGTCTATGACAAGGCCTACGACAAGACGGTGACCCTGCCGGCCAACACCTTCCGCGAAGTGCTGCCGCAGATCACGGGCACGCTGGATAGCAGCCTGGCGATCGCCGACTACGTGGATGCGCACAAGTCGCAGATCGACCTGTCGGGGCCGGTGGCGCGCGTGCAGGACCCGACCGTGCAGGCCGAGCTGAACAAGCTGCTGCAGGAACTGACTGCCCAGGCACAGAAGGTGCAGCAGGCGCAGACCCGACTGCAAGCGGTGATGATGGGCAAGTAAGCTCACCCGCTGCCCTGACCGAAAGCCGCCTTGCGCGGCTTTCTTTTTTTCATGCGTGCCTGATGGCGATGCGCCGGGCATACCGGCCTTGGCCGGCCCGGGGATCTTCAGTGTTCCCCTTGCCGCCGGGGTCGACCGGCCACTGTCGGGATCGGCATGCCCCGCGGGATCAAGCCTCGGCGACCGTTACGCGATTGCGGCCGGTTTCCTTGGCGCGGTACACCGCCGCGTCAGCCGCTTCGACCAGTATGGAAGCGTCGTCGCCTGGCTTGGGAATGCAGGTCGCCACGCCGATGCTGACCGTGACGATGCCCCCTTCATTGTCTTCATGTGGGGCGTGCAGGCCGACCACGGCCTGGCGGATACGTTCCGCGATTTCCACGGCGCGGTCCTGCGCGGTATCAGGCAGCAACGCCACGAATTCCTCGCCGCCGTAGCGCGCCGCCAGGTCGCGCGGACGGCGCGCCTTGCCGCGCACGGTCAGCGCCAGGATCTTGAGCAGTTCGTCGCCTTCCTGGTGGCCATAGCGATCGTTATAGAGCTTGAAGCGATCGGCATCCAGGAACAGCAGGGACAGCGGCTGGCCTTCGCGGATGGCGCTCTGCCATTCGCGCTGCAGCGTTTCGTCGAAGGTGCGCCGGTTGGCGATGCCGGTCAGGCCGTCGGTCTGGGCTTGTCTTTCGAGCTGGCTTTCGACTTCCTGGCGCAGCCGGGTTTCGCGACGATAGAGGACGATCTGGGCCATGACCGAGGCGAACAACGCGAGCGTGATGGGGATGATCAGCATCGCGCGCCGCTCCCAGCGCTGGAGCACCTGGTCCACCGCCAACGCCACATCGATGATCAGCGGCGCCCCCGGCACCGTGTCGAAGGTATAGAGCCGTTCGACCCCGTCAGGCGCCAGCGCGCCCACGAAGGCGCCGTCGCGTCGGATCAGGAACTGCTGGAAAGCCTTGGCCTGGCCGATGTCGGCGCCCAGGTCGCCTGACGAATAGGGCGAACGCGCGATGACGGCGCCGTCGTTGCGCAGGATGGTGATCGAGTCCTGCGGGCCGAGAGACAGCCGAGCGAACCGTTCACGGAAAAAAGCCAGCCGCAGCGATCCGGTGACGACCCCGGCGAAACTGCCGTCCGGGTTGGACAGGCGCCGGCTGATGCCGATGCTCTCGTCGCCGTCGCGCAAGCGGCTGCGATAGGGCCGGCTGACGTACATGCCGGCATCGGCGCTATCTCGATGGACCTGGAAGAAATCGCGGTCGGCGAAGTTCGCCTTGGGCGGCTCGATCGTTTGCGAGTCATAGACGACATTGCCCTCGCTATCCAGGATGAGGATGGTGCCCAGAAATTCGGCGCTGGCCGATCGGTCGAACAGAAAACGGTGCAGCGTGGCGCCAGGCAGATCGCGAATGCCCGGTTCCTGCAGGCGTTCGATGACGCCCTGCAATGAGAGGTCATAGACATGGATGGTGCGACCGATGTCGGCCGCCAGCACCTCGGTCAGATTGCTCGCGGACACGTAGGCCTGCGTCCAGGAGGCGCGCCGATCCATCCAGAGCAGCGCGACCGCGGCCGCACAGATGCCGACGGCAATCAGCCCCGCCAGGGCATACAGACTGCGATGTAGTAACCCATGGGACTTCAATACGGCGCTCCTTCGCGATCGCGGGGGGGTGTCGTGCTTTTTTAGGGTCATAATGCCGCAAGCGCGTATTGACAGGCAAGATGGCGGCGTTCGGTCGCCCCGGCGCGAGCGGCCCGGCCCGTTCCCATTGAACGAATCTATGAATACCCAGGACAGGATTTACAGCTTGCCGAACCGGCGGTTCACCCAGTGGCTGGTGGACCCGGGGCGCAACGTGCCGCCCGATATCCGCGTGGCGTTGCTGGGCGGTCTGTTCGGATCGTTGCCGATCTTTTTTGGCGGCATCATCAATACGCTGCTGGTGGCTGCGCTGATCACCCTGCGCCGGCCGGAACCCCTGTTCTTGCTATGGCTGGGCCTGGAAACGCTGGTGTGCGCCTCGCGCATCGTGGTGCTGGTGTCGGCCCGCCGCCTGGCGCTGACGGGCAAGCCGACGCCGACCGACCTGTATGTGGTGCTGGCGCTGTGCTGGGCCGGCAGTGTGGGCTACGGCACCTTTATCAGCCTGACCAGCGGCGACTGGATCGCCGCCACCTTGGCCTGCCTGTCGGCCGCGTCCATGGTGGGCGGCATCTGCGTGCGCAATTTCGGCGCGCCGCGCCTGTCCGCGGCGATGGTGGCGCTGAGCGTGGGGCCCTGCGCCCTGGCGGCGCTGTTCACGCAGGAACCCATTTTCTGGCTGGTGCTGGTGCAGGTGCCGCTGTACATGACGTCGATGTCGATGGCGTCGTACCGGCTGAACCGCATGCTGGTGTCGACCATGCTGGCCGAGCGCGAGAACGAACGCCAGGCGCGGCAGGATTCGCTGACCGGACTGCTCAATCGTTATGGCCTGTTTCGCGCGCTGGACCAGGCGGTGGGCCGCGCCAGCCAGGGCGCGGCGGAATTCGCGGTGCTTTACCTTGACCTGGACGGATTCAAGGCAGTCAACGACACCTATGGCCACGGGACGGGCGATGCGCTGCTCAAGCAGGTGTCCGAACGGCTGTTGGCGTTGAAGCCCCCCGGCGCGGAAGCCGGCCGTATCGGCGGCGATGAGTTCGTGCTGCTGATGCGTCTGGAGGGCGGCGAGGACGTCCGGCGCTTTTCCGACCGCATTATCGACAGTGTCCGCCAACCCTATGACCTGCAACAGGGTCTGCCGGTGTTCATCGGCGGCAGCATCGGCATTGCGCTGATTCCGCGCCATGGCGCCGACACCGCCGCCGTGCTGCATGCGGCCGACCGCGCGCTGTACCTGGCGAAGTCGGCCGGGAAAAGCCGGGCGGCGATGGCCCAGCTATAAAGTACTTACTGCCCTGCCCTGCGGCGAGTCTTGAGCCTTAGCCTGCACCCGCTACCCTATCCTCGCCATCAGGATGCGACGGCAGCGGCGATCCGGAACGGAAAGGCCTTGGCGCCGCGCGCCTTGTCGGTTTCGCGGTGGGCGCTGATCGCCCAGGCCGGACCGGCAGACACCGCAAGTTGGCGCATGGCGCCGGCAGAAAACCCACAGTGCAGGGTCGTGGCTTGACGCCTTGCAAGCTCCATCCCGACAGCGTGTGGGGTCGTGGAAATACGATCCGATTGCAGCATGGCAGCCCCCTGGCAAACGCGCTTCGAAGCGAAGCGCCGTGGAAACCAATCTACCTCAGCCGATCGGGCTTGCGCGTGAAATGATGCGTAAAGTAATGCAAAGAGTCGGTAATAAGCCTGTCATGCCCCAAAAGGATGCAACCTGGGGACCGTCTGGCTATCAACCGCAGGCGGATTGCCGCCGCCAACGCAACGACGCCGGTCAGGCCGGCGCGCCCGGCTCGGAGTGAGAAGCGTGGCCGGTCGTTTCCCGGTCGGGCTGGTCGTTCTTGCCGTCCGCCGGACCCATCATGTTGCCGTAGAGCAGCGACCGGCCGGCAAACAGGCCGCCCGCGACTTCGAGTTCGAAGCGATCGATGTCGCGTTTGCGCACGTCGGCCACGACTTCGGCGGCCTCGTCGGCCGGCACGCCGATGACGCGCAGCGCGGCTTCGCCGAAGGCCAGGGCCGATTCCAGGGTTTCACGCACCTGGTAGTCGACCCCTTCCTTGGCCAGCGCCAGCGAGTGGATCCGGTCGTAGGCGCGCACCACCAATTGCACCAGGGGAAATTCGGCCTTGATCAGCTTGACCATGTGATTGATCGACTGGGGGTTGTCGATACAGATCAGGATGGCCTTGGCGTTTTCGGCGCCTGCCGTGCGCAACATATCGATGCGCGTACCGTCCCCGTAATACACCTTGACGCCCCACTTGGCGGCGGCGCGGATGGCGTCGGTGTCGGTATCCAGGATGGATACCTTCATGCCGCGCGCGAGCATGGCCTGGGTGACGATCTGGCCGAAGCGGCCGAAACCGACGATGAGCGCGCAGCCGTCCAGGTCCTGGGCGACGTCGACGCCTTCCATCGATGGGGCGGGCTTGGGCAGCAGCCAGCGCAGGGCCAGCACGCACAACGGCGTCAGCGCCATCGAAATGATGACCACCGCGATCAGTACCGCCGCCAGGTGGGCGTCGAAGATGCCGGCGGCCGCGGCCGCACCGTACAGGACGAAGGCGAATTCGCCGCCCTGGGCCAGGAGAGCCGCGCGGGTCAGGGCTTCGGCGTGGCTGGCGCGCAGCAGCCGGGCGACCACATAGACGCCCACCGACTTGACCCCCATGAACACGACGACCGCGGCCAGGATCAGTTGCCATTCGCGGGCCACGGCGGACAGGTCCAGCGACATGCCCACGCCCAGGAAGAACAGGCCCAGCAAAATACCGCGGAAGGGCTCGACGTCGGCTTCGAGCTGATGGCGGAAGGTGGATTCGGACAGCAGCACGCCGGCCAGGAAGGCGCCCATGGCCATGGACAGCCCCCCCAGTTCCATGACCAGCGCCGCCCCCAGCACGACCAGCAAGGCGGCGGCGGTCATGACTTCACGGGCTTGCGCCGCGGCCAGCAGCCGGAACAGCGGATTGAGCAGCCAGCGCCCCGCCGCCAGCAAGGCCAGGATGCAACCGACGGCGATAGCCGATTGCAGCCAGGGATTGCCATGTTCGCCGCCGCTCGAAGGCGCCAGCAAGGCCACCAGGGCCAAGAGCGGCACGATGGCCAGGTCTTCGAGCAGCAGGATGGAGACGATGCGCTGGCCCTGGGCGCTGGCGGTTTCGTCGCGCTCGGCCAGGATCTGCATGACGATGGCGGTGGACGACAGCACGAAACCCATGGCCGCCATGAAGGCCGCGGCGCCCGACAGGCCGGCGGCCAGGCCGACCAGGGTCAGCAGCGCGCCGCAGGCCAGCACCTGGGCCACGCCTAGTCCGAAGATCTCGCCGCGCAGCTTCCAGAGCCGCGACGGCTGCATCTCAAGGCCGATGATGAAGAGAAACATCACGACGCCCAGTTCGGCGACGTGCAGGATGGACTTGGGGTCGGAGAACCAGCCAATGCCGAACGGGCCGATCACCAGGCCGGCGGCCAGGTAACCCAGGACGGAGCCCAGGCCCAGACGCTTGAAGAGAGGCACGGCCACCACCGCCGCCCCCAGCAAGACCACGACATTGACGAGCTGGTTGCCATCGGCGGGCACGGACATGGGCGGCTCCTGGGTGGCGCGGCGCCGGGACGCCGCGCGCGGGGGTCAGTCTTCGCGGAACTGCATCTTGTAGAGCGAGGCGTACAGGCCGTTGGCGGCCAGCAGCTGGGCGTGGGGGCCCTGCTCGACGATCTTGCCGGCATCCAGCACGATGATGCGGTCGGCGTTCTGCACTGTGGACAGGCGGTGCGCGATGACCAGCGTGGTGCGGCCCTTCATCAGGCGCTCGAGCGAGGCCTGGACCTGGCGTTCGGATTCGTTGTCGAGCGCCGAGGTGGCTTCGTCGAGAATCAGGATGGGCGCGTTCTTGATGAGGGCGCGGGCAATCGCCAGGCGCTGGCGCTGGCCGCCGGACAGGCGGGCCGCGTTTTCGCCCACCGGCGTGTTGATGCCCTGCGGCAGGCCTTCGACGAATTCCAGCAGGTTGGCGGCGGCCAGCGCATCGCGCACCTGCTGCTCGCTGGCCTGGCCCAAGGCGCCGTAACCGACGTTGGCGGCAATGCTGTCGTCGAACAGCACGACGTCCTGGCTGACCAGCGACAGGTGCGACCGCAGGCTGCGCAGCTTCAGGTCGTTGATGGGCACGTCGTCCACGAAGATGGTGCCGCTGTCGGCCAGCACGAAGCGCGGCAGCATGTTGACCAGCGTGGTCTTGCCGCTGCCGGAACGGCCCACCAGGGCCACGGTCTGGCCGGGTTCGACAACGAAGGACACGTCGTTGACGGTGTCGCGATCCGCGTCGGAGAAACGGTGCGTGACGTTGCGGAATTCGACCTTGCCGCGCACGGGTTCGGGCAGTTCGCGGGTGCCGGTGTCGCCTTCGGGCACCTGGTCGATCAGGGTGAAGACGCTTTCGGCGGACACCAGCATCTTTTGCATGCGGGCGGCCAGGTTGGTCAGGCGCTTGATGGGGTCGAAGATCTGGGCGAGCGCGGCCATGAAGGACGCGAAGCTGCCCACGGTGAGCGCGCCGCTGTTGGCCTGGCTGAGGGCCACGGCAATGACCGCGCCCACCGAAATCGAGATGCAGACCTGGGTCAGGGGCGTCAGGGCCGCGTCGGCGGTGGCCGTGCGCATGGCGAAGCGGCGCAGGCGGGTGCTGACGAAATCGAAGCGGCCGCGCTCGACTTCGTAGCCGTCGAACAGCTTGATGACGCGCTGGCCATCGATGCCTTCGCTGACCACGCGGGTCAGTTCGGCGTTCATGTTGACCATTTCGCGGTTGATGCGGCGCAGGCGCTTGATGAAGACCCGGGCGATCAGCACCGACACCGGCAGCATGATCAGGATGATCAGGGTCAGCACCCACGACATGTACAGCAGCACGCAGATCAGGGCGATGACGACGAGGGTTTCGCGCACCAGCACCGTGATGACGTCGGTGGCGTAGCCGGTGACGTTGCCCGCGTCGATGGTGAAGCGGTTCAGCAGGCGGCCGGTATCGCCGCGCTTGAAGTCGGCATCGGGCAGGCCCAGCAGGCGCTCGAACATGTCGCGCCGCATGCCCAGCAGCACGTTGTTGGCCACCCACGCCAGCAGGTAATCACTGAAGAAGTTGCAGACCCCACGCACGAAGATCAGCCCGACCACCGCCAGCGGCAGGGCCCAGACGTAGTAGGGTTTGGTGCCCGCGAAGCCATCGTCCAGCAGGGGCTTCATAATGACGGCCAGCGTGGGCTGCGTGGCGGCGGCGCCGGCCATCAGCAGGGTCGCCAGCACCAGGCCCTTCCAGTAGGAGCCGACCCGGGTGTAGATGCGGCTCCAGAGTTCAGCTTTGACGGGCTGGGAGCCCGCGGGCGCGTTGCGTGCGGCAGAATTCAAGGAATCACTCGCTTTAATACAATTGTGCCCGGGATTGTACCGGCTACGCGCTGCGGCGCGGTGTCGCCCCCCCTTCTTCAGCCCTTAATGCGCATCGCGCCCGTCCATGTCCGAAATCAGTTGCCTTTACGTCCGCCTGCCCAATTGGGTGGGTGATGTCTGCATGAGCCTGCCCAGCCTGCGCACCCTTCAGGCCACCGGCGTGCCCCTGGTGATCTGCGCGCGCCCCTGGGCCCGCGATCTGCTGGACGGCGTGGCGAAACGGGATTTCATCCCCATGCTTGGAAAAGTGGGGCCGGATCGAGCCCGGGTCAGCTCGCACCGCCGCAGCCTGGGCGCCGAAGGCCGCCGCGCGCGCGGCCTGTTGCTGCCGGACTCGCTGTCGAGCGCGCTGGTGTTCCGCCTGGCGGGCCTGCCGTCGGCGGGCTACCGGGATGATGGCCGCAGCTTCCTGCTGCGCTGGCCGATCGCCAAGCCCGAAGCGCCGCTGCATGCGGTCCAGTCCTGGCACCACCTGACCCGCGAGGCGCTGGCCCGCTGGGGCCTGCCTACCGGCCCCGCCGAGCCGGGCCCGACGCTGGACCTGCCCCTGATGCCCGCCCATGAAAACGCCGCGTCGCTGGCGCTGGAAGCGGCCGGACTGGCCGGCCAGCGCTTCGTGCTGATCGCCCCGACGGCCACCGGCTTGCACAAGGGCAAGATCAAGGTATGGCCGGGATTCGATACACTTACGCGCGCGCTGCAGGCACGGGGTCATACCGTGGTAATGTGCCCTCCTCCAGCGGAAACCGACGAAGCCCGACGCAATGCGCCGACGGCGCAGTTGCTGCCTCCCCTGTCGCTGGGCGCCTTTGCCGCCCTGACGGCCCGGGCGGCGCTGGTGATATGTAACGATTCCGGCGTGTCGCACGTCGCCGCGGCCGCCGCCGCCCGGGAACTGACGCTGTTCGGCGTCACCCGCCCGGGCCGCACGGGCCCCTGGTCGCCCAAGGCGGTCTGCGTCGGATCGGAATCGGCATGGCCGTCCACGGAACAAGTGGAACAGCAGGCGAACCTGCTGCTGGACGGCGCGCAGTAAACGGATTGTTTTGACATGACCCTTTCCAGCTATCTCGCGAATCTGATCATTCCCTACAATTTGTGCGTGACCCTGGTCGTCGTCGGACTGGTCCTTGGTTTGTTCCGCCTGCGCAAGACGGGCGGCGCCATCATCCTGGCCGGCCTGCTGTGGGCATTGGCGTGGTCACTGCCGGCCACGTCGCTGTGGCTGGGCGGCGCGCTGGAAAGCCGCTACCCGCACCTGCCGCCCGCCGAATCCCCCACCGCCGACGCCATCGTCGTCTTGGGCGGCAACACCGCCAACGGCCGCGCCAACTGGTTCCTGCCCTACGACAAGGACACGGCGGTCGTGCGTATCGATACTGCCGCGCAGCTGTACCTGGCCGGCCGTGCGCCCAAGATCGTGCTGTCCGGCGGCGCCCTGGAAGGCGACGTCAGCGAAGCCCGCGGCATGGCCCACGCCATCCGCCAGCAAGGCGTGCCGGAATCGGCCCTGATCCTGGAAAACGCCAGCCGCACCACCTACGAAAACGCGGCGCTGACCGAAGACCAGTTGAAAACCCGCGGCATCGGCAAGGTGCTGCTGGTGACGTCGGCGCTGCACATGCCGCGCGCCATGGCGGCCTTCTCCAAGCAGGGCGTGACCGCCATCGCCGCGCCCGCCCCGCCGCAGATCGTGCGCCCGGCCGACGGGTCGCTGAACCCGTGGCTGCCCGACCAGCGCACCTTCGACGCCAGCCGTTCCATCATCAAGGAATACGCCGGGCTGTTCGTGTATTGGCTGCGCGGGTGGGTCTGAACATGGGCACGGCGCTGGCCTGCCGGCCGGGCTGCGGCGCCTGTTGCATCGCGCCGTCGATCACGAGCGCGATTCCGGGGATGCCGGACGGCAAGCCGGCCGGGGTGCCCTGTATCCAGCTGCTGCCCGACATGCGTTGCGCGATTTTCGGCCAGCCTTCGCGGCCGGATTTCTGTGGCGGGCTGCAGGCCCAGCACGATATGTGCGGCCCGGACCGCGAGTACGCGATCCGCTGGCTGGGCGAATTGGAACAGGCCACGGCGCCGCAGCATTGAAAAACGGGACCTTTCGGGGTCCCGTTTTCATTTGGGGTCCAACCTGAGCGGGCAGAAAGATCAGCCGCGTTCGTCCAGCACCGCCTGATACAGCGCTTCGTAGCGCGCCGCCACGGTTTCCCAGCTTTGGTCGCGGGCGATGGCCAGGCCGCGCTCGGACAGGGCCGCGCGCAGGTCGGGTTCGTCGCCCAGGCGTTGCAGGGCCTGGGCCAGTTGGGCGCCGTCGCGCGGGTCTTGCAGGATCAGCGCGTCCTTGCCCGCCGAGAGGTACTGGGCAAAGCCGCAGTAGGCGGGCGAGCTGACCACGACCGGCAAGCCGTGGGACATGGCTTCCAGGGGCGCCATGGCATAGCTGTCGTTCAGGGTCGGGTGCGCATAGATGTCGGCTGCGGCGAAATACTGGCCGACGTCGGGCGTGGGGTCGACCAGGGTGACGCGCTGGGCGACCGCCCCGGCCGCGCGCACGCGCTCGCGGGTGGCGTCGTCGGCGCCCACCACCAGCAGGCGGTACGGCGCGGGCAAGAGGGCCAGGGCATCGAGCAGCGCGGGCAAGCCTTTGCGCAGCGGGTTGCGGGCGACCAGCAGGCAGCCGATGGTGCTGGCATCCCAGCCCAGGCGCGCACGGGTGGCATCGCGGCCGGCGGCGGCTTCGGGTGCGGGCAGCTTGACGCCGGGCGCGATGATGTCGACCGGCAACTGCGGGCCATAGCTGCGGTGCAGCTGGTCCATGATGAGCCCCGACACGGCCACCACCCGGCGCGCGGGCGCCTGGCGCACGCGGAACTTCTCGAGCAGCAGATAGGTGGCCAGGCGCGGGCTGAGCCAGGCCAGCGCGCGCTTGGCCGGCTTGACCCGGGTCAGCCGGTTGTAGCGCACGGGGGTGACGTGCATGACCTGGATTTGACCGGCCCACCCATTCATGTGCGAGTGCACGATGTCGTACTGGCCGCGGGTCAGGCGATCGGCCTTCCAGGCGAAGTACAGCACCCGCATCCAGCTGGGCAGCCAGCCGGGAAAGCGCACGGGCAGGAAAGGGAAAGGCAGGTCGCTGTCGAAGTCGCGGGCAACGATGGAGACGTCGTGGCGCTGGCCGAGCACGCGCATGAGTTCGACGCCGTAGGCCTCGGCGCCGCCGAAGCGGTTGCCGAAGCGGTCGACCAGCAATGCGATGCGCAGCCGCCGCTCAGCCGCGCCCGCGGGAGTCTTCATAGCGGGTCAGGCATTTCTGCAGGAAACGGAAGATGCCGGTGGAACGCGACACCGTCACCCGCGGCAGACCGAAAGGATCGTCGCTGGCGTTGGCCAGGCCGCGCTTGGTGAGCGTGGCGTTGTCGTAGCCGGCTTCGCGGGCCATGGCCAGGTGCTCGGGGCCGTGGTCGCCGTAGGGATAGCAGAAGGCCGTGACCGGGGCGCCCAGCGCCTGTTCCAGCACGTCTTTGGACTCGACCATCTGGCGGCGGGCTTCGTCGGGCGTCATTTCGGGCAGGTGGACGTGGTCCAGCGTGTGCGAACCGACTTCGTGGCCGGCTGCCGCCCATTGGCGCATTTCTTCGACCGTCATGAGCGGCGAGTGCGGAATGCCGATCTTGGCGTCCCAGACGTTGCCGCCGTCGAACTGGTTGGCCACCAGGTAGTTGGTGGCGGTGAAACCCAGCTTGTCCAGCACCGGCATGGCGTTCTGGACGACGTTGCGATAGCCGTCGTCGAACGTGATGCCGAACACCTTGCCACGGCGCTCGCCCCGCACGTAGGGCATGACGTCGCGCATCGACAGGCCGCGGTAACCCAGGAAACGCATCCAGCGCATCTGCCGGGCGAAGTCGTCGGGGTGCACCGTCAGGCCGCGAAACGGCGTGCCCTTGGGGTTGGGCTCGCCGATCTGGTGGTACATGAGAATGGGGATAGACATAGCGCGGATTATAAAGGCTCAGTGTCCGGCCAATGTACGCTGGTAGACGTCGACTGTGGCTTGGGCGAAACGCGTCAGGTTGAAGTCGCGCAGGCTGGTGGCGCGGGCATTGGCGCCCATGGCCCGGACCTGCTCGGGATGGGCCAGCATGTCTTGCAGGCGCGCGGTCATGGCGGCCACGTCGCGCACCGGCACGATCCAGCCGTCGACGCCGTCGGTGACGTTTTCGGGCAGGCCGCCGGCGTTGGTGACCAGGGCGGGCAGGCCCAGGCCCATGATTTCGCGGCAGGCGAACGACAGCGCTTCGCGGTACGACAGCACGAAGCCCGCATGGCAGGACGCCAGCGCGGCGCGCACGTCGTCGAGCAAGCCGGGAAAGCGCACCTGGTCGATCATGCCCAGCTCGCGCACGCGGGCCAGCTTGGCCTCGTTGGGCGGATCGCCCGCCACCAGCAGCAGTACGCGTTCTTTGTCGCCCGGCGGCAGGGCCGCGACGGCGGCGACCAGATCAAGCCAGCCCTTGTCGTAGTCGGTGCCGCCCGCGCTGCCCAGGAGCAGCTTGCCGCGCCATTCGGGGCCGAAGAATATCTCGCGCAGCTTGTCCAGGCTATCGGCCGGCGGCGGCGCGAAGAACTGGGTGTCGATGCCGTGGCGGATGGTGGTGATGGGCCGCCGCTGGTAGGGCGAATCGGCCAGCAGGCGATGGATGTAGTCGCTGACCGCGATGCTGTGGTCAGTGGCCAGGGCCACCCGCAGCTTGTGGCCGAAACTGGCGACCGGGTGGTCGTTGTGCTTGGTGAAGACGATGCGCGGCCGGCGCGCCATGGCCAGCGTGGCCAGCATGACCTGCTTGTGGTCGGCCGAGCCGTTGGCGTGGATGATGTCGAAGCGGCCGTCCTTGATCAGGCGGCGCAGCCGGGCGCGGTCGCCGAACCACGACGACGGGCGCGTGGTGTAGCGCATGTCCACGACCGTCACGCCGGGAATCGCCTTGGCGTAGCGGTACAACCGGCTGCTGGCGGGCGCGGCCACGGTGATCTGGTGCTGGGTCGCCAGGGCGCGCGCCAGATTGATGATGTAGGTGACGTGGCCGCCGCCGTTGTTGGCGTGGAAGTTGGTGTAGAGAATCCTCACTTCTTCTTCTCGGCCAGGAACATCAGCTTCGAATAACGGAAGAAGCTGCCGGCGGCGGCGGTGACGGCCAGCACCAGGCCGTGGCGGCCATCCAGGAAGCCGCGCCGGATCAGGTAGATGCGGACAAAGGTCCAGAAGCTGTGGCCCAACGCGCCGAAGACGGACGTGCGCCGGCCCTTGGCGTACATCATGGCGGCGGCATCGGACGAATAGCGGTTGACCTTGGTGATCAGCGCATCCAGGTTGTCGTAGGGATAGTGATTGAAGTAGCACTTCAGTTGCAACGGCTGGCCGTTGACCGGCACCACCCGCTCGTGCACCGCGGCGTCGTTGAAGCGTGCGGTGCCGCGCTTGAACAGACGCAGCACGTAGTCGGGCCACCAGCCGCTGTGGCGGATGTCGCGGCCGCAGAAATTCGACAGGCGCGCGATCTCGTAGGTATCGGCGCGCGGGGCGCTGATCGTTTCCTGGATTTCGCGGGCCAGTTCGGGGGTGACGCGTTCATCGGCGTCGATGGACAGCACCCAGTCGCCGGTGGCCAGGTCCAGCGCACGGTTTTTCTGCGGGCCGAAGCCGGGCCAGTCGGGGGTGACTTCGACGCGCGCGCCCAGCGCCCGCGCCAGCTCGACCGTGCCGTCGGTGCTGCCGGAGTCCACCACGATGAACTCGTCGGCAAAGGCGACGGACTTCAGGCAATCGGCGATGTTGGCCGCTTCGTTCTTGGTGATGACTATGACTGATAACTTCATCCGCGATTCCTAAGACGCTTTTTCCAGGCTTTCCAGGCGTGGTAACGCGGCCCCCAGAAGGGATCGCGCGACAGCCAGATGCGCCGGTTCAGCCAGGTGCCGCCCTGGTTGCGCACCGCGAAACGGTAGATGTGTTCGGGGTCGGCGGCGGGCGTGTTCTGGCCGAAAGGGTCGGTAGTGTACAAGTGGCGAAAGCCGGCCTGCCGGGCAGCCGCGACGTAGTCGGCGTCGAAATAACCCTGCGGCCAGCAGAGGTGGTCGCTGGCCTGGCCCAGGCGGCGCGTCAGCGTCTCGCGCGAATCGGACAATTCCTGGGCGATGTGGGCCCGCTTGGCGTCGACGTCGGTGCCGCAGACCTTGTCCCAGCGCGTGTGGGTGTGGGTATGCGAATGGAATTCGAAGGTGCCGGCGGCCTGCATGGCCTCGATTTCGCTCCAGCGCAGCATGGCCTCGTCGCTGCGGCCCGCAGCCACCCACTGCTTGCAGGTGTCGTGGTCGGGCGTGGCCGGCAGCGGCAGGCCCTGCCCCGCGTGCGGCCGCACGGGGCCGTCGCCGATCCAGCCGGTGATGGTGAACAGCACGGCGCGCATGCCGTGACGCGCCAGGATCGGGTGGGCGTGGACCCAGTTGTTCAGGTAGCCGTCGTCGAAGGTGATCAGCACCGAGCGTTCGGGTACTGGCGCGCCGGCCAGGTAGGCGGCGAACTGGTCGGTGGACAGCGACTGGTAGCCCGCCCGGGCCAGGCGCGAGATCTGGGCCTCGAACACATCGGGCACGGCGTTGATCATGCCGCCGGCCGGCGTGACGTGGTGGTACATCAGCACCGGGACGTTGGGCGCATTCATGCGCGGCGCTCCGCCAGCCACTTGGTATAGACGGCTTCGGTGGTTTCGGCCAGCCGGGCGGGCGAGAAGACGCCTTCGTCCCAGACCATCTTGCGGCCGGCCTCGCCCATGCGGCGGCGCAGGTCGGCGTCGTCGATCAGCTTTTCCAGCGCGGCGGTCAGCGCGGCCGGGTCCTTGGGCGGCACCAGGATGCCGGTTTCGCCGTTGCGGAACATCTCGGACACGCCGCCCACGTCGGTGCCGATGACCGGCAGGCCGCTGGCCTGGGCCTCGACATAGACGGTGCCGGACGCTTCCTGCTGCGTCGCCAGTGCGAACAGGTCGCAGCCGGCCAGCAGATTAGGCACATCGCGGCGCGTGCCCATCAGGTGGATGCGATCTTGCAGGCCGCGCTCGGCCACGTAGGCCTGGGTCTGCTCGAACACGGGCGAACCGCCCCCCACGAACACCAGGTGCAGTTTGGGCCGGCTGGCCATCAGCGGCGCGATGGCATCGATCAGGTCTTTGTGGCCCTTGGTGGCGCGCATGACGGCCACGCAGCCCACCACCAGGTCGTCCGGCGCCAGGCCGAGCTCTTCGCGCAGGGTGGAGTGTTCGACCGGCGGCGGCAGCACGATGGGCGAATACACGGTGGCGACCCGGTCGGAGGGCACACCGCGTTCGATCAGGTGTTCGCGCACGTGGTCGCTGACCGTGGTGACGCGGTGCGGCAGCCGGGTATAGGACCAGAGCGAGCCGACCTTGTTGGACAGGTGACGGGTGCGCACGATGAGCGGCGTGCCCGCCAGCCGGCCGGCGGCGGCGGCAATGACGGTATCGCGGCGGCTGTGCGTGTTGAGTACGTCGAAACGGCCTTCGCGCAGGATGCGGCGGATGGTGGCCACGCCCTTCAGGTAGTTGAGCGGGCCATCCATTTCCAGCGTGTGCACGGTGAAGCCGGCTTCCGACAGGCGCTGGGCCAGCAGCGCGTGCGGCTGGCAGATGGCTTCAAGGTGGTGCCCGCGCGCGCGCATGGCATTCATTTCCTTGAAGATACGCCCTTCCTGGCCGCCGAAACTGGTGGCGGCTTCAGAGTGAACGATACGCATCAGTACGTGACCTCCACGCCGTTCGGCTTGGTCCAGGCGCTCAGGTTGGCCAGCAGCGTGTCGGCCATGCGAACCCGCCATTCTTCGCCCAGCCGCACCGTGCACAGGAAATTGTTCTTGGTGTAGACGATGTCGACCGGCACGCCGGGGATGCCGTTTTCGGGCTCGGCGCGGAACGGGTTCAGCATCTGGCGCAGGCGCGCGGCATCGGCCGCGCCGTTGAGCTTGACGCGCAACGACTTGGCGCGCGCCTCGCGCGCCAGCTGCAGGTCATAGAGCTGGTCGGCCACGATGCGCATGCCGCCGGAATAGTCGTCGTTGCTGACCTTGCCCTGCACGATGACCAGTTGGTCTTCGCGCAACCGGTTGCGGTGCTTTTCGTATAGCTCGTTGAACACCGAGATTTCGACCTGCGCGGTGCCATCGTCGAGCACGGCGAAGACCATCTTGCCGCGGCGGGTCATCATGACGCGCACGCTGGCCAGCACCCCGCACATCCATTGCAGGTCGCGCTGCGGCTCGACCCGCGCCAGCTGCATCGGCACGATCTGGCGCACTTCGTCGCGCCAGGCGTCGAACAGGTGGCCGCTGTAGTAGTAGCCCAGCGCGGACTTTTCTTCGGTGAGCTTCTTGTGCAGGTCCCAGGGCGCGACCTTGGCCAATTCGCCGGCCACCACGTCGCTGCTGTCGTCGCCGAACAGGGACGACTGGTTGGCGCTGCGGGCGGCCTGCTCGGCCGCTTCCATGGCGGTGGGCACCGACGCCAGCATGGCGGCACGGTTCGGTTCGATGGTGTCGAACGCGCCCGCCTTGATCAGGGCTTCGATGGTGCGGCGGTTGACGGCGTGCTTGCTGACGCGGCGGCAGAAGTCGAACAGGTTCTGGAACGGGCCGCCTTCCTTGCGCGCGCGCAGGATGTCTTCGACCGCGCCCTGCCCCGTGCCCTTCACGGCGCCCAGGCCGTAGCGCATGGTGCGCGGCGGCTTGCCCTTTTCGGTGTACTTGTCGGTCACCGGTTCGAAGCGGTAGCCCGAGAAGTTGACGTCGGGCGGCAGCACTTCCACGCCGTTGTCCTGCGCGTCGCGGCAGAAGATCTGGACCTTGTCCGTGTCGTCCATATCGGACGACATGGTGGCGGCCAGGAATTCGGTGGGGTGATAGGCCTTGAGCCACGCGGTCTGGTACGAGATGAGCGCGTAGGCGGCCGAGTGCGACTTGTTGAAGCCGTAGCCCGCGAACTTTTCCATCAGGTCGAACAGCTTGACCGCCAGGTCGGGATCGTGGCCCTTTTCCTTGGCGCCCTGTTCGAACAGCTCGCGGTGCTTGGCCATTTCCTCGGGCTTTTTCTTGCCCATGGCGCGGCGCAGCAGGTCGGCGCCGCCCAGCGAGTAGCCGCCGATGATCTGCGAGATCAGCATCACCTGTTCCTGGTAGACGATGACCCCGTAGGTGCTCTTGAGGGTCGCTTCCAGGTCGGAGTGGAAATAGTCCACCGCGGCACGGCCGTGCTTGCGGTTGACGAAGTCGTCCACCATGCCCGATTCCAGCGGCCCCGGTCGGTACAGGGCCAGCATGGCGATGATGTCTTCGAAGGTGTTGGGGCGCAGCTTCTTGAGCAGTTCCTTCATGCCGCGCGATTCCAGCTGGAACACCGCGGTGGTGTTCGCGTCGCACAGAATCTTGTAGGCGGCCGGGTCGTCCAGGCTGAGCGCCATGACGTCGAAGTCGCGCTTGTCTTCGTTGAACTGGCGCACGTAGCGCACGGCCCAGTCCAGGATGGTCAGGTTGCGCAGGCCCAGGAAGTCGAACTTGACCAGGCCGGCGGCTTCGACGTCGTCTTTGTCGAACTGCGAGACCGCGCTGTTTTCCTGGCCCGCCTGGCAGTACAGCGGGCAGAAGTCGGTGAGCTTGCCGGGCGCGATGAGCACGCCGCCGGCGTGCATGCCGATGTTGCGGGTCAGGCCTTCGAGCGGCTTGGCCAGGTCGACCAGGGCGCGCACTTCTTCTTCCTGTTCGTAGCGGTCCTTGAAGGCGGGTTCGTCCTTCAGGGTGCGCTCGAGCGACCAGGGGTCCATCGGGTTGAACGGGATCAGCTTGGACAGGCCGTCGCAGAACATGTAGGGCATGTCCAGCACGCGGCCGGCATCGCGCACCACGGCCTTGGCGCCCAGGGTACCGAAGGTGGCGATCTGGCTGACGGCGGCGCGGCCGTATTTTTCCTTGACGTAGTCGATGACCCGTTCGCGGTTGTCCTGGCAGAAGTCGATATCGAAGTCGGGCATGGAGACCCGCTCGGGATTCAGGAAGCGCTCGAACAGCAAGTCGTAGCGGATCGGGTCCAGGTCGGTAATGCCCAGCGCGTACGCCACCAGCGAACCGGCGCCGGAACCCCGGCCGGGGCCCACGGGCACGCCGTTGTTCTTGCCCCAGTTGATGAAGTCCTGCACGATCAGGAAGTAGCCGGGAAAGCCCATCTGGATGATGGTCTTGCATTCCCAGCGCAGGCGTTCGTAGTACTGCTCGCGCTTGGACTCGCGCTCGGCGACGTTCGGGAACAGGAACTCCATGCGCTTTTCCAGGCCTTCCTCGGACAGCTGGACGAGATAGTCGTCCAGCGTCACGCCGTCGGGCGTGGGGAAGTTGGGCAGGCGCGGCTTGCCCAGCACCAGGCTCAGGTTGCAGCGCTTGGCGATTTCCACCGTGTTGGCCAGCGCCGAGGGCACGTCGGCGAAGCGGCGGGCCATTTCCTCGGAACTGAGCAGGTACTGCTCTTTGGTGAAGCGGCGCACGCGGCGCGGGTTGGCCAGGATTTCGCCTTCGGCGATGCAGACCCGGGCCTCGTGCGCCTGGAATTCGTATTCGTCCAGGAACTGCACCGGATGCGTGGCCACCACCGGCAGGCCGGCTTCGGCCGCCAGGCGCATGGCGGCCTGGGTGTAGGCTTCGTCGCCGTCCATGCCGGCGCGTTGCAGTTCGATGTAGTAGCTGCCCGGGAACATCAACGCCCATTGGCGCGCCAGCGCCAGCGCCGACACGGCGTTGCCAGCGTCCAGCGCCTGGCCGACGTCGCCGCCACGCCCGCCCGACAGCACGATCAGGCCTTCCTGGCCTTGCAGCCATTCGCGGCGGATTTCGGCACGGCCCTTGCCCTGGTTGGTCAGGAACGAGCGCGACAGCAGTTCGCACAGGTTCAGGTAGCCCTGGTGGTTGCGCACCAGCAGCAGCACCCGGAAGGGCTTGGCGGGGTCTTCGTCGTTGGTCAGCCAGACATCGGCGCCGGCGATGGGCTTGACGCCCGCGCCGCGCGCGCCCTTGTAGAACTTGATCAGGCCGAACAGGTTCGACAGATCGGTCAGGGCCACCGCAGGCTGGCCCAGCTTGGCCACGCGCTTGATGAGGTCGGGGATGCGCACGATGCCATCCACCACCGAGAACTCGGAGTGGACGCGCAGGTGGACAAATGGGGACGGAGTTGTTACGGCTTCGGACATAGCGGAATTGTACCTAGTCGAACGGCCCAAAAACGCGTCGTCGGCGATTCCGCCGCCGCCTGCCGGGCGCCCCTGTGTAACAATAGACGATTGGACCTGACTCACCCGCCGCAGGACGAGATTTACGTATGAAATGGCTGATACCCGGGATCTGGCTCGCCGCCATCCTGTTCGCGCACTTCCGTGGCCGCGTCAAGCTGCCGCTGGGCCGGCAATTGCTGGATCACTCGGTGCTGCTCGCGCCCGTCAATGCCTTCATGGTGCTGGCGTCGCGCGTGCCGTCCACGCCCTACCTGACCACCAGCGAGATCGCCGAGCTCAAGGTCCTGGACGACAACTGGGAAACCATCCGCGACGAAGCCGTGCAGATGGCCGAGCTGCGCCGCATCAAGGCGGCCGACAGCCACAACGACATCGGCTTCAATTCGTTCTTCAAGTACGGCTGGAAGCGCTTCTACCTGAAGTGGTATGACGCGCGCCATCCGTCGGCCGAAGAACTGTGCCCCAAGACGGTGGCGATCCTGAAGACGCTGCCCAAGGTCAAGGCGGCCATGTTCGCCGAGCTGCCGCCGGGCGGCCAGTTGAACCCGCACCGCGATCCCTTCGCCGGCTCGCTGCGCTACCACCTGGGCCTGGTCACGCCCAACGACGACGGCTGCCACATCATCGTCGACGGCGAACAGTACAGCTGGCGCGACGGCGAAAGCGTGGTGTTCGACGAAACCTACGTCCACGAAGCCTACAACCGCACCGACCAGAACCGCATCATCCTGTTCTGCGACGTCGAGCGGCCGCTGAAATGGGGCTGGGCCGAAGCGTTCAACCGCTGGTTCGGCCGGGTGGTGATGTCGGCCGCCAGCTCGCCCAACGACGGCGGCGACCAGACCGGCGCCATCAACAAGCTGACCCACGCGCACTGGGTCATCGACCAGAAACGCAAGGCCTTCAAGGCCTGGAACCGCACGGTGTACAAGGCCACCAAGTATGGCCTGATCGCGCTGGTGATCGTAGGCTTCATCGCGCTGTAGCGCGTCCCTCGCCTGATGTGACGGCGGGCCGTTCGGCCCGCCGCGCCTTCCCTACCTACCCCGCGTCGCGGTCCGGCAGCGTCAGCAAGCCGGTGTGGTAGTCGTACCCGTAGATTTCGCCATAGCGGCCCCATTCCACCGCAATCTTCAGCACGCGCTCGGCTTCGTCGGGCTTGAGGAATTCTTCCAGCGAATCCAGGAAATTCTTTTCCGGCAGCGCGCCGGCCGGCTCCTGTTCCAGGCTGTGGCGGATGTGCGCGGCCAGCGGCACGTGCGCCAGCAACTGGCGCCCGAAGATGGCCTGCTTCTGCCCCTGGTCGGCATGCACGTAGCGCTGGCCCAGCGGCGTCAGGAAGATATCGCCCTTGTCGATCTGGGCCAGCCCGAACAGCCCAAGGGCTTCGCAGGCCGGCAGCAGGTCGTCGTCGGAAATCTCGGCTTCCTCGGCCAGCTTGGGCAGGTCGGCGCGGCCATTGAAGGGGTCTTCGGCCAGCACGTCCAGCACGCCCTCCATGCGCTCGACCTCGGTCTGCGGGAAGCGGTAGCCCAGGCCTTGCTGGCGCGGAGTGGGCACGTCGTGGGCCGGGCGCTGGGTCATCAGCGCGTAGACCTCGTCGATCAGCGCGCGCACCTGCGGCGAATCGGCGTTGCGCGGCCGCGGCAGGCCGATCTGCACCTGGCTGCGGATGCGGCCGGGATCGCTGGAGAAGATGATGATGCGGTCGGCCATCATGACCGCTTCTTCGATGTTGTGCGAGACGATGAGGATGCCCTTGGTGGAGATGCGGCTTTCGTCCCACAGCTCGAGCATGTCGTCGCGCAGGGTTTCGCCGGTCAGCACGTCCAGCGCCGAGAAGGCTTCGTCCATCAGCAGCACGTCGGGGTTCATGACCAGGGCGCGGGCGATGCCCACGCGCTGGCGCATGCCGCCGGACAGTTCGCGCGGCAAGGCGCCGCCGAAACCGCCCAGGCCCATCAGGTCCAGCACGGCGTCGGCGCGCTTGGCGCGTTCGGCGGGCGCCACGCCCTGGGCCTCCAGGCCCAGTTCGACGTTCTGCTGAGCGGTCAGCCACGGGAACAGCGCGAACGACTGGAACACCATGGCGATGCCCGCCGCCGGGCCATACACGGGCTGGCCGCGGTAGGTGACGGTGCCCTGGTCGGCATTGACCAGCCCCGCCATGATGCGCAGCAGCGTCGATTTGCCCGAGCCGGACTTGCCCAGCAGGGCGACGATTTCGCCTTCACGCAAGGTGAAGTCCACGTGTTCGAGCACGTTGCGGGCGGTGCCGTCCGCGGCGCGGAACGACTTGCCCACGTCGTGCAGTTCGATCAGGAGATTGGGATTCATCAGGACTCCTACCGGCCGCGGTCTTCGGCCAGCAAATACAGTTTTCGCCAGAAAAACCGGTTCAACAGCATGACGAAGATGCTCATGACCCCGATGCCGAGCGCGATGCGGTGGAAATCGCCCTGCTCGGTCATCTGCTTGATGTAGCTGCCCAGGCCATCGGCCACCAGCGAGGTATTGCCCCAGGACACGTATTCGGCCACGATGCTGGCGTTCCAGGAGCCGCCGCTGGCCGTGATGGCGCCGGTGATGAAGCTGGGGAAGACCGCCGGCAGGTACACCCGGCGCCACAGCAGCCAGCCCTTCAGGCCCAGGTTGCTGGCCGCCAGACGCAATTCGTTGGGAATGGTCGACGCCCCCGCCACCACGTTGAACAGGATGTACCACTGGGTGCCGAAGATGATCAACGGGCTGAGCCAGATGTTGGGGCTCAGTTTCAGCGCCACCATCACGAACACCACGGCCGGAAACAGCAGGTTGACCGGGAACGCCGCCAGGAACTGCGCCACGGCCTGCACCCGCTGCGAATACTTGGGCCGCAGGCCGATCCAGACGGCAATGGGCACCCAGATGGCCGAGGCCAGGCCGATCAGCACCATCACCCGCACCAGCGTGATGCCGCCCAGGCCCACCACGTGCAGCACTTCGGCCCAGCCCACTTCCGCGTGCACGAAGACCACCAGCTTGTAGGTGGCCAGCAGCGCGCCGGCAGCCAGCAGGGAATCCCAGATGCGGGTCCAGCGCGGGTCCGGGGCCTTGGCGCGGGCGCGGATCGAGGTGCCGTCGTACGACACGCTGAACCAGCCCAGCGCACGGCGCATGCGGGCCCAGAACAGGTTGGACAGGGCCTGCATCCAGCGGCTGCGGCGGGTCCAGTCCAGCAGCCAGGACTGCTGGGCGACGTCGGCCTGCGATTCCTCGAAGCGGAACTTGTCGGCCCAGGCCAGCAGCGGGCGGAAGAACAACTGGTCGTACAGCAGGATGCCGGCCATCATGGCGCCGATGGCCCAGGCGATGGCGGTGCCGTTCTCGGCATCGATGGCCACGGCGATGTATGAGCCGATGCCTGGCAGCTTGATGTCCTGCCCGGCCACCGAAATGGCTTCGGCGGCGACCAGGAAGAACCAGCCGCCGGACATGGACATCATCATGTTCCAGAGCAGGCCCGGCGTGGCGTAGGGCAATTCCAGCCGCCAGAAGCGCTGCCAGCCCGATAGCCGGAAAACGCGGGCGGCCTCGTTCAGTTCGGCCGGCACCGTGCGCATGGACTGGTACAGGCTGAACGCCATGTTCCAGGCCTGCGAGGTGAAGATGGCGAAGATCGCCGCGCATTCCACCCCCAGCAGGTTGCCGGGGAACAGGGCAATGAACGGGGCGATGGCGATGGCCTGGAACCCCAGGATGGGCACCGACTGCAGGATGTCCAGCATCGGGATCATCGCTTTTTCGGCCGTGCGGTACTTGGCGGCGATGGCCGCAAAGACAAAGCTGAACAGCAGCGAGAAGGCCAGCGCCGTGAACATGCGCAGGATGGTGCGCAACAGGTAGTACGGCAGGTAGATCGGGTCCAGCGAGATGGGCAGTTCTTCGCCGACGGCGAAGGGACGGCTCATCTGCGAGGCGCCGTAGGCCATGGCGGCCAGCACCACCAGGACCAGGGGCAGTAGCGCCCAGTCCCAGCGGTTGGGCGAGGAGCGGGACGACGAGGACGGGCGGGTCCGGGTGCTGAAAAGCTCGAACATGTCGGCAATGCTCCAGGGAGCGGCGGGGAAAGGCCCGCGCATTGAAGCATAACCAGATGACGCGTCTCTGAACGGAAAACGACTGAAATCTGTCTGTAATACGGGACGGCTCGCGCCGCCCCGTCATCAGCGTTGCAGGGATTCCCAGCTTTTCATCAGGCGCTTGACCGAAACCGGCATGGGCGTGCGCAATTCTTGCGCAAACAGCGCCACCCGCAGCTCTTCGAGCAGCCAGCGGAATTCGTCCAGGCGGGGGTCGGGCGCCCCCTTCAGGGCCGAGCGCGCCCGCTGGTACTGGGTGAGCAGCGGCGCCATTTCGGCCACCAGCTTGGCATCCCGCCCCGGGTCGGCGCGCAGCTTGTCGATGCGCGCCACCGCCGCCTTCAGGTAGCGCGGGTAGTGGGACAGCTGGGCGTAGGGGGTGTCGCGGATGAACCACTTGGGCATCAGTGCCCCCAGCTGCTGCTGCAGGTCGGCGTAGGCGGACGCGTGCGGCTTGGCCTGCGGCAGCTTGCGCTGCAGGGCCGCGTATTCCGTCAGCACCGTGCCCGCCAGGCGGGCAACCTCCTGCGCCAACAGGCCCAGGCGGCCCTTTCCTTCGGCGCGGCGGGCCTCGAACTGCTGCTCGTTGACTGGCCAGGGCTCGGCCAGGCAGGCCTGGCCCAGGGCGCAGTCGATGATCTGGTCGCGCAGCTCTTCCTGCGTGCCCAGCGTCATGTAGAGCATGCTGATCTTGGTCAGGTCGGCCAGGTTCTTTTCCAGGAACTTGACCTGCTCGCGCAGGCCCAGCCGGAACAGCTTGAGCAGGCCGGCCCGGTGGGCCTTGCGGGCCTCGTCGGGGTCGTCGAACACGTCCAGATCGCAATGCGCGCCCCGATCCACCAGCGCCGGGTAGCCGATGACCGACTGGCCGCGGCGCTTGATCTCGAGGATCTCCGGCAGCGGACCGAACGACCAGGAGGTCAGGTTTTCATGCGCCAGCGCCTGGGCCACCTGGGTGTCGCTGGCCGCCAGCTGCTGGAAGGTGGCCTGGGCCTGCTTGCCGAATTCGGCGCGCAGCTGGGCCAGGTTGCGGCCTGCGGACAACATGCGGCCGTGTTCGTCGACCACCCGGAAGTTCATGAACAGGTGGGCCGGCAGGGTTTCCAGCTTGAAATCGGCCACGGCCGGGCGCACCTGCACCTGGTCCCACATGTCGGCGATCAGGGCGTCGACCAGGCCCATCTGGGGATCGGCCATGCGCTCGAACCAGCGGTCGTAGAAACCGGCAGCGTAATCGGGCAGCGGCACGCAGTGGCGCCGCAGCTTCTGCGGCAAAGACTTGAGCAGCAGGTGCGCCTTTTCCTTGAGCATGCCGGGCACCAGCCATTCGCAGCGCGCCGGGTCGATCTGGTTCAGGGCGAACAGCGGCACCGACAGCGTCACGCCGTCGCGCGGCGAGCCGGGTTCGAAGTGGTAGTCCAGCGCCATCGACACGCCCTGCCACTCGACCTTCTTGGGGAAGACGTCGGTGGTGACCCCGGCGGCCTCATGCCGCATCAGCTCGTCGCGCGTCAGCATCAGCTTGGCCGCGGCGGCCTTGTCCAGGCCGCCCACCCACTTTTCCAGCGTGGCGGTCTGCGAGATGTCGGCCGGCAGTTGACGGTCGTAGAAGGCGTAGATCAGCTCGTCGTCGACCAGGATGTCCGGGCGGCGGGTCTGGTGTTCGAGCTTTTCGATGCCGGCGATCAGCTTGCGGTTGTGGGCCACGAAGGCCAGGCGCGTGTCGATCTCGCCCGGCACCAGCGCCTGGCGGATGAACAGTTCGCGCGCCTCGCGCGGATGCACGCGGCCGTACTGGATGCGCCGACCGGTGTAGATGGTCAGCCCATACAGCGTGGCGCGTTCGTTGGCCACCACCTGGCCGGCCTTCTTTTCCCAGCGCGGGTCCGACCAGTTCTTGCGGATCAGGTGGGCGCCCACCTTTTCCAGCCAGACGGGGTCGATGCGGGCCACGCAGCGCGCGTACAGGCGGGTGGTCTCGACCAGTTCGGCGGCTACGATCCAGCGCCCGGCCTTCTTGACCAGGCGCGAGCCGGGGTGGATATGGAAGCGGATGTCGCGGGCGCCCTGGTAATGGCCGCCCTCGTCGCTCTTGAAGCCGATATTGCCGAGCAGGCCCGACAGCAGCGCCAGGTGCAGCTGTTCGTAGGTGGCTTCGATCTGGTTGACGCGCCAGCCCTGCTCGCCCACCAGCGCGGCCAGCTGGGTATGGACGTCGTGCCATTCGCGCAGCCGGATCGGCGACAGGAAGTTCTGCCGCAAGAGGCCCACCAGCTTGCGCTGCGAGGCCTTGTGCTGGACCTGTTCGCCGTACCAGCGCCACAGCTTCAGGAAGGAAATGAATTCGGACTTGTCGTCGGCGAACTTGGCGTGCGCGGCCTCGGCGGCCTCGCGTTCCTGCATGGGGCGGTCGCGCGCGTCCTGCACCGACAGGGCCGAGGCGATGATCAGCATTTCGGCCAGGCATTGCTGTTCGCGCGCGGCCAGGATCATGCGGCCGATGCGCGGGTCGACCGGCAGCTTGGCCAGTTCGTGGCCCGTCTGGGTCAGCACGAACGAGGCGCCGGTGCGGGTGGCATCGGTATCGTCGTCGGCCGTGGCCAGTTCGATGGCGCCCAGTTCCTGCAGCAAGTGGTAGCCGTCGGCCACCGCCCGCCCCGGCGGGGCCTCGACGAACGGGAACTGCTCGATGTCGTCCAGCTTGAGCGACTTCATCCGCAGGATGACCGAGGCCAGCGACGAGCGCAGCACTTCGGGGTCGGTGAAGGCGGCGCGGGCGTTGAAATCGGTTTCGTCGTAGAGACGGATGCACACGCCCGGACCCACGCGGCCGCAGCGGCCGGCGCGCTGGTTGGCCGAGGCCCGGCTGATGGGCTCGATGCGCAGCTGCTCGACCTTGTTGCGCCACGAATAGCGCTTGATGCGGGCCAGGCCGCTGTCGACCACGAAGCGGATGCCGGGCACGGTCAGCGAGGTTTCGGCCACGTTGGTGGCCAGCACGATGCGCCGCGCGTTGCCGCGCGGATGGAAGATCTGTTCCTGTTCGGCCTGCGACAGGCGCGCGTACAGCGGCAGCACCTCGGTGCCGGCCGGATGGCGTTTGCGCAGGGCCTCGGCCGACTCGCGGATCTCGCGTTCGCCGGGCAGGAACACCAGCACGTCGCCCGGGCCGTGGCGGGCGCATTCGTCCACCGCGTCGACGATGGCGTCGATCAGGTCGCGCTCTTCGTCGCCGGACATGCGTTCGCGGTCGCGCCCGGCCTTGGCGGGCGCTTCGTCTTCGGCGGGTTCTTCCCGCACCGGGCGGTAGCGCAGTTCAACCGGGTACAGCCGGCCCGAGACCTCGATGACCGGCGCGGGCTTGTCTTCGGACGCCGCGAAATGGCGGGCAAAGCGCTCGGCGTCGATGGTGGCCGACGTGATGATGATCTTCAGGTCCGGGCGCCGCGGCAGCAGCTGCTTCAGGTAGCCCAGCAGGAAGTCGATGTTCAGGCTGCGTTCGTGCGCCTCGTCGATGATGATGGTGTCGTAGCGGCGCAAAAGCGGGTCGCGCTGCGACTCGGCCAGCAGGATGCCGTCCGTCATCAGCTTGATGGACGCGTTGGGGCCGGTGCGGTCGTTGAAACGCACCTGGTAGCCCACCACCTCGCCCATCGGCGTGTTCAGCTCTTCGGCGATGCGCTTGGCCACCGACGTCGCGGCCAGCCGGCGCGGCTGGGTATGGCCGATCATCTTCTGGCGGCCGCGGCCCAGTTCCAGGCAGATCTTGGGCAGCTGGGTGGTCTTGCCCGAACCGGTCTCGCCGCTGACGATCACCACCTGGTGGTTGGCGATGGCGCGCGCGATCTCCTGGCGCCGCGCGCTGACGGGCAGGTCTTCGGGGTAGGAAACGGCCGGAATGGGCCGTTCGGGGCGTGGCGCCCGGCGCTCGGCCTGGGCTGCGCCGTCGGCCCGCGGTTTTCCGGGGGCACGGGTCGACCCGTCGGCCGCTTCAGGCGGCCGCGGGCGGGAAGATTCTGGCATGTACGATTTGTCCGGTTAGCTGCCTATTATATAAACGCCCCGCGGTCATATAATTTCGGCACGCCGCCCTTGCGACGGCGCGTTGACGCGGCGCCTTGCCGCGTTGTTGCCACTCTCAGGAATTGCCCCACCCATCATGCCCGACCTGGAACCAGACACCGTCTCCGCCCTTGAAGCCCCTGAATTCGCCCCTGCCCAGTTCGTCCGATGGTTCCGAGATGTGGCGCCCTATGTGCATGCGTTCCGAGGCAAGACCTTCGTGGTGGCGTTTGGCGGTGAATTGGTGCAGGCCGGCGCGCTGAACGCGCTGGTCCAGGACTTGTCGCTGCTGTCCTCGCTGGGCATCCGGCTGGTGCTGGTGCACGGCTCGCGCCCCCAGGTCAACGAACAGCTGCGCCTGAAGGGCTTCACCCAGCAGTTTGACCGCGGCCTGGCGCCCACCGACGCCGCCGCGCTGGAATGCGCCAAGGAAGCCGCCGGCGAGATCCGCCTGGATATCGAGGCCGCCTTCAGCCAGGGCCTGCCCAATACGCCGATGTCGCATGCCCACATCCGTGTCATTTCGGGCAATTTCGTCACCGCCCGCCCCACCGGCGTGCTCGAAGGCGTGGACTACAAGCACACCGGCCAGGTGCGCAAGATCGACGTCGACGCGCTGAAGTTCGCCATCGAAAAAGGCTCGTCGGTCGTGCTGCTGTCGCCGCTGGGCTTCTCGCCCACGGGCGACGCCTTCAACCTGGCCATGGAAGACCTGGCCACCAGCGTGGCCGTGGCGCTGCGCGCCGAAAAGCTGATCTTCCTGTCCAGCGGCCAAGGCGTGCTGAACGAAGACGGCACCGTGGACACCGAACTGGCCCGCGTGGACGCCGACGGCCTGCTGGCCGCCGGTTCGCTGGACGAGGAAACCGGCGCCTACCTGCAATACGCGTCGCTGGCGGTCAAGCGCGGCGTGGCCCGCGCCCACCTGGTGCCCTTCGCGCTGGACGGCAGCGTGCTGCTCGAAATCTTCACCCACGACGGCGTGGGCACCATGGTGGTCGAAGACACCCTGGACGACCTGCGCCCGGCCACCATCGACGACGTCGGCGCCATCCTCAGCCTGATCGAGCCCCTGGAAGCCGACGGCACGCTGGTGCCGCGCCCGCGCAGCGTGGTCGAGCGCGACGTGGAAAACTTCACCGTGCTCGAGCACGACGGCGTGATCTACGGCTGCGCGGCCCTGCACACGTTCGCCGACGAGCAGATGGCCGAAATGGCCTGCCTGATCGTCCACCCCGAATGGCAAGGCTCGGGCGAAGGCGAAATCCTGCTGCGCCACATGGAATCGCGCGCCCGCGCGACCGGCGCCAAGCGCCTGTTCGTGCTGACCACCCGAACCTCGCACTGGTTCATGAAACGCGGCTTCGTGCAGGGCGGCATCACCGACCTGCCGCGCGAAAAGCAGAACCACTACAACCGTTCGCGCAACAGCCTGGTGTTCATCAAGAAGCTGTAACGCCCGGCCCTACCCGCAGGGCCCGAAGGGGCTTGGCGCCGTCCGCGCGCCAAGCCCGCTAAAATGCCCCATTACCTATTCTTTCCGGCAGCGAACCATGGCCCGTACCGTCAACTGTGTGAAATTGAAGCGTGAAGCCGAAGGGCTGGATTTTCCGCCCTACCCCGGCGAACTCGGCACCCGTATCTGGCAGAGCATTTCCAAGGAAGCTTGGGAAGAGTGGAAGCAGGTGCAGACGCGCCTGGTCAACGAAAACCGCCTGAACCTGGCCGACGCCCGCGCTCGCAAGTACCTGCAGCAGCAAATGGAGCGTTTCCTGTTCGAGGACGGCAGCGTCGAAGCCCAGGGCTACGTTCCGCCCTCGGCCTGAGCCCCGCCGCGCCGCCGCGCGCGGCACGCCAGTGAAGCCCCTCGCCTGCGAGGGGCTTCGCGCTTTTGCGGCCCGCCCGGCCGCCCGCCCCCGCACTGGCCTTAAGATTCCGATATCGCAGGCCGTATTAATGCTGTCATGAACGAAGAACCGAGTTCCGCCGCCACGCCCGATCTGCCCCCGGCCATCCGGCGCGCGTTGGGCATCGCCCCCGACCGCAAGCGCGGCACGCTCGACGACGTGCGGCACGTCGTCATCCTGATGCAGGAAAACCGGTCCTTCGACCACTACTTTGGCGCGCTGCCGGGCGTGCGCGGGCTGGCCGACCCGCATCTCGTGCCCACGGCCGCCGGCAACATCCTGACCCAGGCCCATGGCCGCCAGACCCTGCGCCCCTACGCGCTGCACGCCGACTACGCCAGCCACACGCCGGTAGGCTACATCACCCCGCATACCTGGGACGACGCCCAGCGCGCCTGGAACGACGGCCGCATGGACCAGTGGCTGGCCGCCAAGAGCCGCCTGGGCCTGGGCGCCTACCGGCCCCACGAAGTGCCGTTCCAGACCGCGCTGGCCAATGCCTTCACCGTGTGCGATGCGTATCACTGCGCCATCCACGCCGGTACCAACCCGAACCGGCTGTTCCTGTGGACCGGCACCAACGATCCGCTGGGACGCGCGGGCGGCCCCGCGCTGGTCAATACGTTCGACCGCCTGGGGCCGGCCGACCAGGGCTACGGCTGGACCACCTACCCCGAACGCCTCCAGGCCGCCGGCATCGACTGGCGCATCTACCAGGACATGGCGGACAACTTCCACGACAACCCGCTGGCGGGCTTTCGGCAATACCGCCGCCAGCATGCCAGCACGGCCGCCGACGCCCCGCTGCGCGACCGCGCCCTGTCGACCCATACCCTGGATGACCTGGCGCGCGACGTGGACCAGGGGACGCTGCCGCAGGTGTCGTGGATCATCGCCCCCACCACCGATTCCGAGCATCCGGAAGTCTCGTCGCCGCGCCAGGGGGGCGCCTATACCGAACGGGTGCTGGATATCCTGACGCGCAACCCCGCCGTCTGGAGCGGCTGCGTGTTCCTGGTCACCTACGACGAAAACGACTGTTTCTTCGACCACATGCCGCCGCCCGCGCCCCCGGCCCGCCCCCAGGGCGGCCAGGCGGGCAGCCACTCGGGCGGCCTGTCAACGGTGGAACTGGACGGCGAATACCACGACGCCCGCCACGGCCCCAGCGCCGGCACCCCCGACGATCCTCCCGCCCTGCACGGCCGCGGCTTCGGCATGGGCCCGCGCGTGCCGATGCTGGTGGTGTCGCCCTGGAGCCGGGGCGGCTGGGTCAATTCGCAGGTGTTCGACCACACCTCGGTGATCCGCTTCCTGGAGGCCCGCTTTGGCGTGCCCGAACCCAACATCAGCGCCTGGCGCCGCGCCGTGGCCGGCGACCTGACGTCGGCCTTCGACTTCGTGGGCGACCGCGGTTCGCTGCACGCCGACAGCATCCGCCACGCCTGCGCCCTGCCCTACGCGCTGGAGGCCGTGGGCCGCATGACGGCCGACGGCGAGCACTACCGCCTGACCTTCCGCAACCCCGGCACCGCGGGCGCCGTGCTGCACGTGTACGACCGCCTGGCGCTGGACCGCGCCCCGCGCCGCTACACCATCGGCGCAGGCGCGCGGCTGGACGACGGCTGGCGTCTGGACGCCCATGGGGCCTACGATCTTTGGCTGCTGGGCCCGGATGGCTTTCATCGCCAGTTCCGCGGCGACGCGCGCGACGCCGGCCTGCTGGAAACGCAATTGGTGCCGGTGACCTCGGGCGTACGCCTGCGCCTGATCAACCACGGCGAACACCACCAGCCCGTGCTGATCGAGTCGCGCATGGGTGACGGTTGGCGCGCCATGGCGCACGTACAGGCCGGCGGCGCACTGGAACTGAAATACGCCGGCTGCGAAGGCTGGTACGACCTGGAAGTGACCGCGCAGGCCCTGCCCGCCTTCGGCCGCCGCCTGGCGGGACGGATCAACCCCGGCAAGTCCGGCGTGCCCGACCCGCGGCTGTGCCAGGGCGCCGCACTGCCCTCGGCGGCCGCTGCCAGCCTGTAACGCCTACGCCCCCCAAATAAAAAACCCCAAGACGCCAGCGCGCTTGGGGTTTTTTCTTGCCTTGCCGGCCTGCGGCAGGGCGTTGGCGCAGATCAGGAATCCTGCGATTCGGCCGGCGTGTCTTCTTCGCCGCGCGCCAGGCGCTCGGTGTTCTTCACGCCGGTATGGCGCACGTCGGCGCCCTTGACCATGTAGATCACGCGTTCGGACATGTTCTTGGCGTGGTCGCCAATGCGTTCCAGGGCGCGGGCAATGAAGATCATGTCGATGGCGCGCGAAATGGTGCGCGGGTCTTCGATCATGTAGGTGATCAGGTGGCGCAACGCGCCCTTCCATTCCTTGTCGACTTCCTTGTCGCTGCGCACGACGGCGGCGGCCAGGATCGGGTCGAGGCGGGCGAAAGCGTCCAGGGCCTGGTGCAGCATGGTGCGCACGTTGGAGGCCATGTGGCGCAGTTCGATCACCGGAATGTGCGGCATGTCGGCTTCGTGGATGCGGCGGGCCACGGTGGCCACTTTCTCGGCCTCGTCGCCCGAGCGTTCCATGTCGGTCAGCATCTTGGACACGGCCATCAGCATGCGCAGGTCGATGGCGGTGGGCTGGTGGCGGGCCAGGATGCGGCTGATGCTTTCGTCGATCTCCACTTCGTGGCGATTGACTTCCTTTTCGCGCTCGCGCACTTTTTCAACCAGCGTCAGATCGCCGCTGGCCAGCGCGTCGATGGCCTCCTGGATCATGGCTTCGACCACGCCGCCCATTTGCAAGAACTGCGAACGGACGCTTTCCAGATCAGCGTCGAACTGCTTGTTTGTATGCTCCGTCATCCGGGCTCCCTGCGTGGTTGATCTCATTGCATTGCCCCGATATGAAAGAGTTTCTCGAGATGGGCCTGCACAACCGGCAAGGTTATGACCCAAGTGTGACAGGATTATGAATCGCGGCTCCGCCCCCGGCAAGCGCGGGCGGAGCGCACCGGCCGCGCGCTCAGGCGCGGCGGTCCAGGCGGCGGATGCCGCTTTGCGTGGCCAGCAGCGCCACGTCGGCGCCGGCGATGGCGAACAGGCCGACGGTCACGACGCCCGCCAGGTTGTTGATGCGGGCTTCCAGGCCCGGCGCGTCGGTGATCGACAGGCCGGCGACGTCCAGGATGATGTTGCCGTTATCGGTGACGAAACCCTCGCGCAGGCGCGGCTGGCCGCCCAGCGCGACCATGGCGCGGGCCACGGATTCGCGCGCCATCGGAATGACTTCGATCGGCAGCGGGAACTTGCCCAGCACCTGCACCAGCTTGGATTCGTCGACGATGCAGACGAAGCGCTCGGCCACCGAGGCCACGATCTTTTCGCGCGTCTGCGCGCCGCCGCCGCCCTTGATCATGTGCAGGTTGGCGTCGATTTCGTCGGCGCCGTCCACGTACAGGGGCATGGAGGTCACGTCGTTCAGGTCCAGCACCTTCAGGCCGTGGCCCGCCAGGCGCGCCGCGCTGCGTTCGGAACTGGCGACCGTGCCACCGATACGGCCCTTGAAACGCGCCAGGCCGTCAATGAAAAGATCGGCCGTGGAGCCGGTGCCCACGCCGATGATGACATCGGGGCCGGCGACCTGTTCAACGAGTTCCAGGGCCGCGTCGGCGGCTTGCTGCTTGAGTTCTTGCTGGGTGAGCATGGCGGGAAAAAATGCGATTCAGGTGAGTAGAGCGGGGAAATTTAGCATGCGGCCGCGGCCGGCCACGCCCGCGCCAGGATCGCCGCCACGTCGGCGCCCCCCGCCAGCTCGCCGAAGACGCCACCCATGGCGCCCAGGCGGTTGACGACGAAGCCCTGCGCCACGGCCTGGGGCGCGTGTTGGATCAACAGCGCAGCCTGCCACAGCCGCGCCAGGCCGCTGGCGATGCGGCGGGCCTGGAACTCGGCCTGGGCCGGGTCCGCCAGCAGCGCGCGCCAGGCCGCCAGCGCGGCATCGAACTCGCGGTACTGGCCGCTAGCGGGCGCGAATTCGGCTTCCAGCGCCGGCAACGCCTCGGGTTCGCGCTGCAGCGCCCGCAGCACGTCCAGCGCCATCACGTTGCCCGAGCCTTCCCAGATGGAATTGACCGGGGTTTCGCGATACAGGCGCGGCATCGGCCCTTCTTCCACATAGCCGTTGCCGCCCCAGGCCTCCATGCATTCGGCCACCGCCGCGATGGCCCGCTTGCACACCCACAGCTTCGCGGCCGGCGTGCCCACGCGCGCCAATGCGCGCGCTGCAGCGTCGCCGCGCTCGTCCACCGCCCGCGCCAGCCGCAGCGCCAGCGCCTGCGCGGCCTCGGCTTCCAGCGCCAGGTCGGCCAGCACGTTGCGCATCAGCGGCTGCGCCAGCAGCGGCTTGCCGAAGGCCTGTCGGTGGCCCGCATGGTGCAGCGACTGCACCACGGCCTGACGCAGCAGCGCGGCGCTGCCCAGCACGCAATCGAGCCGTGTGGTCGCAGCCATTTCCAGCAGCACCGCCAGGCCGCGCCCGGGTTCGCCCACCATGGCGCCCCAGGCGTCTTCGAACTCGACCTCGGCGCTGGCGTTGCTGTGGTTGCCCAGCTTGTCCTTCAGGCGCCGGATGCGGATGGCGTTGCGCGGCCCGCCCGGAATCCAGCGCGGCACGAAAAAGCAGCTGAGTCCGGCGTCCGTCTGCGCCAGCACGAGGTGCGCGTCGGCCTGCGGCACCGAAAAGAACCACTTGTGCCCGACGATGCGGTACGCGCAGCCGCGGCCAGCCGGACCGAGCGGTTCGGCCCGGGTGGTGACGGCGCGCAGATCCGAGCCGCCTTGCTTCTCGGTCAGCCCCATGCCGATCAGGGCGCCCCGCTTGCCGGCCAGCGGCGCGTCGGCGCCATCGAATTCGCGCGAGAACAGCACTGGCAGCCAGTCGCCGCCGTAATCGACCACGCCCGCCGGTTCGCGCTGCAACAGCGGCACGGCGGCAAAGGTCATGGTGGTGGGACACAGCGTGCCAGCCTCGACCTGGCCCTGCATCAGGTACGCCGCCGCGCGCGCCACCTGCGCGCCCGGCACCGGTTGCGCCCAGGCCCGGCTGTGCAGGCCGCGCGCGGCGATGCCGCTCATCAGCAGTTGCCAGGCCGGATGGAATTGCACATGGTCGATGCGATGGCCGCTGCGGTCGTAGGCCTGGAGCCGCGGCGGACAGCGGTTGGCCTCGGCGCCTGCGGCCAGCGTCTGGGCGCGGCCCAACCAGGCGCCATGCGCGGCCAGGTCGCCGGCCCAGGCGCCCGCACCCTCGCGCTGCGCGGCGTCACGCAGCGCCGGATCGGTCTCGTACAACGAATAGTCTTCCAGGGGCGGAACCTGGTTCAGCACAGTGTGGGTCGCGAACGAAGTCATGCTGGCTCCCGGCGATGCGTTGATGCGCCGCGCGCGATGGGCGCGCGGCGTTGCCCTGCCCGGCGCCCCCAGCCTATCTGGCGATGGGCGCCACCCGCTGCCACGGCCGCAGGGCTTCGACCTGGGCGGCCAGTTCCAGCAGCCAGGCCTCGCTGCCCAACGGCCCCATGACCTGGATGCCGATGGGCAGGCCGTCGGCCGACAGGCCGAATGGAATGGAAATCGCCGGCATTCCCGTCAGGTTGGCCAGCGGCGCGAAGGGGGAATAGCCGATCACGCCCTTCTTGCCCAGACGGTAGGCCAGGTAGTCGGCATTGTCCATGGCGTAGCGGCCGATGGGCGCGGGCAATTGCGCCAGCACCGGCGACAGGAACAGGTCGTGGCCCTGCGCGCCGTCGCGATGCAGGAAGCGGCCGATGCGCCGCGTGATCTCGTGGCAGGCATCCACGCAAGCCACGTACTGCGCGCCGGAGATGGCGCGCGCATACTCGCGTGCGCCCAGCGTGGTGGGCTGCAATTCGTCGGCGGCCAGGCGGCGGTTGCGGGCGCCGACGAAGCTGTCGATGGCATTGGCCGCGGCGCTGGCGATCAGCGGCAGCATGGGCGACAGCACTTCCTCGGACCCCACGGGCGGCGCAGCCGTGACGAGTTCGTGGCCCAGGCCGGCGAAGAACCGCGCGGCCTCTTCGACGGCGGCCGCGACTTCCGGGTCGATCGCCGCGCCTTCATAGGTGGTACTGATATAGGCGATGCGGCGGCGCGGCGCGCTGGCCGGGTCGGCGCCCACGCGCGAGACGATGTCCAGATAGCTGTCCTGCGGCTTGGCGGGCGACGCATACGGCGCGCCCACGTCGGCGCCGGCACTGATGTCGAGCGAGGCGGCGCAATCGCGCACCGACAGCGTCATCATGTGCTCGGTGGCCAGGCCGCCCCAGCCTTCGCCCTTGAGCGGGCCCAGCGGCATCATGCCGCGCGAGGGCTTCAGGCCCAGCACGCCGCAACACGAGGCCGGAATGCGGATGGAGCCGCCGCCATCGCTACCGTGCGCGATGCGCACCATGCCGCTGGCCAGCGCCGCCCCCGCGCCGCCGCTGGAACCGCCGGCGCTATGTCCGGTCTTCCAGGGGTTCTGCGTAGGCGCGCCGTAGACGGGCGATTCGGTGGTGGGGCTCAGGCCGAGTTCCGCGCTGGTGGTGCGGCCGAACGGAATGAGGCCGGCGCGGCGGTAGCGCTTGACGATGTCGGCATCGACCGACCATTCGACCTGGCCATACAGCACCGACCCCATCATGCTGGGCAGGCCCAGGGCAGCGGTGCCCAGATCCTTGAGCAAGGTGGGTACGCCCAGGAAGGGGCGTTCACGCAGCAATGCCAGCCGTTGGGCAGACGTCAGGGCGGCCAGTTCCTGGTCCAGCGCTCGGGCCAGGTCCAGCCCCAGTTCGGCCTGCACGCCGCAGGCCGCATTGATCACGGGGTTGCGCGCCGCCACCCTTTCCACGGCTTGCTGCATCGCGGCAAGCGCGGTCGTGGCTCCCTGGGCGATATCGGCGCCCAGCGCCATCGCGTCGAAGGAAGAGGAATCAAGTCGGTCAGCGGTGCCCATGCTTACGATGCTCCAGATATCGACGGCGAATTGCCGCAATGATGAGGATATCGACAGACCGCCCCGGTCACAAGCGTGGACGGGGTCGGATCAGGCGCCGGGATCAGTTCGCAGGCGGCGACGTGGCGCCGACTTCGCCCTCGGCATCGCTGCCGGGTTCGGCATCCGCCGCATCCAGCCCCTCGCCGCCCAGCAGGCGCTGCGCATCCGCTTCCGGCAGCGCCTCGACGCTTTTCAGGTTGCGCAGCATGGCGCGGGTGCGCACCTCGGTCTGGCCGATCTTGCTGCTGGCGGTGTCCAGCGTCTTCTTGACGCCGGCCAGCGCGTCGCCGAACTTGCCGAATTCCGTCTTGACCGCGCGCAGCACCTGCCAGACCTCGGACGAACGCTGCTCGATGGCCAGCGTGCGAAAGCCCATCTGCAGGCTGTTCAAAAGCGCCGCCAGGTTGCTGGGCCCGGCCACGTTGATGCGCAGATCGTGCAGGCGGTCCAGCAGCCCGGGACGCCGCAGCACTTCGGCATACAGGCTTTCGGTGGGCAGGAACATGATGGCGAAATCGGTGGTGTGCGGCGGCGCCACGTACTTGGACGCGATCAGGCGCGCCTGCACCTCGACAGCCTTGCCCAGCGCGGCGCCCGCCGCCTTGACGCCCTCGACGTCGGCGGCGTCCTGCGCATCCATCAGGCGTTCGTACTCTTCCTTGGGAAACTTGGCGTCGATGGGCAGCCAGACCGGCGCGCCGCCGTCGCCGCGGCCCGGCAGGCGGATGGCGAATTCCACCACCGCGTCGCTGCCCGGCACCGGCTTGATGTTGCTGGCGTACTGCTCGGGCGTCATGTTGTCTTCGATCAGCCGTGCCAGTTGCACTTCGCCCCAGGTGCCACGCGACTTGACGTTGGTCAGCACCCGTTTCAGGTCGCCCACGCCGGCAGCCAGCGCCTGCATTTCGCCCAGGCCCTTGTGCACGGCTTCCAGGCGGTCCGAGACCTGCTTGAACGATTCGCCCAGGCGTTGCTCCAGCGTGGCATGGAGCTTTTCGTCCACCGTGCGGCGCATTTCATCGAGCTTGGTGCTGTTGTCTGCCTGCAACGCCTGCAGGCGCTGGTCCACCGTCGTGCGCACTTCCATCAGGCGGCGCTCGTTGATCTGGATCAGTCCCTGCAATTGCTCGCCGAAACCCGTGGCGAAACGGCCCAGCGAGTCGGCGGATTCGGCGCGGGCCGCCTGGGCGTCGCGGTTCAGCGCGGCGCGCAGGTCGCCGTGGGACTGGGCCAATTCCTGGCGCAGCGCACGGGTGGATTCCGCGAATTCGGTGCGCAAGCCGCGCTGGCCCTCGGCGATATCGGCGCGCAAGGCCCGTTCTGTGCGCTCCAACCCGTCCAGCAGCGCATCCAGGCGGCCATCGTGGCTGGGACGCGACAGCCACGCCATCAGGGCGGCCAGGCAGGCCAGCACCGCGCCACCGGCGGCAATCCACAGCAAAACATCATTGGACAAGGTCATTCCCCACGCCGCACCCACGGCGGCTGCCTGAAATTATAGGGCCGCATCCCTGCCCCCTGTAGCCATCCGAAACGACTTGGCCGATCCAACGCAAGACCAATGGCAAGCAACGGCATTAAACTGTTAACAACACAGATAAAAACCTTAAAAAGAGTTGAATACCGCTGATCTCCCCACATCCTGTCCGGCCACCGTCGACTTCGGCTCCGTCTTCGGACCCTTGAATCTCAATGACGAGACACCCGTCGCCATCGGCGGTGACCGCCATATCTTCCAGCACCCCCATGCGCCTTCGCTGCTGGTCAAGGTGATGGACATGCAGGCGCGCGCCGTCTACCTGGAAGCGCGCCCCTTCAAGCGCTGGTACAAGCAGTACCAGCGCGAAAGCGCCTACCGCGTCTACCTGAACGAATTCACCGAATACGTCACCACCACCACGCGTCCGTCCGGCGTGTGGCAGGTGCCGATGGCGCGCATCGTCGGCGTGGCCCAGACCACGCTGGGCCTGGGCCTGCTGGTCGAAAAGATCACCGATGGCCAGGGCAATATCGCCCCCACAGTGGCCGACCTGGCGCGCCAGGGCAAGATGGACGCGGACCTGTCCGCGCAACTGGATGAGTTCGTCGAAGATCTGGCCGATGCACACGTCGTGCTGCATGACCTGTCGGCCAGCAATATCGCCTGTGGCCAGAATGCGGACGGCAAGGCCGGGCTGTTCCTGATCGACGGCTTCGGCGTGCTGCCGCTGGTGCCGGTGTATGCCTGGAGCAAACGGCTGAACCGCAAGCGCATCCAGCGCAAATATGCCGACATGCGCGCCGCCATGGCGCGGCGGGCCCGCGAAGCCGCCCTCCGGGCGGCCGCCCAGGACGGCTCGCAAGCGCAGGTCTGACGACCCGTATCGAAACGCCCCCCGCGCCGCGAAGCGCCCGGTTCAGGGCGCGTGCGGCAGCAGCGTCCCGTCGCGATCCACCCATTGGTAATCACGCCCCGCCACCTGCCCCCGCCGTAGCGGGTTGCGGGTGCAGAAGGCCGCGTAGGCCGGATCGACGTAGCGGTATTCCAGGTGTTCGTCGCGCCCCGGCGGTATGCCCAGCCGGGTGGTGCTGATGAGCGCCGCGGGCGCCTGGCCCACGTCTTCGACATACAGCGCTTGCGGATCGAAACGGCGCGCGTCCCAGTCCGGCACCTTCAGGCCCAACGCCCGGCACAGCAGCGTCTGGCCCGAACACAGCCTGGCCGGCGGCCGCGGTTGCCCCTGGGCGTCGGGGTTCAGTTGCTGCATGCGGGCCAACGCCTCGGGGCCGGACAGCGCGTCGGACCAAGGGTAGGCGGACTTGATCAGCACGGCGTTGCCGGGCCCGGCGGCGCTGAAATTGAGCGAATCGCCGCCGCGCGCGTAATACATGTAGACCACGCCCCCGTCCATGAACAGGGCGCGGCGCTTGTGCGTGTAGCCCAGCGACGCGTGGCTGCCCTTTTCTTCCAGATAGTAGGCTTCGGTTTCGATGATGCGGGCCGACAGCCACAGGCCGTCGACCCGGTGGCGCACCACCTTGCCCAGCAGGTCGCGCGCAAGCGTGCGGGCGTCGCGATTGAAAAAGGCATCGGGCAGCGCGTTGCCCGCGCGGCGCGATGCCTGGTTGGCCGAGGGGGCCACGGCGTCAGGCGAAACGTTCGCCGTAGCGCTTTTCGCTGAAGCCGACGCCGACCTCGCCATCGGGCGTGACGGTGACTGGCCGGCGCACCAGTGCGGGGAACTCGGCGATCAGCTGGGTCCATTGCGCATCGGTGGCGGGGGTCTTGCGGTCATCGGGCAGGTTGCGCCAGGTCATCGAGGCCCGGTTGACCAGTTTTTCCCAGCCGCCGACCTTGCCGGACCAGGCCTTCAGGGTCGCGGCAGGCACAGGATGGTCGCGGTAGTCGATGAACTGGTGGTCGACGCCGTGCTCGGTCAGCCAATCGCGCGCCTTGACGCAGGTGCTGCACTTGGTCAGGCCATACAGGGTGGTTTGCTTCATTTGGGTTCGGACTCCTTGCGCCATTGCATGCGGTTGGCCAGGATCACGCAGGTGCCCACCGCCAGGATGAACAGGGTGGCCAACGCATTGATCTCGGGTTTCAGGCCCAGCCGCACGCGCGAGAACACTTCCATCGGCAGCGTGCTGGAACTGGGGCCGGACAGGAACGACGCCAGCACGACGTCGTCCAGCGACAGGGTGAACGACAGCAGCCAGGCCGAGGCCAGCGCCGGTGCGATCAGCGGCAGCGTGATCTTGAAGAACACGGTGATGGGCGTGGCGCCCAGGTCCAGCGCGGCTTCTTCCAGCGAGCGGTCCAGGTCGCGGATGCGGGTCTGGATGACCACCGCCACGAAGGCCATGCACAGGGTCACGTGGCCCACCCAGATCGTGAAGATGCCGTTTTCGGCGGGCCAGCCCAGATGGCCGCGCAGTTCCACGAACATCAAGAGCAGCGAGATGCCCAGCACCACTTCGGGGATGACCAGCGGCGCGCTGAGCATGCCCACGTACAGCGCGAAGCCGCGGAACCTGCCCATGCGCCCCAGCACGTAGCCCGCCCAGGTGCCGATGATGACGGCAGCCGTGGCGGTCATGGCGGCGATGCGGAACGACAGCCAGGCCGCGCGCAGCAGCGCATCGTCGTTGAACAGCGAGTGATACCAGCGGAACGAGAAACCGGTCCAGGACGTGACGGCGGGCGACTCGTTGAACGAGAACACCATCAGGCTGATGATGGGCACGTACAGGAAGAAGTAGCCCAGCCCCAGCACGACGGCGCGCAAAGTCTTGTTGGGACCGTTCATTTGCGGCCTCCGGTCGCCAGTTCCTGCTGCTTGACCTGGTTGTACTGGAACAGCGCCAGGGGCACCAGCAGCAACAGCACCATCACGCAGGTCACCGCCGAGGCCATCGGCCAGTCGGTGTTGTTGAAGAACTCGTTCCACATGACCCGGCCCATCATCAGCGTATTGGCGCCCCCCAGCATTTCAGGAATGACGTATTCGCCGACCGCCGGAATGAACACCAGCATGGCGCCGGCAATGACGCCCTGGCGCGACAGCGGCACGGTGATCTGCCAGAACGCCTGCCAGGGCTTGGCGCCCAGGTCGTAGGCGGCTTCCAGCAGGCGCAAGTCCATCTTCACCAGCGTGGCGTACAAAGGCAGGATGAAGAACGGCAGATACGCATAGACCATGCCGATGTACACCGCCAGGTCGGTTCGATAGATTTCGAGCGGGCTGGAAATGATGCCCAGCCATTGCAGGAAATTGTTCAAGAGACCGTCGTTGCGCAGAATGCCGACCCAGGCATACACCCGCAGCAGCAGCGAGGTCCAGAACGGCAGGATCACGCCCAGCAGCAGCAGGTTGCGCACGCCGGGCGACGAACGCGCGATGTAGTACGCGATGGGATAGCCGATCAGCACGCAGGCCAGCGTGGTGATGGCGGCGATCTTGACCGAGCTGAGGTAGGTGGCGAAATACAGGCTGTCGGTGAACAGCAGGATGTAGCCGCGCAGGTGCAGGCTGAACTGCACCGCTTCGTCCTTGAATTCCGCCAGCGACGTGTACGGCGGAATGCCGAACTTGAGTTCGGCGAAGCTGATCTTGAACACCAGCAGGAAGGGCACCAGCAGGAACAGCACCAGCCAGGCGAACGGCGGCACCACCGCCAGCGTCCGGCCCGAGGGCAGCCAGTCGCGGGGCGAAAAACGGATCATGACGCCAGCACCGTCGCGCTGTCGGCGTCCCAGCTGACGAAGATTTCTTCGTCGATGCCCGGGGCGTCCATTTGCGCCAGCAGCAGGCTGGGCACGCTGGCCTCGACCATGGCGCCGGAATCCAGGCGGATCTGGTAGAGCGCGTAGCTGCCCATCCAGGCCATGTGGCTGACCATGCCGTGGGCCCAGTTGTAGTCGCCGTCGGGCTGACCGCGCGACACCACCATGCGCTCGGGGCGGATGGAAACGTGCACGTCCATGCCCAGCGGTTCGCTGACGCCGTGGCTGACGTACAGCGGCCGGCTCAGTTCGGGGCTTTCGATGGCGACGTGGTCGGGTTCGTCGACCACGATGGTGCCGGTGAACATGTTGGTCGAGCCGATGAAGCTGGCCACGAAGCGCGAGTTCGGGAAGGCGTAGACGTCTTGCGGCGTGCCGCATTGGACGATCTGGCCTTCGGTCATGACGGCCAGGCGGTGGGCCATGGTCATGGCTTCTTCCTGGTCGTGCGTGACCATGATGCAGGTCACGCCGACCTGTTCCAGGATCTTGACCAGTTCGATCTGGGTCTTCTGGCGGATCTGCTTGTCCAGCGCCGACATGGGCTCGTCAAGCAGCAACAGCTTGGGCCGCTTGACCAGGCTGCGCGCCAGCGCCACGCGCTGCTGCTGGCCGCCGGACAGCTGGTTGGGCTTGCGGCGCGAATAGCCCGCCATCTGGACCAGGTCCAGCGCCTCGAACACGCGGTCGTGGATTTCGGCGCGGTCCACGCCTTCCTGCTTCAGGCCGAAGGCCACGTTGGCCTCGACCGTCATGTGCGGGAACAGCGCGTACGACTGGAACATCATGTTCACGGGCCGGCGGTAAGGCGGCACGCTGGTGATGTCTTCGCCGTCGAGCAGGATCTGGCCGGAGGTGGCTTCCTCGAAGCCGGCCAGCATCCGCAGCAAGGTCGACTTGCCGCTGCCGGAGCTGCCCAGCAACGCGAAAATCTCGTTGCGCTTGACCGAAAGATTGACGGAACGAACGGCGACCACATCGCCAAAGATCTTTACTACATCGGCCACCCGGACGAATTCGTCCGGGTCAGCCGAATGCGGCGCCGGGTAACGGCTATCGGTCATGATGGCTATCGTCCAGACTTCAGCTCGGCCCACATGCGGGTTTGCAGGCGCTGGATGTTCAAGGGCTGGGCCTTGATGACGTACAAGGTCTTGGAGACCTCGGGCGACGGGTAGATCATGGGGTTGTCCGCCACGTCCTTGACCACGTACTTGCGCGCCTCTTTGTTGGCGTTCGGGTAGAACATGGTGTTGGTGATGGCGGCGTGCACCTGCGGCGTTTCGATGTAGTTGATGAACGCCAGGGCCTCTTCCGGATGCGGGGCGTCCTTGGGGATGACCATCAGGTCGAACCAGGCCGGGGCGCCGCCCTTGGGAATGAAGTAGTTCACTTCGTAGGACTTCTTGGCTTCCTGGGCCCGCTTGCGCGCGATCATGACGTCGCCCGAGAAGCCATAGACCATACACAAGTCGCCCACGGCGAGTTCGTCGATGTAGCCGGACGAACTGAACTGGCGGATGTACGGACGGATCTGTTTCAACACGTCCAGCGCGGCCTTGTAGTCGTCGGCGTTGGTGGTGTTGGGGTCTTTGCCCAGGTACTTGAGCACGGCCGGGAACACCTGCGCGGCTTCGTCCAGCATCGAGATGCCGCACTCTTTCAGCTTGGCGGCATTCTCGGGCTTGAAGATCATGTCCCAGTTGGCCAGGTCGACGTTGTCGCCCATGATCTGCTTGACCTTGGTGACGTTGTAGCCCAGGCCGTTGGTGCCGTAGCCCCAGGGCACGGCGTATTCATTGCCGGGGTCGACCGTGGCGACCAGCGCCATCACGTCGGGATCCAGGTACTTCAGGTTAGGCAGCTTGGACTTGTCCAGTTTCTGGAACAGGCCGGCCTCGATCTGGCGCGAGGCATAGTGCGTGGACGGGACAACGACGTCGTAACCCGATTTGCCGGCCAGCAATTTGGCCTGCAGGGTGTCGTTGCTGTCGTAGACGTCGTAGCGGACCTTGATGCCGGTTTCTTTCTCGAAACCCGGAATCGTGTCCGGGGCCGTGTACTCGGCCCAGTTGTAGACGTTGACGACCTTGTTCTGCGCCACCGCGGCCGACGTGGCTGCCATGACCAGCATCGTCCCTAGCGCCCAGCGCATTCCCGCCCTTAGTTTCATTACCAGCCCCCCAGCTATCCGCCGTAAGTTACAGGAGTACCAAAAGGCGAAATCATAAAGCTTTTTAGCAAGGACCTGACCAACTTTACCGGCAGATTTAGCCGAATTTGCCGCAATTAGGCCCTGATTGCGATGAACCGGGCGCGCCACGCCTTACGGCTGCACGCCCACGCCCCAGGCGGTCCAGTAGCTGTCGCGCAATTTGAGCCAGAAGCGCTCGCCCTCGTCGCCGGCCACCTTGACCAGCGAACGGCGCAGGCGATCCAGGTTGCCCTGGCGCTGGCGGTCGGACAGGCCGCCTTGCGTGCCGCGGTCGAAGTCGATCAGCCAGACCCGGCTGTCGGAACCGATCAGGATATTGAAGGCGTTCAGGTCGGCATGCCAGACGCCGGCCCGGTGCATCCGCACGATGGCCTCGGCCACCGGCTGCCAAAGCGGTTCGGCCAGGGCTTGCGCCAACGGCCGCACGCCCGGAATGCGTTCGACCACGATGGCCGCACGATAAGTGGGCCCCTGACGCCAGTAGGCGGCGGCCAGCGGCGCGGGCACCGGCAGGCCCTGGGCGCGCATCGCGGCCAGCAGGCGGAATTCGCGGAAGCTGCGGCTGCGGTCTTCGCCGGCCCACAGGTAGGTGTCGCGGCTGATCCTGGCGATGAGGCCGCCGCGGCGATAGCGCCGCAGCACGCCCTGCCAGCCCTGCCCCTGCACGAACCAGGCGGCCTGGCGGCCGCCGGCATCCACGGGCCGGGCCCGGTCGCCGTAATGGGACGGGTTGAAAATGTCGGGGCCCGACTCGCCCAGCCGGGCGTCGCTGAGCATGGCGCCGGCCAGCGGCGCGGGCCAGGCCTGGCGCCGGGCGCCCGAAGCGTCCGGCTTAGCCTTCACGGTTGCGCATCCAGTCGGCCACGCCGAAGAACGACTGCAACAGGCGCTCGACCAGCGCGGGCTCGATGCCTTCGTCTTCCATGGCCCGGCCCATGCAGGCCACCCATTGGTCGCGCTCGACGATGCCGATCGAGAACGGCAGGTGGCGGGCCCGCAACCGCGGATGGCCAAAGCGCTGAATATAGTGGTCGGGGCCGCCGAAGTAGCCGCACAGGAACCAGAACAGCTTGTCGCGGGCCTCGTCCAGGCTGGGGCCGTGGGCGGCCCGCAGTTCCTTCAGGTCGGGCTCGATGTCCATCAGGTCGTAGAAGCGGTCGACCAGGGCGCGCACGCCGGGTTCGCCGCCCAGAAGGTCGAAAATGCTGCGGGAAATATCCACGGGTTCGGTAATGATCTGCACGCGGGAACTCATCAGGTTTCTCTCAGGGTGACCAGGGGCGGGGTGCGCAGCACGCCGCGCAGCGCCAGCGCGCCGCCGGCCCAGGCGCCGAGCATACCCGCGCCGACCCCGACCAGCCAGGGCCAGAGGCTGAGGGTAATGGTGAAATCGAACACCTGGGTTGATAAAACCCAAGCGATCGCGGTGGCGCCGGCCGCGGCCAACAGGCCGGCCAGCCCGCCCACGGCCCACAATTCAAGGCGCTGCGACCGCGCCAGCTGGCTGCGGGTGGCGCCCAGCGCGCGCAGCACCGCGGCTTCGCGCATGCGTTCGTCGCGGGTGGCGGTCAGGGCGGCCGACAGCACCAGCACGCCGGCGGCCAGGGTGAACAGGAACAGCAGCTGCACCGCCCGGCCGACTTCGCTCAGCACCGACTGCAATTGCTGCAGGATGGCGCCGACGTCGAACACGGTCAGGTTGGGAAACTGGCGCACCAGCCCGGGCAGCACCTGCGCCTTGTCGGGCGGCAGGTAGAAAGACGTGATCCAGCTTTGCGGCATATCGGCCAGGGACTTGGGCGTGAGGATGGCGAAAAAATTGACGCGCATCGTATCCCAATCGACCCGGCGGGTGCTGGACACCGCCACTTCCACCTGCTGGCCGGCGACGTCGAAAGTCATCTTGTCGCCCAGCTTGATGCCCAGGGTCTTGGCCAGGCCCGATTCCAGCGACACCTCGGCCGACCCCGGCGTCAGCCAGCGGCCCTGCTCGATGCGGTTGGACGACGGCATCTCTTCGCCATAGGACAGGTTGAATTCGCGGTCCACCAGCCGCTTGGCGCGCGGCTCTTCGTAGTCGTCCGGCCCCACCGGCTTGCCGTTCACAGCGATCAGGCGGCCCCGCACCATCGGCGACAGCACGATGCCGCCCAGGCCCTCGCGGGTCAGCGCATCGGTCACGGCCTGGCGCTGGTCGGGCTGCACGTTGATCAGGAAACGGTTGGGTGCATCCGGCGGCAGCGTGCGCTGCCAGCCCTGGATCAGATCGGTGCGGGTCATGGCCAGCAGCAGCAAGGCCATCAGCCCGATCGCCAGCGCGCAGACCTGGGTGATGGTGGCGGCGCGGCGTCGCACCACCCCGGCCAGCGCAAAGCGCAGGGCCGGCAAGCCCGCCGCCAGGCCGCGCAGCCGCGCCAGGCCCAGGATGCACAGCCAGGCCACCAGCGCGAACACGGCGAATGCGCCCAGGAACCCGCCCGCCACCACGCCGCCCAGCTTGGCATCCCCGGCGAACCACCAGATCAGCAGCGCAAAGCCGACGGCGCCCACGATGTACCCGGTGGCACTGCGGGCGCTGATCGAATCCGCATCGCGCCGCAACACCCGGGCCGGCGGCACGTGGCGCAATTGCGCCAGGGCGGGCAAGGCAAAGCCCAGCAACAGCAGCAGCCCGGTCAACAGCCCTTGCAGGGCGGGAATCGCCGACGGCGCCGGCAAGGCCGTGTCGATCAGCGAAGCCAGCACCATCACCAGCACCTGGTGCACGGCGTAGCCCAAGAGGCAGCCCGCCGCCGAGGCAAACAGGCCGACCAGCGCGAATTCCAGCGTCAGCATGCGCGACACCTGCGACTGCACGGCGCCCAGGCAACGCATGACGGCGATGCCATCGCGGTGGCGGGTCATGTAGCGGCCCGCCGCCAGCGCCACCGCCACCGCGGAAATCAGCACGGCCAGCAGCGCGACCAGCGACAGGAAGCGCTGCGCCCGGTCGAGCGTGCGGCGCACTTCGGGCCGGCCGGACTCCAGCGTGGCGACCTTCTGGCCCCGTTTCAGGTTCTGGTTGAGCCAGGCGGAATACCCCGCCACCGCGTCCGGTTCGCCGGCAGCCAGCAGCGCATAGCCGATACGGCTGCCCGGTGCGATCAGGCCCGTGGCCGACAGGTCGCTGGCGCGCAGCAGCACGCGCGGCGCGACGTTCACGAACTGCATGCCGCGGTCGGGTTCGTAGGTGATCACGCGGTCGATGCGCAGGTGGGCATCGCCCACGTTCAGGGTGTCGCCCACCTTCAGGCCCAGCAGCGACAGCACCTGGGCATCCACCCAGACCGCCCCTTCGGGCGGAATCTCGCGGGTCGGCGCGTCCGGGCTGAACGGCGCATCGGCCACCCGCAGCGCGCCGCGCAGCGGATACCCCGGCTCGACAGCTTTCAGCGCGGCCAACTGGGCGCCGTCGCCCGCGCTGACCATGGACGGAAATTGCCAGGTGCTGGACACCTGCAGCCCACGTTCGCGCGCCTGGTCCATGAAGGCCGCCGGCACCGGCTCGTCGGCATCGAGCACCAGGTCCGCCCCCAGCATCTGGCCGGCGTCGCGTTCGAGCGCCCGGCTGACCCGGTCGGCCAGGAAGCCGACGCTGGTCACGGCGGCCACCGCCACCACCAGGGCCAGCACCAGCAGACGCAGCTCGCCCGCGCGGGCGTCGCGCATCATCATGCGGGCGCCCAGCGCCAGGGTGGTCCAGAAACCGGGGCGCCGGGCCCGCGAGACATCAGGGAAATCCATCATCTGCCAATGTTAACCAACGGCCGGAATGGGGGCCGAATCCCGCTATCATGCGCGAAGCGCCTTGCGGCGCCGCACCTATAGCTACACAAAAATACCCAAAACCCTGGAGAAGACAATGCGTAAATCCTGGCTCGCGGCCACGATTCTTGCCGCCTGCGCGGCCGCCGTTCCCCTGGCCGCCTCGGCCCAGACCCCCTTGAAGATGGCCTACGCCCTGTCCACGTCGTCGCACTACGGTGCCGGCGCCGACGCCCTGGCCAAGTCCATCGAGGCCTCCAGCAACGGCAAATACAAAGTACAGCAATTCGCCAACAGCGCGCTGGGCGGCGAACGCGAAGTGATCGAAGGCCTGCAGATCGGCACGATCGACCTGGCCGTCGTGTCGACCGGCGCCACCCTGAACTTCGTGCCCGAGACGGGCGTCTTCGACATTCCCTTCCTGCTGCGCGACCTGTCCCATGCCCGCAACGTGCTGGACAGCAAGATCGGACAGGATATGCTGGCAAAGTTCCCCAGCCGCGGCATCATCGCGCTGGCCTGGGGCGAACAGGGCTTTCGCCACCTGACCAACAACGTGCGCCCGGTGAAGACCCCGGCGGACGCCAAGGGCCTGAAGATCCGCACCACCGAGAACCCGATCCACATCACGGCGTTCCGCCAGATCGGCATCCTGCCCACCCCCATGGCCTGGCCCGAAGTGGCCACCGCCCTGCAGCAGGGCACCATCGACGGCCAGGAAAACCCGCTGTCGGTGATTACCTCGGCCAAGCTGTCGCAGATGCAGAAGTACCTGTCGCTGACCGGCCACGTCTACGGCCCGGCGCTGGTGCTGATGTCGTCCAACGTGTACGACGGCCTTTCGGCCGACGACAAGGCCAAGTTCGACAAGGCCGGCAAGGAATCCGCCCAGGCCATGCGCGCCTACGTGGACAACATCGAGAAGACCGGCGTCGAGCAGTTGAAGAAAGAAGGCATGCAAGTGTCTGAAGTCGACCGCGCGGCCTTCGCCGCCGCCGTCGAGCCGGCCTACCCCGAGTACTACAAGAAGTTCGACAAGAAGCTGATCGAAGCGATCCGCGACACCAAGTAAACCGGCGGCACGCGCTACGGCCGTGATGGAACCCGTTCCATTTCGGCCGCGGCCCTGCGCCGGACCGCGGTGCGCGTCCGCGACCGCTGCGCCGAAGGCGTGACGCCAGGCCGGATGCCTCTTGAGGCCGATGGCCGGGCACTCCATCCCGGTGTGCTTGCGCCCAGTGCGCCGCGTTCGCCCGCCTTGCCCCTGGCGTTGCCTTGCCCCTTTGTTATTCGCTACCGGAAACTCCCATGCGATTGCTCTGCGCCTTCGACCGCATCCTGTTCAAGCTGGTGTCGGTCGTCGCCCAACTCCTGCTGGTGGCCGCCGCGGCGGCCGCCTTCTATCAAGTCATCGCCCGTTTCGTGCTGCATTCGCCCGCCGACTGGAGCGAGGTGCTGACCCGCGCCCTGCTCATCTGGACGGTACTGCTGGGCGTGGCCCTGGCGTTTCGCCACGGCGCGATGATCAGCGTCGAACTGCTGCGCAACCTGCTGGGCGGCATGCGCCGCCGGGTACTGGAAGCCGTGATCGGCCTGATCTGCGCCGGCTTCCTGGTCTTCATCGCCTGGATCGGCGGCCAGATGACGTACCGCGTGCGCTTCCAGAACGTGCCCAGCCTGGACATCTCGATTTCCTGGATCTACTCGGCCATTCCGGTGGGCGCGACGCTCGCCGCCATCGCCGTGCTGGCCCGCTGGTGCGCCGGCGAGGAAGAAGACGTCCCCGTGCGCAACGACGCGCAAGGCTGAGACCCCGCCCCGAATCCAAGCAGACGATATCGCCATGTCCCAATTAATGATTGTCTCGATGCTGATTTTCTTCGGGCTGTCCGTGCCGGTCGCCGTGTCGATCGGCCTGGCCAGCCTGGCCGGCGTCGGCGCCGCCAACCTGCCCTGGCTGGTGGTGGCCCAGCAGCTGTTCGCCGCGCTGGATAAATACCCGCTGGTCGCAATTCCCTTTTTCATCCTGGCCGGCAACCTGATGGAAGCCGGCGGCATTTCCGAACGCATGGTGGAATTCGCCAAGAGCGTGGTGGGCGGCATCCAGGGCGGGCTGGCCTGCACCTGCGTGCTGACCTGCATGATCTTCGCCGCGGTCGCCGGCTCGAGCGTGGCGACGACCTTCGCAGTGGGCGCGATCCTGATCCCCGCGATGATCCGCCACGGCTACCCTGCCCCCTTCGCGGCGTCGTTGCAGGCCAGCGCGGCCGAGCTGGGCGTGATCATCCCGCCGTCGATCCCGATGATTCTGTTCGCGGTGTCGACTGACACGTCGACCGGCGAACTGTTCATCGCGGGCGTGATGCCCGGCATCCTGATCGGCGTGGCGCTGATGTTCTACGTCTGGATCTACGCCAAGCGCAACAACCTGGGCAAGCGCGACGGCGAAGGCCGCCTGCCGCTGTGGCCGGCGTTCAAGCGCGCCTGGCTGGCGCTGATGATGCCGGTGATCATCCTGGGCGGCATCTACGGCGGCGTGTTCACGCCGACGGAGGCGTCGGTGGTAGCGGTGATGTACGCGGTGGTGGTGGGCAAATTCATCTACCGCCGCCTGAGTTTCAAGCAACTGTCGGGCACGCTGCACAAGTCGGTGGTATCGACGGCGGTGATCATGTTCGTGATCGCCAACGCAGGGGTGTTCAGTTTCCTGCTGAACCGCGCAGGCATCCCGGACGCGCTGGGCATCTGGCTGTCGCAACTATTCGACACGCAGTTCACGTTCCTGATGGGCGTGAACGCAGCGCTGTTCGTGATCGGCATGTTCATCGAAACCTCGGCCTCGATCGTGGTGCTGGCCCCGCTGCTGCTGCCGGTGGCGCTGAAGTTCGGGGTGGACCCGGTGCACTTCGGCATCATCATGGTGGTGAACCTGGCCCTGGGCATGATCACCCCCCCATTCGGGGTGAATCTCTTTGCTGCGTGCGCGGTGGCTAAGTTGCCGTTGGAGAGGTTGATCAAGCCATTAGTGCCGTTCGTGGGGGTGGTGATTGTTTGCCTTCTTGTGATTACTTATTGGCCTGGGTTGTCGTTGGGGTTGCGGGATTTGGTTTATTCCAAATAGGTTTGTGGGTGCGTCGGTGGTTGCTTCGTAGGTCGCCCCTTGCGGTGGCGGCATGCGGAGTGGGCGCCCACGATTGCGGTCCGGAGCCTTCGCTCCGGACTGCCCCGTCGTCATCTTCGTCCGGGCCTTCGGCCCCTCCTTCAGATTCCCTCGGGCGCATCGAGGTTGCCCACTCCGCATGCCGCCACCGCAAGGGGCTACGTGCGTCTAGGGTTGTCGCGCTGCTAGACCTGTGGTCAGGGCATGAGATCTACAGGGTCGCCAAGCCGCGGCCGCGCGGGCGGCCACGTTTGGCATTGCGTTTTCGGGAAGTGTCTCGATGACGCTTCGCGCTGTTGGAGGTTGGTTTTCTGATGAGGCGCACATCAAGTGGGAGGGGCGGTGATGGGCGGCGCGCGAGACGGCCAGCATGCGCAAGCCAGTGCCACCACGCGCCGCCCATCACCGCCCCTCCCCCTGACTGCGGACCCACTAGAAAACCAGTCCGCATCAGCGCGAAGCGCCCCCGCACCGCAATCAACAACACAAATGCCAAACGTGGCCGCCCGCGCGGCCGCGGCTTGGCGGCCCTGTAGGTTTCATTCCTTGCACACGGGTCTAGCAGCGCGACAATTCTCGAAAACCGTAGCCCCTGGCGGCGGTGGCTTGCGGAGTGGGCAACCTCGATGCGCCCGAGGGAATCGGAAGGGAGCCGAAGGCGGACGACGATGACGAAGGGGGGGGCCGCCTAGGCAGTCCGGCGCCCGCGCGCCGGACCGCAATCGTGGGCGCCCACTCCGCAAGCCACCGCCGCCAGGGGCGACCTACGAAGAACAACCCACCGCATCAGCACCGTTCAAAAAAAAATGAAACGCCTCAAACCGCCCCAGCCACCAAATGACACCTTACCTCCCGCCCCCCAACAACAGCCACCTCAGGCACCACACTCCGGCACATCTCCTGCACCATCCCGCACCGAGTATGAAACGTGCACCCTGCCGGCGGCATGATCGGATTCGGAACCTCGCCTCCCATTGGCTCCCGATCCCGCCGCGGATCATCCAGATCCGGAATCGTGTCCAGCAGCATCTTCGTATAGGGGTGCTTTGGGGATTCGAATAGTTCGTCGGCCGCCGCCTGCTCCACGATGCGGCCCAGGTACATCACCGCTACCCGATCCGACACGTGCCGCACCACCGACAGGTTGTGGCTGATGAAGACGTAGGTCAGGCCGAATTCCTTTTGCAGGTCGCCCATCAGGTTCAGGATCTGTGCCTGTACCGATACGTCCAGCGCCGAGGTCGGTTCGTCGCAGACCAGGAACTCGGCTTCCGTCGCCAGCGCCCGCGCGATCGAAATGCGTTGGCGTTGGCCGCCCGAGAACTCGTGCGGGAAGCGGCTTGCGTCGCTGGCCGACAGGCCTACCAGCTCCAGCAGCTCGTCCACCCGGCGGCGCGTGTCCGCCGGGGTGGCGCGCAGGCCCAGCGTGATGATCGGTTCCGCCACGATATTGCCCACCCGCCAGCGCGGGTTCAGGCTGGCGTAGGGGTCCTGGAAAATCATTTGCGGGTGCAGCGTGCCGCCCTTGCGGTCGCGGCCGTAGCGCAGCGTGCCGCGCGTGGGCGCCACCAGGCCCACCAGCAGCTTGGCCAGCGTCGACTTGCCGCAGCCCGACTCGCCCACGATGCTCAGTGTGCTGCCGCGCGGCACCGCCAGCGACACCCCGTCCACCGCCTTCAGCGTTTGCTCGGGCTGGCGCGACAGCGTGCGTTCCAGCCAGGGCGGCGACACATCGAACCAGCAGGCCAGGTCGTCGGCCCGCAACAGGAAATCTTGGTCATGCGGCATGGGCGACGCCTCCTTGGTGCAGCCAGCAGGCGCTGACTGTCGCGCCCGACGGCGAGGCCGCCAGCGCCGGACGGGCCTGGCCGCAGCGCGGCCCGGCCATGGCGCAGCGCGGGTGGAACGCGCAGCCGTCCGGCATCGCGTGCAGCCGCGGCATCGCGCCGTCGATCTGGTTCAGGCGGGCCGCGCGGTGGCGCAGGCCCGGAATCGCATTCATCAGGCCCTGCGTGTAGGGATGGCCCGGGCGCCGCAGCACCTCGAGCACCGGGCCGATCTCGACGATGCGGCCCGCGTACATCACCGCCACCCGGTCCGCCGTTTCCGCGATCACGCCCATGTCGTGCGTCACCAGCAGCACCGACGTGCCCTGCTCGCGGCACAGGCGGCGCAGCAGCGCCGTGATCTGCGCCTGCACCGACACGTCCAGCGCCGTCGTCGGTTCGTCGGCGATGATCAGCCGCGGCCGGGCCGCCAGCGCCAGCGCAATCACCACCCGCTGGCGCATGCCGCCGGAAAACTGATGCGGGTAGTGGTCGATGCGGCGGTCGGCGGCCGGAATGCCCACCGCCACCAGCAGTTCCAGCGCCCGCTGGCGGGCCGCCGCGGGCGAACCCTTGTCGTGGTGGCGGATGGTTTCGACCAGTTGGTCGCCCACCGTGAACAGCGGGTGCAGGCTCGTCAGCGGGTCCTGGAAGATCGCGCCGATTTCCTTGCCGCGCAGTTGCTGGCGGGCCTTGGGCGACAGATTGTCGATGCGCCGGCCGGCCAGGAGGATCTCGCCGCCGCCCAGGCGCCCCGGCGGTTCCAGCAGGCCGATCACCGCCATGCCGGTCAGCGACTTGCCCGCGCCGGACTCGCCCACCATGCCCAGGATCTCGCCCGGCGCAATGTCGAACGTGATATCGCGCGTGGCCACCAGGGTGCCGTGGCGCGTGGGGAATTCCACCGACAGGCCGCGCACCGACAGCGTCGGGGCGGCGGGACTGGAAACGGTCGTCATGACGGGCTCCTTGGGGGCCGCGGGTAGCTGGATGAAAAAATCTCGTCGACGGGCGGATGGCCCCAGGTGCGGTCGGGGTAGCGCGCCACCAGGCCGTCGAACTGCGCCTGGGCCTGCGCTTGCGCCTGGGCGGCATCAAAGCCGGGAATCTGGCCGTCGACCATCACGAAGCGGCCGTCGATGACGACCTGCGACACGTCGCGGCCGCTGCCGCCCACCATCAGCGTCTGGATCGGGTCGATCAACTGGCCGTTGCGGTCGTGGGAAAAGTCGAACACCACGATGTCCGCCTTGGCGCCCGGCGCCAGGCGGCCCAGGTCGGGGCGGCCCAGGGCGTCGGCCCCACCGACCGTGGCGGCGTCGTAATAGTCTTCCGAGCGCACCGCCTCGGTGGACTGGTCGGTGACCCGGCACAGCATCATGCCCACCTGCATGTTCAGCACCATGTCCGGCGGCCAGGTATCGGTGCCCATGCCGATGTTGATGCCCTGCTTGCGGTAGCGGGCGAACGATTCCAGCGTGGCGCCGTGGCGCGCCGACACCAGCGGGCAATGCACGATGCTGGCGCCCGCGTCGCGGATGATGTCCAGGTCGCGCCCCGGCCGGTCGATATGGCGCGAGCCGGATACATAAGTACCGTGCGGCAGCAAGGCCCGCTCGGACAGGAAACCCAGGCTTTGCAGCCATTCGGGCGGGCTCATGCCGTGCTGTTCCAGGACCAGGTCGTACTCCAGCCGCGACTGGCAGCAATGCAGGCGGATCGGAATATCGCGCTCGCGCGCGGCGGCCGCCGATGCGCGCAGCAGTTCAGGCGTACAGGTTTCGATACGGTCGGGCGACAGCATGGCGCGCACCCGGCCGCCATGCAGGCCTTCGACCTCGTCGCAGAAGGCCACAGCCTGCGCCAGGCCGGCCAGGCCGCGCGCCTCGTCGTAGTGGCAGCGGATGGCGCCCTGCTCGTCCACGTAGGTATGGCCGCTGCGGTAGGCCGGGCCCAGGTAGACGCGCAGGCCCAGGTCGCCGGCCGCCTGGGCCGCTGACAGGAATTCGTCGCGGGTCTCGCCCCACACCCGATAGAACAGCGACGCGATCGGCAGCGCCGTGGTGATGCCGTTGCGAATCAGCTGGGCAAAAGCGTAGCGCTTCTGGAACGCCAGTTCGTCGGGGGTGTACATCTCGTACGGCCCCCGCTTCATGTAGGTCTCGGGCCAGATGCGGCCTCGGCGCCAGGCCGGCGAATTGTCGAAACCCAGGATGGTGGTGTCCAGGTCCGACAGCGCGTCCAGGTCCACGAAGCCCGGCCCGATCAGCGCGCGGCCGTAGTCGTAGCGGCGCGCGGCCACGCCGGGATAGCGGTGGCCCACGTAGACGATGCGGTCGCCCTGGAACACGACTTCGCCGTTCTCGTACAGGCAGTGGCGGCCATTTTCGTGGCCCACCACCCAGCGGGCGGTCAGCAGCGTGGCGTCGTCGCGGGCGGCCATCAGGGCGCCTCTACCAACGCACGGCCGTCGCGCGCCACCACCTGGCCGCGCTTGACCACCAGCTTGCGAACCGGGCGCGAGACGATGGCTTCGGCCACCGTCTCGGCCTCGACCAGCACGAAGTCGGCGTGGCAGCCCGGTGCCAGGCCGTAGTCGGCCAGGTCCATGACGCGGGCGTTGCCGTAGGTGGCCACGTGCAGGGCCAGCGCCAGTTCGTCGTCGCGGCGGAAATTGTTGCGCAGGCCCACCAGCATGGTGCGTTCCAGCATGTCGGGCTTGCCATAAGGGCCCCAGGTGTCGCGCATGCCGTCGTTGCCGGTACAGACCACCACGCCCGCGGCATGCAGCCGCGCCACGTTCGGCACCGGCCGCGAAGCCGAGCCGGTCGTCATGATGTGTACGCCCGCCTCAAGCAGCCCATCCACCAGCCCTTGCACTGCCTGCGCATCGGGCATGCCCAGGCAGAACGAATGCGACAGCGTCACCTTGCCCTGCATGCCCAGCGCCAGCACCCGGTCGATGGTCATCTGCATCGAGAACGCGCCCAGCTCGCCGGCTTCGTGCAGGTGGATGTCGATAGGCTTGCCGTGCTTGTCGGCCAGGGCAAAGATGGCGTCCAGGTGGCCCTTGGGGTCACGGTCTATGCCGGCCGGGTCCAGCCCGCCGACGACGTCCGCCCCCATGCGCAGCGCCTGGTCCATCAATGCCAGCGTGCCCGGGCGGATCAGCAGGCCGCTTTGCGGAAATGCGACGATCTGCACATCGATCTGGTCGCGGTACTGGTCACGGGCACGCATCACGCCTTCGATGGCGGCCACGCCGATGTCGGTGTCCACGTCGACGTGGCTGCGGATGTGGCTGGTGCCGTCGGCCACCGACATCACCAATTGGCGCGCCGACTGCCGGTACGGGTCGATGCCCAGGCGGCGCTTTTCCAGCCGTTCGTTGTCGATCTTGTCGATCAGGCGCGGCCCCACCTCGTTGCGGTACCAGGGCATGCCGTACATCGTCTTGTCCAGGTGGGCGTGCGCGTCGATCAGGCCGGGCAGCATGATCGCGCCGCCGCCGTATACCCGCGGCACGCTGTCGGGCACCGGGCCGTCGATGGCCGCGAAGCGCCCGTCACGCACCAGTACCGAGGCGATTTCGCCGCCCGCCGGGCGGACGTGGGTATATAGGGTTGCGTTATCCATGGTTCTACATTGCTCTCCGTACGATGCCGCGCTCAGCGCAGGCGGGGATTCAGGGCGTCGCGCAGCCAGTCGCCCAGCAGGTTCACGACCAGCACGATCAGGCTCAGGTACAGGGCGGGAAACACCACCACCCACCATTGGCCCGAAAACAGGAACTGATTGCCCAGCCGGATCAAGGTGCCCAGCGACGGTTCAGTGGGCGGCATGCCCACGCCCAGAAAGCTCAGGGTGGCCTCGATCAGGATCGCCAGGCCCAGGTTCAGGGTGGCGGTCACCATGACCGGCGTCAGCGTGTTGGGCAGGATGTGCGTGAGCATGATGCGCAGCGAACTGACGCGGATCAGCCGGGCAGCCTGCACGTATTCCTTGCCGCGCTCGACCAGCGCCGAGGCGCGCACGGTGCGGGCATACTGCACCCAGTTGGTCATCGAGATCGCCAGGATGAGAATCACCGACGACAGGGTTTCACGCATGCCGGGCGGCAGCAGTTGCCGGAACACGGCGGTGACCAGGATGGCGACGAGAATGGTGGGAATGCTGAGCAGCGTATCGCCCAGGCGCATCAGCGCATTGTCGACCCAGCCGCCGAAATACCCGGCCGCCAGGCCCACCAGCAGGCCGATCGCCAGCGACAGCACCACGGTGGCCAGCCCGATCACCAGCGACATGCGCGAGCCATACAGAATGGCGGACCAGACGTCACGCCCCTGGGTGTCGGTGCCCAGGAGGAACTGGGCCTCGCCCCCGGCCACCCAGCGCGGCGGCAGTTCGGCGTTGAGCAGGTCCAGCTGCGCCAGGTCGTAGGGATTCTGCGGCGCGATCAGCGGGGCGAACACGGCCAGCAGCACCACCGCCAGCAGCACGATGCCCGCGCCCATCGCCACGTAGTCCTGCCGCAGGCTCCACCACAGGTCGCTTTGCAGCATCCGGGCCAGCCTGCCCCGGCCCTGGCCGGAAAACGGTTTAGTGAGCATTGGCGCCTCCTTTGACGTGCTGGCTGCGCAGGCGCGGATCGACCACGCCATACATCATGTCCACCAGCGTGTTCAACGCCACGAAGATGAAGGACACGATCACCAGGTAGGCGGCCATGACGGGAATATCCACGAACATGACCGATTGGATGAACAGCAGCCCCATGCCGGGCCACTGGAACACGGTCTCGGTGATGAGCGCGAACGCGATCAGGTTGCCGATCTGCATGCCGGTGACGGTAATGACGGGCATCAGGCAGTTGCGCAGCGCCAGCCGGAAATGCACCACCCGGTCGGGCAGGCCGCGGGCGCGGGCGAACTTGATGAATTCGGTGCGCAGCGTTTCCAGCATCTCGGCCCGCACCAGCCGCATGATGAGCGTGATCTGGAACAGCGCCAGGGTGATGGACGGCAGCACCAGCGCGGCGCGGCCGGACGGCGTCAACAGGCCCGTGGTCCAGCCGCCGATCCGTACCGTGTCGCCACGGCCAAAGCCCGGCAGCCAGCCCAGCTGCACCGAGAACAGCAGGATCAGCATGATGCCCACCACGAAGCTGGGCAGCGAAATGCCCAGGATGGACACGAACTGCAGCGCCTGCGCCACCCGCGACTTGCGGTAGATGGCCGTCAGCACGCCCAGCGGCACCCCCACCAGCAGCGACAGCAGGGTCGCCATCATGACCAGCTCGAAGGTGGCCGGAAAGCGCTCGGCCACCAGCGCGAACACGTCTTGCTGGTTACGGTAGGAAATGCCGAACTCGCCGCGCGCGGCGTTGGCCACGAAGTGCACGAACTGCATGCCCACCGAGGCATTCAGCCCCAGGCGCTCGCGCAGCTCGTCGCGCTGCGTCTGCGAAGCCTGCTCGTTGAGCATCATGTCGACGGGATCGCCGACGAAACGGAAAATCACGAACGCCATCAACGCCACCGCCAGCATCACGCCGACCGCATTGAAGACCCGTCTCACTATGAACGCCAGCATGTGCGCCCCCTGTCAGCCCTGGTTACGAACGCCTGCATGGACGCCCCCGGATTCAGTCTCGCGAGGCGGGCCGCCGCGGCGGCCCGCCCGCCATCACTTCATGTGCACGGTCCACAGGCGCGCCTTGTTGTCGGGCATCTGCAGGACGTCGCCCACATTGGCGCCCACGGCCCAGGCCATGGGCTGCTGATGCAGCGGCAGGAAACGCACGTCGTCGTGCAGGGTCTGCAGGATGTCGGCCATCATCTGCACGCGCTTGGGCCGGTCCATTTCGGCCGCCGCGGCTTCGATGCGCGCGTCCAGCGCGGCATCACCCCACTGGCCCCAGTTGAAGACGCCGTTGGGACCGGTGCGGCTGTGGATCACCTGCAGCAAGAGCGAGAGCGCGTCGATCTGCGGCTCGTTGGCCCAGCCGTGGATGGTGATGTCGAATTCGCCGCGCGAGCGCTTGGGGTTCTGCAACGACCGAGGGCCGCTGGCCAGCGAGGCCTTCACGCCGATCCGCGCCCACATCGAGGCGGCGGCCTGGCAGAGTTCTTCTTCGTTGACGAACATGTCGTTCGAGCACAGCAGCGACAACGAAAAGCCGTCGGGGTAGCCGGCGTCGGCCAGCAGCTTCTTGGCTCGGGCGGCATCGAACGGCAGGCGTTCTTCCTGCCTGGCCTCATAGCCCGGGATCGACGGCGCCACCAGCGCGCCGGTGGTGCGCGACAGCCCGCGCATCACCCGCTTTTGCAAGAGGTCGGGCGACAGCGCCATGTACAGCGCCTGGCGCACCCGCAGGTCTTTCAACGGATTCTTGTCGGTGATGTTGGACCCCACCAGCCTGTCGCCCAGGTTGAAGCCGAAATACAGGGTGCGCAGTTCGGTCGCGGCCAGCACCTTGACGTTGGGCGCGGCGCGCAGGCGGTCCAGGTCTTGCAGCGGCGCGTTCTCGGTGAAGTTGATGTCGCCCGACAGCAGCGCCGCCACCCGGGTCGGCGCCGAGGCGATCGGCGTGAACTCGATGCGGTCCAGGTTGTGGCGCGGCTTGTCCCACCAGGCCGGGTTCACCACCAGCACGGTGCGGGTGTCGGGCCGGTACGACTCGACCTTGAACGGGCCGGTGCCGTTGGCGTTGTGGGTGGCGTAGCCTTCGATCTTCTTGGCCGCGTCGGTGGGCTTGAGGCTGTTGTTGTCGACCAGCCACTGGCGGTTGAAGATGAAGATATTGGTCAGGTCGTTGAGCATCAGCGGGTACGGATGCGTCATTTCGATGTCGACCGTGTAGTCGTCGACCTTGCGTACCGCCTTGAAGGCCGGCAGGTTGCCCTTGAGCGGCGAGGCGTCATCCGACACCCGGGTCATCGAGGCCACCACGTCGTCGGCCGAGAACGGCGCGCCGTTATGGAACTTCACGCCGTGGCGCAGATGAAAGCGCAGCACGGTGGGCGACGGCGTTTCCCAGGACTCGGCCAGCGCGGGCGTGATGTTGAACTTGTCGTCGTAGCGGATCAGCGCTTCGTAGACGTGGTTCAGGAAGGCCAGGTTGAAGGTGCTGCCGTAGGAATACGGATCCAGCGAATCCAGGTCGCGGGCGGCGCCCCACTTCAAGGTGTTGGCGGCGGATGCGCCCGTGATGGCCGATAGCGCGATCACGGCCCCGGCGGTCCACTTCAGCAGCGTCTTCATGGCGGAAATTCTCCCTTGCGTATTGGGTATGGGATCTTCTGGGGGACTTCTAGGCTTGCGGATGCATGGCCGCGGCGGCGGACTCAGCCGCCGGCGGCCAGGCGCTGGGCACGGTCAAGCGTGGCCAGCGCCATCACCTGCGCCAGGGCGGCGCGGTAAGAATCGATGACGGGAATGGCAGGCAGGCGCGGCAGGCTGGGCAGAAAGCCGGCCAGCGCGGCGCCGGCCACGATGACCACGTCGGCGCCCAGGGCAGCGGCGTCGTCCAGCGCCTGGCTGACGGCGGCAATGGTGTCGGACGAACGGGTCACGTAGTCCAGCGCGTTGCCCGGCAGGGCTAGCACGCCCGCGCAGCGGGATTCCACGCCCAGTTGGCGGATCTGCTCGCGCAGCATGCCGGGCCACAGGCGGCCGACGGTGACGATGGCGTAGCGGTCGCCGCGCTGCATCGCGGTCATGATGGCGGCTTCGGCCATGCCGGCCACGGGCACGCGCAGGCGCTCGCGCACCGCGCCGATGCCCGGTTCGCCAAAACAGGCCAGCAGACAGGCGTCGAAGGGCGTGCCGGCGGCCTCGGCCAGGGCGGCTTCGCGCTCGACGGTTTCCAGCACGGCATGCGCGGCCACGGCGGCCTGGGCGCGGCTGGCGATATAGGCGGGGCCGAACGGCGCCGTCACGGCATGGACCTGGGCCGCATCGCCGAAAAAGGCGCGGGCCTGCTCGGCCAGGCGGGCGGTAAGGTCATCGGTGGTATTGCCATTGACCACCAGCAGGCGGCACGGCGTGGTGGCAAGGCTGGCGGAAAGCTCAATGGCGGGCGCTGCGGACATGAATCAAACCCCTGGTCGTTTTGTATACGAAACACTTTACGAACAGCCTGACATTCCGCTGATTTTGTATAAATGTTTGTATACGATTTATGCCGACAATGTACGCCATTGGTCCGAGGCTTCAAGCTATCGGTAACCCTTATCGCCCGATGTAGTATGCTGTTTCACACTTAGAAAGTACGCGTCGGCGCGGCTTGCCGCCCGGTTTGAGCCGCCTTGAAACGCGCACGCCACGGAGAACCCACCACGATGACGTCCCCCATGCCGCCGGCAGCCGAACCTGCCCGGAAAGACGTGAACCGCACGGAAATCGTATACAAAAACTTGCGGCAGGCGATCATCGAACAGGCGCTGCTGCCCGGTGACAAGCTGCCCGAGGACGTCATCGGCGAACGCTTCGGCGTCAGCCGCACCATCGTGCGCGGCGTCCTGACCCGCCTGTTCAGCGAAGGCCTGGTCGACCTGCGCCCCAATCGCGGCGCGGCGGTGGCCCGCCCCAGCCTGGAAGAAGCGCACGACATCTTCGAAGCCCGCCGCTGCCTGGAACGCGACGTCGCCCGTCGGCTGGTGCTGCATGTCACCGATGCCGGGCTGGCGCGCCTGGAACAGCACGTGGCCCAGGAAGAGGCCGCGCGCTCGCGCAACAGCGTCAACGAATCGATCCGCCTGTCCGGCGAATTCCACATCCTGATGGCCGAGCTGTCGGGCAACGCGGTGTACGCCCGCTACGTCAATGAAATCGTGTCGCGCTGCTCATTGATCCTGGCGCTTTACGGCCGGCCGCATTCGAGCGAATGCGCGGTCAGCGAGCACCGGGAAATCGTCGCCAGCCTGCGGGCGCGCGATGAAAAGCACGTGCTGCACCTGCTGGAACACCACCTGGAATCCGTCACCGCCCGCGCGCTGCTCAGCCCGGACGGCGCGGGGGTGCGCGATATCCGCAAGATCCTGGACCGATACGGCACGTAGGGGGCAGCCCGCCCCTTGCTTGCAAGGGGCGTACCGGGGGAAGCCTGAATGAGAAAAGCGCCCGGTTCGGGCGCTTTTGGGTTTTCAGGCGCTAGATTTCGCGCTCTTCCGTCTTGAGGTTGTTGTCGCGGGCGAAATCCACCACGAACTTGTACGCCAGCGGCTCAAGGTCGCGCAGGCGCAGATCGACCACGATGCCGCGCACGCCGTCGATGACGACGGGCAGCACGTAGGGCGAATAGGTGAGGTGGTTACCAGCACAGCCGGCGGGCCGGAACTGTGCCATTACGCCGGCGAGCCGTTCCGCCCAATCGCTGGGGCGAAAGCGGCTACCGCTTTCGGTAACGCCATGAATTACGAATTGTCTGACGCGAGTTGCCATGGATTCTTCACTACGGGACGCCCTTCACTGGGCCGGATCTTCGGCGTGATCAAACATGCGCCCCGCGCCGCGAATTGTATATGATTGATCCTTTGCCCTGTCCCGAAAGGCGATCCGCCCAGGGAAAAAGCCCAGGAGGACCCCCGATGACCTCGCCTCTGGCCAACATCTACGCCCGGCTGCCGGTATCGTTCACGCACGGCCAGGGCGTCTGGCTCTGGGACGCCCAGGGCCGCAAATACCTCGACGCGCTGGCCGGCATCGGCGTTTCCTGTCTGGGCCATGCCCATCCCCGCCTGGTGGCCGCCATCAGCGAGCAGGCGGCCCGGGTCATCCACACCTCGAACATCTACGACGTGCCCCAGCAGACCGCGCTGGCCGCCCGCCTGACCGCGTTGTCCGGCATGCGCGAAGTGGCCTTCAACAATAGCGGATCGGAAGCCAACGAGGCCGCCATCAAGCTGGCGCGCTATTACGCCTACCAGCGCGGCAATCGCCATGCGCACATCATCACCATGGATTCGTCCTGGCACGGGCGCACCCTGGCCACGCTGGCGGCCACCGGCAGCGAAAAAGCGCGCAAGGGCTTCGAGCCCCTGCCCTCGGGCTTCATCCAGGTGCCCTACAACAACGCCGACGCCATCCGCGCCGCCGGTGACGCCGAACCCCGGGTGGCGGCCGTGCTGCTCGAGGCGCTGCAGGGCGAAGGCGGTATCCGCCCGTCCGACATCGCCTTCCTGCAGGACGTGCGGCGCCTGTGCACCGAACGCGGCTGGCTGCTGATGATCGACGAGGTCCAGTCCGGCATCGGCCGTACCGGCAAGTGGTTCGCCCACCAGTGGGCCGACATCGTGCCCGACGTCATGACCCTGGCCAAGGGCCTGGCCGGCGGCGTCCCCATCGGCGCGATGCTGGCCGCCGGCCCCGCCGCGGGCGTGTTCACCCCGGGCAGCCACGGCACCACGTTCGGCGGCGGCCCGCTGGTGTGCGCGGCCGGGCTGGCCGTGCTGGACGCCCTGGAATCCGAAAACCTGCTGGATAACGCCCACCAGGTCGGCAGCCACCTGAAAGACCGGCTTGCTGCCGAACTGGCCGGCACGCCGGGCGTGACCGAGGTGCGCGGCCGCGGACTGATGCTGGGCATCGAGCTGGCCCGCCCCTGCGGCGTGCTGGCCGCCCGCGCCCTGGACGCCGGCCTGCTCATCAATGTCACCCGCGAGCGCGTGGTGCGCCTGTTGCCGCCGCTGATCCTGTCGCGCCAGGAGGCCGACCAGATCGTAGAGATCCTGGTCCCCCTGATTCGACAGTTTCTGGCCGAACATACATAATCAACCTCCCGCCCGGGCCACGAGTCCGACCGGGCCCCCAGACTAGCGACATCACCATGACTCCTCCCACGACTCAAAACGGCCCGTTGCGGCACTTTCTGCAGTTCAAGGACTTCTCGTCCGCCGAGATCGCCTACGTGCTGGACCGCGCGCGCCTGATCAAGGAAAAATTCAAACGCTATGAACCCCACATGCCGCTGCACGACCGCACGCTGGCGATGGTGTTCGAAAAGGCCAGCACGCGTACCCGCGTGTCGTTCGAGGCCGGCATGTACCAAATGGGCGGTTCGGTCATCAACCTGACCTCCAACGATTCCCAGCTGGGCCGCTCCGAGCCCATCGAAGACACCGCGCGCGTCATTTCGCGCATGGTCGACATCGTCATGATCCGCACGTTCGAGCAGACCCGCATCGAGCGCTTTGCGTCGCATTCGCGCGTGCCGGTCATCAATGGCCTGACCAACGAATTCCACCCCTGCCAGATCCTGGCCGACATCTTCACCTACATCGAGCACCGCGGCCCCATCGCCGGCAAGACGGTCGCCTGGGTGGGCGATGCCAACAACATGGCCTACACCTGGCTGCACGCGGCCGAAATGCTGGGCTTCACGCTGCACGTGTCCACACCGGCCGGCTACGAACTCGAAGCCGCCCGCATCGGCAACCCGTCCGACAAGGTGCTGCGCCAGTTCAAGGACCCGATGCAGGCCTGCCAGGGCGCGCACCTGGTCACGACCGACGTCTGGACCAGCATGGGCTATGAAGCCGAAAACGAAGAACGCCGCGCCGCGTTCGCCGACTGGTGCGTCGACGCCGAAATGATGGCCGCCGCCGACCCCGAAGCCGTCTTCATGCACTGCCTGCCCGCCCACCGCGGCGAGGAAGTCACCGGCGAAGTCATCGACGGCCCGCAAAGCGTGGTCTGGGACGAAGCCGAAAACCGCCTGCACGTGCAGAAGGCGCTGATGGAATTCCTGCTGCTGGGCCAGATCAAGTAAGCGTCGCGCCCACAAAAAAAGCAGCCCGTCGGGCTGCTTTTTTTTCGTCCTGGCCAGGCCAAGGCCCGTGAAGGGGCCAACAGCAACCCACGCCCCTCAAGGCTTCAGGCGCTTTTCCCAGTGCACGATCGCGTCGGCCACGGCCTGCGGTTCCTCGGGCACCAGCGCGTGGCCGGCGCCGGGGATCACCACGACCGACACGCGGTCGCCGAATTCGTCGCGGATCTCGTTGCGGGTCGATTCCGGCTTGAACAGGTCGGCGCCGGCCTGCAGGTCGAGCAGCGGCTTGTTGCCGCCGGACCACCAGTCGGACTGACGCGTGGCTTTCCCTGCCAGCCGCTGGCTTTCACTGACCTCGGGATACCAGCCGTTCAACCACACGCGGGCATCGTGGCCCGATGCAAAGAACGCGTACTGGATGGATTTCAGGCGTTCGGCATCGGGCAGCGACAGGTCGGCGCTGCGGTCCACGTGTTCGCTCAGGCCCGCCGGATACTGCTTGGCCGCGGCCGCCACGATGACCACGCCGCGCACCAGCTCGGGGTGATCCACGCCGGTGGTGCGCGCCACCCAGTTGCCGAAAGCATGGCCGACCATCACGGCGGGCTGCCTGGCCACGTTGCGGATGACGGCAGCCATGTCGTTGCCCAGGTCGTGCAGCGTGATGCCCGTCATCGGCCCGATGCTGGCGCCGATGCCGCGCGGCTCGGGCCGCAGGACGCGATAGCCGGCCTGCGCCAGGCGCGCCGCCAGGTCGTCGAAGTCTTCGGCGCCGCGCCCGCGCGACGGCAGCAAGACCAGCGCCGGCCCCTGGCCCTGCACCAGGACCTCGATGCTGGCCCCGTTGCCCGGCAGCACCGTGACGCGCTGCACGGCGCCCGCCGGCGCGTCGGCGGCCACCGGTGCGGCGTGTGCCGCCATCCCCATGCTGCCCAGGGCAGCGCCCCACAGCACCCAGCTTGCCCACTGCTTTTTCATCGTTGTCTCCCCGTTCTTCTGGTTTAAAGAATCTTCTGGAACATGGTGCGCCGCGTGTTGCGGAACGACGGGCGCACCCGGCTGCTCCAGTCGGTGGCGCGAACCGCCAACCAGGGCAGGCTGCCGAAGGTTTCGCGGGTCTGCAGGTCGTAGCAGGCCAGATAGCGCGGGCCCTCATCACGGCATTCGAAGCGTTGCGCGCGCACCGTGCCCGGCACCGAGGCCAGGCCCGGCAGGTGTTCCTGGTCGTACCAGGCATTCAGGTCGGCCTCGGCCTCGGGCAGCACATCGGTCTCGACGATGTAGTGCCAGGGCGCATCCGCCCCCGCCGAGGCGCCGGCCAGGTCCAGCGTCAGGTGCAGCACGCGCGCCTGGGCGCCCGGAAACAGTTCGGCCAGGCGGGCCTGCACTTCCGGCAGGCCGCCCGTGTCGCCGTCCACATATACATAGGTGTCGTCTTCTTCGATGGCCGCGAACGCCCGCACCCGCAGGCCGGCCAGGCCGTCCGTCAACCGCGCGGCCATATCGGCCGCGCGCGCGGCGTCGAAGCGCTCGCCCAAAGACACCAGCAATACCGTCTTGTCCATGCCCTGCTCCTTTCAGTGTCCGACGCGCAACGCCACCAGAAAGCGCGACACCATGTTGTAGGCCGCGACCGTGGCGGTCAGTTCGACCAGTTCCTGGTCGTTGTACCGCGCGCGCAGCGGTGCGAACAATGCGTCCGGCACCTCGATGTCGCGCGTCATCGCATCGGTCAGGGCCAGGACGTCGGCTTCACCCGCTTCCAGGCCCGTCACGGCCGCCACCGCCGGGCCTGCGCGCAGCTGTTCCACCACAGCAACCGGCATGCCCGCCGCCAGTGCGTGCGGCACGTGGGCGTCGAACTCATAGGGCGCGTTGTTCAGGGTCGCCACGCGCAGGATGATCAGCTCGCGCACCCGCGGCGACAGCGACGTGTTCAGGCGGATGGCGGTCAGCATCGCTTCCCAGCCCTGCACCACGGCGGGGCTGTTCAGCAGCACCTGGTACAGGGGCGAGATGCGGCCGCGCGCGGCCGCGATGCGCGATTCGATGTCGGCCAGGGCCGGGCGCGTGCCCGGCGCCACCGGTGTGACTCGGCAGGCATCCATGGCTTACTCCGGGCGAATGTTCTTGCGCTGGATCAGCGCGGTCCACTTCTCGCGGTCGGCAGCGATCAGCGCGGCCAGTTCCTGCGGCGTGCTGGGCGCGGCCTGGGCGCCGAATTTCTCCAGCTTGGCGCGCACGGCGGCGTTGTCCAGCGTGGCGCGCAGCGCCTGGTTCAGCTTGTCCACCGTGGCGGCCGGCGTGGTGGCGGGCGCCACGATGCCATACCAGTTGTTGGACTCGACCCCGGTGATGCCCTGCTCGGCCAGCGTCTTCACGTCGGGCAACAGCGGGTGGCGCGTGGGCGCGGCAATGCCCAGCGGCTTGAGCTTGCCGCCCTGGATGTGGCCGATCAGGCCCGGCACGTCACCGAAGAAACCCGACACCTGGTTGCCCATGACGTCGTTGATGACCGGCGCAGCGCCTTTGTACGGCACGTGCAGCACGTTGGCGTGGCTGGCGTCGGCGAACATTTCCAGCGTCAGGTGCGGAATGCTGCCGATGCCCGACGAACCGACGGCCACGGACTGCTTGTCGGCCTGCGAGCGCTTGACGAAATCGGCGGCGTCGGTGGCCGGGTTGGCCGGATTCACGACGAACACGGTGGCGTTGTTGACCACGCGCGACACGGGCGCGAAATCGCGCACCGGGTCATACGGCAAGTCCTTGTACAGCGCCGGGCTGATGGCGACCGCGCCCACGCTGGTCAGGAACAGCACCGAGCCATCGCCGGGCGCCTTGGCCACGTAGGCGGCGGCGATATTGCCGTTGGCGCCGGCCTTGTTTTCCACGATGACCTGCTGCTTGAGCTCTTTGCCCAGCTGTTCGGCCAGCACCCGGCCCACCAGGTCGACGGGGCCGCCGGGCGGGAAGGCGATGATCAGGCGCACCGGGCCGTCGGCGTGCGCCGGGTTCAGGCTGGCCAGGCCCATGAGGCCTGCGAATACGAGTTTCTTGAACATGGTTGTCTCCTCGGGATTGTCGTGTCTTGTTGTTGCCTGCGGTCAGGCGATGAGCGCGCTACGGAAATCCATACAGGCGCGCCGGGTTGTCCACCAGGACCTGCTGGCGCGATGGCGCGTCCGGGCAGGCCAGGAAAAAAGCGTCGGCCAGCTCGCCGTCGTCGGGCATGTCGCCCGCCACGTTCGGGTGCGGCCAGTCGGTGCCCCACAGCGTGCGCTCGGGCAGCGCGTCCACCAGGGCCCGTACAAAGGGAATGCCTTCGGAAAACGGCCGGCGGCCCGAGGCGATGCGGTCGATGCCCGACACCTTGACCCAGGCCTTGGGTTCGGCGGCCAGGTCCAGCAGCGCGCGAAAGGCCGGCGCATCGACGCCGTCGGACGCCTTGACGCGGCCCATGTGATCCACCACGAACGGCACGGGCAGCGCGCGCAGGCGCGACAGCAGCTCGGGCAGCATGGCGCCGTCCAGGTGCAGGCACACATGCCAGCCCAGCGGCGCGATCAGGCCGATGACGTGATCGAACACGGCCGGATCGGGCGCACCGCCCAGGTGCGGCACGAAATTGAAGCGCGCCCCGCGCACCCCGCCCTCGTGCAATTGGCGCACGCTGGCCGCGGTGGCATCCGCCCCCAGCAGCGCCACGCCACGGTAGCGCCCCTGGCTCTGCGCCAGCGCGTCCAGCAAGGCGGCGTGGTCGCTGCCGTGGCAGTTGGCCTGCACCACCACCGCGCGCTGCACCCCCAGGTGTGCGTGCAGCGCCGCCATCTTGGCGTAGGGCGCATCGGGCGGCGTATACGACCGCCCCTCGGCATAGGGGAACACGTCGGCCGGGCCGAACACGTGGCAGTGCGTGTCGCAAGCCCCGGCCGGCAACGCATGGCGGGGACGGGAAGGTGACGCAAGCGGAGGACGGCAATCGGGCACGGCGGGTTCCTGCGGGAAAAACGCCATCCTCCCGGATTGCGGGCTGACTAACAATGCTATATCTTTGATTTCAGATATAGAAAATATAAATATCAACACCCACCCCATGGACCTCAAGCAGATCGAATACTTCGTGCGCGTGGCCGAACGGCGCAGCTTTTCGCGCGCGGCCGAAATGCTGGACGTCGCCCAGCCCACCCTCAGCCGCCAGGTGCGGCTGCTGGAACTGGAACTGGGCCAGCACCTGCTGTATCGCAACGGCCGCGGCGCCGAACCCACCGAGGCCGGGCTGCGCTTTCTGGAACACGCCCGCGCCCTGCTGGCCCTGGCCGATCGCGCCAAGCAAGACCTGCAGACCCTGCGCGAAACGCCCACCGGCAAAGTGGTGGTCGGCCTGCCGCCGCGCATCGCCCGCGTGCTGACCCCGCCCCTGGTCCAGGCGTTTCGCCGCCGCTTTCCCGACGCATCCATCGCGGTGGCCGAAGGCCTGAGCGCGCAGATGCGCGAATGGCTGCTGGCCGGCCGGGTCGACCTGGCCCTGCTGTACGACCCCGCGCCATCGCCGCAACTGGCCTATGAATCCCTGTTTCGCGAAAACCTGGTGCTGGTGGCGGCGGCCAACCACCAGCCGCCCCTGCCCGACCGCATCGCCGTAGCCGGGCTGGGCGCGTACCCGCTGGTGCTGCCCAGCCTGCCCAACGCCATCCGCACCCTGGTCGAAAGCGTCTGCCGCGCCCAGGGGGTGCGCCTGCAAGTGGCGGCCGAGGTGGACGCCGTGCAGACCATCGTGGAACTGGCCGCGCAGGGCGACGCCTACGCCATCCTGCCGCGCTCGGCGGCGCGCGGGCCGGCGGCCGAACACGCGCTGTCGCTCAGCGACATCGAGTCGCCGCCCATCACCAACAATCTGGTGCTGGCCAGCGCCCGCCATCGCCCCGCCACCCGGCTGGCGGCGGCTACCGGCGAATTGATCCGCCAATTGAATCTGGCCGCGCTGTTTGCGCCGTGAAGGCGGGCCTGGGCCCAGCCAAGGGTTCTGACCTGGGCACCCGCCCCAACCGGGCAGCGCCCCCTGCCCGCTTCAGGGCGTGGGCTCGGCCTCGACGCTGAATGCCACCCGCGTCACGCCCGCGGCGCTGGCCGCCGACACCGTGCCCCCGTGCATCGCCGCCACGGCCTTGACGATGGCCAGGCCCAGGCCATGGCTGTGTTCGACCCCGTCGCCGCGGCGCGCGGCGTCTACCCGGTAAAAGCGCTGGAACAGGTGCGGCAGGTGTTCGGGCGCAATCGGCGGGCCGGGGTTGCTGACCGCGATCTCCAGCATGCCGCCCTGCCGCGTGACGTCCACCGTGATCTCGGCGCCGGCCGACGAATACTGGATGGCGTTCTGCAGCAGGTTGGTCACCGCGCGCCGGAACAGCGCCGTGTCGATCAACGCCACCGCGTCCCGCTCGCCCTGGATGCGCACGCGCATGCCCGCCTCGTCCAGCAGGAATTCGAAGAACTCCACCGTCTTGCCGACCTCGTCGGCCAGCACCGCATGAATGCGGCCCGTGGCGGCCTCGCCCTGGTCGGCCCGGGCCAGGAACAGCATGTCGTTGATCATGGCGCGCAGGCGGTCCAGTTCTTCCAGGTTGGACTGCAGCACCTCTTGCAGGTCGCCGGAACTGCGCGGGCGCGACAGCGCCACCTGCGTCTGGCCGATCAGATTGGTCAGCGGCGTGCGCAGTTCGTGCGCCACGTCCGCATTGAAAGCCTCGAGCTGGTTGTAGGCGCCTTCCAGCCGCGCCAGCGCGCCGTTGAAGGACGTGGCCAGGTCTTCCAGCTCGACCGGCAACGCGGCCATGCTCAAGCGCTGCGACAAGGCGCTGGGCCGCAGCGCCCGGGCCTCGGCCGACAGCCGGTTCAGCGGCCGCAGGCCCAGCCGGGCCACCCAGAACCCCAACAGGCCCACCAGCAGGATCGCGGTCAGCGACAGCCCCGCCATGGCCCACAGGAAATACCGCAGCGTGTGCGCATACGGCGCCGAATCCATGCCGACGATCAGGCGCACGCGCGGCCGCTGCTGAAACGGCTCGACCGTGACGGTGATGGTCAACAGCGCGTTTTCGCGGTCGGGCAGCGTGATGCTGCCAAAGCCATCGGCGCGGCGTTCCAGCCGGTCGATGTCGGCCAGCCCCTTGCCGTATTCATAGGCCGGGTCGTCGGACAGCACCCAGAAGCGCAGGCTGCCGTCGGCCGGCGTCAGGGTATCGAGCTTGGCCTTGAAGCGGCCCCAGCGTTCCGGGTCGCCGCTGCGGGTCAGGGAATAACTGACCTCGTGCGCCGTCGTGCGCAGCGCGTCCTGCTGGATGCGGTCCAGCTGGCGGTCCAGCACGCCGTACAGCGCCACGCCCGTCAACGCGAAGGTCGCCGCCGCCGCCACCGCGAACATGGCCACCAGCCGGGTTTTCAGCGACGATTTCATTCGGGCGACTCGCCGTCGCGCAGTTCCAGCACGTAGCCCATGCCGCGGATGGTGTGCAGCAGCTTGCGGTCGAACGGCGCATCGACCTTGCCGCGCAGCCGCTTGATGGCCACCTCGACCACGTTGACGTTGCTGTCGAAGTTCATGTCCCAGACCAGCTCGGCGATGGCCGTCTTGGACAGGATTTCGCCCTGGCGCCGGGCCAGCACCGCCAGCAGCGCGAATTCCTTGGCGGTCAGGTCCAGCCGCGTGCCGGCGCGCCAGGCCTTGCGGCTGATCAGGTCGATCTGCAGGTCGCCGATGCGCAGTTGCACCGGTTCCTGGGCGCGGCCGCGGCGGGTCAGCGCCTGCAGCCGGGCCAGCAGTTCCAGGAAGGAAAACGGCTTGACCAGGTAATCGTCGGCGCCGTCGTGCAGGCCGCGGATGCGGTCTTCGACGCCGTCGCGGGCGGTCAGCATGATCACCGGGGTCTGGCGCACGCTGCGCAGCGAGCGCAGCACCGCAAAGCCGTCCATGCCGGGCAGCATGGCGTCCAGCACGATCACGTCGTAGTCGTGCTCCAGCGCCAGGTGCTGGCCGTCGATGCCGTTGTGCGCCACATCGACCGCGCAGCCCTGTTCGCCCAGGCCTTTGCGCAGGTAATCCGCCGTCTTCAGTTCATCTTCGACTATCAGGATCTTCATTGCGGCCCCGCTAGGGTGTATCGACATGCACAGGCGCTTATTTTGACTCAACTCCCGGCCCAGGCTGCACCAGGGCAGCCTTGCGCGCGGCCCGCTCCTGCTTCTTGCGCATGTACCAGAAATGCGCCCGATCCAGGTACAGGTACACCACCGGCGTCGTGAACAGCGTCAACGCCTGCGACACGATCAGCCCGCCCACCATCGCATAGCCCAGCGGCCGGCGCAATTCCGACCCCTGGCCGTGGCTCAGCATCAGCGGCAGGCCGCTCAGCAGCGCGCACATGGTCGTCATCATGATCGGCCGGAACCGCAGCACGCACGCCTGGTAGATGGCCTCGGCCGGCGCCATGCCGTGCTCGCGCTCGGCCGTCAGGGCGAAGTCGATCATCATGATGCCATTCTTCTTGACGATGCCGATCAGCAAGATGATGCCGATCAGCGCGATCACGCTCAAGTCGTAGCCGCCCAGCATCAGGATCGCCAGCGCCCCCACCCCGGCCGACGGCAGGGTCGACAGAATGGTCAGCGGGTGGATGTAGCTTTCATACAGCAGCCCCAGCACGATGTACACGGCGATCAGCGCGGCAGCGATCAGGTACGGCTGGCTCGACAGCGAATCGCCGAAGGCCTTGGCCGTGCCCTGGAACGCCCCCGTCAGGCTGGCCGGCACGCCCATCTGGGCCTGCGCCTGCTGGATCGCCTGCACCGCATCGCCCAGCGAGGCGCCCGGCGCCAGGTTGAACGAGATCGTCACCGCGGGGAACTGCCCCTGGTGGCTGATCGACAGGTACGCGGTCTTGTTGGTGTCCAGCTTGATGAAGGTCGACAGCGGCACCTGCTGGCCCGTCAAAGGCGAGGTCAGGTACAGCTTGGAGAACAGGTCCGGGTCCTGCTGCAGCTTGGGCGTCACCTCCAGCACCACGTGGTAGCTGTTGATCTGGGTGAAATACTGGGCCACCTGGCGCTGGCCGATGGCGTCGTAGATGGTGGCGTCGATCAGCGCCGGCGATATCCCGAACGACGAGGCCCGCGCCCGGTCGATCGTGATGGACGCGGTCGCCGCGGCGTTCTGCTGGTCGGATGCCAGGTCCGTCAGCACCGGCAATTCGCGGAACTTCGCCAGCAGCCGCGGCGCCCAGACGTTCAATTCGTCCAGGTTCGAATCGGTCAGCGTGTACTGGTACTGCGTGCGCGACAGCCGCCCGCCCACGTTGATGTCCTGCCCGGCCTGCATGAACAGCGTCACGCCTTCCAGCTTGGCCAGCTGCGGCCGCAGCCGGGCGATGACCTCGTCGGCGGACGCCGTGCGGCCTTCGTCCTTGGGCTTCAGGCCGATATAGAAGTTGCCGGTGTTGTAGGTGCTCTGGCTGCCGTTGAAACCGAAACTGGCGATGTCGGGGTCCTGCCGGATCACGTCGGCCATCTGGATCATGCGCTGGTTCATCAGCGAAAACGATGAATCCTGCGCCGACTCGGCAAAGCCGAAGATGAAGCCCGTGTCCTGCTGCGGGAAAAAGCCCTTGGGAATCACCAGGAACAGCGCCACCGTGCAGCCCACGGTCGCCAGGAACACGCACAGCGTGGCGAACTGATGCCGCAGCACCAGCTTCAGGCCGCGCTCGTACCCGTGCAGCATCGCATCGAAGCCGCGCTCGAACAGCAGGTACAGGCGGCCGTGGCGGTCGCCGTGGTGGTTCTTCAGGTAGCGCGAACACAGCATCGGCGTCAGCGTCAGCGACACCAGCACCGACACCACGATGGTCAGCGTCACCGTCACCGCGAACTCGCGGAACAGCCGCCCCACGATGCCACCCATCAGCAGCAGCGGAATGAACACCGCCACCAGCGACACCGAGATCGACACGATGGTGAAGCCGATCTCCCCCGCCCCCTTGTAGGCGGCCTCCATCGGCGACATGCCCGCCTCGACGTGGCGGTACACGTTTTCCAGCATCACGATGGCATCGTCCACCACGAAGCCCACCGCAATCGTCAGTGCCATCAACGACAGGTTGTCCAGGCTGAAGCCCACCACGTACATGATGGCCGCCGTGCCCATCAGCGCCAGCGGCACCGTCACGCAGGGAATCAACGTGGCCGCCACGTTGCGCAGGAACAGGAAGATCACCAGCACCACCAGGATGATGGTCAGCGTCAGCGTGAATTCCACGTCCTGCACCGATGCGCGGATGGTCTGGGTGCGATCGATGATCGTGTTCACGTGCACCGACGGCGGAATCGACGCTTCCAGCTTGGGCAGGGCCGCGCGGATGCGGTCCACGGTGTCGATCACGTTGGCGCCCGGCTGCTTGCTGATCTGCAGCACGATCGAGCGGCCGTTGGTGATGGTGTTGTCGGCCGGCGCCGCGGGGCCGGCGTAGGCCCAGCCGGCCAGCTTGGTGTTTTCGGGCCCGTCCACCGCCACGCCCACGTCGCGCACGCGGATCGGCGCGCCGTTGCGGTAGGCCAGCACCATGTCGTTCCAGGGCGCCGCAGACAGCAACTGGTCGTTGGTATAGGTGGTGAAGCTCTGACGCGGCCCGTCGATGGTGCCCTTGGGCTGGTTCACCGTGGTCGTCGCGATGACGCCGCGTATGTCTTCCAGGCTCAGCCCCAGCGCCGACAGCTTGCCGGGGTCCACCTGGATGCGCACGGCCGGCTTCTGCTGGCCGCCGATATTGACCAGGCCCACCCCCGAGATCTGCGAAATCTGCTGCGCCAGGATGTTGTCGGCGTAGTCGTTCACCTGGATCAGCGGCAGCGTGTCCGACTGCACCGCCATCACCATGATGGGCGCGTCCGCCGGATTGACCTTGCGAAAGGTCGGCGGGTTAGGCAGGTTGGCCGGCAACTGGCCGGTGGCCGCGTTGATGGCGGCCTGCACGTCCACCGCCGCCGAATCGATGCTGCGGTTCAGGTCGAACTGCAGCGTGATCTGGGTCATGCCGATGGCGCTGACCGAGGTCATCTGCGACAGGCCCGCGATCAGCGAAAACTGGCGTTCCAGCGGCTGCGCCACGTTGGACGCCATGGTTTCCGGACTGCCGCCCGGCAGGTTGGCCTGCACCTGGATGGTGGGAAAGTCCACCTGCGGCAGCGGCGCCACCGGCAACAGCGGCCAGGCCGCGATACCCACCAGCAGAATCGCCAGCGCCAGCAGCGACGTGCCGATCGGCCGTTTGATGAAGTTCGCTGAAATGCTCACTGGCCACCTCCCGCCGCCGGCGCCAGTTCGCGCACCTTGCTGCCCGGCTTGAGCTTGTACTGGCCGTCCACCACCACGCGCTGGCCGGCCTTCACGCCTTCCTGGATCACCGCCAGGCCGTCCTGCATGCGTTCCACCTTGACCGGCTGCGCCTGGGCCACGCCCGCGCCGTCCACCGTGTACACGAAGGTGCCCGTCTGGCTGCGCTGAATCGCCGCCACCGGCAGCGTCACGGCGCTTTCATGTTCATCCAGCACCAGCCGCGCGTTCACGTACTGGCCCGGCCACAGGCGATGCCGCGGGTTGTCGAAGCGGCCCTTCAATTGCACCGTGCCGGTGGTGGTGTCGATCTGGTTGTTCAGCAGCACCAGCTGGCCTTGTTCCAGCGGCTCGTTGCTGCCGCGGGCATAAGCCACCACGGTCAGGGCCTGGCCCTTGTCCATGGCCGCGGTGATGCCCGGCACCGCCTCTTCCGGCAGGGAAAACAGCACGGTGATCGGGTCGATCTGGTTGATCACCACCAGGCCATTGGCGTCCGCGGCGTGCACGATGTTGCCCGGGTCCACCAGCCGCGCACCCACCCGGCCCGAGATCGGCGCCACGATGCGGGTGTAGTCCAGCTGCACGCGGGCATAGCTGATCAACGCATCGTCCGTCTGCGTGGCCGCCTCCAGTTGCGCCACCAAGGCACGCTGCGTGTCCAGCGTCTGCTGGGTCGCGGCGTCCTCGCGTTGCAGCCGGGTATAGCGTTGCAGGTCCAGCCGCGCGTTCACCAGCGTGGCCTGGTCCTTGGCGCGCTGCGCCTGGGCCTGGGCCAATTGGGCCTGCAGCGCGCGCGGATCGATGTTGGCCAGCACCTGGCCGGCCTTCACGTCCTGCCCCTCGACAAAGCCCACGCTGTCCAGCTGGCCGTCGATGCGCGCCTTGACCGTCACGCTGGCCGCCGACGTCACCGTGCCCACGCCGGTCAGATAGCGGGCCACGTCCTGCTGCTGCGCCAGCACCGTGGCCACCGGCACCGCCGGCACCGCGACCGGCGCCGTCTCGCCGCGCCCGCGCAGCAGCAGCCACGCCGCCAGCCCGCAGGCCGCCAGAGCCAGCAACAGCACCGCGGCCTTCTTGCCGCCCGCGCCCCGATGGGAAAAAGTCACCGCGTTGTCCATGGACTTACTCGTTCTGGGTAGAGGGTTTGTCGGCTGCCGCAGCACCGGCTGCCGTTGCCTTGACCGCGGGCGCGCCGCCCGCCGCGGCCAGCGCCTGCGCATCCGGCGCATTCAGGGCGGACGCATTCCAGCCGCCGCCCACGGCCTTGATCAGCGCCACGCTGGCCACCATCTGGCGGCCGCGCAGCTGCACCGCGTTGCGTTCGTTCGACAGCGTCAGCGCCTGCGCCGTGGCCACGGCCAGGAAAGTGGTGGTGCCCGCGCGGTACTGCGCCAGCGCCAACTGCTCGCTCAGGCGCGAGGCCGCCACCGCGTCGTCCTGCGCCCGCGCCTCGTCGTCCAGCACGCGCAGCGTGGACAGGTTGTCCTCGACTTCCTGGAATGCGCCCAGCACCGTCTGCTTGTATTGGGCCGCGCTGGCATCGAACACCGCCACCGCCTGGGCGTCCCGAGCCTTGCGCAGGCCGCCGTCGAATATCGTCTCGGCCAGGGCCGCCCCCAGCGACCAGACCCGGCCCGGCGCGTTGAACCATTGCGCGAAACTGGCTGCGCCAAAACCGCCCGCAGCCGACAGCACCAGAGACGGGAAATACGCGGCCCGGGCCACGCCGATGCCCGCATTGGCCGATGCCACCTGGCGCTCGGCGGCCGCGATATCGGGGCGCCGCTCCAGCAGATCCGACGGCAGGCCGGTCGGCACCTCGGGCACCCGGAACATCCAGGGCTGCCCGGCCGGCAGCGGCGCCAGGCTGAACTGCGCCGGCGCCCGGCCCGTCAGGATCGCAATGGCGTGTTCCAGCTGGTTGCGCGACACGTTCAGATCGATCGCCTGGGCCTGGGCAGTCTTGAGCTGTGCCTCGGCCTGCGCCACGTCAGACCGCAGGGCCACCCCCGCGTCGTATTGGCTGCGCGTGAGTTTCAGCGTCCGTTCGTAGGCCTGCAACGTACGGGCATACAGGTCCTTTTCCCGGTCCACCGCCCGCAGTTGCAGGTAATCTTGCGCCAGCGCCGCCTGGATGCTCAGCCGCGCTGCCGCCAGGTTGGCCTCGCTGGCCTGGGTCGACGCGTCGCTCGCCTCGACCTGGCGGCGCACCGCGCCCCACAGGTCCGGCTCCCACGACACGTCGATCGCCGCCGCGTAGCTGTTGGACACCCCGATCACGCCGCTGCTCTTGGCCCGCGCACGCTGCGCCGACACATTGGCGCCCACCGTCGGCCAGAAACCCGCCCGGGCCGCGTCCGCCGCCGCCCGCGCCTGGCGGTATTGCGCCTGCGCCTGCTGCACCGTCTGGTTGGCCGCGTTGGCCGCCCCGATCAGATCATTCAGGGTCGGATCGCCATAGGCCTCCCACCAGGGCTGCCGCCCGTCGATCACACCCGGATTGGCCGTCTTCCATGGCCCCGATTCCTTGTAACCGGACGGCAGGTCCATGGCCGGACGCTGATAGTCCGGCCCCACCGCACAGCCGGCCAGGGCCAGCAGGGCCGCCAGCCCCACCGCCGCCCGCCTGGGCGCTATCCGCTTGCCTGTGTTCATTTTTCTCGGCGCCGCCCGCGCGGCTGACAGTCAGTACGGCCCTACTGTAGAAAGCCCAGCGGGACCGCACGCTGTCCGCTCCCTGACAATTCGGACAGGTTGGCGTCCGCCAGACCCTGCGCGGCCCCACGCCCGGCCCCTGCCCGGCTCCCGCCCGGACGCCCCTGCCGCACCCGCCGCCCGCCCGGACCAAAAGAGTTAAAATAGCGGTCTGATTTCTTGTTTGGCGGCCTGTTGCTGTCAAAGTCTGCTGTCAAAGCCCCGTTGGCGTCTTACCTCAAACAATGACCACTATCCTCCCGAACCTTCCCACCGGCCAGAAGGTCGGCATCGCCTTCTCCGGCGGCCTCGACACCAGCGCCGCGCTGCTCTGGATGCGCAACAACGGCGCCATCCCGTACGCCTACACCGCCAACCTCGGCCAGCCCGACGAAGCCGACTACGACGAGATCCCCCGCAAGGCCCTGGCCTACGGCGCCGAAAACGCCCGCCTGATCGACTGCCGCGCGCAGCTCGTGGCCGAAGGCATCGCCGCCCTGCAGGCCGGCGCCTTCCACATCTCCACCGCCGGCATCACCTACTTCAACACCACGCCCATCGGTCGCGCCGTCACCGGCACCATGCTCGTGGCCGCCATGAAGGAAGACAACGTCAACATCTGGGGCGACGGCAGCACCTTCAAGGGCAACGACATCGAGCGTTTCTACCGCTACGGCCTGCTCACCAACCCCGACCTCAAGATCTACAAGCCCTGGCTCGACCAGCGCTTCATCGACGAACTCGGCGGCCGTTCGGAAATGTCCGAATACATGCGCCAAGCCGGCTTCGACTACAAGATGTCGGCTGAAAAGGCCTACTCCACCGACTCGAACCTGCTGGGCGCCACCCACGAAGCCAAAGACCTCGAGCACCTGAACTCCGGCATCCGCATCGTCAAGCCCATCATGGGCGTCGCCTTCTGGCGCGACGACGTCGTCGTCAAGGCCGAAGAAGTCACCGTGCGCTTCGAAGAAGGCCAGCCCGTCGCCCTGAACGGCGTCGAATACAGCGACCCCGTCGAACTGCTGCTCGAAGCCAACCGCATCGGCGGCCGCCACGGCCTGGGCATGAGCGACCAGATCGAAAACCGCATCATCGAAGCCAAGAGCCGCGGCATCTACGAAGCCCCCGGCCTGGCCCTGCTGTTCATCGCCTACGAACGCCTGGTCACCGGCATCCACAACGAAGACACCATCGAGCAATACCGCGAAAGCGGCCGCAAGCTCGGCCGCCTGCTGTACCAAGGCCGCTGGTTCGACCCCCAAGCCATCATGCTGCGCGAAACCGCCCAACGCTGGGTCGCCCGCGCCATCACCGGCGAAGTCACCATCGAACTGCGCCGCGGCAACGACTACTCGCTGCTCAACACCGAATCGCCCAACCTGACGTACGCCCCCGAGCGCCTGTCGATGGAAAAGGTCGAGAACGCCCCCTTCACCCCCGCCGACCGCATCGGCCAGCTCACCATGCGCAACCTCGACATCGTCGACACCCGCGAAAAGCTGTTCACCTACGTGAAGACCGGCCTGCTCTCCTCCTCCGGCACCTCGCTGCCCCAACTGAAGGACGAGGCCAAGAAGAAGTAATTCTTCCCGCCCAACAAAAAGCCCCTTGATCGCTCAAGGGGCTTTTTTTATCCGTGCAAATCCAGCAACCTCACACACCCCACCGCCCAAACGCCAAAAAAATGCCCCCCGCGCGGCCGACTCTGGCGCCCCACCGCCCCACCAAAGACTTTAGGCCCCAAGCACACCGCCGCCAAACCCACCGTCAAGCAGGCACAACGCGCCGGGCGTCTCAAGAACCCACAACGCTAAAAAAGAACCTTAAAGTTCAACCTGCATCCCCATCTCAACCACCCGATTCGCAGGAATCTTGAAAAACTTGGTACT
>NZ_CADIJO010000025.1 GCF_902859705.1 Achromobacter deleyi | reverse complement strand
TACTACAATCACGACCGTATCAAGCTCAAGCTGAAAGGCCTGAGCCCGGTGCAATACCGAGCCCAGGCCTTCGGGCTTTAGTTGACCGTCCAACTTCTGGGGGTCAGTTCAGCCGGCGGGTTTTTTTATGGGCACGCGAACCGGACGGCGCTTGCGTCTACGAGGCCGCCTTCGGCGCGGTCGCCCCCATCTGCGCGGCAGCCTCGTCCATGAACTGCGCCATGCGCACATCCAGTTCCGTCACGCCGCCCGCGTCATGCGTCGTCAACGTGACGTCCACCCGGTTGTAGACGTTGGTCCATTCGGGATGATGGTTCAGCTTTTCGGCAAACATGGCCACTCGTGCCATGAAGCCGAAGGCCGCGTTGAAACTGGCGAAGCGAAAGCGCTTCTCGATGGCGTCGCGCATGGCGACGGCCTGCCAACCAGACAGGGCGGCCACCGCGATGTCGGTGCCGATGCGGGCAGGGGGAAACATGCTCATGGTGAACTCCAGGAATAAGCGTGGGCGGGCGCCGCGGCGCGGGCTACGCGCCAGGCGCCCGGCACGCGCCGCTATTGCTTGACCGCGTACAGGTAGATCTCGACCCGGCGGTTCAGCGCGCGGCCGTCCGCGGTGGCATTGTCGCCGATCGGATCGTTGGGCCCGCGGCCTTCGATCGACAGGCGCGTTGCCGCCACGCCCTGTTTGGACAGGTAGTCCGTCACGCTGCGCGCGCGGTTCACCGACAAGGTCTGGTTGTGCGCCAGCGCACCCGTGCTGTCCGTATGGCCCACCACCTTGGCCCGCAGCTCGGGATGCTGGTTGAGCGAACGTGCCACGCTGTCCAGCACGGGCAGCAGCGCCGGCTTGAGGTCTGTCTTGTCCGTATCGAACGACACGTTGCTGGGAATGTTGACCTTCAGGCTGCCATCCGGCATCTCGACCACGTCGATGCCCAGCGACGTGGCGCCCGAGCTTTGCACGTCGTCCTTGACCACCTTCCAGTTGTAGCCGACCAAGCCGCCGGCCACCGCGCCGATGCCCGCGCCGACCGCGGCCCCCGTGCCATGGCCGATCAAGGCGCCGATGCCGGCGCCGATGGCCGCCCCTGCTCCCGTTCCCACGGCAGTGTTGGTCTGCTGTTGGGTGGCGCACCCCGCCACCAATGCCCCGGATGCCGCAACTACAGCGATACGCTTGAGTATTGTTCTTGAGTACATGACAACCTCCACGATCCTGTCGGTGCGCCGGCGGATGCCGGCAGCAAGGACCATGTTAAGTCCAGTCATGCCTCGGGTGTCAGCGGTCGGCACGCAACATTTTGTACCTCTGCCGGGGCGGCCCATGCCGGGGCGGCCCCATGCCGGGACAGTCATGGGTTTTTGCCGCGCTTGCCCCGGTCAGTATCAACGCGGCGCGCTGCCCGCGCGAAAGCCGGCCAGCCAGGGCAAGGCGGCCTCCAGGCGCGGCGACTGCGCCTCGGGCGCCGGAGCGCCTTCCGGCAATGCCAGCCCGACCCGGTTGTGCCAATAGGTGCGCAGGCCGACCTTGCTGGTGCCGAACAGGTCGTAGCCCGACCCCGCAACGAACGCCGCCTGCGAGGCGGGCGTGTCCAGGCGCGCCAGCGCCAGCGCGTATGGCCGTGGGTCTGGCTTGTAGAAACCCGCCTCTTCCGAGGTGACCACCACGTCCCAATCCACGCCCAGCAACGCGGCCGCGCGCTGGCCCAGACGTTGTGAACAGTTGGTCACCACGCCCAGCTGGCAATGCGGGCGCAGCGCCTGCAGCAGTTCACGCGCACCATCCCAGGCGGGCAGATCATCCCAGCCCGCCTCCAGCGCCGCCGGCGCGTCGGCCGGCAAGCCAACGGCCCGGGCGGCCGCCTCGACCAAGTGTTCGTAGGGCTGATAGGCGCCGCAGCCATAAGTCAGCCGCAGGTACTCGGCCCGCCAGGCACGGCCACGGGCTTCGGAGCCGGCCGCGGCATTCCAGACCGTCCATGAATCCAGCAAGGCGGTCAACAGATCGAACAACACCGCGCGGGGATAGGCAGCAGGCGGGGCAACGACGGACATGGCAGCACTCCAGAAAATCGATGCCGTCACTATAGAGAGGCCATCGCGCGCCGTGGTTTAGCCGGGGTGCAACCACCCTTAAGGTTTGGCTTAATGCCTGCCGTCCCTCACCAGCGGTACGTCGCGGTGGCCAGCACCGTGCGCTGGTCGCCATAACGGCAATCACCGCCGCTGCAATTGCTGAGATAGGACTTATTGCCCAGGTTGCGCACATTCAGCGCCAGGTTCCAGTTCGGCATCTGGTAGCCCACCATCGCGTCGAACAATGTGTAGCCGGGCAGTTTTTCCGCCGCCGATTCCAGGTACCCGCGGTTCGGCCCGGTGTAGCGTGCGCCCAGCCCGATCTTGATCCCCGACGCGAAGCGGTAGTCGGCCCACACTGCGAACTGATTGCGCGACACCGCCTGCATCTGCTTGCCGACCTCGCTGGGCGTGCTGCTGGCGGTGATCTCGGCCTTGGGCGTGTACGTATAGGCGGCCACCACATTCATCTGGGTAAGCGGCCGGAATGCGGCCTCCAGCTCCAGCCCGCGCACCTGCACCTCGCCCGTCTGCTTGGGCAGGAAATCCGGCGTGTAGGTAATGTAGTTGTGGCGCCGCAGATCGAACACGGCGGCGCTGTAACGGCTGCGCCCGCCCGGTGGCTCATAGCGGATGCCCAGCTCATACTGGCGGCCGGTCTCGGGCCGCATCGGGTTGTTGGTTTCGGGATCGAGGGTAGCGGTAGGCGAGAACGATTCCGCGTAGCTCACGTAAGGCGCCAGGCCGCTCGGATGCAGGTAGACCAGGCCGGCGCGCTTGCTGAAGTTGTGCTCGGATATCTTGGTGCGAGAGCCGTCGATGTTGCTGGCCACGTCGGCCGACGCCTTGTCGTAGCGGCCGCCCAGCGTGGCCACCCAATTGCCCCATTTGACCAGGTCCTGCAGGTACAGGCCGGTCTGCGCCAGCCGGGTCGTGGCGTCGAACCAGGGGGCCGCCGTTTCGACCCGGCTGCCATAGACCGGCGAATAGCCGTCGATCGGATCGACCACGCCGTCGTTGTAGGTGCGCTGGTAGTTGCGGGAATGCTGGTAGTCCAGCCCGAACAGGAAGGTGTGGGCCCAGTCGCCCAGACTGACCTTGGCCTGGGCCTGGTTGTCGATGGTGAACAGGCGCGCGTTTTCCTGGCTGCCGAACGGATAGCGTTCCAGCAGGCGGAAGTTGGCAGGGTCAGCCGGATTGTCGGGATTGACCGTGGCGAAGCCGCCGCGCACGTAGACCTGCCGGTAATCCACGCTGGTATAGCCGTAGCGCGTGTTCTGGCGCACGGTCCAGGTATCGTTCAAGCGGTGTTCCAGCAGGTAGCCGATCATCCACTGTTCCTGGTTGAAGCGGTCAAAGCCCGGCTCGCCCACATACGTATTGCGCGAGAACTTGCCGTTCGGATTCGGCAACTGTGTGCCGATCTCGGGAAAGCTGGCGTACGAACTGCCGTCGCGCACTCGCAGGTAATGCGACAGCAACGTCAGCGTCGTGTCGCTGGACGGCTTCAGTGTCAGCGCCGGCGCGATGAAAAAGCGATCGTTGGGCAGGCCGCTGGCGGGCAATTCGGCGTCACGCGCCAGGCCCGTGATGCGATAGAGCACCTTACCGTTCTCATCCAGCGGGCCCGAGAAATCCCCCGCCACCTGGCGCCGGTCGTGATTGCCCAGCTGCACTTCCAGCTCGCGCAGCGGCTCTTCGGTGGGCCGCTTGCTGACCACATTGATCATGCCGCCCGCGCCGTTCTGGCCATACAGCACCGACGTCGGGCCGCGCAGCACTTCGATGCGCTCGGCGCCGTAGACCTCGGTCTGCCAGACCGCCCAGCTGTTGTTGTTGCGCAGTTGCAGGCCGTCCAGGTAGTAGCCCGGCGTCTGCGCGTCGAAGCCGCGGATGATCGTCCAATCAAAGCGCGTGTCGGCGCCCCACGGCGACGTATTGATGCCGGGCGTATAGGCCAGGCTTTCCTTGAGCCGCGAGGCGCCGCTTTCCTTGATGAAATCCGCCGTCACCACCGAGATCGACTGCGGGGTCTCCAGAATGGAACTGTCCGTCTTGGTGCCGGTCGCGCTGCGCGTGGCCACGTAGCCGTCCACCGCGCCCCAGGCGGTTTCCGCGTTGCCGGTCACCGTCACCGCCGGCAAGGTAGTCGTGCCATCGGCCTGCGCCGGCCGCAACGAATAGGCGCCGCCGTTCCCGCGCACCACACGCAAGCCCTGCCCCTGGAGCAGGCCGGCAAAGCCGTCCAGCACGTTGTAGCTGCCGACCAGGCCGACCGTGTGCTTGCCGCGCGTTAATGCCGCATCCACCGACAACTCGACGCCCGCCTCGCTGGCATAGCGCGTCAAAGCCTGGTCCAGCGGTCCGGCCGGAATCCGGTAGCTGCGCAGGGCAGCATTCGGCCCCGCGGCGGGCGCGCTCTGAGCCTGGGCCAGGACCGGCATCGATGCCAGCAAGGCAGCCCCCAGGCCGAGGCGCAGGCACAGCGCCGCCTGCGCACGGCGGGCCTGGGCGGGTTCAGGGGAAAAGAGGAAATGCAAAGAAGCGGTGCGGCGGCTTGCCATCAGGTCGGTCCCAGAAAGTACGGAAGAAGTGCTACGGCTGATACGTCTTCCGGACGAACGGGCGATTTCCTCAATGCCCCGCAAAAAAAATTGCAACAGGCGCCCCTAACGGGCGGTCCGCGCGCTCACGGTCACCCAATACGGGCTGCGATAGCGGATATCCACCGGCAATCCCAACGCCAGATTGCGCAGGGCGCGATCGGTGTCCTGCAACGAGAACACGCCGGTCACGCGCAAGTCTGCGACGGCAGGGTCGCAGCGCAGAAAGCCGCTGCGATAGCGGCCCAATTGCGCCGTGAAGTCGGCCACCCGCAAGTCTTCAGCCACCAACACCCCGCGCGCCCAGGCCGCGTCGGCCTCGCGTGCGGCCATCGGACCTTCGACATGGCGGGCATCGAAACGGACGCGCTGGCCGCTGTGCACCCGCAAGGCCGCGTCGGTCGCATCGCCGGGATAGACATCGACCGCGCCCTCGTAGACCGCCAACTGCGCCAGTCGACCCTCGTCCCGCAGCGTGAAGCGGGTGCCCAGCGCCTGCACCCAACCCTGCCGGCTTTGAACCCGCAACGGCCGCGCCAGAGGATCGACCGCGGTCGTCACAAGGATTTCGCCTTCCCGCAGGAGGATGCGGCGTTCGCGCCCGTCAAAGCGCACGTCGATAGCCGAATGGCTATCAAGCACCACCCGAGTGCCGTCGGCCAGCGTGATCTCGCGGATCTCGCCCACGCCGCTGCGATAGTCCGCCGTCAGGGCGTACCAGCCGCCGCTTTCCCGCAGCGCGCAGGCGGTGCCCACGGCCACCGCCGCCAGGCCCAATACCCGCAGCGCCTTGCGGCGGCCGGCGGCCACAGCCGGATGGGCCTCCAGCAGCACCTGACGGGCAGCCGGCTCGGACACCCCGCCCAGCTTGCCTTCCATCACCTGCAGCCGGGTCCAGGCGCGCTGATGATCCGGGTGGGCCGCCAGCCAGGCATCACAGGCGGCCCGATCCGCCGCGCTCGCCTCGCCCGACCACAGCCGCGCCATCCAGGTCGACGCGCGCCGCACGATGGCGGGGTCGATCGGCCCCTGCCCCGCCACCCGCCCCAAGGCGTCAGTCCGTGCCATCGTAAAGCGCCTGATAGCAGGCCAGCAGCGCGGCCGCCACGTACTTCTCGACAGACGACACCGACACGTGCAACCGCTCGGCGATCTCGCGATAGCTCAGCCCGTCCAGCTTGCACAGCAGCAACGCCATGCGCGCCTTGCGGGGCAGCTTGTGCAGAATGGCATCGATCTCGACCAGCGCCTCCAGCGCCAGCGCGCGCGTCTCTTCGGATGGCGCCAGCGCCTCGGGTAACGCGGCGATGGCTTCCAGGTAGGCCGCCTCGATCCCGCGGCGCCGATACAGGTCGATCAACAGGCCATTGGCAATCTGGGTCAGGTAGCGGCGCGACTGGTCCGGCTGCGGCGTCGTGCCGGACGCGAGGATGCGCACATAAGTGTCATGCGCCAGATCGGCGGCATCGAATGCATTGCCCAACCGCTTGCGCAGCCAGCCACGCAGCCAGCCGTGATGGTCGCCGTAAAGCACTTCGATGGGCTGGGTGGAGGTCCCGGTCGCGGACATGAAGGTGGAACAGTACGTTGGCGCGGCGCATGTCATGGAGGGTTTCACCATATGAAATGCGAATTATTCTTAATATTAATTTAGCTGGAAGTGCGCAGCAAGCAGCGCCGCTTGCCAGTATCCGCGCCCCGGACGGGACGGCACCGATGCCAATAATCAGAATGTTCCAATAGGCGCGAGGGCTGGAGAAAGCAAGACTGCCATTCATGTCCCGCTCATCGTCTATCCCCTCCATCCTCCCTCGAATCAAGCGCTTCACAGCTGCCCTGCTCTTGGCCGCATCGGTGGCAGGCATCAGCGCGTGCGATCAACGCCAGCCCTTTGACTCGCAGGTCTGGGCCAGGCCTTACTCCTTCGACACGTCCCAACGCGCGGCCATGCTGGACGACCTGTTGGCCAGGCACTCGCTGACCGGCCTGAGCCGCGACGAGACGCTTGCCTTGCTGGGTCCCCCTGATCATTATGGCGACCCGCAACGGCACGAACTCGAGTATCGCGTCGACATGGACTTCGATACGATCGATCCCGTCTACACCAAGTCGCTCAGGATCACACTTGACGACACGGATACGGTGGCGCACTGGCGCGTCGTCGAGTGGCGCAAGCGCTGAACGCCGACAAAGGCCTTGGCACAGGCAAAAAAAACCCCGCGCGATGCACGGGGCTGAGCTGCGTCAGGGCAAATGCGGATCAGCTGTCTTGGGCCGCGCGGGCTTCGGCCAGTTCGGCGTTGGCATGATCCAGCTTTTCCTTGGCACGGTTGATGCGCTTGGCATCACCGTTGCGGGTTTCGCGGTCCAGCGTGGCTTGGCGCTCTTCGACCTTGGTCTGTTTTTCGGCGACCTTGTCGGCACGCTCGCGGGCCAGGCTCTTGTCGTCGCACTGCTTGCTCTTTTCGAGCGCTACGCGCAGACCGGCAATGCGCGCATTGTCCGCATGCGCACGCTGCGCGATGTCTAGTTCTTTTTCAATCTGGTCGGTCTTGGCCGCGCAGCCTTTCAGCTTGTCGGCGTGCGCATCGCTTTGCGCGAAGACTGCCGCGCCAATAGTGACGGCCCAGCAGGCGCTGGCGACGCAAAGGGAAAATCGGGAAATTGCCATGGGGAAAGTCCTTGGTATGAGATTCGAATGGAATCGTTCGAATGCGATCATGCCAAGGCGATGTCGCCCGGGGAATTGGAACATTCTGAATTTTCCGAGGTTGTGATCAATACCGCCTTGACGCGACGAAAAGCTGCGTCAGCGCAACGACTTGCCGTAAAACGGACTGTTCTGCGCGCAAAGCAGAAGCTCGGCGCCGCAAATGCGTTCCCTTATGCTGTATTCCTTCATGACGCCCAGGGCGGAATCGTTCAGAAAGTCGGACCAATGCAGGAAACCGAACAGATAGGACACCGCCAGGTCGTTCCAGGACGCGAAGTGCTGCGGAATCAGACGCCCTACTTGCTCTACGTAGGCTCGCGCCGTAGGTTCATCGAGGTGTCCGCACGAGAAGGTAGCCCGGGCCAGCCAGGACGCGCGAATAAGGTTGTACGCCGTCATGCATTCGTTCCCTTGCGGCTGCAGGGTCGAACCGTACTTGGCCAGATAGCGCTGAAATCTGGTCCGCAACACGTCCGGAACATCGGCCAGAGTCAAACTCGCCTCTTCATCGGCTTCCGTAATCAACGCCTCGATCTGTTGGACGGCTTGGGCACGGTTGGAGATGTCCCAGGAAGACTCAATGCTGTAGCCGAGCACCTTTTTCGTTTCTTTGTCGTCCAGATCCAGGATTTCAAGGGAATTGATATAGCACTCGGGCGCGTTGCTCGTGGTTTCGGTCACCATGTACAACGACTCGCTCAAGCCTGCCAGGCGAGCGTCTGCCGATCCCAGCTCGACCTTTGGCACTTTGTTGATCAGTTTTTCCAGATTGAATTCCGGCGTCGTTCGGCTCAGTTTCCAGCGAATGCCAAGCTGCACCAATGGCCACATCGCGCCCACGCCCAACACCCCTGCGACGATATAAAAGGCAATGTCGTTATCGACGAATTTGAATTGGTAATGGGCCACCAGAAAGGCAATGAATGCCAACGGGAATCGTAAGGTTTTGATTTTCATAGAGATCTCAGGGCGTAAGGCGCCTATCCTATTAAGCCTTCACTGCCGTGCCCATTGGATAATTCTGAAATTTCATTGGCCCGCCGCAAGTGCCCCACCAGGGCATTGGCAATCAAGTCGTAGCACGATACACTTTCCTCCGCCAACGATTGCAAATGCAATCGTATGAATGCGGGCCCAGCGTGACGCATTCCTGGCGTTGCCTACGTACACGCTTCGTCATCCGGATCATGCAGCATGCGTCTGTTGAACATCGAGTCCTCACCCCGCGGCGCCCAGTCTGCGTCCATCGCCATCGCCAACGCCTTCATCGACGCCTACCGGCAGGCCTGCCCTGCGCTGGAAGTCGATACGCTGAATGTCTGGGAAGAAGCGCTGCCGGAATTCGACAGCCAGACCATCGGCGCCAAGTACAAGCGCGTCTCGAACACGCCCTTGGACACCGCGGAATCATCAGCCTGGGCGCGCATTGAATCGCTGGCCAGGCGCTTTCAGGAAGCGGACCGGATCGTCATGGGCGTGCCGATGTGGAATTTCGGCTATCCCTACAAACTCAAGCAATTGATCGACCTGGTCAGCCAGCGCAACATGCTGTTCACCTTCAATGGCCAGGCCTACGGCCCGATGCTGGACATCGCGCGAGCGCTGGTCATTCATGTGCGCGGCCAAAGCCACGACAACGCCGCGAACGGCAACAGCAGCCCCGGGTTCGCGCACCAGGCGGACTATATCGAGTTCTGGCTGAAGTTCATCGGGGTCCGGGACGTCAGCAGCCTGACGGTCGAACACACCTGGGATGCGCGGGCGCCGGAAACCCTGCAGCAGGGCAAGGCCCGGGCGGCGGCGCTGGCGTTGGATTTCTGATCCACGCTGCCACACCTGACAAATAACAACGACAAATAAAAACGCCTTGGGCGCTAAGCGACCAAGGCGTCTTGAAATTCTGGTGGGCTGTGAGTGGCTCGAACACTCGACCTACGGATTAAGAGTCCGCTGCTCTACCAACTGAGCTAACAGCCCTGCAGGTTCATCCACTTCGTTTGCATCGTTGCCGCTGCGCTTCGTTGTGTGTGAACTGCGAAGAAGCAAGATTATAGGGAGCTTTTTTTAAATGTGCAAGTCGACTGCTGATCGACCACAAAAAAAGTGGCCCGCCGACGTGCCTGGCATGCTCCAGGCCCGGCCGGCACAGGCGCCGCGGCAGGCTGCCCCTGGCCCTTCGAGGCCCGGATCGGCCTGCCCGGAACGCCCTGCCCTCGCCCATCAGGCTGCGTAGCCGCCGTCCACCGCCAGGCTCGCACCCGTCACATAGCGGCCGTCCGGCCCGGCCAGAAATGCCACCATGCCGGCGATGTCGCGCACTTCGCCATAGTGGGGCAAGGACAGCACCGCCACCAGATCGCCGGCGTGATCGCCGTCGGCGGGGTTCATATCCGTGTCGATGGGGCCAGGGTGCACAACGTTGACGGTGATGCCGCGCGTCCCCAGGTCGCGGGCCAACCCACGAGTCATGCCCAGCAGCGCCGACTTGCTTGCCGAATAGAGCGTCACGCCAGCCCGGCCCGAGCGCTCGGCCAGGCAGCTGCCAATGTTGATGATGCGGCCGCCATCGGGCATGGAGGCCTGCGCGGCCTGGATCGCCACGAAAGGCGCACGCACGTTGATGTTCATCGTGCGGTCGTAGTCATCCAGCGTGACCTCGTCCAGCGGACCAGCCAGGAAGATACCGGCGTTGTTCACCAGCACGTCCACCGGCCCCAGTTGCTCGATGGCCTGCTCCACCGCCTGGCGGACCTGGGCCGGATCGGCCGAATCAGCCTGGATGGCGTGGCCGCGGCGGCCGCCGGCTTGCAGTTCTTGCACCAACGCCGTGGCGGCATCCCGGGATGCGGCGCTGACGTAGGTAAACGCAATGTCGGCGCCATCCGCCGCCAGGCGCCGCACGATCGCCGCGCCGATGCCCCGGCTGCCGCCGGTCACGAAAGCCACCTTACCGTTCAGGTTTTGCATGGGTCATCCTTAAATTTGTAGTGATCGACACAAATATGATCCATCGCCGCAGCGCAGCCGTCAACGATTTTCTTATCGATCAACACAAAATATCCCTCGCGAGTAAAATGCCGCCCATGGCAGAACGTGGGCGCCCCCGGAACTTCGACCGAGCCCAGGCCTTGCGCAAGGCTATGGAAGTGTTCTGGTCGAAGGGATATGAAGGTGCATCGCTAACCGATCTGACGGCTGCGATGGGCATCAACTCGCCCAGCCTGTACGGCGCATTCGGCTCAAAAGAAGGACTATTTCGCGAAGCGGTGCAGCTTTATCGCGACACCGACGGCGCCGCCTCTCGGCGCGCCCTGACCGATGCCGAAACCGCCCGCGATGCCGTGCAAGGCATGTTGCTGGCCGCCGCCGAGCGCTTCACGGCGCCTGGCGCGCCGCCTGGCTGCCTGATCGTTCTGGGTGCGCCCTCCGGCGCCGACAACCACGACGGGGTCGGCGCCTTTCTGGGCGACAACCGCCGTGAAATGCAAGGCCGCATCCTGGCCCGCCTGACCGCCGGCGCGGCCGCGGGCGAACTGCCCCCGGGCGCCGATCTGAAAAACCTGGCGGCGTTCTACACCACCATCCTGCACGGAATGTCCATCCAGGCGCGCGACGGCGCCGGCCGCAAGACCCTGCAAGCCGTGGCGCGCCAGGCGATGTGTGCCTGGGATGCGCTCACCGGCGGCATGCCCCCTTCCGGCCTGCCCCCAGGCCGCGCCCATTCCTGACGGGATCTCCCATGTTCCGCATCGACCTCCGGCGCCTCATCCTGTGGATCAGCCTGCTGTCGATTTTCCTGGTCCTGGCGGCGGGCCTGCATGCCAGTTATCTCGTCCAGCGCGATCTGCTGCTGCACAACGCGCTGGAAAGCAACCGCGTCTATGCGGCCAAGCTGGCCGCCACCACCGAATACTTCCTGGGCGACCTGCGCCGCCACCTGGCCTTCAGCGCCGACACGCTGGCCGACATGGAGGCCCACCCCGAACTCGCTGTGTCGGAGACGCGCCGCCAGGAAGAACAGCTGGGTCATTTCAATTCCAGCTTCGTGGTGTCGCCGGATGGCATGGTGCTGGCGGTGTCGCCGTCGTACCCGCAGCTGAAGGGCCAGCAGATGACCAGCGAGGCGGCCAAGACCGCGCTGACCACCCGGCGTCCGTTCATCAGCGAGCCCTTTCGCGCCAGCACCGGCCGTTGGCTGATCCTGTATACCCATCCCATTTTTTCCCGCGACTACCGCTACCTGGGCTACATCGCCGGCACGCTCTACCTGCACGAAGACAATGTGCTGGACCGCCTGCTGGGCCAGCATTTCAACCGCGATGATTCGCTGCTGTACGTGCTGGCGCGCGATGGCACGCTGATCTACCACCCCGACCGCAGCCGCCTGGGCCACATGTCCGCCGACAAGGCCAAGCTGGGTGCGGCGCTGCGCGGCGAAACCGGTGAGCTGCGCTTCACCGACGCGGACGGCGCCGAGATACTGGCCGGCTACGCGCCGGTGCCCAGCACGGGCTGGACCATCATCGCGCAGCGGCCGGTGGCCAGCACGTTGCTGCCGCTGAACGACCTGCTGATGGCGACCGCCCGCAACACCCTGCCGCTCCTGCTGCTGTCCATCGTGCTGCTGTGGCTGCTGTCGCGCTGGATCGCCCGCCCACTGGGCGAACTGGCCGGCATCGCCAAGCGCATGCAGGACCCCGATTCGACCGAGCGCATCCGCAAGGTGCGGTCGTGGTATTTCGAGGCCTCGCAACTCAAGCGCGCGCTGCTGATGGGGCTGGCGTCGATCCAGCACAAGATTCGCGACCTGCGCCGCGCGTCCACCACCGACACGCTCACCGGGCTGCTGAACCGCCGCGGCCTGGACGAGGCGATGGCGCTGCTGCAGGCGGCGGAAACGCCGCTGTCGATCGTGGCGATGGACATCGACCACTTCAAGCACATCAACGACCGCTACGGCCACGCGGCAGGCGACCGCGCCTTGCAGGCCCTGGCCACGCTTTTGACCGAAGGCTCGCGCAGCGGCGACACCGTGGCGCGCAGCGGCGGCGAGGAATTCGTGATGCTGATGCCGGGTGCGCCATTGGCGGCGGCCGTGGCCACCGCCGAACGGTTGCGACTGAAGCTGGCCCAGTTGGGCGCCGCCGCGGGCTTGCCCGCGCCGATCACCATGTCGGCGGGTGTGGCCCATTACCCGGAACACGGCGCGACGCTGGACGAAGTCATCCAGCGGGCCGACCGGGCGCTCTACTACGCGAAGAACCACGGCCGCAACGCCGTCTGCATCGCCGACAACCACGCCCCCGACGGCGCGCGGATGGCGCTTCCCCGCTAGGCGGCCACGCGCGAGACGGCGCCAGGCGCCGTCGGCACCGGCCCGGCCGCATCGCCCACCCTACTTGCCCTTGGCAGGCGCCGGCGCCTTGGGTGGCACGCGCATCTGCTTGAGCAGCGTGGCGCAGGAATTGTCGTCGGTGGTGCTGGGCGCAATCAGCGCCAACAGGCCGGCCGCCGGCGTCAGGATCACGCCCAGGGCCACCATGCCCGCCCCGCGGGCCGCCAGCGGCAGCACGTGCACGCCCACGTCGGGCGAGCCGAACGTGCCGCGTACGTACAGCGGCGAACGCAGCGAGAAGATCCGGAAGCCCTTGCTGTCCGGCGTGATGTCCAGGTCCAGCTTCTCGTTCTTGAAGTCGGTGGGGCCCGTGATGTTGATCAGGGCATTCTCGGTGTCGAACACGAACACGCGCGGCGTCATCACGCCGCTTTTCATTTCCAGGTCGGCCGCGCCGCAATTGATCTTGACCTCGTCGTCGCCGAACAACTTGGACACCACGTAATTGCCCACGTTCAAGCCCGCGATTTCCATCAGGCTGCGGCTGATCACGCCGTCATTGACCAGCATCTTCACGTCGCCGGATGCCGTACCCAGCAGTGCGGCCACGGAATTGCCGGTGCCCGACAAAGCCAGGTCGCCGTTCATTTCGCCCAGCGTCTTCTGCATGGACTCGGTGGCGGGAAAGAGCTGCTTCAGGCGCAGGCGCCGCGCATGCATGTCGACGCGCCCGGTCATGGGGGCCTTGGAGCCGTCCAGATGCAGCGTCGCGGCCATGGTGCCGCCCGCCATGCCGAAACGCAGCGGGTCCAGCGTCAGTTGCCCGTCCAGCAGCACCACGTGCACCGTCAGATCCGACAGGGGCAGCTTGGCGTCATGCACGATGCGGCCGGCCTCGAGCGAGACGTCGGCATCCATGTCGCGCCAGCGATCGGTGCGAAAGGCCTGGTCCGGCAGCACCTTGCCGCCGGCGCGCTTGGCCGGCGCGTCCTTGGGCTTGTCCTGGGCCGGCGCGGCCTTGCCCGAAGGCACCCCGACCAGCGGCCCCAGATCGGCCATGCGCAGTTGCCTGGACGACAGCTTGCCGGTCAGCTTGGGCCGCGGCGCAGCCAGCGAAAACGACACATCGCCGTGCAGGTCGCTATTGCCCACCTGGCCATTGAAGTCGCGGTAGTCGAACACCGCGCCTCCCGCATTGCGCAACTTGGCCACCAGATGGCCGTCGGTGGAATAGGGCGGCGTGTCCGGCAAGGTCACGCCGGTCAGCGGATACAGCTGCGCCATGGACCCGCCCGATAGCTTGAGCCGCAGGTCCAGCGCCCCCAGGTTGGCCGGGTCGGTCAGCGTACCGGTCACCGACGCCTTGGTACCGCCGATGGCGACGTCGGCCTGCACCGGGAAGGGTTGCTTGGGGTCTTGCAGGGCCAGCATGCCGCCCACCTTGCCCTCGCCCTTGGTGGCCAGGCCCTTGTACTTGCCATCGACCTTCCAGCCGAAGACATAGTCGCGCGGCGCAGGCGCCGCGCCGTCTTGCGGCACGAAGGCCGACCCGGCCACGTCGGCGAACGGCACCGGCTTGCCCAGGGGGTCGACCAGCACGGTCAGGTCTGCCTGCAGAATCGCATCGGCATAGCCCACCCGCCCCTTGTCGAAGCCGATCTCATTGATGTCCAGCACCCAGGGCGACGGCTCGCCCGATTCGGGCAGCGTGAAAATCCAGTTGGCGCGGCCGTCGGCCAAGCGTTCCAGGTCGGCGGCGGGCTCGGTCAACTGGATGCGCCGGATCACCACGCGGTGGCTCAGCAGCGGCAGCGGCGACAGGCTGAACTCGCCGCGTTTCAAGGTTGCGAACTGTGGCGCCTTGGCCCAGTCCGGATTGCCGACGCTGATGTCATTGGCGACCACGTGCGGCCATGGCACCCAGGCCCGCCAGCCGCCTTCGTCAGGCTCTCGCGTCCACTGCACGCTCAGGTCGCCATTGATGGCAAAGGGCCGGCCAATAGCCGCGGTGACCCGTTCGTTGATCATGGGCTTGGCCCGGTTCCAGTCAAAAGTGGCGATCACCACCCCCAGCACCACGACCACGAGGGCCAGCCCCCCGACAATCCCGACCGCTATTTTTGTTTTGCGCGTCATCGTTATCACCCTGCCTTTGTCGCCGGGGCGCCGATGCCCCGACCCTAATTAGCTCAAGGGTAGCGCGCGGAGCCGGGCAGGTTAAGCTTGCCGGCCTCATAATGTGTGCGGATTTTTCCGCGTCATAGAGCGCACGGTCGGCAAAAGTTACAAAGCAGCCTGTCTGCACCCGCTTTTTCCTGCTGACGGACGGAATAATCCCTACCGAATTTTCGACGCCACCCCTGTTCAAATGCGCGATCACCCCGAATTTGCGCACCCGACCGGGGCGGACAGCAGTACTACCTGGAGGCCCGATGCGGCATTCGAGTTTGATTTTCGTGGTGGCAGCCTTTGCGCTGCTGACACTCAGCCGCCTGGCGCTGGCCGCATGGCAATGGCAACGCGTACGCAATGCGGGGGGCCTGGCGCCCCTGCTGCTGGGCGGCCTGCGCATCGACGCCCATCAGATCTGCGTGCTGGCCGCCTTGCCGGCAGTGCTGTCGCCCTGGCTGGGCCACCTGCCGTTCGCCGCCACGGCCGCCGGCATCTGGTACCTGGTTGCCTTCATCCTGCTGGCTTTCCTGGAAGTCGCCACGCCGCCCTTCATCCTGGAATACGACACCCGGCCCAACCGGCTGTTCGTCGAATACCTGAAACACCCGCGCGAAGTGTCGGGCATGCTGTGGCGGGGCTACAAGGCCGCGCTGCTGGGCGGCTTCGGCGCCCTGGCGCTGATCGGTTGGGGTGCCTACGCCCTGTTCGGCCACGCCACGCCTGACCCGCAATTGGCCTGGTGGCAGATGCCGCTGGCCAGCCTGGCCATCCTGGCCATCGTCATCCTGGCCATCCGCGGCACGCTGGGCCACCGGCCCATCAACCCGTCGTCGGTGGCCTACAGTTCGGACGGCATGCTCAACACCCTGGCGCTGAACTCGCTCTATAACGTGTTCTATGCCGTCTACAGCATGAAGAATGAAAAATCGGCCTCTGCCGTGTATGGCGGCATGGACGATGACGACATGCACCGGCGTGTGCTGACCCAGGCCGGCCTGCCCTATCCGCCCGCCAACGCGGACCACCCCAGCCTGCATCGCCAGCCCGCTACCCGCAAGACGGCGCGCCCGCTGAACCTGGTGATCATCCTGGAAGAAAGCCTGGGCGCGCAGTACAGCGCCGGCCTGGGCGGCATGAACCTCACGCCCGAGCTCGACGCCCTGGCACGCGACGCCTGGACCTTCACCCGCGCCTACGCCACCGGCACGCGTTCGGTGCGCGGCCTGGAAGCCGTCGTGACCGGCTTTCTACCCACCCCGGCCCAGGCCGTGCTGAAACTGCCCCGCTCGCAGCGCGGCTTTTTCTCGCTGGCCGACCTGCTGGGCCGCCACGGCTACCACTCGCGCTTCATCTATGGCGGCGAGTCGCACTTCGACAACATGAAGGGTTTCTTCCTGGGCAACGGTTTCAAGCAGATCGTCGACCGCGAAGACTTCGTGGACCCGGCTTTCGTGGGCACCTGGGGCGCGTCGGACGAAGATATGTTCAACCAGCTGGACCGGCTACTGCGCGAAGACGGCGACCAGCCCACGTTCACCCTGGCGTTCAGCGTGTCGAACCATTCGCCTTGGGAATACCCGGCGGGCCGCATCCAGACCGAAGGCAACCCCGCCACCGTGGAAAACACCGTGCGCTATGCCGACTGGGCGCTGGGCCGCTTCTTCGAGCGGGCCAAGGACGCGCCGTACTGGGAAAACACGGTGTTCCTGATTGCCGCCGACCACGATTCGCGCGTGTTCGGCGCCAGCCTGGTGCCGGTGCGCCACTTCCATATTCCCGCGGTGATCCTGGGCGCCGGCATCGAAGCCCGCCGCGACGACCGGCTGATCAGCCAGATCGACCTGGCGCCCACGCTGCTGTCGCTGATGGGCGTAGATACCGAACACCCCATGATCGGCCACGACCTGACCCGCAGCACACCGGGCCGCGCCATCATGCAGTACGACAACACCTACGGTTACCTGAAGGAAAACGACCTGCTGGTGATGGCCCCCAACAAGACACCCGTGCAGTACCGCTACACCGCGCCGGAAGACTACGCGCCGGTGCCGCTGGACCCGGACCTGGCCGCCGAAGCGCTGGCCCACGCCCTGTGGCCCAGCTGGGCCTATCGCGAAGGACGTTACTGCATACCGGGTGCAGCGACCGTCACGCCGGCCGTTTGAACGCCTTGCGTGCGCGTTCGCTGAGGCTGTGGCAATAGCAGTCGGGATGGTGGTCGTTGACCATGCCGACCGACTGCATGAACGCGTAGACCGTGGTGGGGCCGACGAACTTCCAGCCCAGTTTCTTGAGCGCCTTGGACAGGGCGTCGGACTGTTCTGACGTGGATGCACCCAGCGTGGACGGCGCCCCCGCAGGCGCCTCGAAGCGCCACAGATAAGCGCCCAGCGAGCCTTCACGTTCGATCATTTCGAGCGCGCGCTGGGCGTTGTTGATGACGGCTTCGATCTTGCCGCGATGGCGCACGATGCCGGCATCGGCCAGCAAGGCCAGCACCTGTTTCTCGCCAAAGCGCGCCACCTTGGCCGGTTCGAAATTGGCGAAACCACGGCGGAAAGCCTCGCGTTTGTTCAGGATGGTGCGCCAGCTGAGACCGGACTGGAAACCTTCCAGGCAGAGCTGTTCGAACAGGGCGCGGTCGTCGCCTTCCGGGCGGCCCCATTCGGTGTCGTGATAGGCCATGTAGTCGGCGGAAGTGTCGACCCAGCCGCAACGGGCGCGGCCGTCGGGGAAGGCGGAATTGGCATTCATGGATAAGGTCCTGGCGGCAATCGGTTCCCGATGCTACTCCAGCCACGTCCCCGAAAAAAGTCGTAGCAGCCGCAAGCCGAATCCAGCTACTATTTCCGACCCTGATCCCGCGCCGGCCGTGTCCGCGCGCCCTTGCCGGATCTGCCAGGCGCGCGGGCGACATGCCCCGGATTCGCCCGGCCGCAGCCGGAGCCGGACAGGCTTTCGGACTTCCCACGCCATGTCCCTGCTCGAGACATCCGTCATCACGTTCGTGTCGCCCGCCACGCTGGCCGGCGACGCCAACCCGGCCGCCAATCCCTGTCTGGACTGCGGCGCCTGTTGCTCACATTTCCGGGTGTCGTTCTATTGCGGCGAACTGGCCGGTGAAAACGGCGGCCATGTGCCCATCGAGCTGGTCACGCAGATGAGCCCGTTGCGGGCCTGCATGAAGGGCACGGAAATGGGCGGCGGCCGCTGCATTTCGCTGCGCGGCGAACTGGGCAAGCCCGGCATCCATTGCGCCATCTACGAAAACCGCCCCACGCCCTGCCGCGAATTCGACATCTGGCAACCCGATGGCTCGCCCAACCCTGACTGCCAGCGCCTGCGGCTGAGCCTGGGCCTGCCCGCCGTGCCGCCGCGCCCGGACGCCGAAAACGATCCGCAAGGCCCGTCGCACCCCAACCAGCCCGACCAACCCGCCGCGGCCTGACGTCAGCCAGCGCGCTAGCGGGCCACCGCCAGCAGGCTGTCCGCCGGCTGTTGCGCCGGCAGTTGCGCGGCTTGTGTGCGGCCGCGCTGCGGCTCGGCGGCACGTCGGCGAGTGCGCACGATGCCCGGGTCCTTGCCCAGGAATTCCAGCACGTTCTGCATCACCCGTTCGCGTTCGTGATCCACGCAGATCATGTGATAACTGTCCTGCAGCAGCACGACCGAGGCGCCGGGAATGCGCTCGCCCAGCAGGCGCGCCGACCGCGGGCTGGTCAGCTCGTCTTCGACCGCGTGCATCACCAAGGTCGGGCAGCGCATCTGTTCCAGCCCGCGCTTGACCATGCCGCGCAGGCGGTCCACCTGGCGCACGCAGGCCAGCGGCACCCACTGATAGTGAAAGCCATCGCCGCGCGCAAAACCCGCCTTGATGAAGGCCCGCACCAGTTCGCTCTTGACGCCGTAAGGGTCTTCTTCCTCGACCCGGATGCGGCGCGGCACGCCTGGCACGTGGTACAGCAGATAGCGCAGCCCGCGATACCAGGGCGTGCTCCAGCCGTCCAGGAACACCGGCGCCGACAGCGACACGAGCGCGCCGCGGGTGTGCGATTCGCGCTTGCACAGTTCGACCGCCAGCAAGGCGCCCAGGCACATGCCGATGACGTGCACCACCTCGTACTGGGCACACAGCTCGCGATAGCGGCGGGTCACCACGTCCATCCAGTCCTCGACCCGCACGTCCAGCAGGTCCTCGGGCCGTCCGGCGTGGCCCGGCAGCGTGACGCCGTGCGTTTCCACCCCGGCGCGCGCCAGCACCTTGTGCAGCGAGCCCATGTCGAATTCGGTGCCGCCCAGGCCGTGGATCAGCAGCGCGCAGGTGCGCTGCCCGGCCGGTTGCACGGTCGGTGGCGCAATCACGACGCGCACCCCGCGGCGGCGTCCAGCTGCCAGGCGTGGCGGGTGGCCGCCAAGAGGCGCGCCAGGACCTGGGCGAAGGCGTTTGCCGGGGCCGGGGCCACGGCGGCGCCGGCGCTCCCGGCCGGCGAGAGAACGAGGAAAGGTTGGCAAGTCATGGAACACCCTTGATGCATGGAGGGCAGGACGAGAAGACCTGTCCTACCCTGGCGCCATGGTAGGCAAGGGGCGTGCGGGAAGATCCGCAAATCTGTCGGGAAAAAGTGAAGATCCGTAAACCGCGGGGAAAGCGGGGCGTCTACTCTCGCCCGGCGAGGTAGCGCGTGGGCGTCGTACCGAACGCCGTACGGAAACTGCCGATGAACGCGCTGGTGCTCTCGTAGCCGACCGACAGCGCCGCCTCGGTCACCGAACCGCCGCTGCACAACAATTCCAGGGCCCGCAGCAGGCGCGCCTGCTGGCGCCACTGGCCCAGCGTCACGCCGGTTTCCTGGCGGAAACGCCGCATGAGCGTGCGCGAAGACATGTTCAGGCGCTGGGCCCATTCGTCGATGCCGGAGGGGTCGTCCGGCGTACCCAGCAGCGAATTGGCCAGGTCCTGCAGACGCGGATCGTCCGGCATGGGCAAGAGCACCGGCGCGTGTTCGCGCTGCGCGATCTCGGCCAGCAGCACCTCGAACAGCTGTTCGAGGTAGGCCTCCGACAAGGCGCCGGTCGGGCTGGTGGTGAAGCGCTCGACCAGCGCGTCGATCAGCTTGGACGACGGCCACGACCGGCAATGCGTCGGCAAGCGGGCGCAGGCGTCTTCCCGCACATACAGGAACGAGCCGCGGGCCTCGCCGAACCAGCGCGCGGCGTGTGTCACCCCGGGCGGAATCCAGCCCAGGCTGCCCGGCAGCACCGTCCAGACCTGCGCGCCGGCCTGCACCATCACCAGCCCTTCATGCACGAGCACCAGCATGCCCTCGTTATGGACATGGTCGGGGACGAAGATGCCCTTGGATTCCCGCGGGCGCCGCATGCTGAACGGCGTCAGCAGGACATCGGGAAGGGCTTGGTGGACCACGGTCACCTGGAACATGGTTGGCAGATTTGAGCTACAGGTTGACGGATTCCCGTTAGCGGGATCATTTGAAAATGTACATCATTCTCATCATTCGGGCATCGGCCCCGGAACCGGAGAATCTACATGGACCACACCCGCCTGCGCGTGGCCGGCATCAAAGCCACTTTCCCGCGCCTGAAGATCCTGGACGTCTTTCACCAGCATACAGATCAGCACATGAGCGCGGCGGACATCTATCGCAGCCTCATCTCGGAACGCAGCAGCATCGGCCTGGCGACGGTTTATCGCGTCATTACGCAACTTGAGGACGCCGGCGTGCTCAAACGTACTCAGCTCGACTCGCACTCGACCGTGTACGAGCTGAATGACAAGGGACACCACGACCACCTGGTCTGCCGGCATTGCGGCCGGATACAGGAATCCAGCGACCCCGCCATGGCGCAATTGGTACGCAAGATCGCCAAGGACTGCGGCTTCACGCTGGATTCCTACAGCCTGGTGCTTTACGGCGGCTGCGGCTGCCGCAAGGATGCGCCCGCCCCTTATATCGGAGAATTCGAATGAACCGCGACCAGTTTTTCTTCCACGACCTGTCCCAATTCCCCATCGTCACGGCCAAGCACGGCAGCGCGCCGGCCGGCTATTCCACCAGCTGGATCCGCGAAATGGAAATGCTGGTCAACAACCCGCAGACCTTCGTCATGGTGGTGCCCGACATGCGCCAGGAAGCCAGCCACGACGACCGCAAGGCAATGATCGAATGGCAGACCAGCAACATGGCCCGGCTGAAGGCGCGCTGCCGCGCGTTCATCGCGGTCGAGCGTGATGCCGGCGCCCTGGCCAAGATCCGCAAGCGCGCCGAAAAGATGGCGCAGGCATTCGGCATGCCCTTCCTGGCCGTAGCCACGCCCCATGAAGCGGTGCAATGTGCCAGGGAATTGCTGGGCCAGACCGGCCCGGGCGGCTTCGTGGTGGACTGAGCCCCCGGCCCGCCGCCACCCGTTTTCCAGCGCGCCTTCGGGCGCGCTTTTTTTCGTGCCTGGCCCGCGCCTCGCCGCCAGGCCCCAGCGCTGCGTCTTATTGCCGAAATTAGAATGCAATATTGATAAATTTGCGATTGTGGCAAAAGGTGTTGCTGGAATAAATTCCACCTCTGGCCCGATCGCCTGTCCCGCAGGCCAGGGCTGGCATCGCAGCGCGCCGGCCTCCCCGGATGGCGCTCACGGCCTGTCCGCGGTACGACCCGCCCTCGCTTCCATGGTCCGACGCCATTGGCCGGCGCGTTCACAAGACGCCGCGGCGCGACCGCCCCAGGGGGCCGCCGCCTCCCGCGCACCCTCTTTTAGCGGTTGCCGGCCGCCCGGGCTCGACACTGAGATTTACGGCACTCATATCAATGAAGCGATTCCAATTCGACAGCACCGCGCTTCGTTACTTTCTCACCGTTGTCGACACAGGGTCCGTCAATGGCGCCGCCGCCCGGCTCAACGTCGTCAGTTCGGCCGTCAGCCGGCAGATCGCGGGGCTGGAGCAACGCCTGCACAACCAATTGTTCGAACGCCATCCCAAAGGCATGCGCGTGACCGAAGTCGGCCGGATCCTGGCCGACCATGCCCGCCGGGTGGAAGCCGACGCCGCCCGTACCTATGCCGAAATCGATGGCCAGAACGGCCGTTATACCCAGACGGTGAAGATCGCCGGTGCGCCGGGCTTTGCCGCCTGCGCCCTGCCGCGCAAGTTCGCGGCCTTCCAGGCCGAGCACCCGTCCATCCGCTTCAGCCTGCATATCCTGGATGCCGGCCTGGTGTCCGAACGCGTGCGTTCGGCCCAGGCCGACATCGGCGTCACCTATAGCCACTCGGCCGAAAAGGACATTGCCGTCATCTATTCGCATCCGGCCGAGATCGTGGCCGTGATGCGACCCGGCCATCCGCTGGCGGCCTGCGAATCGCTGCACATCACCCAATTGCCGGCCTATCCGCTGGCGCTGCCCGAAGGCGGCAGCGCCCTGCGCCAGGTGCTCGACATGGCGTGCAGCCTGTACAACATCACCCTGTCGCCAGCCTTCACGTCCAACCTGCCGGATGCGGCCTACCAATATGTATTGACGGGTGACGCCGTGACGCTGTGCGCCCGGCTCACCGCCGCCGATCACCTGGAAACGGGACGGCTGATCTGCCGGCCCATCAACGACGCCCTGCTCAACGCCGGCCAGCTTCAATTCCAGACGCATGCCTCGCGCCCCCTGTCGGACGCCGCCCACCGCTTCCTGCGCTTCATCCGCAGCGATGCACCCCAGCTGTTCTAGCCTGGCTCGGGGCAGGCATTGCCAAAACCAGAATGCCCCCCTGAAAAATGATCAATTGTTAGTTATGTAATTTAAATTTACAGTCAGCCCGGATTTTCCGAGACCGCGCTTTGACGGGTCAGCCCCAAGACACACACAGGAGCCCCCCACCATGCTCAAGAACCTGAAGATACGCACCGGCCTCGCGGCCGTCCTGGCCCTCTTCGTATTGGCGCTGGCGGTCGCCACAGGCATGGGCTGGCTCTACGCCAAGGCTGCCGACATGGCGGTGGACGACCTGAGCTCGGTGTCTGCAGAACAAACCCGTCCTCTGTACGAAACCCAGACGCTGCTGCTGCGCAGCCGCCTGACGCTGGTGGCCGCCTACCTGGACATCACCAGCGGCAAGGGCGCGCAAGCCCAGGCCAGCGTCGACCAGGCCACCCAATACCTGCAAGACGCCCGCAAACGCTTCGCCGTCTACCAACGCGTGCCCAAGAACACAGAGGCCGGCAAGAAACTGGCCAGCGACCTGGACGGCGTGTTCACCGCCTATGTGCGCAGCATCGAAGCGCTGGAACAGGCCTTGCAGAAACAGTCCGCCGAGGGCTATGCGGCCGCCGTGGTCGACACGCGTACCGCCGACGCCCGCTTCGTCGAACGGGTCAACAGCTTCCTGGAACACACCGAACGGCGCACCGATGAGATCAATGTCGCATCCGACCAGCGCTACGACCGTGCCGAATTGTCGACCATCATCATGCTGGCGCTGGCCGCCGCATTGGCGGTCGGTTGCTGGCGCTTCATCAGCCGCCAGGTGCTGCAACCGCTGAAGGACGCCGCCCTGCACTTTGACCGCATCGCCTCGGGCGACCTGACCCAGCGCGTCGCGGTGAACTCCCACAACGAGATCGGCGTGCTGTTCACGGCGCTCAAGCGCATGCAGGAAAGCCTGACCCGCACCGTCAGCGAAGTGCGCCGCAGCGTCAACGAAATCAATACCGGCGCGGCCGAGATCTCGTCGGGCAACACCAACCTGTCCTCGCGCACCGAAGAGCAGGCGGCATCGCTGGAAGAAACCGCCGCGTCCATGGAAGAGCTGGCCACCGCGGTCAAGCAGAACACGGAACATGCCCACCAGGCCAACAGCCTGGCGGCCGAAAGCCGTGGCGTCGCCCTGCGCGGCGGCGAGGCTGTGGGCCAGGTCGTGGAAACCATGGCCCGCATCTCGGAGAGCTCGCGGCGCATTGCCGAAATCGTGTCGGTCATCGACGGCATCGCCTTCCAGACCAACATTCTGGCCCTGAACGCAGCAGTCGAAGCCGCCCGGGCCGGCGAACAGGGCAAGGGTTTTGCGGTGGTGGCCGGCGAAGTCCGCACCCTGGCCCAGCGCAGCGCCCAGGCCGCCCGCGAAGTGAAAGACCTGATCGAGCAATCGACCAGCAACGTCGACAGCGGTGCCGAGCAAGTGCGCGCGGCCGGCAACACCATGCAGGAAATCGTGGCCTCGGTGCAGCGCGTCACCCAGATCATGGCGGAAATCACCGAAGCCTCGACCGAGCAGTCCATCGGCATCGACCAGATCAACCGCGCAGTGACCCAGATGGACGACGTCACCCAGCAGAACGCGGCCCTGGTCGAAGAGGCTGCCGCCGCGGCCTCGTCACTGGAAGAGCAGGCCAAGCGCCTGGCGGCCACCGCCGCCTTCTTCAAGCTGCCCGCCGAGACCGTCATCGACGTCACGCCCCAGGCCATCGCGGCCCCGCTGCGCCCGGCCTACGTGGGGTAATGCGCCGCAGGGGCGCCTCTGGCCAGGGTGCGATGGCGCCCCGGTCATTTAAGAGTGCGCCCGCCAAGCCGTTGTCCATAAGGTAAGGCCCCGCAAGACAGCTTGCGCCGGGCCTCCCTTCGACCACGAGCCCCCGACGCATGAGCCGCGCCCTCGCCTGTCATTTTTGCCTCTCGACGCTGGCGCAAGGCGCCCCACTTCTGGAAAGAAACGGTTCGGCCATCTGCAAGACCTGTGTCGATGCGTTTTCGGCCGAATTCACCGAACGAGCCTGGGTCATGGCCGCGTCGCTGGACGAGCAGCTGGATGTTCTGCTGGCCGAAAGCAAGCGCGCGCTGGAACAGAGCGCCACCCTGGCCGAGCGCGCCCGCAGCTGTGGCCTGAGCCTGACCGAACTATCGGCCATGCCGCCGCGCGCGCTGTCCTGATCCGTCGGCCTGGCCGACAAGTGATGCCCGGCCGCGTTCCTTGACCTCAACCGTGGTTGAGGTTTGATACTGGCGCTCCCATCAAGACCGACACGATTCTGGAGCCCGCCATGCCGTCCCGCATCACCCCCGCCCTGCCCTCGCTCGCCTTCATCAATCCGCCCGGCCTGTACGACCCGCGGCCCAATGGTTACTCGCACGTGGCGGTGGCCGACACCCCGGCCCGGCTGATCTTTGCCGCCGGCCAGGGCGGCGAAAACGTCCAGGGCGAGCTGCAGCCCGATTTCCTCAAGCAAGTGCGCCAGGCGCTGGACAACGTCCAGACCGCCCTGCAAGGCGCTGGCGCCACCCTGTTCGACGTGGCCAAGCTGACGGTGCTGGTGGTGGACCACAGCCAGGAACGCCTGGCCGTGTTTTCCCAAGAGATCAAGTCGCGCTGGGGCATCCACCTGGCCCCGGCCTGCACCCTGATCCCGGTGCCGCGCCTGGCGCTGGACGGCATGCTGGTGGAAATCGAAGCGACTGCGCTGTTGCCGCTTTGAGGCCGTATCAGGCGCCAAAAGCCCCACTGCGGAAATCCTGGCAGGCCTGGAAAATCTGCTCGGCCGTGTTCATCACGAAAGGCCCACCTGGCTTCCGCCAGGTGCAGGTGGACGCCCTGCGCCAGCCCGTCCCACGCAATACACGCTATTCGGTCACCAAGTAAGCCTGGCCACCCGGTTTCAAGTACGGCTTCAATGCCTTGAACGGCACGCTGGCATGCGGCCCCAGGCAAGCGCCCATGGCATGGCCGATGCCCGACACCGACAGCACCAGTTCGCCAGGCGACGCCACGCTCAAGGCAAGATAGCTGGGCCAGACATCCGAGCAGCCTTCCAGCGATTCGCCGTCGGCCGCACCCTTGGCGTTTTCCGCAGCCAGCGGCGCCCGCACCTTTTCCATCAGTGCCAGCAAGGTCGGGCTTGCGGTTCGCAGGCCATCATCACCCGGCACATACGCGTCGAAAATGCGATTCCAATTCAGGTACTCGCCGCGCAGCAGATCGAAGGTGTAGGGATCGAAATGGTTATTGGGATGCGCGCCGCCGCAGTACAGGCTGCCGGACTCGGTCAACGTCATCAGCGCCGTCGACAGCCAGGCCACCGTGATGTTCTCGTCGTCATAGCTGCCCAGCGTGCCCGCCGCCGGATTGCCGTCTGTGTAGATCGTGGCCATGCATTCCAACGCGGCCAGATTCATCTGCCAATGCCGCTGCTCCAACAGATGGTTGATGCGTACGAGCACCTGCGGGTCCGGATGGCGGCTCAGCCGCGGATAGCTGAACTTCGTGCGCGGATCGCGCCACAGGCGGTAAGCCACCTTGGCGTTGCCGACGTCAGGGCCGACCGGCACGGCGTAGCCGGCGAGCTTGAGCGTTTCATACGGCGCGTGCCGCAAGTCGATGTCGGCATTGACGTCGATGCCGCTGCCCACGCCGCCGCTGATCGCATCGGTCACGGCCTGCACGGCATCCGGCGCCAGGGCGGCGGGATCGTACTCGGCAACGCGGCGCAGCTTGAAGCTGCGCGATTTGCCCGTGCGCGCATCGACCCATTTCCCTTCGTAGCCGGCGGCGTCGCGCTTGCCCGACCAGGTGGCGGCCGGCGGCGCCGCGTCCGACTCCGGGTCGCCGCCGCTTTCCTTGATCTCGTAGTAGGTCCTGGGTTCGCGCAGCGCCTGCGGCGTGCCTTTGAGCGGGATGTCGACGCCATGCTTCGGATAGAAGTAGCGGCCCCTGAGCGTGCCATCGGCCGCTGCCTGGCTGTCCAGCTCCATCACCACATCGCCGGCGCCCTGCAGCGTGCCCGTGTACACGGTGCGCGGAGCGGCAAAAGCGGCAGAACCGCACAGCCCCGCGGCAGCAAGGACGAGCGCCCCAGCGCCTGGCAATGCGCGGGAAAGGCGGAATACGGTCTGGACCAAGGAATGCATGGGAGGCCTGGCGGGTCGGATGGAAAGGTGGCGTGGCGCATTATGGCGTCACAGATTCCTTGGGAAGGAAACCAGTCTATTCCAAGCGTATGAACGGGTGAAACCTCCCGAAGATGGACCGCCGCAGCCTGAACGGCGTCGGTTCGGCCGTCTCGTCCCGCGTCACACGTTGGATGACGGCGCATTTCGGCTGCCCGCAACATAATTCTCGACATTATTTTCTATTTAATCATTGGTCAAAATTCCTCATGGCCATGATTATTTTTTTCGCATCGAGACGTCAGGATTTTCTATATTTTTCGTGCGCTATTATCTCGGCGCTGATGCGCTTCGGATAATCATCCCGCCAAGCCCAGCCTGAGACAACCGCATACATAAAACCTGACATGAAAATAAGAAATAAGCAGGCCCGGCGCCTGAAACCCCTGGGCGGCGCAACGGGTGCGCTATTGCTGAGTTCCGCCATGGCGCAAGGCACTGTCATCGGTGAAGGCGAAACCCGTTACTTCCCGACGACGCCACTGGATAACGGCACGATCACCATGCAAGGTGGCACGCTGATTTCAGAGTTCACCCAGGCATTGACGCCAGCGCAGAACCTGATTTTCGAAGCCGGCAAGACCAGCACGATAGCCTCGACGCTCGCCCAGACCCTGACGATCGGTAGTGCGCTGAATATTCAGGGCGTTGCCCGGTTCGGCATGGATACCCAGAAGGGTGAGATTGAATTGGCCGCCGGCATTCCGGTCACTGTGGGACCGCAAGCGGAGTTGCGTGTCGAAGGCGGCAAACTGAGGAATGCGGCGGGCAGCACTGCGCTGAGCGCGATTACCAGCCAGGCCGCGACAACTTTCGTGGGCGAGTATGCCACGCTTGATTTCAATAGCTCGCCGGGGTACATCAGGAATCTGCAAAGTTCGACCGTCAGCCCATCCGTCGCCAGCGCGGCGCAACCCCTGACTATCGAAACGGGAAACTATGGCGGTTTTTTCCAAGGGGTCAGCCGTCTGGAAAAAGTGTCTGACGGCACATTGAAGCTGTTCGGCGTCACTGGATACTCGGGCCCGATCCAGATTTCCGCGGGCACCTTGCACATCAGCAATGAAGGTACCTACGGCTCCTACGGCAGCCAAGGCTCGGGCAACATCGTCAACAACGGCTTGCTGGTTTTTGAAAATTTCAGCGGCGGCGTGAACGGCGATATTTCCGGCCCCGGAAATCTGGACGTTACTGGCAACACACTTCTGTCACTGGCGGGAAACAACACCTATACCGGTCGGACAACCATCGGCGAGGGCGCAGAACTCATCATCGCTTCCTCATCAGGGCAGTATTCGATGAACCCTGGTCAGTGGATCAACAATGGCAAGCTGTCTTATCAACGAGATACGGTTACCGTTTTGGAACAGCCCATTTCGGGTACGGGGGAACTGAAGCAGTCTGGCACGGGGCTCCTTATCCTCGCGGCGGACAACACCTATGCCGGAATAACCACGGTCATCGGTAAATTGCAGATCGGCAACGGCGGCGCATCGGGCAGCATCGGGCGTGGCTCTCTTCTCGGGTCATCTCTCAGCATCGTGACACTGAACCGCAGCGACGATTTTGTCATCGACAACGATATTTCGCTGCAGGAAGGCACACTGATCAAGACCGGTGCGGGCAAGTCGACACTGCTGGGCTTGGTCGGCGGCTACAAGATGGGCCTGGATGTCCAGAACGGTACGGTGCAATTCGGAACAGGAGGCACGGAGGGCAAATTCTTCGGCGGGGAAATCTCGCTTGCCCAAGGTGCGCAAGTTGCATTCAATCACTCCGACTACACGGAGCTGTCCGGCAAACTGACGGGACAAGGGCAATTCAATCTGCTCGGCCCGGCTCGCCTGGGCATCAACCTCGACGGTTCCGCCTTTACCGGGCATACCACGGTCACTGGCGGCGAGCTGTTCATGAATCGCAATAGTTCGCTGGGCGGCACGCTCTCGGTCAAGAATGGCGGCCGGCTGCAAGGCTATGGCCAGGTCGGCAACACAGAGATCGAAGCCGGCGGCATGCTCGTGAGCTCCGGCTTCAGCACCTTGCGCGTCAACGGCGACCTGGCGTTGCAGCAGGGCTCGACGTTCCGCTACTACCTCGGCAATCCCGGCCCGGAATCCACGCCAGGAACGTCCGGCACCACCCGAGTCACCGGTAATCTCAGCCTGAACGGCAAGCTGCAGATCCGGGACAACAATATCCCAGCGCTCGGCTATCACCGCCTGTTCACTTATGGCGGCGCCTTGGACGGCGCGGGGCTGACCCTGGACACGATCCCTGCCAACTACACGCGCGGCCAATTCTCCGTCGATACCTCGCGCAGCGGTGTCGTCGACTTGCGCGTGGCCCCGGTGTCGGCCCCCGAGTCGCTCCTGAGCTGGACCGGCGGCTCGGGCACTTGGGATGCCGGCAATCTGCAGTGGAATGTGGATGGCGCGCCCAGTTGGGCCGCGGCCTGGGGCAATCAGCACGCGGTATTCAAGGACACCGCGGGCACGGTGGCCGTGGCGGGCACGCAATCGTTCAAGGGCCTGCAGTTTCTGACCGACGGCTGGCAATTCACCACGCACGCTTCCGGCGGCGTACTACAGACCGCGGACGACGGCAGCGAGCTGCGCGTCCTGACCGGCGCAAGCGCCACCCTGGGCGTGGCGATTCAAGGCGCAGGCGGGCTGAGCAAGACGGGCGGCGGTACGTTGGTGCTGAATCAGGCCAATCGCTATTCCGGCGGCACCCGCCTCATGGATGGGGTACTGAGCGTCGCGCAAGACGTCAACCTGGGCGATCGCATTGGCCCGCTGGCTTTCAATGGCGGCACGCTGCGCATTACCGGCACCGACTATACGCAGACCTCGCGCAACATCATCTGGGAAGCACAGGGCGGCGCCTTCGATATCGCCGCATCCGACAACCGCTTCACGGTTGCCCAGCCGCTCACTGGCGGCGGCGATCTCGTCAAGCTGGGCACGGGTACGCTGGTGCTCGGCGGCAAGAATTCCTACGCCAACACCCATGTGGACGCGGGCACGCTGGTCGGCAATGCGGACTCCATTCGCGGCAACCTGCAAAACCGCGGGGCGGTCGTGTTCGACCAGGCCCAGGATGGCACCTTCGCGGGTTCGGTGTCCGGCAATGGCACCTTGACCAAGAGCGGCGCCGGCATGCTGATGCTGACCGGTGACGGATCGGCATTTACCGGCCACACGCAGGTCGATGCCGGCGTGCTGTCCGTGGGCGTCAAAGGTCAGGGATCGTTGGGCGGCACACTGTCTGTGAGCAATAACGCCGTGCTGCAGGGCACGGGCACGGTGGGCAACACGACCGTGCAGGCGGGCGGCGCGATCGCCCCCGGAAATTCCATCGGTACGCTACGCGTCCAGGGCGACCTGACGCTGGCGCCCGGCTCGGTCTACCGGGTCGAGGCAGACCCCGAGTCCAACAACAGCGATCGCATCGACGTGACCGGCACGGCCAACCTGGCCGGCTCGGTGCTGCACGTGGGACCGGAATCGCGTCTGGCCGGAGAACGGACCTACACCATCCTGACTGCGAACCGCCTGAACGGCCAGTTCGCCTCCTCCTCCTCGTCGTTCGCCTTTGTGGACAGCAGCATCGGGTACGAGCCGCAGGCCGTCACGTTGCGCCTGACCCGGAAAGGCGGAGGCATGCGTTTTGCCGACGCCGCGTACACGAGCAACCAGCGAGCCACGGCCAACGCGCTCGAAAGCCTGGCCGGCGGCAACCCGCTATATCAGTATGTGCTGACCCTGCCCCAAGGCGCGCCCGCCGGCGTGTTCGACCAGTTGTCGGGCGAGACACATGCCAGCATCACGTCCAGCCTGAGCAGCGCCAGCGGAGTCGCCAGGAGCTTGCCGTTCAAGAGCCTGCGCACAAACCTGGATGCCGGTTTGGCCGCTGGCGAACCCGTGGCACAAGACGGCGCGGGCGGTCTGCCGGTGTCCGCCTTGCCAAGCTCCAAGGCGCAGCCGGCCTGGGCGGAAATCGTCGGCAATTGGCAAACCTTCAACGGCAACGACAACACTTCGCGCGTGGATCAGCGGACCGGCGGCGTATTCATCGGCGCCGATCACGCAGTGGGCGCCGGCTGGCGCCTGGGCGGTGCGCTGGGCTATACCGACAGCCGCATCACCGTCGATGCGAAGTCGTCCAAGGCCGACGTGGACAGCTACAGCGCGACGATCTATGGCGGCAAAAGCTTCAAGGCAGGGCCCGGCAACATCAACTGGCTGGCGGGGGCTGGGTATATCTGGCACGACGTCTCCACGACACGGAACGTTGCCGCGGCAGGCCAGCCGGAAAAGCTGACGGCAAATTACGGCGCCAGCACCGCGCAGGTCTTCACCGAGATCGGCTACGCATTGCCCGTCACCGACCGCCTGCAACTCGAGCCTTTCAGCGGCGTGGCCTGGTCCAATACGCGTACCCGCGGGTTCCAGGAAACGGGTGGCATCGCGGCGCTGCAAGGGCAAAGCGCCAGCAATACGCTGACGACCACGACCCTGGGCCTACGCGGCAAGACCGCCTTCTCGGCCGGCAAGACAGAAGCCGTGCTGCGCGCCTCGGCGGGATGGCGCCATGCGTTCGGCGACGTCGAACCGGGCACGCGCCTGGCCTTCGACGGCAGTCAGCCGTTCAGTGTGACCGGCGCGCCGATCGCACGCAACGCGGCATTCACCGAACTGGGCGTGGATCTGGCGATATCGCAGTCGGCGGTCATTGGCATCACGTACAGCGGCCAATATGGCGGCGGCAACCGTGAAAATGCGGGCACGATCGGCGTCACCTGGCGTTATTGACGTCACGCGATAAACCCCACAAGCAGGATCACCGCCGCGCAATGATTGTGCGCGGCGGGCATCGGCGATGTGCCCCGGGGGCCGCCCCCTTCGGGGCACACACTTTCAGCCCCACACCTCCGGGCAATACAGACGAAAAAAAAGCACCGCGATCACTCGCAGGTGCTTGATTCTCTTACCGCCTTCGTGAAAAAGCGGGGGGTGGTGGGCTGAGCGAGACTCGAACTCGCGACCAACGGATTAAAAGTCCGCTGCTCTACCGACTGAGCTATCAGCCCGACCGAAGCCAGAAATTATGGCGGATTTCACGGGCTTTGTCAAAAAATAGAGACACGACCGACTCGACGCCGCAACATTCCATCTCCACCGGCCCGGCAGGTCAGTGCTCGCTCACTGTGGCGCTCTGCCGGCCATCCCCATGAAAAACGGCCGCTCGCGCGGCCGTTCTGGTACCGAGGCGACGCTTCTGGCTTACCAGGCGGCCACCACGGCGCCCTTGAACTTGGTCTCGATGAACTGCTTCACGGCCGGGCTGTGATAGATGCTGACCAGCTTGGCGAACTCGGGACGGTCCTTGTCCTTTTCACGCACGACCAGCACGTTGGCGTACGGCGAATCCGGCGATTCCTGGGCGATCGCATCCTTGGCGGGGTTCAGGCCGGCTTCCAGCGCGAAGTTGGTGTTCACGGCCGACGCGTCGGTGTCGTCCAGCGAACGCGGCAGCTGGGCGGCGTCCAGTTCAATGAAGCGCAGCTTCTTGGGGTTCTCGATCACGTCGATCGGGGTCGCCTTCAGGCCGGCTTCCGGACGCAGCTTGATCAGGCCGTTGGCCTGCAGCAGCAGCAAGGCGCGGCCGCCGTTGGTCGGGTCGTTCGGCAGCGCAATGCGGGCGCCGTCCTTCAGTTCGGCCAGCGACTTGATCTTCTTGCTGTAGATGCCGATCGGGAAGATCACGGTCTTGGCGATGCTGACCAGCTTGTAGCCGCGGTCGGCGTTGGCGTTGTCCAGGTAGGGCTGGTGCTGGTAGCTGTTCACATCCAGGTCGCCCGAAGCCAGCGCAACGTTGGGCTGCACGTAGTCGGTGAACTCGATCACCTGGATGTTCAGGCCCTGCTTGGCGGCTTCCTGCTTGACCACGTCGAAGATCTGGGCGTGCGGGCCGGCGGTGACACCCACCTTCAGCGGCTTGTCCTGGGCCAGCGCGGGCTGGGCGAATACGGCGGCGCCGAGGGCGAACGCGGCCAGCGACTTCAAAACCTTGATGCTCATGTTGCGGATATCCCGAATGTCGGAAGTAGAGGAAGAACGAAAAGAAGAATGGCCGGCGATGCTCAGCGGTGCGAAATGCGGCGCACGTAGCGGTCGCCCAGGCTTTGGATCAACTGCACCAGCACGATCAGCACGATGACCACGGCCGCCATGACGTCGGACTGGAAACGTTGGTAGCCGTAGCGGATGGCCAGGTCGCCCAGGCCGCCGCCGCCGATGGCGCCGGCCATGGCCGAATAGCCGATCAGGCTGACCACGGTGACGATGGTGGCGGCGATCAGGCCGGGCAGCGCCTCGGGCAGGAGCACCTTCATGATGATCTGCATCGGCGATGCGCCCATGGCGCGCGCCGCGGTGATCAGGCCCGGGTCGACTTCACGCATCGCGTTCTCGGCGATGCGCGCCATGAACGGAATCGCGGCCACCGACAACGGCACGATGGCGGCGGTGGTGCCGATGGACGTCTGGGCCACCAGGCGCGTGAACGGAATGATGGCGACCATCAGGATCACGAACGGCACCGAACGCGTGGCGTTGATGACCGCGCCCAGGGCGTGGTTCACCGGCTGGTTCTCCAGCATGCTGCCGCGCGCGGTGACGGTCAGGATCACACCCAGCGGAATGCCGACCAGCACCGCAATGGCGCTGGCCACACCCACCATCAGCAGGGTATCAAGCAGCGACGTAATAAGCAGGTCGATCAGTTGCGGGCTCATGAGCAATTTCTTCAACGGTAATGTCACGGGCGGTCAACGCGGCAATCGCGTCCTTGACCGCGGCGGGGGTGCCTTGCGCCAGCACGAACATCGTGCCCACGGCTACGCCCTGGATGTCTTCGACACGCGCCTGCACCAGGCCGACGTCCAGCGAATACTGCGTGGACAGGTCGGACAGGAACGAGCCCGACGCGTCGGTGCCGGTCAAGGACAGGCGCAACAGGCGCACGGCCTGGCCAGGCTTGGCCGCGGCCAGCGTCTCGATGCGCTGCTTCACGGCGGCCAGCGTGGCGTCGGTCAGGTCCGACGCGGTGGCCGCCGACACCATGGCGCGGGTCACTTCGTGGCGCGGCTGCGCGAACACTTCGCGCGTGCTGCCCATTTCAACCACTTCGCCTTGCGACAGCACGGCCACGCGGTCGCAGACCTCGCGCACCACTTCCATCTGGTGCGTGATCATCACCACGGTCACGCCGGTCTTGCGGTTGATGTCGCGCAGCAATGCCAGAATGTTGTGCGTGGTTTCGGGGTCCAGCGCGGACGTGGCCTCGTCGCTCAGCAGCACATCCGGGTTGTTGGCCAAGGCGCGGGCGATACCCACGCGCTGCTTTTGCCCGCCGCTGATCTGGCTGGGATAGCGGTCGCGCAGATGCTCCAGGCCCACCAGGGCCAGCAGGCGCTCGACGCGCGCGGGAATTTCATTTCTGGCCACGCCGGCGATTTCCAGCGGCAGCGCCACGTTGCCGTACACCGTGCGGCGCGACAGCAGGTTGAAGCCCTGGAACACCATGCCGATGCGGCGGCGCTGGGCGCGCAGTTGCGCTTCATTCAGGCCGGTCAGTTGCTGGCCGCCGATGGCAATGGTGCCTTCGTTGGGGCGCTCGAGCAGGTTGATGCACTGGACCAGCGTGCTTTTACCGGCCCCGCTGGGGCCGATGATGCCGAAGACCTCGCCCTGCTGGATGTGCAGGTTGATGCCCCGCAGCGCCTGGAACTGGCCATGCGGCGTGGCGTAGGTCTTGGATAGGTTCTCGATCTGGATCATGGCAAGCGATTTTGTATCTTTTCTCTTCTAAAGAGAACGACCGTTTTTTCCATTTTTAATAACTAACAGTAATATAGAATGCGTCCGCACAAAGACGTAAAGGGCAGCCTGGAAGGAAAGCCTTCCTGACTGCCCTTTTGTTCGGGGGTGGCCGGTAGCCGGCCCCTCCGGGATCAGCGAGCGCGCGAGATACGCACTTCAGCGCCGCGGCGCTTGACCTCCAGCCCCTCGGACGGCGAAATGCGCAAGCCTTCCAGGCCCTTGATGTAGCTGGAGCCTTGCATCTGCATGACGCGGATCTTGTTGCGCATGACCACCGGGTTGTGCACCGGCATGCCGAACATCCAGACTTCGTCCAGGATGCGCGCCGAATTGAACTCGCCCGTGTGCTGCGCGGCGGGTCCCAGACAGAGCATGTGCCCTTCGCGGCCGAATACCGGGAACTGGCCCAGGTCGCAGTCGATGGTCCAGGTGGTGCCGCCCTCGTAGCGATGGCCCGTGTTCAGGTCCCACCAGGCGTCGCCCTTGGGCAGGTACACCCGCACCTGCTTGCCCGGCTCGGTGATCGGCGCCACCAGCAGGGCCGGGCCCAGCAGGTATTGCAGATCCCATTCGTGGGCATGCGGGTCGTTCGGGAACGACAGCGCCATGGACCGCTGCACCGGCAAGCCGGTGCGTGCGGCGTCTTCGATGGCGCCCAGCACATAGGGCACCAGGCGATAGCGCCATTGCATCCAGGTCTTGACCTGGGCCAGGGTCTCGTCGCCGAAGTCCCAAGGCATCAGGCCGGCTACGCCCTGGAAGGAGAAGTTCGCCGAGAACACGCCGGCGGTCAGCCAACGCAGGTACAGCTCGGGCGTCATGCCGGCGGCGCTGCGCGCGGCCGTGCCGATGCCGTGCACCTGCACGGGCAGGCCCGAGGCGCCGATGGACAGGGCCGTGCGCAACGTGTGGCGCAGGCCATCCCAGGTGTTGTCGACCTGCGGCCCCACCTGCCACGGCAGGCGCTGCGCCGCCGGGAACAGGTCGGTGCTGGGCACCACGCCTTCGGGCGGCACCTTCAGGCCGGCAACCGCATCGAACAGCGCGCGGCGCACCAGCAGCGGATACATGCTGCGCAGTGCGGGGCCGGTTTCGCCGTTGCGGGCATTGACGCCGTCGGGAATGGCGATCTGGGCATCGCACGCGGGCGCGTCCAGGCCGTCTTCGATCAGTTGGCGATGGCGCTCGACCCACAGGTTGTAGATGTCGCGGTAGGTCAGGTCCAGCAGGCCATAAGGCTGGCCCGAGGTGGCGGCGTTGCCGTCGAACACCTGCGCCGAGCCGTCGTCCTTGGTCAGGAGCCAGCCGCGGTCTTCGAGTTCCTCGAACAGCGGGCTGGTCTTGATCACGCCCGGAAAGCCCGAGGCGGCGACATGCACGTTGTGCTTGTGGAACAGCGCCAGCATCTGCTTGGCGTCCGGGAAGCGCTGGGCATCCCATTCGAACACGGCCTTGTCGGACTGAAAGCCCCAGGCCGCCGGCTGCGCCAGCGTGACGGCGTCGACCGGGATCTGGTTTTCGCGCATGCGCGCCACCAGCGCCACGGTCTGCGTCGGCATTTCGCCGCTGGCCTGCTGCAGCCACGCACCCATTGCCCACAGCACCGGCTGGCCGGCGCGGCCAGTCAGGGCGGTGTACTGGTTCAGAATTTCGGCGGGCTCGCCGGCAAACAGGAAGACGTCGAGCACGGCATCGTCGACACTGACGATGTAGGCCGAATCGGCCGGCGCGGCGCCCACCGAGTGCTGTACCCGGCGCATCGCGTTGACGTACACGCCCCAGCCTCGCGGGCTCCATGCCAACGGCAAGGCGCGATGCTCGGGATCGTCGGAAACGACGGATTCGTCGCGACGGTTCAGGTCGCCCGGGGTTTCGCCCAAGCCGTAGACGCGCTCGTCCGGCAGCAGGGAGAACCCCGCCGTCCAGGAGGCATCGTCGGCCTGGTCCAGCGCGTTGTGCCCGAATGCGGGCGTATGCGCGGAAACCTCGGACTCGAACACCCGCGCATCATTGCGGTACAACGCAATCCGCACGGGGTTGGATTGGATCTCCAGGGCAACATCGCCCTGGGTGATGCGCCAACCGTCCCCGCCTTCGCGTGGCGCGATGGCGGCCTCGCCCACGGCCTCTTGGCGCGCGAGCAGCATTTCAGCCACGGCGCGCGCACGCGCGCCGGGCTTGTCATCGGTAAGGTGGTTCGCCTCGCCGCAGCGCAGGCGAAAAACACCAGGCGCATGCGCCTCGACTACCAGGTGCAACCCATCGCCCGCGTCGAAATCGATGCGACTGGGGCGGGACGTCAGCAGCTCGATGTTGTCGAGCTGGGTAGTATGGGCAAAGTCGAACTTGGGCGGCACAGAGCATCCCCCGGCTTAAGCCAAAAACCATCAAAAGACGCTATTTTGACGGATTTGAGCTTTGAAATAAACTCGGTCCCTCTTTTGGACAGCGATATCATCCAAAAAAGGGGGCACAAAGCCCCCGCCAACGCTTGCCCGGCCAACCGCCGGTGCGCCGCCGGAACGCCAACTTTGAGCCCAAAGCGGGCTATTTGGCGCCAAATCCTGGCATTTCCCGCAATTCTACGCCACCTCGCCCGGCTCCCCCCGGGGCTCTGAAGTTTTTTTCAGCGCGGCAAAATAAGTTGGGCCAGATCGGTTTCAAGCGGTGACGGTTCGCCGCAAAGGCGCGCGGCGATCAGGTCGCCCATCAGTGCCGACCACGACAGCCCGCGTGACGCGTAGCCCGCGGCCAGCCACAGGCCTGGCGCATGCGCCAACGGCCCCACGGCGGGCAGCCGCCCCGGCAGCACCGCGCGCCATCCCGCCCAACCGGGCAGACTGCCCGGCACCAGGGCGTCGAATCCCGGAAATGCGCAGCCCAGCAAGCCCGCCGCCTTGTCCAGCGTGACTCGCTGGCCCTCGGCCCCGATGTTCGCCTGGGTCGCGCCATGCACATAAGTACTGCCCACCACGCAACCGGCCCCGGTGTCGGGCAGCAGATAACCTTCGCCCCCCACCACGCAGCGCGGGCCGCCCGCCAAGGCCGCAGCCGGCACCAGGGTCACTTCGCCGGCCAGCGCATGCATCTGAGCCACTCGCGGCAGGGGCGCCAGCAAGCCGCTGGCCTCCAATACCGCCTGCGCGCCGAAGGCATTGGCCAGGATGACGGTGTCGGCCTGCGCCAATTCGTGGCCAGCCGCGTCCAGGGCACGCCAGCCCGTCCCCTCGGCCACCACCCGCGCCACCGCACCCGGCACGACCTGTACCCCGGGCGTGGCCAGCAACGCGGGAATCAACTTGTCGGGCTGCACCAGCATGCCCTGGCCGAAAAACACGCCGCCTCGCGCCAGCGGCAGACCCGCCAAGGCGCTGGCTTCGTCGCGGCTGACTTCGCGGACCCAATCCTGGGGAAAGGCCAGGGTTGCCAACGTGCCGGCCAGTGCGGCCGCCCGCCCCTCGTCGCGTTCCAGCTGCACGGTGCCGCAGACGGTCGGCGCCGCGCCGACAGGCAAGCCTGCCCAACGCGCCAACGCCCGCGCACTGCCTGCGCGCGACAAGCGCGCCCGCGCGTTGTCATCCCGCGCCAGCACAGGCGTCAATGCCGCTGCGGCATGGCCTGCATGGGCGGCCGTACCGTGCGCCAGCGCGGCGTCCAGCACCGTCACGCGCCACCCGCGCAGCGCCAGGGACTGCGCCATTCCCGACCCGGCCAGCCCCGCGCCGACCACCACGGCATGGCGCTGGGCATCGGCCACGGCCGGTGTGCTCACCGCGACGCCCGGCGCCGCCACCGCCCCCACCGTCATGTGCCACTTGCCGCCATAACCCGGCGCCCGGCGCACCTCGAAACCCGCATCCTGCAAGGCCTGCCGCAACTCGCCGGTACATGCCCAGGTCGCCACGGTGGCGTCGGCCGCGGCCAGGCGCGCCAGCGCCTTCAAGAGCGGCGCCTGCCACATATGCGGATTGCGTTCGGGCGCAAAGCCGTCCAGGAAGTAAGCATCCACCCTGGCCGACAAACGTGGCGCCAGCGTCTGCGCATCGCCGAAACCCAGGGTCAGCGTCACTGCGCCGCCCTCGAATTCCAACCGATGCAAGCCGGGCAGCAACGCCGGCCATTGCGCGGCCAATTGCCCGCCCAGCGACGCCAGCGAATCGGGCGCGTGCCGCGCCAGCAACGCCGCAAGGTCCTCACGCCCGAACGGATGCGCTTCCAGCGACACCACGTGCAGGGTCCGTGAGCGCTGCGGATCGTCACGCCACGCGCGCCATAGCGCCAGGAAATTCAGCCCCAGGCCAAAGCCGGTCTCGCAGACCGTGAAGGCGTCGCGCCCACGCCAGCGTTCAGGCAGGCCATTGCCACGCAGAAACACATGTTCCGCCTGCCCCAGCGCCCCCGACGGCGAGTGGTAGACGTCGCCATAGACCGGACTGAAAAGACGGCCTTGCGCATCGAATTCAGCGACGGCGGGGGTCAGGGGAACATAGGACGAGGACATGGAAAGCGGCGAATTGGACGACTATCAGACAGAAAGGATTATCGGACGACACGATGGCCGGCGTTGGATGGACGCCACGCACCAAGCGCCTTTTGCGGCCGTGGCCACGAATTTGACGCATACCTGGGCTTACACTCGATTCATGGAAACCTATGATCCGCCCCGCTCGCTGGCTTCTCCCATAGACCTGTGCGCCGCGATCGACGCTGCGGTCACGGCGGCGCATGCCGGAGCAGCCATCCTGCAATCCTACGCGCATCATCGCGCCGATCTCGTGATCGACCGCAAAGCGCGCAACGATCTCGTGTCGCAGGCCGACCGCGAAGCCGAGGCCGTCATTATCCAGGAGCTGCAGACCCGCACGCCCAAATTCGGCATCGTCGCCGAGGAAACCGGCGGCCAGGCCCAAGGCGCCGCCACCTGGTACATCGATCCGCTGGACGGCACCACCAATTTCCTGCACGACATCCCCCACTATGCGGTCTCGATCGCCCTGATCGCGCATGCCGGCGCCGCGGTCTCCGCCAACGAGCGCCTGCAAGCCGATACGCCGGTCGTCGGCGTGGTCTACGACCCCTGCCGCGAAGAACTCTTCACCGCCGTGTACGGCCTGGGCGCCTGGCTCAACGGCCGCCGCATCTCGTGCTCGCGCACCCGCACGCTCGAAGACTCGGTGCTGGCCACCGGCTTTCCGTTCCGCGATTTCTCTTTCGCCAGCCAATACATGCCGATGCTGCATGACGCCATCAACCGTGCGCGCGGCGTGCGGCGCATGGGCGCGGCCGCGCTGGACCTGGCCTGGACGGCCTGCGGCCGCTATGACGGCTATTGGGAAATGGGGCTAGCCCCCTGGGATGTGGCCGCGGGGACGCTGATCGTGCGCGAAGCGGGCGGCGCCTGCAGCGACATGCATCGCACCGATTCCTGGCCCATCGGCGGACGCGTGGTGGCGGGCAACCGCGACATCGAACGCGCCCTGCACGACATGATCGCCCCCCACCTGGACCAGCCGGGCTGACGCCCGGCCGTCCCGCATCACGCCTGATCAGGCCGTCTGGCCCTGCGGCGCCGCGGCGTTGGCCTCGGCGCCAGCATCCGGGCGCAATTCACGCCGCAGGATCTTGCCGACGTTGCTCTTGGGCAGTTCATCACGGAACTCGACGAAGCGCGGCCGCTTGTAGCCGGTCAGCTTGTCCTTGCACCATGCCTGCACCTGCGCTTCGGTCAGCGCCGGGTCTTTCTTCACGACGAACACCTTGACGGCCTCGCCCGAATGCTCGTCCGGCACGCCGATGGCCGCGCATTCCAGCACGCCGGGCATCTGCGCCACCGCCGCTTCCACCTCGTTCGGATAGACCTTGAAGCCGGACACCGTGATCATGTCCTTCTTGCGGTCGACGATGCGCGTGTAGCCCTTGTCGTCCATGATGCCGATATCGCCGGTGCGGAAGAATCCGTCGGCCGTCATGGCGTGGCGAGTTTCGTCCGGCTTTTGCCAATAACCCAGCATGACCTGCGGCCCGCGGATGGCCACCTCGCCCCGCTCGCCGAGCGGCACCTCGTGGCCGGCATCGTCAAGAATCGCGACCTCGGTGGACGGCAACGGCAGGCCGATGGACCCCGAATACGCGGTGGCGTTGGTCGGGTTGACCGTGGCCACCGGCGACGTCTCGGACAACCCATAGCCTTCGACCAGCGGCCGCCCGGTGATCTTGAGCCAGCGCTCGGCCACCGCCTGCTGCACGGCCATGCCGCCGCCCAGGGTCAGCCGCAAGCCGGAAAAATCCAGCTTGGCGAAGTCGTCGTTGTGGGCCAGCGCGTTGAACAGCGTATTGACGCCGGGGAACACATTGATGGGCGTCTTGCGCCATGCCCCGATCAGCGAAGGCTGGTCGCGCGGGTTGATGATCAGCACGTTGCGCATGCCCGCATGCAGGCCATACAGGCCGCAGACCGTCATGGCGAACACGTGGTACAGCGGCAAGGCGCTGAGAATGGTGATCTGCTGGCCCGCCATGTCGTGCAGCGCGGGGCTGGCCACGGCTTCCATCTGCATCACATTGGCGGTCAGGTTGCGGTGCGACAGCATCGCGCCCTTGGGCACGCCGGTGGTGCCCCCGGTGTATTGCAGCACCGCCAGGTCATCCATCGAAATGGCCGGCGCGGCGAACGGCAGGCGCGCGCCCTGGGCCAGCACCTGCGGCAGCATCAACGCGCCGTCGATGCGCCAGGCGGGCACCAGCTTCTTGATATAGCGGGCCGCCAGATTGACCAGCGGCGCCTTCAACCCGCCGAGCAAGTCGCCCGGGCCCGTCACCACAATATGCTTGAGCGCACCGCGGTCGGACACGCTTTGCAGCGTGTGCGCGAAATTCTCGAGAATGACGATGACGGACGCGCCGCTGTCCTGCAACTGGCGCTGCAGTTCGTCGGCGGTGTAGAGCGGGTTGACGTTGACCACCGCATGGCCGGCCCGCAGCGTGCCGAGCATGGCGACCAGGTAGGCCGGCACATTGGGCATCATCAGCGCGACCCGCGAGCCCTTGGGCAACCCCAGGCTTTGCAGCCAGCCGGCGAACGCCCGGGCATGTGCATCCAGCTGCGCATAGGTGATGTCGCTGCCCATGGCGGTCAGGGCGGTGCGGGACGAATACTGCTTGCAGGCGCGGTCCAGCAGGTCGGTCAGCGAGGTGTAGCCGTCGGTGGAGATATCGGCGGGAACCCCTTGCGGGTAATGGGCAAGCCACGGGCGGGTCATGGTGTTTGTCTCCATTAAATTGGCTTTTGATTGATGATAACCTTGTTGCGTTCCCAAATTCCGCTTGATCCCTCCCATGAAACTGCTCGAACCCATCGTCGCGTGGCACCACGACATCTCCCAGATCCGACGCGACATCCACGCACATCCCGAACTGGCTTTCGAGGAATTCCGCACGGCGGACGTGGTGGCGGCCAAGCTTGAAGAATGGGGCATCGAGATCCATCGCGGCCTGGGCGGCACAGGCGTGGTCGGCATCATCCGCGGCAACCAGCCGGGCGAACGCGCCGTCGGCCTGCGCGCCGACATGGACGCCCTGCCCATGCAGGAAGCCAACACCTTCGACCACGCCAGCAAGCACGAAGGCAAGATGCACGCCTGCGGCCACGACGGCCACACGGCCATGCTGCTGGCCGCCGCGCGCTACCTGTCGCAGCACCGCGACTTCGCCGGCACCGTCTACGTCATCTTCCAGCCCGCCGAAGAAGGCGGCGGCGGCGCCAAGCGCATGATCGACGACGGCCTGTTCACCCGCTTCCCCATGGAAGCCGTGTTCGGCATGCACAACTGGCCCGGCATGAAGCCCGGCCAGTTCGGCGTCACCGCCGGCCCCATCATGGCGTCCAGCAACGAATTCTCGATCGTGGTCAAGGGCAAGGGCACGCACGCCGGCATGCCCAACCTGGGCATCGATCCGGTCATGGCCGCCGTGCAACTGGCGCAGTCGCTGCAGACCATCATCACGCGCAACCGCAACCCGCTGGATGCCGCCGTGCTGAGCATCACGCAGATCCACGCGGGCAGCGCCGACAACGTCGTGCCCAACCACGCCGAACTGCGCGGCACCGTGCGCACCTTCACGCTGGACGTGCTGGACCTGATCGAACGCCGTATGGAAGAAATCGCGCGCCACACCTGCGCGGCCATGGATTGCGAAGTGCAGTTCACCTTCCAGCGCAACTACCCGCCCACCATCAACCACCCCGACGAAGCCGCCTTCTGTGCCGACGTCATGCGCGATATCGTCGGCGACGACATGGTCAATGACCACGTCCAGCCCACCATGGGCGCCGAAGACTTCGCCTTCATGCTGCAGGAACTGCCGGGCGCCTACGTCTGGATCGGCAACGGCACGGGCGACCACCGCGCCGCCGGCCACGGCCTGGGTCCCTGCATGCTGCACAACGGCAGCTACGACTTCAACGACGACCTGCTGCCGCTGGGCGGCACCTACTGGGTGCAACTGGCGCTCAAGCGCCTGGCCAAGGCCTGATCATCCAGGCCTAGATCACGGCCTGCCCCGCCCCCACCGCCAGGCACATCGCCAGGAAGCGCTGGGCGGCGCGGGCCGCCGCATCGGCATGCGGCACCAGGATGCTCAAGGTGCGCGTCAGCGGCCGGGGCAGCAGCCGCAAGGCCGCCAGCGCGCCATCTTCATGCCGCATCGACATCGCCGACACGAAGCCCACCCCCAGGCCGGCGCGCACGGCCTGCTTCACCCCTTCCACCCCTGCCAATTCCAGCCCGATCGACGGCGCCAGCCCGGCATCGGCAAACGCGCGTTCCACCAGCCGCCGCACCCCTGAACCCGGTTCGCGCATCACCAGCGCCGATGCCGCCAGGTCGCGCAGCGTCACCGCCCCCTTGCCCGCCAGGGCATGGTCGGCCCGCACGATCGCCACCACTTCGTCCTGCCGCCAGGCGTGCACGGCCGTGTCGGCGGGCAGGCCGGCTGGGACATCGCCTTCGATGAAGGCCAGGTCCAACGCCGGCAGGCGCTCGACGATTTCGCGGGTATTGCCGTCGGACAGGTGCAGGCTGACCGCCGGAAAGGCATGGCGGAAGTCGGCCACCAGCGCCGGCAGCAGATAGCTGGCCGGCGTGGTGCTGGCCCCCAGGCGCAACGCGCCCGTTTCCAGCCCGCGCCAGGATTCGCGCACGGCCTGCGCCTGCCGGTACACCTGGCGCAACTGGCGCGCCTGCTCGGCCAGACGCTCACCCGCTTCGGTCAGCGCAATGCCGTGGCCGCTGCGGCGGTACAGCGGCTCGCCGAACCACTCCTGCAAGGCCCGCAGCTGGCCGGACACCGCGGGCTGCGACAGATGCAGCGCCAGCGCGGCGCGACTGATATTGCCGGCATCGGCAACGGCGGCAAAGGTAAGCAGTTGGTCTGGGGTCATGACGAAGCCCGATCGATGGGCACCTGGCGGTTGCTCCGAATAAATATCGGAATTTCTGATATTACATATTCAAAATAAAGATTTTTCAAATAACAGGCCGGAAATTAATATTTCGTCTAGTTATTTAGATATGCCCAAAGGCCCGCCATGAGCTCCGCCACCAGCGCCACCGCCCCTCTCTCTTCCTCCCCCCCGGCCGCCGCCCCCGCGGCCACCGCCACCCCCTGGCGCGACAAGCTCAATGGCGTGCTGTTCGTCGGACTCATGGCCGCCGCGGTCATGCAGCTGGCCGACCTGCCCGCCATCCGCCAGCTGGGTTTCTCGCCGCTGGTCGTCGGCATTGTCTGCGGCATGCTGTACGGCAACTTCCTGCGCGGCACCATGCCGGTCGACTGGGGCGTGGGCGTCAACTTCACCGCGCGCCGCCTGCTGCGCATCGCCGTGGCCTTCTATGGCCTGAACATCAGCATCCAGCAGATCGCCGCCGTGGGCCTGCCCGGCCTGGCCGTATCGGTGGCGGTGGTGGTGGGCACGCTGCTGATCGGCACCCTGGTGGGCCAGCGCCTGTTGGGCCTGGACCGCGACACCGCCATGCTGACCGCCGCCGGCAGCGCCATCTGCGGCGCGGCCGCCGTACTGGCCTTCGAACCCACCTTGCGCGCCGCCCCGCACAAAAGCGCCGTAGCCGTGGCCACCGTGGTGCTGTTCGGCACCCTGTCCATGTTCCTGTACCCGGTGCTGTACCACGCCGGCTGGCTTCAATTCGACACCCAGGCCCTGGGCATCTATATCGGCGGCACCATCCACGAAGTGGCCCAGGTCGTCGGCGCGGCCAGCAACATCGACCCGGCCACCACCGAAGTCGCCACCATCGTCAAGATGACCCGAGTTGCCCTGCTCGTGCCGGTGCTGCTGGTGCTGGGCCTGTACCTGCGCAGCGCCGCCAGCCACGCCGGCGGCCAGGCCAAGGGCGCCAAGCTGCCCATCCCCTGGTTCGCGGTCGGCTTCCTGGTCCTGGCCATCATCAACTCGCTCAACATCATCCCGGCCGACGCTGTCGCCGCCATTCGCCGCCTGGATGTCTTCGCCCTGACCATGGCCATGACCGCGCTGGGCATCGAAACCCGCTTCGCCCAGATCCGCAAGGCCGGTCCCCGCGTGATGGCGCTGGGCCTGATCCTCTACGCCTGGTTGCTGGTGGGCGGCTACGGCATCGTCAAGCTGGCTTCGTGATCCTGCGATAAACCGCTGCGGCAGGCCCCCGGCACGCGCCCGGGGGCCATGTTTTTCCTGCATAATCGGCTGGTTGCCTTGCATTGGAGCCGGCCGCATGACCTCCAGCACCAAAACCCCCTTCACGACTTTGCCCGCCGATCGCGACGCGGTATTGCGCGTCATGCCGATGCCGGCGGACGCCAATATCCACGGGGACGTTTTCGGCGGCTGGATCATGTCCCAGGTGGACATCGCGGGGTCCATCCCCGCCGCCCGCCGTGCGGCGGGCCGGGTGGCCACCGTCGCCGTCAACGCCTTCCAGTTCAAGCAGCCCGTTTTCGTGGGCGACCTGCTCAGTTTCTACGCCGCGGTCGTCAAGACCGGCAAGACCTCCGTCACCGTGTCCGTCGAGGTCTATGCCGAACGCCAGCGGCTGGACGCCGAAGTCGTCAAGGTCACCGAAGCCACGCTGACCTACGTGGCCACCGACGAAGCGCGGCGCAGCCGCCCCCTCCCTATTCTTTGAGCCGTAACGCATGACGCAGTCCGCCGCCGCGCAGAAACCGCCTGCGACGCCCCGTCGCCTCGACCCGGAAGACGCGCAACACGCCCTGGCGGAAGTCCAGGAACGCCTGCGCCGCCAGCAGCTGGTCGCCGATCTGGTCCATCGCCAGGAAGAAGGCGATGCCAAGGCCACCCTGGTCGAAGACCTGGTGCATCGACAGCACGAAGCCGAACTCAAGACCCTGCTCGACGGCCTGCACCCGGCGGACATCGCCTTCATCCTGGAATCGCTGCCCAAGGACGAACGCCAGGCCATCTGGAAGCTGGTCAGCCCCGAGCACGACGCGGACGTGCTGCTCGAGGTCGAAGACTGGGTGCGCGAATCGCTGATCGAAGCGATGGACCGCCAGGACCTGGTGGCCGCCACCGGCAACATGGACGCCGACGAGCTGGCCGACCTGGCGCCCGACCTGCCGCCGGACGTCGTCGCCGAAGTCCAGAAGGGCCTGACCGAAGAAGAGCGCGCACAGCTGCTGGAAGCCATGGGCTATCCGGAAGACAGCGTCGGCGCCATCATGGACTTCGAAATGGTCCGCGTGCGCGAAGACGTCACGCTGGAAGTCGTGCTGCGCTACCTGCGCCGCCTGCACGAACTGCCCGACCACACCGACCAGATCTTCGTGGTCGACCGGCAAGACAAACTGCAAGGCATCCTGCCCCTGTCTCGCCTGTTGGTCAGCGAACCTGAAACCGAAGTGCGCGCCGTCATGAATTCGGACTTCCTGGCGCTCAACCCGCTCGATTCCGACGCCGACGCGGCCGGCGCCTTCGAACGCTACGACCTGGTGTCCGCCCCCGTCATGGACGACCAGGGCCGCCTCATCGGCCGCGTCACCATTGCCGACGTCGTCGACGTGATGCGCGAAGACTCCCAGGAACAAGCCCTGTCGCGCGCCGGTCTGCAAGAAGAAGACATCTTCGCCCCCGTCAGCACCGCGCTGCGCAACCGTGCGCCCTGGCTGCTGTTCAACCTCTGTACCGCAGCCACGGCGTCGTTCGTGGCGTCGCAATTCGAAGGCACGGTCAGCCAGATCGTGATCCTGGCGTTCCTGATGTCCATCGTCGCCGGCATCGGCGGCAACTCGGGCAACCAGACCATGACGCTGATCATCCGTGCCCTGGCCATGGGCCGCATCACGGGCCGCAACCTGTGGCAACTGGTCAAGCGCGAACTCTTCGTCACCCTGATGGTGGGCCTGTGCGGCAGCGTGGTCGCCGCCCTGTTCGCCTGGGCCATTTCGCATTCGCTGTCGATCGCCCTGGTCATGATGGCCGCCATGATCTGCAACATGCTGGTCGGCGCGTCCGTCGGCGTGCTGGTGCCCATGCTGCGGGCCCGCTTCGGCAAGGATCCCGCCATGGGCTCGTCGGTGCTGCTCACCTTCGCCACCGACTCGCTGGGCTTTTTCATCTTCCTGGGGCTGGCCACCATATTCCTGCTGTAGCGCGTCCGCAACGGACGTGCGCATCATTGTTTCATCGGGTGTCATCAGCGGCTATTTGACAGCCGCGTGACAGTTAATATGAAAGGCGCTCCGTTACAGTAACGGGATCGTCATCATATTCTCCGTTCCACCCATGACCGCCAGACTCCGGGCAGCCTTTTTTTGCCTGCTGCTCTCGACCTTCAGCGCCGCCGCGCACGCCTGTGAAAACTTGCCCTCATGGGCGCAGTCCGCCTGTAACCGGATCGACCAGATCTGGACCGAAGGCGGCAACGACCTCTACTTCAGCGGATACTCGTGGCACAACCGCGCCATGTACAGCCGCGAAAAGATCAACAGCTTCAATGAATTAGCCTGGGGCGGCGGCTACGGCCGCAGCATCTACGACGAAGACGGCGACTGGCAGGGCCTGTACGCCATGGCGTTTCTCGACTCGCACAGCAAGGTCGAACCCATCGCCGGATATGGCTTCCTGAAGATCGGCCGCGTGAGCGAAAACGTCCGCCTGGGCGCCGGCTACACCGTATTCCTGACGGCGCGCCACGACATCATGAGCTACGTGCCGTTCCCTGGCGTGCTGCCGCTGGTCTCGGCCGGCTACAAGGACACCATGCTGTACGCCACGTACATTCCGGGCTCGCGAGGCGCCGGCAACGTGCTGTTCATGTTTGGCCGCTGGTCGTTCTGACGCGGCCACGCCACAAGATTTAGTCTGATATTACGGGGCCGAAAGGCCCCGTTTTTCTGTCGGCAGCGACCTGCCGGCAAGGGGTCAGCAGGGCTGCAAGCCCAGCCTGCGCACCAGTTCGCCCAGGCGCCAGTCGTCGATGCCGTGGGCCCGCAAGGCCCTTTCGGTTTCCACCACGTAGTCCAGGCAAGGCCCGGAATGCCCGACCGCGTTGCGCACCGAGGCCAGCAGACGGTCATCGGACAGGTCGGCGGCGTACTCCTGGCAAGCGCGGTTCAAGAGGAACACCAGGCCGCGCACGGGCGCCTGCTCGGTATGGCAGGCCAGCCAGCGGGGGGTGTAGGCGCCGGTGACCATCTCGCGGCGCCACAGCGCCTGGAAAACGGCCGGTACATCGCTCGCGGCGATCAGGAAGGCCACGCCGCGGCAACAGCCGCCGCGATCCAGGCCGAACACCAATCCGGGATTGTCAGGGGAACCGCGATGGTCATGCGACCACAGGCACAACGACCGGTGATAACCCCGCACCGTCGCCAGGCGACGCTCGCGCCAGGCAAAACCGGGGTGCCAGATCAGGGAACCATAGGCGAACACCCAGAGATCGTCGGTGCCGTTCCATCCAGCCAAAAGCTCGTCTACCGACGCGGGTTGCGTCTTCGCCAATCCGGCGCAGCCGGTGGGTACTGCCAACGACATAGGGTCCTCTGATATCCCGGTTCATTCCATAGCTGGAATGACGGATATGCTACGCCGCCTGCCGCGCAAAAGAATTGCGAGATTGCCGTCTCGCAACACCCCGAAAGAAATTTGTATTCCCGGGAAGGGGCCGCAGGGGAAAAAAATTGCGCGCTTGGGCCAAGCCGGCCGGCAGGCCGTCGGATGGCAGGTGCTAGACGGCGTCCAGCGGCAGCTCGGTGGTGCTCTTGATGACTTCCATCGAGAAGCTGGCGCTGACGTCCAGCAGGTCCACCGCCGCAATCAGGCGGCGATAGAAGCGGTCATAGGCCGCCATGTCCTCGACCACCACCTTGAGCAGGTAGTCGATATCGCCCGCCATCCGGTGAAATTCCACCACATTGGGCAGCGCCATGACCGCGTTGATCAGGCTCTGCGTCCATTTTTCGTTGTGCTGGCTGGTCTTGATGGACACGAACACGGTCAGGTTCAAGCCCAGCGCGCGCGGGTCCAGCAGGATGGCGTTGCGCGCGATGACGCCGTCGTCCTTGAGCTTCTGGATGCGGCGCCAGCATGGCGTGACGGACAGATTGACCTGCTCGGCGATTTCGGCAACCGAGCAGGTGGCGTCCTTCTGCAGCAACGCCAAGATCTTGATGTCCGTCTGGTCCATGGGGTTTCCTCAAGCGATATCGGCCCAATCTTGCCCTGTCGACCTGCGCCCGTCCAGCCGTGGAACACCCTTGCCCGGCAATCGGCTCAATACGTGCCCGGGTAGCCGCCGCCATCGAGCAGGATGTTCTGTGCCGTCATGTAGCTGGCCTGCGCCGAGCACACATAGGCGCACAGCGCGCCCAGTTCTTCAGGCTGGCCGTAGCGGCCCGCGGGGCTGGCGCGGCCGCGCTCGTCCCACAACTGCTCGAAGGTCTTGCCGGTCTGTTCCAGCATGCCGCGGATGTGGCGGGCCTGGGCATCGGTGGCGAAGGCGCCGGGCAGCAGGTTGTTGATGGTCACGTTGTGGCGCACGGTCTGGCGCGCCAGGCCGCCGACAAAGCCGATCAGGCCGGCCCGCGCCCCATTGGACAGCCCCAGCTCGGCGTGCGGCGCCTTGACGCTGCGCGACACGATATTGACGATGCGCCCGAAGCGCCGCTCGATCATGCCGTCCACCACGCGGCGGATCATGTCGATGGGCCCCAGCATCATCGAATCCAGCGCGGCGATCCAGTCCTCGTGGCTCCAGTCGCGGAAATCGCCCGGCATCGGGCCATCGGCGTTGTTGATGAGAATGTCCGGATGCGGGCACGCGGCCAGCGCGGCCTCGCGCCCCGAGTCCAGCGTCAGGTCGGCCGAGACCCAACCCACGCCGATGCCCGTTTCGCGGGAAATCTCGGCCGCGGCCTGTTCCAGCGTCTGCGGATTGCGGGCAGCGATGGTCACCGCCACGCCCTCGCGCGCCAATTGCAGGGCGCACGCGCGGCCCATGCCGCGGCTGCCGCCGAACACCAATGCGGTCTTGCCGCTGATACCCAGATCCATGCCAGACTCCCCAGAGTTGTGCCAAGAAGCGGACCAGTATAGGAGCGCCAGAGGGCCTGCGGGATGGAATTTTTTTCCAATCTTCCCTGCCAAACGGGCGAATTTGGCAAAGGCATTCCACGGCGAATCCCTAAGATGAAGGCTTGTCATTCAGGGGGATACACATGCCTTCTGTCCAACTTGCCGCCGCCGATCTGCGCTCGCTATGCGAGTCGGTGCAGGCTGCCCAGCTGAATGCGGCGCGCGCGCTGCTGCGCGACCTGGCCGCCAGCGTCGCCAATGCCGGCGACATGCTGCAAAACCTGCCCGAAGACCTGCGCGCCGGCCGCGCCGACACCTACACCCGCCACATTGCCTATGCCGATCCGCATGGCGCCTTCACGGTGGCCTATCTGATCTGGCGTCCGGGGCAATTCAGCCCGGTACATGGCCACAAGACCTGGTGCACCTACCAGGTCCTGCAGGGCGAGCTGGCCGAAACCCACTACCGCTGGGATCCCGATGCGGCCGCCGCCATCGCCTGCGGCGAGGCCCGCCGCCGTCCTGGCGACATCGTCACCGCCACGCAAGGTTTGCGCCAGATCCACCGCCTGGGCAACGCCGGCCCCGGCATCGCCGTGTCGCTGCACATCTACGGCGTCGACCAGGCCGACCTGTGCACCGGCGTCAATCACCTGGTGCCCACGCCCGCGGCGCACTGAACGCGAAAAAAAACGGGGCCCGCAGGCCCCGTTCTCGTTTGGGCCTCAGCCCATCCATTGGCTCACCGGCGCCGCCGTGTCCTGCAACGGCTGCGCCACCACGTCGATCAGCGTCGGGCCGTCATGCTCCATCGCCGCCTTGATCGCCGCGTCCAGCTTGGCCGGGTCTTCCACCCGCCAGGCCTTCACGCCGTAGGCTTCGGCAATGCGGGCGTGGTCGGTGCGGTCGAAATCGACGCTGTAGTAGCGCTTGTCGTAGCCGGCCTTCTGGCTGGCCTTGATCCAGCCGTAGACCGAATTCGAAAACACGATCATCAGCAGCGGCGCCTTGTGGCGCACGATGGTCTCCAGCTCGCCCACCGTGAAGCCGAAGCTGCCGTCGCCCATCACGGACACGCACTTGGCCTGCGGCCGGCCCACCCAGGCGCCCAGCGCCGCCGACATCGAGAAGCCCAGCGCGCCATGTGCACGATTGGTGATGAAGTGGCGACCGGGGCGCGATACATCGTAGTAGGCCGAAAAATACGGGCAAGGCGTGCCCGGGTCCGCGCACACCACCGCGTCATCGGGCAACAGGCGGTTCAGCGACTGCACCACGCGTTCGGGGCGGATCGGCGCGTCCAGGCTGGCGGCCAGGGGCTCGAGCTGCGCCCGGCGTGCGGCCTTGGCACGGCCTGCCAGCACGGCGCCATCGACCGCATCGGACGGCCGGTGCGCCAGGCGCGCCTGCACTTCGGCGCCCAAGGCTTCCAGTGCCAGCTTGGCATCGCCCACCAGACCGACCTCGGTCAGGTAATTGGCGCCGATCACCATCGGATCGATGTCGATGTGCAGGATCGGCACATCGCGGTTCGGGAAACGCCAGTGTTCGGTCGACGTCGACCCGGCGCGGCACCCCACGAACAGCACCACGTCGGCCGCGGCCACTACGTCGCGCGTCGCCATCACGCCCCCGTTGGAACCCACCACGCCCGCATTCAGCGGATGCGTGTCGGCCAGGCTGCCCTGCCCGCTCACGGTCACGCAGACCGCGGCTTTCAAGCTTTCGGCCAATGCCTGCAAGGCGCCACTGGCACCGGCGATCACCACGCCGCCACCGCAGATGATGACGGGCGAACGCGCGCCCACCAGCCGCTGCGCGGCACGCGCCACGTCGGCCGGGTCCGGCGCGAAGCGCAGCGACGGAAAGCGCGCGTGCTCGGGCTGCGCCCACACGTCGGCCGCATCCACCTGCTGCTTCATGACGTCATACGGAAAACACAAGTGCGCCGAGCCGGGCTTGCCGGTCGTCATCGCGCGAAACGCGGCGCGCACCATGCCGGGAATCTGGTCCGCGCGATCGATCGTGCGGTTCCATTTCGTCAGCGGCCGGTACAGGGCTTCCTGGTCCAGTTCGGTCAGAGGGTACTTGCCGCGCGAGCCCACCGCCACGTCGGACGTGATGCCCAGCACGGGAATGGACGACTCGTTGGCCTCTACCAGGCCCGGCAGCAGATAGGTCGCGCCGCCGCCGCTCGGGCCTTCGCAGACGCCGACCTTGCCAGTCACGCGGGCATAGGCGTCGGCCATGTAGCCGGCGCTGCGCTCGTCACGGGTCAGCACGTGCTGCATGCCGTGGTCCAGGCGGTACAGCGCGTCGTAGAACGGCAGGCTGGTGTCGCCGCACAGGCCGAAAATATGTTTGACGCCGTTGTGTTGCAGCATCCGCACCATTGCTTCGGCGCCGGTCAAGTTATCCATGTCTTCTCCAAGCGATGCGCGGGCCGGGCGGAACGCTGGGCGTCCCGCCTCAGGCCGCTCAGTTATCCAGATTGATGTTGCTGCTCTTGATGAACTTGCTCCAGCGGTCGTATTCCGCCTTCACATAGGCATCCAGGGCCGGGCCGTTGGACGCCACGATCTCGAAGCCCGCTTCCTGCAGCTTCTTCTTCACGTCGGGGTCGGCCAGCACCGTATTGAATGCCTGGGTCAGCTTCTTGATGGTGGCGTCGGGCGTGCCCTTGGGCGCGAACATGCCGCTCCAGGAATACGCCACGAATCCGGGGAAACCGGACTCGGCCACCGTCGGCACGTTGGGCAGGTCGGGCAGGCGCTTCTCGCCGGCTACGGCCAGGGGCTTGATCTTGCCGGCCTGGATCTGGCCGCGCAGCGCGGCAAAACTCAGCCAGGTCATGTTGGCCTGGCCGCCCACCACGGCCTGGATGGCCGGGCCGCCGCCGCCGTACGGCACGTGCAGCAGGTCCACCTTGGACAGGCGCTTGAGTTCCTCGGGCGCCAGGTGGTTCAACGAGCCGACGCCGGTGGACGCATAGTTGAACTTGTTGGGCGGCTGCTTGGCGGCCGCCGCCAGGAATTCCTTCAGGTTGTCGCCCGGCACGCCCGGGTTGGCGCCCAGCACCAGCGGAAAGCGCACGGTCTGGGTGATGGCGACGAAGTCCTTGAACGTGTCGTACGGCAGCTTGGGCTTCACAGCGGGGTTGATGCCGTGGTTGTCGAAGCTGACCAGCAACGTGCTGCCGTCCGGCTCGGCACGTGCCACGAACGCAGTGGCGATCTGGCTGGCCGCCCCGGGGCGGTTTTCCACCACGACCGCGCGGCCGCCCAGTTCCTGCGACAGGCGCGGCTGCATGATGCGGGCCAGGATGTCGGTGCTGCCGCCCGGCGGGTACGGCACCACCAGGATCAACGGCTTTTCGTCCGCCGCCCGGGCGGGCGCGGCCGCCAGGCCGCCTCCCAGCGCGGCCAGCGCGCAGACGGCCGCCAGGGCGCGCCGGATCGATGTGTAGGTCATGTTCTTTCCCCTGATGTTGTGGTGTTGGCCGGCGCTGCCGTGGCGGGTTCGGCCTGGTCCCGCATGTAAATCGTGGAAAAACCGGTGCGGATGACGTCCGTGATCTGGTCCAGGCGCCGCCCGATGTGGCTGCGCATCATGTCCGGCAAGGCGTCCACGTCGCGCCGCTCCAGCGCCTGGACGATGCGCATGTGCTCGCCCTGGGTATGGCTGCGCCGGCCCTGCTGCATGTCGATCCAGCGCACGAAGTGGATGCGCGCATTGACGCTTTCCAGCGCCCGCACGAATTCCTCGTTGCGCGACAGGCGCGCCAGGGTCAGATGAAACGCTTCGTCCAGCGCCAGCAGCCGGGTGGCCTCGCCGTCGTCCGGTTCGTCGCGCGACCGTTCCACGAACGCGCGCAGCTCGGCCAGTTCTTCGTCGGTCGCACGCTCGCAGGCCGCGCGCACGATGCCCGCCTCCAGCACCGCGCGGTATTCATAAAGGCTGTGGATCTGCTTGGCGTCCAGCAAGCGGGCGATGAAGCCGCGGTTCACCGATCGGGTCAGGAATCCCTCGACCATCAGCTGGTTCAGCACTTCGCGCAGCGGCGTACGGCTGACGTTCAGGCGCCGGGCCAGTTCCACTTCATTGATGCGCTCGCCCGGCTTGAACTCGAAGCTCACCGCCATCGCCTTGACGGCGTTGTACAGCTCGGCCTGTCCGGCCGAGGTGCGGGCAGCGGGTCGGGATTGCGTCATCGGATGGGTCAGCCGCCAGGGCGCTCCAAGCAGGGATGAAGTGCATACTAAAGTGCATACACTTTGCCTCGCAACCCGGGTTTGCCCGGAAAGCGAGCACGAGCAATCCGCCCCCTTTTACAGGGCAATGCGCAGGGAATGGGGAAAACAGACGCGCGGCCGAGTGGCCGCGCCTGGGGCTCAAAGACCGGTATCGAGCGTGTAGTGCGCGCCGTCGCGGTTTTCCAGCGTCAGCGTGGACAAGGTCGGCACGGTTGCCGACGGGTCTTCCTGCACGTGGATGCGCAGGTTGGCCAGCGGCACATCCCAGCCCCCTGCGGCGGCTTCGGCTTTCACGCCGGCCACCAGGGCCAGGCGCTCAGCCACCTGGCGCGCCTGGGCAGCCCGTGCATCGATGCGTGTCAGGCTGCGGGCGCCATTGGGGTGCGCCATGAGTTCGGGCGACCACACGCACTCGGGCGTCAGATGGCGGCAGAAATACATGCGGATGCCGGGCAGCGGCTGCTCGGCGAAACGCACGGTATGGAAACGAGCCTGCACTTCCTGGCCATCCAGCATGGCCGGCCGGCTCAATTCCTGCATGGGATTGACTGCGAAGCCGGCGGCGAGCAGGCGCTCGCGCGTGGCTTCGGCGTCATAGGTGCGAAACACCAGCGCTTCCAGCCCGAACGGAGAATCGGCGATTTCCTTGCGGGCTGGCGGCGCGCCGGGCGGCCAGCCCAGCAATTCGACATACGTGCCTTCCAGCACGATCAGGCGATTGCACGACCCCAGGTTGTGCACCGCCTTCTCGCTCAGGTGAAAACCCTGGCGCTCGAAGTGCGGCGCCAGCGCATCCAGCCGGTCGCGCACCATGACCACGGCATGGTCGAATTCGGTGTGGCCGACGGAATGCAGCATGGCGTCTATCCGGTCAGACCAGCTTGCCGTGGCACTGCTTGAACTTCTTGCCGCTGCCGCACGGGCACGGATCGTTGCGGCCCACCTTGGGCAGCACGTTGCGTTGCGGCTGCGCGCCCTCTTCCGTGGCCGACTGGGCCAGGGCCTCGTCGTAGTCGGAGTGGTGGTACTGCACGTTCTGCACATGCGACTGGGCGGCTTCGGCTTCGGCCTGCTCGACCTGCTCGGACGACTGCACACGCACCGTCATCAGCACGCGCACCACGTCGTCGCGAATGCGGTCCAGCATGCCCGAGAACAGCTCGAAGGCTTCGCGCTTGTATTCCTGCTTGGGGTTCTTCTGGGCGTAGCCGCGCAGGTGGATACCCTGGCGCAGGTAATCCAGCGCCGACAGGTGCTCGCGCCAGTGCGTGTCGATGGCTTGCAGCATGATCGAACGCTCGAACTGCGACCACGATTCCGCGCCCACCTGCTCGACCTTGGCCTGGTAGATCTCGCGGGCCGCCGCGACCACGCGCTCGCGCAGGTCTTCGTCGGTCAGGGTGGCTTCTTTTTCGAGCATCTCGACCAGCGGCAGACGGATCTGCCAGTCGGCTTCCAGCGCCTTTTGCAGGGCCGGAATGTCCCACTGCTCTTCCACCGATTCCGGCGGCACGTAGGTGTTGAACAGCTCGGTCACCGCGGCATCGCGCAGGTTTTCGACAGTAGCGCCCACACTGGCGGCTTCCAGCACGTCGTTACGCTGCGAATACAGCACCTTGCGCTGGTCGTTGGCGACGTCGTCGTATTCCAGCAATTGCTTGCGGATGTCGAAGTTGCGGCCTTCCACCTTGCGCTGCGCGGTTTCGATCGATCGGGTCACCATGCCCGCCTCGATGGGCTCGCCCTCGGGCAGCTTCAGGCGTTCCATGATGGCGCGCACGCGGTCGCCCGCGAAGATGCGCATCAGCGAATCTTCCAGCGACAGGTAGAAGCGAGACGAACCCGGGTCGCCCTGGCGGCCGGCACGGCCACGCAGCTGGTTGTCGATACGGCGCGACTCGTGGCGCTCGGTGCCGATGATGCGCAGGCCGCCTGCGGCCTTCACTTGCTCGTTCAGCGGCTTCCAGTCGGCGCGGATCTTTTCGATGCGTGCGTTCTTTTCGGCTTCGGACAGCGATTCGTCGGCGCGGATCAGGTCGACCTGCTTGTCGACGCTGCCGCCCAGCACGATGTCGGTACCGCGGCCCGCCATGTTGGTGGCGATGGTGATGTGGCCCGGCTTGCCGGCTTCGGCAACGATCTCGGCTTCACGGGCGTGCTGCTTGGCGTTCAGCACTTCGTGCGGCAGCTTGGCCTTTTTCAGCAGGCCCGACAGCAGCTCGGAGTTCTCGATGCTGGTGGTACCCACCAGCACCGGCTGGCCGCGCTCGTGGCAGTCGCGGATGTCTTCGAGAATGGCGTTGTACTTTTCCGCGTCCGTCTTGAAGACCTGGTCGTTCTGGTCCTTGCGGATCATGGGCTTGTTGGTCGGGATGATGACCGTTTCGAGCCCGTAGATTTCCTGGAATTCGTACGCTTCCGTATCGGCCGTACCGGTCATGCCGGACAGCTTTTCGTACATGCGGAAGTAGTTCTGGAACGTGATGGACGCCAGCGTCTGGTTCTCGTGCTGGATCTTCACGCCTTCCTTGGCCTCGACCGCCTGGTGCAGGCCGTCGGACCAGCGGCGGCCCACCATCAGGCGGCCAGTGAATTCGTCGACGATGATGACTTCGCCGTCCTGCACCACGTACTGCTGGTCGCGGAAGAACAGCGAGTTGGCGCGCAGCGCCACCATCAGGTGGTGCATCAGCGCGATATGGCGCGGGTCGTACAGCGACTCGCCCTCGGGCAGGATGCCCAGGCGTGCCAGGATGCCTTCGGCATTGACGTGGCCGGCTTCCGACAGGTAGACCTGCTGGCTCTTTTCGTCGACCCAGTAGTCGCCTTCGGGTTCCGGCTCCTGCGGCTTGGGCTCGCTGGCCATGCGGGTCAAGAGCGGCGGCACCGCATTCATGCGGATGTACAGCTCGGTGTGGTCTTCGGCCTGGCCCGAGATGATCAAGGGCGTGCGCGCCTCGTCGATCAGGATCGAGTCCACTTCGTCGACGATGGCGTAGAACAGCGCGCGCTGGCGCCGGTCTTCAACACGGTATTCCATGTTGTCGCGCAGGTAGTCGAAACCGAATTCGTTGTTGGTGCCGTAGGTGATGTCGGCGGCGTAGGCGGCCTTCTTTTCCTCGTTCGGCTGCTGCGGCACCACCACGCCCGTGGACAGGCCCAGGAAGTGATACAGGCGCCCCATCCATTCGGCGTCGCGGCGGGCCAGGTAGTCGTTCACCGTGACCACGTGCACGCCCTTGCGGGCGATCGCGTTCAGGTAGACCGGCAGCGTGGCCATCAGCGTCTTGCCTTCCCCCGTGCGCATTTCGGCGATCTTGCCGCTGTGCAGGGCGATGCCGCCCAGCAGCTGCGCATCGAAGTGGCGCATGCCGAAGACCCGCTTGCCGGCTTCGCGCACGACGGCGAAGGCTTCCGGCAGCAAGTCGTCCAGGGATGTGCCCTGGGCGTGGCGGGAGCTGAACTCCTCGGTCTTGGCCGCCAGCTCCGCATCGGAGAGCGCGGAGATCTTGGGCTCAAGCCCGTTGATCTGGGTTACCAGCTTGCGATACTGCTTAAGCAGCCGGTCGTTGCGGCTACCTATGAGTTTTTTGAGCAAAGAAACCATGCGTATGTCGGCCGCACGAACTACGCCGCGCCCGCAAACAGGCTGAGGGCAGCGTCGCCCGTGACTTGATGTTATTTGGTTGAGCGGGGGTCCGCTGGGAAACGAACCAGTTTAACGCACCTGGAGCGCAATAGCCTGATCCTATGGCCAGGCTGGCACTGTAGCCCGGATCGGGCCTCAGCGCGCGGCGCCGTTGGCGCCGACCTGCGCCACGGCGGGCGGCGCGTGTTGCTGCGGCCCGAGGAACAGGCGCGGATCCAGCGGCTGCCCGGCCAGCCGGACCTCGAAGTGCAGGTGCGGGCCGGTGGACCGGCCGGACGAACCGACCCGGGCCACCTGCTGGCCACGTTCGACCAGTTGCCCCTGCTTGACCATCAGGGACGAGGCATGGGCGTAGCGGGTGATCAGGCCATCGCCGTGGTCGATTTCAACCATGTTGCCGTAGCCGGGCTGGAACTTGGCTTCCAGCACCACGCCGCCCGAAGCCGCCAGGATCGGCGTGCCCGGCGGCGCGGCGAAATCCAGCCCTTCGTGCATGGCCGAGCGCCCCGTCACCGGGTTGCGGCGCCAGCCATACGACGAGCTCAAATAGGGGTAATCCGTGATCGGCATCGCGGTGGGCATGCGCGCCTGATCGGCCGAACGCCGCGTCAGCGCGGCATCCAGCAACTTGAGGTTATCGGTCTGCAGCGCCAGCCGCTCCTGGATTTCGTCCAGTTGGCGGCCCAGCGCTTCGGCCGACGCCGCGCTCGGCGGCGACCGGTCGGTGAACAGGTCGTCCATGACCTGGGTGGCCTCGGGTGCATGGGTGGCGTCGGTAGACGCGGCGGCCAGTTGCTTGGCGACTTCCGGGTCGGTATAGGCCACGCCCGCCACCTGAGCCACGCGCTGGCCCAGGCCGTCGATGCTGACCAGCTTGGCCTGCAGCGCCCCCACCTTGGCGGCCAACAGATTCATGTTGCCGCGCAGGAAGTCCGCATCGCGCCCCGGCTGCTCGGACAGCGGCCAGCCCACCGTGTGCACGGCGGGCAGGATCGGCGTAATGTACCGTTGAAGCGCGGCGCCAAAGATGGCGGCCGTCATCAACGCGCCCCCCAGAAACAACGCCAATCGCGTGCCTCCCAGGGTGAAATGCCCGTCCTGCCCATCGCGGGCGTGCATAATCACGATTTTCAAGGTTTGCTTCCTAATTCTTAGAGCCGGGATGAATAGACCCACTTCATACCGTCAACGTTCCAGTTCCAGCCGGCGGAAAGAAAATACCGCCCTGGGATGGCTGGGTCATGACATGCGGGGCGCCGGCGTACTGGCGACCGCCCGCAAGCACTTGCAAATCCAATATGCGGTGGCGGCGATTCTGCCCGCCCCGTTGGGCGCCGTATGCCAGGTAGGCAAGCTGGAAAACCAGCGCCTTCAACTGGTGGTGCCCAGTGCCGCGCACGCGGCGAAGATGCGTCAACTGGCCCCGCGCATCGCGCAGGCCTTGTCGGACCAAGGCTGGAACCTTAACGAAATTGCCGTCAAGGTACAAGCCGGCCTGCCCAAGCCCGGCGCCCGCCAGCCGCTACCCCCGAAAGAGGCGCAGCCCCTGGGCGACACCGCCCTGGGCGCATTCGAAGCGCTGCACGACACCCTGCGCCCCGGCCCCTTGGCCGACGCCGTCGCCAAGCTTTTGAAGCACCACAAGAGTAGCTGAGATAGCCAGGCTTGTCCGGCACGTCGCTCGCCCGGATACCAAGCGAAACCAAGTTGTCGGACCGGATGACGCCTCGGAAAATGCCTGGATGGCACCCGAAGGCGGAGGGACGACGGCAGGCGCCATCCCGGGGACAGGGCAGGACATCAGCCGGGGACGGTCCCCGGTGATACCGCCCTTAGCGGCGAACCGGCATCAAGCCAGTTGCCATTCGTGCCGGAACGCCTGCGGCGCAGCGGCTTGCGATTCGTAAGTGACCAATTCCCAGGCGTCGCGCTGCGCCAGCAGTGCACGCGCCAACTGGTTGTTCAGGCCGTGGCCCGACTTGCACGCCACATAGCGCGCCACCAGGGGCTTGCCCAACAGATACAGGTCGCCGATGGCGTCCAGGATCTTGTGCTTCACGAATTCATCGTCGTAACGCAGGCCGTCGCTGTTCAACACGCGGTATTCGTCCATGACGATGGCGTTGTCCAGGCTGCCGCCGCGGGCCAGGCCCATCGAGCGCAGGGCTTCGACTTCATTGACGAAGCCGAAGGTGCGTGCGCGCGCGATTTCGCGCACGTACGAATGGGTGGCGAAGTCGATCTCGGCGAAATTGGCGGTCGAGTCGATGGCGGGGTGGCGGAAGTCGATCGAGAAGGCCAGCGCGTACCCTTCATGGGGTTCCAGCCGGGCCCACTTCTCGGTGCGACCTTCGCCCTCGCGCACTTCCACCGTCTTCAACACGCGGATGAATTGCTTGGGAGCGTTCTGCTCGACGATGCCCGCCGAGCGCAACAGGTAAACAAACGTGGCCGCACTGCCGTCCATGATCGGGACTTCTTCGGCAGTGAGGTCGATATGCAGGTTGTCTATGCCCAGGCCGGCCAATGCCGACATGAGATGTTCCACCGTGGACACGCGGACATTGCCTTGCTGCAGCACGGATGCCATGCGGGTGTCGCCCACGCCCGTAGCCTGCGCCGGCAAGTCTACGACTTCGGGCAGATCGACGCGATGGAACACGATGCCCGTATTGGGCGCCGCCGGACGCAGGGTGAGCTCGACCCGCCGTCCGGAGTGGACGCCGACACCAGTCGTGCGGACGAGATTCTGAATGCTGCGCTGTCGGAACATGAGACTAAGGTATTTTGAGCCAGGAAGCCGACAAGTTAAGAAGAGTTTGCCGGCGTAACTGACGTATTGTAACTCTGTCCGGTTCCCAACGCCATCAAGGGCGCGTGGACCGACCGATAAAACCGTCCCCTATTCACACCGTGCAAGGGAAACACGGGCCGCTCCGCCTCCGGCTTGCCTGCGGGGACAGGCAAGCCGAAGATGAGGGAGTGCATATAGAGCCCGAATCAGGCTCCAGGTTCAATCCGCCTGCTTGCGCAGGAATGCCGGGATGTCGAAATGATCCATGCCCGAGCTTTCCAGTGCACGCACCTGGGCCGACGCCTGGCTGCGCGGGTTGCGCATGACAGACGGCATGTCCAGATTGCGGTAATCACCCTGACCGGCGGCCGGCATCGTGCCCATGGGCATGTTGTCGGTACCGGTACGCAGCACTTCAGCGGTGCTCTGCACCAGTTGCGGACGCGCCTGCGCACGGCCCAGGCCGGTCGCAACCACGGTCACGCGCAGGTTTTCACCCATCGACTCGTCGTAGGCGGTGCCGAAGATCACGGTCGCGTCGTCCGAAGCGTAGCTGCGGATCGTTTCCATGATTTCGCGCGTTTCGCGCATCTTCAGCGAGCGGCTGGCGGTGATGTTGACCAGCACGCCGCGAGCGCCGTTCAGGTCCACGCCTTCCAGCAGCGGGCAGGCAATGGCGTGCTCGGCGGCGACGCGGGCGCGGTCAGCGCCCGAAGCCGATGCCGTGCCCATCATGGCCTGGCCTTGCTCGCCCATGATCGTCTTGACGTCTTCGAAGTCGACGTTGACGTTACCTTCGACGTTGATGATTTCGGCGATGCCCGCGCACGCGTTGTGCAGGATATCGTCGGCCGAACGGAAGCAGTCTTCCTGCGTCGCGTCCTCGTCCATCAGTTCATAGAGGTTCTCGTTGAGCACCACGATGAGCGAATGCACGTGCTTGGCGAGTTCGGCAATGCCGTCCTCGGCCATCTTCAGGCGCTTGTTGCCTTCGAACGTGAAGGGCTTGGTGACCACGCCCACCGTCAGAATGCCCAGCTCCTTGGCCACTTCGGCCACGACCGGACCTGCGCCCGTGCCGGTGCCGCCGCCCATGCCGGCGGTGATGAAGACCATATGCGCGCCGTTCAGGGCGGCACGGATCTCCTCGCGTGCGGTTTCAGCCGACGCGCGGCCTTGCTCGGGCTTGGCGCCCGCGCCCAGGCCCGTGCGGCCCAGACGGATCTGCACCGGGGCGTTGGTCGCCGCCAGTGCCTGCGCATCGGTGTTGGCGCAGATGAAATCCACGCCGTGCACGCCGCTGCGAATCATGTGCGCGACGGCATTGCCGCCTGCACCACCCACACCAACGACCTTGATTACGGTCCCTTTGGTGTTGTTCTCAAGCATCTCAAAGTTCATCATGATGACTCCCTCACAAGTCCGATTTTGCAAATCACAAAAATTCCCCAACAACCTATATTTTGTGAATCGCCTCAAAGCCGAAGCCGACCGGTTTGATCCGCAACGGGTTTGAGACGCCTCCCCTTCTGGCCCGACCCGCGATGCTGCTGCGGATCACGCCAAGGAGCAGGCCCCAACCTGCCCCCCTCAATTCATAAACCATTCCTTCATGCGCGCCAGCAGGCTCTTGAAATTGCCCGTCTGCGCGGCGACCTTGCGGCCGCGCACACGCTGCATGCGCGCTTCCTGCAGCAAGCCCATCACGGTCGAGAAGCGCGGATTGCGCATCACGTCGGCCAGGCTGCCTTCGTATTCGGGTACCGCCACGCGCACCGGCTTGAGGAACACGTCCTCGGCCAGTTCGATCATGCCGGGCAACTGCGCCGAGCCGCCGGTCAGCACCACGCCGGACGCCAGCAGGTCTTCGTAGCCGGAGTCACGCACCACCTGCTGCACCAGCGTGAACAGTTCTTCCACGCGCGGCTCGATGACGGCGCCCAGCGCCTGGCGCTTGACCTGGCGCGGACCGCGGTCGCCCAGGCCCGGCACTTCCACGGACTCGTCCGGGCTGGCCAGCACCTGCTTGGCCACGCCGTAGCGCAGCTTGATTTCCTCGGCATCGGGCGTCGGCGTGCGCAGCATGGCCGCGATGTCGTTGGTGATCTGGTCGCCGGCGATCGGCAGCACCGCGGTGTGGCGAATGGCGCCGCCGGTGAAGATGGCGACGTCGGTCGTGCCGCCGCCGATGTCCACCAGCACGACGCCCAGTTCTTTTTCATCGGCAGTCAGCACGGCCAGGCTGGAGGCCAGCGGCTGCAGGATCAGGTCCTGTACTTCCAGGCCGCAGCGGCGCACGCACTTGACGATGTTCTGCGCGGCGCTGACCGCGCCGGTCACGATGTGCACGCGCACTTCCAGGCGCAGGCCGCTCATGCCGATGGGCTCGCGGATGTCTTCCTGGCCGTCGACGATGAATTCCTGCGTCAGCACGTGCAGCACTTGCTGGTCGGTCGGGATGTTCACGGCCTTGGCGGTTTCGATGACGCGAGCGACATCGGTGGCGGTGACTTCCTTGTCCTTGACGGCGACCATGCCGCTGGAGTTGAAGCTGCGGATATGGCTGCCGGCGATGCCGGTGTAGACGTCGCGGATCTTGCAATCTGCCATCAGCTCGGCTTCTTCAAGCGCACGCTGGATGGAGTTAACGGTGGTCTCGATATTGACGACCACGCCCTTGCGCATGCCGCGCGATTCGTGCTGGCCCAGGCCAAGCACTTCGAATCGGCCTTCAGGCAAGATTTCAGCCACCACAGCCACCACCTTGCTGGTGCCGATATCGAGGGCGACGATAAGGTCCTTGATGTCACGGGTCATGGCGTTAGCGTTTCTTGGGAGGTTTCGGTGTGGATTTGGATTTGGTTTCCGACGCGGGCAACGGGGCCAGCGCCAGGGCGAAACCATTGGGATAGCGCAGGTCGGCCTGCGTGATGGTGCGCCCTTCCAGGCGCCCCGCCACGGCCGGCCAGGCCTGCACAAAGCGTTGAATGCGAGCCGCGAACGGCAACGCGCCGGGCAGGCCATGCGGGTCCGGCGCATCGGCGCCCGGATCGCGGCCCAGGTCCAGCAACATGCCGTTGGACAGCACCACGCGCCAGGCATAGCGCGGGCTCAGCTCCAACTGCTTGACGTGCATGTCCAGCGGTGCAAACCAGCGCGCCAATTCGGCGTAGCGCTGCACCACCAGCGATTCGGTGCCCTCGGGCCCGGAGAACTGCGGCAATACCGTTTCGTCGTCCACCTCGCCCGTATTGGCTGTGAACGCTTCGCCCCAGGTGTTGATCATCTGGTTTTCGTTCCACAGCGCCAGTGGCTGCTGCTCTTCGATGCGCACGCGCAGCACATTGGGCCAGATGCGACGCACGGTGGCATGCCGCACCCAGGGCACCGATTCGAAGATCTCGCGCGCGTCGTCCAGGTCCACCGTGAAGAAGTTGCCCTTGAACCGCCCCGCGATCGCCGCACGCACGGCGCCCGGCGACACATAGTGCAGCTCGGTATCCGGCGTGGATTCCAGTTCGATGGCCGACAGCGTGAAGTACGGGCGTTGCGCTACCCACACCACGCCCGCGATCAGCATGGCGCAGACCGCCAGCACGGCTAGCGTGTTGGCAATCAGGTTGGTAGTGCGAGCGTCGTTCCACACAGAGTATCCAGGTCAAGCGTTGCGGGCGATGCTGTGCACTTTGCACGAAGCGTCGGCCAGGATCGCCACGCACAGGTCGGCATAGCTCATCCCCGTGGCGCGGGCGGCCATGGGAACCAGCGAATGGCTCGTCATGCCGGGCGAAGTATTCATTTCAAGCAGCCAGGGGCGGTTGTCGGCGTCCAGGATGAAGTCGGCACGACCCCAGCCTTCGCAGCCCAGCGCGCGGTAGGCGCGCACGGCGATGTCGGACACTTCTTCGGCCACCGCCGGCGGCAGCGTGGCCGGGCAGAAGTACTGCGTGTCGTCCGAGAAGTACTTGTGCTCGTAGTCGTAGTTGCCACCGGGCGCGGCGATCTCGATGACCGGCAGCGCGCGCGCGGTCTTGCCGCCGCCCAGCACCGCCACGGTCAGTTCGCGGCCCTGGATGAATTGCTCGGCCAGCACCTCGGCGTCGAACTTGGCGGCCAGGGCATAGGCTTCCTTCATGTCGGAATAGCCCACTACCTTGGTGATGCCCACGGTCGAGCCTTCATGCGGCGGCTTGATGATCAGCGGCAGGCTCAGGCGGTCAGGCACCAGGCGCAGTTCGGTGTCGGCGTCCAGCAATTCGAATTGCGGCGTCGGCAGGCCCTGCTGCAGCCAGACGCGCTTGGTCATGGTCTTGTCCATGGCCAGTGCCGAGGCCAGCGGGCCGCTGCCGGTATAGGGAATGCCCAGCAGTTCCAGGGCGCCCTGGATCGAACCGTCTTCGCCGTAGCGGCCGTGCAGTGCGATGAACACGCGGTCAAAACCCTGGCTGGCCAGCTCGGCCAGGCTGCGCTCGCCGGTGTCGAACAGGTGCGCGTCGACACCCGCGCTGAGCAGCGCCTGGTGCACGCCGGCCCCGGACATCAGGGACACCTCGCGTTCGGCGGAACGACCGCCGTACAACACGCCTACCTTGCCGAATTTCGCGGTCATGCCAGTTCTCCAACTTGGGCGGGGACCTTGCTGATCGAACCCGCTCCCATAACAATCACCACGTCGCCGTCGCGCACGAAATCCACCACGGCCTGCGGCAGCTCGGCGACGTCTTCGACGAAAACCGGTTCGACCTTGCCGGCCACGCGCAGGGCGCGCGACAAGGCGCGGCCATCGGCGGCCACCAGGGGCGGCTCGCCCGCGGAATAGACCTCGGTCAGCAGCACGGCGTCGGCCGTGCCCAGCACACGCACGAAATCTTCAAAGCAATCACGCGTCCGCGTGTAGCGGTGCGGCTGGAAAGCCAGCACGATGCGGCGGTCAGGCCAGGCGCCACGGGCGGCTGCCAGCGTGGCGGCCATCTCGACCGGGTGGTGGCCGTAGTCGTCGATCACCGTGAAGGTGCCGCCGCCATGCGAGGCGGGCACCGGGAATTCGCCGGTCTGCGTGAACCGCCGGCCCACGCCCTTGAACGAGGCCAGCGCGTCGCAGATGGCTTCGTCGGACACGCCCAGCTCGGTCGCCACGGCGATTGCCGCCAGCGCATTGCGCACGTTGTGCAGGCCCGGCAGGTTCAACACCACCTGCAACGGCGGCAGCAGAGTGTCGCGATGGCTGCGCTGCACGTTGAAACGCATGCGCGTGCCTTCCGGCTGCACTTCGTAGCCACGCACCATGGCTTCTTCGTTCAGGCCATACGAGGTAATGGGGCGCGACACGAACGGCATGATCTCGCGCACGTTGGCGTCGTCGGTGCACAGCACGGCGCTGCCGTAGAACGGCAGGCGCTGCGTGAACTCGATGAACGCGCTCTTCAGGCGCGCCACGTCATGGCCGTAGGTGTCCATGTGGTCCGCGTCGATGTTGGTCACGATGGCCATCACCGGCAGCAGGTTCAGGAACGAGGCGTCGGATTCGTCGGCTTCGACCACGATGTAGTCGCCCTGCCCCAGGCGCGCGTTGGCGCCCGCGGAATTCAGGCGGCCGCCGATCACGAAGGTCGGGTCCAGGTCGCCCGCAGCCAGGATGCTGGCCACCAGGCTGGTCGTGGTGGTCTTGCCGTGCGTGCCGGCCACCGCAATGCCGCGTTTCAGGCGCATCAGTTCGGCCAGCATGATGGCGCGCGGCACCACCGGGATGCGCGCGGCGCGTGCCGCGATGACCTCGGGGTTGTCGCCCGCCACCGCCGTGGACGTGACGATCGCGCCCGCGCCTGTGACATTGCTGGCGACGTGGCCGATGGCGATGTTCACGCCCAGGCCCGCCAGGCGGCGCGTCACGGCTGACTCGTTCAGGTCGGAACCGCTGATGGTGTAGCCCAGGTTGAGCAGCACCTCGGCAATGCCGCTCATGCCCGAGCCGCCGATGCCTACGAAATGGATATGTTGAATTCTGTGTTTCATGTTGAACGCCCCGCTGCTTGTTCACAGACGTCGGCGATATGGGCTGCCGCTTCGGGGTGCGCATGCGCGCGGGCCCGTTCGGCAACAGCCTGCAGTTCTTGACGGGAGCGCTGGTCCAGCCAGTCCGCCAGCCACTCGGGGCTCAAGGCGTTCTGCGGCTGCAGCCAGGCGGCCTGCGCGTCGCTCAGGAAGCGCGCGTTGGCGGTTTGGTGGTCATCGATGGCATGGGGGAACGGCACGAACAGCGCCGCCACGCCCGCCGCGGCCACTTCGGACACCGTCATGGCGCCCGCGCGGCAGATCAGCAGGTCGGCGTCGCCCATGGCGCCGGCCATGTCGTCGATGAAGGCGCGGCAGTCGGCCGCCACGCCCGCCTGGGCGTAGGCCTGCTGCAGCGCCGGCAGATGTTGTTCGCCGGCCTGGTGAACCACCACGGGACGACGGTCTTGCGGCAGGCGCGCCAGCGCCTGGGGTACGGCGGTATTCAATGCCTGGGCGCCCAGGCTGCCACCGACCACCAGCACCCGCAGCGCGCCGCTGCGGCCGCTGTAGCGCTGGGCCGGGTCGGGCAAAGCGCACAGGTCGGCGCGTACCGGATTACCCATCGCTTCGCCCTTGGGCAGCACGCCGGGGAATCCGCTGAGCACGCGGCGGGCCATGCGGGCCAGCCACTTGTTGGCGGTGCCGGCCACGGCGTTCTGTTCGTGCACCACCAGCGGCGTGCCGCGCAGCGCCGCGATGACACCACCAGGGAAAGCGACGTAGCCGCCCATGCCCAGCACCACATCGGGACGCACTGCAGACAGCCGCCCCCAGGCCTGCGCAAACGCACGCACCAGCAGGAACGGCAGCTTGAGCAGCGCCGCGGCACCCTTGCCGCGCACACCGGCAAAGCGCAGCGGCACGAGTTCGATCCCGCGCGGGGGCACCAGCTTGCCTTCCATCTTGTCGGGATTGCCCAGCCACAGCACGCGCCAGCCGCGCTGGCGCAGCACGTCGGCCACGGCCAGGCCGGGCATGATGTGGCCGCCGGTGCCGCCGGCCATGATCAGGATGGTGCGAGGCGTGGCGCTCATGTCCGCCCCCCGCGCATCATGATGCGGTTTTCGACGTCCACCCGGATCAGCATGGCCAGGGCGCACAGGTTCATCACCACGCCCGAACCGCCGTAGCTCATCAGCGGCAGGGTCAGGCCCTTGGTGGGCAGCAGCCCCAGGCACACGCCCATGTTGATGAAGGCCTGCACGCCGAACCACATCGCCACGCCATGCGCCACCAGACCCGCGAAGGTGCGTTCCATGGCGATGGCCTGGCGGCCGATGTCAAAGCCGCGGTAGACGATGATGGCGAACAGCGTGATCACCAGCATCACGCCGGCAAAGCCGAGTTCCTCGCCCACCACCGCCATCAGGAAGTCGGTGTGCGCTTCGGGCAGGTAATGCAGTTTTTCGACGCTGGCGCCCAGGCCCACGCCCAGCCATTCGCCGCGGCCCAACGCGATCAGCGAATGCGACAGCTGATAGGCGCTGCCGTAGGCGTTGTCTTCGTTCCAGGGATCCAGGTAGGCGAACAGGCGCGCACGACGCCACGGCGACAGCCAGATCAGCATCAGGAAGGTGCTGACCAGCACCGCCAGCAGGCTGCTGAAGTACTTGCCGTTGATACCGCCCAGGAACAGGATGCCGATGGCAATCGCCACGATCACCATGAAGGCGCCCAGGTCAGGTTCGAGCAGCAGCAGCATGCCCACGCCGGCCAGCGCGAACGCCATCGGCAGAAAGCCGCGGGCAAAGGCTTGCATGTGTTCTTGCTTGCGCACGGTGTAGTCGGCGGCGTACAGCAGGGCGGCCAGCTTCATCAGTTCGGACGGCTGGAAATTCAGCGGACCCAGGGGAATCCAGCGGTGCGCGCCGTTGACCTCGCGGCCGATGCCGGGCACCAGCACGGCCACCAGCAGCACCATCGCCACCACGAACAGCGGCACGGCCAGCCGTTGCCACACGCGGATGGGAATGGCCAGCACGACCGCGGCGGCCAGCAGGCCGGCGCTGATGAACAGGCCGTGGCGGATCACGAAGTAATAGCGGCCATACGAGGCATAGCGCGGTCCGTCGGCCAGCGCGATCGATGCCGAATACACCATCAGCAAGCCGAGCAGCAACAACGTCGACGCCGCGATGACCAGCGGCAGATCGAAGTTGCGCATGCGGGTACGGCCGGGCCGTACGGCGTTGACGCTGGCGGTGAGATCGGCGATCAGGCTCATGCCACCTCTCCACGGTCGCGGGCCAGGTCTTCGACCTCTTCCACGAACACCTGCCCGCGGTGCGGGTAGTTGCGGAACATGTCCATGCTGGCGCAGGCGGGCGACAGCAGCACCGCGTCGCCGGCTTGCGCCAGGTCGGCGGCGCGACGCACGGCCTCGTGCAGGGATGCGGCCTGGATGCAGTCGACGCCGGTTTCAGCCAGCACGCGGCCGATTTCAGGACCGTCCTGACCGATGAGCACGACGGCGCGCGCGTGGCGCGAGACAACCGGGATCAGGGGCGAGAAATCCTGCCCCTTGCCCAGGCCGCCAGCGATCAGCACCACAGGCTGGCCCAGGCCTTCCAGCGCGGCCACGGTGGCGCCCACGTTGGTGCCCTTGCTGTCGTTGATGTAGTCGACGCCGCCGATATTGCGCACGAACGCAGCGCGATGCGGTTCGCCCGCGTAGTCGCGCAGGGCGCGCAGCATGGCGCCCCAGCCCAGGTCCAGGCAGCGCGCCAGCTGCAGCGCGGCCAGGGCATTCAAGGCGTTGTGGATGCCGCGGATGCGCAAGGCATCCACCGGCATCAGGCGGCTCATGCGGCCTTTGGCGCGCACGGGTTCCGGCGCGTCTTTCTTGCGGCGCACGGGTGCGACGGGCTCGTCGAAATCGACCGGCTCGGCGGCAACCAGCCAGGCCACACCCTGGCCCAATTCCAGGCCCATGTCGCCCACGCGCTCGGGCACGTCACGGCCAAAGCTGCGCACGTTCAATGCGTCCAGCGTCGGCACCATGGCGACCGTGTACGGATCTTCACGATTGACGATGGCCACGCGCGCCATCTTCAACAGGCGCGCCTTGGCCTGCGCATAGGCGTCCATGCCGCCATGCCAGTCCAGGTGGTCTTGCGTCACGTTCAGCACGACGGCCGCGTCGGCCATCAGCGTGTGCGTGGTTTCCAGCTGGAAGCTGGAGAACTCCAGCACCCACACCTGCGGCAGTTCGTCGGCGTCCAGCGCCCCGATCAATGCGGTCAGCGCGGCCGGGCTGATATTGCCGGCAGCCAGCACCGACAGGCCGCTGGCCTGCACCAGGTCGCGCGTCAGTGCGGTCACGGTGGTCTTGCCGTTGGTGCCGGTCACGGCCAGCACGCGGGGACGGTATTCACGGCTTTCGGCCAACTCGGCCAACGCGCGTGCGAACAGTTCCATTTCACCGATGACTTCGATGCCGCGGGCCTTGGCCTCGCGCAGCAGGTCTTCGGCCGGCGCGCCGGTGGGCGCCAGGCCCGGGCTGATCACGACCTGGTTCACGTCGTCCAGCAGAGCGACGTCGAACGCGGTGTCGCAACCCAGCCGGTATTCGACCTCGGCCTGCGCCAGCGCGTCGCGCAGCGCCGGCAACCCGCCCGGCTCCGCGCGCGTGTCGGCCACGCGCAGGCGGGCGCCCTGTCGGGCGCACCAGCGAGCGGCGGCGACACCCGACTCGCCCAATCCGAGGATCAGGACGAGCGGCGCGTCAGCGCGAGAGGTTTCCATCGTGTTCATCGCAACTTCAGGGTAGAGAGGCCAATCAGCACCAGCATCATGCTGATGATCCAGAAACGCACGACCACCTGGGTTTCTTTCCAGCCGCCCACTTCAAAGTGATGATGCAGCGGCGCCATGCGGAATATGCGTCGACCTGTTCCATAACGTCGCTTCGTGTACTTGAACCAGGTCACCTGGATCATCACCGACAGGGTCTCGACCACGAACACGCCGCCCATGATGAACAGCACGATTTCCTGGCGCACGATGACCGCGATGGTGCCCAGCGCGCCGCCCAAAGCCAGTGCGCCGACGTCGCCCATGAAGACCTGCGCCGGATACGCGTTGAACCACAAAAATGCCAGTCCCGCGCCGCCGATTGCCGCGCACAGCACCATCAGTTCGGACGCCCCCGGGATATACGGGAACAGCAGGTACTTCGAATAGTCGACGCGGCCGACGACGTAGGCGAAGATGCCCAGCGCGCTGCCCACCATGACGGTAGGCATGATCGCCAGGCCATCCAGGCCGTCGGTCAGATTGACGGCATTGCTGGTGCCCACGATCACGGCCCAGGTCAGCGCCACGAAACCCAGCACGCCCAGCGGATAGCTGACGGTCTTGAAGAACGGCACGATCAGGTCGGCGCGCGTCGGCAGCGCCATCGTGAAGCCGCTGCCCACCCAGGCCTTGAAGAGCGGCCACAGTTCGGTATTGGCCGGCGCCGATACGGCAAACGCCAGGTAGACCGCGGCCACAAGGCCGATGGTGGCTTGCCAGAAGAACTTCTGGCGCGCCGGCATGCCTTCCGGATCGCGGTAGACCACCTTGCGGTAATCGTCCATCCAGCCGATCCAGCCAAAGCCGAAGGTCACCAGCAGCACCACCCACACGAAGCGGTTGGTCCAGTCGGCCCACAGCAGCGTGCTGATGGCGATGGAAATCAGGATCAGCACGCCGCCCATGGTGGGGGTGCCGGTCTTGACCAGATGGGTTTCGGGGCCGTACGAACGCACGGCCTGACCGATCTTCATTTCGGTCAGCTTGCGGATCACGCGCGGACCGGCCACCAGGCCGATCAGCAAGGCGGTGGCACATGCCAGCACCGCACGCAGCGTGATGTACTCGAACACGCCCAAGGCGCGCACATCATCGGAAAGCAGACGGGCGATCTCAAGCAGCATGGTGGTCTCCCTGCCCCTTGGACACTTGCCCGTCAGTCGAAGTAAAAGCCGTCACTACCCGCTCCATGCGCATAAAGCGCGATCCCTTAATCAATACGCAGGACGCGCGCAGGCCGCGCAACGCGGCAACGACTTCGTCTACCGATGCGCAGGCGTGCGCGCCCGAACCGTAAGCGGCGGCTGCCGCCCGGCTGGCTTCGCCTAGCGTGATGAGCGCGTCGAGCCCATGCTCGCGCGCGTAATTGCCCACCTCGACATGCATGGCGGGGCCGTTGTCCCCGACCTCGCCCATGTCGCCCAAGACCAGGACGCGGGTGCCGCCGATGCGCGCCAGCACGTCGATGGCCACGCGAACCGAATCGGGGTTGGCATTGTAGGTATCATCAATGAGCAACGTTCCGTCACTCAATTTCTTGTACTGCATGCGCCCCGCCACCGGGCTGAAACCCGCCAGCGCGCGCACGGCGACATCCAGCGGCGCCCCCGCGGCGATGGCGCTGGCGATGGCCGCCAGGGCATTGCGCAGGTTGTGCAGGCCGGGCACCGGCAGCGTCAGGTCGGCGGCGCCCATCGGCGTCACCACGCGGCAGCGCGTCGAATCGACGTCTGCCAGGATCTGCTCCGCGTAGACGTCCAGGCCGGGCTGCAGGCCGAAACGCAGCACGCGGCGCGGCGCGGCCAGCTTGTCCCAGATGGCCGCATAGGGCTCGTCGCCGGGGTACACGGCCACGCCGTCGTCGGGCAAGGCCGCGATGGCCGCGCCATTTTCGTGGGCCACCGCTTCCACGGTGTGCATGAATTCCTGGTGCTCGCGCTGGGCGTTGGTGACCAACGCCACGCTGGGCGCGGCAATGGCCGCCAGCTGCGCGATCTCGCCCGGATGGTTCATGCCCAGTTCGAACACCGCCGCACGATGCTCGGGCCGCAGGCGCAACAGCGTCAGCGGCACGCCGATATCGTTGTTCAGATTGCCCGCGGTGGCCAGACGGGCCGCTTCGCCCTTCCAGCCCGCCAGCATGGCGGAAATCATTTCCTTGGTGGTCGTCTTGCCATTGCTGCCCGTCACCGCCACCACCGGCAGCGTGTATTGGGCGCGCCAGGCAGCGCCGATGCGCATCAGCGCCAGGCGCGTATCGCCCAGCACCAGTTGCGGCAGGCTCGAATCCGGCACGGCATGCGCCACCACGGCGGCGCAGGCGCCACGTTCGGCGGCCTGGTCCAGGTAGTTATGGGCGTCGAAGTTATCGCCGACCAGCGCCACGAACAATTCGCCGGCGCCGATGCGGCGCGTGTCCGTGGACACGCCCTTCACCAGCGGCAACAGCAGCGCCAGTCGGGCCCACTCGCGGTCGTCGAAGGGCAGCTTTTCGCCACCGATGTCCTGGTAGGTCTCGTGGCCCTTGCCGGCCAGCAGCACGACGTCTTCGGGCGAACTGGCCCAGATGGTCTGCATGATGGCGCGGGCGCGGTCGACCTGGACATCGGCGCCTGCCGACGCCGGAATACCGGCCAGGATCTGGGCCACGATGGCCTCGGGCGATTCAGTACGGGGGTTGTCGCTCGACACCACCACATGGTCGGCCAGCTCGGCGGCAATGCGGCCCATTTCGGGACGCTTGCCCGGATCGCGTTCGCCGCCGCAGCCAAACAGGCAGATGAGACGGCCGGCCCGCGCCTGCGCCACCGGGCGCAGTGCGGCCAGCGCACGAGCCAGCGCGTCGGGCGTGTGGGCGTAGTCCACCACCACCAGCGCGCCGCGCCCGGCATTGGCCTGGGTGCTCGAGACAACGGGTTCCACGGTCTGCAGGCGGCCATCGACCGGATCGGTCGCGGCCAGCTCGCGCGCGATCTGCGCGAACGGCAGGCCCAGCTTGTACAGCACGCCGGCCACCAGCAACAGGTTGGACACGTTGTGCGCGCCCAGGAGGCGCGTCACGATCTGTGCCTCGCCATGCGGCGACACCAGCGTGAAGATCTGGCCTTGGGCGGTCGCCTGCAGATCACGCGCGCGCATCGCGGCGGGAATCGCGGCGTCCGCGCTCAGGCTGTACCCCATGACCGACACGTCGGACGGCAGCGACGCGATCAGGCGGCGTCCAGCTTCGTCGTCCGCGTTCACCACGGCGGCATTCAGGCCCGGCCAGCGGAACAGGCGCGCCTTGGCGGCCTCGTAGCGTTCCATCGTGCCGTGGTAATCCAGATGATCGCGGGTCAGGTTGGTGTACGCGGCCAAGGCCACGCGCACGCCGTCCATGCGGCCCTGTTCGATGCCGATGGAAGAGGCTTCCATGGCCACCGCCTTGGCGCCGGCATCGCGCATCGCGGCCAGCAGGCGGTGCACGGTCAGCACATCGGGGGTCGTCAGGCTGCCGCCCAGCGTGCGGCCGTCAGGCAGCACGGCGCCCAGCGTACCGATGGTGCCGCAAGGCTTGTCATTGCGGCCCAGTGCGTGGGCAATCCATTGCACCGACGAGGTCTTGCCATTGGTGCCGGTCACGGCCACCACGGCCAGCGCCGACGAAGGACGGCCGTACCAGGTGTCGCCCAGCTCGCCCAGCAGGGCGCGCAGGCCGGTCACCGGCAGCATCGGCGTATCGCCGGCAGCGCCAGCGGCTTCGATGGTCTCGGTGGCGGGCGCCTCGAACAACACCGCGCTGGCGCCCAGCGCCAACGCCTTCTCTATATAGAGGCGGCCATCGCTGGACAGGCCGGGGCAGGCGACGAAGACGTCGCCCGGCTCGATCTCGCGCGAGTCCAGTTTCAGGTGCGCGGTCAACGACACGCGCGAATGCAACCACGCCACGGCTTGTTCGACCGTGGCGGCGGGGGATGAGAGGAAGCCTTTGGCGCTCATCTGCCTGGCTCCTTGCTACCGGCAACAATAGTGGATTCGAAGGGCGCGTCCGGCCTCACGCCCATCAACCGCAGACTCCCGCCGACAATATGGGAGAACACGGGTGCGGCAATCGCGCCGCCGTAATAACCGCCGACCGTGGGCTCGTCGATGGACACGGCCACGACGATCTTCGGATCGGACACAGGCGCAAAACCCACGTACGAGCTGCGATAACGCTGCATGCTGTACTTGCCGTCGACGATCTTGCGCGCGGTGCCGCTCTTGCCGGCCACACGGTAGCCCTGCACCTGGGCGGCCTTGGTGCCGTCGGGGCCGGCGGCGGCTTCCAGCATGCCGCGCACCAGCGCGGTGGTCTTGGGCGTATAGATCTTGACGCTGGTGGGATCGCTGTCGCGCTTGACCAGGGTCAGCGAAACCATGTCGCCGTTGCGGGCGAACACGGTGTAGGCGCGCGCCACCTGCAGCAGCGACACCGACAGGCCGTAGCCATAGGCCATCGTGGCCTTTTCGATCAGGCGCCAGCGGTCCCAGGGACGCAGGCGGCCGGGCGCGGCGCCGGGGAATCCCACTTGGGGCGCCTGCCCCAGGCCCAACTCGGTGAAGCGGTCCCACATCTCGCGGGACTCCAGCTTCTCGGAGATCATCGTCATGCCGATGTTGCTGGACTTGCGCAGCACGCCGGCCACATCCAGCGTGCCGTTGCGGCTCACATCGCTGATCGTGCTGCCCTGGTAGGTAAAGCGGCCGTTGCCGGTTTCGAACAGGGTGGTCGTGCTGATGCGGCCCAGATCCAGTGCCAGTGCGGCGGTGAAGGGCTTCATGATCGAGCCGGGCTCGAACGTGTCGGTAATGGCCTGGTTGCGCAGGTTGGCGCCGTGGAAGGTCTCGCGCTTGTTCGGGTCGAATGTCGGCACGTTGGCCAGCGCCAGGATTTCGCCCGTATGCACATCGACGACCACGGCGGTTGCACCCTTGGCCTGGTGCTTGTCCATGGCGTCCTTCAATTCCTTGAACACCAGGTACTGCAAACGGGTATCGATGGACAGGCGCAGGTCGCGGCCATCCACGGGCAGGGTCACGGCCTGCACGTCTTCAATGACGCGGCCCAGGCGGTCCTTGATGACGCGACGGCTGCCGGGGCGGCCCGACAGCTGCTGGTTGAAGGTCAGTTCGACCCCTTCCTGGCCCTGGTCTTCGACGCTGTTGAACCCGACCACGTGCGCCATCACGTCGCCGTCCGGATAGTAGCGGCGGGTCTCCGGCTGCTGGTGCACGCCGGGCAGGCCCAGCTGCTTGATCTTGTCGGCCACGTCCATCGAGACCTGGCGCTTGAGATAGACGAAGTTCTTGTCTTCCTCGACCCGGCGACGCAGGTCGGCGATCGGGGACTCAAGCAGCTTGGCCAGGGAGTCCAACTGAGAAGGCGTGGCCTGCTTCAGGTCTTCGGGGATCGCCCAAATAGCGCGCGCCGGCACGCTCGACGCCAGCACGGCGCCATTGCGGTCCATGATCTTGCCCCGCGTGGCGGCCAGCGTCAGCGTGCGCTCGTAACGGCGCTCGCCTTGCTGTTGCAGGAATTCGGTGGACAGGCCTTGCAGAAACAGGGCGCGACCGGCCAGCACGGTAAAACCGCCGAACAGCAGGATCAGCACCAGGCGGGCGCGCCAGGTGGGCAACTGCCCGCGCAGCACCGGATTGTCGAAGAACGGAACGCGCTTCACTGGGCACCTCCGTTGGCCGGCACCGGGGCCTGGTTCAGGTACAGCGTGCGGTCCGGAACGATGGGAATCATCTTCAGGTTGTCGCGCGCAATCACGTCGACCCGCGCATTGCGCGCAAGTTCGGCACGTTCCAGCTGCAGGCGCCGCCAGTTGGTTTCCAGGTCGCGTGCCTGCGCCTGATCGCGACCCAGCTCAACAAAGAGCTGGCGCGACTGATACCGGCTGGTGACCAGGGAAATGGCCGACAGCATCAGTAAAGCCGCAACGATCAGGTTGACGCGACCCATCAGCGGCGCCCCCCTTTGCCACCGCGGCGCGGCGGCGGAGCCAGGTCGCTGCCGGGCAGCGAGCCAATCTTGACGAAGGCGGCGCCGCCCTCGGCGGGCAGCGCAGTTTCAGTGCGCTCGGCGACACGCAGCACCGCCGAGCGGGCGCGCGCATTGGCCGAGACTTCGTCGTCTTCGGCCAGCACGCGTCCCAGGGAACGCAATACGGGTTGGGGCATTTCGCTTTCGCGCAGCGGCAGGCGCGCATGCGCGGCAGCCGGACGAGCCGCCGCCGCGATGCACTGCTTGACCATGCGGTCTTCAAGCGAATGAAAGCTGATCACCGCCAACCTCCCCCCTGGGGCGAGCAGATCTAAAGCTGACGCGAGGGTGCGCGCGAGCTCTTCGAGTTCCCGATTGATGTAAATCCGTAGAGCTTGAAAGGTGCGTGTGGCCGGATGCTGCCCCTTTTCGCGCGTGCGGACGGCGCTGGCGACGCACTCGGCAAGTTCGAGCGTGGTGCGCAGCGGCCTTGTTGCGCGGCGAGCAGCAATCGCCTTTGCAACCTGAAAAGCAAACCGTTCTTCGCCATAATCCGCTATGACCTCCCGCATCTCATCCACACTGGCTTGCGCCAGCCAATCCGCCACCGTGGGTCCACGAGTGGTGTCCATCCGCATGTCGAGCGGGCCGTCTCGCATGAACGAGAAACCGCGCTCGGCATCGTCGATCTGAGGCGACGACACGCCCAGATCCAGCATCACGCCATCGACCTTGTCGATGCCGAGTTGCCCTAATTCTTCGGCCATGGTGGCAAAGCCGCCATGCACCACCGTCACCCGGGAATCCGCCGCCGCCAACGCATTGGCGACCGCAATGGCCTCGGGGTCCTTGTCGAACACCACCAGCCGCGCTCCCGCCCCCAGGCGACTGAGCAATTCCCGGCTGTGGCCGCCGCGTCCGAACGTACCGTCTACAAAGACGCCACGTTCCGCCCGCGTAGCCGCGGCCGGCTCGTCCTGGATGTGCGACCGGGTCGCGCCCTTGCCGCCGAAATCGGCCAGCAACAGCGCGTCCACCGTCGGCTCCAGCAGGACGGGCCGATGTTCGAATTCCATAACTTTTTCAGAACGAAAACTGATTCAACACATCCGGCATACCCTTGGCCAGGTCTTCAGCCTCTCGGCTTGCCAGGGTAGCGGCATCCCACAGCTCGAAATGAGCGCCCAGACCGAGCAGCATCACATCGCGCGTCATACCGGAAGCGTTGCGCAGTTCAGGCGCGATCAGGACGCGGCCAGAGCCGTCCAGTTCCACGTCCTGAGCGTTGCCCAGCAACAGCCGCTGCAACGCGCGAGCCGTCATGGGAAAGGCGGCAATCTGCTCGCGCTTCTTTTCCCACTCGGGCCGCGGGTACACCAGCAGGCAGCCGTCTGGATGGCGAGTCAGGGTCAGGCGGCCTTCGGCCTGCGACACCAGCGCGTCACGATGCCGGGTCGGAATCGAGATCCGTCCCTTGGCATCCAGCGTGAGCGCGCTGCTTCCCTGAAACACCACTTTTACCCCACTTAATTGCACAATTTCCTACTATTTCCCACTCTACGGTATGGCAATGGGGCGGTCAAGCGCGCGGTTGCAATTTTTTCAATCACAACAAGGACTTAGAGCAACTTGTAAATGCGCAAAAAGAAAAACCTCCTAATAAATCAGGAGGTTGCGTCACTAACTAAAAGTGCTTCTTAAGAAGTGGCGGCTAACGATGCCTTTGCATTGTTTTACCTGGCCCGCTGGCCGAAGACTGGCGGGCGTTCCGCGCTGGCTGCCGCACCATGGGCTTTGAAAAAAAGCCGCCGGCGCCGCACGGAAGAGAAATTCAATGCAAGACGGGTCTATAGGCCGGATTCTGTACGCCAGGTTTCCCTGGCGGGCAATCATTCCTCTGCGCGGATCATTGCTGAGCCGCTGTAGCCACCTACCCGCATGCTTGAACGGAGCCGCCCTTCGCGGCCCGAAAGCCGCACGCATGCCTATTTGATGTTGCTCCGGGTAGAGGTTGCCGCGTTTCACCCTGCGATGCCGCCGATCGTTGCCGACCGGCGCAATACGGAGATGGCCGTATCAGTGCGCGACTGGCGCGCCCGCCCCGCAGACTCGTCTCTGTGGTCCTATTCCTCGTCCGCGCCCGAAGACGCAGCCGGACGGCCGTTAGCCGTTACCCTGCCCTATGGAGTCCGGACCTTCCTCGATGGATTCGCATCCACCGCGATCGCCCGACCCGCCTTGCGGTGCGTATTCTAGTACAGGTTGCGAGCCTGTCCCCCAGAGGGCCCAAACGACCCGGCAGGGTTCCTGCGACAATAGCGCTTGATCCGCCTAGACGCAGCAGACACTACCACTACATGGCCCTCGCAACTCTCATCACCCTGACCGACATCCAGCTGGCCTATGGCCACCACCCGCTGCTGGACCACGCCGACTTCGCCATCCAGGCCGGCGAGCGCATCGGCCTCATCGGCCGCAACGGCGCCGGCAAGTCCTCGCTGCTCCGCCTGCTCGATGGCCGCACCCTGCCCGACGACGGCGATATCGCCCGCACGTCGGGCCTGCGCGTGGCCACGGTCGAACAGGAACCCGAGCTCGACGAGAACGCCACCGTCTTTGACGTCGTCTGCAACCTGGGCGACGACCACGAAGACTGGCAGCGCCCGTCGCGCGTGCGCTCGGTGCTCGAAAAGCTGGGCCTGCCCGCGGACGCGCAGATTGCCGGCCTGTCCGGCGGCACCCGCAAGCGCGTCGCGCTGGCCCGCGCCCTGGTCGACGAACCCGACCTGCTGCTGCTGGACGAACCCACCAACCACCTCGACTTCGAAGGCATCGCCTGGCTGGAAGAGATGCTGCGCACCTGGAAGGGCGCCGCGGTCATCATCACCCACGATCGCCGCTTCCTGGATTCGGTGGCCACCCGCATCGTCGAACTCGATCGCGGACGCCTGCTCAGCTTCCCCGGCAATTTCTCGCAATGGCAGGAGCGCAAGGCGCAGTGGCTCGAATCCGAACGCCTGGAGCAGGCGCGCTTCGACAAGCTGCTGGCCCAGGAAGAAGTCTGGATTCGCAAGGGCGTGGAAGCGCGCCGCACCCGCAACGAAGGCCGCGTGCGCCGGCTGGAGAAGCTGCGCGTCGAACGCGCCGAGCGCCGCGAACGCGTCGGCGACGTATCGCTGGCGCTGGCCGAGGGCCAACGCTCGGGCAAGATGGTGGCCGAGCTGGAACACGTCAGCAAGCGCTTTGGCGACAAGATCGTGGTGGACGACTACTCCACCACGCTGCTGCGCGGCGACCGCATCGGCATCGTCGGGCCCAATGGCGCCGGCAAGACCACGCTGCTCAAGCTCATCCTCGGTGAAATGCAGCCCGACAGCGGCAAGACCCGCCTGGGCACCAACGTCTCGGTCGCCTATTTCGACCAGATGCGCGCCCAACTGGATGAAAACGCCACCCTGGTCGACATCATCAGCCCGGGCAGCGAATGGGTGGAAATCGGCGGCACGCGCAAGCACGTCATGAGCTACCTGGGCGACTTCCTGTTCTCGCCCGCCCGCGCCGGCTCACCGGTACGCAGCCTGTCCGGCGGCGAGCGCGCCCGCCTGCTGCTGGCGCGCCTGTTTGCCCGCCCGGCCAACGTCCTGGTACTGGACGAACCCACCAACGACCTGGACATCGAAACGCTCGAACTGCTGGAAGAACTGCTGCAGGAATATTCCGGCACCGTCCTGCTGGTCAGCCACGATCGCGCCTTTTTGAACAACGTCGTCACGCAGACCATCGCCTATGAAGGCCACGGCCGCTGGCGCGACTACGTGGGCGGCTATGACGAATGGGTCGCCCAGCGCCCGGCATCGCCGAACGGCGAAGACGCCGAAAAGGCGATCAAGGCTGCCGACGAGGCGGCGGCGCGCGCCAAGGCCGCCAAGCCCAAGCCGGCCAAGACCGCCAAGATGAACTCGTGGGAACTGCGCGAACTGGAAGGCCTGCCCGAGGCCATCGCCGCACTGGAAGCCAAGCAGGCCGAACTGGCCGGCAAGCTGGCCGACGGCAGCCTGTATCGCGATGCCCCGGCCGAAGTCGAGCGCATCAACGGCGAACTGTCCAAGCTCGAAAGCGAGCTCGAAGAAAAGTTCGCCCGCTGGGAGCTGCTCGAGGCGCGCCGCGAAGGCGCCCTGTAAAGACAACGCCACTATCTATATATATAGATAGTGGCATGTCATGAATGGGCGGCAAGGCCGCCCGCGGTCAGACTGCTGCGCGCCAGGCCAGGGTTTCACCCGCGGCCAGCGGCACCAGCGCCGTATTGCCGAACGGCACCTCATCCGGAATCTGGAAGCTTTCGCGTACCAGCGTCAGCGTGCCCGTATTGCGCGGCAGGCCATAGAAGTCCGGACCATGGAAGCTGGCAAAGCCTTCCAGCTTGTCCAGCTTGCCGACGGCATCGAACGCCGTGGCGTACAGCTCCATGGCGTGCAGCGCCGTGTAGCAACCGGCACAGCCGCAGGCGTGTTCCTTCAGGCCGCGCGCATGCGGCGCGCTGTCCGTGCCCAGGAAGAATCGCGGGCTGCCGCTGGTCGCGGCTTCCACCAATGCCAGGCGGTGCGTTTCACGCTTGAGAATCGGCAGGCAGTACCAGTGCGGCCGAACGCCGCCCTGGAAAATGGCGTTGCGGTTGTACAGCATGTGCTGCGGCGTGATCGTGGCCGCGATCGGACCTTCGGCATCGCGCACGTACTCGGCGCCTTCCTTGGTCGTGATGTGCTCGAACACCACCTTCAGCGCCGGGAAGGCGCGGCGCAGCGGCTTCATGACGCGTTCCACGAAGATTGCCTCGCGGTCGAACACGTCGATCGACGGATCGGTCACTTCGCCATGCACCAGCAGCGGCATGCCGCATTTTTCCAGCGCTTCCAGCGCCTTGGCGCACTTGCCCAGCAGGTCGGTCACGCCGGCATCGGAATTGGTGGTCGCACCCGCCGGGTACAGCTTCACGGCGTAGACCTGGCCGGACTCGTGCGCACGGAAAATCTCTTCGGCCGACGTGTTATCGGTCAGGTACAGCGTCATCAGCGGCGTGAACGCGTCGGCGTTGCCGCCCGCCTTGGTCAGCGCAGCCAGGATGCGGCCACGGTAGGCCAGCGCCTGCTCGGTGGTGGTCACCGGCGGCTTCAGGTTCGGCATGATGATGGCGCGGGCGAATTGCCGGGCGGTATCCGCCACCACGGCTTCCAGCGCCGTGCCGTCGCGCAGGTGCAGGTGCCAGTCGTCGGGGCGGGTGATGATCAGTTGCTGGGGGTTTTGCGTAGACATGGGAAGCTTCTTAATCTGCCAGCGGCATGCCCCGTTCGGCCAGCGCGCAGAACATCGCGCTGCCCAGGGGAATGACGGCATCGTTGAAATCAAAATGCGAGTTGTGCAGCACGCAGCCGGAATCGGCCCCGCCCTGCCCCAGCCGGAAATACGCGCCGGGCTTGCTCTGCAACATGAAGGAAAAATCTTCCGAACCCATCGACGGTACCAGGTCACGCACGACGTTCTCCTTGCCGATCATCTCGGTAGCGATGTCGGCGACAAGATTGGCGTGCTGCGGCGTGTTCAGGGTTGCGGGATAGATACGTTCATAGATCAGTTCAGCCGTGCCGCCGAACGCACCGGCGATGGCAGTGACCAATTCGCGCATGCGCGTCTCGACCATTTCCTGCACCGACTTGCGGAACGTGCGCACCGTGCCCACCAGCTTGGCTTCGCGCGGGATCACGCTCATCGCGCCGGGGTGCCCAGCCTGCATCGATCCGATCGAGACTACCGCGGAATCCAGCGGATTGACGTTACGCGACACGATGGTCTGCAACGCCGTGATGATCTGACCGGCGATGGTCACGGGGTCGATCGTCTGGTAAGGATGCGCGCCGTGGCCGCCGCGACCGGTGATCTGGATCTCGAAGCGATCTGCGGCCGCCATCATCGGCCCGGGATTGATGCCGATGGTGCCAGGCTTCAGGCCTGGCCAATTATGCAACGCGTAAATCGCATCACACGGAAACGTATCGAATAACCCATCTTCTAGCATGGCTTTCGCGCCACCGCGCCCTTCTTCGGCCGGCTGGAAGATCAGCACCGCCGTACCGTCGAAATTGCGCGTCTGGGCCAGGTACTTGGCCGCCCCGATCAGCACCGCCGTATGGCCATCATGGCCGCAACCGTGCATCAGGCCGGGCTTGGTGGACTTGTGGCCGAAGTCGTTGTCTTCGGTCATGGGCAAGGCATCCATGTCGGCACGCAGGCCGATCATCCGGCCGCTGTCGCAGCGCTTGCCGCGAATGACACCCACCACACCGGTCTTGCCGATGCCTCGATGCACCTCGATTCCCAGCGCCTCCAGCGCGCCCGCGACGATCCCGGAGGTACGGACTTCTTCGAAGCCCAATTCTGGATGAGCATGCAAATCGCGCCGCAGCGCCGTCAATTCGTCATGAAACAGCCGAATTGATTCCAAAGGAGAACGTGCGTACATAGGAGGTTACAGAATGACGTGAGGTGGGGGACGGTCGGGACATTTTAGTTGCTACAGAGGATAAATGCCTTTGTCTTTACGGGAGAGACACGTTATGCTCCGGCCGCAGGACAATTTTTCCAACAGCCAGAGAAGGAGCGCCGCATTATGGCCACAACCTCCAAACCCGCGACCGCGCGCAAGCCGAACGCTGCATTCATGAAGCCCCTGACTCCCAGCGCCGAATTGGCTGCTGTGATCGGTTCGGAAGCCGTGCCGCGCACCGAGGTCACCAAGAAGATCTGGGAATACATCAAGAAGCACAACCTGCAAGACGCCAGCAACAAGCGCAACATCAACGCCGATGCCAAGCTGCGCCCGATCTTTGGCAAGGATCAGGTCACGATGTTCGAACTGACCAAGCTGGTCAACGCACATCTGAAGTAAGCAGGCAAAGGGCGTACCTCGTACGTCCCTGCCTCGATACTGTCGCGACGCCCTGGCTTGAACGCCGGGCGGACCCGACTTACGGCGTCTCCCCGCCGATGCAGTTCCGCAGGCTTTCCGCCTTGCGTGGCTTGACCCACACCCGCGTTGGGCACAGCCTCCCCCTCCTAGTTCAGCATAGTGCCCGCCCTCGCTTGACGCGCTGTCTTGCCGGTGTGTTCGTGCGCCGCCTCCAGTAGCCACGCCCTGAATGCCGCGGCTTCAGGCCGCTGTGCCGTCGCATGCGCATAGACCAGCCAATAACTGAAGTCATTGGGTAGCGCCTGGTCAAACAACTGCACAAGGCGCCCAGCCCGCAGATCATCAGCGGCCAACATCAAGCGGCCCAACGCCACGCCCAGGCCATCGGCAGCCGCTTGCAGCACAAGCGCGGCATCACTGAACTGCACGCCTCGATCCAGGTCAAGCGACACACCCGCCAGCTCTGCCCAGTGCCGCCAGGCGGCGCGCGGCTCGTCGTGCAACAGCATGACGCTTGTCAGGCCTGCGGGTTGAGCCAGCACCGATTGCTCTTGCAGCAGAGTCGGGCTGCATACCGGACTCAAATACTCACGTGCGATCAGGTCCGCCTTCAACCCCGGCCAACGCCCCAAGCCAGAGCGTATCCCCAGATCGAATTCATCATCGCCCGACCAAAGCTGCACGGAACTGGAGAACTTGATTTCTATGTCGGGATGACGTGCCCGAAACGTCGGCAAGCGCGGCAGCAACCAACGAGACGCGAAGGACGGCAATGCCGTGATGCGCAGCGGCCCGTCCTTGCGCTCGCGAACCTGTTCGGTTGCCGCAGCCATGCGGTCAAACGCGAGCGATAGCTCATCGAGATAAGCCCGGCCCTTGTGGGTCAGCGCCAACGTATGCCCGCGCCGCAGGAAGAGAGACCTGCCCAGCCATTGCTCCAACTGCCGTACCTGATGGCTGACGGCAGCCTGCGTCACGCACAGCTCGGCAGCGGCCCGCGTGAAACTCAAATGCCGCGCAGCGGATTCGAACGCTCGCATTGCGCTCATCGGAGGCAGACGTCGCATTTTCTCGATTAGCCAGGGTTATCGAAGCCATGAGAATAGATCGTTTTGAGCGCACCAGTAAGACCCGTCTAATGGCCATTCCGTCGGCGCCCACCTGACCTTCGCGCCGGCCTGTACAACAGCAGGGAGCAGTCATGGCAGGTTGGGAAATGTGGGCGGCATTCCTGGGATACGCAGCACCCATGATCATCAGTCCCGGGCCGGGCAACACCTTGTTGGCCACCGCGGGCGGCCGCTATGGCATCGGCGGATCCGTACCATTCTGGATGGGTTTCGAAGCCGCCAATCTGGCCCTTTGTGCGCTATACGGGCTGGGCTTGGGCGGCGCGCTGCACGAGCATCCTCAGATCCACGTCGCCCTGAAATGGGCCGGCGCCACCTATCTGCTCTACCTGGCCTGGTGCTTTTTCCGCGCGTCGGTCAAACCCGCCGATCACGCCGAGCCCGACAGGCGCCTGCGGTTTGCCGACGGCTTCATCTGCGTGATCCTCAACCCGAAAATCCATTCGATGATCGTCGTCATGTTCGCTCAGTTCCTGACGCCGGACGTCAGCCTATCCCTGCAGGTAGGCCAGCTCAGCGCGGCTTTCGCGGTATTGGGGTTGCTCTGCCATTTCCCCTGGATCTATGGCGGCAAGGTCATCCTCGGCCGCTTCAATTCGCCGCGCGCGGTACGCATCCAGGCAGCGATCTTCGGCACCTCGATGTTGCTGGTCGCGCTGTACGTGGTTCTGAGCTGACAATGCAAAAGGCCGGCATGTTGCCGGCCTTTCGTCGAGGACGCCTGCAATCAAGCGTAGGTGGTCGGCGCCGTGCCGTCCAGCAGGGACAGCCAGCCCTTGATCAGGCGGTACAGGCCCCAAACAACCGTGGCGACCACACCAATCCAACCAATATAGATCACCAGAGCCAGGCCGCTGATGGCCAGCCACAGCAAGGCCCACCAGAAGGTGCGCAGCAGCCAGTCGAAATGGGCTGCGTAAACGGTGCCGGCGGCATCCGAACGCTTCAGGTACATCAACACGACGGCGGCCAACGTAGCAATGCCCAGGAAGCCACTGGTCAGAAAGCCCAGGGCAAACAAGCCGTAGGCCACATGGGTCAGCGTGCGCAGGTCTAATGCCGTACCGGGCGCGGGGGTCTGGGTATCACTCACGATTACGCTCCAACAATTGACTCAGTCAATCTTACCGCACAAAGCCATCTGGCCCACGAGCGTTGTTATTTGGGCACATTCAATATTGGCGCGGCTCGCAGCCCCGTTGACGGGCCTTCAAGGCTTCCATTTTCAGGCCAGGCGCCGGCCAATTCACAGCACCTGGCCCTGCGTATTCCATGCTCGATGCCCACGCAAAAGCCCCAGGGCGGCGCAGCCGCCCTGGGGCTTTTTTTGTATTGTTGTGTTTGTGGCGTCGCGACTCAGGCTTTCTGTCGCCACAAAGACAAAACCCCACAGGCGAGAGCCTATGGGGTTTTGCGGAATAAAAGCCTGACGATGACCTACTTTCACAGACGTCCGTCCACTATCATCGGCGCAAAGGCGTTTCACTGTCCTGTTCGGGATGGGAAGGAGTGGTACCACCTTGCTATGGTCGTCAGGCGTAACT
>NZ_CADIJO010000024.1 GCF_902859705.1 Achromobacter deleyi | reverse complement strand
CCTGCAGGCGCGCCCACCCCGGCGCCCGCCGCGCCGGCCCAGGCTCCCACTTCGACGCCGGATGCCGATCCGGCACCAGCACAAGGACAAGACCAATGACCTCACGCGGACGCTTCATCACGCTGGAGGGAGTGGACGGCGCGGGTAAAAGTACCCACACCGACTGGATCGCCGATTTCCTGCGCGGGCAGGGCCTTGAGGTCGTCTCGACCCGCGAGCCCGGCGGCACGCCGCTGGGCGAAAAGCTGCGCGCGCTGGTCTTGACCGACACGATGGGCCTGGACACCGAAACGCTGCTGATGTTCGCGGCGCGCTGCGAACATGCGCGCCAGGTCATCGAGCCGGCGCTGGCGCGCGGCACCTGGGTGGTCTGCGACCGCTATACCGATGCCACCTACGCCTACCAGGGCGGAGGCCGCGGCCTGGGCGCTGAGCGCGTCGCCACCCTGGAAACCTGGATGCAGGCGGGCCAGCCCGACCGCACCTGGCTGTTCGACGTGCCGCTGGACGTGGCGCGGGCGCGGCTGGCCGATGCGCGCGAACCCGACCGGTTCGAGCGCGAGGGCGCCGCGTTCTTCGAGCGCACCCGCGCGGCCTATCAGGCGCGCGCCGCGGCCGATCCGGGTCGCATCCGCGTGATCGACTCGACCCGCACCATCGCCGCAATCCGCGCCGACCTGGAAGCCGGCCTGCGCGAACTGGTGGCAGCCCGCCCATGAGCGCGCCCCAGTTCCTGCCCTGGCAGATGGAGACGGCGCGGGCCTGGCTGGGCAACCGCGACCGTTTCGCCCACGCCTGGCTGGTGCACGGCCTGGCCGGCATCGGCAAGCTGGACTTCGCCATTGCCGCCGCCGCCAGCCTGCTGTGCGAAACCCCGCAAGACGGCCTGGCCTGCGGCCATTGCGCCGCCTGTGCCTGGTTCGCCAGCGGCAACCACCCCGACCTGCGCCGCATCCGGCCCGAGGCCGTGGCGGTCGAAGAGGGCGCCGACGCCGCTGAAGCGTCCGACGACGCCGAGCCGGCCACCGGCGCCGCCAAGAAGGCGCCGTCCAAGGAAATCCGCATCGACCAGATCCGTTCGCTGGAATCCTGGTTCAACACCGCCACCCACCGGGGCGGCTGGCGGGTGGCGCTGCTGTACCCGGCCCACGCGCTGAACGTGGTGTCGTCCAACGCCTTGCTCAAGGTGCTGGAAGAGCCGCCGCCGCACACCGTCTTCCTGCTGGTGGCCGACGCGCCCGACCGGCTGCTGCCGACGCTGGTGTCGCGCTGCCGCCGCCTGCCGCTGCCGGCGCCGGACCCGGACACCGCACTGCAATGGCTGCGCGACCAGAACGTGGAGCCGGCGCGCGAATGGCTGGCCGCCGCGGGCGGGGCGCCGCTGGCCGCGCTGCGCCTGGCGCAGCATGCCGAAACCGCCTGCCCGCCGTGGTTGACCCAATTGATCGGCCCGCTGGCCAAGGGCCAGGCGCCCGACGTCGGCACCCTGGCCGAAACGCTGGAAAAGATCGCGCCCGCCGAATGGATCGACGCGTTGCAGCGCCTGTACACCGACCTGATGCTGGCCGCGGCCGGCGCGCCGGTGCGTTATTTCCCGGCGCTGGCGGCCGGCGTGGCCCAGGTGGCCGCCCGCATGAACACCGCGCGCGTGGCCGAGTCCGCCCGCTGGCTCACGCGCCAACGGGCGCTGGCCACCCACCCCCTGAATGCCAAGCTTTTCGCCCACGCGACGTTGCAGCGCGTGGTGCTATCCTGCCAGGCGTAACCCGCCGCCGTCCGGCCCGCCCGGGCGGCGCAATCCGAAGCCGAATTCCATGTACGTCGATTCCCACTGCCATTTGAATTTCCCCGAGCTGGCCGCCGACCTGCCGGCCATTCTCGACCGGATGGCCGCCAACCAGGTGACCCACGCGCTGGTGGTCAGCGTCAACATGCCCGAATGGCCGGGCCTGATGTCGCTGGTGGAGCCGCAGGCCAACCTGTGGGCCTCGGTGGGCGTGCACCCCGACTACGAAGACACGCCCGACCCCGAACCCGCCGAACTGTTGCGCCTGGCGGCCCACCCCAAGGTGGTGGCCATCGGCGAGACCGGGCTGGACTACTACCGGCTGTCCGAGCCGCTGGATTGGCAGCGCGAGCGCTTTCGCCGCCACATCCGCGCCGCGCGCGACGTGGGGCTGCCGCTGATCGTGCATACCCGTTCGTCCGCCGAAGACACCGTGCGCATGCTGCGCGAAGAGGGCGCGGCCGAAGTGGGCGGGGTGATGCACTGTTTCACCGAAACCTGGGAAGTGGCCCAGGCGGCGCTGGACCAGAACTTCCATATCTCGCTGTCGGGCATCGTGACGTTCAAGAATGCGCACATCGTGCACGAGGTGGCCGCCAAGGTGCCGCTGGACCGCCTGCTGATCGAGACCGATTCGCCGTACCTGGCGCCGGTGCCGTACCGTGGCAAGATCAACGATCCGTCCAAGGTGATCCACGTGGCCGAGAAGATCGCCGACCTGAAGGGCATCAGCGTGGCCGAGGTGGCCAAGGCCTCTACGGAAAATTTCTTTAATCTTTTCAATAAGATAAAGAGATAATTTAATCTGAATTACTTAAAGTAAATTATCAGGAGCGCCATGACCGTCCGCACCGCCTTGTCCCGCCGCCTTGTTGCGCATGGCCGCAACGCCTTGCTGGCGCTGTGCCTCGGCCTGTCGGCCCCGTTGGCGCAGGCGGCCAATCCGGCCGATTGGTGGGTCTACGTCGCCAACGATTATCCGGACGACATCAAGGACCTGCTGGCCCAGGGCGCGGATCCCAACGTGCGCTACCGCAATGGCCAGCCGGCCCTGATGCGGGCCGTGGTGGATGGCGCCTGGAAGGTGTTCGACGTGCTGGCGGCCGACCCGCGCACCGACGTCAATGCCGAGAACCCGGCGGGCGAGACCCCGCTGATGTACCTGGCCATTGCCGGCCAGGTCGACCGCGCCCGCAGCCTGATGGCGCGCGGCGCCCAGGTCAACCGCCTGGGCTGGACGCCGCTGCACTACGCCGCGTCCAAGGGCCAGATGGCCATGGCCCGGCTGCTCCTGGACAACAAGGCGATGGTGAACGCGCCGGCGCCCAACGGCGAAACCCCGTTGATGATGGCGGCGCTGTCCGGCAACAAGCCCATGGTGGACCTGCTGCTCAAGGCGGGCGCCGATATCACCACCCGCGACACCAAGGGGCAGGATGCGTCCGACTGGGCGCGCACCGGCAAGTCCACCGCCCTGGCGGCGGAGTTGCAGAAGCTGATCGCCCAGCAGGAAGCGTCCAAGCGCGCCCGCCGCGCCAGCGAGCCGCCCGAGCCGGAACCCGATCCGGCCGATGTCGCTGCGACGCCGGACGCCGCACCCGCGAATCCGCCGTCTGCCGACGCGCCGCCGCCGATGGCGCAACCTGCCCCGGGCACGGGCAACGCCAGCCCCAAGGCTGCCCCGGCGTCGCCGGGCGTGGGTGGCGTGTCGGGCGTGCGCCTGAACAACTACGACACGCCCGCATCGCCCTGATCCTTGCCGGCCCGTGCGGCCTTGCTGCTTCCCCTGAAAACCCGCCGTCCGGCGGGTTTTTCTTTTGGGGCGTGCCAAGAGGGGACGGGTCCGCAGGGAGGTCGGCGGGCTCGGATGGGTGTCGGGCTCGGCCCCGTCTGACTTTTTTGCCTTCCTGATTCGGGGTTTTCCCTGTGCATTCTCACTGAGTGGGAATATTTTGAAGCTCAACCGCCATAAATTGATAATCTGCGCTTCATCAATGCTGGGAGTGCGTTTTTCATGTCGGATCAGTCGGTTGGGGCAGGCGCGGATCGCGTCTTGTATGTGTTGGCCACCTTGGCCCGGCACGATGGCCCCTTGAGCATTGCCGCACTGGCGGAAAAGACCGGCCTGGCCCAAAGCACGCTGTACCGCCAGGTGGGGCTGCTCAAGCGCTGGGGCTTCGTGGCCGAGCACGAGGGCGAATACGGCCCCGGCCCGCTGTGCGTGCAACTGGCCTGGGGGTTCGACCAGTCGTCATTCCTGATTCACGAAGCGCAGCCGGACATGGCGGCGCTGGCCGCCGCGTCGGGCGAGACCATCGGCCTGCTGGTGGCCGTCAAGGACCAGGCCGTGTGCCTGGACATGGTCGAAAGCCAGCACCCGCTGCGCTGTTCCTTCACCAAGGGCCGCGGCCTGCCGCTGGCCCGCGGCGCCTCGGCCAAGTCGTTGCTGGCCTTCATGCCGGCCGCGCGCCTGCAGACCGCGCTGACGTTCCTGGCCAAAGAGCCTGGCGTGGACGTGGCGCGCCTGGCCGATGAGCTGGAAGCCATCCGCGCCCAGGGCTATGCCGTGACCGACAGCGAAGTCGATGCCGGCGTCTGGGGCGTGAGCGTGCCGATCTTCCAGCGCGCCAACCAGGCGGTGGCCTCCATTACGTTGATGGCCCCGTCCACCCGTGCCGACCAGCGGCCCCAGGCCTTCATCGACCTGACCGTGGCCGCGGCCCGCCGCATTTCTGCCAAGTTGCAGGCGCACTGACGCCGCCATTCCGGATTCCTCGCTGTCCCCGCCATTCCCGCCTCATCTCTAGACGCCGCTGGCCTTACGCCGTACCGATAGACGTACCCCCGTACCCACTCATTCCTTTTAGGACCCGCCATGACCACTCGCCGCACATTGCTGACCGCCGCCCTGACGCTGGGCCTGGCCTGGACCGCCGGCTCTGCCCACGCCCAGGAAACCATTCGCGCCGTGACCGACGCCACCTTCCCGCCCATGGAATTCGTCAAGGACGGCAAGCGCACGGGCTTTGACATCGAACTGGTCGAGGCCCTGGCCGCCGCCATGGGCAAGAAGGTCGAATGGATCGACATCGACTTCAAGGGCCTGATTCCCGCCCTGCAAGCCGGCCGCGCCGACATTGCCGTGTCTGCCATCTACATCACGCCCGAGCGCAGCAAGGTGGTGGACTTCACCGACCCGTACTACGCAGGCGGCCTGGTCGTCCTGACCAAGAAGGGCGGCGACATCAAGGGCCTGAAGGACCTGGACGGCCGCAAGGTGTCGGTGCAGGTCGGCACCAAGTCGGTCAACTACCTGAAGGAACACTACCCGTCGGTGCAGCGCGTGGAAGTCGAGAAGAACCAGGAGATGTTCAACCTGGTGCAGATCGGCCGCGCCGACGCCGCGGTGACGGGCAAGCCCGCCGCCAAGCTGTTCGCGCAGAGCACGACTGACCTGGCCGTGCTGGACGAGCAGGTCACCACCGAGGACTACGGCATCGCCGTGCCCAAGAGCAAGCCCGAGCTGACCCGCGGCCTGAATGAGGCGCTCAAGAAGATCAAGGCCGATGGCAGCTACCAGGCCATCGTCAACAAGTGGTTCGAGGCGCCCGCGAAATGAACCTGGACTTTGCCCCTGTCTTTGCCGACTACGACTCGCTTCTGCGCGGCGCGCTGGTCACCATCGAGGTGACCGCCGGCGCGCTGCTGCTGGGCTGCGTGATCGGCCTGCTGGTCGGTGTGGGCCGGCTCAACCCGCAACGCCGCATCATCTACAACCTGTGCAGCACCTACCTGCTGTTCTTTCGCGGCACGCCCTTGCTGGTGCAGCTGTTCATCTGGTTCTTCGGCCTGCCGCAGTTTGGCGTGACGCTGCCCGCGTTTGCGTGCGGCGTGCTGGGTCTGGGCATGTATTCCGGCGCCTATGTGTCGGAAATCGTGCGCGGCGCGATCCAGTCGGTGGATCGCGGCCAGACCGAGGCGGCCCGTTCGCTGGGCATGTCGTCGGGCCAGGCCATGCGCATCATCATCCTGCCGCAGGCCGTGGTGCGCATGATTCCGCCGCTGGGCAACGAGTTCATCGCGCTGATCAAGAATTCCGCGCTGGTGTCGTTGCTGACCATCCATGACCTGATGCACGAAGGCCAGAAGATCATCAGCGTGTCGTACCGCTCGCTGGAAACCTATCTGGTGGTGGCGCTGATCTATCTGGTGCTGACCACGGTGGCCATGGTGATTCTGCGCCAGATCGAACAACGCCTGCGTGCCGGGGGGATGGTGCAATGAACTTCGGAAACCCGAAAGAAATGATCCGCATCCGCGGACTGGAAAAATCCTACGGCGACCACGCCGTGCTGCGCGGCATCGACTTTGACGTGCTGCCGTCGCAGGTGGTGGTGGTGATCGGGCCCAGCGGCTCGGGCAAGAGCACCTTGCTGCGCTGCTGCAACGGGCTGGAAGTGGCGCAGGGCGGCACCGTGGAGATCTGCGGCCAGACGCTGCAGGACAACGGCGAAATGCTGCCCGAGGCTCAGCTGAACCAGCTGCGCATGCAGGTGGGCATGGTGTTCCAGGGCTTCAACCTGTTCCCGCACCTGTCGGTGCTGGAAAACGTCACGGTCGGGCCGCGCAAGCTGCGTGGCATGGGCCGCGACGAGGCCAACGAACTGGCGGCCGACCTGCTGGCCAAGGTTGGCCTGTCGCAGAAGATGTCGGCCATGCCGGCCAGCCTGTCGGGCGGCCAGAAGCAGCGCGTGGCGATTGCCCGCGCGCTGGCGATGCAGCCCAAGGTCATGCTGTTCGACGAGCCGACGTCCGCTTTGGACCCGGAACTGGTGGGCGAAGTGCTGCAGGTGATGAAGCTCTTGGCCCGCGAAGGCATGACCATGATGGTCGTGACCCACGAAATGGGCTTTGCGCGCGACGTGGCCGACGTGGTGGCCGTGATGGACGGCGGCGTGATCCTGGAATCGGGCTCGCCCGAGGTCATCTTCAGCCAGCCGCGCGAGGCCCGCACCCGCGAATTCCTGCAGGCGGTGCTCAGTGCAGGGCAGGGGGCGGCATGACGACGGCGCAACTGGACAAAAGCCTGTGGACTGCCCGTGACGACAGCGCCGAACGCGGCGACACGCGCCGCCTGGCGCACATCGTCGAGCCGGCCGCCGGGCAGGCGGTGGCCAAGGGCGAAGCCGTGATCCTGGGCTTTGCCTGCGATGCGGGCGTGGCGCGCAACCAGGGCCGCATTGGCGCGGCCGCCGGCCCGGCCGGCATCCGCAAGTTCATGGCCGGCCTGCCGGCGCATGGCTTGACGCGCCTGCTCGACGCGGGCGACGTGGCCTGCGACGGCGACCAGCTGGAAGACGCGCAGGAACGCCTGGGCCTGGCCGTGGCCGACCTGCTGCAACAGGGCGCCCGCCCGGTGGTGCTGGGCGGCGGCCATGAGATCGCCTGGGGCAGCTTCCAGGGCCTGGCGCGCTGGCTGGCGGGCCGGGACGACGCCGGCCCCGTGCTGGTGCTGAACCTGGATGCGCACTTCGACCTGCGCACCGGCCGCCCGGGTAGTTCGGGCACGCCGTTCGACCAGATCGCGCACTACTGCGAGGCGCAGGGCCTGGCGTTCCAATACGCTTGCCTGGGCGTGTCGCGGTTGGCCAATACCCCGGCGCTGTACGCGCGGGCTGCCGAAGTGGGCGCCATCTGGGTGGAAGACCGCGACATGCAGGAACGCCACCTGGAGGCGCGGCTGGCCAACGTCGATGCCTTGCTGGCCCGGGCGCGCCACGTGTACCTGACGATCGACCTGGACGTGCTGCCTGCGGCGGTCATGCCCGGCGTGTCGGCGCCCGCGCCCTATGGCGTGCCGATGGTGGTGATCGAAGAGATCGTGCTGCGGGTGAAGGCCAGCGGCAAGCTGCGCCTGGCCGACCTGGCCGAGTTCAATCCGCGTTTCGACGTGGATGGCCATGGCGCCCGCGCGGCGGCGCGGCTGGCTTGGCAGTTGGTGTCAGCCTGATACGCGGCGCCCGGGTCCAGGTGGCCGGGGCGTTCCAGGAAAACCGGCCCGCTTCGCGCGGGCCGGTTCGTTTTTGGGCGCCGATTACGCACCCACTATGCGCAGATTGCGTGCGGATGACGCCTGGGTGAGGCGTGCGTCAAGCGTGCGGCGGCGTCAGCGGAATCGACATCTCGTGGTGAAAGAGGTTGTCGGGATCCACCTGCTGCTTGGTGGCGATCAGGGCGGCGGCCTTGTCGCCGTAGTACAGGTTCAGCCAGTCCGGGTCGATGCGGCTGCGGCTGGCGTCGGTGTACTTCATGTCCGTGTCCGGATAGTTGATGTAGCACCCCTGGAACGGCGAGCCCGGCTGGTAGCTGGGCTTGCCGCCGTACTGCGCGAAGTACTCGTCGTACAGATCGGCGATCCATTTCAGGTGGAAGGCGTCGTCGGCGGGGTTGGTCCAGTAGACCTGGAACTGCGACTTCAGCAGCGAGGCGCGCTGGCTGACGCTGGTGGGGTTGGCGGTTTCGTCGTTGCGGTTGATGCGCCCGCCGTAGGAATCGATCTGCACCAGCGCCTGGTTCAGCCGCGGGTCGTCCGAGCCATTCAGGTATTCCCACATCGCCATGATTTCGACGTCGCTGAAATTGGCCTTGTGATACGAGGACTTGTACTTGCCGCGCTGGTTGCTGCCCGAGCCGTTGATGGTCTGGGTCAGCCACAGCCAGTCCATTTTCTGCGCATCGGCCACAGGGTGCGCCAACCGGCGCATCACCGGTTCGACCACGCGCCGCGACGGGCCATGCCAGCTCGAGGCTAGGTTCACGCCCGGCGACGCGCCGGCCGCGGCGTTCATGGTGGCCACGAAGTCCAGGAAGGGCTGGTCGCGCGCACCGCCCACCTTGCCGTCCAGGCCGGTGTACTGGATGTTCAGCACGATGTCGCCGGTGGAGCGGTGCTGCACCTTGAGCAGCGTGAACAGGCCGCCGTTGGCGCGCGCCGGGTCGGGGCTGTTCCAGTCGGCATCGTGGTCGGCGAACCATTGCCAGTAGGCCCGCATGAAGCGGGCGAAGGCGGCGCGGCCGGCCGTGCCGGTGCCGAAGCCGTCCCACGGGTATGACAGCGACAGCCAGTAGGCTTCCTGGGGCGCCTTGGGCAGCTCGGCGTAGTAGTAGGTCAGGATGATGCCGAAATTGCCGCCACCGCCGCCGCGGCACGCGATGAACAGGTCGCGGTCGCTGCCGGTGCTGTGCAGGTTGACGTGTTTGGCGACCAGCTTGCGCGCGCCCGGGCCCTGCGGCACCAGGATGTCCACGCCGGACAGCCAGTCGACCGTCAGTCCGTGCAGCCGCGACAGAAGGCCGTAGCCGCCGCCCACGATATGCCCGCCCGAGCCGACCGAATAGCACGAGCCGCCGGGCAGGGTGCGGTTGGCGGTCTTGTACAGGTCCAGGTAGCCGTCCCAGTTCTGGTTGCCGGACGCCGCCGCGAAGCGGTAGCGCGCTGCCGGGTTCCAGGGCGACGCGATGTCGCCGGCCTCGCGGTAGCGCAGGCCGGTCATCAGGCTGAGATCGATGATGGCCAGGGGCTGGCCGTGGTCTTCGGGCAGTTTGTCGGCCACGAAGCCTTCGTAGCAGTGGCCGCCACTGCGCACCGTGATGCGGCAGCCCTGGGCCAGCGCGGCGTTGGCCGCGTCCAGCACGTCTTGCGGGGTCTTGCAGACGTAAATGGCGTTCGCGCCTTGGCCTGCGCTGGGAAAGCGCAGGTTGAACCCTTTTTGCAGGGTCGCGTAACGCGGGTCATGGCCGTCAATGAGAGAAAAATCCGACATGCGCACCTCTATGGTTGGTTTTCATAAGGGCAAGATGGCAGGCGGGGGTTGCCCGCTGCCGAACGCGGAAGTGACAAGCTTTACAAGCCGCCGGTGCCGGGAAGAAAAAACCGGGGCCGGCTGATTCTGGGTGAAGTCGGGGTCGGTTTCAAGCGGGGCGGGTCGCACTGGGTGGCTGGACGCTGGCGTCTCGCAGGGCTAGGATAGGCGCAGCGTTTCGGCAGGCTCGGCAACGCTCGCGGTATCCGTCCGCTTTTATGTGTCCCCAATTAAAATATTTATATTAAATATGGGGACGCATTAAGGTTATGGATAAAATGGCGCAACTTTGTCAGGAGAGCATGTTCATGTCTCAAACTCCCACCCATGCCTTGCCGTCTTATCTGAATGCCGACGATCTCGGCCCCTGGGGTAATTACCTGCAACAAGTCGATCGGGTCACCCCGTACCTCGGCTCGCTGGCTCGCTGGGTCGAGACCCTGAAGCGTCCGAAGCGTTCGCTGATCGTCGATGTGCCGATCGAACTGGACAACGGCAGCGTGGCCCACTTCGAAGGCTACCGCGTGCAGCACAACACCTCGCGCGGCCCGGGCAAGGGCGGCGTGCGCTTCCACCAGGACGTCACCCTGTCGGAAGTGATGGCGCTGGCCGCCTGGATGTCGGTCAAGAACGCCGCGGTGAACCTGCCGTACGGCGGCGCCAAGGGCGGCATCCGTGTCGACCCGCGCAAGCTGTCGCAGTCGGAACTCGAGCGAATGACGCGCCGCTACACCACCGAAATCGGCGTCATCATCGGACCGTCCAAGGACATTCCCGCCCCTGACGTGAACACCAACGCCCAGACCATGGCCTGGATGATGGACACGTACTCCATGAACGAAGGGTCGACCTCCACCGGCGTCGTGACCGGCAAGCCGATCGCGCTGGGCGGCAGCCTGGGCCGCGTCGAGGCCACCGGCCGCGGCGTGTTCGTGGTCGGCTGCGAAGCCGCGCGCGACCTGAACATCGACGTGTCCAAGGCGCGCGTGGTGGTGCAGGGCTTCGGCAACGTGGGTGGCACCGCCGCCCGCCTGTTCCATGAAGCCGGCGCCAAGGTCATCGCCGCACAGGACCACACCGGCACGGTGCACAACCCGGCCGGCCTGGACGTGCACAAGCTGCTGTCGCATGTATCGCAACATGGCGGCGTGGGCGGCTTCTCTGGCGGCCAGGCCCTGGACAAGGACGAATTCTGGACGCTCGAAACCGAATTCCTGATCCCGGCCGCGCTGGAAAGCCAGATCACCGTGAACAACGCCGCCAAGGTGCGCGCCAAGATCGTGGTGGAAGGCGCCAACGGCCCGACCACCCCGGAAGCGGACGACATCCTGGCTGAACACGGCGTGTACGTGGTGCCGGACGTGCTGGCCAATGCCGGCGGCGTGACCGTGTCGTACTTCGAGTGGGTGCAGGACTTCTCCAGCTTCTTCTGGAGCGAAGACGAGATCAACCAGCGCCTGGAGCGCATCATGCGCGAAGCCTACGCCTCGGTGGCGCAGGTGGCCAAAGAGCACAAGGTGACGCTGCGCACCGCCGCGTTCATCGTGGCTTGCACGCGCATCCTGCAAGCCCGCCAGGTGCGCGGCCTGTACCCGTAAGGTCTTCTTGCGCCGGGTTCAGGCCCGGCGCTGGAGGAGCAGTGAGGAAGACAAGCACGCCGCCCCGAAAGGGGCGGTTTGCATTTGGGGCGGCAACCCGGGAAGAGGCGGCCCCGGGGCGGCCGGCCAGCGGGGGGCGGCTGTTCGCTGGCGGCCGCCGCCGCGTCAGGACTTGGGCAAGAGTTCCGGCTTGAGAATGCCGCGCAGGTCGGCGTAGGGAATGCTCAGTTCGGGTTCGCCGTGGGAGTACGGCGCGATGGAGTAGGCGTCGTACTTGACCACGATGCCGTCGCGCGTCAGGGCGAAGTTGTCGCTTTCCTGGAACGGCCACATCTTGTTGTAGGCCGCGGGGTCGCGCTTGGCGTCGGCGTTGCCGGCCAGCCACTTGGCGTGGGCGCGTTGCAGCGCGGCGACGTATTCGCCGCGGCGGCCGGGAATCAGGGCTTCGTCCAGCGCCATGACGCGGCCGCGGCTGCGTTCCCAGTTCAGGTACTGGGTGGCCGGGATGCCGTGCGCGGCGCCCGTCAGGAATTGTTCGGTGTGCAGTTCGATGGACACGACGTCGCCCACGGTGTCCTTGACGCTGGCCTTGAAGTAGGTGGCGTCGCGCGGGCGGGCGGTGGACCAGAAGTACTGGGTGTATTCCGACAGCGTTTCATACGGGCCGCGGCGGTTGGCGTCGGTGCCGGTCATGTAGGCCAGCACGTGGTCGACCAGCGCGCTCAGCTTGGGGATGCCGGGAAACGCCACGCTGTCGATCTCGATGCGGGGGCAGTCGCCCTTGCAGCCCGGCTTGTCCGACGACCACTTGATGCGTTCGGTGGACAGGTCGCCCACTTTCTCGGGCGTGGCGGACGCTGCCGCCGCGGCCGATGCCGGCGATTCCAGCGTGATGTTGGCGGGCGGCGAACTGCCGCAGCCGGCCAGCGCCAAGAGGGCGGTGCCCAGGAGCAGGGCGCTTATCCCGCCGCGAGGCGTAAAGGGGCGACGCATTGAACTACCTCCAGAAAGACCCGGCCGCACCTTGCGGCGCGGCCGTCGAACGTAAACCCGGGGGCCGTCAGGGGACGACCGCGGTCCATTCGGGCGTGGAGAACTTCTCGGCGGCCTGGGCCTGGGCGTTCGCCAGCGTGGCGGCGCCCAGATGGCCCGGCGTCAGGCGGTGCAGCCCGGCGAAGGTATCGACCATGCGCTGGATGATGACTTCGCGCGCCAGCCCGGTCTGGGTGCGCAGCGGGTCGACGCGCTTCTTGGCGCTGGTGGTGCCCTTGTCCGACAGTTTCTCGCGCCCGATGCGCAAGACTTCCACCATTTTATCGGCGTCGATGTCGTAGGACATGGTGACGTGATGCAGCACCGCGCCGGCCCGGCGCGCCTGGGCGGCGCCGCCGATCTTGCCGATGTCGGAGGCGATGTCGTTCAGGGGCTGGTACCAGGCCTTGATGCCCAGGTCGTGCAGCGCCTGCAGCACCCAGGCGTCCAGGAAAGCATAGGACTCCTGGAAGCTCATGCCGTGCACCAGCGCCTGCGGGGCGCTGAGCGAATAGGTGATGCTGTTGCCAGGCTCGATGAACATGGCGCCGCCGCCGCTGACGCGGCGCACGACCTCGATGCCGTGACGCGCGGCGCCGTCGGGATCGACTTCGTTCTTGAGCGATTGGAAGCGGCCGATCACGACCGCGGGCGCCGACCATTCCCAGATGCGCAGGGTGGGCGGGCGCGTGCCGGCGCCGACTTCGTCGGTGATGACGGCATCCAGCGCCATGTGCAGCGCGGGCGGCTGCGGCGGCTCGTGGATCAGTTGCCAGTCGTAGTCGTTCCAGTCGGTGCGGGTCATGCCAGGGCCCTCCGCAGCACCACGGCCACGGCTTCGGCCGAAAAACCGAACATCTCGGTGTTGTCGGGCAGGGCCGACTGCACGGCCACGGCGAGTTCCAGCTCGCCGGCATCCGCCGGCATGCCGTTCAGGCCGCTGTTGATGGCTTCCAGGGCCTCGGGCGGTTCCAGGAAAAAGTCGCCGCTGATGCGGACGTTGGCCAGGCGGCCGTCCTGGACTTCGAGGTCCGCGACGACCAGCTTGCCGCCGGGGACTTTGTATTCGCCGTGCATGGGGCGCTCCTTAGTGATGGCCTGGGCGCCGGGGGGCGCTACAGGCTCAGTTTCATGCCGTCGTGGCTGGCCACGAAGCCCAGGCTTTCGTAGAAGCGGCGGGCGTCGGGCCGGGCGCGGTCGGTGGTCAGCTGCACCATTTCGCATCCCTGCGAACGGCACTGCTCGATGGCCCACTCGAACATGGTGCGCCCCAGGCCCTGGCCGCGCGAGGACGAGGCGATGCGCACGCTCTCGATCTGTCCGCGCCATTGGCCCAGCCGCGACAGGCCGGGTATGAACGATAACTGCAAACAGCCGACCAGGTGCGCGTCGCGCTCGACCACCGCGAAGAACTGGTTCGGGTCCTGCTCGATGGCGGTAAAAGCGGAAGTGTAGCGGGGGTTCAGCGGAATGGAGGGATCTTCGCGCTTGGCCCCCAGTTCGTCGTCGGCCAGCATGGCGACGATGGCGGGCAGGTCGGCCAGGGTGGCGCGGCGAAAGCGCAGGGGGGAATTCGTGCCGGCGGCGCCGGTCGCGTTATCGGTCATGGGGGCCTCGTTCAGCGCACGTGCTGGGCGGTCTGGCCGAACAGGATGCGGCGCGATTCCTCATCGCTGACCGACGGCGTGGTGTTGATGCCGTCTGCCAGCGCGTAGGCGCGTTGGGTGGCCGGGCGCGCGGCAATGGCGTCGAACCAGCGCTTCAAGTGGGGGAAGTCGTTCAGGTCCTGGCCTTGCTTGGCGTGCGGCACGATCCAGGGGTAGGCGGCCATGTCGGCGATGGAATAGTCGCCGGCCACGAATTCGCGGTCGGCCAGGCGCTTGTTCAGCACGCCGTACAGGCGGTTGGTTTCCTTGACGTAGCGGTCGATGGCGTAGGGAATGCGCTCGGGGGCATAGCCCGAGAAGTGGTGGTTCTGGCCGGCCATGGGGCCCAGGCCGCCCATCTGCCAGAACAGCCATTGCGACACCTCGGCGCGGCCGCGAAGGTCGGCGGGCAGGAAGCGGCCGGTCTTTTCGGCCAGGTATTGCAGGATGGCGCCGGATTCGAACAACGAGATCGGCGCGCCGCCATCGGCCGGCGCCTGGTCGACGATGGCCGGAATGCGGTTGTTCGGCGCAATGGCCAGGAAGTCGGGCTTGAACTGGTCGCCCTTGCCGATATTGATCGGATGGATCTGGTAGGGCAGGCCGGTTTCTTCCAGGAAGATCGTGATCTTGTGGCCGTTCGGGGTGGTCCAGTAATAGAGATCGATCATGCGGATTCCTTTCTCGTCATGGCGCCGCCGGGCGGAGCCGGCGGATAGGAAAACCATGATAGCGGCGGGTGGGGGCGGGGCGGACGAATACCCCGAAGCCGGGTGCGGGATTGTGGCCTTACGCCGCGCCCGGCTTGGCGCCGCCGCGCAGGCGCCATTGCCAGTTCAGGCTGACGCCGGCCGCGGCCAGGAAGATCAGCGCCACGCCCACGACCTGGGTGGCGTCCATGCGGTGCCCGTACACCACCAGGTCCAGCAGGATGGCCACGGCCGGGTAGATGAAGCTGAGCGCGGCGGTGGACGTGGTCGGCAGCTTCTGGATGGCCGAATACATCAGGATGTACATCAGGCAGGTGTGGATCACGCCCAGCGCCACCAGGTAGCCCCATTGCAGCGGCGCGGCGGGCAGGGCGTTGAAGTCGGCCATGGGCAGCAGCATCACGGCGCCCAGCGTCACCTGCACCAGCGCCAGCACTTGCGGCGGGATGCCCTTCAGGCGCTTGACGATCACGGCGGTGACGCCGTAGAGCGCCGCCGCGCCCAGGCCTAACAGCAGGCCCGACAGGTAGGCGGCGCCACCCGCGCCGGCCGTGTCGGTCAGGCGCAGCACCAGCAGCAGTCCGGCAAAGGCCACCACCGACCAGGCCAGCTTGCCGCGGCTGGGGCGTTCGCCCAGGAACAGCGCGCCCAGGCCGATCAGGAAAAAAGGCTGTACGTTGTAGACGGCGGTGGCCAGCGAGATCGAGGCCAGCCGGTAGGCCGAAAACAGCAGCACCCAGTTCAGCACCAGCGCGGCGCCCGCCGCCAGCGCCAGGCCCAGCGTGCGGGCGGTGAACAGGCCGGGCTTGAGCAGGCCGCGAGCCCAGCAATACAGGAACAGCGACAGGGCGCCGAAGACGCAGCGAAAGAACACGACGTTCCAGGCGCTTTGGCCGGATTCCAGGACGAACACGCCAAGCGTGCCCGACAGGGTCATGGCGGCGGCCATTTGCGCCAGGCCGAGGCGGTCGGAATGGGGGGACATGAGAGGCTCCAGGCGGGCTTGCGGCCCAGGGATTCGATGGAGAAATTATCCCAGGCCGATCCTGCGAGCTATATGATGTTGATACGGCAGTTTTGTTTTTGAACCTTCATTTAGGTGGAATTTATGCAAAACGACCTAAAGAATGAAAGCCCGGTTCTGGATGGTATCGACCGCCGCCTGGTCGAGACCCTGACGGCCAATGCGCGCACCACCACCGCCGACCTGGCACGCCAGGTCGGTATGTCCGCGCCCAGCGTGGCCGACCGCCTGCGGCGGCTGGAAGAATCGGGGGTGATCCGCGCCTACACGCTGGACGTCGATCCGGTGGCGCTGGGCTATACGCTGGAAGCGATCGTGCGCATCCGGCCGCTGCCCGGGCAACTGCGCCGGGTCGAGGGCCTGATCCAGGAGATTCCGGATTTCGTGGAATGCGACAAGGTCACGGGCGACGACTGCTTCATTGCGCGTCTGGTGCTGCGGTCGATCACGCACCTGGACGGCATCCTGGAACGCGTGACCGAATTCGCCGAAACCAATACCGCCATCGTCAAGTCGCACACGGTGCGCCGCCGCTTGCCGCCGCTGCGTTGAGGCGGGCCGTTGGCCGTTGGCCGGGGCCAGCCTACGCAGGCTGGCGTTTCAGCCCTGCCGTGCCGCGGCAGGGCTTCAGTCCGCTCAGGCCTTACACGGCCGGCGCGGCCAGCGCACGCACGATATCGTCCTTCAAGCCCGCGGGCGTGTCGGTGGGGGCGTAGCGCTTGATGACCTGGCCGTCGCGGCCCACCAGGAACTTGGTGAAATTCCACTTGATGCCCTCGGTGCCGAACACGCCGGGCTTTTCGCCTTTCAGCCAGCGGTACAGCGGGTGGGCATCGGCGCCGTTGACATCGATCTTGGCGAACAGCGGGAAGGTGATGTCGTACTGGGTGGAGCAGAAATTCTGGATCTCGGCTTCGTTGCCGGGTTCCTGGTGGCCGAACTGGTCGCACGGAAAACCCAGCACGGTCAGGCCGTCATCGCGCAGGCTGCGGTACAGCTCTTCCAGCCCCGAGTACTGCGGCGTGAAGCCGCACTTGGAGGCCACGTTCACCACCAGCAGCACGCGGCCGCGGTAGGCATCCAGCGGTTGGTCGGCGCCATGGATGTCGCGGGCCGAGAAATCGTAGATCGTGCTCATGGTGGGCTCCTGGGGATGTCGACGCGGCTGGGTCAGGCGTCGGAACGGGACGAGGCCAGTTCGCTGGCTTGCGGCGGCTGCGCCGTCCCGGCATGGCGTCCATAGTAGCGCGTGCCCCACAAGGTCAGCAGCAGCACGCTGGCGGCGATGGCCGCCGACATCCAGGGCAGGTCGGTCAGCGGCAGGCCGTGGCCCAGCGCCAGGCTGCCCAGCCACGCGCCGCCCGCGTTGCCCAGGTTGAAGGCGCCCTGGTTCAGGGTCGACGCCAGGTTGGGCGCATCGGCGGCCTGGTCCACGATCAGGGTCTGCAACAGCGGCACCACGGCAAAGCCCAGCGTGCCCCAGATGAAGGTCATCACCAGCATCGGCGCCAGCGCGTGGATGGCCTGGCTGAGCGCCAGGAACACCAGCACCAGGCCCAGGAAAATGCGGCGCAGCGAGACTTCCAGGTTGCGGTCGCCCAGCTTGCCGCCCAGGGTGCTGCCCACCGTCAGCGCCACGCCGAACAGCAGCAGCACGCCGGTCACGCCGCGTTCGGACACGCCGGTGATGTCGCGCAGGATGGGCGCAATGTAGGTCAGCACGCAGAACAGCGAGGCCGACGCGAGCACGCTGGCCGCCAGCGGCCACAGCACGCGGATATCGCGCAGCACCTTGAATTCACGCAGGATGTTGCCGGGCTGCATCGGAATGCGGCCCGGCAGCCACGCCGCCAGCGCCGCCACCGCGGCCAGGCCGATGCTGCTGACCACCCAGAAGGTCGAGCGCCAGCCGGCCACCTGGCCCAGCGCGGTGCCCAGCGGCACGCCCAGCACGTTGGCCAGCGTCAGGCCGGTGAACATCAGCGCGATCGCGCTGGACCGCTGGTTGCGCGGCACCAGGTCCGCTGCCACCACCGCGCCGATGCCGAAGAAGGCGCCGTGGCAGAAGGCCGTGAAGACCCGCGCCGCCATCAGCAGCCCGTAGTTGGGCGCCAGCGCGCACAGCAGGTTGCCCAGCACGAAGGTGCTGGCCAGGCCGATCAGCGTGGCCTTGCGCGGCAGCTTGGCGGTGATGATGGCCATGATGGGCGCGCCGATCACCACGCCCATGGCGTAGCCGGTGATGAGCAGGCCGGCGATGTCGATGGTCACATCGAGGTCGGCGGCGACGTTGGGCAACAGGCCCATGATGACGAATTCGCTGGTGCCGATGCCGAAAGCGGCGGCGGCCAGCGCGATGAGATGCAGGGGCATGGAAAACCGGAAAGGGGATGGCCGGGGCGCGGCGGGCGGCGCGGGCGGCAAGGGGAACAAGTCCGTGATTTTAGGGCAGCCGGGCACGCGGGCCCGGGCAATGACCTGCCAATGATAGGGGCAAGGCCTTACAGGAAGGTGTCGGTGTACGCGCAGGCGCCATCCCGCGCGTGGGTCACACCAGCTTCAGATCCAGCGGCGCGATGCCGGGGAAGATCTGCGCCAAACGGGCCTTGTCCAGGCCGTACAAGCGTGAGAACAGGCCGGCGAACAGGGCGCGGTATTCGTTCAGGACGGGGTAGTCGCGGTCCTGGAACAGCGTGTTCTGCGCGACCTTGACCTGGCGGCCGGCGATGCGGCCGCCTTGTACGTTGCCGCCCAGCACCCAGTAGACCGTGCCGTGGCCGTGGTCGGTGCCTTTGTTGCCGTTTTCGCGGAAGGTGCGGCCGAATTCGCTGATGACCACCACCGTGGCCTGTTTCCAGGCCGGGCCCATGGCATCGGCGTAGGCGGCCAGCGCGCGGCCCAGCTGGCCCAGCCGGTTGGCCAGCATGCCGGTGGCCGCGCCCTGGCCCACGTGGGTGTCCCAGCCGCCCACGTCGACAAAGCCCAGGTTGTAGCGGTCGCTCATGAAGCGGCCGATGCGGCGCGCTTCCTGTTCGAGCTTGCCGGCCGAGACGGCGTTGCCGTTGGCGGCCTGCATCTCGGCTTCCAGTTCTTCGCGCGCCGCGCCCATGATGCGCTGGCCTTCGGCCACCGAGGCGTCCAGGTCGGTGTGGCGGTACATGGACGCGATGGCGCGGTTGTCCTCGTCGCTCAGGCGCGACTTGCGGCTGGCGCCGCCCAGATCGATGTTGGGCACGCGTTCGTCGCCGCGAAAGATCTGCGGCACCTCGGACGTGAAGGCGGCCGATTGAGTGCCGCCGCTTGCCAGCGTGGCCGCCAGCCGGTTCAGGAAGCCCGAGCGGAAATCGCCGCCCTTGGCGCGGGCTGCGCCCTGGCCCAGTTCGATGCTGTTCTGCGTTTCGAAGTGGCTGCGGCTGATGTCGTCGGTGCCGGCGAACGGCACGAAGGCCAGTTGCCGCTTCTGGTAGAACGGCATCAGGCTGTCGGCCAGCGCGGGATGCAGGGCCCAGCCGTCGGCCAGGGGCAGGGCGGCGTCCGCGCCGCTGCCGGGGCGGGCGATGGCGATGGACGGGCGCGATTCGTAATAGAAGTCGCTGCTGGCAGGCACCAGCAGGCTGGCGGCGTCGTAGGCGCCGCGCATGAAGACAACCAGCAGTTTGTTGCCGGCGGCGGCGGGCGCGGCGTAGAGGCGGCTGGCGCCGAAGGCCAGCGGCGCCGAGGCCATCAGTTGCAGGATGCGGCGGCGATGCATGACGGGACTCCTGTTGCGCCGCGTGTCAGCGGCGCATGAATTCGGGCGAGGCCAACAGATAGGTGTTGGCGTCCTTGGGATTTTTGGCCTGGGCGATGGCCTGGCGGGTGGCGGGCGACAGGTGGGCGAACAGGCCGTCGGCGCCGTCCTGGCGCAGCAGGTCGGGCATGCGCGGCAGGTCCACCGGCCCCTTGTCGTCGCCTTCGCGATAGAAGGCCTGCGGCCCGGCGGCGATGGCGCGCGCCACTTCGAAGCGCGCGGTCATCTGGCCCGAGCCGGCCCAGTCCGACTGCGCTTGCGGATAACCGTCGGGCGTCAGGCGCTGGTTCAGGGGCTGGCCCAGTTGGCGCAGCATGGCCATGCCGGGGCGCGTGTTGACGATGGGCGGCAGGTCGGCGTAGGCCAGGCGCAGCGCGGAATACACGTAATGCACCGGGTCCTTGAACACGCCGGCCTTGAGTGAATGCGCGAATTCGGGCGAGGCGAACAGCGTCTGCAGCGTGGCGGCGATGTCGCCATCCTGCGCCTGGAAGGTCTTGGCCATCTTGTCGATCACCGACGCCGGCGGGGCGTCGCCCATGAAATAGACGGCCAGCTTGGTGCTGACAAAGCGCGCGGTGGCCGGGTGGCGCGCCAGCAGGTCGACGGCCTGGTCTACTTCGGCCATGCCGGCGCCGCGGATGGTGTGGCCCAGGAAGGTCTTGTCGCCGTAATCGTGACGCGCGGGGTTGAAGATGAACAGGCCGTCTTCCACCAGCTGGCCGCGCAATTCGGGCCGCAGCTTGGGCGCGCCTTTCGCGTTGCGGATGCCCAGGCCCGTCAGGATGCGCGCCAGTTCCTGCACGTCGGTCTGGGTGTAGCCGCCCTTGACGCCCAGCGTGTGCAGTTCCATCAGCTCGCGGGCATAGTTTTCATTGATGTGGCCGGCGGCGTTCTGGGTGTTGTCCAGGTACACCAGCATGGCCGGCGAACGCAGCGTGGCCGCCAGCAGGTCGCGGAACTTGCCCAGTGCATGCGGGCGGATGGCGCGCTCTTCGTACTGGTCGATGTAGGTGCCGATGTCGTTCTTGGCGGCATAGACGTTGAAGTGGTTCATCCAGAACCAGGTCATCTGTTCCTGCAGCTGGTTGGGCGAGTACAGGGCGCGGTAGAAGGCGCGGGTGGCGGTGTCATCGGCGCGTTGGCGCGAGATGGCGCGCGCGTCGCGCTGGGCGTCCTGCTTGGGGCCGGGGGCGGCGTCCTTGGCGTCCTGGCGTATCGCGCGCTGTTCGGCCAGCGCGTCGTCGGCGCTCTGGCGCGAGATCGATAGCGCGTCGATGCGCTGCTGCACGGCAGGCGGCAGGCGGGCGCGCGGGTCGGGGTGCAATTGCGCTTGCAGGTAGCGCGCCGCGCCCAGTTCGCGCAGCCGCGCCAGGTCGGCGGGCGTGGCGCCCCAGGTGATGCGGTTGAGCAGGGCCGCTTCTTGCGCGCGGGCCTCGGCGTCGCGCGGGTTGGCGGCGGCAGGCGCGGGGTCCGCAGCGGCCCGGGCGGCGGGTGGCGCAGCCTGGACGGCCAGCGGCAGCAGCAGCGCCAGGGGCGCGAGACGGCGCAACAGCGGGCGCAGGAAAGAACGCGGCCGTTGCCAATGTGGCAGCCCCCGATGTGGCAGCCCCCAATGCGGCAGTCGCGAATACAGCGCATGCCAGGACGGTGAGCGCAAGGATGGCATCAAGCGGGCCCCTCTCTGGTAATCGATCAGGCCTGTCGTCAGCAGGTATTCAGGTCCGGCGCGCAACGTGCAGGCCCTGAGCGTATGACAGGATATTCGCACCGGCATTCCCTTGCGCGCGCCGCTTGAAACGCACGGAAACCGATCGTTTTGCCCCTGCGGCGCGCTATCCCTGCGCGGCGCGGGGCCATTGCCGCCTGTGCGGGCCGGCCGTCCTATCATGTGCCATCGCAGTCAGCGCATGCGGCGCAAAGGAGGCCGGTGATGCGGGAAATGATCGACCGTCTGGAAGGAATGTTGGCCAAGGGCACGGACAACATGTTGTTGCGATTCTCGTTGGGCAAGGCCTATGCCGAACAGGATTGCTTTCGCGAAGCCGAAACGCATTTGCGCGCCTCGCTGGCCTTCGATCCGGCCTATTCGGTGGCCTGGAAATGGCTGGGCAAGGCGTGCCTGGGCCTGGGCGACAAGGCCGGTGCACGCGCCGCCTGGGAATCCGGCCTGCAAGCCGCGCAGGCGCGCGGCGACAAGCAGGTCGAAAAGGAACTGCTGGTATTCATGAAGCGCCTGGACAAGGAAGCGGCCGCCGCACAACAGCCGTGATGGCGGCCGCTAGTCAGGCGGCGTCGCTATCGCTGCGCGCGGTGTCGACCAGCCATTGTTTCAAGGCCGCCAGCGCCGTGTCGGCGCCGGCCGGCGTGGCCCGAGGTTCGATCAGGCCATAGTCGGACCCATCGGGCGCAAAGCCCAGGGGCGCAACCAGCCGCCCCGTGCGCAGATCGTCCAGCGCCAGGATGCGCGGGCTGAGCGCCACGCCCAGGCCCGCGGCCGCGGCTTGCACCATCAGGAAATGATGATCCAGGTGCCGCGTGCTGCGCGGCGCCGGGTGCGCGGGCGCTTGCGCCAGCCAGTCGTCCCAGGCCTGCGGCCGGGTGCGCGAGGCCAGCGCCACGTAATGGCCCGATAGAAAATCCGCCGCCAGGGCAGGGGCCATCACCGGCCCCATGCTTTCGGGCATCAGCCGGGTGACCGTCCAATCGGGGTGCACCGGGAAATCCAGCCGCCGCAGCGCCAGCGTGACCGAGTCGCGCGCAAAATCCAGCGCGCCGCCACCCACCGAGAGATGCAGGTCGATATCGGGATGCTGGTCCTGAAAGGCCGACAGGCGCGGAATCAGCCAGCGCATCGCCACCGAACGTTCGCATGACAGCACCACGGGCCGCTTGGCGCCGCGGTCTTGCAGGGTGTCGATCGTGCCGTTGATCAGGCCCAGGGCGCGGCTCATGGTCGAGGCCAGCAACTGGCCGGCGGCGGTGATACGCAGGCCGCGGCCGGCGGGCTCGACCAGCACCAGGCCCAGGTCGTCGGCCAGCTTGGCCACGCGCCGGCTGACGGCGCCGTGGGTGAGCGACAGTTCATCGGCGGCGGCGCGCATCGAGCCCAGGCGGGCCACGGCTTCGAAGGCACGCAGGTCGTTCAGGGAAGGGCGTCGGGTCATTGGTGAGTTTTCATCACGGATATACGTCAGAAATCATGGATATTCCTGGTTGGTGATATGCATTTTAATCACCAATATGAACCGCACCCCTGCAACCGCTTTCCCTTCCGTCGGCATCATTGCCGATGACCTGACCAGCGCCGCCGATGGCGCGGGGCCTTTCCTGCCCTGGGGCGGCTCGGCCCGGGTGCGTCGCGATGCGATGGACGATGAAGGGGCCCGTGTGTTGTCGCGGGATACCGGCAGCCGCGCCATGCCCGAGGCCGCCGCCGCGCAGGCCGCGGGGCAGGCGACGGCGGCCCTGGCCCGCCGCGACGTGGTCTACAAGACGATGGATTCGACCTTGCGGGGGCATGTGCGCGCCGAGCTGGCGGGGGCCTTCCGGGCCAGCGGCCGGCAGTTGCTGGTGGTAGCCCCGGCATTTCCCGACGCCGGTCGCGTGACGTCGGGCGGCCATCAATATGTGAACGGCACGTTGGTGGCGGCCAGCGCCTACGGCGCCGATCCCGTGCATCCTGCGCGTACCTCGCGCATCCTGGACCTGATCGACCCGGCCATCGGCCCGGTGCGCGAGGTGGCCGAAGGCGCCAGCGCAGTCGCGTTGCGCGAGGCCGCCGCGACGTCGCGGGGGCTGGTGCTGGATGCCCGCACGCAGCAAGGGCTGAATGCCCGCGTGGCGCAGGTGGCGGCGCTGGGCGTGCCGGTGCTGTGGGTGGGGGCGCCGGGCATGGCGCGGGCGCTGGCTGCGCACTATGGCACAACGCCTTCAACCCGCCCCACCCATTGCGAGGCAGCACCTGTGCGCCGCGTGCTGGTCGTCGTCGGCAGCGCCAATCCGGTCAGCCACGCGCAGTGCGACGCGTTGCGTGAGGCCGGCACGCAAGTGGTGGCCCAGGCGGACGAGATCCATCCCGCCGCCCCATTGGTTTGCCTGCGTGCCCCGCAGGCCGCGCAGGCCGGCCCCGCAGCCGTATTGGCGGCGTTGACGCAGCAGGCGGCGCGGGCGTTGGCCTGTCATGCGTTCGATGCCCTGATCGCCACCGGCGGCGACACGCTGGCCGCGCTGCTGGACGCCTTGGGTATCCGCGCATTCACGTTGACCGACGAACTGGCGCCCGGTTTTCCGGCGGGCATGGCCTTGCGCGCCGATAACGGGCAGCCGTTGGCCATCGCCATGAAGGCGGGCGGTTTTGGCGGGCCCGACGCGTTGTTCGACGCCGCCGAAAGGTTGCTGCGCCGATGATTTCCTTGCCTGAAGACGCGCCCCAGCATGGCGCGATCGTTCCCTTGCCGACCCGGCCGTCCATGCCGAATTCATCGCCGTCCAATTCTTCTCCGTCCATTTCTTCACGGCTCAGTACCGTAAAGCCGAGGCCTTCAATGCCCGAGTCACCCAACCCCGCCTTGCCCATGGCCATCACGATGGGTGATCCGGCCGGCATCGGACCGGAAATCATCGCCAGGACGCTGCTGCTGCCGCACTATGCCGAGCGCTGCCTGGTCGTGGGCGACCCCGCCGCCATGACGCGTGCGCTGGCGCCGCTGGGCGCTGCCCATCGCCTGCACGTCGTCCAGGACGTGGCCGATGCCGGCCTGCGGGCCGACCGCGTGTGCCTGTTGCCGTCGTCCGCGCTGCAGCCCTTGCCGCCACTGGGGCACGTGAACGCGGCGTGCGGCCTGGCGGCCTACCAGGCCATCTGCATGGCGATCGACCTGGCGCGGCAGGGCCGTGTGGCCGGCATGGTCACCGCGCCCATCCACAAGGCGGCGCTGGCCGCGGCCGGCGTGCCGTACCCCGGGCACACCGAGATCCTGGCGGATCGCAGCGGCGCGCGGCGCGTGGCGATGATGCTGGTCAACGAGGCCATCGCCACCGTGCTGGTGACCATCCATTGTTCGTTGCGCCACGCCATCGAGCGCGCTGATTTCGCTGCGCAGTTGTCTGCCATGCGGCTGGCGCACGACGGCGGCCGCGCACTGGGCGTGGCCGCGCCACGCGTGGCGGTGGCCGGCCTGAATCCGCATGCCGGCGAAGACGGCCTGTTCGGCGACGAAGAGGCGCGCATCATCCGGCCCGCCATCGCGGCTGCGCGCCGGGAGGGCATCGACGCCAGCGGCCCCTGGCCGGGCGACACGGTCTTCATGCAGGCGCGCCAGGGGCGCTTCGACGTGGTGGTGGCGCAATACCACGACCAGGGGCTGATCCCGGTCAAGTACCTGGGCCTGGAGCAGGGCGTGAACATCACGCTGGGCCTGCCGTTCGTGCGCAGCAGCCCCGACCACGGCACGGCCTTCGACATCGCGGGGCAGGGCATCGCCGATCCGGCCAGCCTGCGCAGCGCCATTGACCGCGCCTTTCAACTGGCCGGGCACGCGCAAGACTTGCCCAAGGCCGCATTCCCTATCGACAATGCCTGACCAGGACACCCCCATCATCATGCGATCCGACTTTATCTTCATGCTGACGCGCAACGACCGCACGGTCGACAGCGCCGACGCCTATCTGGACATCGCGCTGGACAGCGGCGTGCGGCACATCGGCTTCAAGGACATCGGCCAGCCGCTGGCGACCTTGCAGCGTTTGAACCGCGGTATCCGCGAGGCCGGCGGCCACAGCTATCTGGAAGTGGTGTCACAGGATCGCGACAGCGAACTGGCGTCCGTACGCGCCGCGCTGGAACTGGACGTGGACTTCCTGCTGGGCGGCACGCATGTGGCGGATGCATTGCCGCTGCTGGCGGGGTCGCGTATCCGTTATTACCCGTTTCCCGGCCAGGTGCATGGACATCCCAGCATCCTGGGCGGTTCGCGCGAGGCGATCGCCCGCAGCGCGCGCCAGCTGGCGGACCTGCCCGGCGTGCATGGGCTGGATCTGCTGGCCTACCGCGCGGATGTCGACGTGCCGGCCCTGATCGCGGACGTGTGCCGCGTGGATGTGCCGGTGATCGTGGCGGGGTCGCTGGATTCGGCCGAACGCATTCAGCTGGCCTGCCGCGCGGGCGCGGCAGGCTTCACGGTCGGCACCGCGGCGCTGGACGGCAAGTTTCCCGCCGCCCGGGAAGGCTTGGCGGGGCAGTTGCAGGCGATTCTGGCGGCCGCGCAAGCCGCCTGAACGATCGCGCGCAGACCGGGCCTGGCCGCGTAGCCGCCCGGCACGCTGACTCAAGAAACCCGCTGCTCGAGCAACGGCTGTGCCACGCGCGGCGGCGATGCGATCAACCCCGCGGGCACGGGCGCCGCCGCGCGCTTGGGCAGCACCGTCTGGGCGCCGGCAATGCGGAACACCTCGATCGCGTGACGCAACTGCGCGCCGCGCGTGCGCAGGTTGTCCACCGCCAGGCTGGCTTGTTCGACCCGCGCCGCGTTGCGCTGCGCGGCATTGTCGGTTTCCGAAATGGTACGGCTGACGTTGTCGATGCCGGTGTGCTGTTCCGTGGACGTGGCCGCGATCTCGTTGACGATCTGGGTCACCTGCTGCACCGAATCGACGATGTCCAGCATCGCCTCGCCGGCCCGTTCCACATGCCGCACGCCGTCTTCGACCTTGTGATTCGAGGCCTCGATCAGTTCCTTGATCTCGCGCGCGGCGGTGGCGCTTTTCTGCGCCAGGCTGCGCACCTCGGAAGCCACCACCGCGAAGCCCTTGCCGGCCTCGCCCGCGCGCGCCGCTTCCACCGCGGCGTTGAGCGCCAGGATGTTGGTCTGGAACGCGATGCCGTCGATGATGCCGACGATCTCGGCGATGCGCGACGTGCTTTGCACAATGCCCTGCATGGCCGCCACCGCATCGTTGACCACCTGGCCGCCGCGCTTGGCCACGTCCGACGCCTGGTTGGCCATCTGGTCCGCGCCGTGCGCATTGGTGGCCGTCTGCTTCACGGTCGACGCCAGCTGCTCCATGCTGGCCGCCGCTTCTTCCAGCGATGCCGCCTGGCGTTGCGTGTGGGCCGACAGGTCGGCGTTGCCGTCGGCGATCTCGGCGGCGGACGACAGTGCGCTTTCAATGCCGTGGTGCACGTCGCGCGTGATGCTGACCAGACTTTTGCGCATCACTTCCAGCGAGAATTTCAAGGCGCCGATTTCGTCGCGGATGCTGGCTGGCGGCAACGGCGTGCTGAGATTGCCCGCGGCGATCTGGCGCGTGAAGTCGGTGGCGGTGACCAGCAGCCCGGTGATCGATCGCGCAAAGCCCCAGCCCGATGCGAAGATCAGCACGACGCCGCCGGCCAGCATGGCCCCGGCCAATGCGATCTCTTCGGTGCTCATGCGGTCCAGCATGCCGTACAGCGCCACGCCAGCCGCGCCCAGGAACAGGCTGGACGCCAGCACGGCCCAGGCCAGCATGCGCGAACGCACGCCGGTCAGGCGCCACAGTTTCAGGCGGGCCAGCACGCCGCGGATGCCGGTGGGCTTGACCTGGCCGCGGCTGAGCGTGAAGCCGCGCGCCGTGCCGTTGCGCAGGCGCGTGTAGGCCGCGTCGGCGGCATCGATCTGGGCGCGCGTCGGCTTGACGCGCACCGAGGCATAACAGACCGTTTCGCCGCGTTCGATGATGGGCGTGACGTTGGCCAGCACCCAATAGAAGCCGCCGTCCTTGCGGCGGTTCTTGACCACGCCGGTCCAGGACTCGCCGCGCTGGATGGTGCGCCACAGGTCTTCGAATGCTTCTTCCGGCATGTCCGGATGGCGCACGATGTTGTGGGCCGCGCCCACCAGTTCATCGCGTGAAAAGCCGCTGACTTCGACGAACGCCGGATTGGCGTAGATGATGCGTCCGCGCGAGTCGGTGCGCGAAATCAAGTACTGCTCGTCGTGCAGCGTGTATTCCTTGTCGTAGACCGGCTGGTTGTTGCGCATGCGTCTGTCGTCCTGTGATGGGCGTGGCGAGGTGCTGCCGGATGATCCGGGACGGACGGTATGGCCGGGTTGATCTACATCAAGATATTTGGAAATTATGCGAAAGGTAAATGTGGGCGGCGAACCCAAGCCGTGCTGTGATGGACGGCTTTGGTTCGCGCGGGGATGGGCGCGGTGATGTGCGGGGCTATGCCTTGGGCAGGTTGCCGAAGGCCTCCAGCGCGCGCAGGCGGCTTTGCGCCAGGTCGACGATGGGCAGCGGGTAGCCCGCCGCCGCGCGTTCCATGGGGCTGGGGTCGTGGATCGCCGAGTCGTCCAGGTGCGCCAGCTCGGGCAGCCATTCGCGCAGGAACACGCCGCGCGGATCGAACTTGCGCGACTGCGACAGCGGATTGAAGACGCGGAAGTAGGGCACCGAATCGGCGCCGGTGGACGCGCTCCATTGCCAGCCGCCGTTGTTGGCGGCCAGGTCGCCGTCTACCAGGTGTGCCATGAACCAGGCTTCGCCCAGGCGCCAGTCGATCAGCAGGTTCTTGGACAGGAACATCGCCGTGACCATGCGCAGGCGGTTGTGCATCCAGCCCAGCGCCAGCAGCTGGCGCATGGCGGCATCGACGATGGGCAGGCCGGTGCGGCCTTGTTGCCAGGCCGCCAGGTCATCGGGCGCGTCGCGCCACGGCACGGCGGCGGTCTCGGGCTTCATGGGCTGGTGCATGGACAGCGCGGGGCAGGCGGCCAGCAGGTGCTGGTAGAACTCGCGCCACAGCAGCTCGTTGATCCAGGTGGCGGCGCCGACATTGCCGCTTTCCAGTTCGCCGTGGTTGGCGGCCTGCGCGGCCCGCAGCGCCTGGCCCGGCGACAGCACGCCGGCCGCCAGGTAGGGCGACAGGCAACTGGTGGCGGGCAGGCTGGGAAAATCCCGTTCGTCGCGATAGGCGTCGATGACGCCGTCGGCAAAGGCGTCCAGCCGGTCGCCGGCCGCGCTTTCCCCGGCGGGCCACAGCGCGCGGATGGCCTCGCTGGCGGGGCCGTAGCCGTCGAAGGCAGCGGGCAAGGGGTCCGGGCCCCAGGCCGGCGCCGTCTGCGCCTTGGGCGCGGCAATGGCGCGCAAGGGGGCGGTGCGCAGGCGCTCGCGGCAGGCGCGGGCATAGGGGGTGTAGACGCGGTAGGTGTCGCCCTTGCCGGTCAGCACCGTGCCCGGCTTGAGCAGCGTTGCCCCGTGGTGCAGCGTCCAGTCCACCCCGGCCTCGGCCAGGCGCCAGGACACCGTGTCGTCGCGGCGGCGTTCGTTGACCGCCCATTCCGTGTTGGCGTGCACTTGCTCGATCGCATGGTCGGCGCAGAAGGCCACGAGCGCATCGGGCACCTGGTCCCAGGTGTCCACGGTCAGCAGCTTCAGGGGGATGCCCAGGCGGGCCAGGTCCTGCGACAGTTCGCGCAGGTTGCGCAGCCAGAAATCGACCTTGGCAGGCGCTTCGCCGTGCAGGCGCCACTGGCCGGGGGCCGTGATGAACAGGGCGGTGGCCGTGCCATTGGCCGCAGCGGCGGCCAGGGCGGGGTTGTCGTGCAGGCGCAGGTCGGTGCGCAGCCAGATCAGCGTATTCATGACGGGCGGTCGGTCTGGAAAACGCGCGCGCCGGGCGGCGAGCGGCAAGGCAGGCATTCTATCTTGGGCCGGGGGCTGCGCCGCGGCTTGCCTGCGCCGGACAACGATGCCACGCCGTGTAAAAACTACGAGTAGATGTGACCAATGTGTGCGGCGCCGGGCCTGCCGGCGGACCCGCGGCCCGGGGCCGTTGCCCCGTGAAGACGGCGCGCGCGGCGGTCAAACCATGAAACACGCTGGCGCTTTCCCTGTATTGACGCGGCTGGCGGGGCCGCCATGTAATTCACTTAACGCCAAAAGCAAGATGAATAAATATGGGACACCTGATGGATTTCCGCCCGTCCTTTCTCAAAGGACGCACCCCCGCCAGCAAGACCTCCCGCGATGTCTTGCAACACCTCTGGCGCTCGTTCGATCTGCCCGACGAGTCGCTCGAGCATGTGGTGCTGAGCGGCGCGGAACCGGTGTTGCCCTCGTCTTTCGCGGTGGGCACCGCGGCGCAGGCCAGCATCGCCGCGGCGGCGCTGGCGGCGGCGGAAATCTGGCAATTGCGGGGCGGCGCCCGCCAGCAGGTCGCCGTGGACATGCTGCACGCGGCGCAGGAATGCCGCAGCCATTTCACGGTGGACGGCGCGACGGTTGACCCGCGCGATCCCATCACCGGCGTCTACCGCTGCGGCGACGGCGGCTGGGTCCGCATCCACGCCAATTTCGCGCACCATCGCGACGGCGCCCTGGCGCTGCTGGGCTGTCCCACCGGCGACGGCGCCACGCGCGCCGCCGTCGAGCAGGCGCTGGGCCGCTGGCGTGCGCAGGATTTCGAACAAGTGGCGGCCGACGCCGGCCTGGTGGTCACCGCCATGCGCAGCTTCGACGAATGGGACCGCCATCCGCAGGGCCAGGCCATTGCCGCGCAGCCCCTTCTGACCATCGAGCGCATCGGCGATGCCGACCCCCGGCCATTGCCCAAGTACGGCCAGGACGCCCGTCCGCTGCAGGACATCCGCGTGCTGGACCTGACCCGCATCATCGCCGGCCCGGTCTGCGGTCGCGCGCTGGCAGCCTACGGCGCCGACGTGATGCTGGTGAATTCGCCCAACCTGCCCAACATCGACAACCTCATCGACACCAGCCGCGGCAAGCTGTCGGTGCTGGCCGATCTGGACACGGCCGATGGCCGCATCGCGCTGGGCAACCTGCTGCGCAGCGCCCATATCTTCGTGCAGGGCTACCGCCCGGGCGGCATGGCCGCGCTGGGCTTCGGTCCGCAGGATGTTGCCCGCATCCGCCCCGGCATCGTCTACGTGTCGCTGTCGGCTTACGGCCCGGTAGGCCCGTGGGCCAGCCGCCGCGGCTTCGATTCGCTGGTGCAGACGGCGGCGGGGTTCAACCACGCCGAAGCGCAGGCCGCCGGCCAGGATGCGCCCAAGCCGCTGCCCATGCAGATCCTGGACCACGCGTCTGGCTATCTGATGGCGTTTGGCGCCCAGGTGGCGCTGGCGCGGCAGGCCACCGAAGGCGGCAGCTGGCACGTGAAGGTATCGCTGGCCCAGACCGCGCACTGGCTGCGTACGCTGGGCCGCGTCGAGGGCGGCCTGGACTGTCCGATGCCCGGCTTCAATGGCTTGCTGGAAACTACGCCGTCCGGCTTTGGCGAGCTGGTGGCGGTGCGCCACGCGGCGCAGTTTTCCGAAACGCCTGCGCGCTGGACCCGGCCGTCCTGCCCCCCGGGCACGCATCCTACGGTGTGGCCGTTCAACTGACCGGAACGCGCAAGACGGTGGATGAATGAACAAGGGGGCGTGAGCCCCCTTTGTCATGGTCCGGATTCGGTCCGTCTCCTGTTCGGCTTATTTCTTGGCCGCCTTCCATTCCCGCAGTGCGCGCATCGTGTTCGCCACGTGTGCCTCGGGATTCATGTTGGTGTATTCGTACAGGATCTTGCCGTCGGGCGAGATCACGTAGGACGTGCGCTGGGCGCGCTCGGGGCGGGCATCCAGCACGGCGTCGTAAGCCTTCATGATCTTGCCGTCGCCGTCGGCGGCCACCGCGAACTTGCTGCGGCATTCGCTGACCGAAAACTTGTTCAGGGTATCGATGTCGTCGGCCGAGACGCCGATGACGGTGGCGCCCAGCGACTTGTATTCGTCGGTGGCTTCGGCGAAATCATGCGCCTCGATGGTGCAGCCCTTGCTGAACGCGGCGGGGTAGAAATACAGCACCACGGGGCCTTGCTTGAGGGCTTCGGCAAGCTTGAAGGTGAACACATTGCCGCCGAGCGAGGCCTGGGTGCTGAAGTCGGGCGCGGGCGCGCCGACATTGAGAGCCGCCTGGGCGGCGGTGCCGGCCAACAGGCCGCAGGCGAGGAACAGGGGGGCAAGGCGCTTCATGAGAGTCTCCGGAAATCGGTGCGCGGCGGGGCTGCGTCGGTTCTTGCACTGTAGCCCCGCCGGCGATGGGAATCCAGTCCGGCTTCAGTCAGCGAAAATTCAGTCGCGGCCGCGTTCGTGAGGGGCCGGCCGTTCGCCGCCGTGCTGCGGTTCATGGCCGCCTTGCGGCCGGTTGCCGCCGCCATGCTGCGGATTGCCTTCGGGCCGCGCCTGCGGTGGGCTTTGCGGCCGATTCTGGGGCGCGGCATGGCGTTCACGCGCGGCCGCCTGCGCCAGGTTGTCGGGCGCGGGCGTGGGGCGCTGTGCCTGCGGCGGTCGCGCTTGCGGCGGCTGGGCCTGGGGTTGCGCTTGCGGTGGGCGTTGCGCGGCCGGTTGCTGCGGTGGCTGCCCCTGCGGCCCAGGGCGCGCCTGGCCCGGCGACATGCCGCCAGGGCCGCCGCGGTTCATCTCGGGGCGATCGCCAGGGCCGCCGCGATTCATCTCTGGGCGACCGCCAGGCCCGCCGGCGTTCGGTCCGTTGGCCGGACCCGCGCCCGGCCCATTGCCTGGCGCACCACCCGGCCGCGGTCCTTGCCCCGGCCCGCCGCGTTCCGGCGCATGTTCGACGAACGCCTGGGCCGGACGGCCCTGGTTATGGTCGAAGAATTGCGCCCGGTTGCCTGCGGCCTGGCGGGCGAAGCCGCGCTGCATGTCGGTGGGCGGACGATGCTGTTCGTTGCGCGCCGCGACTTCGCGCGGATCGGCCTGGCGCTGGATGCCGGCCGGCCCGCCGTTGTAGCTGATGCGGCGGTTGTCGATGTTGTTGACCACCACCGTGTGGTTGTAGACGTTGGTGACGCGCGTGACGTTCACGTTGGTCACGGCGCGGTTGTAGAAGAAGCGGTCGTGGTCCCAGTAGCCGCCGACGAAGCCGATGCCGATATAACCGAAACCGTAGTTCACGCCGCCATAGAAGCCGATGTGCGGGCCCCAGTAGCCGCCATGCCAGAGATAGATGCCGTCGACAAAACCCCAGTAACCAGGCGTCCACAATGCGCCGGTGTAGGGCGCCAGCACCCACGCGCCGGGCACCCAGAAGTAGCCCAGGCGGTTCAGGCTCCAGTAGCCCGGCACCCACATGTAGCCGTCGCCGGGGGCGGGCGGCTGTTCATAGACGGGCAGGGGCGGCGGGGGCTGCGGGCTGCGGTCCACGGGCGCCAGGTTGGCGTTGGCGGGATCGCCGTTGTCGTAGGCGGGCGCCGCCGGTGGGGGCGGCGGCGCATAGGTCTGGGCCATAGCGCCGGCACTGACCGCCAGCAGGACGGCGGCGGCCAGCGGGCGTAGCGGAAGAATCCTGGCGTGGGCGTTCATGGCGTTTCCTTTACGCGGCGGGCGCGTGGATCAATAGCCGTGATAGTAGTAATGCGGGGCGGGGTAGTAGTAATAAGCGGGCGCGGGACGGTAATAAGCCGGACGCGCCGGCACCACCACGCAGCCCGACAATGCACTGGCCATGGCCAGCATCAACAACACGGTCTTCTTCATTTGGAATCTCCTGCCGAGCGCCGGGCGTGCACCACGCGTTCAATGGGCTCGTAGGGATTAGGCCACGCCTGGCGTGGCGAGTTCGGCTCTGTAATGGATCCGAAACAGCTTTCAAGTGACGGATGTTTGCGCCGGCGTGACCGTTGATGTCGTTCGTAGCATTTGTGCCGTTCGCGCATGAAAAAAGGCCGCTTGTGACAGCGGCCTTTCAGGTTGGCGCAAGTTGTGCTGCCGGATCAGTTCCAGCGGCCGCCGGTGCCGGCCAGGCTGAAGCGGCCTGCACCCATGAAGGCGATGGCCAGGGCCGTGAACAGGAACATGCCTTGCAGTTCCAGCGCCCAGCCGCCGTTGTTGGTCAGGCTGGACAGTTGGCCGGTGTGCGCCAGCAAAATGGCCACGACCATGTTGATGGCGATGATCAGGCCGCCCAGGCGGGTGTAGATACCGACTATGAGCAGTACCGGCGCGAGGATTTCGCCGATGTAGACGCCGTAGGCCAGAAAGCCGGGCAAGCCGTGCGAGGACAGCATGCCGCCGATGCCGCCGACGCCGCCGCCGGTGATCTTGAACAAGCCATGGAGCAGAATCAGAATGCCGAGGGTCAGGCGCAGGATCAGCTTGCCGGTGTCGTCGGATTTGATCATGGTGAGTTTCTCTTGTGATGGTTAAGGGGGGCGATGCGCGGATTGGAGCGCATGGCGAGCCTTTGGTTCCGCGCCCGGCGCCGCTTGGAGCGCCGGGCGGGGCCATTATGGCAAATCCCGAGCAAAACCATCAAGCTTTTGACCCCGTTAACGGGGACCGGCCGACGGGTCGCCGGGGCGCTCAGAATTCCTCAAGGTAGCGCATGCGAAAGCGCCGGCCCTTGATGTTGCTGTTGGAGATACGCGAAAACACCTGCTTGGCGATCTTGCGGTCCAGCGCGACGTAGGAATTGAATTCGGTGATGTTGATCTTGCCGACCTGTTCGAACGTCAGGCCGCCGTCGCCGGTCAGGGCGCCCAGCAGGTCGCCGGGGCGCAGCTTGTCTTTCTTGCCGCCCTGGATGCACAGCGTGACCATGGGCGCGCGCAGGGGGCGGTCGGCCTTGGCGCGCAGCGACTTGATGTCGCCCCAGGTCAGGGGCGAACCCTGGTATTGCTCGATCAGGTTGGCCCAGCGCATTTCGTCGGGCGAGCACAGGCTCAGCGCCAGGCCTTTCTGTTCGCCGCGGCCGCTGCGGCCGATGCGGTGCACGTGGACTTCGGTGTCCTTGGTGACGTCGACGTTGATGACGGCGCCCAGGTTCTGGATGTCCAGCCCGCGCGCGGCCACGTCGGTGGCCACCAGCACGGCGCAGCTCTGGTTGGCGAACTGGATCAGGATTTCATCGCGTTCGCGCTGTTCCAGGTCGCCATTCAGGGCCTGGGCGCTGATGCCTTCGGCCTGCAGGCGTTCGACCAGGTCGTGGCTGCGCACCTTGGTGTTGCAGAAGGCCAGGGTAGATACCGGGCGGAAATGCGCCAGCAGCGTGGCCACGGCGTCCAGGCGGTCGGCCGGATCGATTTCGTAGAAGATCTGTTCGATGCGGCTGGCATCGTGCTGCGCCTCGACCTTCACTTCGGCCGGGTTGCGCAGGAAGCGTGCGCTGAGCTTCTTGATGTTGTCGGGGTAGGTGGCCGAGAACAGCAGCGTCTGGCGCTTGGTGGGGCAATGCGAGGCGATGGCGACGATATCGTCGTAGAAGCCCATGTCGACCATGCGGTCGGCTTCGTCCAGCACCAGCGTCGTCAGGCCCGAGAGATCCAGGCTGCCGCGTTCCAGGTGGTCCTGGATGCGGCCGGGCGTGCCGACCACCAGGTGGGCGCCGCGCGCCAGCGATTCGGCCTGCGGGCGCGCCGCGGCGCCGCCGCACAGGGTCAGGATCTTGACGTTGGCGATCTGGCGGGCCAGCCGGCGCAGTTCCTGCGCGACCTGGTCGGCCAGTTCACGGGTGGGGCACACCAGCAGCGCCTGGGGCGTCAGGCGGTTGGTGTCCAGCTTTTGCAGCACGCCCAGGCCGAACGCCGCGGTCTTGCCGCTGCCGGTCTTGGCCTGCGCGATGATGTCGCGGCCTTCCAGGATGAGCGGCAGGCTTTGCGCCTGGATCGGCGTCATGTTCTCGAACCCCAGGCTTTGCAGGTTCTCGAGCAGGGCGGGGAGCAGGGGCAGGGAGGTAAAAGGCGTGTGGGTCACAGTAGGGTCGCAGAAACTGCGAAAAAAGCGGATTTGGCCGACAGTGTAAGCCCTGGGCGCCTGGAAAGTGCCCGCCAGGCCCGTCTGGCGGCCGTGCCTGGCGCCTAGTCCGTCGCCGGGTCTGTCTCAGGGGCCATTGCCGGGTCCGTCGCCGGCTCCGTTTCCTGCGTGGGGGCCTCATAGGTGCCCGCCAGGGCCCGGGCGGCCTCCTGCATGCGCGGCAGCCAGGCGCGGGCGCCGTCGATCGACAGCCGGGCCACCGGCGCGTGCAGCGCCACCGCCGCAATGGCGCGCCGGCCCTGCATGATGGGCACCGCCATGCAGACGATGCCCAACAGGAATTCCTCGCGGTCGAAACTGGCGCCTTCCTTGCGAATCGCCTGCAGCTCGTGTTCCAGCGCGGCGGCCTCGCACAGCGTGTTGGGCGTATAGCGCGGCAGCGGCGCCGCGGCCAGGAGGCGTGCGCGGGCCTCGCGCCGCATGTGCGCCAGGAACAGCTTGCCGCTGGCGCTGCAATGCAGCGGCACGCGCGAACCGGGTTGCAGGTTGACCCGCAGCGGCCAGGCGGTTTCGACACGATCCAGGTAGATCACCTCGTCGCCGTCCAGCATGGTGCAGTTGCAGGTCTCGCCGATCTCGTCGACCAGGCTGTCCAGGATGCGGTGGCGTTCGGCGCGCAGCGGTGAATTGAGCAGGGTGTCGCGCGCCAACGCCGACAGGCGCGGGCCGCTGATATAGCTTTTGCCGGCCGGTTCGCGCAGCAGCATGCCGGCATCGACCAGGCGCGACAGGATGCGCAGCACCGACGGCTTGGGCAGCCCGGTGGCCTCGGTCAGCGCCGCCAGCGACACGGGGGTTTCCGAGCGGGCCACCTGTTCCAGCAAAGTCAGCGCGCGCAGCGCCGCGGAGGATTCGTCTTTCATCTTTCAATATTTGAAGATTTGGCGAAAGGGCGCCCGTTGTGTGCAGATTCTGCAGAAAACGGAACGCAGCGGGGTGGGAAAACGCATGCTTGTGCTGCAGTATCGGTTCACACCGGCCAATATGCAATCCAAGCCGCGCCGGCCCGCCAGGAGAGAGACCATGAGCAGCAAGCAACACATGACCCCCAGCGAGGCGTTCGTCGAAACGCTGGTGGCGCAGGGCGTCAAGGACGTTTTCGGCATCGTCGGCTCGGCCTTCATGGACGCGCTGGACCTGTTTCCCGCGGCCGGCATCCGCTTCGTGCCCACGGTGCACGAGCAGGGCGCCGCGCACATGGCCGACGGCTATTCCCGCGTGACCGGCCGCCACGGCGTCTGCATCGCGCAGAACGGGCCGGGCATCACCAATTTCGTCACCGGCGTGGCCGCGGCCTACTGGGCCCACAGCCCGGTGGTGGCAATCACGCCCGAGACCGGCACCTCAGGCATGGGCCTGGGCGGCTTCCAGGAAACCGAGCAGCTGCCGATCTTTTCGCGCATCACCAAGTACCAGGCCCACGTGAACCGCCCCGACCGCATGGCCGAGTTCACCGCCAAGGCCTTCGACAACGCGCTGGCCGAACGCGGCCCCACGCAGCTGAACATTCCGCGCGATTACTTCTACGGCGAGATCGACGTGGCCATTCCCGAGCCGCGCCGCATCCGCCGCGGCCCCGGCTCGGAAGAAGACCTGGAAGCCGCGGCGCGCCTGTTGGCCGGGGCCAAGTTCCCGGTCATCGTGGCCGGCGGGGGCGTGCTGTTCTCGGACGGCCAGGCCGAATGCGTGGCGCTGGCTGAACTGCTGGGCGCACCGGTGGTCACCAGCTACCTGCACAACGACGCCTTCCCGGCCAGCCATCCGCTGTGGTGCGGTCCGCTGGGCTACCAGGGGTCCAAGGCCGGCATGAAGCTCCTGTCGCAGGCCGACGTGGTGCTGGCGCTGGGCACGCGCCTGGGGCCCTTCGGCACCTTGCCGCAGCACGGGCTGGACTATTGGCCGCAGGGCGCGCGCATCATCCAGGTCGATGCCGACCACCGCATGCTGGGCCTGGTGCGGCCGGTGTCGGTGGGCATCTGCGGCGACGCCAAGCCGGCCGCGGCCGCGCTGGCGGCCAAGCTGCAGGCGCGCGACGTGGCCTGCAAGGCCACCCGCGAGGCGCGTCGCGACCAGATAAACAGCCAGAAGAACGCCTGGGAAAAGGAACTGGACGAGTGGTCGCACGAACGCGACGACTGGAGCCTGGACATCATCGAGCATGGAGGCGGCCGCATGCATCCGCGCCGCATGCTGCGCGAGCTGGAACGCGCCATGCCCAAGCACGCCATGGTGTCCACCGACATCGGCAACATCTGCTCGGTGTCCAACAGCTACCTGCGCTTTGACGAGCCCAATTCCATGCTGGCCGCCATGAGCTTCGGCAATTGCGGCTACGCCTTGCCCGCGCTGATCGGCGCCAAGCTGGGCCGGCCCGACCGTCCGGCGGTGGCGTACGTGGGCGACGGCGCCTGGTGCATGAGCTTCCAGGAACTGCTGACCTGCGTGCGCGAGCGCATTCCGGTCACCGCGGTGGTGTTTCACAACGGCCAGTGGGGCGCCGAAAAGAAGAACCAGGTGGACTTCTACGGCCGCCGCTTCGTCGGCAGCAACCTCTTGAACCCCAACTTCGCCGAACTGGCCCGCGCCATGGGCGCCGAGGGCATCCGCGTCGAACACTCGGACCAGGTGGGGGCGGCCTTGCAGGCGGCCTGCAAGGCGCAGTCCGAAGGCAAGACCACGGTGCTGGAAATGATGGTCAGCCAGGAACTGGGCGACCCGTTCCGCCGCGACGCGCTCAAGCAGCCGCTGCGCTTGCTGGACAAGTACAAGCGCTACGTCAACCAGCCGTTCCAGCCGGGCGAGGTGCCGCTGTCGATCGATCCGGTGCGCGGCTAGACCATGGCCGCCGACCGCTTGTTCGAGCCGCTGCGGGCCGCGGCGCTGTCGGCCGGGCGGGTGCGCACGGCGGTGGCCTATCCGCTGTGCGCGGCCAGCCTGGGCGCGGCGGTGCAGGCGCAAGACGCCGGCTACATCGAGCCGTTGCTGGTCGGGCCGGCGGCCCGGCTGGCCGCGCTGATGGCCGACATGGGCCTGCGCGCCGGCTCGCTGGAAATCATCGATACGCCTGATGACGAACGCCAGGCTGCCGCAGTGGCGGCGGCCCTGGCGCGCGACGGCAAGGCGGGCATGTTGATGAAGGGCAGCCTGCACACCGACCACTTCATGTCGGCGGTGGTGGCACGCGAGTCCGGCCTGCGCACCGGCCGGCGCATCAGCCATGCCTTTGTCATGTCGGTGGCGGCGTACGCCAAGCTTTTCATCCTGACGGATGCCGCCGTCAACATCGCGCCCACGCTGGCAGAAAAGGCCGACATCGCCCAGAACGCCATCGACCTGGCGCGCGCCCTGGGCGTGGCGCGGCCCAAGGTGGCGGTGCTGTGCGCCACCGAATCCGTCAACCCCGCCATGCCCGCCACGCTGGATGCGGCGGCGCTGTCCAAGATGGCCGATCGCCAGCAGATTCGCGGCGGCGAGATCGACGGCCCCTTGGCGTTCGACAACGCCATATCGCGGCTGGCGGCCGAGCAGAAGGGCATCGTGTCGCCGGTGGCGGGCGATGCCGACATCCTGCTGGTGCCCGACATCGAGGCTGGCAACATGCTCTACAAGGAACTGACCTGGCTGGCAGGCGCCGGCACGGCCGGGCTGGTGCTGGGCACGCGCGTGCCGGTGCTGCTGACCAGCCGCTCGGATTCGGTCGAGGCCCGCGTCAACAGCTGCGCGGTGGCCGTGCTGCATGCCCGCGCGCTGGCGGGGTGAGGGCGGCGCCGGCCTGCGCCTGGCACCAACGAGTCCACCGGTTTGGTACTAAGGGCAGGCCCTGGGGTTGACTAGGCTAACGCCAAGGCCGCTTCTTAACGGCCAGCTCAAAACCAGGGGGTGAAAGATGCGCAGCGCACGATGGGGTTTGGCCACGGTCATGACGGCACTGGCGTTGCTGTCCGGCGCACAGGCCGCCGATGCGCCCAAGCCGGGCGGCACGTTGGTCATCGGCTCGACGCAGGTGCCGCGGCATTTGAATGGCGCGGTGCAATCGGGCATCGCCACCGCGCTGCCCAGCGCCCAGCTGTTCGCCAGCCCCTTGCGCTACGACGCCGACTGGAAGCCGCAGCCCTACCTGGCGCAGTCGTGGGAACTGGCGCCCGATGCCAAGTCGCTGACGCTGCACCTGCGCCACGACGCGGTGTTCCATGACGGCCAGCCGGTGACGTCCGCGGACGTGGCGTTTTCGGTCATGGCGGTCAAGCAGAACCATCCGTTCCAGAGCATGTTCGCGCCCGTCGAAAGCGTGGACACGCCCGACCCCTACACGGCCGTGCTGCGCATGAGCCAGCCGCACCCGGCGATTCTGCTGGCGCTGTCGCCGGCCCTGATGCCGGTGCTGCCCAAGCACATCTATGGCGATGGGCAGGACCTGAAGAACCATCCGCGCAATTCCGCCGACGTGGTCGGGTCGGGCCCGTTCAAGCTGAAGGAATTCAAGCCCGGGCAGGAGATCGTGCTGGAGCGCTTCGACAAGTTCTTCCTGCCCGGCAAGCCCTACCTGGATCGCGTGGTGGTCAAGATCAACCCCGACGCCACCAACCTGCTGATCGGGCTGGAACGCGGCGAGGTCGGCGCGTTGCCGTTCATGTCCGAACCCACCATTTTGCGGCGCGCCAAGGACAACCCCGGCATCACGATGAGCAGCCGCGGCTACGAAGGCATCGGCGCGCTCAGCTGGCTGGCGTTCAACACCGCGCGCAAGCCGCTGGACGACGTGCGGGTGCGGCAGGCCATTGCCTACGCCATCGACAAGAACTTCATCACCAAGGCCCTGAACGCCGGCTTCGCCAAGCCGGCGGACGGCCCGATCGTGGCCTCCAGCCCGTTCGCCACGCAGGACCTGAAGAAGTATCCGCTGGACCCGAAAAAGGCCGAGCAGCTGCTGGACGAGGCCGGCTTCAAGAAAGACGGCAAGGGCGAACGCCTGTCGCTGACGGTGGACTACATGCCGGGCAGCGATGTGCAGGGCAAGAACGTGGCCGAATACCTGCGCAGCCAGTTGAAGAAGGTGGGCGTGACCGTACAGGTGCGTGCGTCGCCGGATTTTCCGACCTGGGCCAAGCGCATCGCCAGCCATGACTTCGACATGACCACCGACATCGTCTTCAACTGGGGTGACCCGGTGATCGGCGTGCACCGTACCTACCTGTCCAGCAATATCCGCGACATCATCTGGACCAACACGCAGTCGTACAAGAATGCCAAGGTCGACGCCGTGCTGGCGCAGGCCGGCACCGAAACCGACGAGGCCAAGCGCCGTGCGCTGTACGCCGAGTTCCAGCAACAGGTCACCGCAGACCTGCCGATCGACTTCCTCACCGTCATTCCGTATCACACGCTGTCGTCCAAGAAGGTGCATGGCCTGCCCGAAGGTATCTGGGGCGTGCTGTCGCCGCTGGACGACACCTATCTGCAATAGCGGGAGCCGACATGCTGCGATATCTCTCGCGTCGGCTCGCCTATGCCGTGCTGCTGTTGCTGGCGGTGGTGACGCTGAACTTCCTGTTGATCCACATTTCGCCGGGCGATCCGGTGGAAACCATCGCCGGGTCCATGGGCGGCATCAGCGAGGAACTGCGCGCCCAGCTGCGCACCCAGTACGGGCTGGACCGGCCCTTCCTGGCACAACTGGGCCTGTACCTGTCGCATGTCGTGCGGGGCGACCTGGGCTATTCCTATTTTTTCAACCTGCCGGTGGCCCAGCTGATCTGGGAACGCGTGCCGGCCACGCTGCTGCTGGTGGTGACGTCGGTGGCCAGCGCGTTCGTGGCGGGCACGCTGCTGGGCACGCTGGCCGCGCGCAAGCCCAACGGGCCGTTGTCGCAGGGCATCACGCTGCTGTCCATCGTGGGTTATTCGGCGCCGGTGTTCTGGACGGGGATCATCCTCATCATTCTGTTCGCGTCGGCGCTGCCGTGGTTTCCGGTGTCCGACATGCGCTCGGCGGGCGGGCCCGATGGCGGCTGGGCCGGCGCGCTGGACGTGCTGCACCACCTGGTGCTGCCGGCCTTCACGCTGGCCTTCGTGTACCTGGCGCAATACAGCCGGCTGGCGCGCGCCAGCGTGATGGATGCGCTGTCGGCCGACTACATCCGCACGGCCCGCGCCAAGGGGCTGCCCGAGCGCACGGTGCTGTACAAGCACGCGCTGCGCAACGGCGTGCTGCCGGTGGTGACCATGCTGGGGCTGCAGTTCGGCAACGTGCTGGCCGGCGCCATTCTCGTGGAAACGGTTTTCAACTGGCCCGGACTGGGCCGCCTGGCCTTCGATTCCGTGCTGCGGCGCGACTATCCGACCTTGCTCGGCATCCTGCTCTTTGCCTCGTTGCTGGTGGTGGTGATGAACCAGCTGACCGACCTGGCCTACCGGCTGATCGACCCCAGGATCAAAACCTCATGAGCCAAGCCCCTGTTGCCGTCCCCGCCAGCGCCACCTTGGCCACCGCGCCGCGCAAGGCGCCGGCGCGGCCCTCGTACGAAGCGCTGCGGGTATTCGCGCGCAATCCGGGCGCCATGCTCGGCGTGCTGCTGTTGGCCGTCATTCTGGCGGTGACGCTGTTCGGCCCGGCGCTGATGCAGGCGGACCCGTTCGAGATCGTCAGCGCGCCCATGGACCCGCCCGGCGGCGAGCTGTGGCTGGGGTCCGACTACCTGGGCCGCGACGTGCTGACCGGCATGGTCTATGGCGGCCGCGCCACCTTGCTGGTCGGCGTGGTGGCGGCGGTGCTGTCCATGGCCATCGGCGTGACGGTCGGCGCGCTGGCCGGCTACTACGGCGGCTGGGTCGATGAAACGCTGATGCGCATCACGGAATTCTTCCAGGTGCTGCCGGCGCTGCTGTTCGCCATGGTGCTGGTGACCCTGTTCAGCCCATCGCTGGCGACCATCGCGGTGGCCATCGGCGTGGTCAGCTGGACCGGCACCGCGCGCTTGGCGCGCGGCGAATTCCTGCGGCTCAAGCGGCGCGAATACGTGCTGGCCGAAAGGGTGATCGGCGCCAGCAACGCACGCATCATCTGGCGCGTGATTCTGCCCAACGCGCTGGCGCCGCTGATCGTATCGGCCACGCTGGCCATCGGCACCGCGATCCTGTTCGAGGCCGGCCTGTCGTTCCTGGGGCTGGGCGACCCCAACGTCATGAGCTGGGGCCTGATGATCGGCAGCAACCGGCCATACATCCTGGCGGCCTGGTGGGCGGTGACGCTGCCGGGCGCGGCCATCTTCGTGACGGTGCTGGCAGTCAGCCTGATCGGCGACGGCCTGAACGACGCGCTCAATCCGAATTCGCGGGGGCGCGCATGAACGCCGCCGATCAACTGCCCGTGCTGCAAGTGGACGGCCTGAGCCTGGAATTTCGCACCCGCGGCCGCACCGCCGAAGTGCTCAGCGGCGTCAGCTTCGACCTGCGGCCCGGCGAAACGCTGTGCCTGGTGGGCGAATCCGGTTGCGGCAAGAGCATGACGGCGCTGGCCATCATGCGGCTGATTCCGCCGCTGGCGCGCATTGGCGCCGGCCACGTGCGGCTGCGCGGCGCCGACCTGGCCTCGTATGGCGACGAGGCCATGCGGCGGGTGCGGGGGAACGATATCTCGATGATCTTCCAGGAACCGATGACGGCGCTGAACCCCGTCTACACGGTGGGCGACCAGATCGCCGAGCCGCTGCGCCAGCACCAGGGGCTGGGCAAGACCGAGGCACGCGAACGCGCCATCGGCATGCTGCGGTCGGTAGGCATTCCTTTGCCGGAGCGACGGGTGGACGACTACCCGCACCAGCTGTCCGGCGGCATGCGGCAACGGGTGATGATCGCCATCGCCCTGGCTTGCGATCCCGAAGTGCTGATCGCCGACGAACCCACCACCGCGCTGGACGTCACCGTGCAGGCGCAGATCTTCGACCTGCTGCGCGAACAGCAGGCGCGCCGGGGCACCGCGGTGCTGATGATCACGCACGACATGGGCGCGGTGTCCGAGATGGCCGACCGGGTGGCGGTGATGTATGGCGGGCGGGTGGTGGAGCAGGGCGACGTGGGCCAGATCCTGGCGCAGCCGCGCCACCCGTATACGCAGGGGCTGATCGCCTGCCTGCCCGAACTGGATCGCACGCCCAGCGCGCACCGGCCCGACCTGCCGGAGATTCCCGGCGTGGTGCCGTCGGTGTGGGAGCGCGGCGAAGGCTGCCCCTTCCAGGACCGCTGCAATCGCGCGCTGGCGCGTTGCCGCAATGAATTTCCGCCCATGGCCGCCGTGGGCGACGGCCATGCGGTGGCCTGTTGGCTCTATCCGGAGGCCGCATGACCGCGCAGCCGCAATCTTCCCCCTTGCTGTCGGTGCGCGACCTGGCCGTGCACTTTCCCATCGGCGGCCAGGCCGTGGTGCGCGCGGTGGACGGCGTGTCGTTCGATCTCGCGCGCGGCCGCACGCTGGCGATCGTGGGCGAATCGGGGTCGGGCAAGACCACCACGGCGCTGTCGGTGCTGCGGCTGGCAGACCCCACCGGCGGGCGCATCGAATTCGACGGCACCGACCTGACGGCCCTGCGCGGTACGGCGCTGCGGCGCATGCGGCGGCGTCTGCAACTGGTGTTCCAGGACCCGTATTCGTCGTTGAATCCGCGCCAGCGCGCCGGCGACATCGTGCGTGCGCCGCTGGACCTGATGCACATCGACCCGCCCGGCGGCCGCGAGGCGCGCGTGGCGCTGATGTTCGAACTGGTCGGTCTGCGGCCCGAGCAGCGCCAGCTGTATCCGCACCAGTTCTCGGGCGGCCAGCGCCAGCGGCTGAACATCGCGCGGGCGCTGGCCAGCGCGCCGGACCTGATCGTGTGCGACGAGCCGGTATCGGCGCTGGACATCGCCATTCGTGCGCAGATTCTGAATCTGTTGCGGCGCATCCAGCGCGAGCAGTCGCAGTCGTTCCTGTTCATCTCGCACGACATGGCGGTGGTGGAACACGTCTGCGACGACATCGCCGTGATGTACCTGGGCAAGATCATCGAGCGGGCCACGCGGCAGGCGTTCTTTTCGCGGCCGCTGCACCCGTACAGCGTGGCCTTGATGTCGGCCGTGCCCACGGTGAAGGGCGGGCGCGATGCGGCAGCGCGCCGGGTACGTCTGACGGGTGATCCGCCCAGCCCGGTGAACCCGCCGCCCGGCTGCCGTTTCGCGGGGCGCTGCCCGGTGGCGCAGCCGTTGTGCGCCGCCCAGGAGCCGCCGCTGCGCGAGGCCGCGCCCGGCCACCACGTGGCCTGCCATTTCGTCGAATCCCGTCACGGCGCCGCCGTCTCGCCGCTGCAGGCGTGACGCCGCCCCAACCGAAGGAGTCCCGATGTCCGTTGCCCCCCGCACCACGATCTATTCCGCCCGCAGCATCCTGACCATGAATCCGGCCCAGCCGCGCGCCACGCACGTGGCGGTGCGCGAGGGCCGCATTCTGGGCGTGGGCAGCCTGGATGACCTGACAGGCTGGGGGCCGGCCGACCTGGACGAGCGCTACGCCGGCCAGGTGCTGATGCCGGGGCTGGTGGAAGGGCATTGCCATCTGCCTGAAGGCGGCATGTGGAAGTTCGCCTATGTGGGCTTCTACGACCGCCGCGGGCCGGACGGCCGCCTGTGGCCGGGCCTGAAGAGTTTCGATGCCGTGGCGGCCCGCCTGCGCGAATTCGGCCAGGGCCTGGCCAAGGGCGAAACCCTGATCGGCTGGGGCTTTGACCCGATCTTCTTCGGCGGCCAGCGCATGAGCGTGCGCGACCTGGACGCCGTGTCGGCCGAACGGCCGGTGGTGGTGATGCACGCCAGCATGCACCTGATGAACGTGAACACGCCGATGCTGGCACGGGCCGGCATTGACCGCGATACCGATATCGAAGGCATCAGCCGGTTCGACGACGGCACCCCCAACGGCGAACTGTGCGAGTTCGCCGCCATGTTCCCGGTGATGCGCCTGATCGGCAGCCCGTTCCGCACGGTGGGCTTGTCGGAAGACGGCCTGCGGCTGTTCGGCCAGGTGGCGCAATGGGCCGGCGTGACCACCGCCACCGACCTGGTCAACGAACTGGGCGACGACGGCCTGGCCACCCTGGCGCGGGTCACGGCCGAGCCGGATTATCCGGTGCGGATCGTGCCGGCGGCATCGGCGCTGGCCTTCGCGGGCGACCCGGCGGCCTGCCTGGCGCGGCTGGAAACCGCGCGCCGCCTGAACCACGGCAAGCTGCACCTGGGCATGGTCAAGCTGGTGGTGGACGGGTCCATCCAGGGCTTCACGGCGCGGCTGCGCTGGCCGGGCTACTACAACGGTGCGGCCAACGGCATCTGGGTGATCGCGCCGGCCGAGCTGGATGCGCTGGTGCAGGCCTATCACGATGCCGGCGTGCAGCTGCACATCCACACCAATGGCGACGAGGCCACCGAACGCGCCATCGACGCCATCGACCGCGCGCTGCGCCGCAGCCCGCGGCCGGATCACCGCCACACCTTGCAGCACTGCCAGATGGCGGACGCCGCGCAGTTCCGGCGCATGGCCAGCCTGGGGCTGTGCGTCAACCTGTTCGCCAATCACATCTTCTACTGGGGCGACGCCCACCACGCGCTGACCATGGGCCCGGACCGCGCCAATCGTATGGATGCCTGCGCGTCGGCGATGCGCGCCGGGGTGCCGTTCGGCATCCATTCCGATGCGCCCATCACGCCGCTCGGGCCGCTGTTCACCGCCTGGTGCGCCGTCAATCGCCAGACCGCGTCGGGCCGCGTGCTGGGCGAATCCGAACGCATCAGCGTCGATGCGGCATTGCACGCCATTACGCTGGGCGCCGCCTACACGCTGCACCTGGATCATCTGGTCGGGTCCATCGAAGTGGGCAAACAGGCCGACTTCTGCGTGTTGCAGGACGATCCCCTGACCGTGCCGCCCGAAAGCCTGAAGGACATTGCCGTGCTGGGCACGATGGTCGGCGGCCGGCCCCTGGCGCGTCAGGGAGCCTGACATGGCGCGCATTGCGCTGACGGTGGTGGGCGGTTTCCTGGGCGCGGGCAAGACGACGTTGTTGAACCATGTGCTGACCGGCAGCCCGCGCCGGGCGGCGGTGCTGGTCAATGATTTCGGGCCGATCGATATCGACGCGGGCCTGGTCGCCCAGCGCGCCGACAACGTGATCCGGCTGGCCAACGGCTGCGTCTGCTGTTCGATGGCAGGCGGGCTGGACGAGGCGCTGGCGCGGGTGCTGGCCTTGCAGCCGGCGCCGCAGTGGATCGTCATCGAAGCCAGCGGCGTGTCCGATCCGGGCCGGATCGCGCAGGTCGGCATGGCGGACCCGCTCTTGCAGCTGGAAGGCGTGGTGGTGCTGGTGGATGCAGGCGCCATCCGCGAGACCGCCGCCGATCCGCTGCTGGCCGACACCGTGTTGCGGCAGTTGCGCGCGGCTGACCTGCTGGTGCTGAACAAGACCGACCTGGTGGCGCCGGGCGAGACAGCGGCGCTGCGGGCCTGGCTGGGCGAGCAATCGGGCGGCGCGCCGATCGTGGCCGCGCGGGAAGGGCGGGTCGATCTGAGCGCGCTGGGGGCCATTGGCTGTACCCATGATGCTTGCACCCATGCCGACTGTGGCCCGCACGGACACGACGCGTCGCATCACCACGATGACGGCCCCCGCCCCGATGACGACCCCGCGCATCCCTTTCAAAGCTGGCTGTGGCAGGCGCCAGACCTGTTGCATGCCGACCGGCTGGCCAGCAGCCTGCGGCAATTGCCCCGGCATTGGCTGCGCGCCAAGGGCTGGGTGCGTACCGAGCGCCATGGCTGGGTGCTGGTGCAACTGGCGGGGCGCCGGGTGCGCTTTGACACGCAGGCGCAGCGCCCGGCCGAGATCGAACGGCCGGCGCTGGTGTTCATCGGGCTGCGCGATGGGGGCGGCGGCGGCGAGGTGGCCGCGCATCTTTCGGCGGCTGCGGTGTGACGGGCGCGCGCGAAGCAGGCCGAGCTGGCCGCGTGCCGCCGCGCCATCACCGCCGTCTGGTGCAAGCGATTGGCCGCGTCTGGTTCTAGACCCTGCCAGACCCCGCGCGTACCTTGGGCTTGGCACGCGGGCGCATGTCGCGCCCGCGGATTCAGGAGGGTAGGCAATGCACCAGACCGTCACCGTGGACATGCTGGCCGAGTTCGCAGCCGCGTGGAATCGCCACGATATCGATGCCTTGATGTCTTTCATGAGCGACGACTGCGTCTTTGAAACCGTGGGTGGTCCCGAGCGCTGGGGCGCCCGCCACGCCGGCTGCGAGGCGGTGCGCACGGCGTTCGAAGCGGCCTGGAAGAATTTCCCGGACGCGCAATGGAACAACGGCCGCCACTGGGTGGCGGGAGACCGGGGCGTATCGGAATCCACCTTCACCGGCACCGCCGCCGACGGCTCGCGCATCGAGGCCGACATGGTCGACGTCTTCACCTTCCAGGGCGGCAAGATCCGCGTCAAGAACGCGTTCCGCAAGCAGCGCCCGGCCTTGCCGGCGCGCGGCTGACCTGTCGATTCCCACGGCCGCCATCGCGCCCCGACCCCGCTCACCGCTACCGGACCCCGCCGCATGGATACCGCTATGCCTTTCGATCCCCCGGACGCCGCCAGCCCCGCCGCCAGCGCCTACAACCCCACCTACGATCCGCTGGTCTCGCCGCCGGGGCGCGGGCAGGATTACGCGCCGACCTACTGGGTCGCCACGGCCGGGCCGCCGCCGGCCGACGACGGGCCGGTGCAGGGCGACATCGATGCCGACGTGGTGATCGTCGGGTCGGGCTTCACCGGCCTGTCCGCCGCGTTGGCGCTGGCGCGCGACTACGGCGTGAAAGCCGTGGTGCTGGAGGCCAACCGCGCGGTGTGGGGCTGCACCAGCCGCAATGGCGGGCAGGGCCAGAACGCATCGGGGCGACTGTACCGGTCGCAATGGATCGAACGCTGGGGCCTGCCCACCGCGCGCCGGCTGGACGCCGAGATCCGCGAGGGCTTCGAGTACTGGAAAAGCCTGGTGGACCAGGTCGAGTGCGACGCCCAGCCCGGCGGCCACCTGTACACCGCCCACCGCGAAAAGAAGATGGCGTTCCTGCGCAACGAGGCCCGCGTCATGCGCGAGCAGTTCGGCTACGACACGCGCATGCTGGACAAGGCCGCGCTGCGCGAGCGCTATGTCGACGACCACGAGGCCGTGGGCGCCATGCACGAGCCGGACGGCGTGGGCGTGCATCCGCTGAAGCTGGCCTACGGCTACATGCGCCAGGCCCGCGCGCTGGGTGTGCGCATCCATCCGGGCAGCCCCGTGCTGGGCTGGACCGAAGAGGCCGGCGGCTATCGCCTGCAGACGCCGGGCGGCACGGTGCGCGCCAGGCGAGTGGCCTTCGCCACCGGCGGCTACACCGCGCAGGGGGTCAACGGCCTGCTGGACAACCGCATCATGCCGGTGCTGTCCAATTCCATGGTCACAAGGGTGCTGACGCCCGACGAACGCGAGCGCGCCGGTCTGAAAAGCACGGTGTTCATCACCGACACGCGCACGCTGCGCTTCTACTACCGCCTGCTGCCGGATGGCCGCATGCAGATCGGCAGCCGCAGCGCGCTGCGCGGCGCCGATGCGCAGCACCCGCGCCACCTGGCGCTGCTGCGCAACGGCCTGGCGCGCAAGTTCCCGTCGTTGCGTGGGGTCGAGGTGGACTATTCCTGGTGGGGCTGGGTGGACGTCAGCCACGACATGATGCCGCGCATCACACAGCCCGATCCGGCGCAGCGGGTGTACTACGCCTTTGGCTACGGCGGCAACGGCGTGGCGTTCTCGGCCCACGCCGGGCGCCGCTTGGCGCAGCGCATGATGGGGCAGGACGGCGTGGCCTGGGACTTGCCCATCTACGACTCGCCGCTGCCCGGACACCTGTTCGCGCCGTTCCGCCGGCTGGGGCAGGCGCTGCTGTACCGCTGGTACTACCTGCGTGACGAAATCCTCTGATGCCAGGCGGGATGGCGCCGTTTTTCGCGGACGGCGCCGGGCGTTTGCCCCGATGGCGCCGTCAGGCCGCTGCCCGCAGGCGGTAGCGGCGCACCACCTGCGCCAGCTTTTCAATCCCGGGCCCGATGTGCTCGGCGCGGATCGACGTGAACCCCACCCGCAGGAAATTGCGCGGGGCGTTGGCGCCGTCCATGAAGAACACATTGCCTGGCTCGACCACGACGCCCTCGGCCAGCGCCGCCTGCGACAGTTCGGTGGCGTCCAGCCACGCCGGCCCCTGCAGCCAGCACGATGATGAACCGGTGATGGGCACCGCCGTGAAGTCGGGCAGCCAGCGCGCCAGCGCCGCGGTCAATTCGGCGCCGCGCTGCTGGTAGGCCTGCGATTGCCGGCGCAGCAGCGAATGGTGATGCCCCAGTGAGATGAACAGCGAGAACGCACGCTGGATGTAGGCCGACGGATGGCGCAGCATCAGGCGGCGCAGGGCGCGCAGCTCGGCGGCCAGTTCGCGCGGGGCGACGATGTAGCCGATGCGCAGGCCCGGCGCGAACGATTTGGCCAGGCTGCCCACGTAGATCACGCGGCCGTCGCGGTCCTGGCTTTTCAGCGCCGGGATCGCGCCTTCGCCCCAGCGGCTTTCGCTTTCGAAGTCGTCTTCGATGATCAGGCTGTCGGCCTGGCGGGCCAGCGTCAGCAGGTTGTCGCGGCGCGCGGCCGACAGCGTGACGGTGGTGGGGCATTGGTGGCCCGGCGTCACGAAAATGTAGTCGCAGCCCAATAGGTGCGTGCCGGTGCACAGGCCCTGGCCATCTACCGGCAGCGGTAGCAGGTGGCGGGTGTGGCTGGCGAAGATGTTGCGCGCATCGGGGTAGCCCGGATCTTCCATGCCGACCACCGTGTCTTCGTTGACCAGCAGGTCGGCCAGCAGATACAGCGCGTGCTGCGCGCCCACGGTGATGACGATTTCCTCGGCGTCGGCCCACACGCCGCGGCGCGGCAGCACCTGGGTGCGGATCTGCTCGATCAGCGCGGGGTCGTCGTGGGTGATCAGGTCGGGCGCCCAGCTGCGGATGTCCAGCACCGACAGGGCCTTGATACAGCATTCGCGCCATTCGGCGGTGGGAAACAGGTCCTGGTCGAACTGGCCGTAGACAAAGGGGTAGGGTTGCTTCTGCCAGTCTTGCGGCTTGACGATGTTGCGCTGGCGGGTCGGGCGAAACCGCAGCCGCTCGTCCCAGCAGACGGCGTCGGCCGCCACGTTCGAGGCGCAGGGGTCCGCGTGCTGCGCGGCGCGCCCTTGCAGCACGTCGGCGCTGACGAAGTGGCCGCTGCGCTCGCGCGATTCCAGGTAGCCCTCGCTGACCAGCTGCTGGTAGGCGAACACGACGGTGTTGCGGGCGATGCGCAACTGGTCGGCCAGATAGCGGCTGGACGGCACCGGCGCGCCCGGCGGCAGATGGCCGCTGAGAATGGCCGACACCAGCATCTGCCGGACCCGGCCCTGCAGGCTGAGATTGGGCGCGCTTTCGCGTTCGAACAGGCGTTCCCGCAACACAGGCTTGAGCATCGAGGCCTGGCTGGACATGGCGGCTCCTTGTAGTGGCGACGCGCCCCGGCCGTGCCGGCGCGAGGCGCGCGGCGGGGCGGGGGGCTGAGTCCCAGAATAGAGGAGCGGATGGGGGGACGGAATGCGGGAATGCCCTGCCGACGCGTCATGGATGACAAATGGATGACGCATCGGCCAGAAAATGGAACGAGACCCTCCTTTCAGATGCGTCCCTTCCAGGGAATCGCGAATTTCTCCAGGTAGCGCACCAGCAGGTCGAAGGCGAAGGCGAACACGCCGATCACGATGATGCCCATGATGACGGTGTCGCTGGCCAGGAACTGCGCGGCGTTCAGCACCATGAAGCCCAGCCCGCGGTCGGCGGCCACCATTTCGGCGGCCACCAGCGTGGTCCAGCCCACCCCGATGCCGATGCGCATGCCGGTGAAGATCTCGGGCATTGCCGCTTTCAGGATCACGTGCCAGACGATCTGCATCCGCGAGCCGCCCATGGCGTAGGCGGCGTGGATCTGCTCGATGGACACGGACCGCACCCCGGCCCGTGCCGCAATCGCCATGGGCGCGAAGATGGCCAGGTAGATCAAGAGGATCTTGGGGAATTCGCCGATGCCGAACCAGATGATGATGAGCGGCAGGTAGGCCAGGGGCGGCAGGGGGCGGTAGAACTCGATGGGCGGGTCGAAGATGCCACGGGCGTAGCGGTTCACGCCCATCAGGATGCCGACCGGTATGGCGGTGGCGCAGGCCAGGAAAAACGCCGAGAACACCCGCGTCAGGCTGGCCAGCGCGTGCTCGGCCAGGGTCGAGTTGGCCACGCCGTCGGTCATGGCGGACACGAATTTGCCGTACACCGCCTGAGGCGACGGCAGGAACAGCGGCTTGACCCAGCCCGCGTTGGTGGCCAGGAACCACAGCGCCAGCAGCGCGATGCTGGTCAACAGGCTGATGTGGCCGCTGTAGCCGGCTCCCGGCGCGCCATAGACCTTGCCCGGCGTGGCCGGCTGATGCCCCGAAAAGCGGCTAGGCATGGACGGCCTGCGGGGCGGAGGCGGCAAGTTCGTCGCCGTAGATGATGCCAAGGACTTGTTCGCGCATGGCGATGAAGTCGGGACTTGATTTGATGCCGCGTCCATCGCGCGTCTCCAGGTAGCGCCGGTTGAAGTCCGGCTTGAAGGTGTGGGTGATGCGTCCCGGGCGCGGCGACATCACGATCAGCCGCGACCCCAGGAACAGCGCCTCTTCCACGCTATGGGTAATGAAGAAGAACATCTTGCCGGTCTGGCGCCAGATATCGAGCAGCAGCTCCTGGATGGTCTCGCGGGTCAGTGCGTCCAGCGCCGCCATGGGCTCGTCCATCAGCAGCATGGCGGGGTCGCAGGTCAGCGCCCGGGCGATGCCCACGCGCTGCTGCATGCCGCCGGAAAGCTGGTAGATCATGTGGCGGTGAAAATCCTGCAGGCCCACCAGTTCGAGGTTGCGGCGGGCGCGGGCGCGGCGCGTTTCGCGGTCCACGCCCTGCAGCTTCAGGCCGAACTCGGTGTTTTCCAGCACATTCAGCCAGGGCAGCAGGGCGTGCTTCTGGAACACCACGCCGCGGTCGGCGCCGGGGCCGGTGATGGGCCGCCCGCCCAGCGTGATCTCGCCGTCGGTGGGCGACAGAAATCCGGCCAACAGGCTGAGCAGGGTGGTCTTGCCGCAACCGGACGCGCCCAGCGCCACGACGAATTCGCCGGGCTCGATGGTCAGGTTGACGTCTTGCAACGCAATCACCGGGCCGCTGTCGTGCAGCCCGGGGTAGGTGACGCTGACATGGTCCGCGCGCAGGGCTTGCGCGGCGGGGGTGGTGGCGTGGGACATACAGGCTCCCCGGTTATTGCGGCATCCGCGGCGAGGCGGGCGCCGGGGCGCGCCTGCCGGCGCGCCCGGTGGGCCTTGGCGGCTATTTGACGGCCGCCTTGGCGTACTGGTCCGTGACGTGGCTGCTGTAGTCGTCCAGGGCACGGTCGATCTGCTTCTGGTCTTTCAGGAACTTGGCGCTGGCCGTGAAGGCGCGCGCGGCGCCGGCCTCTTTGCCGCCGCCCAGCCATTCATTGGACGCCTGTTCCTGGGCGGTGGGGAAGGTCAGCAGCTTCAAGGCCGAGGCCACGTCGTCGGGCTTGCCGCCGATGAGCTTGACGATGCTTTTCACCGGCGCCGAGTCGGCTGTCCAGGCGGCGCTGTTGGCGCGGTAGTCGGCGTACGACTTGGCCAGCACGCCGGTGAAGGCGGCCATGAACTTCGGGTTCTTGGCGGCCCAGGCGCGGTCCACCACCAGGCCGTCGAAAGTCGGCACGCTGGCGCGGCCGATGGCCTCGGAATCGGCAATGACCTTGCCGGTCTTTTCGATTTCGGTCAGGGCAGGCGGCCAGACGTAGGCGGCGTCGATGTCGCCGCGCTGCCAGGCGGCCACGATCTGCGGCGGCTGCATGTTCAGGATGCGCACGTCGCGCGGGCTGATCTTCCAGACCTGCTCCAGGCCCACCAGCAGGTGAAAGTGCGAGGTCGACACGAACGGCGTGGCGACGCGCTTGCCCTTCAGGTCGGCGGTGCTGTTGATGCCCGAGCCGTTGCGCGCCACCAGGGCTTCCGATTTGCCGATGTTGTCCAGGATCCAGAACAGTTCCATGTCCACGCCGCGGGTGGCGGCGGACGTGATGCCGGTGGACCCCAATACGCCCACCGGCACGTTGCCGGAGGCCAGCGCGGTGGAAATGTCGCCGCCCGAGGTGAACTGGCGCCAGTCGACCTGGTAGCCGGCGTCTTTCAGGGCCTTGTCGAAACTGCCGTCGGCGATGGCGGTCAGGAACGGGCCGACGATCAGTTGGTAACCGACGGTCAAGCGGGTCTGGGCATAGGCGGGTGCGCCCAGCAGCGCGGCGGCCAGGCCGGCAAGGAGACAGCGGCGGATGAGGCGGTACATCGCGTTCATGATGATCTCCGATTGAGGATGGGCCGCGCCCCGACGCGACCGGCTTGTGCCGGTGCGGCCTGTGACGCCAGTTTGCCCGGATGGGATCGGAACGCTAGGACCAGATGCTCTGTTCGATAGGTGCCAATGTGAGGGAATCCCCCATCTGGCGGACGACGCAAAGCAAACGGGCGGCGGGACCAAGAGGGTCCGGCCGCCCGTTTGGGGGAATCCGTCTGATTTAGCGAATCAGGCTGAGGAATTCTGCCCGGGTCGAGGGGTTTTCGTGGAATTCGCCCAGCATCACCGACGTGACCATGGACGAATTCTGCTTTTCGACGCCGCGCATCATCATGCACATGTGCTGGGCTTCGATCACCACGGCCACGCCGGCGGCGCCGGTGACCGACTGCACGGCCTCGGCCACCTGGCGGCTGAGGTTTTCCTGGATCTGCAGGCGGCGGGCATACATTTCGACGATGCGCGCCACCTTGGACAGGCCCAGCACGCGGCCATTGGGCAGGTAGGCCACGTGGGCCTTGCCGATGAAAGGCAGCATGTGGTGTTCACAGAGCGAATACAGCTCGATGTTCTTGACCAGCACGATCTCGCGGGTGTCGGACGTGAACAGCGCGCCGTTGACGATTTCGTCCAGGTTCTGGCCGTAGCCGCGGCACAGGTGGCGCATGGCCTTGGCTGCGCGGGCGGGCGTGTCGGCCAGCCCTTCGCGGGACGGATCTTCCCCCAGCGCTTCGAGAATGGCGGTGTAGTGTGTTTCCAATGACATGGGGAGGACTCCTGGGGCTGCGCGCCACTGATGGCGATTAACACGCAAGTCTACCCCAGCGCGGGCCGGGGCCGTTCGCCTGAAAGGCGCCTGAAACTACACGCCGCGGTTCTCCACGGCGTACTTGACCAGTTCGGCCTGGCCGTCGATGCCCAGCTTGCGCTTGATGTTCAGCCGATGGGTTTCCACGGTGCGCACCGACAGCCCCAGCGCCTGGGCGATCTGCTTGTTGGCATGGCCGCTGGCGATGTGGCGCAGCACGTCGCGTTCGCGCTGGGTCAGCAAGGTGGCCGGGGCGCTGGCCTGAGACAGCCGCAGCGAGACGGCGGCGCTGAAATAGTTGCGGCCGGTCATCACCGTGTCGATGGCGGCGATGATTTCCTGCGCCGGCTCGTCCTTGAGCAGGTAGCCCCGGGCGCCGGCCCGCACCGCCTGCACCATGTATTCGGCGTTGTCGTGCATGGACAGCACCAGCACCGCAATCTGCGGATAGCGCTCGTGCAGCTGCGCGGTCAGTTCCAGCCCGCCCACGCCGGGCATGTTCAGGTCCATCAGGGCCAGTTGGGGCAGGGTGCCGCCTTGCGGGTCTTCGGCCAGGCAGGCCTGCAGGAAGGCCAGCACGGCGGCGGCGTTGCCGGCTTCGCCCACCACCCGCAGGTGTGGCACGGTTTCCAGGCGCAGGCGCAGGCCGTCGCGCACCAGCGGGTGGTCGTCGATCAGCAGGAGTCGGATGGCGTCGGGATGGTCGGTCATGCAGAAGGGGCCGGTTCGGAAGAGGGGGCGGGCAGCGGCAGCCAGGCCTGCAAGGTGGTGCCTTGGTCCGAGGTATGGAAACTGAGGCTGCCGGAAAGCGCCGTCATGCGTTCGCGCATATTGCGCAGGCCGATGCCGCGGCGCGGGTCGCGCTGCACATCGGCGTAGTCGAAGCCGCGGCCGTCGTCGCTGATCGTCAGGCGCAGGTCGCGGGCGGAATAGGCCAGCGTCAGGTCGGCGCGCGACGCCCCGGCGTGGCGGATGACGTTGGTCAGCGCTTCCTGGGTCACGCGGAACAGGGCGGTGGCGTAGGCGTCGGGCAGCTTCACCGGCCGGCCCTGGGTGGCCAGGCGCACGGCCAGCGGGGCGGCGCCCGGCTGGCTGGCGCCCGCGAATTCGCGGCCCAGGTGTTCCAGCGCGGCCGGCAGGCCCAGGTCGTCCAGCAGCGTGGGGCGCAGGTTGTGCGAAATGCGCCGCACCTCGCCCACCGCCGTGTTCAGGCGGTCCAGCGCGCCGCCCAGCGGCGTGTCGATATGGGCCAGCGCCCGCGGTTCGGCGCCCAGGGCCTGGCGCAGCCGTTCACGGGCGGCTTCCAGCGACAGCTTGATGCTCACCAGCACCTGGCTGATGCCGTCGTGCAGCTCGCGCGACAGGCGGGCGCGCTCGTCTTCCTGCGAGCGCACCAGTTGCTGGGCCATCAGGCGCAGCTTGGCGTCGGACTGGCGGTGGTCGCTGATATTGAGCGCCAGGCCGCAGGCCGCCACCAGCAGGATGGACACGGCCGCGATGCCGGCCACCCAGGCGAACATGTTGCGGATATTGGCCTGTGCGGCGGCGTCGATGTGGGCCAGGGTCTGTTCCACGTCGTCCAGGTAGATGCCGGTGCCCAGCATCCAGCCCCAGCGTTCCAGCACCACCACGTAACCGAGCTTTTCGACGGTCTGGTGGGTCGACGGCTTTTCCCACAGGTAATGCACGGCCTGGCCCTGCGCGCCGCCGCGCCGCGCCGCCGTCAGCAGGTTCTGGATCACCGCCTGGCCGCGCGTGTCGCGCAGGTTCCAGAGGTCTTGCCCGACCAGTTCGGGCTGGCGCGGGTGCATCAGGTTCTTGCCGTGCAGGTCATAGACGAAGAAATAGCCGTCGTGGCCGAATTCCATCTGCGCCAGCAGCGCCAGGGCGCGCTCGCGGGCGGCCTCGCTGTCGCTGGCTTCCTGCAAGGGGGCGATGGCGCTGTAGGCCAGGCTGACGTAGTGGCGCAGCTCGCTTTCCTTGCTGCCCAGCCAGGCGCTTTCCACCACTTCCTTTTCGCGCTGGGCCAGTTGCAGGCCCTGCACGTAGACGGCCACGGCGATGGCTGCCAGCGCCACGAGCAGGGGCACGGCGGCCAGCAGCAGGATTTTCAGACGCAGCTTCATGAGGAGATTTGTATCAGCGACGAGCGGACGTGTTGCGATGCGTCAATGGAAATAGGCCCGGCAATAAGGGGATGGTCAGCCGCCGATTTTACGATTGTGGCGCAAATATGCTGCGCCGCATTCGGTAGTACCACGTAGGGCGCTTGCGTAGTTTCGCGCTTGTTGCGGGTGGGGCAAATCGAAATACTAACGCCCGCGTCGACCCGACGCCGAGCGGACCGCCGTGTCCGCCACCCCACAACAATGAGTCTGCCTTCCGCGAGACGAAAAAAGCGTTTCACGCCAAGAGCATGGCGGCAGGCACGAGGAGAACTTATGCATACCAGCAGTAAGGGACTGGGTCAGCACCTGGTCTGGCTGGCGGTTGCGGTGTTGGGCGCGTTTGCGCTTGGCACCGTGGCGCTGGCCAGAGGTGAGACCATCAATGCGCTATGGGTGGTGATCGCCGCCGTGTGCGTGTATCTGATCGCATACCGCTATTACAGCCGCTTCATCGCGAACAAGGTCTTCAAGCTGGACCCCACCCGCATGACGCCGGCCTGGAAGCACAACGACGGCCTGGACTACGTGCCCACCAACAAGCACGTGCTGTTCGGCCACCACTTCGCCGCCATCGCCGGCGCCGGCCCCCTGGTCGGCCCCGTGCTGGCCGCGCAGATGGGCTACCTGCCCGGCATGCTGTGGATCCTGGCCGGCGTGGTGTTTGCCGGCGCCGTGCAGGACTTCACCATTCTCTTCATCTCCACCCGCCGCGACGGCCGTTCGCTGGGCGACCTGGTCAAGTCCGAGCTGGGCAAGATCCCGGGCGTGATCGCGCTGTTCGGCGCCTTCATGATCATGGTGATCATCCTGGCCGTGCTGGCGCTGATCGTGGTCAAGGCGCTGACGCATTCGCCGTGGGGCACCTTCACGGTGGCCGCCACCATCCCCATCGCGCTCTTCATGGGCGTGTACCTGCGCTACATCCGTCCGGGCAAGATCGGCGAGGTCTCCATCATCGGCTTTGTCGGCCTGATGGCGGCCATCACGTTCGGCCAGGACGTGGCGGCGCATCCGGTCATCGGCCCGATGTTCGACTTCGACGGCAAGGGCCTGACCTGGATCCTGATCATCTACGGCTTCATCGCCTCGGTGCTGCCGGTGTGGCTGCTGCTGGCCCCGCGTGACTACCTGTCGACCTTCCTGAAGATCGGCACCATCGTCGGCCTGGCCATCGGCATCGTGGTAGTGGCGCCCGAGCTGAAAATGCCGGCGCTGACGCAGTTCGTGGACGGTTCCGGCCCGGTGTGGTCGGGCAACCTGTTCCCGTTCCTGTTCATCACCATCGCCTGCGGCGCGGTGTCGGGCTTCCATGCCCTGATCTCGTCGGGCACCACGCCCAAGCTGATCGAAAACGAAACCCAGGCCCGCTACATCGGTTACGGCGGCATGCTGATGGAATCGTTCGTGGCCATCATGGCCCTGGTGGCCGCTTGCGTGATCGAGCCGGGCATCTACTACGCCATGAACAGCCCGGCCGCCGTCATCGGCACCACGCCCGACCAGGTGGCCCAGGTGGTGTCCAGCTGGGGCTTCGTGGTGACCCCGGCCGACCTGATCCAGACCGCCAAGGACGTCGGTGAAAGCACCATCATCTCGCGTGCCGGCGGCGCACCGACGCTGGCCGTGGGCATGGCCCACATCCTGCACCAGGTGATCGGCGGCCCGGGCATGATGGCGTTCTGGTATCACTTCGCCATTCTGTTCGAAGCGCTGTTCATCCTGACCGCCGTGGACGCCGGCACCCGCGCGGGCCGCTTCATGCTGCAAGACCTGCTGGGCACCTTCGCCCCGTCGCTCAAGCGCACCGAGTCCTTGCCCGCCAACCTGATCGCTACCGGCCTGTGCGTGGCGGCATGGGGCTACTTCCTGTACCAGGGCGTGGTCGATCCGCTGGGCGGCATCAACACGCTGTGGCCGCTGTTCGGCATTGCCAACCAGATGCTGGCCGCCATTGCGCTGACGCTGGGCACCGTGGTGCTGTTCAAGATGAAGCGCGACCGCTACGCCTGGGTCACCGTGCTGCCCACGCTGTGGCTGCTGGCGTGCACCCTGACCGCCGGCTGGCAGAAGCTGTTCCATGCCGACCCCAAGGTCAGCTTCCTGGCGCACGCGGCCAAGTACAACGCCGCCATCGCCGAAGGCAAGGTGCTGGCCCCGGCCAAGTCGCTGTCGGAAATGTCGCGCGTGGTCTTCAATGACTACATCAACGCCGGCCTGTGCGGCATCTTCATCTTCGTGGTGGTCAGCATCGTGGTGTTCGGCGTGCGTTCGGTGCTGCGCGCCCGCGAGGAAAACAAGCCCACCGCCCGCGAAACGCCGTACGAAACCCTGCCGGCCGTTGCAGCCGGCGCGGACTGACCCCGGGAGCCGCCGCATGCTGTTTACCAACATGACCTCGGCGGCCGGCGCCGCCGGCCGCTACCTGGGCCAGACGCTCAGGCTGATGGTCGGCGTGCCCGACTACGAGACCTACGTCGAACACATGCGGCGCACCCATCCGGATCAAGAGCCCATGACGTACGAAGCGTTCTTCCGCGAGCGGCAGGACGCCCGTTACGGCGGCAAGAAACGGATCGGGTGCTGCTGACCCCGGGACTGGCGGCGTGGCTCAGCGGGCGTACTTCTTCGCCCCGGCCACGCACACTACCGCTGCCAGCGTCACCAGCAGCATCGCCCAGCTGACGTTTTCGTGCAGCAGCAGCGCCGCCAGGCCCAGCCCCATGAAGGGCTGGAACAGCTGCAACTGGCCCACCGCCGCAATGCCGCCCTGCGCCAGGCCGCGGTACCAGAACACAAACCCGATCAACATGCTGAACAGCGACACATAGGCCAGCCCGATCCAGCCGGCCACGGTGACGTGCGCGAACGACGGCGGCAGGGTGAACAGCGCCAGCGGCAGCATCACGGGCAGCGACAGCACCAGCGCCCAGCTGATCACCTGCCAGCCGCCCAGCGTGCGCGACAGCTTGGCGCCTTCCGCATAGCCCATGCCGCAGACCACGATGGCGGCCAGCATCAGCAGGTCGCCCTTGAGCGACACGTCCAGCCCGCCCATCACCGCGTAGCCCACCACGAAGGCCGCGCCCGCCACCGAGAACATCCAGAAGGCCGGGCGAGGGCGCTCGCCGCCGCGCAGTACCGCGAACACCGCGGTGGATAGCGGCAACAGACCCAGGAACACGATCGAATGCGCCGACGTGACGTGCTGCAACGCCAGCGCCGTCAGCAGCGGAAAGCCCAGCACCACGCCCACCGCCGTCAGCGCCAGCGCCGGCAGGTCTGCGCGCCGCGGCCGCGGCTGGCGCAGCAGCAGCAACAGGGCCCAACCCAGCACGGCGGCGATGGTGGCGCGGGCGCAGGTGAGGAAAGTCGGGTCCAGCTCGGCCACGGCCACCCGCGTCGCGGGCAGCGAGCCGGCGAAGATCGCCACGCCGATGAAACCATTGATCCAGCCACTTGTTGCCTTGTCCATGAACCGCTCCGGTGAATCCGTTACTTCAGCACCGCGGCCGGGTTTTCCCCAGAGACAGTCCAGTACAATTCAAAATAACTGTTATGCAATACAGTCCAGTACAAAACGGAGGCCCTATGGCACGCGGCGGCACGCGGATCGAAACGGTGATGGCGCAGGTTCAGGCAAAGATCGCCTCGCGGGCCTGGCTGCCCGGCGCCCGGCTGCCATCGGTGCGGGCGCAGGCCACGGCCATGGGGCTGTCGGTGTCGACCGTGGTGGAAGCCTACGAGCGCCTGGCCGCCGAAGGCGCCATCACCTCGCGGCCGGGATCGGGCTTTTACGTCGCCGGCCCGGTGGCGCCCCTGGCGTTGGCCGAGATCGGCCCCAAGTTCGACCGCGAGGTCGATCCGCTGTGGGTCTCGCGCCAGTCGCTGGACACCGCGCCCGCCGCGCTCAAGCCCGGCTGCGGCTGGCTGCCCAGCTCGTGGATGTATGAATCGGGTATCCGCCGCGCCTTGCGCGCCCTGGCCAAGGCCGACAGCGTGGCGCTGACCGAGTACGCCACCCCGCTGGGCCATCCGGGCCTGCGCCAGGTGCTGTCGCGGCGCATGGCCGCCGCCGGCATCGAGGCCGCGCCGGATCAGGTCATGCTGACCGAGTCCGGCACCCAGTCCATCGACCTGATCTGCCGGTTCTTGCTGGAACCGGGCGACACCGTGCTGGTCGATGACCCCTGCTATTTCAATTTCCACGCCTTGCTCAAGGCCCACCGGGCCCGTGTCGTCAGCGTGCCCTACACCCCGCACGGGCCCGACGTGGGGCTGTTCGAAGCGGCCGTGCGCGAGCATGCACCGCGCCTGTACATCACCAATTCCGGCCTGCACAACCCCACCGGGGCCTCGTTGTCGCCGCTGGTGGCCCACCGTCTGCTCAAGGTGGCCGACGGCGCCGGCCTGGTCATCGTCGAAGACGACATCTTTGCCGACTTCGAGAACAGCCCCGCGCCGCGGCTGGCCGCCTTTGACGGCCTGTCGCGCGTGATCCAGATCGGCAGCTTTTCCAAGACCGTGTCCGCCTCGCTGCGCTGCGGCTACATCGCCACCAAGCCCGACTGGATCGAAAGCCTGGCCGACCTGAAAATCGCCACCACCTTCGGTGGCGGGCGCCTGGCCGCGGACGTCGTGCACCGCACCCTGACCGACAGCGGCTACCGCAAGCACATGGAATGGGTGCGTCAGCGCCTGGCCGAGGAAATGGAAGTGGTCGCGCGGCGCCTGCACGCGCTGGGCATCGAGCCCTGGAGCTACCCCAAGGCCGGCATGTTTCTCTGGAGCCGGCTGCCCGCCGGCATCGACGCGCCCACGGTCGCGCGGGCTTGCCTGCGCGACGGCGTGGTGCTGGCGCCGGGCAATTCCTTCAGCCGTTCGCCCGAGGCGGGTGGTTTCCTGCGGTTCAACGTGGCGCAGTCCAACGACGACCACGTGTTCGGCAGCCTGGCGCGGGCGCTGGACGCGAGTCGGGGGTAGGGCGGGCGTTCAGCCGCGTTGGCACGCGCCGCGGCCGGGCAAGGCCGGCGCGGCTCTCTTCAAGCCGCCAGCGCCCGTTTTTCGGACAGCAGCACCAGCGGAATCGCGCAGGCCGCGCACAGCGCCATCACCAGGAAGCCGCCCGGCGCGAAGCTGCGATACAGCGCCCCGCCCAGCTGGATGCTGCCGAACATGAACACCCCGCCCGACAGCAGCGCGTACAGCGCAATCGCCGAGGTCTTGCAGGCGGCCGGCACGCGCCGCGCGATGTACCACATGATGGCGGCGTTGTTGCCCGCCAGCGTGAAGCACTGCAACAGTTGCAGCGCGCCGATCCACACCGGGTCCGTGGTGGCCGACAGCCCGGCCCAGCGAATCGCCGTCATCGCTGCCGACGCCAGGATCAGCCACTGCGCACCCACCCGCGCCAGCACCTTGGGCGCCAGGAAGAAGAACAGCACCTCGCTGGCCACGCCAATGGCCCACAGCATCGAGATCAGCGCCGTCGACAGGCCCCGGTCGGTCCAGTACAGCGTCGAATACGAATACAGGAAGCCGTTGCTGGCCTGCACCAGCGACGCCGCGCCGATGCACAGCAGCAACGGCCGGTCACGCAGAATTTCGCGCATCGGCAGCCGCACCCGTTCGGCGGGGGCGTCGTCCGCGCTGGGCCGGGCGGCCTGCGGCAGCAGCCGCACGCAGGCGATGCAGGCCACGATCAGCAGGATCGACAGCCACATCACCCAATCCGCATTGAACGTCTTGATCAGGTAGCCGCCCGCCACGGTCACGATGGCAAAGCCCAGCGACCCGCAGGCGCGGATGATGGTGTACGAATTGCCCTGGCCGCGGCCGCTGGCGATCGCCATGCGGTCCAGCAGCGGCAGCACCGCGGGAAACACCGCGTTCAGCAGCAGCGTGATGGCGAACAGCCAGGCCGGCGTCTGGCTGAAGGGATAGCAGATGAACAGCAGCAGCGACGCGGCCAGCGCCGCGGCGATCAGGCCATGGGCGCGCCCGCTCTGGTCGGCCACGTGCGCCACCACCGGCGTCGACAGGATCTTGGGCAGGAACGAGGTGGCCACGATCAGGCCGATCAGTGCCGGGTCCAATCCGCGGCTGGCGAACCACAAGGGCAAGAACGGAATGCTGACGCCCTGCAAGCCGTAGTACAGGAAGTAGAACCCATGCAGGGCGATAGCGCCTTGCCGGGCGTCGGGGTTGCCGCGCATAGCGTTGTCGGGGTGTGGCCGGAATGAAGCGCGCTAGCATACTCCTTCCGGCGCAAGGCCTACCAGGGCAGGGGCACGGCCTCGTCGTTGGCGTGCTCGCCGTAATAGATCGACGGCAGAAAGCGCGACAGGAATGTGAATTCCGTATAGCAGTGCCGTAGCAGGTTCAGCCCCAGCACGTCGGGCACGTCCTGTTCGGGCCGCGCGCTGGACAGGCCCAGGTAGAAGCGGCTGCGCAGCACGCAGCCAAACGGTGTGTCGCGGGCCAGGTGGATCATCTGGCCGTCCATCGGGTCACCCTCGGCATCGAGTTCGATGGCATCGCCAAAGCCGATGCGCGCATAGACCGCCGCCGACACATCGCCATTGGCCGTGGCCGCGTGCAGCCTGGCCGCATCCAGGCAATCTTGCGGCGCATGGAACTTCAGCTTGGCCGCCACCGGCGGCAGGTCCGCCAGCGATTCCACTGCATGAATCGACGCGCCCACGTAGCTTTCGCCACGGCGCCAGTGTTCGTCCCAACCCCGATGTTCGACGTGGTCCTGTGGATGCCACCACTTGATGTGCTGCGTCGTCTGGAAGAACTTGAACCACCAGTCCAGCATGCGGCCCTTGCAGCCGTGCAGATCGGTGCGCGCCGCCACGATCAGCCCGCCGCCCGGCAGCCGGGTGATACCGGTTTCCAGGCGCAGCGGGGCAGGGTCGAGCAGCGTGTCCAGGTCGGCGGCGATGTGCGCCGCGTCGGGGTGAGGGGTGGTCATGACCGGTCTCTTCAGGGTTGGGAAACCCGATTCTATAATAAAGAAACGTTAAGCGTTTCCTAAATATTCGGACCGTGTAAGATCGCGGTTCATCAATCGGGCAGGCGGCCACGCCGTTCGCCCTTGCGACAACCGTTTTTGCCGATCACCAGGATTTGCGACCGCTCATGGCGACCTTAGCTTCCCCCTCTGCGCTCCGTCCGCGCGGCCGTCCCGCCCGGCCCGATGCCGAGCTGCATGCCGCCGCCTTGCAGGCCGCCACCTGGCTGCTGCTGAACGAAGGGTATGCCGCGGCCACGCTGGAAGCGGTGGCCAAGCGCGCCGGCATGGCCAAGAAAACCGTTTACCGCTTTGCCGCCAATCGCGAAGACCTGGTGGCGCAAGTGGTGCGCGGCTGGACCGATACCTTCGAACCCGTCATGGCGCAGGAAGTGGCATCTGCTGCCGACGTGCTGCCCGCCTTGAGCCGCGTGCTGCAGGCGATTGCCGATCGCGCGCTGTCGTCGGATGCCGTCGGCATGTTCCGCCTGCTCACCAGCGACTTTCCGGCGCGCCAGGCGCTGCTGGATGTCTACCAGAAGAACGGCATCGAACGCGGCACCGCGATGCTTGCCGCCTGGTTCGAGAAACTGGCTGCGCGCGGCTTGATCCGCATCAAGCAGCCGATCGAGACCGCCGGCCTGCTGCTGGCCATGGTCATTGCCGAGCCGCTGCGCCAGATGGCGCTGGGCCTGACGCCGCCGCTGCCAGAGGGGTCGGTCCAGGCGCGTATCGAGGCCGGCGTGGCGTTGTTTTCGGGGCAGGGTGGGGTGTTCGAGGTGAGAAAGGGCTAGGCTTGCCGGTGGCGTTGTTCATCGCGAGCGGGTCTGCGACGGTCCGAAAAAACTAGTGCGGCCGTCATAGCGAAGCAGGCCTTGCATTCAGCTTGACGCCAGCTTGGCGCACCCATTTGGCAAAGCGCGCATACGGAATTACCCTGGGGTGTCGCGGCGCCATCGATCGGCGCCGCGCGCGAGTTTTCCGAATCATTTCCAGGAGCTGCGATTCATGGCCAAGAAACTGAATGAGAAGACCACCAAGGCGGCGAAAACGCTGCGCAAGCGCCCGCTGGCGACCCCTACCGATCTGGCTGCCGCCGCCACCCGCGACATCTCCGCGGTGCTGAACCAGGTGCTGGCCGACGTGTTCGCGCTGTACCTGAAGACCAAGAACTTCCATTGGCACGTCAGCGGGCCGCACTTTCGCGATTACCACCTGCTGCTGGACGAGCAGGGCGACCAGCTCTTTGCCATGACCGACCCCATCGCCGAACGCATCCGCAAGATCGGCGGCACCACGCTGCGGTCCATCGGCCACATTTCGCGGTCGCAGCGCATTTCCGACAACGACGCCGATTACGTCCAGCCGCTGGACATGCTGGCCGAGCTGCGCGAAGACAACAAGACCCTGGCCGCGTCCCTGCGCGAAGCGCACAACGTCACCGATGAACATCGCGACATCGCCAGTTCCAGCCTGATCGAGAACTGGATCGACGAGACCGAACGGCGCACCTGGTTCCTGTTCGAAGCCAGCCGTCAGGGCGACTCCACGGGGCATTGAGCCGCGTGAGTGCCAGGCCTGGGCTCTGAGCCCGAGCCCAGGTCGCCAGATATCCACGCTGCCCGTGCCAGACGATGGCGGGCCTGCGCGGCGTCGGGGACGTCATGACAGGTCGATGCAATAGGCATATAGTCTTATCCCGTTTTCGGCCTAGATGAACGCGGCAGGGGCCACGCCCCTTGCCGCTCACCCCATGAAAATCCCACTTCTGATTCTCTGCCCCGTCGTGTCCGCCAACCTGGATGCGCTGAAGCAGCGCTACGACGTCACGTATGCCCCGTCGGCCGATGAGCGCAAAGCGGCCATCGCCACGCACGGCGCGCGCTTCCAGGCGGTGCTGACCATCGGCACCATCGGCCTGACCGCCGAGGAAATCGCAGCCATGCCCGCCTTGGCGCTGGTTTCCTGCATGGGCGTGGGCCACGAGCGCGTGGATGTCGATGCGGCCAAGGCGCGCGGCATCGTCGTCACCAATGGCCGCGGCGCCAACGACGAATGCGTGGCCGATCATGCCATGGGGCTGGTCATCGCCTGCATCCGCGATTTTCGCAAGCTCGACCAGCTATGCCGAGACGGCGTATGGCGCACCGCCATCACCCCGCCACGCAACGTCTCGGGCAAGCGGCTGGGCATTCTGGGCATGGGCGCCATCGGCGAAAAGATCGCCACGCGCGCCCAGGGTTTCAGCATGCCGGTGGCTTACCACAACCGCAAGGCCAAGCCGGGTTCGCCGCATCAGTACTTCGACAGCGTGCTGGGGCTGGCGGCGTGGTGCGATGTCCTGGTCTGCGCCGCGCCGGGCGGCGCGTCCACGCACCACATGATCAACGCCGACGTACTGCAGGCCCTGGGCGCCGACGGTTATCTGGTCAACGTGGGCCGCGGCAGCATTGTCGACACCCAGGCCCTGGCGGCCGCGCTGGCCGCGGGCACCATCGCCGGCGCGGGCATCGACGTGTACGAAAGCGAACCCCAGCCGCCTGCCGAACTCATCGGCCTGGACAACCTGACCCTGACGCCGCACCTGGCTGGCTGGTCACCCGAGTCCATCCAGGCGCAGTTCACCACCTTTGTCCAGAATATCGACGGGCATTTTTCCGGCAGCGGGGCGGTGACGCCGATCTAGCGGTCAGGCCAGCGCAAGCCCGCTGTGGGCGCGGGTGCGGTCGTCGTGCAGTTCCTGCACGGCCAGCGCATCCGGGTGCACGTTCAGCGTGTTGCCCACGCTGCCCAGGTACTGGCAGGCGGCAAAACCCTGCGCGGCCTTTTCGTAGCGCGCCACCCAGGCGTTGCGGGCGGCCTGCTTCTCGAACGGCACCGGCCAGACGCTTGGTCGCGGCAGGTGTTCGTCGATGTCCACCCGCCACGGCTTGGCGCTCAGGCGCGCACGAAAACAGTTCTGGTTGCGGCACATGCGCGCATAGACCGGGTCGGCGCCCAGCGCCTCGAAAGCCTCGGTCACGCCGGCATCTGCGGGCGCGAGCACGTCGTGCATCGCCAGAATGCGTGCGCCCGACGGCGTGCGGTACAGCCGCAGGTGCCAGTCGGGCCGTTGCTGGATGAACTGATCCACGCGTTCCCGCAGGCCCGTCAGCTGATCACTTTTGTCCTCGGTCAGGCGCAGCCCCTCGGCGCGAGCGCGCCAGAAGCCGAACGCCGTTACCAGCATGAGCGTGGCCAGGCCTGCCATCGCCGAGTGCGTGGCGTAGCCCACCGCGAAGGCCATCAGAAATGCCGCGCCGATTACCGTCAGCCCGCGCGCGCTGCCGCGCCGGTCTTCGAAGTCGACGTCAACGAACATCACGTTGGGCGTGTTCAGGCAGCGCGCCCCGTAGCCGTTGCGGGTGATGATGCTGTCGCCCTGGCGTTCGAGGATTTCCTCGCGTATCGGCATGCCGTCGGCGCCGTTGTACGCCAGCTTGCGCTCGCGGCGCTGCAGCGGTTCGCCATTGACGATGCGGTCGAAGGCCTCGCGCGTGCGCTGGTCGGCATGCGCCTGCGCGGCCATCGCGCTGTCGTCGGACCAGCCGTAGCGGCGCACGGTGTATTGCTTGCCGGCCACCTGCTGCTGGATGCGGCCTTCGGCCCAGTACTCAGGAACGATCATGTGTCAGAAGCCTTTGCCGAGCGTGATCCATGCCAGCGCGAACAGCAGCAAGACGATGGCGATGGGCAGCCATTTGAAGCCGCCGCGCGGCACCCGGCCGGGTTCGGCCATCGGATCGCCCAGCCTGTTCGATGACAAGGGGACGTCGTTTTCGGCGGCAGGGTTCAGTTGGGCGTCGACCAGCTTGAGGGCGTCGGCCAACCCCAGGCCCGTGGCATCGCGCGTGAGACGTACGGCTTCGACCTTGTGGCCGCGCGCCAGGGCGTCCAGCGCGGCGGCCGGTACGGTGGGCTTGTTGCCCTGCATGGCGCCGGTTTCGGTGGTGCTGTCGTACGTGCCGCGGCTTGCGCTGCCGACGGCGCCTGCAGCGCGCTCTTGCTCGCTGCTATTGGCGTACCGTTCGACCGCTTCCTTGGACAACTTCAGGTCCATGCCGGTCTGGTCACGGGTGATCTTGATGGCTTCGATCAGCTTGCCGCGCTCCAGCGCGGCAATGGCTTCGAGAGGAAGCTGGGTCATGGGGTCCTTTCAAGCTCGTAGTCTGACTCTTCTATTCGCACGATGATCATCGCCCTGCAGTTTACGGGGAATGGTGGCCACAGGATCAGGTCCACTATGTCTGAGTGTGTCAGCTGGCATCGACCTTTTCCACGGAGCGGGGGTTGCCCGGCCGTATACCGTATAGTCGAAGCGAACTGCTTCAACGCATCGAGGTTCTACGGCGCCGATGCCGCAGTTGTGCTGGCGGCTGTTTCAACGTTCGTCGCAGACAAATGATCATTGCGATATTCAGTCGGGGCTTTAAGCGATGACGACACGGCATGAACACTTTATCGACTACCTGGTAGACCGAGGCTGGATGGTGCTGCGCAGGGGGGCTGAAGCCTCTCCTGTGCATTCACCAGCCGGTTCTGCTGCGCACGCGACGTTCCTGGCCCTGTACACGCAGCTGAGCAATGCCGCGGACACGCGCTGGTTCCTCAGTGCCGCCGACTATGCCGGAGCCACTGACAGCGCCTTCGCTTGGGATGCCTTTCGCAGCATCAGTCTTGAAGCGGCGGTGAGCGATGCCGATCGGCAGTCTATCCAGGCATTCTGGGCGCGGTATCTGCCCGTCTTCATGAGCGTGGACGGCGACTACGAGTTTCTTGCACTGGACCGGGAATCAGGCAAGGTGGTGCACGGCATCGAACCGGAGTTCGAGGATGTCAGCGAGGTGGCCGTCAGCCTCGACGCCCTGTTCGAGCAGGTGCTGGCGGGCGGCAAGGCCGCCGCGTGGTTCGGCTGACGCCGCTACTTGTCCACCGAAGGCATATCGCAGGTGGTTTCCGATATTTCGCAGATGCCCCGAAACCACGCCCGTCCGCGCGTGCGGTCCTTGGGGGCCAGTGCTTCGAACTTGTCGCTGTTGCGTATTTCGTAGTCCAGCAGCAGCCATTGGCCATCGCAGGCGACGATGCCTTGCACCTTGGCCCGTTCGGTCAGCCAGTTGTCCTGCAGGTCCAGCAGCCGTTGGCTGGCGGCGTCCGGGCGGGCGTATCCGCGCGCCGACTGGATGGCGATATTCGCGTCGCCGGCTTCGATCCAGCCTTCGCCCTGGTACACGGGCCGCGGCCGGCTTTGATCGTTGCCGGTCTTGGCGTCGCTGGCGTTCTTGATCCTGAGCCAGCCGTCGCGCGCCTCGGCCACATCGAACGTGACGCTGTAGTAGTCGATGGTGGGGTCCGGGCCGTCACCGCGGGTCGTCGGCAGGGTGCCCAGCACCTTGGCCTGGGCGGACGGCGCCGCGCGCACCTGGACCACGGGCTTCTCGTCGTTCGTCCAGCCAGAGAAGCTGCAGGTGGTGGCCCCCGGCGGGGTCCAGGCCGTGCCCTGGGCGGGCGGCGGGGCGGCGAACGCGGGCGACAGGGTCAGTGTGGCAAGTACCAGGAATATCGGTCGAAAGGTCATGGGCTTGATCTCGTCGTCGATGGAAACTGGAAAGACAGGGAGCGGGCTGCGGTGTTGGCCCGGCAGCCCGCGGTATCAGCCGTGCTTGGGGAAACCGCCGCTGACCCATTCCGAGGCGCGCTGCACGCTCAGCTTGTAGGTCGGCGCCACGTGGGTCTGGGCCAGCTGTTCGCCGAATTCGTCGTAGGCGCTCAGCACGGCATAGGGTTCGTCTTCGTCCGGAACGATGTCCAGCTTGATCGTCAGGCGGCCGGCGTCGGCGTCGATCTTCACGCTCTTGTGCAGCGTCGCGTGCAATTGCTGCTCGTGGCGGCGCAGCACTTCGTTGGCGGTCTTGACCAGGGTGGAGAAGGCGGGGCCGTCCATCGGCTTGGGGTTCTTCTTGTCGCGGCCCATCGTCCAGGGGCCTACCAGGGCGGGTTCGGCCTGGCCGTCCAGCGTCATCTCCACGGCCCAGCCGTCGTCGTCTTCGTTCTTGATGATCCGAGCGGTCCAGCCGTCATCGCGCCACAACCTGGCTTCTTGTTCCTTGCGGTCTTCGGCGATATCGGACTCGGGCGTGCGGGTGTCATTCACTGCGGTACTGCTCCTGGAGGGGATGGGGGAACCCGAAGGTTCGCGGGATCACCAGCACTTTAACTGAACGCCGCGTCGATTTCCCGGCACGGGCAGGATGAGCAGGGCGGTTTTGACACAGTGGGAGGGAATTGGCCGAAGTAGCGGCCGTGATCGCCGAACTTCCGGCGCCACGCCGCTCGAATTCATCGGCTTTTTGCGATCACATCCGTCATGTATTTGTTCAGATCGCGAAAATCCTGAACCGTCCAGGCGTGCGGCGGCACCTTCACGCCGTTCTCTTTCAACGTCTTGGGGATCAAGTCGCCATTCGGGCGCAGGATCACCGATGACACGATGACGCCCGGATAGTCATGCAGCCGCTTCTTGAAAGCGGCAGTGGTCAGGTCGGGGGTAGGCGGGTTGCTCTTCTTGGCCAACGGGCCGGTGCCTTTGATGTCTGCCCCGTGGCACATGGCACATCGCTGCGTGAATAGGCTCTTGCCGTTGAGGTTCTGTGCGAACGCGGGGGCGGCTTGGGCCAGCAATGCAACGCCCAGTGAGGCGATGCTTAAAGCACGTACTGTCATTTTGTCTTTTTATATGAATTGAGTAATGGTCGAGGGCACCCCGGACGCGACGGTGTCCTGGCCCTCGGGCCGTCAAGGCTCGATGATCTCTACTCGCTCGCCATGGCGCAATGCCTCATCGATGAGCCGGCGAAGGGCCAGTGAGGCAATCGCGGGGTTCACAAGATGGTCCACGAAGTAAAAACCCGCCGGCTCTAGCGCATAGCTGTAGATGTCCGCCATGGACGGCCGCTCGATCGCATCCGGCAGCTTCTTGATCAGCGCGGACGGATCATAACCAGCGGGGACGGCGAACTTGATCTGGTACTCGATGCCCATTGCTGCGATGCTCCAAGGGGTGCCTGGCTGACGTTGCCGCCTGGCGATGGCCACCCGCTACTTGGCCGCAAATTGATAAGCCGTCTGCCCATCGGGCATGAACGTATACGTAATGAACATCGGAATGGTGCGGCCGCAGGCTTCGAAATTCCAGGCTTCCCGGGCCGATCCCGAGATGAGCGCGGTCTTGGCGGCGTTGGTACGGATGTCGTCGGACTTGCTGATCAGGGCCACCGTGACGGATTTGGGCGTTTCCTTGCAGCCGCTGGTGATGGACAGCAGCGGCACCAGCTTTTCCAGCGCGTACGGCGGATCGGGGGTGAGCGGCGTGCCCTTGACGGGAATGCTGCGCACGTCTTGCCGGTAGGTGGTGGGGGCGGCGCAGGCGGCCAGCAGCACGGCGGGCAGGATCACGGTGCAGCGAAGCGCCCAGCGGGCAAAGAATGACGGCTTGGAGTGCATGGGGGCGCGCGTCCTTGACGGGTTGAGGTGCAAAGGAAGGGGGCGGCCGATCAGGACGCACGCGGTTCCAATTCCTCCAGGTCGGCGGAATTGAAGCCCCAGCGGTGGGTCGAGTCGGCCTTGCATTGGATGACGATCTTGGTTTCACGCTTGGGGCCAATATCTTTCAGCCCGATTTCCCCATTGCACACGGGGCAATTGCCGCCGAGCGTGGTGATGTAGACGCTGCCGTGCCTGTCGGATTCGAAATTGAACCAACCCACCACGGTGAAGAACCGTTTGCGCAGCAGGTTATAGCCGATCACCAGCGTCAGGCTGAACGGCAGGATTGGCCAGATCCACCAGACGCCCCAGCGATAGAACATCTCACCCAAGCTGGCGATGACCCCGGCCGCGCCGATGGCCGTCAGCCACAGGCGCTTGAGCGAGTGGCCGCGAAACGCGATGGGAATGATGTTGGTGCGCACGAGCTGCGGCAGGCTCCAGCCGCCTTCCTTGGAGGGCGGTCGGCGATACCCGGATTCAAGAATATCCTGGTCGGCCTTGAAACCGCCGTCCGGCGCCGGGGACGGCTTGGGGCTGGACAAGCCGGACAAGGTCTTTTTGCATTCGTCGCAAAGAGGACCGCGGCCACGGAACGCAGCCCCGCAAGTTTGGCAATGCACGGGCATTCCCTCGCGAATGATGACAACGGGCGAAAGAATACAACTGATTGGGGATTCCGCATGTTGCGGCCCCCCGGCGTCGCGGCTGCGACGCCGGGGGTTTTACGGCCACTTGAATAAAAACGCTGGCGGCAGATCGAGCGTGAACGGCGAACTGCCCCAGGTTTTAAGGCATGTACGGCCGCGCTTTAGAAACGCACCGCCAGCTTGAACATGCCCGACTGCTGCCGGTTGCCGCCGCCAAACTGCGCGTCGTACGCAACGCCCGCGGTGGTGTTGCGGGCGATGGCGATTTCGGCGCCCAGGCCCAGCACGGCCGCGTTCTGCGCTATCGGTGCGCCGCTGACCGAGAACGTGCTGCCGCCGTCGAAGGCGAGGTCCTGGCGAGGCTTGACGTCGCCCATGGCATGGCGCCAGCCCAGCGACGCGGTGATGCGGCCGGGGGCGCGGTTCGATTCAAACTGCCATGCGCCGCGCAGGCCCAGCGTGGTGCTGGTGACGTCGTCGGTGGTGCCCGATCCGCGCAGGGCGGCCGATCCGCCCGATTCCTGGAAGTCGCGGGTGCGCAACTGGTTCCAGGCCAGGCCGGCGTAGGGTTCGATGCTGTAGGCATCGCCCAGCGGCAGGTGGTAGCCCAGTTCGGTGAACACCTGCGTGGACGAGGCGTTGTACGAGGATTTGAGCTGCTGGTTCAGGCTGCCGGCCACGACGTTGCGCTTGGTGTCGATGTCGTGCCAGGTGTAGGCGGCGCCGGCCATGAAGCGGATGTGGCCGGGACCGGCGGGGAAGTTGCGGCCGCCGAATACCGTGGCCGTGTAGCTGTCGACGTCGGTGCGCGCCGAGATGTCGGACACGGAGCTGTGGCTGCCGGTATAGCCGACCGCACCGCCCAGGCGCCAACCGCCGCCCACGGCGGCATCGGTGCCCACGAACAGGCCGCCGGCCGATTGGCTGACGCGCGAGGCGTTGCCGTCGCCGCCCAGGCTGCCCCAGTTGCCGAAGACTTGCGCCCAGACCGGGTGCGCGCCGCTTTGCGGCAGGGCGTCGGACGAAGGCGAACCCAATTGGGCGGTGGGCTGGCCGGCCAACGCCGGGGCGTCCAGGTTGCCGCGCAGGTGATCCAGCGGCAAGGTGCGCACGGTGTCGCTCTGGCCTTGCAGCACGCTGGCGGTGCTGGCGTAGGCTTCGCCCGCCAGCTGCTTCAGGGCCGATCGCGCTTCGGTGGGCGTCATGGTCAGCACGGCGGTCGTGACCTGGCTGGCGCCGGTGTTCCTGGGCGAGGTGATGCCGCTGCCGATGACGGGCGAGCCGTTGCCGGCCGAGGCGGCGTCGTTGCCGTTCGCCGCCGTGCCGGTGCCGGTGCCCGCGCCCGTGCCCGACGAGCCGTTGCCGTTTCCGTTGCCCTTGGCGGGCGGGTCTTCCTTGTCCAGCGCATCGCCCACGGCGTTTTCGTTGCCGGAATTACCGATGTCGCCGATCGGCACGTCATTGCGCGTGAGCGTCATGAAGGCGTTCTTCGCGTCGTAGCTCAGCGTGGGGGTCAGGAAGGCGTAATTGCTGGAGGCGCCGGTGAAGCGGCCCTGGATGCCGCCGTCCGCGGTCAGGATGTTGTAGGTGGTGCGCGGCGCGTAGTTGCCGTCGGGGCCCACGTGGGCCACGGTGCCGTCCAGGTAGGCGATGCCGGTGACGTGGATACGGTCGCTGGCGCTGCTGGCGGGGTCGGCGTGCACGCGGTAGATGGTGTCCTGGCCGAAGGTCAGGTTGCCGTTGACGGTGAGCGTGCCGATGGGCGAGCCATCGTTGCCCGGCGAGATGACGGCGGTGGGATACAGCGTGGTGGTGCCGACCTGGCCGACGCCGGCCAGCACGACTTCGCGGCCGATGTCCATGGGGCCGTTCAGCTTGCCATCGATTTCCAGGGCGCCGTCGGCGATCAGGATGGGACCGGACAGGCCGCTGCTGTCGGCGGTCAGGATGAGCGAGCCGGGGCCAGTCTTGACGAAGCCCTGCGTGCCCTGCAGCGGGTTGTGGATGGTGTCGACGAACTGGCCCGATGCATAGGTGCCGTCGCCCACGACGAGGGCGGGCGGGTTGCCGCCGTTGCCGACCAGGTTGATGGGCGCGCCTTGCACGGTGTAGCGGTCGGTGGCGAACTGGATGCCCGACACGCGCACGGGGCCTGCGCCGCCGTCGACCGTGACCGTGCCGGCCGCGCCGGTGAAGATGGCATAGCCGCCATCGGGCAGGGCGCCGGTGGCATTGGTGGGGCTGTTCCAGTTGCCGCCGGTGGCGCTCCAGGTGCCGTTGCCGCCGCCGGCGCGGGTGGCGGATGCCACGCCGTTGCCGTTCCACAGGTTGGTGGTGCTGGGGCCGAGGATCAGGTTGATCTGCTTGTCGCCGGTCAGCGACTGGATGTTGGCGGCCGGCACGGAATCGCCGGTGACGGTGCCCAGCGTCAGGCCGTTGCCGCTCAAGGTGCCGCCGTACGACAGGATGCGGTAATAGCCGGCGTTGACCCCCAGGGTATTGACCGAGACGTTCAGCGTCGTGTTGTTCAGCGCGACATTGCCGCCAACGGTGATGTTGTCGCCGGTGCCGGGCTGGGTGATGGGCAGGCCGGCATAACCGGTTTCGAAGTCGAATACGGCATTGTTCATCGACAGGTCGCCCTTGACGACCAGGTTGCCGTTGGACACGCCGGTGGGCGTGCCGACGGGATAACCGGGGGCCACGCGCGAATTGCCCGACACATTCAGATTGCCGTTGACCGTGCCAAAGCCGGACACGGTGGCGTTCGACACGGCATTGACGTTGCCGTTGAGCGTCACGCCGGCGCCGCCGCCATTGCCGCCGACGACCAGCGTGCCGCCATTGACGTCAACGCCGCCAGGGAAGTTGGCCGAGCCGTCGAATACCTGGGTATTGCCGGGCGCCACCGTCAGGTCGGCGGCCAGGGCGCCGCCGCAGTAGGTTGTGCTGAGCGCGAGCGTCGCGGTTAGCCATTTGTTTTTGCCAGAGGTCAAAACTGGAGTCCTTTGTATTTCGATTGATAATCTCGCCCGGGCATTTTTCGTCGATGTAACGAAGGTGCTGCATAACGAAACAAAATGCTCTGGCGCTGCGAGGAATCGAAAAAAGGACGGAATTTATACTAATTTTTTTGCAATACAAAGTAGGGGGTGTGTGGATACCATCCGTATTATTAAGGGTCGGGTTATGGATACCAACCGGTTGATTTTAAACAAGGTTTTAGATACCGTCCGCATTATCAAAATGGCGTGAATTGATACATTTCATCGTATAAAAACGGGGCGGGATGAGGGTCTTGGAGGTGCAGTCAAGGTGCTGTGATATTTATTATTGATTCTCTGGCTATGGGGTATTTCAGGAATTGCTTATTAAGCGATTTTTAAATCGTTAATAATAAAGTGCTGCATTATTGAAAATAATAAGCGGCGTCCACAAGCGCCAGTGGCTGCCAAGGGCAGCCACCAGGCGATTCAGGTATGAACGCCAGGCGAGCCGGCTTGCCGGCGGGCCAGGCGGTTCGGCGTTCAAGTCCTACGGATTCACCAGCACCGGCTTGTCCCGATACGCCGCCGGAAAGGTCTTGGCCAGGTTTTCCACCTTGGGTACGTCATTGACCATGATGTACATGCTGTAGGGGTGGCGTACCAGGTAATCCTGGTGATAGCCCTCGGCCGGATAGAAGCCCTTCAGCGGTTCCACCGTGGTCGCCAGCGCCTTGGGATACACGCCCGCCTTGTCCAGCTGCGCGATGTAGGCTTCGGCCACCTTGCGCTGGCTGTCGTTGGTGGGGAAGACGGTGGACCGATACTGCGTGCCGCTGTCCGGGCCCTGGCGGTTCAGCTGGGTGGGGTCGTGCGCCACCGAGAAATAGATCTGCAGCAGCTGGCCGTAGCTGACCTGCTTGGGGTCATAGGTGATTTCGACGGATTCGGCATGACCGCTGCGCCCGCCGCTGACCGTGTCGTAGTCGGCAGTGGAAGCCTGGCCGCCGGCATAGCCGGACACCGCGGACGTCACGCCTTTTACGTGCTGGAACACGGCCTGCACGCCCCAGAAGCACCCGCCCGCGATGACGGCTTTTTCCTGGGCGGCGGTGGCCGGCTCGTCGACGGCGGGCGGCGGGATGATGAAGGCGCGTTCGGCGGCGCCGGCCGCGTTGGCGGCGAACAGGCCGGCGGTGGCGAGCAGGGCCGCAGAGAGGGCGCGGGGCAGGGGGCGGATAGGCATGATGCGGATTCCTGTGCAGAAAAGACGCGGGCCGGGGTCAGGCCTGCGGGGTGAAGCTCATGGCCACGCCGTTCATGCAGTAGCGCAGGCCGGTGGGGCGGGGGCCGTCATCGAAGACGTGGCCCAGGTGGCCGCCGCAGTTGATGCAGTTGACGGCCGTGCGGGTCATGCCGAAGCTGCGGTCTTCCAGCGTGGACACGGCGTGGTCCAGCGGCTGCCAGAAGCTGGGCCAGCCGGTGCCGCTGTCGAATTTGGTGGTGGACGAAAACAGCTTCTGGGCGCAGCCGGCGCAGGCAAAGGTACCGGCGCGGTGTTCGTCGTTCAGCGGGCTGGTGTAGGGGCGTTCGGTGCCCTCGCGGCGCAGCACGTCGTATTGCGCGGCGGTCAGCTTGGCGCGCCATTCGGCGTCGGTCAGCGTGTAGGGGTAGGCCTGGGCTTGCGCCGCGCGCGCCCGGTTGGCGCCCAGCAAGGGCGCCAGGCCGGCGGCGGCGGCAACGGCGCCACCTGCGCTGAGGAAATGCCTGCGTGTCAGTCTCATGATGGGCTCCGTGTGTTGAGAGGGGCGGGTGGGCCGGCGGCCGGGGCGCCCGGATGGGCCGGCCCCCGTCCTCACTTGCTCATGGAATCCTTGCCCATGGAATCCTTGCTCATGCCGCCTTTGGACATGCCGTCCTTGGACATCGAGTCTTTGGACATGGAATCCTTGGACATGGAATCCTTCGACATGCCGTCCTTGCCCATGGAATCCTTCTTCATGCCGTCGTGCGACATGCCGTCCTTGCTCATGCTGCCCTTGGACATGCCGTCCTTGGCCATGCCGTCTTTCGCCATGCCGTCCTTGGACATGCTGCTGTTCGACATCCCGTCCTTGGACATCGAATCCTTGCTCATGCTGTCGGCCGCATGGGCCGCGACGGCGCCGAAGGCGAGGCAGACGGCAAACGCGGCGGTGGTGAGTTGCTTCATGATGATTTCCTTTGGTGTGTCGTTGAATGAAAAAACAAAAGAGCAAAAAGCCACCTAGCTGCCGCCGAACCAGTTGTAGCCCTGGTCCTCCCAGTAACCGCCTGGGTAGGTGTTGGTGACGAAGATCGCCTGGATGTGCTTGGGGTTCTTGTAGCCAAGCTTGGTAGGCATCCGCAGCTTCATGGGAAAGCCGTACTCCGGCGGCAGGGTCTTGCCGTCGTACGTCAGCGCCAGGATGGTCTGCGGGTGCAACGCGGTGGGCATGTCGATGCTGGTGTAGTAGTCGTCGGCGCACTTGAAGCCGACGTACTTGGCCGTCAGGTCGGCCCCGACACGCTTGAGAAAGGTGGAAAACGGCACGCCGCCCCATTTGCCGATGGCGCTCCAGCCTTCGACGCAGATGTGGCGCGTGACCTGGTCGATCTGGGCCATGGCGCGCAGTTCGTCCAGGCGCCAGCGGCGCTTGTCGGCCACCATGCCGGTGACTTCCAGCCGGAAGCTGTCTTCTTCCACGTGCCGCACCTCGTCGATGCCGTAGTAGGCATTGAACGGAAACGGCCGGGTGATCATGGATTCGGGGTAGGTGGGGGCAAGCTTGTTGGGGTCGAAGATCCAGCCCTGCACGCGGTCATTGAAGCGCGACACGGTGGTCAGGGCTTTCTCGACGTTCTCGTCATCGGACAGCGAACAGCCGGACAGCATGGCCAGGCCGCCCAGGGTCAGGCTGCTGCGCAGGAAGGCGCGGCGCGACGGCGCCTCGACCCGCTTGTCCAGGATCTTCACGGCTTCTTTGAGGATGGCGGGGCCGTCCAGGCCCAGCAGTGACAGGCGTCGTTTTGCGCTCACGCGAGGCTCCTTATTTACCGCGGATCATGGCGATGAGGCTGCGCGGCACCAGGGCCACCATGGCCAGGTGAACCGCCACGAAAGCCACCAGCAGCGCCATGGCGAAGAAATGGATGCGGCGCGCGAATTCATAGCCGCCAAGCAGCGCGCGCAGGGTGTCGAACTGCACCGACTTCCACAGCACCAGTCCGGACAGGATCAGGACCGTGATGTCGGCGATGACGAACAGGTAGGCCAGCCGCTGCACCTGGTTGTAGTGGCGCGGGTCGGCATGCGAGAGCTTGCCGCGCAGGGCGGCGCCCAGGTCGGCCAGCACGCCGCGCGGGCCGACGGGGAAGAATTTGCGGGCCAGGCGGCCGGTGGTCAGGTTCAGGCCCAGGTACAACAGGCCATTGGCCAGCAGCAGCCACATGCCGGCAAAATGCCATTGCAGGGCGCCGCCCAGCCACCCGCCCAGGGTGATGCCATTGGGAAAGGTGAAGTCGAAGAACGGCGCGGCGTTGTAGACGCGCCAGCCGCTGGTGGCCATGATGACGACGGCCAGGGCGTTCAGCCAGTGGGTCACGCGCAGCCAGCCGGGGTGGATGGGGCCGGGGCCGGCAGGCGCGGCCTGGGCGGCCAGCCCGGGGGGTAGGGCGGCGTGGGGGCGGTCACTTCTGGCGGCCATGGGGGGCTCCTTGGGGAGGCGGTTCGTTGTCGTTGGAGCCATTCTTCCCCGGCGTCGATATCCAAGTCCTCACGCAAACTTAAAATAAATGTGATAACTGGCCGCCACGGATTGGCGACAATAGCGGTGCCCCCGCAAGCCTTCGCGCCTGCGGCTGGCGTTTTTGCGGCACTCCCGCCGCGCCACCGACCCGAGCCCGCCTATGGATACGCCCCGCCGCGTCCTGATCGTCGAAGACGATGCCCACATTGCCGAATTGCTGCGCCTGCACCTGCGCGACGAGGGCTACGCCGTCGAGCACGCCGCCGATGGCAACGAAGGCATGCGCCGGCTGGAAGAAGGCGACTGGGACGCCCTGGTGCTGGACCTGATGCTGCCGGGCATCGACGGCCTGGAAATCTGCAAGCGCGCCCGGGCCATGGCGCGCTATACGCCCATCATCATCACCAGCGCGCGCTCCAGCGAGGTGCATCGCATCCTGGGGCTGGAACTGGGCGCCGACGACTACCTGGCCAAGCCGTTCTCGATGCTGGAACTGGTGGCGCGGGTGCGGGCGCTGCTGCGCCGCACCGACGCGCTGGAACGCAACGCCCGCATCGACGCGGGCAGCCTGCGCCAGCACGGCGTGGCGATCGACCCGATCGCTCGCACGGCATCGGTGGACGAGCGCCGGCTGGAACTCACCCCACGTGAATTCGACCTGCTGCATTTCTTTGCCCGCCATCCGGACAAGGTATTTTCGCGGCTGGATCTGCTGAACCAGGTGTGGGGCTACCAGCACGAAGGCTACGAGCACACCGTGAACACGCACATCAACCGGCTGCGCACCAAGATCGAGACCGACCCGTCCAATCCGCAGCGCATCCTGACCGTCTGGGGCCGCGGCTACAAATTCGCGGCCGGCCCCACGCCGCAACCGGAATCCGCCTCATGAAGCGCCTGACCCTTACCCAGCGCCTGTCCGGCGTATTCGCCTTGCTGCTGCTGGCGTGCTGCGGCGCGTCGGCCTGGTTCCAGATCTCGGCCAATGTGCGCTACGAGCAGGAAGTGGTGCAGCGGCTGTCCAGCGGGCTGGCGCAGCACATTGCCGGCACCAACGAATTGATGGATGCCAATGGCTGGAAGCCGGATGCGGTGCGCTCGCTCTTTGGCATGCTGATGGCGGTGAACCCGTCGGTCGAGGTGTATCTGCTGGCCAACGACGGCCGTATCGTGGGCGACGCAGCGCCGCCGGGACAGATCAAGCGCGAACGGGTCGACCTGGCGCCGGTGCGGCGTTTCCTGGCCGGCGAGGCGCTGCCCATCGAAGGCGACGACCCGCGCCACCTGGACACGGCCAAGGTGTTTTCGGCCGCGCCGGTGCGGGTGGCGGGGCAGGACAAGGGCTACGTGTACGTGGTGCTGCAAGGCCAGGCGCACGATGCGCTGGCCATGGCGGTGTCGCGCAGCTCGGTGCTGCGCACGACCTTGTGGTCGATTGCGCTGGTGGCCCTGCTGGGGCTGGTGGCGGGCCTGGCGGCGTTCGGGCTGATCACCCGGCCCTTGCGCGGCCTGACGCGTGCGGTGCGGGATTTCGACGGCGACGACGGCCGGGCGCTGGCGGCGCTGGAAAAGCCCGCGGACGCCACGGACACCAGCGGCGACGAGATTTCGCTGCTGCGCCGCAGTTTCGTGCAGATGGGCCGCCGCATTTCAGAACAATGGCGCGAACTGACGCGGCAGGACCAGCAGCGGCGCGACCTGGTGGCCAATATCTCGCACGACCTGCGCACGCCGCTGACGTCGCTGCATGGCTACCTGGAAACGCTGCGCATGAAGGACGACACGCTGGATGCGTCCGAACGCCGCCGCTATCTGGACATTGCGCTGGCGCAAAGCCGCAAGGTGGGCCGGCTGGCGCAGGAGCTGTTCGAACTGGCCCGGCTGGAATCCGGCCTGGTGCGGCTGGAACCCGAGACCTTTTCGCTGCCCGAGCTGGCGCAGGACGTGATCCAGAAATTCGAGCTGGCCGCCGAGGCGCGCCAGCAACGGCTGACCACGGCGATTGCGCATGAACTGCCGCCGGTGCGGGCCGACCTGGGCATGATCGAGCGCGTGCTGACCAACCTGCTGGACAACGCCATCCGCCATAGCGCACCGGGCGGCAATATCGAACTGAGCCTCGGGCAGGCGCGAGAGGGCGTGCAGGTGCGGGTCAGCGACACCGGCGCCGGCATTCCCGAGGCGCTGCGCGCGGGTCTGTTCACCCGCGCGTCGGTGCTGGCCAACGGCCCGCGCGACAGCGGCGGGCTGGGGCTGGTGATCGTGCACCGCATCCTGCAGCTGCACCACAGCGATATCCGGCTGGTGGAAAGGCCCGAACCGGGCGCCGTGTTTGAATTCAATCTGCCGGCGGCGCGTTAGGGACGGCGGGCAGCCGCCGCACCACGCCCTGGGTGGCATCCACGTCCAATAGGTCCCCCGTTGCCGCCTGCTGCAGGATGCCCTGCACGTTGACCAGGGCCGGCACGCCGAACTCGCGCGCAACGATGGCGCCGTGCGACAGGTAGCCGCCGGCTTCCATCACCACGGCGCCGGCGCGCAGGAACAGCGGGGTCCAGGCGGGGTCGGTGGATGGCGCGATCAGGATGGCGCCCACGGGCATGGCCAGCGCCTGGGCCGGGTCGCGGGCGATGAAGGCCGGGCCTTGGGCCCGGCCGGCAGATACCGGGGTGCCACGCCACGTGTCGGCGTCCGCGGGCGCAGCGGCGTTGTGCACGGCCGTGCCGGCGGCCAGGGTTGCCTGCGCTGCCGACGCGTTTTCATATTCGACGATCACATCAATGTCCGGCGTCTCGGCCCACCGATGCAATTGCGCGCGCCGGTCCGCCGCGCGTCGCTCGGCGTGGACGGGCGCCAGGCGGCCATCGGCCAGCGCGAAGACTTCCTCGGCGGTCAGGTGAAAGATGTCATCGGGGGTGGTCATCAGCCGTGCGCCCAGTTCCAGCGCGCTGCGCCGCGCCGCCGCCAGGTAGGCCACCAGCACGCTGCGTGCGGCTTCGCGCTGGGCGCCTTCGATTCGGGCGGCCCCCAGCAGCTTGGCGGCCAGCGGCCGCTGCCACCACGGCAAGACCGCGCGCACCTGGCGCCAGGCCTCTCGCGCACCCTGTTCCTGACGGGCGCGCAGAGCGTCGGGATCGGTGCCGATCAGGTTCAGCACGCTGTCCAGGACATAGCCGGGCGCCTCGCGCCAGCGCGGGTTGCGCATATAGGTTTCGTACACGGCGCGGTGCCCGTAGCGCGCCAGGAAATCCGCCAGCGCGCGGCGAAACGCGCTGTCCGGCGGCAACTGGTCGGCCCAGGCAGCGCTGTCGCGTTCGGGCGCACGCAGCCAGGCCAGCGCCTGCGGTTCACGCGATGCCAATTGCGCCAGCGCCATCAAGGCATAGCTTTGCGCCGCGGTCACGCTGGGCTCGCCGCCGGCCATCAGCGCGGCAGTCAAGGCGTGGCCCGCGCCGGGACGGGCCCGTTCCACGATGTCGAGCAACTTGGACAGCGCGCCGCCGCCTGACCCTTGCAGGAAGAACAGGTCGTCGGCCGCGGCCACGGTCAGGAATTGTTCGTGCAGGTTGGCGCCCAGCGCGGCAGGCGTGGCGGGCAGCGCTTCGTGGAGCCAGGCCTGGGCGCGGGCGAACTGGCGCGGCAGATCGTCTTTGGCGCGGCGGCGCAGCGGCGCGGCCCGGCGCAGATAGCGCAGCATGCGCAGGCCATGGTTCAGCCGTTGCAGCAGGGTGGGGCGCGGCACCTGGATATCGGGTTGCGGGCCGCCCAGCATGGCGTTCATGGCGTGCGGCGCGATGCCCAGCGCGTCGTGCCCGATCCACTGGAGGACGGAGGCATCCAGGTAGGCGCGGCCCTGGAACATCGCCACCATCCGCACGCCCGGCAGCGTGGGATAGCCGCTGAGCTCGAATCCGCAGGTCAACATGCGTTGCGCCATGAGGCGGCCGCCGTCCCATTCCAGCGCCGACATGGGTTGCGGCAGCACCTCGCGGGTGTTGCCGCGGGACCAGTACGAAGGCTGTGATTGCAGGCCGGGATAGGTGTGGCGTGCCAGGGCGGTGACGGGGCGGGCCTGCACGATCCAGAAGCGGCTGCCGTCCCAGGCCCATTCCAGATCGTAGGGCGCGGCGGAATAATCCAGTGCGCGCGCGGCGTCGCGCACGAGCGCCGCCAAGGTGTCGATCTGTGCGGCCGTCAGTACGGCCCGCGCGGCCAGGTCTGCGGTCTGGTCCACCTGTTGCGTGCCGCCGCTTTCGATGGACTGCGTGGTTCGGCGCTTGGCGCCGATGAGCGCGTCCATCAGCGACCACGTCAGCGTCAATGCATCTGCGCGCAGCCGGTATTCGTCGCCGTCGGCCAGGCCGCCGACCAGCGATTCGCCCAGGCCCCAGTTGGCGTGGATCACCATGTGGTCATGGCGCCCCGTCAGCGGATCGCAGGTGAAGGCGATGCCCGACGCGGTGGCGGCCACCAGCGGCATGACGACCACCGCCATGGGCCGGTCATCATTGCTCAGGCCCAGCCGCTGACGGTAGGCATCGGCCTGCGGTGTCCAGGCCGAATCCCAGATGCGTTGCAGCGCATCAAGGGCGGCCTGCGCGCCACGCACGTTCAGGCACGACAGGTGGATGCCGGCAAATGAAGCTGTAGCGCCGTCTTCCTGCGGGGCGGACGAACGCAGGGCCAAGGGCGTGTCGAGCCAGCCTCTTGCGTGCAGGGCATCGCGCAGCCCCTGGGCCACGCTTTGCGGTACGGGCGCACCGTGTCGATGGGCGGCGCCGGCCTGGGCCGACAGCACAAACCCGGGCGGCACCGGCACGCCCAGTTCGGCCATGCGCGCCAATTGCCAACCCTTGCCGCCCACGACGGCGGGGCCGGCGTGGCGGGCGGCCGCCCAATCCAGGATGTCGGCGCCGGCTGTGGCGGCGGGCGACGGGGCGAGTGCGGGCATGGCCGCGGTGGAATCAGGGGGCGGGCCAGCGGGTGCCTGGGATGTCATGGTGCGTTCCCGGGCGCGGCGGCGCCCTGCACGAACAGCGACAAGAGGGCGTCGAATTCCTTGCGCAAGCTGGCGCCGGGCAGGTCCAGCCATCGCAGCAGGGCGCCTAGGTGCAGGAACTGCAACTGGTGGGCCAGGCGTTCGGCGGACAGGTCCGTGCGCAATTGGCCGGCGGCCTGGCCTTGCGCGATCAGCCCTTCGAACAGCGCCTGCATGCCGCTGCGTGGCGATTTTTCGGTGACGTCATCCGCTCGCAGGGTCGACAGGCGGTACCGCAGGTACGGGCCCAGATAGGCACGGTTCGATTCAGACCAGTGCGCCGACGCATGCAGCACGCGCTTGAGCCGTTTCGCGAAATCGGGCTGGGCGCGCAGGGCGGGCAACAACTCGGCCGCGCTCGCGGCCAGTTCAGTATGGAAGCGATGCGCCAGCAACGCTTCCTTGACCGGAAAGTGGTTGTACAGCGTGCCCTTGGAGACGTCGGCCTGGGCCGCGATCTGTTCCATGGTGACCGCGTCGTAGCCCAGCGTTTCGAACAGGCGATAGGCGGTCTGGGCCAGATGGTCCAGCGTTTGCTGGCGCTTGCGTTCGCGCAGACCGGGCGCGGAGAGAGCGGGCGTGGCGGAGGTGGGCATGGGGCCGTAAATTATTGGACGACGAATAATATTGTACGTCGTTCAATAATTTACGGAAACCTCAGCGGCTGTGTCCGCCGCACCCGCCAACCGTCATGCCGCGGCCGGCATCCTGCCGTTCAGCAGGTAATCCATCAATTCCCGTACGCTGCGCATGGCGTCGCCGAACGGCAGCTTGGACGCGCCGCGAAAGAACAGGCCGCGGCTGACTTCGCCGCGCATGGCGGCGGCCAGCTTCAGGTCGATGCAGAACTGGCCGAAGCGCGAGATGCCGTCGCGTATGCCGCATTGGGTCAGGCAGTCCATGCGCTGGCTGCAACGGCGCGGGTCGCAGCGGGCGCCGGCCTGCAGCGTTTTTTCCTGGCGCAGGTAGCGGGTCAGCCACGGCGTGGCGACGGCGCGGGCGGGCAGGCCGGCCACGCTGGTGAATTCGGCCAGCTTGGCCGGGTCGGCCTGCATCAGCACGCGTTTGAAGTTTTCGTGCGCGTCGCCTTCCTGGGTGACGGCAAAGGCGGTGCCGACCTGCACCGCATCGGCGCCGTTGGCCAGCCAGTGGCGCACCTGCTCGTGGCTGCCCACGCCGCCGGCCACGATCAGGCGGGGTGCGTCGCTGCCCAGTTGCAGGTCATGGAACAGCTGATGGCATTCGCCCAGCACGCGCTTGAATTCGAAGCGTTCGTCGTGGATGTCGTCCAGGCGCGCGGCGCCCAGGTGGCCGCCCGCGTAGCCGGGGTGTTCGATGACGACGGCGTCGGCCATGCGGCCCTTTTTCATCCATTTCTTCAGCACGGCGGCCACGCCGCGCGCTTCGGACAGGATCGGGATCAGCGCGACCTTGGGGTAATCGGCCGTCATGTCGGGCAGATCCAGCGGCAGGCCGGCGCCCATGACGATGGCCTGGGCGCCGCTTTCGCAGGCCTGGCGCACCAGGGCGGGATGGTCGCGCACGGCTTTCATGACGTTCACGGCCACCAGGCCGCGGCCCTCGGCCATGTCCAGCGCGGCGCGCACTTCGCGGTCCAGCGCGACGCGGTTGGCGTCATCGATGCGCTCGCGGTCGCGGCAGTGCTCGGTCTGTTCGACCAGGTCGGGGTGGTGATGGCGCAAGTCCACACTGGCAATGGTGCCGACCGCGTTCTGGCTGGCGACGGCGCCAGCCAGGCGATGGGCGGACACGCCCACGCCCATGCCGCCCTGGACGATGGGCAGCAATTCGCGTCCAGCGAGGGTGAGTGATTGGAACCACGTCATGAAGAAGCCTTTCATAGGAACAGTGGTTCCGAGGCTAGAGCAAGGCATGACGCGCCGCTTTGCGCGGGATCAAGTGGGCGGGGGAAACAGGCGGAGCGCGCGGGCTCCGCCTGGACCGGCAGCGCGTTACGCCACCAGCTTGACCAGCGCCGGCACCGTCAGCACGGCGGTGTAGTAGCCCATGAACTGCACGCCGGTGTTAAAGCCGAACAGGCGCGACAAGAGGCCGCCGAACAGGCCCATGGTCAGGATCACCAGCAGGCCCAGGAACTGGCCTTCCCAGACGCTGATCACGATGATCAGGCCGACGAAGGTGGCAATGATGGCCTCGTGGCTGACCTTGCGCGACACGAACAGCGCGGCGCGGCGCGCGAAGTTCATGGCGAACGGGTACGACACCACGGCCGCCAGCAACACCGCCAGCATGCCGTAGCCCAGGAATTCCCAGTGGTTCAGCAGGTTGTGCAGGTTGTGGGTTTCGCCGGTGGCCGCATCCACCGTGAAGCGGGGCGGGGCGTTGAACAGCGGCGCGGCGGGGCCGGCAGCCACCGGGCTGAGCGGCAGGCCGAAGGCGATCAGCGGAATCAGGGCCTCGGCGATGTAGGTCGCCTCGGTGACGCCGTTGCGCGCGCTGAGCACGGTGGTCAGGCGATGGTAGGCGTGCTTGATGCGCGAGCCGACCAGTTCGCCCAGCACCACGGTCATGGCGACGGGGCTGAACACGAAGGTGGCGCTGGAAATCGTGGCGGTGGCCAGCGTCCAGCGGGTCTGGATGCGGTCCATGACCTTGAGCGGGTTCGGAAAATAACCCGACCAGCCCTTCACGTCCGGCGCCAGCGAGAACGTGCGCACCTTGTCGCGCATCATCTTGGCGCGGCCCTGCGGCGCGATCACGGTGAACAGGTCGGCGATCAGCGGGCCGATGGCAATGCCCAGGAAGTAGCTGATGCTGAGTTTGACGCCGTACTTGGCCGTCAGGCTTTGCAGCGCCACGATCACCACCACGAAAGGCACCAGCAGCGCCACGGCAGCCCAGCGGCCGGCCGAGAAGTAGGCGATCAGCACGGCGGCGGCCAGGAAGATCCACGGCGCCGATTTGGTGATGGCGCCGCCGAACGGCGCCAGCAGCACGGCAAACAGCACCGCCAGCGGCACGGCCACGAAGGCCGCGACGATGGCGCCGGACACCATCTTGCGCAGCGCAATGTGCGGCACGCCCAGCTTGCGCAGCATGTTGGCGTCCTGCAGCAATGGCGTGGCCAGGGTGTCGCCGGGTATGCCCAAGAGCGCCGTCGGCACGGCATGGGTCATGTGCTTGGCGACGGCGCCGGCCAGGAAGAAGGTGAAGACGCCGGCAGGCGGCACGCCCAGCAGCACGACCAACAGCGTCAGCGGGGCCAGCGTGGTGGTCTCATCGGTGCCGGACACCAGGCCGATGGCGGCGAACACCACGGCGCCCAACAGGCCCATGGCCGCGGCCACCATGATTTGTTCAAGCAGTGCGGGGTCGCTCATGCCAGCACCTCTTTGGCGGCGCCTTGCGGCAGGTTGCGGGCGGCGGGCGCGGGGGCCGGCGCGGCGAACAGTTCGTACAGGTCCAGTGCTTTCAGTTCTTCGACCACCGCGGGCGGCAGGTCGGCCAGGGTGCCCAGGCCGCCGGGTTGCGCGGCCAGTTCGGCCAGCACCTCGGCGCGCCAGGCGGGATCGTGCGAGGCGCTGTGCTCGACCACTTCGCGCTTGGGCGGGAACAGGCGTGCGCAGATCACGCCGGCCAGTACGCAGCCGGCCAGGCCCGCCAGCATGGCATAGGCGTGGGCCAGCTCGGGCGAGGCCACGCGGGTGCGCAGCCAGCTGCTGGCGGCATAGAAGCCGGCCACGCTGACACCGATGCCGATGGCGATCGCCCAGGCCAGGTGGCGCAGGTCGACGGTGTCGTTCCATACTTCGGCCAGGCGTCCGGCGGACGCCTTGCTGTCTCTATCCATGTCTGTCTCCTTGATGGATGGGCGGCGGGCCAGGTGGGCCACGCCGCCTCTGTTCTTGTGCGGCCGGCGGTGGGCCGCCAGCCGATGCCAGCCCCTAGGCCGGTTTACGCAGTTCCTCCAGCAGTGCCACGGCGCGGTCGGTGCGCACGTCGTGTTCCGCGGCCATGCGCTTGGCGATGGCGTCGATTTCGGCGCCGACGGCGCCTGCCGTCAACGCGATGTTGCGCGCATGCAGCGCCATGTGGCCGCGCTGGATGCCTTCGGTAGCCAGGGCGCGCAGCGCGCCCAGGTTCTGCGCCAGGCCGACGGCCACGGCGATCTCGCCCAGTTCCTGGGCCGAGCGCACCGCCAGGATCTTGAGCGCGATGCGTGCCAGCGGATGGGTCTTGGTGGCGCCGCCCACCAGGCCGACCGGCATCGGCATTTCCAGCGTGCCGACCAGGGCGCCCGAAGCGTCTTTTTCCCAATGCGTCAGCGACGTGTAGCGGCCGTCGCGGCAGGCATAGGCGTGGGCGCCGGCTTCGACGGCGCGCCAGTCGTTGCCGGTGGCGACGATGACCGGGTCGATGCCGTTCATGATGCCCTTGTTGTGCGTCGCGGCGCGGTAGGGGTCGATGGCGGCGAAGGTGTAGGCGTCCAGCACGCCTTCGATGATCTCGGCGCCGCTGCGGTCCTTGGTGTCCAGCACGTCGGGCGTCAGGCGCACGCGGGCCCGCGACAGGCGCAGGTCGGCCAGGTTGGACAGGATGCGCAGGCGCACCGAGCCGCCGGTGATTTCCTCGACCAGCGGGGCGACGGCCTCGGCCATGGTGTTGACGGTGTTGGCGCCCATGGCGTCGCGCACGTCCACGATCAGGTGCAGCACGATCATCGGGCCGCGCGGGGTGTCGGCGAACACGTGCACTTCGATGTCCTGGCAGCCGCCGCCCAGGCCGATCAGCACCTTGTCGCGGCTGTTGGCCAGCGTCACGATGCGTTCGCGTTCGCGCAGCAGCGCCAGGCGCGCGCCGTGCGGGTCGGTCAGGCCCAGCACCTGCACCTGGGCGCGCATCAGCGGCCGGGTGCTGGACGTTTCGAAGCCGCCGCCGCTGCGCGCCAGCTTGGCCATGAACGAGGCGGCCGCCACCACCGACGGCTCTTCCACCGCCATGGGCACCAGCACGTCGCGGCCGTTGATCTGGAAGTTGCCGGCCACGCCCAGCGGCAGCTCGAAGGCGCCGATGACGTTTTCGATCATGCCGTCGGCGCGGTCCAGGCCCAGCGCGCCGGGTTCGGCCAGCAACTGGCGCTCTTCGGGCGTCAGTTCGGCGGCGTCGGCGATGGCCGACAGGCGTTGGGCGGGGGTGAGGGCGCGGAAGTTCGGCAGGCGTGAATCGGCCACCATGGCATGTCTCCATATAAGAATCAGGTGGCGAGATTCTAGGTAAACTGTACCGGCATTCAGAGGTACAGTTTGGACGAACAGTACCATTGCACTGCACCAATTTCGGCCTTCTCCCGACTGGAATCCCACCCCGTGGACGACGACAATTCCCTGGGCCGCGCCCCGCGCGCCGCACCCATCGCCGAAAGCCTGGCCCGCTTGATCGGGCGCCAGATCGCCGACGGCGTCTACCGGCCCGGCGACAAGCTGCCGTCGCTGCGCGAGCTGGCGCAATTGCACCGCTACGCCAAGAACACGGTGGTGGTGGCGTTTGAAATGCTGGTGGCGCGCGGGCTGGTCGAGCCGCGCCGCGGGTCTGGCTTCTATGTGCTGGACACGGGCCCGGCGCAACGCGCCGCCGACGAAGAACCGGGCCAGCTCAGCCGCGCCATGGACATCGTCTGGCTGATGCGCGAACAGCTGAAGACGCAGCCCGATGCCATCGCCGCGGGCGACGGCTTTCCGCCGGTGGAATGGCTGGCCGACATGCGCATGGACCGCTACCACCAGAAGGTGGTGCGCACCGGCCTGGGCACCTTGTTCCGCTATGGCAGCCGCTTTGGCTACGCGCCGCTGCGCGAAAGCCTGGTGCGCAAGCTGGGCGACGTGGGCATCAGCGCGGCGCCGTCGCAACTGGTGCTGACGCACGGCGCCAACGAGGCCATGGATCTGGTGATCCGCTACTTCCTGCCGCCGGGCGCGGCGGCGCTGGTGGACGATCCGGGCTATTACCCGCTGTTCGGCAAGCTGAAGCTGGCGGGGGTGCGCATGCTGGGCGTGCCGCGCCTGCCGGACGGCCCGGACCTGGCCGTGCTGGAAGCCTTGCTGCAGCGCGAGAAGCCGCGGCTGTTCTTCACGCAATCGCTGGCGCACAACCCCACGGGGTCGGATATCTCGCCGGCCAAGGCCTACAAGCTGCTGCAACTGGCCGAACGCTACAACCTGATCGTGGTCGAGAACGACCCCCTGGCCGACTTCAAGCCGACCTCGTCGGTGCGCATGTCGGCGCTGGACCAGCTGGAACGCACGGTCTACATCGGCAGCTTCTCCAAATCGTTCTCGGCGGCGCTGCGGGTGGGTTTCATTGCCTGCGGCGCGGCGCTGGCCAGCGACCTGGCCGACCTGAAGGCGCTGGTGCACGTCAGCAGTTCGGAATACTGCGAACGCATGGTCGATGTGATGCTGCGCGAAGGCCACTACGAACGCCACCTGGTGCGCCTGCGCCAGCGTTTGCAGGCCGCCACGGGCAACGCCTTGCAGGTGCTGGATGCGCTGGGGGCCAAGGTGCACGTGCGGCCGACAAGCTCGCTGTATCTGTGGGCGGCGTTTCCGGGCGTGGAAAATTCACTGACGCTGGCGCAGGACCTGATGCCCGAGAAGGTCATCATGGCGCCGGGCCGCGTGTTCAGCGTGGACCCGACGGCGGTGTCGCCCTGGTCGCGCTGCAACGTGGGCGCGGTGGTGTCGCCGCGCTTTCAGGCGGCGCTGGCGGCGCAGTTGGGGCCGGCCGGGCGGCGCCCGGGTCAGCGATAGGCGAACTGTTCGAACAGGGCCTGCAATGCGGCCTGCGCCGGGGCGGTCAGGTGCCAGGCCGGCGTCGCGTCGGGGCTGGCCCGTGCGCTTTGCACGGCAAAGCGCTTCACGCCGCGGCGCGCCAGTTCGCCGGCCAGGGCCAGCAGCCGGGCTTCGCTCAGCCAGTCCGGATGCCAGGTGATGCGGCATTCGAAATCCACGCCGGCCGTCAGCAATTGCGTCAGGCAGGCCTGGGCGGGGCGTTGCGAGTCGCGCCGGCCGGTGATGTCGTCATAGCCTTGCGCGTCGGCCTTGATGTCCAGGCCCACCCAATCCAGGTAGCGCAGCACGTCGGCCAGGCGTAGCGGGTAGATGCCAGCGGTGTGCAGGCCGATGCGAAAGCCCATGCGGCGCGCCTCGCGGATCATCGAGGGCAGGCGCGGTTCGCTCAGCGGTTCGCCGCCCGAGAACACCACGGCGTCCAGCAAGCCCTGGCGGTTGTCCAGGAAGGCGCGCACGTCGCGCCAGTCGTAGCGCGCGGCGCGGGTCTGCAATTCGGGGTTGTGGCAGTAGTGGCAGCGCCAGGGGCAGCCGGCGATGAAGACCACGGCAGCCAGCGTGCCGGGCCAGTCCACGGTGGAAAACGGCGTCAGGCCGCCCACCGCCGCAGAGTGGCGCGGCAGCGGCTGCGTCACCGGACGCGGCGGCGCGGCGTGG
>NZ_CADIJO010000023.1 GCF_902859705.1 Achromobacter deleyi | reverse complement strand
CGCCTTGCGCCGTCCTGCCGCGGCCGCGCACGTCCAGGGCATGCCGGGCCGCGCCCGCGCCCGCCCACGATCCGGACGAGATCGCCCAGGCCGCGTTATGGCTGCCGCCGCCGGTAAAGCCGCCGCAGATCGGCTCGCGCGTGGCCGCATCGCCGGCCGCGTACAGCCCGGGCACCGAGGTGGCGCAGTCGGCGCCGGTCAGGCGCAGGCCGCCGGTGCCGCGCACCGTGCCTTCCAGCCGCAGGGTCACGGGGAAACGCTGGGTAAAGGGATCGATGCCGCTGCGATCGAACGGCAGGAAGAAATTGGGTTGCGCGGCGCGCATGGCGGCACGGGTCGCCTCGTCGGCCAGGTCCAGCCGGGCGTAGACCTTCTGGCGCAGGAGTTCACGAGCGATGACCGAACGCCCGCCCTTGGACGCCGCGCCAGGAATCGGCACGCCATCGGCATCGGTGAACGTCGCCCAGTTATAGAACAGCGTCTTGGTGACCGAACCGAATTCCGGCGCAATCGCGTAGGCGTTGGAAAATTCCATGCCGGACAGTTCCGCGCCCAGCTCGGCGGCCATCAGCAGCCCGTCGCCGGTCAGCACATTGCAGCCCAGCGCGCGGCTCAGGAACGCACAGCCGCCGGTAGCGATGACCACCGCGCCGGCGCGCACCGACCAGGCGCCGCCACGCTGGCGGTCCACCCCGGCGGCGCCCGCCACGGCGCCATCGGCGTCACGCAGCAGTTCCAGTACCGGATGGTGGTCCAGGATCTTGCCGCCCGCCTGCTTGACCTGCTTGCGCATCAGGCGCATGTATTCAGGGCCTTGCAGCGAATTGCGGCGCGACACGCCGGCCGTGTCTTGCGGAAACGGATAGCCCCAGTCGGCCAGGGTATTGATGCCGTCCCAGGTCTGGTCCAGCACGCGGCTCATCCAGCCGGCATCGGCCAGGCGGCCGCCCATCTCGTAGCGGCTGGCCATGGCGGCCTGGCGCTTTTGCGGGTCCGGGTCCACGTACCAGACGGCGGTGCCGGCAGCGGCCGTGGCGCCCGACGAACCACAGTAGCCCTTGTCCGCCAGGATCACGCTGGCGCCCGCCTGTGCGGCCTGGATCGCGGCCCACGTCCCCGCGGGTCCGCCGCCGATGACGAGGACGTCCGCCTCGTAGCCCGAATTGGCGCTGCCTTGCGGCGCCGCGTTGCTGACAGCCATGGAACCTCCGATGCGTATCTGCGTGATGCCAAAAATGGGATGGTAGGCCGGTGCGCCGCCTCGGCGAACGACGGATCGGCGATTTGCAAATCACCGCGAACGCCGTTGCGCGGCGTGTCTTGCCAAAGGGATCAGGCGACCGCCGCGGCCTGCACGGGTTCTGGCGCGCCTTGGCCGGAACCGGGGCGCGCCGCCAGCAGTTCACGCGTGTAGGCGTGCCGCGGCGTCTGGAACACCTGTTCCACCGGCCCCTGCTCTACCAGCGTGCCCGCCACCATCACCGCGACCTGGTCGCTGATCTGCCGCACCACATCCAGATCGTGCGAGATCAGCAGATAGGTCAGGCCCAGGTCGGCCTGCAGCCGTTGCAGCAGCGCCAGCACTTGTTCCTGCACCGCCACGTCCAGCGCCGACACCGGCTCGTCCAGCACGATCAGGTCGGGCCGCAGGGCCAGCGCGCGGGCGATCGCCACCCGTTGCCGCTGGCCGCCCGACAAGGCGGCGGGCTTGCGCGTCAACAGCGCGCGGTCCAGCGCCACCTCGTCCAGCAATTCCAATGCGCGGGCGCGGCGTTCATGGCGGTTGCCCAGGCCAAAGGCGCGCAGGGGTTCGGTCAGGATGTCTTCGAGCGTGTAGCGCGGGTCCAGCGAACCGTAGGGATTCTGGTGCACGAACTGAATGCGCTGGCGCAGCCGACGCAGCGGTTCGCCCGTCAAGGCGCCGATGTCCTGCCCGCCGAATCGCACCTGGCCGGCCGTGGGCGTTTCCATGCGGACCACCATGCGGGCGGTGGTGGATTTGCCCGAACCGGATTCCCCGACCAGCGCCAGCGTTTCGCCGCGCGCGATCTCGAACGACACGCCGCGCACGGCTTGCAGCGTGGCGCCACCCGCCAGGGAAAACGTCTTGGCCAGGCCGCTCACGGCCAGCAGCGGCGGGCTGGCCGGTGCGCTGGGCAACCTTGGTGCCCGGCGGGTTCGATCCGGCGCCCCGGGCCGCGCCGCCAGCAAGGCCCGCGTATAGGCGTGCCGGGGCTGCTCGAACACGTCCCGCGCGGCGCCGGCTTCCACGATCTGACCATGCCGCATCACGATGACCCGGTCGGCGCGCTCGGCGGCCAGCGCCAGGTCATGGGTGATCAGCAGCACCGAGGTGCCGCTGTCGGCCTTCATGATGGCCAATTGATCCAGGATGCGGCGCTGCACCGTCGCGTCCAGCGCGCTGGTGGGTTCGTCGGCAATCACCAGCCGCGGCCGGCAGGCAAAGGCAATGCCGATCAGCACCCGCTGGCGCATGCCGCCCGAGAGTTCATGCGGATACTGGCTGGCGCGCAGCGCGGGCTGCGACAGGCCGACCTGGTCCAGGATTTCGAGTGCCCGCTGCGGTGCATTGACGCGGTCCGCCAGGCCGTGGATGCGCAGCACCTCGGCCACCTGGTCGCCGATGCGCATGGCCGGGTTCAGCGCCACGCCCGGGTCCTGCGGCACCAGGCCCAGGCGGGCGCCGCGCAGCCGGCGCCAGGTGCGTTCGCTGGCGCGGGTCAGGTCTTCGCCCTGGAAGGTAATGCTGCCGCCCACGATATGCGCGCCTTCCTGCAGCAGGCCGATGATGGCGTGCGCCGTGGTCGACTTGCCCGAACCCGACTCGCCCACGATGGCCAGCACTTCGCCGGGCAGCACCTCCAGCGACACGCCGCGCACGGCATGCACGGGCTGGCGCCCCGCCAGGTAGGCCACGTGCAGGTCGCGGATGGCCAACAGGGGTGGCTCGGCCGCCATCATCGCGTTCATCTCGCCTCCCGCAGGCGCAAGCGTTCAAAGGTCTTGCCCAGGCTGTTGGTGGACAGCACCACCAGGATGATCACGCCGCCCGGCATGGCTGTCAGCCACCAGGCGCGCACCAGATAGTTGCGCCCCTCGGCCACCAGCGTGCCCCATTCGGGCGCGGGCGGCGCGGCGCCGAATCCCAGGAAGCTCAAGGCCGAGACCGCCAGGATGGCCGCGCCGAATTCCAGGCCGGCCACCACCAGCACCGGCCCCGCCGCATTGGGCAGGATATGGCGGCGCAGCACCGAGAACCAGCGTTCGCCGCTGCCGAACGCCGCTTCCACATAGGCGTGCGCCTTGATCCGCAGCACCTCGGCGCGCATCAGCCGCGCAAAGGTGGCAATGGTGGCCACGCCCGCGGCCAGCGCCACGTTGACGGTGCCAAAGCCCAGCACGGTCACGACCATCAGCGACAGCAGCAAGGACGGAATCGCCAGCAGCACGTCCACCGCGCGCATCACCGCGTCATCCACCGCGCGCCGCGAGAACCCGGCCAGCAGGCCCAGCACGCAACCTGCCGCCAGCCCCAGCGCCACGGCAATCACCGTGGCCTTCAGCGACAGCGCCGCGCCGTGCACCACTCGCGCATATACATCGCGGCCCAGGTAGTCGGTGCCGAACCAGTGCGCCCATGACGGCGGCCGCAGCCGCAACGCCACGCGGGTCTCGAACGGGCTCTGGGCGCTGAACACGTGCGGCAGGAAGGCCCAGCCCAGCGCCAGCGCCACCACGGCCAGGGCCAGCACCAGCGCCACCGTGCGCCGCAGGCTGCCCACGCGCGTGCGCCAGCCGGCGGGCAGCGTCAAAGACGGGCCGGCATCGCCAGGCGTCGCGGGGGCAATGAAATGCAGACTGGCCATGGCTACCTCCTAAGCTTCGCGCCGCCGCGCGGCGACGATGCGGGGATCGAACAAGGGATACAGCAGGTCCACCGCCAGGTTCACGGCCACGAAGACCAGCGTGGATAGCACCACCAGCCCTTGCACCATGGGAATGTCCTGCGCCTGCACGGCGATCTGGGTCAGGCGGCCGATGCCGGCCCGCGAAAACACGGTTTCGGTCACGACCGAACCGCCCAGCAGATGCCCGGCGCTCATGCCCACCAGGGTCAGCGCCGGAATCGCGGCGTTGCGCAAGGCGTGGCGCAAATGCACCCGGCGGCGCGACGCGCCCTTGGCGTAGGCCGTGTCGATATAGCCTTGCTGCAAGGCGGCCGCCAGGCTCTTGGCCAGCACCTGTGCGATGGCCGCGCTGGTGGGAATGGCCAGGGTCAGCGCAGGCAGTATCAGCGAGGCAAAGCCGGCATTGCCCGTGGCCGGCAGGAACGGCCAGTCGAACGAGAAAAACTGCAGCAGCACCAGCCCGATCCAGAATGACGGAATGCTGACGCCCAGCGGCGGCAGGCACAGCAGCAATTCAGACAGCCAGCGTCGCCGCGTGTAGGTTGCGGCCAGGGCCACCGCCAGCCCCAGCGCCAGCGACACCGCCAAGGCCAGCGCGGCCAGCGCCAGGGTCTGCGGCAAGGCCCGCAGCACGGTCGTGGCAACGTCGTGGCCGTTTTCGATGGATACGCCGAAGTCGCCCTGCAAGGCACGGGCAAGGCCGCTCAGGTACTGCACGATGATGGGCTGGTCCAGCCCGTAACGCGTGCGCAGCTGCGCCACCTGCGCCGCGTCGGCCAGCACGCCCTCGCCGCGGGCATCCAGCATGATGGCGATGGGGTCCCCCGGCAGCACGTACAGGATCAGGAACGATACCGAGAACGCGGCCCACACCACGAACACCGCTTGTGCAAGGCGCGACAGCAGATAGCGGCGCATGGCAGGCTACCGGGACGTCGCCAGCCAGGTATCGTGCAGCACCGGCCAGCGCGGCGTCGACAGCCACAGGCCGCGCACGTTCGGCGCCACCGCGAACACCGTGTTGCTCTCCTTGATCGGCACGGCGTAGCCCTGGTCGATGATGCGGTTCTGGATCTGCGCCACCAGCGCGGTGCGCCGGGCCGGGTCCACCGCCACGCTCTGCTGGTCCAGCAAGGCGTCCAGGTCCGGTTCCGCCGCGCCCAGGCCGCGCCCGAACTTGCTCGAGAACGCGGCCAGGATCACGTCGGGGTCCGGCCGCGTCAGGTCAGACAGCCGCAGGTCATAGTTGCCCGACCGGATCACCCCGCCGATCTCGGCGTCCGACCGCAGGTTCAGGCGCAGGTCCACGCCGATCTGCGCCAGCTGTTCCTTGATGAGCTCCAGTGTGGGCGTGTAGCCCGGAAAGCTCCACGTCACGCCGATCTGCAGCCGTTGCCCATCGCGGCTGCGGATGCCGTCCTTGCCCGGCTTCCAGCCCGCCTTGTCCAGCAAGGCCCGCGCCGCCTCGGGCTGGTAGGCCAGCTTGGCGGACAGGTCCACGTAGCCCGGCACGGTGGTCGACACCACGCTGGTCGCGGCCTTGTCGTATTCGGTGTAGAGCGCTTCGATGATCTCGGGCCGGTTCACGCCGATGACCAGGGCCTGGCGCACTTCGGCGTGCGACAGCACCGGGCTGGCGATGTTCGGATACAGCGTGATGCCGATGCCGCCGGCCGACCGCGCCACCACCGTCGCGCCCGCGGCCTTGATGCGCGCCACGTCTTCGGTGGGCAGTTCTTCGATCGCGCCGACCTGGCGGCTCAGCAGCGACCCCACCCGCACGCTGCCTTCGGCAATGGTCTGGAACGTCACCTGGTCCAGCCACGCCGGGCCCGGGTGTTCGGCGTTGGGCGAGGCCCATTGGTAATCGGCGCGGCGTTTCAGGACGATCTTGTCGTTCTTGACCACCTGGTCGATCACGAAGGGGCCGGTGCCGATCAGGGCGCCCTGGCAACGTTCTTCGGGCGTCCTGGCCAGCGTGGCCAGCGCCAGCGGCGCCAGCGTCTTTTCGGTCAGGGCCTGCAAAAAACCGGCCTTGGGATGGTCGAACCGCAGCGCCACCGTCGAATCGTCGATGACGTCCGCGCCCAGGTAACCGGTCAGGTAGCCGCCCGCCTGCGGCGCCCGGCCTTCCTTGGCGTACGCCGCCAGCGCGTCGAAGTTCGCCTTCACCGCCTTGGCGTCCAGCGGCTCGCCATTGCTGAACGTCACCCCGCTGCGCAGGTGCAGCCGCAGCGTCTTGCCCTCGTCCAGGTATTCCCAGCGGTCGGCCAGCCAGGGCACGACCTGGCCGGTGCGCTTGTCCTGGTCCAGCAGCGTATCCAGCGCCTGGCGGCTGGCATTCTGGGCGCGCGCGCTTTGGGCCAGGTCCAGGCACGGCGGGAATGAGCTTTGCGCCAGGATCAGCGCGCCGCCGGCTTGCGGCTGGGCATCGGCGGCCTGCGCGGCCCCGCCAGACAGCAGGCCGGCTGCCGCCAACGTCAACGCGCCTGCGCGCTGCCAGGCAGCGCCCACGGCAAAGGATGGGAATGAGGACGTCATGATTAACCTTACAAAGGCGCGGGACTGGGCACGGGTTGCAGGCAGCTGGCTCACAGGCGAAAGCGCGCCACGCCAAACGGCGCCAGCACGTCGGGGCGCTGGCCGCTCACCAGCCACTCGGCCACCGCTTCGGACACGGCCGGCCCGATGGCAAAGCCGTGGCCGCTCCAGCCCGTGGCGTACAGCACGCTGTCGTGGCCCGGCACGCGGTCGATGATCGGAATCTGGTCCACCGCACTGGAATCCGCCCGGCTGGCGTCCAGATGGGTCACTTCGGTGTCGGTCGCTGTGCGCGGGAACGTGGCGGTCAGCGCGGTCAGGCTGGCGCTGAGCGTGGACAGGTCGGTGTTGCCGGTTTCGGTCTCGTCGTCCCAACGGCCGACGGCGCCGCCCGTGACCGTGATGTGGTCCGCGTCGGCCCGCTTGATCGACAGCGTGCGGTTGCTGTGATTGATCAGGTAGTCCAGTTTCAGGTCGCGCGACACGCGCAGCTGCGCCACCTGCGGGTTGAACGACCACACCGGCAGTTGCAGGCCGAAGGCCTCGCGCAGCAGCTTGGGCACTTGCGTATTGGCGGCCAACACCACGGCGCGCCGGGCCGCGAACACGCGGCCATCGCTCAGCGTGACCTGCGCCCCACCCTGCGCCACCGACTGCACGGCCTGCACGTTGGCGCCTTCGATCAGCGTCGCGCCCAGCGCCACGGCGGCCTGGGCAAAGGCGCGCGTGGCCACGTTGTGGTCGGCAATGCCGTCGTTGGGGCTGTACAGCGCGTAGATCACCTTGTCCGACACGTCGGGCAGCTTTTCTCGCACGCCGGCCGCGTCCAGGATTTCGGTGCGGGCGCCAAAGGCGTTCTGCACTGCGGCGCGCGCGGCCAGCGTCACGCGGCCATGCGTGCCGCCCACGCGTTCCAGTTCGCCCAGGCTCAAACCGCCCAGGCGTTCAAAGCCGCTGTCGGTGCCCAGCAGTTCGGTCAACGTCGGCCAGATCTGCAAGGCCCGCACGGCCAGCGGCAGTTCGCGCAGGTCGCGGTTGTTGGCGCGCACGCCGCGGTGGCCGGGGCCGCCCGACGCGCCGCTGGCGACTTCGCGCCGTTCCAGCACGGTGACGGAATGGCCGGCGCGCGCCAGCGTCCAGGCCAGCGACGCGCCGAAAATGCCGGCGCCGACGATGACGTAATCGGTCGAGACTTCACTCATGGGATATCCAGGATGGCAAGAAAAGAGAATGCGTGGGGCGTCAGGCCGCGAACCGGCCGGGCCGGAAGTCGGCCAGCAAGGGGGACCGCGTGCCGTCGAGGATTTCGCCGGCCAGGAGTTCCGACAGAATCGGCGCCAGCGTGGCCGCGCTGTGGCTGAACGCCACCGACAGGCCGCCCACGCTGCCCACCTCGCCCACCACCGCGCGATGGTCGCCGGGAATGGGACGGTGGCCGATGCCGGTCTGCACGTCGGTAAAGGCCGGGTTGCCGGCCAGCCAGCGCGCGGCGGCTTCCGTCACGGCGGTCACCACGTCGGGCGCGACGTGCCAGCCTTGTTCATCGCTGCCCGTGACCTGGGCATCGGCCCATTCCGCATGCAGCGACAGCGTGCCGTCGGCCCGCGGCCGGATCGCGATATCGGGCGCGCGCAGCACCGCCTTGGGTGCGGCGGCGCTGCTGCGCGCCGTCACCAGCAAGGCGGTATTGGTCTGCGCGGGCAGGTTCACGCCCACCTGGCGCAGCAGGTCCGGCGTGCCGGCGCCGGCGGCCAGCACCACCGCGTCCGCGTCCAGGAACGTGCGGGCGTCCACTTGGACCCCGGTGATCTTTGCCCCCGCCACGCGCAGTGTCGGCGCTTGCGGCAAGGTCACGAACTGGGCGCCGCGCGCCACCAGGCGGCGGCGCAGCTGATGCAGGTATTCGGGCAGGTCAACCCAGCCTTCGCGCGGCACGTGCACCAGGTCGTAACCGTCCAGCGCGGCGCGATCGAGCGCCGGTTCGGCCTGCACCGCCTGGTCCGCATCGAACCAGGCCGCGCCATAGCCCGACCGCGCCAGTTCGGCGGCCCGGGCTTGCAGCGATTCAAGCTTGTCGGCGTCGCGCCAGGTCAGCGCGCCGTCGAACTTCAACCACGGCGTCGGCGACGACTCGGCGGCAATGGCCCGGTAGCGTTCCAGCGACAGTAGCCGCAGACGGCGGTAGCTTTCCGGCGCTGCGCCAAACGCATTCAGCCACGAGTAAGACCGCAGGGACGCGGTCCGATAGTCCAGCGGCGGCGCGGCCAGCACGACCTGTGCGCCCCGATCGGCCACCTTGGCCGCCACGCTCAACCCCAACACCCCTGCCCCCACCACCACCACTTTCTGCACCGCTGGCATCGCAAACCCTTCAACCCCGAATCAAGAGCGATCCATTCTGGGCGCGCAGGCGCACGCCGCCAACGACGGAATCCGCATATCGATATCGGATACCCGCCGGGCGTGCAAAGAGGATTTGAGATGCGCCGCGACACGCAACGTGCCGCGGGCAAAGCCGAACGGCTTAGTAGTCGTCGCTTTCGCCGCGGCGATTGCCGCCGGTGATCGGCCCGGTGCCCAGGATGTGCAGGGCCACGGCCTCGGCGACCTTCATGCCGTCGATGGCGGCCGACATGATGCCGCCCGCGTAGCCGGCGCCTTCGCCGGCCGGGAACAGGCCATTGGTGTTCATGCTCTGGAAGTCGTCGCGGCGCGTGATGCGCAGCGGCGACGAGGTGCGCGTTTCCACGCCGGTCAGCACCGCGTCGCGCATGGCGAAGCCCTTGATCTGGCGTTCGAACGCGGGCAAGGCTTCGCGGATGGCGGCAATGGCGTAGTCCGGCAGGCTGGTCGACAGGTCGGTCAGCTTGATGCCCGGTTTGTACGACGGCGTCACGCTGCCCAGCGCGGTCGACGGGCGGCCGTCCAGGAAGTCGCCCACCAGTTGCGCCGGGGCGCAGTAGTCGCGGCCGCCCAGTTCATAGGCACGGGCTTCCCAGTGGCGCTGGAAGTCGATGCCCGCCAGGGGCGACGCATCGATGCCAGGATAGTCCTTGGGCTGGATGCCCACCACGATGCCGGCGTTGGCGTTGCGTTCGTTGCGCGAATACTGGCTCATGCCGTTGGTGACCACGCCGCCGGGCTCGGACGCCGCCGCCACCACGGTGCCGCCCGGGCACATGCAGAAGCTGTACACCGACCGGCCGTTGGCCGCGTGGTGCACCAGCTTGTAGTCGGCCGCGCCCAGCACCGGGTGGCCGGCGCTGGGGCCGAAGCGCGCGCGGTCGATGAGCGACTGCGGATGTTCGATGCGAAACCCCAGCGAAAACGGCTTGGGCTCGATGAACACGCCGCGCGCATGCAGCATGCGGAAGGTGTCGCGGGCGCTGTGGCCCACGGCCAGCGCCACATGGCGCGATGCAATGAATTCGCCGCCCGCCAGACGCACGCCGCGCACCTGGCCGTCGTCGATCTCGATGTCGTCCACGCGGCTTTCAAAGCGGAATTCGCCGCCCAGGGATTCGATCTGGGCGCGCATCTGCTCGATCATCTTGACCAGGCGGAAGGTGCCGATGTGCGGCTTGCTGACGTACAGGATTTCGGGCGGCGCGTCGGCCGCCACGAATTCCTGCAGCACCTTGCGACCGTAGTGCTTTGGGTCTTTGACCTGGGTCGACAGCTTGCCGTCAGAAAATGTGCCCGCCCCGCCCTCGCCGAACTGCACGTTCGATTCGGGCTGCAGTTCATGCTTGCGCCACAGGCCCCAGGTGTCCTTGGTGCGTTCGCGCACCACGCGGCCGCGTTCCAGGATCAGCGGCTTGAAGCCCATCTGCGCCAGGATCAGCGCGATGAACAGGCCGCAGGGCCCAAAGCCGATCACCACGGGCCGGCTGCCTTCTGGCAAGTCTGCCGGGGCGTGGCCCACGTATTGGTATTCCAGCGGCGGCGTCGGCATCACGGTACGCACGCCAGCCATGCGCTTGAGCACGGCGGCCTCGTCGGCCACGTCGATGTCGATGGAGTAAGTCAGCGTGATCGCGCTGCGTTTGCGCGCGTCGTAGCTGCGGCGAAAGATGGTGAGCGACCGCAGGGCCTCTGGGGCGATGCCCAGGCGGGCACAGGCGGCGGTACGCAGGGTGTCGTCGATATCGTCTTGCGAGGTCGACAGGGGCAGGATGATTTCAGTCAGGCGCAACATGAGGCAAGGGAACCGTGTCAGGGTTCAAGGGCTCGTAAAACGCGTATTAGACCATGGCCGCCGTGAGGCGTTACATCTTTTACGCCAAAGAAACCGCCGTCATTTTGGCCGGGAATAGAATGCGGCCTTTCGGACCAGCCTCAAAGAAGCGCCACAATGTTCCGCCACCTCCCCCGCCCCACTTCAGTCTTGGCTTCCCGCTCGGTTTCCCGCCCCGCTTTGCGCCCCATCGCCCTCGGTTCCGTCGCCCTGGGCCTGGCCTTGCTGGGCGGCTGCGTCTACCACCCGCCCGCCAACCAGCTGGATCGCTACGCCCGCAGCATGATCGGCCAGAACCTGGATTCGGTCACTGCCCAGTTCGGCCCCGAAGACGCGCAAGGCGGCTCGGCCGCCTACCCCAATATCGGCACCCCGCAGAACCCGCGCTACGTGCACATGTGGAGCCGCTTCGGGTCCACCCAGCACCGCCGCTTCGTGCAGACCGGCACCGCCTCGGCCGGCAGCACGCTGGTCACGGTGCTACCGGCCGGCGGCGGCCAGGGCGCCATTCCGATCTACCAGCAGAACACCGCGCCCACCGGCTACTACACCGAGGAAGGCGAGTCCTGCTACATGTCGTTCACCACCGATGCCAACAAGCGCATCCTCAGCTACGACCTGCTGGGCGGTTATTGCGACAACCTGTTCCTGGGCGGTCGCTGACGACGGCGGATCGGGCCGCGTCACCGAGCACGAATTACGCCACGGCGTCTTCCCTCGGCGCCACTACACCGCCGGCTGCTGGTGTGTGACGCAGTGGATTCCGCCGCCGCCCGAGGCGATCGCATCGATGTCCAGCTGCACCACGGTGCGGTCCGGATACAGCGCCTGCAACACCTCGCGCGCCTTGGCGTCGGCCTCGCGGTCGCCGAATTCCGGCGCGATCACCGCGCCGTTGATGACGAAGTAGTTGATGTAGCCGGCGGCAAAGTCCGGGTTGTCGTCCTGGAACACGCTGGGCCGCGGGTTCAGCGGCGGCGAGACGGTGTGCAATTGCAGCCGGTTGCCATCGGCGTCGGTGGCGGTCTTCAGGATGTCCAGGTGCCGGCGCGTCAGGTCGTAGTCGTACGAATCCGGGTCCATGTCCAGGTTGGCCAGCACCACGCCGGGCCGCACGAAGCGGGCGTAGAAATCCACATGCGCATCGGTGATGTCGCGGCCCTTGATGCCCGGCAGCCAGATGATCTTGCGCAGGCCCAGGCATAGCTTCAGTTCGGCTTCCACGTCGGCGCGCGACCAGTCCGGATTGCGGTTGCGGTTGATCCAGCTGCTCTCGGTCATGATGCCGGTGCCGCGGCCGTCGACTTCGATGCCGCCGCCCTCGCCCACCAGTTCGCTGCGCACGTGGCGGGCCCGCGCTTCCTTGGCCATGCGCGCGGCCAACAGGGCGTCGGCGTCGTGGTCCTGCTTTTCGCCCCAGCCGTTGAAGTTGAAATCCATGCCGGTCAGGCCGCCCTGCCCGTCCACCAGGAAGTTGGCGCCGATGTCGCGCATCCAGATGTCGTCCAGCTCGGTCGCGAGGAAGGTGGTGTTGTCCGTGCCGCAATGGCGGCGGGCCAGCGCCATTTCATGGGCGCGGCAGAACACGGTGACCGGCTGGTAGGCGGCAATCGCGCGGGCGATGCGGCCCAGCGCGGCCTGCACGGCCGGGGTGAAATCTTTCCAGATGGCCGGCTGCGCGCCGAACGCAATGAACGCCCGCACCTGCTTGTCGCCTTCGTCGGGCATGCGCCAATGCACCCCGGCGCCGGCCTGGGCGTGCGTGGCCAGCAGGCCGGCTCCCGAGGCGGCGACTATCCGGGTGGCGGCCAGTGCAGACAGTTGTTTGACGAAATGGCGACGCGTAAACATAAGTAAATCCAATCAGTGGTGAAAATCGCTGAAATCCGGCTCTACGGCCTGGAAAGCATCGTAGAGCCACCCACGCCGCCCGAACAAGCGATATATTTAGCGGACTTCTGATTAGATTTGCTTATCGATCATGCTTAAACAATGGCCGCCGCTGAACGTGCTGCGAGGCTTCGAAGCCGCTGCCCGGCTGGGCAGTTTCCACAAAGCCGCCGACGAACTGCACCTGACCCAGTCCGCCATCAGCCAGCAGATTCGCAGCCTGGAAACCTATCTGGAACAACCGCTGTTCCATCGCCAGGGCCGCAGCGTCGTGCTGACCGATGCCGGCGTCGATCTGCTGGGCACCACCCAGGCCATGCTGCTGCAACTGGCCACCGGCATCCGCCGGCTGGACCAATACCGCAAGCCCAACCAGCTGATCGTCAACACCAGCCCGTCGTTCGCGCGCCACTGGCTGGTGCCGCGCCTGGCGGTGTTCCACGAACGGCATCCCGAGGTCGACCTGTGGCTCTACACCAGCGATGCCGCGCCGGACATGACGACCGAGACCATCGACATTGCGGTGCGCGATGACCTGGCGCCGCAGGCCGATTGCGAATTCCGCGTGCTGCGCGAAGACCGCCTGTACCCGGCCTGCCACCCTGACCTGCTGGCTCGTGATGCCGCGCAACGCACCACGCTGCACGGCGAACGCGAAATGGACTGGAGCTACTGGCGCATGCAGGGCGGCGCCGACGTGGGCGAGCGGGCCAGCGGCCTGAACTTTTCGGACCCGGGCCAGTTGCTGGATGCCGCCCGCCAGGGCCTGGGCATCGCCCTGGTGGCCGACCTGCTGGCGCAGGATGCCTGCGCCGACGGCGCGCTGATCGCGATGACGCCCCAGACGGTGCGAGGCCCCAAGTGGAGCTGGCTGGTGCATCGCGACAGCCGCAACGACCTGGCCGCCGGGTTTTGCGCCTGGCTATGCGAGGCGTTGGGCGTGGACTGGAAACGCTGGGATTGAAGGCGGCGGGGCCCAGCCCGCGTACGGAATGCTGGGCCCCCGCCCGACTCGCCGGTCAATGCAGGATCCGCTCCAGGAACGCCCGCGTCCGCTCGTGGCGGGGGTGATCGAAGAAGTCCCCCGGCGCGCCCGTCTCGATGATGCGCCCGCCGTCCATGAACACCACGCGGTCCGCCACGTTGCGCGCAAAGCCCATCTCGTGGGTCACGCACAGCATCGTCATGCCGTCGTCGGCCAGCGATGTCATCACGTCCAGCACCTCTTTGACCATTTCCGGGTCCAGCGCCGACGTGGGTTCGTCGAACAGCATGATGCGCGGCTGCATGCACAGCGACCGCGCGATGGCCACGCGCTGCTGCTGGCCGCCCGACAGTTGGCCGGGATACTTGCCGGCCTGGTCGGGAATGCGCACCCGTTCCAGGTAGCGCATCGCCAGGTCCACGGCCTGGGCGCGCGGCATGCGCCGCACCTGGGTCGGCGCCAGGATGCAGTTTTCCAGCACCGTCAGGTGCGGGAACAGATTGAAGTGCTGGAACACCATGCCGGCATCCGTGCGCACGCCGTCCACGGCGCGCAGGTCATCCGTCAGCTCCACGCCGTTGACGACGATGGAGCCCTGCTGGTGCCGTTCCAGCCGGTTGATGCAGCGGATCATGGTCGACTTGCCCGAGCCCGACGGCCCGCAGATCACCAGGCGTTCGCCGGTCTGCACTTGCAGGTCGATGTCCTGCAGCACGTGAAAGTCGCCATACCATTTGTTCATGCCGGCGATGGTGATCGCGGGCGGCGTCATCGTGGGCCGCGCGGCGCCGTTGGCGTGCGGTCTGGTCATCGGAGTTCCCCTTTTTTGTAGCGGTGTTCCAGCCACATCGAATAGCGCGACAGGCCGAAGCAGATGCAGAAATAGATCGATGCGATGAAGAGATAGGTTTCGACGTACGGCGTGGGCCAGGCCGGATCGGTCAAGGCGGCGCGGCCGGCGCTGAGCAGGTCGAACAGGCCCACGATCAGCACCAGGCTGGTGTTCTTGATCATCACGATGGCGGTGTTGGTCAGCGGCGCGATCACCTTGCGCAGCGCCTGCGGCAGCACCACCAGCCGCGTCATCTGCCACCACGACAGGCCCAGCGCGCGCGACGCCTCGGCCTGGCCCGGCGGTATCGCCTGCAAGCCGCCGCGGATCACCTCGGCCAGGTAGGCCGCCGAAAACACCGTCAAGGCGATGCCGGCGCGCAGCAGGCTGTCGATCGTCATGCCGGCGGGCAGCATGATGGGCAGCACGATGGACGCCATGAACAGCAGGCTCACCAGTGGCAGGCCCCGGATCAATTCGATGATGCCCACGCTGATGAAGCGCGCAGTCGGCAGGCTGCCGCGGCGCCCCAGCGCCAGCAGCACGCCCAGCGGCAGGCCGGCGCCCAGCGAGCACACCGCCAGCAGCAGCGTCACCGGCAGGCCGCCCCACGAGGCCGTCGGCACCCGCGCCAGGCCGAACACGCCGCCCTGCATCAGCGCCAGGCCCGCGGCCATGCCGACGATCCACAACACCGCCGTGCGCAGGCGCCAATGCCGCGGGCTCAGCGAATACACCGTCATGGCCAGGATGAAGCCGCACACGGCCGTGGGCCGCCACTGCTCGCCCGGCGGATAGATGCCGAACAGGATCTGGCGCATCTTCTCGCCCAGGAAGGCCCAGCAGGCGCCGCTGGCCTGGCGGCAGACATCGCCGGCCGCGCCGGGCCAGACGGCGTCGATCACGGCCCAGTTGATCAGGCGGCCGGCCGCGGCCAGCACCAGCGCCAGCGTTGCCACGGTGGCCAGCGCGCTGAACAGGCTGCCGAACAGCCGATGCCACACGGTATCGCGGCGGTCGCGCGGGGCCTGGCGCGCCGGCTGCGGCGCGTCGGTGGAAAGGGTCAGGCTCATGCGCGTTGCGTCCTCAGAAGGCGGCGGTTGTACAGGTTCATGAACAGCGACACGGACAGGCTGATGCTCAGGTACACCGCCATCAGCACCGCCACGCCTTCGATGGCCTGGCCGGTCTGGTTGATGGTGGTGGTGATGACGAACGACAGGTCGGGGTAGCCCACCGCCAGCGCCAGCGTGGTGTTCTTGATGATGGACAGGTACTGGCTGGTCATCGGCGGGATGATCACCCGCAATGCCTGCGGCACCACGATCCAGCGCAGCGCCGCCCCGGGTTTCAGGCCCAGCGAATGCGCCGCTTCCCATTGGCCGCCCGGCACGGCGTCGATGCCGCCGCGAATGATCTCGCCCGAAAACGCGGCCGAGTAGATCGTCAGGCCCACCAGCAGCGCGGTGAATTCCGGCGTGAAGGCCGTGCCGCCGATGAAGTTCAGGCCGCGCAGCGTGGGGCTGTCCACCTGCAAGGTGGCCCCGCCCCACCCGGCGGCCAGCGCCACCACGGCCACCGCGGCCACTACGCCCAGCGAGCGCCACGGCACCGCCCGGGCCGTGCTGCGTCGGGCCAGGCGCCAGGCGCCCCACCCCAGCAGCGCCGCCGCCAGCAGCCCGCCCGCCAGCGCCTGCACATTGCCTTGCACCGATACGCTGGGAAAGAACAGCCCGCGTACCGACAGGAATACGCCTGGCAGCGGTTGCAGCGCCTGCCGCACGGGCGGCAGGTTGAGCGTCACGAGGCTATACCAGAACAGCAGCTGCACCACCAAGGGCGTGTTGCGCACGGCTTCCAGGTACACGGTGGCGATGCCGTTGACCAGCGGATGGCGGCTGCGCCGGGCCAGCGCCAGGCCAAAGCCCAGCACCGTCGAGGCCACGATCACCAGCGCCGAGATGTACAGCGTGTTGACCAGCCCCACCACGAAGGCGCGGCCGTAGCTGTCGGTGGGCTGGTAGGCGAGCAGGCTTTCCGCCATCGGAAAGCGCGCCGCTTCGCCCAGGTAGTCGAACCCCATGGCAATGCCGCGCTGGGTCAGGTTGGCGTGCGCGTTCCAGGCCAGCCACCCCACCGCCCCGAGAAAGCCGCAGGCGATCAGCGCCTGCATCAGGACGGCCCGGGCGCGGCCGTCGAACCAAAGTCGCTTGAACATGATGTGCCTCTACGCAATGCGCGTCGTCGTGAGCCGCGCCGCGACTCAGTTGAAGACGTAGGGGTACATCAGGCCGCCGTCGCGGTACAGGCGGTTCATGCCGCGTTCGAGCTTCATCGGGCTGTTCTTGCCGACGTTGCGCTCGAAGATCTCGCCATAATTGCCCAGCTGCTTGACGATGTTGTAGGCCCAGCGCTCGTCCAGCCCCAGCGCCTTGCCGTTGCCGGGTTCCACGCCCAGGAAACGGGCGATGCGCGGGTCGGTGGATTTCAGCATCTCGTCCACGTTGGCCTGGGTAATGCCCATGTCTTCGGCCGCGATCGGCACCTGGATCACCCATTTCACGATGTCGAACCAGCGGTCGTCGCCGTGGCGCACCGACGGCGTCAGGGCCTCGCTGTGGCCGCTGGCCGGGAAGATCACGTAATCGTCCGGGTTCTGCGCCTGGGTGGCGCGCACCGCCGCCAAGGCCGACGCGTCGGTGATCAGGCCATCGCAGCGGCCCGAAAAGAAGGCCTGGCGCGAGGCCGCCACGTTGTCGAACAGCACGGTTTTCAGGCCCAGCTTGAACTTGCGCGACAGGTCCGCCACCGTCACTTCATTGGTGGACCCCGTCTGCACGCAGATGGTGGCGCCCACCATGTCCTTGGTCTGCGTGATGCCCAGGTCCTTGCGCACCATGAAGGCGTCGAACTCGTAATAGTTCGGGTAGGTGAAGTTGATGCCGTTGGCATCGCGCCGCAGCGTCCAGGACGTGGTGCGCGGCAGCACGTCGATCTGGCCCGTCTGCAAGGCGGTCAGGCGCTGCTGGCCCGTCAGCGGCACGAAGCGCGCCTTGGTCGCATCGCCCAGCACCGCAATGGCGATGGCGCGGCAGGTGTCCACGTCCAGCCCCTTCCAGTTGCCGTCCTTGTCCGGCGCCGAAAAGCCCGTGGTGCCGTGGCCGGACCCGCAGATGACGTAGCCGCGGGCGCGGATCTGGTCCACGGTGGGGCTGTTGGTCTGGGTGACGGCGGCCGCCACCGGGGATGCGCCCGCCGCGGGGGCTTCGGGCGCCGCGGCAGGCGCGGCGGACTGGGCGAATGCGGCCGACGGCGCCAGGACGGCCGTCGTGGAAACAACTGCGGAGACCACCGCGGCGGCCAGGACCCGGCCGCCGAAACGTGAAGTGAAACGAGACAACATGGCAATTCCCCTTGCTATATATAGAGCGCCTTCTGGCGCTTCGAGTCCGCCGCCGGCAAGGTGTGCCGGCGACGGGCGTTCAAACCGGTGCAGGCGATCCGGGCCGCAATGCCGCGAAGCGACCGCACCGCGACCAGACATTCAGCGCTGCGCCTGATACGCCGCCAAGCCGGCGCGCAGGTCATCCTTGAGCACGTCTACGTCTTCCAGGCCGATGGACAGGCGCACGATGGGCCGGTCCGTCGCCGGAAAGGCCCGCCCCGCCTGCAACCCCGCCGGGTAATAGGCGGCCAGGCTGTGCACGCCGCCCCAGCTTGCACCGATGACGAAATGCCGCAGTGAATCGAAAAAGCCGTTGAAGGCGGATTCGGGTGCGGGCGCCAGCACCATCGAAAACAGGCAGCCGTTGGTCGAGAAATCACGGCGCCACAGCGCGTGGCCAGGGTCGCCAGGCAACGGCGGATACAGCAGGCGTTCCACCTGCGGCTGCGCCGCCAGCCATTCGGCCACCTGCAGCGTCGCGTCGCTTTGCGCCCGCACCCGCAGCCCCAGCGTTTCCAGGCCGCGCAGCACCAGGAAGCAATCGTCGGGGCTGACTTGCTGGCCCAGGATGCTCTGGGTTTCGCGCAGCACGGCGTAATGGCCAGCGTCGTTCATGCTGATGGCGCCCATCAGCACGTCCGAATGGCCGCTGAAGAATTTCGTGGCCGCCTCGACGCTGAAATCCACGCCGTGCGCCAGGGGCTTGAACCCCAGCGGGCTGGCCCAGGTGTTGTCCATCATCGTCAGCACGCCGTGGCGGCGCGCGGCGGCGGCAATGGCCGGCACGTCGGCCATTTCCATGGTGACGGTGCCCGGCGCTTCGATGCAGATCAGCCGCGTGGCCGGGCGGATCAACGCCTCGATGCTGGCGCCGATCGACGGGTCGTACAGCTCGACGTCCACGCCCATGTGGGCCAGCCATTTCTCGCCGAACGTCTTCAGTGCGCCGTAGCAGGCCGCGGAAATCAGCAAGTGGTCGCCACCGCGCACGAAGCCCATCACCACCGTCATCAGCGCTGCCGCGCCCGACGGCGTGATGACGCAGTGACGTCCGCCTTCCAGTTCGGCGATGCGGTCTTCCAGCAGCCGCGCCGTGGGCGTGCCGGTGACGCCGTAGCTGAAGCCGTCGGGCTGGCGGTGCTTGCGATTGACGAAGTCTTCCAGCGAGCCGAACACCACGGTCGAGGCGCGCTGCACCGACGGCGACAGGCTGGCAAAATCTCTATTAGTCTGGTTGATAGCTTTCATCTACTCTATTCGCTGGGCTTAGAAGGTGATCGGGAATAGCGCCAGTGTCTGCCTTTCGCCCCATTGCCTCAACAATTGAAAATACTCAGTCGATAAGCGGGACTTATAGATGGACATGCGCGAAATCCAGGTCTTCCGGGCCGTGATGCAGGCCGGCACGACCAGCAAGGCCGCCACCCTGCTCGGCATCTCCCAGCCGGCTGTCAGCCAGGCCATCCGCAAGCTGGAAACCTCGTCCGAACTGCGCCTGTTCGAACGCGTGCGCGGGCGCCTGGTGGCCACGCAAGAGGCCGAGGCGCTGATGGAGGAAGTGGATCGCTGCTTTGCCGGCTTCGAACTCATCGAACACCGCATCCGCAGCCTGAAATCGTTTGGCGTGGGCCGCCTGGCCGTGGGCTCGCTGCCGGCGCTGGGCACGGGTTTCATGCCGCGCGCCATCGCCGCCTTCGGCCTGCAGGACCGCCGCATCCAGATGTCGTTCCAGATCATGAGCTCGCGCGAGGTGCTGCAGCAGGTGGCCGCCGGCCAGCTGGATTTCGGCCTGATGGCCGACGAGCTGTCGGTGGCCGGGCTGGAGCACTCGGAATTCGTGCGCATTCCCGGGGTCATCGCGATGCACAACCGCCACCCGCTGGCGGCCAGGCCGCGCATCGCGCTGCAAGACCTGATCGACCACCCCTTCATCGCGCTGAACCCCGAAGACGCCAGCCGGCGCCGCCTGGAAACCGCGCTGAACGACCAGGGCCTGGCGCTGCGCCCGATCCTGGAAACGCCCTATTCCAATTCGGTCTGCGAATTCGCCCTGCACGGCCTGGGCATCGGCATGGTGCACCCGGTGATGGCGCTGGACTACCTGGCCCGCGGCCTGACCATCAAGCCGCTGGACCTGGACATCAGCTTCACCTGCCTCTTGGTGTTCCGGCCCGGCACACCGCTTTCAGAAAACGCGCGGGCGTTGCTCAAAGCGATGCGCATCGAGCTGGACCGGGATTTGAAGCGGATCCGGGCGGCGTTGGCGGGGTAAGCCTGTGCCCGGGCCCGATGCGCTGCCCGGGTTTCACCCTGTCGCCGGCACGCCCCGCAACCGGCGCCGCCCCGGGTCCGGCCGCGGCACCGCCGCGATCAGTTTGCGGGTGTAGTCCTGCTCCGGCGCCTCGAAGATCCGGTCGCACTCGCCCTCTTCGACCAGTTCGCCCGCCGCCATGATCGCCACGCGGTCGGCGAAGTGCCGCACCACGCCCAGGTCGTGGGAAATGAAGAGATAGGTCAGGCCGTGCTCGGCCTGCAGGTCGGCCAGCAGGTCCAGCACCTGCGCCTTGACCGACACGTCCAATGCCGACACCGCTTCGTCCGCGATGATGAAGCGCGGCTCCAGCGCCAGGGCGCGGGCAATCGCGATGCGCTGGCGCTGGCCGCCCGAGAACTGGTGCGGAAAGCGCCGTGCGTGGTCCGGTTGCAGGCCCACCCGCGACAGCAGCGCCAGCATGCGGGCGCGGCGCTCGTCGGCGGTGTAGAGCTTGTGGATCACCATGCCGTCCATGATCGCGTCACCCACGGTGCGGCGCGGATTCAGGCTGGAATACGGGTCCTGGAAGATGGTCTGCACCTGACGGCGAAAAGACATCAGCGCAGCCCCCGTCAGATGCCGCACGTCGTGGCCGGCCAGCTGGATGCGCCCCGCGGTGGGTTGCAGCAGCCCGGCCAGGCAGCGGCCCAGGGTGCTTTTGCCCGAGCCGGATTCGCCCACCAGCGCCAGCGTGGTGCCCTGCTCCACAGCCAGGCTGACGCCCTTGACGGCCTGCACCCGCCGGGTCGGCCGGCCCAGGAAGTCGCGCGCGGCCACGTAGTCCTTGGCGACGCCATCGGCTTGCAGGATGAATTCGGTCATGGCGTGGCTCCTTCGGCCGACACGTCAGGGGCGGCCAACTCGCCCACCTTGGGCGCCAGGCGGCGCGCTGGGTCGCGCGGCGCGTCCACGTCGGGCACGGCCGCCAGCAAGGCCTGGGTGTACGGATGGCGCGGCTGGTTGAAGATCTGCGTCACCTCGCCCGTTTCGACCACCCTGCCCGCCTGCATGACCACCACGCGGTCGGCGATCTCGGCCACCACGCCCAGGTCGTGCGTGATGAACAGCACGGCCGCGCCGGTTTCCGCCTGAATGGAAAACAGCAGTTGCAGCACCTGCGCCTGCACGGTCACGTCCAGCGCCGTGGTGGGTTCATCGGCAATGATGAGCTTGGGCGTCAGCGCGCAGGCAATCGCGATCATGACGCGCTGGCGCATGCCGCCGGACAGTTCATGCGGATAGGCCCGGGCGCGTTGCGCCGGTTCGCGAATGCCCACCCGGTCCAGCAGCGCCACCGCGCGTTCCCATGCCGCGCGGCGGCCCAGCACGCCATGGATGCGCAGCACTTCGGCGATCTGGCTGCCGACCGTGCGGCCCGGATTCAGCGCGGTCATGGGTTCCTGGAACACCATGGCGATGTCCTTGCCCCGCAGCGCGTCTTTCTCACGTTCCGACGCGCGCAGCAGATCGCGGCCGTCAAACAGCATGGCATCGGCCGCGACGCGCCCGGGCGGGTCCACCAGGCCCATCAGGGAAAAGCCCGTGACCGACTTGCCCGAGCCGGATTCCCCCACCAGGCACACGACTTCGCCGTGCGCCAGCGTCAGGTCCACCCCCTTCACGGCGGCGACGGTGCCGTGGGCGGTGTCGAAATCCACGGTCAGGTTCCTGACCGTCAGCAGTACGTCGGATGCGCGCGTCATCGTTGCAGCTCCGGATTCAGCGCGTCCTGCAGCCAATCGCCCAGGACGTTGACGGCCAGCACCGTGAAGAACAAGGCCAGCGCCGGCACCAGCACGGGCCACGGATTGGTGAACAGATAGTCTTTCAGCGACCCCACCATCTGCCCCCACGACGGCACCGGCGGCCGCACGCCCAGCCCCAGGAAGCTCAAGCCCGCTTCCAGCAGCATGGCGAACGAGAACGTGAACGACGCCTGCACCGCAATGATGGACCGCATGTTGGGCAGCACCTCGTGCCAGATGATCCAGCCCGTGCCCGCGCCCAGCGAGCTGGCCGCCAGCACGTGTTCGCGCGCCCGGATGCCCCGCGCCACACCCCAGGCCACACGGGCGAACTGGGGCGCATACAGCACGCCGATGGTCGCCACCAGCGTCGGCAGGTTGCCGCCGATGAAGGCCAGCACCACCAGCGCCACGAAAATCTCGGGCAGCGACACGAACACGTCCACCACCCGGATGGCGGCAGACTCCAGGCGGCGGCCCAGAAAGGCCACGCCCACGCCGATCGCCACACCCAGCACGCCGGCCAGCACCACCGCCGCGGCGGCCACGGTGAGCGACACGCGGGCGCCGTACACGGCCCGCGCCAAGAGGTCGCGGCCCAGTTCGTCGGTGCCCAGCCAGTGCGCCCGGGTCGGGCCCGACAACAGATTGGCGGCGTCGATCTGGTAGGGATCGGCCAGCCCCAGCGCCGGGCCGAGCACGGCGGCGAGCACCACCACGGTCAAAAATCCCAGCGCCAGCCGCACGGACAGGCCGCCGGTGGAAGTTCGAAGGAATGCGATCATGCGGACGGCCTGCGGATGCGGGGATCGACAAGGGCCTGGGCCAGGTCGATGACCAGGCTGATCAGGATGAAAAGCGCGAAGATGGCCAGCAGCGAACCTTGGATTACCGGGTAGTCGCGCGAGAACGCCGCGCTGACCAGCAGCGAGCTCAGGCCCGGCCAGTCGAACAACGCCTCGATGATGACGGTGCCGCCCAGCAGGTTGCCCGCGCGGATGCCGATGATGGCAATCACCGGCACCAGCGCGTTGGGCAGCGCGTGGCGCAGAATCGCCTTGCCCCGCGGCAGCCCCTTGGCCCGGGCCAGTTTCACGTAGTCGCGGCTCATCACGTCCGACAGGCTGGCGCGCGTCATGCGGGCCACCACGCCCATGAAGTTCAGACCGATGGTCAGCGACGGCAGGATCAGCGACAGCAGGTGCTGCACAGGGTCATCGGCAAACGACACGAAGCCGGACGACGGCAGCCAGCCCAGCGCCAGGCTGAACACCAGCACCAGCAGGATGCCCAGCACGAACACCGGCGCCGAAAACCCCGCCACCGCCAGCACGGACGCCGCCATGCCGGCCAGCCGGCCGCGCGAACGCGCCGCCACCACGCCCAACGGCACGCCCAGCACCACCGCCACCAGCAGCCCGGCGCCGATCAGTTCCAGGCTGCGTGGAATGCGCCGCGCCAGTTCGTCGGCCACCGGTTCGCCCGTGCGCAGCGATACGCCCAGGTCGCCGTGCGCCAACGCGCCGGCCCAATGGGCGAACTGCGTGCCCAGGGGCAGGTCCAGCCCCAGCTGGCTGCGCACGCGCGCCACCGCCACCGGATCGCTGCCGGCCTGGTCGCCCAGCATGATGGCCACGGGGTCGCCGGGCAGCAGATGAATCGCGATGAAGACCACCCCGGCGGCCAGCGCCAGGGTGACCAGCGCCGACGTCAGGCGCCTCAGCAGGAAAGGCAGCATGCCGGCGCGCTCAGTTCAGCCACATGGTGGGCAGCGAGATGCCGGGGCTGCTTTCGCTCAGCGCCCCGCCCAGCTGCGTATAGCCGTGCACCTTGCGCAGGTAGCCCTGGCCCTGCTCGCGCCAGCTCACGAAGACCCACGGGCTGGTGTCCAGAATGCGCTTTTCGGCCTGCTGGTAGATCGGCTGGCGGGCCTTGGGATCGGTCAGCGCGCGGCCGTCGGCCAGCAGCTTTTCCAGTTCGGGGTCGCGATAGCCGACCGGCTTGGCCCAGTAGCTGGAATCGCCGCCCAGGTAGTAGGCGTAGGCATCCGGGTCGGGCAGCTTGACCGACACGCCGTAGATCATGGATTCATAGTCGCCGCGGTTCTTGCGTTCGACCAGCGTGGCCCATTCCACGGGTTCCAGCTTCAGGTTGATGCCGACTTCCTTCAGGTTGGCCTGCACCACCTGCGCCATGGTCGTGTAGATGCCCAGCCCCTGGAACACCACCATCGATGCGTCCACGCCATTGGCATAGCCAGCTTCGGCCAGCAAGGCGCGCGCCTTGGCGGGGTCGCGCTTGTAGGTACCGTCCAGCGCCTTGTCGTAGTACGGCGAATCGTCCGCCGTGGGTGCGCCGTAGATGGGCTTGCCGTAGCCGAAGAACGCGGCCTTGGACACGGCTTCGCGGTCGATCGCGTACGACACCGCGCGGCGCACGCGGGCGTCGTCGAACGGCTTCTTGCTGGTATTGAACCAGACGCTCATGAACGCGCCGCCGGCCGTGTCGATCTTGATGCCGGCGTTGCGCCGCAGCACGTCGATGTCTTTCCAGGGCACGAAGTCGATCATGTCCAGCGATTGGCTGCGCAGCGCGTTCACGCGCGCGTCATCGCTCTTGATCATGCGGAAATCCACCCCGTCCAGGTAGGGCTGGCCCGTGACGAAATAGTGCGGATTGCGCACCAGGTTGGCGCGCACGGCGGGCTCGTAGCTTTTCAGCTGGAACGGGCCGGTGCCGTTGGCGGACAGCTTCAGGTTGGCGCCGCCCTGTACCCACTTGCGCGACACGATCGCCGCTTCGGGCAGTGCCAGCACGCTCAGCATGGTGGCGTCCGGCGTGGGCTTTTCGACCTTGACGGTGGCCGCGTCCACCACGGTGACCGTGGCGCCCTGCAGGTTCGAGCGCAGCGTGGCGCCCGTGGCCGGGTCCAGAATGCGGTCCAGCGAGAACTTCACGTCGTCGGCCGTGACCGGCGTGCCATCCTGGAACGTCACGTCCGGGCGCAGGTGAAACACCAGCGTGCGGGCATCGGGCTGGTCCCAGCTTTTTGCCAGCCGCGGCACGATCGTGCCGTTCTTGTCGTAGCCCGCCAGCGGGCTGTACAGCGCCTCGATCAGCACCTTCCAGGCGCTGCCGCCATACACATGCGGATCGAGCGACACGATTTCGGACACGGTGCCGTAGCGCAGCGTGCCGCCGGCCTTGGGCGTGTCGGCAGCGACGCCGCTGGAGGCCCAGGCCGTCAGGGCGCAGGCGCCCAGGGCCAGCGCCAGCCGGCGCCAGGGTTGCAGGATTGCCATGGTGTTCCCCTTGTTCATGATGGTCAGCCGGTGCGCGGCGCGCCGTCAGGACGGCAGCGCCTCGACCAGGCGGTCGATGTCATCGGTATCGTTGTAGTAGCTGGGCGAAATGCGCAGGTTGCCCCCGCGCACCGCCAGGTCCACGCCCGCCTCGCGCAGGCGGTCGGCCAGGTCTTGCGCATCGTGGCCGGCATGCTTGAACGACAGGTTGCCCGAGGCCTCGCCCGGGGTGCGCGAACTGACGATCTGAAAGCCCTTGCGCTGCAGCGCCACGGCGGCGTAATCGGTCAGTTCCAGGATGTGCGCCTCGATGCGGGCCGGCGTCAGCGCCAGCTGGATGCGCACCGCGGCATCCAGGCCCCAGATGCCCGTGAAGTTGGCCAGCGCTTCCTCGAAACGGCCGGCGTTGGGCCGGTATTCCAGCAGGTAGTGCATGTGGTCTTCGGTGCTGTCGACGCTGTGATAGCCCACGCTGGGCGGGTCCAGCAGGCCCAGCACGCTCTTGCGGCAATAGAAATAGCCGGTGCCGATGGGCGCCAGCATCCACTTGTGCCCGCCCACCGACAGGAAGTGCACGCCCAGCCGTTCCACGTCCAGCTCCAGCGCGCCGGCCCACTGGATCGCGTCCAGGTTCAGGTACACGCCGCGTTCGTGGCACAGGTTCGAGGTGGCCTCCAGGTCCTGCCGGAAGCCGTTCGAAAATTGCACCGCGCTCAGCGACACCAGGCGGGTGCGGTCGTCCATCAGCTTGCGGATATCGTCCACCAGGATGCGGCCGTTGCGGTTCTTCACCCAACGGATCGTAACGCCGCGCGCCGCCAGCTTCATCCAGCAATACACGTTGGACGGGTACTCGATGTCGGGCAGGATCAGGTTGTCGCCGTCGCGCCACGGAAAGCCGTTGGCCACATTGACCAGCCCTTCCGTAGTGTTCTTGACGTACGCGATCTCGTCGCGCCCCGCCCCGATCAGGCGGCCGATGCGGGCCTTGATGGTTTCCTCGGCGTAGCGGCACCACTCGGGATAGGCGTTGCGCCCGTTGTCGCGCACGTCCTCCATGAAGCGATTCACCGCCGCCACCACCGGCAGGCTCAGCGCGCCGATCGACGCGTTGTTCAGGTACGCCCGCCGCTGCTTGATCGGGAACGCCTGCCCGATGTTGCTCCAGTCGAGCTGCTCGATGCCATTGCGGTCATCGGGAAACAGTGCCGCGGGTCCGCCCACGGAAACCGGTTTGTCCAGGATATTCACGCCGCGCCTCTTTCATTGAAGGTGGGATGATCCTAAGATTGCGTGAATCCATGCGTCAATTTCGTTTGGAGTATCGATTCATGCACTTTTGTAATGTGTCGCGGCGGCCTGGCCGCTTTCTCCTATGGCGCAGCGGGAACGGCGCGAGTTTGTCCCTGCCCGCCCTTTCGGGTTTGTCCCTATGCGCCTGAACCGCCTGCAAGCCCTGCGCGCCGTCATGGAAACCGGCAGCGTCACCGAGGCCTCGCGCCGCATCCACCGCACCCAGCCCCAGATCAGCCGCCTGATCTCGGCGCTGGAAGAAGAAGTCGGCTTTTCGCTGTTTTCACGCCAGGGCCGCGGGCTGATCCCCACCCAGGAATGCCTGCGCTTCTACGAGGGCACGCGGCACATCCTGGCCGGTTTCGAAGAGGTCGACCGAATCGCCGGCAACATCCGCAACCAGCAGGACGCCTGGCTGCGCATCCTGACCCAGCCCTACTTCGCCTACAGCGCCATGCCCGGCGCCATCGCCGAATTCGGCCGCAGCCATCCGCAGGTGCGCATGTCGCTGGAAGTGCGTTCGCGGGTGGACGTGGGGCTATGGATGTCGGGCCAGCAGTTCGACCTGGGCGTGGCCGCGCTGCCGATCGATTTCCCGGGCATCACCAGCCGCACCTTCGCCCAGGTACGGCTGGTGATCGCCATGCCCGAAGGTCACCGCCTGGCGGCCAGGCGCGTGGTCACGGCCGACGACATCCAGGACGAGCCCTTCATCGCGCTGCGCCCCTATACCCTGCTGCGCCAGCACATCGACGACTTGATGGAAAAGCGCCGGCTGCCGCTGCGGCTGGTGATGGAAACGTCGTCCGGCCAGTCCGCCTGCCAGCTGGCGGCGCTGGGCATGGGCATCGCCCTGGCCGACCCGATCCTGGCGGCCAACGTGCCCGGCATCGTGCTGCGTGACTTCGAACCGCGTTTGACCATGCCGTATGGCTTCTTGCTGCCCAGTTCGTATGCGCCGTCGGAACAGGCGCGGGAATTCGCGCGGCTGCTGATCCGGCGGGTGAAAGAGATGGCGCCGGAGCGGGTAGACCTGGTGCCGCAGGATGCCGCCGAGAGCGATGGCGGCATGGCGTTTCCGTAGGCGCCCGCCCAGGCGCATCCGGGCCTGCACCGCAGCACGCGGCGCTGCCTACGCCAGCCGTTCGAACTTCTGCACCAGGAAATCGACGAACACCCGTACCCGCGCCGGCACCAGCCGCGACGCGGTCATGACGTACAGCGGAATCGGGTCCAGCTGCCAGTCCGGCAGCACCCGCACGATCTGCCCGGCTTGCAGCAACGCCGACGCCTGCGTGCGGCTCAATTGGCCGATGCCCATGTCCTGCCGGATCAGCTGGCGGATCAGCGACTGGCTGTTGGTGACCAGCAGCGGCGTCGGCCTTACCGCCACGGCGTCGTCGCCGTTATGCAGCGTCCAGCCGGCGCCAGCCTCGGTCTCTGACGTGAACAGGCACTGGTGATGTTCCAGCTGGGCCGGCGCCAGCGGCGTGCCGTGCGCGGCCAGGTAGGCCTTGGTGGCATACAGGTGGCGCCGCACCAGGCCGACCCGCCGCGCCACCAGGCGCGAGGCCGTGGGCGGGTCGCCGGTAAGGATGCTGACGTCGTGCCGCTGCGTCATCAGGTCGGGCAGCAGCGACGTCAGGAAGATGTCGAAGCTGATCTGCGGATAGGCCGCGTGGAACTCGGCGAAGTGCGCGTCGGCGAAATAGGTGGCGAAGTCGTTCGACATGCTGACCCGCAGCACGCCCGACGGGTCGGATATCTCGCTGTTCAACTCGTCGTTGACGGTCTTGGCCTGCTGCACGATGTCGTCGATCTGCTGCAGGTAGCGCGCCCCGGTCTCGGTCAGCGTCACGCGGCGGGTCGAGCGGTTGAACAGCTTGATCTTGATATCGGCTTCGAATTCGGTGATGCGGCGCGACAGCGTGGACGTGGGCACGCCCAGCGCCTGCGAGGCTTTGGTGAAGCTGCCCTCTCGGGCGACCGCCGCGAAAAACGCCATGTCCCGCAGGCGGTCTATGTCTCTGCTCATCGTCTACCTCTTGCTGCGTCGTTCTTGAAATTAGATGACAACTCATCTATATTAGATGATAAGTCATCTAATTCGCAAACCAAGCCATGTCCCAGGAAACCGCCGCCCCGCCCCAAGGCCGGCTCAGCACCAAGATCGGCGTCGTCGCGCGCCAGTGGCGCCGTGCCGTCGATCAACGCCTGCAGCCGTTCGACCTCACCCAGGCCACCTGGCTGCCGCTGGTGCAACTGGCCCGCGCGCCCGGCCCGATGCGCCAGAAAGACCTGGCGGCCGCCCTGTCGCTGGATAATTCCGCCGTGGTGCGGGTGTTGCAGAACCTGGAAGCCAACGGCTTCATCGAACGCCTGGAAGACCCCGATGACCGCCGCGCCAAGGCGCTGGCCATCACGGCCCAGGGGCGCCAGCTGGTGCGGCGGGTCAATACCGTGTCCGCCGCGCTGGAACGCGAGCTGCTGCAAGGCATGGCGCCCGAAGACATCGACGCCGCGCACCGCGTGCTGGAACGGCTGGGCAGCCTGCTGCTGGATCTGAACGGCGCCACGCAGGCCCGCTCTTGATGGCGTTGCCGTCCACGCCTGAACTTGCACGCTGACGTCCCCCCACCATGACCGCCGCCGCGCCCACCCCTGCCTTGCCGGATGCCCCGGCCGCCAGCGGCCTGCGCACACTGCTGTTTCCGCTGGCCATCGCGCTGGCCGTGGGGCTGGACTATTTCGACAATTCCGCCTTTTCGTTCTTCATCAGCGACATCGCAGGCGGCATCGGCGCCCCGCCCGATGAACTGATCTGGTCGTCCAGCGCCTACGCCGTGGCCGGCGTGCTGGGCATCCTGCAGCACCAATGGTGGGTCGAACGCCTGGGCCACCGCCACTACATCGGCGCCTGCCTGCTGCTGTTCGCCGCCGCGGGGGTGCTGGCGGCGCTGAGCCAGTCATCGGCCGAACTGGCCGTGGCGCGCGCCTTGCAGGGCTACCTGATGGGCCCGATGATGGGCGCCACGCGCATCCTCATCCAGCAAAGCTTCGCCCCGCGGGAACGCGGGCGCGCCACGCGGCTGTTCCTGTGCAGCATTCTGCTGTGCAGCGCGCTGGCGCCGCTGGCGGGGGGCTACCTGGTGGCCGACTTCGGCTGGCGCGCGGTGTTCGTCTGCACCATCCCCGTGGCGCTGATCACGGGCGGGCTGGTCATGCTGGCGGTGCCGGCCACCGGCCGCCTGCCGCCCGAACAGCGCGGCGAGCCCCACCTGTGGCCCTACGTGATCGCGGCGCTGGCGCTGGGCGCATTGCAGATCGTGGCGCAGCAATTGCGCACGTCGCCGTTCAGCGAATCGCCCGGCCTGGAAGGCCTGGCGCTGGCCGGCGTGCTGCTGCTGGGCGCCTTTCTGTGGCATCAATGGCATCATCCGCGTCCGCTGTTGCACCTGCATGGCCTGAAAGAAGCCACCTTCCGCACCGGCCTGATGCTGTATGCGCTGTACTACTTCATCAGCAACGCGTTCAGCTACCTGGTGTCGCGCTTCTTGCAGGCCGGGCTGGGCTATCCCGTGGAAAACGCCGGGCATCTGGTCGGGGTGACGTCACTGGTGGCGCTGGCCGGCGCCCTGCTCTATTTCCGTTTTGCCGGCCGGCTGACGCGCAAGAAGGGGTTGATCACCACCGGTTTCGTGCTGGCCGCGCTGATCGGCGCCTGGCTGGCGCATCTGCCGCCCGACGTCAGCCAGTCGTGGCTGCTGCTGCCCCTGACGTTGCGCGGCCTGCTGTTGCTGTTCATTGCGCTGCCGGTGGCCAACCTGGCCTTCCAGCCGTTCGCGATGGAGCTGTATCCGCACAGCTACCGCGTCAAGAACATCGTCAAGCAGATGGCGTATTCGTTTTCCACGGCCACCATCATCGTGCTGGAACAGCACCGCCTGGCCCTGCACCAGACCCAGCTGGCCGCCAATGCCAGCCTGTCCAACCCGGTGTTCGCCAGCGCGCTCGACCAGCTGACGCAGCGTTTCGCGCAGGCCGGCGCGGCGCTGGCGGCCGCGCATGGCCTGGCGCTGGCCGAAATCCAGCGCGTGATCACGCAGCAGGCCAATTTCATGAGCGTGCTGGACGGCTTCGTGTTCCTGGGCGGGGTGTCGGCGGTGGCGGCCGGGTATGCGTTGTGGCAGCGCCAGATTCACTGACCCCGGCGGTGCCACCCAACGCCCGGCTATTAGCTAAAAGTAATTGAATATTTCCGGATGGCGACGGCCTTGCGCATCATGCAGGGTCGGGACGCGGCCCTGCCGCCTGTCTTTCACGCCCACTCTTTCCGGAGAAGCCCTTTGTTCCAACGACTGCTCGCCTCGGCCCTGACGCTGACGGCCCTGGCCGCTGCCCCGGCCCACGCACAGCAAGCGCCCCAGGCCCTGCTCAATACGTCCTACGACATCGCGCGCGAGCTGTTCGCCGCCATCAACCCCAAGTTCCAGGCCGACTGGAAGGCCAAGACGGGGCAGGACGTCAGCATCGAACAGTCGTTCGCCGGCACCTCGCGCCAGGCGCAGTCCATCATCCAGGGCCTGAAGGCCGACGTGGTCACCTTCAACCAGGTGCCCGACGTGGACATCCTGGCGCAGAACAAGCTCCTGGCCGCCGACTGGCAGAAGAAGTTCGCCAACAACAGCTCGCCCTACTACAGCACCATCGCCTTCCTGGTGCGCAGCGGCAACCCCAAGAACATCAAGACCTGGGACGACCTGGTGCGCGATGACGTCAAGCTGGTGTTCCCCAACCCCAAGACGTCCGGCAACGCGCGCTATTCCTACCTGGGCGCCTGGCTCTACGCCCACGAGAAGTTCAAGGGCGACGACGCCCAGACCCGCGCCTTCGTCGGCAAGCTGCTCAAGAACGTCGAAAGCTTTCCCACCGGCGGGCGCGGCGCCACCGTGGCGTTTGCCCAGAACAACCAGGGCGACGCGCTCCTGACCTTCGAATCCGAGGTCAACAACATCGCCCAGGGCGACGAATTCAAGGCCCAGGGCTTTGAAGTGGTGGTGCCGCCGGTCAGCGTGCTGGCTGAATTCCCCGTGGCCGTGGTGGACAAGGTGGCCGACGAGAAAGGCACGCGCAAGGTGGCCGAGGCCTACCTGCAATTCCAGTACTCGCCCGCCATCCAGAAACTGTTGACCGATTTCAACTACCGCGTCCACGACGCCGAGGCGGTCAAGGCCAGCGCCAGCCGCTTTCCGGCCATCCGCCTGATCAACCCGCAAGACGTGCTGGGTTCTTGGGACCAGATCACCAAGACCCACTTCGCCGCCAACGGCGTGCTGGACCAACTGCTGGGCGCCGGGCGCTGACACCCCGCCCTTGCCATTCGCCATGACAGCCGGCTGCCCCACGACGGGGTGGCCGGCGCATTTTCGTTCGGGTCCGCATGCCTAAGTTCTTTCGCCAGCACCCCACGCTGCCCGGTTTCGGGCTGAGCTTCGGGGTCAGCAGCCTGTTCATCACGCTGGTCATCCTGCTGCCCTTGTCCGCGCTGCCGCTGTACAGCAGCCAGATGAGCTGGGGCCAGTATTGGCAGGCGGTGACCGACCCGCGGGTGCTGGCCAGCTACCGCGTCACGCTGCTGTCGGCCGCCTATTCCACCGCCGTGGTGCTGGCGGTGGGCTTGCTGCTGGCGTGGATCCTGGTGCGCTACCGCTTTCCGGGCCGCGCGCTGCTGGACGCGGCCGTGGACCTGCCCTTTGCCCTGCCGACCGCGGTGGCCGGACTGACGCTGTCGGTGCTGCTGGCGCCGGGCGGCTGGGTCGGCCAGTTCTTCGCGCCGCTGGGCATCAAGATTTCCTACGCCTTTCCCGGCCTGGTCATCGCCATGATCTTCACCAGCCTGCCATTTGTGGTGCGCTCGGTGCAGCCGGTGCTGGCCGACATCGGCACCGAATACGAAGAGGCCGCGCGCACCCTGGGCGCCAGCGGCCGCCAGGTGGCCTGGCGCGTGCTGCTGCCCGCGCTGGTGCCGGCGCTGTTCACCGGCGGCTCGCAGGCCTTCATCCGCAGCCTGGGCGAGTTCGGCGCGGTCGTGATGATCGCCGGCAACATCCCCTACAAGACCGAAGTGACGTCCCTGATGATCTTCAGCCGCCTGGCCGAATACAACTACCCGGCCGCGGCCGCCATCGCCACCGTCGTGCTGGCTGCGTCGCTGCTGCTGTTGTTTGCCTTGCAGGTGTTGCAGGGCCGCCTGTTGCCGTGGCAGCGCGTGGCGGGGGTCTGACGCATGCGCCCGGATTCCCCCTGGCCGCGCCGCCTGCTGATCGCCGCGGGCCTTCTCGCCGCCCTGTTGCTGCTGGTGCTGCCGCTCAGCCTGATCTTCACCCGGGTCATCGTCGGCGGCTGGACGGCCCTGGTGCAGAACCTGGGCAGCAGCGACATGCGCGCGGCCATCGGCCTGACCTTGCTGGCCGCCGTCATCAGCGTGCCGGTGAACCTGGTGTTCGGCGTGCTGCTGGCCTGGTGCGTCACACGCTACGACTTTCGCGGGCGGCGCGTGCTGATCGCGCTGGTCGACATCCCCTACGCCACCTCCCCCGTCGTGGCCGGCCTGTGCTACCTGGTGGTCTACGGGCTGGAAGGCGCGTTCGGCCGCTGGCTGAACGGCCATGGCGTGCAGCTGATGTTCGCCTGGCCCGGCATCGTCATGGTGACGATCTTCGTGACCTCGCCCTTTGTTGCGCGCATCCTGATTCCGCTGATGCAGGCGCAAGGACCCGAAGAGGAACAGGCCGCGCTGACGCTGGGCGCCGGCGGCTGGCAGATCTTCCGCCGCGTCACGCTGCCCAACATCAAATGGGGCCTGCTGTACGGCGCCGTCATCACCAACGCCCGCGCGGTCGGCGAGTTCGGCGCCGTGTCGGTCGTGGCCGGCGCCATCCGCGGCAAGACGCTGACGCTGCCGCTGCTGATCGAACAGCTCAACGACGACTACAAGACGGTGGCCGCCTTCACCGCCGCGGCGCTGTTGGCCTGCATGGCGTTGCTGACGCTGGTGGTGAAGACGGTCATGGAAAGGCAGCGGCCGCCGCTGTGACACCCGCCAGGCAGGGAAGCCCTACGCAAAATGCCGGTTAACCGGCCGCGGCAGCCCCAGATTCTCGCGCAGCGTGCGGCCTTCATACTCGCGCCGGAAGATCCCCCGCCGCTGCAGTTCCGGCACGACCTGCCCGGCAAAGGCGTCCAGCCCGCCCGGCAGCCACGGGAACATGACGTTGAAACCGTCGGACCCTTCGGTTTCCAGCCATTCCTGCATCTGGTCGGCGATGTGCGCGGCCGTGCCCACCATGGCCAGCCCGCCGTAGCCGCCCAGGCGCTGGGCCAGTTGCCGCACGGTCAGCGATTCGCGCTCGGCCAGGCGCAGCACGCGTTCCTGGCTGCTTTTGCTGGCGTTGGTCTCGGGCAGCGGCGGCAGCGGCGCGTCGGGGTCAAAGCGCGACGCGTCACAGCCCAGGGCGATGGACAGCGACGCGATGGCGCTTTCGTAGTGCACCAGGCTGTCCAGCTTGGCGCGGATGGCGCGAGCCTCGGCGTCGGTGTCGCCCACCACCACCAGCACGCCGGGCAGGATCTTCAAGTGGTCGCGGTGGCGGCCCAGCTTGTCCATGCGGCCTTTCACGTCCGCATAGAAGCGCTGGCCGTCCTGCAACGTGCCCGCCGCGGCAAAGACGACCTCGGCGGTTTCGGCGGCCAGCTGGCGGCCCGGTTCGGACGCGCCGGCCTGCACGATCACCGGCCAGCCCTGCACTGGCCGCGCAATGTGCAGCGGCCCGCGCACCGACAGGTGTTCGCCCTGGTGATTCACGGCGCGCAGCCGCGACGGGTCGAAATAGATGCCGCTGTCCGCATCGCGGATGAAGGCGTCGTCGGCCCAGCTGTCCCACAGGCCCGTCACCACGTCGTAGAACTCGCGGGCACGGGCGTAACGGTGGGCGTGGTCCGGCTGCTCGGTGCGGCCGAAATTCAGCGCGGCGTCGGGGTTGGACGTGGTGACGATGTTCCAGCCCGCCCGGCCGCCGCTCAGGTGGTCCAGCGACGCGAAGCGCCGGGCCACGTGAAACGGTTCGTCGAACGTGGTGGACGCCGTGGCCACCAGCCCCAGGCGCTCGGTGGCCTGGCTCAATGCGGACAGCAGCGTGAACGGCTCGAACGACGTGGCGGTATGGCTGCGCTTGAGCGCCTCGATGGGCATGTTCAGCAGCGCCAGGTGGTCGGCCATGAAGAAGGCGTCGAACTTGGCCCTTTCCAGCGTCTGGGCGTAGCGCTTGAGATGTTCGAAATTGAAATTGGCGTCGCGATGAGCGCCGGGGTAGCGCCACGCGCCGGTGTGGATACTGACCGGGCGCATGAACGCGCCCAGCTTCAATTGACGTTGCGCAGCCATGGGTGCCGGCCTGAGTAGCGGAAACGAAAAAGATAGCGCCGGCCCGGCCCGCCGCGAACGAACCAAACGTTATATGGCTATGCCGCCGATTTGCACCGCCGCCGCTTTGTCTTTACGCTTGCCTGCTTTGCCCGCTTCGATCCCGGCCCCCGCATGATCGCGTTCCTGCAGCCCTATTTCCGCGAAGAATGGCGTGTCTACGCCGAGTCCGTGCAGCTTGCGCCCTCCCGCGCCGGTGAACGGTCGGCGGGCGCGTTGCTGCAAGATGCGGGCTGGCTGGGCGAGGCATTGGCGCGCCACCGCCGCCACTGGTCGGATGCCGATCCGCGCGCGGTGGCCTCGGCCTGGGCCATGCGTTATCTGTGGGCGCTGCTGCCGCCGGTGGTGGCCGCCGCCAGCGGTGCGTGCCGGCCCTTGCCGATGGCCGCCGACGCCATGCGGCTGGAACTCGATGACACGGGTGCGCCGGTGCGCTTCCTGATTGCCGACCTGGGCGATGCCAAGGACGGGGGTCCTGCCAGTACCGCTGGCAGCATCGGCACCCGCCGCGCCGAAGCGCCCGTCCACGCACCGTCCGACGTCTGGCACCGCTACGGTCCGCTGGTCTGGGACCACCTGCGCCTGCTGGCCGACGCGCTGTTCCAGGCCAGCCGCCTGCCGCGCAAAACAGTCTGGGGCGGCGCGGTGCGCTACCTGGAAGCCGTGCTGAAAGCGATGGAAACCCACGGCGCCGCGCCGCATGCCGCGCAAGACCGCCAGCAGTTGCTGCACGAATCCACGTGGGGCCCGGCCTGCCAGGAACGCGACAACCCCTTGTGCCTGCCGCCCCGGATATCGCGCGGCGACGGCCCGGCCGTTACCCTGCATCGCGAATGCTGCCTGTACCACCTGCTGCCCACGGCGCAGTACTGCGCGGCCTGCCCGTTGGCGCCGCAGCACCGGGCGCCGCCGCGCCAACCGCAATCTCAAGCCACGACGTAATCGGTCGAAGGCCGGGCCGCAAGCCGCCCCTGCGATCGCCACCCCTCAGATATCCGCCGCCCGCGTGATGTGGCGCTTGAGCAGCGCCGCCGCATAATCCCGGTCCCCCTCGGCCAGCGCCGCCAGGATCCCCAGATGGTCGGTACAGGCCTGGCGGATGTGCACCTCGGCGAGATACCCGAAATTGGCGTATTCCGTCATGCGCCGCAGCGAATTCTGGCGCCGCACCGCCTCGGTCAGAAAGCGGTTGTTCGACCACGACGCCAGCGTTTCATGAAAATTGGCGTTGGCGTTGAACCAGACGTCGCGCTGCAATTGCGCCACCGGCATCTGCAGTATTTCGCCCTGCTCGCGCTGCAAGGCGGTCAGTTGGTCCGGCGGCGCGTGATAGCCCGGCGCCGTCAGCGCGCTGCATTCGACGATCAGGCGGAATTCATAGCTTTCGTTGACCGCCTGCTCGTTGTCCAGCGTTTCGGCGAAATGCCAGCCGTGGCCCGGCAGGCGTTCGGCCAGCCCTTCGGTGGCCAGGCGCATCAGCGCACGCCGCAGCGCGCCCCGCGTGACCTGAAACTGTTCGACCAGCTGCGCTTCGGACACCTCGGCGCCCAGCCGGCCGTCAGCCCGTGCGCTCATCAATTCGCCGTACAGGCTTTCGGATTCGGAATGCGGCACCAGCGCATCCAGGCTTTCGTCGCTGGCGGGCTCGCGTTCCAGCCGGTAGCCCTTGCCTGCCGTGTAGGCCAACAGGCCCTGGCGCGTCAACAGGTTCAGCGCCTGGCGAATCGGCGAGCGCGACACTTTCAGTTCCTGCGCCAGGCGCAGATCCGACAGCCGCTCGCCCACCTGCCAGCGGCCGCTCTGGATCAGGGCGGTCAGCTTGCGGGCGACTTCGATCTGTAAGGGACTCAGCTCTTGCATGGCGTCGCGCTCCTTTGCCGAAGGATTATCCATGCCCGACCTGCCGGCGCAAGCGCGTGCTTGCCCGGGGCGCCGCGCGCTGCCCTGCGGTGTCCTTCGCGGTCGTACACGTTTTCCCTAGATTTCATATATCGCCCCATAAAACCGATTGACAGGGGATCACAGCGGTATTTAGTGTATTACACAGCAACAAAATACAAAAGGAAGGACAGATGGCAATCACTCCCTTTCCCTGCGTTACGTTGACCGGCGGCCCTGAAAGCCGCGGCCGCCAGTATGGGCAGGCACTGCAACCCCGCATCCGCCAAAGCGCGGCCCTGTACGGCGGGGCGCTGGACGCATTCGGCATGGGCGCCGCGCAAAAGACGGCGTTGATATCCGACTACGCCCGCCGCATCGCCGACTTCGACGAACGCTACGTCGAAGAAATGCGCGGCATCGCCCAGGGCGCCGACGTGCCCTTCGAAGACATCGTCATGATCAACGCCCGCACCGAAGTCATGGCGCTGGCGCGGGCCCAAAGCAGCACGGCCAATCCCGACGACGAGGCCGACGACGGCTGCACCGGGGCCATCCTGCTGCCCGAGCGCAGCGCCTCGGGCAACCTGATCCACGCGCAGAACTGGGACTGGCGCGCCGAATGCGCGGCCACCGGCGTCGTGCTGCGAGTGCGCCAGGACCACGGGCCCGACTACCTGACCTTTGTCGAAGCCGGCGGCCTGGCCCGCAGCGGGCTGAACGCCGCGGGCGTCTCCATCACCGCCAACTACCTGGAATGCGAGCGCGACTACAAGACCCTGGGCGTGCCCCTGGGCCTGATCCGCCGCAAGGTGCTGGAACAGGAACACTTCGCCCTGGCCGCCAAGGTCGTGGCCACCACGCCCAAGTCCTGCTCGAACAACATCATGATCGCGTCGGCCGCCGGGTTCGGCATCGACTTCGAATGCGCGCCGGACGAGGCCTTTCCGCTGTACCCCGACGACGGCCTGATCGTGCACGCCAACCACTGGGTCGGCCCCATTGCCCTGGCCAAGCTGCGCGACACCGGCATTCCCCACGTGCCCGAAAGCTTCTACCGCGACTGGCGCGTGCGCCGGCTGCTGCAAGCCCAGGGCCGCCTCCTGGACCGCGAAGGCGTCAAGGCCGCGCTGTTCGACGACTTCCTGGCGCCCTATTCCGTCTGCCGGCCCGAACGTCACGGCGACGGCGGCAACCTGACCGCCACGGTCGCCATGATCGTGATGGAGCCAGCGCTGGGCCTGATGGAAATCGCGCCCATGCCGGCCAGCAACCGCCGCTTCACGACCTACCGGCTGGACGGCGACGAGCCGCGGGAAGCAGTCGATACCCGCGAATCCGAGCTGGCCGGAGCCTGAGCGCCATGCTGCGCTTCATCGTGTCGCGCATCGGCATGGCGCTGCCCACGCTGCTGATGGTTGCGCTGGCGGTGTTCATCCTGGTGCGGCTGATTCCGGGCGATCCGGCCGCCTTGATGCTGGGCGATTCGGCCGATGCCGCCAGCCTGGCCGCGCTGCGCGAACAGTTGGGGCTGAACGCCAGCTGGCCGACCCAGTTCGTGCTGTGGGGCGGCCACGTGCTGCAAGGCGACCTGGGACTATCCATCGCCAACCGCGAACCGGTGCTGTCGCTGATCCTGGAACGCTTCGTCGTCAGCGCGCAGGTGGTGCTGCCCGCCGTGCTGCTGGCCACGCTGCTGGCGGTGCCGGCCGGCATGCTGGCGGCGTGGCGCCAGGGCCGCCTGGCCGACCTGGCGCTGGTGGGCGGCGCCACCCTGCTGCTGTCGCTACCCGCCTTCTGGATGGGCCTGCTGCTCTTGCTGCTGTTCTCGCTCAAGCTGGGCTGGTTTCCGATGGTGGGCTTCGTCACCTTCGCCGAGAACCCGGGCCGCGCCTTGATGTACCTGGTGCTGCCGGTGGCCACGCTGCTGCTGCACGAGATCGGCGTCATCTTGCGCATGACCCGCGCGTCCACGCTGGAAGTGCTGAACCTGGACTACATCACCCACGCCCGCGCCAAGGGCCTGTCCGAATTCAAGGTGCTGCGCCGCCACGCCTTCAAGAGTTCGTTCGGCCCCACCTGGACGCTGCTGGGCCTGATCCTGGGCAATCTGCTGGCCGGCGTGGCCGTGATCGAAACGGTGTTCACCATTCCCGGCCTGGGCCGCCTGCTGGTCGACGCCATCTTCGCCCGCGACTACCCGGTGATCCAGGGCTGTCTGCTGTTCATCGCCAGCGTGTACGTGCTGGTCAATCTGGCGGTGGACCTGCTCTACCCGCTGTTCGACCCGAGGGTGGCCGCGCAATGAAACGTCGTTCCCTGACCGCCGTGGTGGGCGGCACCCTGGTGGCGGTGGTGGTCGTCACCGCCCTGGTGGCGCTGTTCTGGACGCCCTACGATCCGCTCAAGCTCAACTTCAAGGCCCGCCTGGCCGCACCCAGCCTGACGCACCTGATGGGCACCGACGAGCTGGGCCGCGATGTCTTCAGCCGCCTGATGCAGGGCGCCACCGCCAGCCTGCGCGTCAGCGTGATGACGGTGCTGCTGGCCACCGGGGCGGGCGTACTCATCGGCGCCACCAGCGGCTTTCTGCGCGGCTGGACCGACCGCGTGCTGATGGCCATCAACGACACCCTGCTGGCCTTTCCCGGCCTGCTGCTGGCGCTGGGCCTGCTGGCCGTGTTCGGCGCCAGCGAAACCGGCATCATCCTGGCGCTGGCCCTGGCCTATATGTCGTCCGTGGTGCGGGTGGTGCGCGGCACCGTGCTCAGCCTGCGCGAACGCGAATTCGTGCGGGCGTCGCGCATCATGGGCAATTCCGAGTTCTACACCCTGATGCGGCACCTGCTGCCCAACTGCCTGGCGCCGGTCATCGTCATGGCCACGTCCATGTGCGGCTGGATCATCCTGGCCGAAAGCTCGCTCAGCTTCCTGGGCCTGGGCGTGGCGCCGCCCGCGCCCACCTGGGGCAACATGCTGGCCGGCAGCCGCAGCTATATCGGCCAGGCTGCTTGGCTGGCGGTCTTTCCCGGCCTGGCGATCTCGCTGTCCCTGCTGGGCATCAATCTCTTGGGCGACGCGCTGCGCGACCGGCTCGATCCCCGCATGCGGAGGCGCGCATGACATCCCCCGTGTTGCTCGACATCGATCGCCTGACGCTGGCCGCCGGCCCCCATCACAACGTGGTGGCCGACGCCAGCCTGCAAGTGGCGCGCGGCGAGATCGTCGGCGTGGTGGGCGAATCCGGCTCGGGCAAGACCTTGCTGGGCCGCGCCATCATGCGCCTGACGCCCGACGCCATCGTGCGTACCGGCGGCGACATCAAGCTGGACGGCACGTCTGTCTACGGCCTGCGTCCGGCGCAGTTGCGCGCCCTGCGCGGCCCCAAGGTGGCGATGGTGTTCCAGGAACCCATGACCTCGCTCACGCCATCGCTGACCGTAGGCGAACAACTGGTAGAAGGCCTGCTGCAGCACGCCCCGCGCGAACGCGCCAGCCACCGCGGGCGCATCGAAGCCATGCTGCGCCGCGTCGGCCTGCGCGACATCGACCGCGTGCTGCGGGCCTATCCGCATGAGTTCTCGGGCGGCATGCGCCAACGCATCATGATCGCCTCGGCCATGCTGCTGCGCCCCGCGCTGCTCATCGCCGACGAACCCACCACCGCGCTGGACGCCGTGATCCAGCGCGAAGTAATGGCAATGCTGGTCGAGCTGACCCAGGAAAACGGCACCGCCGTGCTGCTGATCAGCCATGACCTGCCGATGGTGGCGCGCTACGCCAGCCGCATGGTGGTGATGCGCCGCGGCGACATCGTCGAAACCGGCGCCACCGCCCAACTGCTGGCCGCGCCCGCCCACGACTACACCCGCCAACTGCTGGCCACCCTGCCGCAGCGCCGCGCCCCGCGCCCGCTGGCCACCGCCGCGCCGCTGCTGTCCGCACGCGACCTGACCGTGGAATACGGCGCCCGCCGCACCTGGTTCGGCCGCCAGGCCGGCGTGCGCGTGCTGCACGGCATCAGCCTGGACATCCATCCGGGCGAAGTGGTGGCCGTGGTGGGCGAATCGGGTTCGGGCAAGACCACGCTGGGCTCTGTGCTGACCGGCCTGGTGGCGCCCACCGGCGGCACGCTGCGCTACAAGGGCCAGCCGCTGGCTGCGCGCGGCGCGGGCTTTGACGACTACCGCTACCACTGCCAGATGGTGTTCCAGGACCCGTATTCGTCGCTGGACCCGCGCATGACGGTCTCGGCCCTGGTGGCCGAGGCGCTGCGGCTGGCGCCCGGCTTGAGCGCGTCCGACAAGGCCCGGCGCGTGGCCGAAACGCTGCAAGACGTGGGGCTGGGCGGCGACTTCGGCCAGCGCTATCCGCACGAACTGTCCGGCGGCCAGCGCCAGCGCGTGGCGATTGCGCGCGCCCTGGTGCGCCGCCCGGCGCTGCTGATTGCCGACGAGGCCGTGTCCGCGCTGGACGTCACGGTACGCGCCCAGGTGCTGGATCTGCTGGCCGACCTGCAGCAGCGCTATGGCTTTTCGTGCCTGTTCATCAGCCACGACCTGGGCGTGGTGGAACAGATTGCCGACCGCGTCATCGTGATGCAGACCGGCCGCATCGTCGAACAAGGCACCCGCGACGCCATCTTCGACACCCCGCGCGAACCCTACACCCGCCAACTGCTCGGCGCCATTCCGCTGCTCGAGCCCACGCCCTCGGGCGGCGTGCGCCTGAAATGGCGCAGCGACACCGGCGGGCAGCCTTTCGATGACCGCCAAAGCCCGCCCGCCGGGCAATCGCCCGCGGCCCCCGCTTTCAGCACCGACCGGCCCCAGGAGGCCCATCCATGACCACGCTACCTGCCCGCCGACAGGGCCACGGCATCAAGCTCAGCTTCTACGACTTCGGCGCCACGCCGTTCTTTGCCTGCCAATACGACCAGCGCTTCAGCTACTGCCTGTACGTGCCGGCCGACTACGACGAAACCGCCGCCAAGGCCTACGACCTGGCCGTCATCGTGCACGGCACCGGCCGCACCGCCACGCAATACCGCGACCTGTTCGCCGATTTCGCCCAGCGCCACGACTGCATCGTGCTGGCGCCGCTGTTCCCGGTAGGCATCATCGAACCCGGCGACCTGGCCAACTACAAGCGCATCCAGTTCCACGACATCCGCTACGACCACGTGCTGCTGGCCATGGTGGACGAAGTCATCGCCAAGTACCGCGTGAACGGCAGCCGCTTCCTGCTGTACGGCTATTCGGGCGGCGGCCAGTTCTGCCAGCGCTTTTTCATGCTGCACCCCGAACGCCTGCAAGCCGTCTCCATCGGCGCGCCCGGTGTGGTGACGCTGCTGCATCCCGACTACGACTGGTGGGTGGGCGTGCGCGACGTGCCCGCGCGCTTTGGCAAAGCCATCGACATCGAGGCCATGCGCCAGGTGGCCGTGCAGACCGTGGTCGGCACCGACGACACCCAGACCTGGGAAATCACCATCCCGCGCGACAGCAAGCTGTGGATGCCCGGCGCCGACCTGCAAGGCGACAACCGCATCGAGCGGATCGAGGCGCTGGCGCAAAGCTTCGAACGCCACGGCATCAAGGTCCGGCGCGACACCGTGCCGGGCGTGGCACACGAGCCGTTCAAGGTCATCGACCCGGTCCAGGTGTTCTTCGAAGACTTTCTGAAGGCCCGCCGCTAAAGCCTGCCATAAAGGCTCACCACCCAGACCCGCCACCCAGACAAAAAACACAAGGGGAACCCCATGACACGCAAACCCGCCCTGGCCCTGCTGCTGTGCGGCCTGCTGGCCGGCCCCGCCGCCCACGCCGTCGGCGACATCGGCACGCTGCGCGTGGCGCTGCACGCCGATATCGCCAGCATCAACCCCGGCGTGAACCGCGACGCCAACGCCGACATGGTGCTGGCCCACGTGGTCGAAGGCCTGGTGGCCTATGGCGAAGACCTGAAGATCAAACCCGTGCTGGCCGAAAGCTGGCAGGTCAAGGACGACGGCAAGGTCTACGAGTTCACCCTGCGGCCCAAGGTGCATTTCCACAACGGCGCGGTGCTGACGGCCGCCGACGTGGCCTGGAACTTCAAGCGCTATCTGGATCCGAAGACCAACTTCCAGTGCGTCAACCGCTACAACGGCAAGATCGGTCCCGCCTTGCAGCAGGTCGACGCCGTCGATGCGCAGACCGTGCGGTTCACCTTCGCCTCGCCCGCGCCCAACTTCCTGATGACGCTGGCCACGATCCAGTGCACGCCGTGGATCCTGCACCCGGATTCGGTCAACGCCGACGGCAGCTTCAAGGCCCCCATCGGCACCGGCCCCTATGCCTTCGCCGGCATGATGACCGGCCGCCAGCTGGACTTGAAACGCTTTGAGGCCTACGACGCCCTGCCCGGCGCACGCGACGGCTACGCCGGCAACAAGACCGCCACCATTCCCCTGCTGCGTTTCATGACGGTGCCCGACGCCAGCACCCGCAGCAACGGCCTGTTGTCCGGCGACCTGGACGTCGTGGACGGCATCGAGCCCGCCACCATGCAGACGCTGCGCGGCCAGGGCCTGACGGTACAGGTGCAGCAGACCCCCAGCTGGCTGGTCATGCAGGTGCAAAGCAATGCGCCCGCGCTGCAAGACGTGCGCATGCGCCAGGCGATTGCCCACGCGCTCAGCCTTCCCGACCTGGCCGAGGCCTCGGGCGAAGGCCTGTACAGCGCCAACCCGTCGGTGCTGGTGCCGCAAAGCCCGTACTACGATGCCCGCAGCAAGACCTGGCCGGCCTACGACCCGGCCGCCGCCCGCACCCTGATGGCGCAGGCCGGCTACAAGGGCAAACCCATCACCTTGCTGGTCGCCAACCGCCAGGAACGCATTCAGGCCGCCACCATCGTGCAGGCCATGCTGGCCGCCTCCGGCATCAACGTCGAACTGAAAGTGCGCGACTGGGCCTCGCAGCTGGACCTGTACGGCCGTGGCCAGTACGAGCTGGCCATCTTCGGCTATTCCGCCCGGCTGGACCCGCTGCTGATGTACGAATCGCTGATCGGCGACAAAAAGGTCGAACCCACCCGCCAATGGGACGACCCCAAGGCCTCGGCCCTGCTCAAGCAGGTGGCGATGGAGCCCGACCCGAACAAACGCCGCGACCTCTTCAACCAGCTGCACGAACTGATGGCGCAAGACATCCCCATCATCGGCCTGTTCAACCTGCCCGTCGTCACCGCACTGCGGCCGTCGGTGCAGGGCTACCAGGGCTGGCCGGGCGGCACGCACCGGTTCTGGGGCGTGACCAAGACGCAGCCGTGATGCCAGCTCGCGCCGCGGCCATGGGCTTGGATTTCGCCTGGATTCTGGCCTTCAATTTGGCCTTGAGTTTGGCCGCCGCGCTCGCGCCGCCGCCCCGCCATTGACCTGTTTCCATTCATACTGACCCGCATTCCCGCAGCCATGCCCATCCCTGATTCCGACTACCTCCAGGCCGACGCCACCGCGTTGGCCGCCGCCATCCGCGCCGGCCGCCTGACCCCGGCCGAGGCCGTGGCGCAGGCCTTTGCCGCCATCGACCGCGTCAACCCGCAACTGAACGCCGTCATCCTCACCATGCGCGACGAGGCCGAGGCGCAATTGCGCGAGCTGCCCGCCGACGCCCCGCTGCGCGGCGTGCCCATGCTGCTCAAGGACGACTGCCCCACCTACGCCGGCACGCCCATGTCGTTCGGCTGCCGCGCCGCCGTGGGCTACACCCCCGCGCACGACCACGAACTGGTGCGGCGCTACAAGGCCGCCGGCCTGGTCATCGTCGGCAAGACCAACCTGCCGGAATTCTCGGCCAACATCCACACCGCGCCCACCCTGCACGGCGCGACGCTCAACCCCTGGGACGCCCGCCGCAGCCCCGGCGGCTCGTCCGGCGGCGCCGCCGCTGCCGTTGCCGCGCGCATGGTGCCGCTGGCCTATGGCAACGATGGCGCCGGGTCCATCCGCATCCCGGCCGCCTGCACCGGCCTGTTCGGCCTGCGCCCGTCGCGCGGGCGCGTGCCTTGCGGCCCCGTGTCCAGCGAAAACTGGGGCGGACTGGTCAGCCACCACGTCCTGACCCGGTCCGTGCGCGATTCCGCCCTGCTGCTCGACCTGACCGATGCACCCGAACCCGGCGCGCTATATGCCGCCCCGGCCAAATCCGGCGCGTACGCCGAGGCCGCCGGCCGCGACCCGCGCGCGCTGCGCATTGGCCTCATCACGCAGCCAGGCCTGGACATAACGCTGGACCCCGCCGTCGCCGCCGCACTGGACGACGCCGCCACGCTATGCCGTCAATTGGGCCACCGCGTCGAACCCGCGGCCTTCAACTTCGACCAGGCCGCGCTGGCCGACGCGTACCTGCGCATCGTGGCCGCCTACACCGCGCTGGAGGTCGACGCCATCGCCGCCGACACCGGCCGCCCCGCCGACGCCAGCGGCTTCGAACCCGCCAACCTGGGCCTGGCCGAATATGGCCGCAGCCTGTCCGCACCCGCCCTGCTGGCCGCCCGCAACACCGCCAACGCCATCGCCCGCAGCCTGGGGCGCCTGATGGCCGACTACGACGTGCTGCTGACGCCCGTGCTGCCCACCTTGCCGCCGCCCGTGACCGCGCTGGACGTACGCAGCAGTGACTGGCGCGCCTTCGCCGACGAATTCATGCGCGGCACCGTCTTCACCCGCCCCGCCAACGCGGCCGGCGTACCCGCCATGAGCGTGCCCCTGTGCCGCGACGCGAGCGGCCTGCCGATCGGCATCCAGTTCATGGCGCCGTATGGTGACGACACCACGCTGATCGAACTGGCCGGGCAACTGGAACGCGCCCGGCCGTGGGCCGACCGCTTGCCGCCGGTACACGCGTGACAACGTTTCTCTTGGGTCACGGCATGGACGAGTTCGCAACCGCGATCCCCATGCCGCACACAATGTTCACGCACGCTTAACATTTCCGTCATTGCGCGTTTCTAAGCTTCCCACTTTTTCACTTGGGCGGCACAGATGGCGCACGACAAGCAAGACTCGCAGTATCCCGTAACCCCGCAACACGGTGATCATGACATTGCCGAGACAAGCCGCACGCTGCCGGCCGCGACGGACCCGCGCCGCCGCAGCCTGCTCAAAGCCGGCCTGGGCGCCACGCTCATGCCGGTCGGCGGCTCGCTGCTGCTGTCGGCCTGCGCCAGCGACAACGACGACGAAGACCCCGCCGCGCCCGATGCCCCCGCACCGGCGCCCCAACCGCAACCGCAGCCCAAGAACATCTCCAGCTTCGCCGTTGCCGTGCTGCCCGACACGCAGTTCTATTCGCGCTACGCCACCGATGCCGAAAACCAGCAGTTCATGCGCAAGTACGGCAGCGAGCCCTACAAGGCGCAGACGCAATGGGTGGCCAACAACGCCAAGGCGCTCAGCATTCCCTTCCTGATCCACCTGGGCGACGTGGTCGACCAGCAGAACAAGCCCGACCAGTGGAAGGTGGCCGACGCGGCCATGAAGATCCTGGAAGACGCCAAGGTGCCGTATTCCATCCTGGCCGGCAACCACGACGTGATCCTGGACCGCGACTACGTCGATCAAAGCAGCCAGACCAGCGCCACCGACGCCCAGCGCACCCTGGCCAACGAACCCTACCTGCAGACCTTCGGCACCGACCGCGCCAAGAAGCAAGCCACTTTCGGCGGCCGCGACCCCAGCGGTTTTCACGAATGGCACGTGTTCGAAGCCGAGGGCCAGAAGTTCATGGTGCTGTCGCTGTCGTGGCGCATTTCCGACGCGGCGCTGGCCTGGGCCAACCAGGTCATCCGCGCCAACCCGACGCTGCCCGTCATCCTGGTCAACCACCAGCTGCTGAACATCGACAAAGACGGCATCAGCCCGCTGGAGGTGCCGTACGGCCTGATGCTGTGGCGCGAACTGATCCACAGCAACGACCAGATCTTCATGACGCTCAACGGCCACTACCATGGCGCGGCGCTGCTGACCAAGACCAACGACTTCGGCAATCCCGTCCATGAAATGGTCGTCGACTACCAGATGGCCTACCAGGGCGGCAACGGCCTGATGCGCCTGTACGAATTCGACCTCACCAACAACGAAATCCGCGTGCTGTCGTTCTCGCCCTGGGTGCCGCAAAAGCCCAAGAACACGCTCAACGCCTTCGACCAGGCGGTGCTGACCGGCGCCAACGAGGAATTCACCATCAAGATGGATTTCGCCAAGCGCTTTGCCGGCTTCAACAAGGACTTCAAGGCCGGCACGCCCAGCCACACCGCGCTGATCGACCAGGCCCGCGCGCTGATCCTGGCCAACTACACCGAACCGCCCGCAACGACGCAAAAGCCCGCCGCCGACAGCGAAGACTACCCGCAGGTGTCCGGCACGCTGGCCCACTGGCGCTTCTTCGGCGGCACCGACGGCCAGCCCGTGCCGGTGGGCACCGTCGTCGCCGACCGCACCGGCCTGAACCCCGTGCGCCGCGCCGCCCTGAACATCGACGGCGTGGCCGGCGCCCAGCTGGGCGACCTGGTCTGGTCCAACGACCACCACTACCTGTCCGCCGCCCCGGGCTCGGTGCGCTTCTTGAACACCGACAAGAACACCGCCCGCATGAGCTACTTCACCACCGACACGGCCGCCGCGATCAATGCCGAAACCGTGCCCAACGGCTACACGGTCGAAGCCTTCATCAAGATCGACCGCGACTGGACCTCGGGCAAGAACGCGTGGATGAACATCATGACCCGCGACGGCAAGCGCGGCGACCTGCCCGGCTTCAATGGCGGCGACGGCGAATCCCCGCCGCTGCTGTTCGCCGTGTCCAGCCTGCGTGAAATCCAGTGGGAAGTCGTGCCCGACGTGACCGGCACGCGCGACGCCAAGACCAACTGGTCCGGCGAAATCATCGCCGACAAGTGGCTGCATATCGCCGTGGTCAACGACAACACCACCCACGAAACCATCCTGTACGTCGAAGGCGCGCCGGTCCTGCGCAACGCGTCCGACGCGCCGGGCCTGGCGACCTTGGCCGCCAACATGCCGTGGGTCGTCGGTGCCGGGTCGTGGGACGGCAACCGGGCCGACGGCTTCTTTGGCAGCATTGGCGAAGTGCGGATCGTGAACAAGGCGCTGCTGCCGGCGCAGTGGCTGACCGCGCGGCGCAGCTGACCGGTGAGCGGCGGCCGGCTCCGGCCGCCGCTCACGTAATTGATAATCGTTCCTGTTAAACTCCCGGGGTATTTCGTCACGTTGCCCCGCCATGCGCCCCGACTCTTCCCCTTCGGACATCCATCACCTGTACCAGGCGCACCACGGCTGGCTGCGCACCTGGCTGTTGCGCCGGCTGGGCAATGCGTTCGATGCAGCCGATCTGGCGCATGACGCGTTTGTGCGCCTGCTGGCCGCCCCCCGCGCCTTTGATACGCCGCAAGGCGCGCGCGCCTACCTGCGCAGCATGGGCAACGGGCTGTGCATCGACCTGTGGCGGCGCCAGGAAGTCGAACGCGCCTGGCTGGACACCTTGAACACCTGCGCAGGCGCGGCGGCACCCTCGGCCGAGCAGCAGGCGATCATCATCGAAACGCTGATGCAGGCGGCCGAGATGCTGCGTCAACTGCCGCCCAAGGTGGCGCGGGCATTCATCCTGTCGCATGTGGATGGCCTGAAGTACCGGGAAATCGCCATCGAGCTGGACGTGTCCGAGCGCACCATCAAGAAATACCTGGCGCAGGCGATGCTGCATTGCGCGCTGCTGGAAGCGGCGCACCATGCCGCCACGCAGCCCGTGCATGTGCCGCCGGCCGCACTGGGCGCCCCCGCCCCCTCGGCAAGCTGATGGGCCGCCACGCTTTCCCCGCCGCGCCCGCAGGCGCCGCCGATCATCGCAGCCTGGAACAGGCGGCCGACTGGTATGTGCGGCTGCATGACGAGGCCGCCAGCGCGGCCGACTGGACGCAATGGCGCGCCTGGCTGGACCGCAGTCCGGGCCATCAGGCCGCCTGGCGCTATATCGAGGCCGTGAGCCAGCGCTTTGCGCCGCTGCGCACGGACGGCGAACCGCGGGCCGCGTCCGCCGGTTTGCAGGCCGCGCTGATGCCGGCGCGGCGGCGCCACCTGCGCACCCTGGCCTGGCTGTCGGGCGGGGTGCTGGGCAGTTGGCTGGCGTGGCGCCATACGCCCCTGCGCGTCGAACTGCTGGCGCTGGCGGCTGATTACCGCAGCGCCACCGGCCAGGTCCGCGAATGGCGCCTGGCCGACGGCAGCCACTTGTGGCTGAACACGGCCAGCGCCGCGGACTTTGCCATCGGGCCCGCCGAGCGGCGCCTGACGCTGCTGCGCGGCGAAATGCTGGTGGCGGCGGCAGCCGATGCCGCCCGCCCGTTCGTGGTCGCCACGCCGCAAGGCCGCCTGGCCACGCCGGCCACGCCCCGGGCGTCCCAACCAGTCTCCACGCCGCAGGGCCAGGGCGCCGGAATCCTCTCGGGATCTTCTGCAATAACCGGTGCCCCCGACGCCCGCTTCAGCGTCCGCCTGCTGGAGCAGGCGACCCGGCTGGCGGTGCTGGACGGTGCGGTGCAGGTCCGCACGGCGGACAGCGGCGAGCGGCTGACCGTCGCGGCCGGCAACCAGGTCGTGTACACGGCAGACCACATCGGCCGCCCGGGTCCGGCCGACGCCGGGGCCGCCGCCTGGACCCAAGGCATGATCGTGGCCAACGACATGCGGCTGGACGAACTGGTGGCCGAACTGGCCCGTTACCAACGCGGCCACCTGGGCGTGGCGCCCGAGGCCGCCGGCTTGCGCGTGATGGGCACCTATCCGCTGGCCGACCCCGAACGCACGCTGCAATTGCTGGCCCGCGCCCTGTCGTTGCGGGTCGAGAAAAAGCTGCCCTGGTGGACCACGCTGACGCCGGCGTGAGCGCCGTGCCTTCCCCTTTTTCCGTTTCGTTCGATCAGGTAGATGCGGGGCTGCCATGCATGGCGCCCCAGCCCGCCTGACGCTCGCTTACGGAACCCCGATGAAACGCCCGCACGATCTGCCCGTCGATTTGCCTTTCGATTTGCCCCACGCTTTGCCTGCCGCCCCTGTCGCGCCCCTGCCCACCGCCCGGACGATGCGCCCCTGGCTCTTGGCCGCCGGCCTGACGCTGACCGCGCTGATGCCCACGGCGCCAATGCCTGCCCATGCCCAGACGGCCCCCGCCGAAGGCCGCCGCAGCTACCAGATTCCCGCCGGTCCGCTGACCCAGGCTTTGAACACCTTTGGCCAGATGGCGGGCGTTCCTCTCAGCGGCGCCATGCCGTTGACCCAGGGCAAGTCCAGCCCCGGCCTGTCCGGCCGCTACACCGTGCCCGAAGCGCTGGCCGCCCTGCTGGCCGGCACCGGCCTGACTGCCACGCGCACCGGCGACGGCCAGTACGTGCTGGAACCCCAAGCCACGGGCCCGGCCACGCTGGCGCCGATCGCGGTGGTCGGCGCATCGGCCGGGGTGGACGGTTTCGTGGCGCAGAGCAGCAGCAGCGCCACCAAGACCGACGCCTCGCTGATGGAAACGGCCCGCTCGGTGAGCGTGGTGACGCGCGAACAGATGGATGCGCGCGGCGTGACGTCGATGCCCGAGGCGGTGCGCTATGCCGCGGGCGTGGGCACGGGCAGCGCCGGCTTCGACCCGCGCTTTGACCAGATCACGATCCGCGGCTTTCCGGTCAACACCACCGGCGACTACCTGGACGGCCTGCGCCAGACGCCGGGGTCCTACGCCTATTTCCGCACCGAGCCCTATGCGCTGGAGCGCATCGACATCGTCAAGGGCCCCATGTCGGTGCTGTATGGCCAGGGCACGCCGGGCGGCGTGGTGAACCGGATCTCGAAGCGGCCCGGCCCCGACCCCATTCATGAAATCGTGCTGCTGGGCGCCACCCACGACCGCAAGCAGGCCGCCTTTGACATCGGCGACAGCATCAACGAGTCCGGCTCGGCGAAGTTCCGCGTGGTCGGCCTGCTGCGCCGGGGCGACACCGACCGCATGATCGCCGACGATCGCGACCTGTTCGCGCCGTCGTTCGAATTCCGCCTGGGCGAAGACACCACCCTGACGCTGCTGGGCCAATACATGAAGGACGAGACCGACGCCAACGTCGGCAACTACGTGGAAAACGGCAAGGTGACCCACATCCGCGTCAGCGATCCGCGCTATGACCACCAGCGCCAGACCCAATACCAGGCCGGCTACGAGCTGGAACATCGCCTGGGCCAGGACGTGACGCTGAAGCAGCAGCTGCGCTACGGCCATATCTCGCTCGATGCCCGCTACCTGAGCGGCGGCGCGCTGGAACCCGGCACACGCCTGCTGACCCGCAGCGCCTGGGGCGTGGAAAGCACGGTCGAGACCCTTTCCGTGGATAACAACGCCACCTTCCGCTTCAATACCGGCGCGGCCGCGCACAGCCTGCTGGCCGGTTTCGACTACCAGTGGCTGAAATGGGACCAGGGCGTGGGCTACCTGGCGTCCGGCTACCCGTCATTGAATCTGGACAACCCCCAATACGGCTACGTGCCCGGCCCCACGCCGCCCATGAACATGGTGTCGGTGCTGCAACGCAATTCACAGTACGGCACCTACCTGGCCGACCAGGTCAAGCTGGGCAACTGGCGGCTGTCGCTGGGCGGGCGCTACGACATCGCCAAACAGGACAACCGCAACCTGCTGACCCAGGCGCCGGCCCAGGCCAAGACCGACAAGGCCTTCACCTGGCAGGCAGGCGCCCTGTACCTGGCCGACAACGGCCTGGCGCCGTATGCCAGCTACTCCACGTCGTTCACCCCCAATACCGCCATCGACAAGACCGGCAACGTGCTGGGCCCCACCCGCGGCTCGCAAGTCGAGGCCGGCATCAAGTACCAGCCCGATGGCTCGCACAGCTACATCACCCTGGCGGCCTACCGTATCGAGGAAAAGGACGCCGCCCGCGTCGTGCCCGCCACGCCCTATTCCGAACTGGCGGGCAACCTGCGGTCTACCGGCATCGAACTGGAAGGCCTGGCCGAACTGGACCGCGGCCTGCAACTGGTGGCCAGCTACAGCTACAACGTCGGCAAGGTCACCCGCAGCAACAACCCCGCCGAGGTCGGCAAGGTGCCGTCCTACCAGCCGCGCCACATGGCCAGCCTGTGGCTGGACTACCGCCTGCCGCAAGGGCCGCTGGCCGGCGTGGGACTGGGCGCCGGGGCGCGCTATATCGGCACCAGCTATGGAGATTCGCTCAACGTCATGCGCAACCCGGCCGCGACGCTGTTCGACGTGTCCCTGAGCTACGAACCCGGCTATGCCCACCCTGCGCTCAAGGGCTGGCAGGCCAGCATCAGCGTGCAGAACCTGGCCAACAAGGAAGTGCAGACGTGCAGCGACGGCTACTGCTACCTGGGCCAGGGACGCCAGATCGTCGGACAGGTGCGCTACAAATGGTGAGGCCGCGCATGACCCAGACACGCGCGGCGATGCGCCAGACGCCAGGCGCTGCCCGGCGCGTCGCCCTGGCCACGCTGTCGGCGGTGCTGGCGCTGTCCGCGTCGGGGCTGGCTATCGGGCAGCAGCCCCTGACGGCCACGCCCGCGGCCAAGGCGCCTGCGGCTCAGCCCTCACCGTCCGCTCCCGACACCCGCGCCACCCTGCCCGGCACCGTGCAGTTCGACCTGCATCCGCCCGGCCAGCCCGACCGCGCCTACCGTATCCAGGTGGTCGAGCCCCGCGGCAAGCCGCCGGCAAGCGGCAAGCGTCCGGTCATCTACCTGCTGGACGGCAATGCCGTGTTCGGCGCCTATTACGACGCGGTGCGGCTGCAGCAGGACCTGGCCGGCAGCGCGATCGTGGTGGCGGTGGGCTACCCCACCGACCTGCCCTTTGATTTCCTGCGGCGCTCGTACGATTTTTCGCCGCCGGAACCGGCCGGCAAGCCGCTGCCGCGCGTCAACGGCTATCCCCCGCCGCTGGGCGGCGAACAGGCCCTGCTGGCATTCCTGGAAGGCACGCTGCTACCGGAGATCGCCCGCCGCTATCCGGTGGACGATCGGCGCCTGACGCTGGCCGGCCATTCCTTTGGCGGCATGTATGCGCTGAACGTGCTGTACACCCGGCCGGACCTGTTCAACCAGATCGTGGCCATCAGCCCGTCGCTGTGGTGGCAGGACCACTACCTGCTGGACCGCGAAAGCGCCTTCGTGCGCCAGGCCCAGGCGGGCAAGGCAGACCTGCGCCGCAGCCGCCTGCTGCTGATGGCGGGCGGTGCGGAAACCGCGCAGACGGTGCACGAGGCCCGCTCCCTGGCCCGCCGGCTGGACGTGGCGCTGGCGCCGCAGGGGCTGGCCACGGTCTATGTGGAACTGCCCGATGAAACGCATATGTCGGTGCCGGTGGCGGCGGCCACGCATGTGCTGCGGCACGTGCTGACCGCACGCCAGCAGTAGCGGCAACCCCTGGAGACAGCCCCGCTCGCGGCTCCCTGGCACGGCCGTTCACGCCAGGCCAGGGGGCCGCCGGTTATTTGAAAATGCCGCACAAATAAAGAACAAAAGCATCGTTTGGCGTTGCCCGCGCCTCCCGTAAGGTGTGCCGACAGCCAGGGGATTTCCTCTGGCGCCCTGCACCCACCCTACGGAGCGCGCCAGCATGAACCAGCCTTTGAAGCCCAGCCAAGCGTCACGGTCCGCCGCCGTCAAGGCGACCCTCGATTACCCGGTGATCGACACCGACGTGCATGTCAACGACTATGCGCCGGTGCTGGAAGACTATGTGCAGCACTACGGCGGCGGCAAGCTGGTCGACGCGCTGCGCAAAGCGCTGGGTTCGCGCTTCGCCACCAGGAGCGGCGGCAAGGACTGGTACCAGCAGACCCCGGCGGAACGCCAGCACAACCGCACGCTGCGTTCGCCCTGGTGGGCGCGGGTCACGCGCAACACGTTGGACCTGGCTACCTACACGCTGCCCGAGCTGCTGAACGAACGGCTGGCCGAGCAAGGCGCCGACTACTCCGTGCTGTTTCCCAATGACGTGCTGGCGCCCCTGGCCGCGGGCAACGAGTTCCGCCAGCCGCTGCACCGCGCCATCAACCACTTCCACGCCGACCAGTACCGCAAGTACAGCGACCGCCTGACGCCGGTAGCGGGCATTCCCCTGAACACCCCGCAGGAAGGCATCGAAGAACTGGAATTCGCGGTCAAGACGCTGGGGCTGAAGGTCATCAACATCGCCGGCGGCGTGAAGCGCCCGATCAAGGCAGTGGCCGACAAGTATCCGTCCGCCGACCACCCCGAAGTCGCCAAACACGCCAGCTACATCGACTTCTACGGCATCGACAGCGAATACGACTACGACCCGTTCTGGGCCAAGGTGGTCGAGCTGGGCGTGCCCGTCACCACGCACTACGGCAGCCAGGGCTGGACCGGGCGCCATTCGATCAGCAATTACATGTTCAACCACATCGGCCACTTTGCCGATGGCTCGCAGGCCTTTGCCAAGGCGCTGTTCTTTGGCGGGGTGACGCGGCGTTTTCCGAACCTGCGGGTGGCGCTGCTGGAAGGCGGCGCGGATTGGGGCTCGCACGTCTACACCCACCTGGTGGACCGCTGGGAAAAGCGCAACCGCCACGCGGTGCAGAACTACAACCCCGCCAACGCCGACGTGGCGCTGCTGCACGAGCTGTTCCAGCGCTACGGCGCCGATTTCATCAAAGGCCGCGACATCGACCCGCAGCAACTGCTGCGCGACAGCCTGGGCATCTCGGCGCTGCCGCACAGCCGCGACCCGCACCCCGACGAACTGGACGACTTTGCCGCCGCCGGCATCGAGTCGGCCGAAGACCTCCGCACCCGCTGGGTCGACAGCTTCTACTTCGGCTCGGAAGCCGATGACCGCACGGTGGCCGCCGCCTTCAACGACAAGGTCAACCCGCTGGGCGCCAAGATCAACGCCATCTGGTCGTCGGACATCGGCCACTGGGACGTGCCCGACCTGACCGAACCCCTGGCCGAAAGCTGGGACCTGGTCGAGCAAGGCGTCATCAGCGCGCAGGACTTCAAGGCGCTGGTGTTCGGCAACCCCTACCGCTTCTACACCCAGGCCAACCCGGACTTCTTCCGCGGCACCGCCATCGAACGCAAGCTGGCCAGCCCCGTTGCCCGTGCCGCCTGATCCACCTTCCAGCCTAGAGCCTCTACCCATGAAGTCATTGATTCGCTTGAAATTGTTCCGCCTGGCGCTGGCCGCCAGCGCCTTGTTTGGCGGCGCCGCGCACGCCGCCGATGTCATCCGCGTGGGCGTGGCCACCGCGGGCGGTGGCGATCCGATCACCTGGGGCGGCTCGCCGGGCGGCGTGGTGCGCGTGAACCAATGGCTGGAACAGGCCTTTGCCGCCGACGGCGTCAAGGTCGAATGGCTGTTCTTCAAGGGCGCCGGCCCCGCCGTCAACGAAGCCTTGTCCAACAAGCAGATCGACTTTGCCTACCAGGGCGACCTGCCCCAGGTCGTAGGCCGCGCCAATGGGCTGAAGACCAAGCTGCTGCTGGTCAGCGGCGCGCGCAACAACCTGTACCTGGTGGCGCCGCCCAATTCGCCGCTCAAATCCATCGAAGACCTGAAGGACCGCAAGGTCTCGATCTTTCGCGGCACCAATGGCCATCTGGTGGCCATCAACGTGCTGGCCGCCCACGGCCTGGCCGAACGCGACATCAAGGGCGTGAACCTGGATGCCGGCAGCGCCCAGGCCGCGCTGGTGTCCAACGGCGTGGACGCGGCCTTTGGCGGCTACGAATGGTTCAAGGTGCGCGACCAGGGGCTGGCCAAGGTCATCTACAGCACCCAGGGGCAGGACCCGGCCTACACCCGCCAGGCGTCGCTGCTGGTACGCGAGGATTTCGAACGCGACAACCCGGCCCAGGTGCAGAAGGTGGTCGACGTGTTCGTGCGCGCCGCGCAGTGGTCGTCCGATGAAAAGAACCGCGATGCGCTCTTCAAGATCTGGGAAAAGAGCGGCGTGCCCTATGCGTCCTGGGCGGCCGAGTTCGACAAGCAAGACCTGGCGTCCCGCAACTCGCCCTTGATCGACGACTTCATCATTGCGCGCTACAAGGCGGTGGTGGCCGATGCGGTCAAGCTGAAACTGATCCGCCGTGACGTCTCGCTGGATGGCTGGTTCGATCCGAGATATTTGCAGAATTCGCTGAAGGCCCAGGGGCTGGAGAAGTACTGGACGGCGTTCGATGCCAGCGGCAAGCCTGCGGCGGGCAATGCGGCCGCGGCAACGCCCGGCGACGCCAAGCCCGTTGCCGCGGCGGCATCCGCAGTCGCCGGCCAGGCCGCCGCGCGCTGACCCGGGCCGCCGCCATGTCCCCCACCACTCTCTCCGGCGCCACGCCGCCGGGCGCCGTCACCTGGCCGGCCTGGGCTCGCCAGGCCGCCTGGACCGCCGCGCCCTGGCTGCTGCCCCTGACCCTGATCGTGTTGTGGCAGACTGGCGCCAGCCAGGGCTGGATCTCGCCGCAGGTGCTGCCCCCGCCCGCCTACGTCTGGGACACCCTGCGCGACCTGGCCATCAGCGACGACCTGTGGCTGAACACCCGCGCCAGCCTGCAACGCGTGCTGGTGGGCTTTGCCCTGGGCAGCGTGCTGGGCCTGCTGCTGGGCACCGCCATGGGCCTGTCGCGCCGGCTGGAAGCCTACGTGCTGCCCACCTTCAATGCGCTGGTGCAGATTCCAGTATTGGCCTGGCTGCCCTTCGTGCTGCTGATCGTGGGCATCGGCGAGCCCCTGAAATACATCCTGATCGCCAAGGCCGCGCTGGTGCCCGTCACGCTGAACACGTTGCAAGGCTTTCGCCAGGCCAGCCCGGCGCTGCGCGAAGTAGGCAGCGTCTACGGCTACAGCCGCCGCCAGGAAGTGCTGGAAATCGTGCTGCCGCTGGCCCTGCCGACCCTGTTCACCGGCCTGCGGCTGGGCTTCACCAAGGCCTGGCTGTCGCTGGTGGTGGTGGAACTGGTGGCGTCCAGCGAAGGCCTGGGCTACCTGATCGTCTACGGCCGCCAGCTGTTCCAGCTGGACCTGGTGATGGCCGCGGTGATCGTCGTGGGCGCCATCGGCTACGCCATCGACCGCCTCCTGGACTGGGCCGAAACGCGCCTGATCCACGGCCGCCGCGCGGCGCGTCTTGTCCCCTCCGAGGCCCGTCCATGAGTGCATCCCTGTCTCCCGCAACGTCCCGCGACGCCGCCGAACTGGCCGCGTCCCAACCCCTGGCCGTGCGCGGCGCCGGCCGCTGGCGCGGGCTGGTGTTGCCGGTGGCCGCCATCGTGCTGTGGTGGCTGGCGGCGCGCGCCGACCTGGTCAATTCCGCGCTGCTCGTGTCGCCCGAGAAAGTGCTGGCCACCGCCATCGACCAGATCCTGGGCGGCAAGCTGTGGCGCGCCCTGGGCGCCAGCCTGGGCCGCGAACTCACCGGCTTTGCCATCGGCACCGTGTCCGGCCTGATCCTGGGCGTGTTGCTGGGGCTGTCCCCCGCGTTCAACCGCCTGGTCGGCCCCAGCTTCAACACCTTCAAGCAGATTTCCCTGTTCGCCTGGATTCCGCTGATTTCGGTGTGGTTCGGGCTGGGCGACACGGCCAAGGTGGTGTTCCTGTCGCTGGCCGCGCTGGTGCCGGTGGTGGTCAACACCTGCGACGGCGTGCGCAACACGCCGCCCAAGCTGCGGGAAGTGGCACGCGTCTATCAGTACACCCGCTGGCAGACCTTTACCCAGGTCGTGCTGCCGGCCGCCGCGCCCGCCATCTTCACCGGCGTCTACCTGGCGCTGATCTATTCCTGGCTGGCCACCATCGGCGCCGAATACCTGCTGGTGGCGGGCGTGGGCATCGGCAACCTGCTGATCGAAGGCAGCGAACACTTCCAGATGGACCTGGTGATCTTCGGCATGTTCGTCGTCGGCCTGGTGGGCTGGCTGATGAACGCCCTGGCCCGCCTGGCCGAACGCCGGCTTGCGCGCTTGCGCGGCCAGGACCAATAACCGCGGGAAACCTCAAGCATGGCTCAAGACAATTCGCTGGACCTGGAACTGCAATCCGTCGGCAAGCGCTACCCCAGCGCGCAGGCCGAAGGCGGCGTGCTGCAAGTGCTGACAGGCGTGGACCTGGCCATCCCGGCCGGGCAATTCGTATCCATCGTCGGCGCCAGCGGCTGCGGCAAATCCACCCTGCTGCGCCTGATCCTGGGGCTGGACGACAGCTACGAAGGCGCCATCACCCTGGGCGGCCGGCCGGTACACGGCACCAGCCCCGAACGCGGCATCGTGTTCCAGGACCACCGCCTGTTCCCCTGGTTGAACGTGGCGCAGAACATCGGCGTGGGCCTGCGCAACGCCAACCTGCCGGCTTCGGAAAAGCGCGACCGGGTGGCCGAGCACATCGCCCTGGTGGGCCTGGAAGGCTTCGAACAATCGTATCCGCACCAGATCTCGGGCGGCATGGCGCAGCGCGTGGCGATTGCCCGCGGCTTGGTCAACCGGCCGCGCGTGCTGCTGCTGGACGAGCCCTTCGGCGCGCTGGACGCCCTGACCCGCGCCCGGCTGCAGACCGAGCTGCAGCGCATCTGGCAAAAAGAACGCATCACCATGATCCTGGTGACCCACGACGTGGAAGAAGCCGTCTACCTGGGCGACCGGGTGGTGATCATGCAGCCGCGCCCGGGCCGCATCCGCCGCATTGTGGATGTGCCGCTGCCGCATGCCCGCAACCGCAGCGACCCGCGCTTCATCCGCCTGCGCGACGACGTGCTGTCCGACTTCCTGGAACCGGACGGCGCTCCCGCCGACGACAGCCCGCCGCTGGGCGTGGATGCCAATGCCGGCGTGCCGGCGCTGCCGTCCCTGGCCTCGCTGCGCATGGCCTGGTAGTGCCACCCGGGCGGTCCCGGCTGCGCGGGCCGCACCGCCGGGGCAGCCTGCCCCCAAACGTATCGACCCCGCGATCCCTGGCCGCCGCGCCCGCGGATCGCCTATCCCTTTGCCTGGAGTCCGCCCCATGTCCCGCCCTTCGCGCCAGATCAAGCTAGGCGCCTTCCTGATGCAGACCGGCCACCACATCGCCGCCTGGCGCCACCCCGATGCCCAGGCCGATGCGCCCATCAATTTCCGCCATTACGCCGACCTGGCCCGCCGCGCCGAGGCCGCCAGGTTCGACGCCGTGTTCCTGGCAGACTCGGTAGGCGTGCGCAATACCGACCTGCCGTCCCTGTCGCGCACTGCGCGCAGCGACCATTTCGAACCGCTGACGCTGCTGTCCGCGCTGGCGGCCGTCACCGAAAAAATCGGACTGATCGCCACCGTGTCCACCACCTACAACGAGCCCTACCACGTGGCACGCAAGTTCGCCTCGCTGGACCACATCAGCGGCGGCCGCTCGGGCTGGAACCTGGTCACCTCCAGCGGCCAGGGCGAGGCGCAGAACTTCAACCTGGACGAACACGTGGAACACGCCCGCCGCTACGCCCGCGCCGCCGAGTTCCACGACGTGGTGCTGGGCCTGTGGGACAGCTGGGAAGACGACGCTTTCCTGCGCGACAAGGCCAGCGGCCAGTATTTCGACCCCGACAAGCTGCACCCGCTGAACCACCGTGGCGAACATTTCTCGGTACGCGGTCCGCTGAACGTGTCGCGCTCGCCGCAGGGCCGCCCGGTGGTGGTGCAGGCCGGCGCGTCGCCCGCCGGCCGCGACCTGGCCGCCCGCACCGCCGAAGTCATCTTCGTAGCCCACCAGACCTTCGACGAGGCCCAGGCCTTCTACCGCGACATCAAGGGCCGCGCCGCCGCCTATGGCCGCGACCCGGACGACATCAAGATCATGCCCGGCATCTTTCCGGTCATCGGCCGCACCCAGGCCGAGGCCGAGGAAAAATTCGCCCGCCTGCAAGACCTGATCCACCCGGTGGTGGGGGTGCAGCTGCTGTCCAACATGATCGGCGGCTTCGATCTGTCGCGCTACCCGGTGGACGGACCGCTGCCCGACATCCCCGAAACCAACGGCGGCAAGAGCCGCCAGCAATTGCTGATCGACCTGGCCCGGCGCGACGGCCTGACGATCCGCCAGCTGTACCTGCGCATCGCCGGGGCCCGCGGCCACCAGCAGGTCGTCGGCACGCCCGAAAGCGTGGCGGACCAGCTGCAGCAATGGTTCGAAGAAGAAGGCGCCGACGGCTTCAACATCATGTCGCCCTGGCTGCCGGGCGGGCTGGACGATTTCATCGAGCTGGCCTTGCCCGAATTGCGGCGGCGTGGGCTGTTCCGCACCGAATACGAAGGCAACACGCTGCGCCAGCACCTGGGGCTGGCGCGGCCGGCGCATCGCGGGCTCGAGCGCGCGCCTCGCGTGGCCCCGCCCACCGACGCCCGCGTCCAGGCGGACGCCTAGCAGTCTGCAATGGGCAAGAATTTTCAGAATCTTCCAATGTTGCTGCGCGTCGGCAACGGCGACCATGGAGGTCAACGCAACGTAACAGCCCCGCCGAGACGCTTGCGGATCTGCACCTGCTTGCCCTCTTCTCCCCGATAGGCTGTCCGTGTTGTTCCGCATACCCGCTCCTCGGCTCTTGGGCCGAGGAGTCTCTCTATGCGCATTGCCCTTAATCCGATCATGGTCGGATTGCTCGCCGCCACCTTGCCTTTCGTCCCTGCCCACGCCGCCGAACGCGGCCAGATATTGGTGAACGACCCTGCTGGCAATACGCACGTCACGCTCGACAACGGCGATACCGTCACCTACGGCGGCGATACCGGCGGGGCCATCGACGTCACCGGCGCGGGCAACCACGTGCAGGGAGCTGGCGTCACCGTCACGGCAAATGAACCGTCCGATCCCCTGCGCTTCCGCAACAGGGGCGTGCGCGCCCGCGACGGGGCGACCGTGTCCCTTACCGGCAGCACCGTCAAGACCCTGGGCCAGGGCCAGTTCAGCGACGCGCTGGAGGCCTACGGTGCGGGCACCCTGATCACCGTCCGCGACAGCGACATCTCCACCCGAGGTGAGCTCTCCTCCGGCGCCAGCGCAACAGCGGGCGCCCGCATCGTGCTGCAGGGCGGGTCGGTCACCACGACCAGAACCTCGTCCGGCCTGATGGCGGACGGTGCGGGTTCCAGCATCGAGGCCACCGACGTAACCATCCTGTCCGAGGGCGGCAATTCGGGCACTGGCGCGCTGGCCCGGCTCGGGGGGCGCATCACGCTGAATGGCGGCACCGTCACGGCCTCCGGCTCGTGGGGTTACGGGCTCGCGACCGTCGGCGCAAATGCCTGGATCACCGCCACAAACGTCGTGATCCAGGGCGCGGACAGTGGCATGGGCCTGGAGGTGCGGGGCGGCCATGTCGAGATCGAGGGCGGCAGCATCTCGGGCCGCGACGCCGTGGCCTTGGCCGCCGACGGCACGGGTTCTGGCTCGGCCAGTGCGTACTTCAAAGCCCGCAACACGACCATCACGGCCACCGGCCGCGGACGCATCGCCCTGAACATCAACGCCCCCAATGCCGCCGCCGACCTGGAAGGCGTTTCGCTCAGCTCGATCGAGCCCAACAGCATGGGCGTCTGGCTACCGTCCACCGGCACGGTGCTGGTCGCCAACCGCTTCGACATCACTGCCGCCTCGTCCGCCGTGGATAACCGCCGCGGCCATGCCACGCTGACCAACGGCACCCTCAAGACGCTGGGCATGAGCGCCCCCGCCCTGTACCTGTCGCGCCTGGATGGCGGCGCAGCCTGGATCCATGCCACCCATGTCGACATCGAAACCCTGGGCTATCTGTCCGCGGGTGCCCAGGTTTCGTTGGAAGACCCGAACAGCACCGATCTGGCCGACATCACCCTGCGCGATTCCCGCGTCTCCACCCAGGGCACCTTCGCCTATGGCCTGAGCGCACGGGGCCGTTATGCCAGCCTGTCGGCGATCAACTCCGACATCAAAACCACTGGCGCCGACGCCACCGGCCTGTTGGTCGGCGACCGCGCCGACACCCTGCTGGACAACAGCCGCTTGACGGTCGAAGGCGAGCGCAGCCAGGGCATCTGGAGCTCACTCGATACGGCCGGCGCGATCAACACCGTCGTCGTGCGCAACGGCACCCAGATCAACACCCAGGACGGCGTGGGCTTGCTGGCTTCGGGCGCCGATCACACCTTTCTGGTGTCCGATTCCAGCATCACCGCGCGGACCGCAGGCAATGCGGACACCGGCGTGCTGCTGCACTCGCGCGCCGCGCAGGTCGGCACGGGCGTGCTCGAAAGCGGACAGGTCACGCTGGATGCCACCCGCGCCACCCTGACCGGCGACGTGCTGGCCGACAGCGGCGCAGTCGACGTTGCCCTCAAGAGCGGCTCGGTGCTGAACGGCGCGCTGGTGCAGCGCGGCAGCGGCCGCGTGGGCAACGTCACGGTCGACAACGCAAGCACCTGGAACATGCGCGCCTCATCCACCGCCACCACGCTGGCCAACGCGGGCACGGTCGCCTTTGCCGCGCCCGCCGGCGGCACGGGCTTCAAGACCCTGACGGTCAACCAGTACGCGGGCGGCGGCACCCTGGTGCTGAACACCTGGCTGGGCGCCGACGCCTCGCCCACCGACAAGCTGGTCATCGACGGCGGCACCGCCTCGGGCAACACCGCACTGCGCATCCTCAACGCGGGCGGCGCGGGCGGCGAGACGCAAGTGGGTATCCGTGTGGTCGAAACCATCAACGGCGGCACGACCGCCGCCGACGCCTTCCACCTGGACGCCGGATCCACCGGCTACCGCGCCAGCGCCGACACCGTCTCGGTCAATGGCTACGACTACAGCCTGATGCGCGGCGGCAATGGCGGCGCCGCGTCCGACTGGTACCTGGCGTCGCAGTTCACGGGCACGTCCACCATCACGCCGAGCCCGGACCCCACGGCGCCGGGGAACCCTGTCGACCCGGGCAATCCCGCCCCGCCCATCGCGCCGCCCGACTTCCAACCTGTGCGCCCTGCCCCCCTGCCCGGCGGCAAGGGCGTGCGCAACGTCTCACCGGAAAGCGGCGCCTATCTCGGTAACCGGCTGGCCAGTGCCCGCTTTATGCTGCATGCGCTGCACGACCGCACCCCCAGCTATGACGGCGCTTGCGCCAGCGACAGCCAGGCCTGCGGCAGCGGCCGACGCCTCTGGAGCCGCGTCGAAGGCCGCCAGGACAGCGGCCTGCGGTTGGCGCAGGGCCGCGTCGCCATCGACACCGACAGCCGCGTCATGCAACTGGGCGGCGACCTCATCCACGCCCCGCTCGGCTCGCAGGGGTCGGTCTACGCCGGGCTGATGGGCGGCTACGGCGACGCCCGCAATACCTCCACCTCCACGCTGACGCTGCCCGGCGGCGGTGCAGCCCGGGTGCGGGCCAGGGGCAAGGTCTCCGGCTACTCGCTGGGCGCGTATGGCACGTTCTATCAGAACGACGCCACCCGCATGGGCGCGTACGCCGACACCTGGCTGCAAGCCGGCCGCTATGCCAATCAGCTCGACAGCGAGCTGGGCACTGCCCGCTACCACTCCACCGTCTTGAGCGCCTCGCTCGAAGCCGGCTACGCCGTGGCGCCCTTCGCCCCGGGCTCGGCGTTGGGGCCGGTCGTGGTCGAACCCCAGGCCCAATTGGTATACAGCCGCTACCGCGCCGACACCGCCACACTGCAAGGCACCCGCATGAACAGCGGCAACGACAACGCCTGGAATGCCCGCGTCGGCGTGCGCCTCTATCCGCAGGCTGCGCCCAACGCGCCCGCCGTGCGCCCCTTCCTGGAAGTCAACTGGCTGCATGGCTTTGGCAATGCGTCGGTGAACATGGGCCCCAACACCCTGGACGCCACGCCGTCGCGCAACAGCCTGCAACTGAAACTGGGCGCCGAAGGCCGGGTTGGCCGCGCCGTGCAGGTCTCGGGCCACGTGTTCGGCCAAGCCGGCAACGACAACCAGCGGGGCTATGGCGGCATGCTCAACCTGAGTTACCGGTGGTAGACCCATTTTCAGAAATATCCAATTCTCTGCCTCTTGCCGAACCGCGAAGATGACGCACACGACAACAACATCGCCTTGACCGGTCAGTCCTACCACTCGTCAACGACGCCTCATTCTTGCGATTGAGCCCTGTTCGATTCGTATAGGAACACCCCGGTCTGGCGCCAAGGAGCTTCCCTATGCGTATCGCCCTCAATCCGATCATGGTCGGGTTGCTCGCCACATCGCTGCCTGCGTGCTGGACCCCTGTCCTGGCCGCGGAACGCGGACAAGTCCGCGTCAATGACCCCGCCGGCGCCACCCAGGTCACGCTCGACAGCGGCGACACCGTCACGTACACGGGGTCGATCGAAGGCGCCATCGAGGCGTCCGGCGCCGGCAATTCCGTATCGGGGGACAACATCACCGTCACCGCGAATCCCACCGTGACTCCGCTGCTGGAACAAAGCAAAGGCGTTCGCGCGAGCGCCGGCGCCACGGTATCGCTGACCCGCAGCACCATCCAGACACTGGGCGATGGCCAAGCCAACCATGCCTTGCAATCCCTTGGCGCAAACAGCCGCATCACCATCAGCGACAGCCGCATCACCACGCGCGGCAATCTTTCCAACGGCGCCAACGCCAAGCAAGGCGGCAGCGTTGTCATCAACGGCGGATCGGTCACCACGTCCGGGGTCAGCGCCATTGCGCTGTGGGCCGAAGACGCAGGGTCATCCATCAGCGCCAACGGCGTCACCATAACGACCACCGGCGACGACGCCAGCGCCGTCCAGGCCAGCAACGGCGCCACCATCACCCTCACTGGCGGCAGTGTCACGGCCCTGGGCAACTATGCGTCGTCCGGCATCGAAATCGTCGGCCAAAACTCCCTGGTCTCTCTGAACAACACCGTCGTCCAAGGCGGCGGCGACCACTATGGCGCCCGCCTGAACGGCGGCCGGCTCGAGATGGATGGCGGCAGCCTGACCGGCGGCCTGGCGCTCTTTCTGGGGGCCGACACCCGTGGCGGTCCGGCCTCCACGGCCCTGCTCAAGAATGCCGCGCTGGTCTCCACCGGCTCGGGCGCAGCGCTCGACATGAATGCCGCCAATGTCTCGGCCGTCCTGGAAAACACCTCCATTTCGGCGCTGTCGACCGATGGTGGCGGGGTCTGGCTGGCAAAACAGGGGACCCAACTGACCGCCAACGTATTCGACATCACCTCGACCCGCGTGGGCGTGGACAATCGGCTGGGCCGGGCCGTGCTCACCGACGGCACCATCAAAACCCTGGGCGCCGGCGGCCATGGCCTGTACGTGTCACGTGAATGGGGCAGTGCGGCGCTCATCGACGCCACCCGCGTCACCATCGAAACCCAGGGCAACCGGGCCAGCGGCGCCGAGGTCAGGCTGGGCGACCCGAACAGCGCCGACGCCGCAGAGATCCGGCTGAAAGACTCCCGCATCACCACCCATGGCGGCAACGCCGCCGGGCTGCTGGCGCGCGGGGTCTATTCCACCCTTTCCGCGGTCAACACCGACATCAAGACCACCGGCGCCAATTCCGCGGGCCTGCTCACCAGCGAGCGCGCCACCACCACGCTGGACAATGTGCGCCTGGCCACCGAAGGCGCGGGCGCCGTGGGCATCTGGAGCACCCTGGAAAATGCGGGCCAAGGCAACACCATCACCGTGCGCAATGGCACCACGATCAGTACCCAGGACGGCGCCGCGATGCTGGCCAACGGCGGCAGCCACACCTTCGATCTTTCGGACGCCACCGTCACCGGGCGGGCCGGCGGCAGCCTGGACAACGGCGTGTTGCTGCGTACCAATTTCCTCAGGGTCGTCAGCGGCGGCGTGCCAACCGATACCAATACCGTACTGGTCTCCTTGAATGCCACCCGCTCGCGCCTGACCGGCGACGTGGTCGCCAACGACGGCAGCGCGCAGGTCACCCTGGCGAGCGGGTCGGTCCTGACTGGCGCCCTGCAAGAGCGCGCCACCGGCCATATCAGCATGGCGCTGGACGCCACCAGCACCTGGAACGTGCGAGGCGATTCCTCCCTGGCGTCGCTGGACAACGCCGGCACCGTGGCTTACGTGGCGCCCACGGGCGGCGGGGGCTTCAAGACGGTCACCGTCAACCACTATGCGGGCGGCGGCACCCTGGTGCTCAACACCCGCTTGGGCGATGACGCCTCGGCCACCGACAAGCTTGTCATCGACAGCGGCGCCACGACGGGAAACACGTCGTTGCGCATCCTGAATTCAGGGGGTGCCGGCGGCCAGACGCAGACGGGCATCCGCGTCATCCAGACCATCAACGGCGGCACCACTGCCGCGGATGCATTCCGCCTGGACGCCGGATCCACCGGATACCGCGCCAGCGCCCAAACGCTGGCGCTGAACGGCTATGAGTACAGCCTGGTGCGCGGCGGCAATGGCGGCGTGGCGGCCGATTGGTACCTGACGTCGGACTTTTCGGGCGTGACCCCGCCCGATCCCGCGGTGCCGCTCGGCCCGATCACACCGATCAAGCCTCCGACCCCGGGCGACCCGGCTTCCCGCGTCGATCCCGCCACGCCGGCCACGCCCTCGCCCCTGTCGCCTGCCGTCATCACGCCGTCTCGCCCCGCGTTTCGCAACGTATCGCCCGAAAGCGGCGCCTACCTTGGCAACCGGTTGGCCAGCGCCCAATTCTTCAACCATGGCCGCCATGACCGCATCCCCGCCAACCCCACGGCCGTCGCTACCGGCGACGCCCATGGCGACGGCGGCGGCGACGAGTCGCTCAACGACGGCACGTTCAACAACGGCCGCGGCGTCTGGACGCGCGTCCTGGGCCGCCAAGACAGCGGTGTGCGCCTGTCGCAAGGCCGGGTCACGCTGGACACCGACAGCGCCATCCTGCAACTGGGCGGCGACCTGATCAACGCCCCGCTCGGCCAGGACGGCGCCGTCTATGCCGGCCTGATGGGCGGCTATGGCGACGCCCGCAGCACGTCGATCTCTGCATTGCGGCTGCCCACCGGCGCCACGGTGCAGGCCCGGGCGCGCGGCAAGGTCTCCGGCTACTCAGTGGGTATGTACGGCACCGTGTACCAGAACGACGCCACCCGCATGGGCGCCTACGCCGACACCTGGCTGCAATACGGTCGCTATTCCAACCAGATCAACAGCGAACTGGGTTCCACCCGCTACCACTCCACCGTCTGGAGCGCCGCGCTCGAAGCCGGCTATGCCGTCAAGCCGTTTGCGGACAGCTCGTCCTTGGGCCCGGTGGTCATCGAACCCCACGCCCAATTGGTCTACAGCCGCTACGACGCGCAAGACGCCACGTTGCAAGGCACCCGCATGCGCAGCGGCAACGACAATGCCTGGAACTCGCGCGTCGGCATTCGCCTCTATCCCCAGGCGGTGCCCAACGCCCCTGCCGTGCGCCCCTTCCTGGAAGCCAACTGGCTGCACAGCTTCGGCAATCCGTCGGTCAACATGGGGCCCAACACCCTGGACGCCGCCCTCGCGCGCAACAGCCTGGAACTGAAGCTGGGCGCCGAAGGCCGGGTCAGCCGCCGCGTGCAGGTCGCGGGCCACGTCTTTGGCCAGGCCGGCAACAACAATCAGCGTGGCTACGGCGGCATGCTGAACGTGGGCTATCGCTGGTAGACAACAGACTGCCCGCAGCACCAGGGAGGCCCGGCACACGGTGGCGGCCTCCCTTTTTTCTGGCCGCTCGAACCCTTGCGGCACGATGCAAGACCGCCCGTGTATCGGCCGCCGCGTCTCTGTCAGGGTTCTCGGCAAGTGCAATAAGAACGTTTCTCATTATAATGTGCGACTGTTTTTCATTGCCCTCTTCTGCCCCGCATGACCGCCATGATGCTTGCCGAGACCGTCGTCGCCCACTACCGCGAACTGGTCGACTTCCTGTCGCGCCGTACCGGTTCGCGGGATGCCGCGCAAGATTGCGCCCAGGAGACCTGGGTCAAGCTGGCCCGGTCGCGCAAGCTGAAGGCCCCCGTCGACAACCTGCGCGCCTACGTCTTCCAGGTGGCGGCCAACCTGGCCATCGACCTGCAGCGGCGCGACACCGCCGAACAGCGCAAGCAGGCGGTCTACGCCCAATCGCAAGGGCCCGACCAGGCCGCGCCGGATACCCTGGACGTGGCCGCCATGCGCCAGACCATCGCCCGGCTCGAGGCTGCCATCCTGCGCCAGCCCGTGCGGACCCGGCAGATTTTCCTGATGCACAAGATCGACGGCGACAGCTATGGCGACATCGCCCAGGCGCTGGCCGTCAGCGTCAAGACCGTCGAAAAGCACATGACCCGGGTGCTGCTGGCCTGCCGCCAGGCCATGGCGGACCACTGATATGGACGCCGTGGAACAAGACGCCGCCCGCTGGGTGGTCCGCCGCAACGGCGCCGCGCCCGACGCCCTGCCCGATGCCCGCTTTACCAAGTGGTATGGCGCCAGCGACCAGCACGCCCGTTGCTACGACAGCGTGGCCGCGCTGTGGCGTCAGATGAACCAGGTGAACGGCGACGCGCTGCGCCAAGAGCTGGAACGCGACCTGCAACGCCGCAAGCGCCGCGGCAAGATCATCGCCGCGGTCAGCTGTAGCGTCGCGTTCTGCGGCGTATTCCTGTGGCACAGCGGCGCCTGGTGGCGCTGGCAGGCCGACGCCGTCACCGCCGCGGGCGAAATCCGCGAAGTCGTGCTGGCCGACGGCAGCCGGGTGCTGCTGGATGCCGAATCGGCGATTCGCAGCGATCTGTCGGGCACCGAACGCCGCGTGACCCTGCTGCGCGGCCGGGCGCTCTTCACCGTGGCCCGCGACCCGCAGCGGCCCTTCGTGGTGGCCACGCCCGAAGCCCGCGCCACGGCCCTGGGTACGCGCTATGAGGTCAGCCGCTTGCAGCCCGACACCACCGATGTGTCGGTGCTGGAAAGCCAGGGGTCGATTGCGCCGTCTGCGCGCCCGGCACCGCCGCCCAGGTGCTGTCGCCCGACCAGCGCGCGGGCGTCAAGGCCAGCGGCATCACCGTCGACCCGGTCGATGCCAATGCCGCCGCGGCCTGGGCCGAACGCAAGCTGCTGCTGCGCGACGTGCCGCTGGCCGACGCGGTGGCGCAGCTGAACCGCTACACCGGCATGACCACCTGGGTCGAAGACGCCGCCGGCAAGCGGCGCATTTCTTCCGTGGTGGCCGTGGACAACCCCGATGCCCTGGCGGCACTGGCGGCCGCGGCCGGGGTCACCGTGCGCCGCTGGGGCTCGTGGGCCTGGATCGGCGACGGCAAATAATTTCAAAGACAGGGGTAGGGTCGCGCGCCGCTGGGGGCGTCTTACTAGGAAATCCCCACTACCAAGCACCGAGACCCGACCTCCATGTCCGCACGCACGCCGCTGTCCCGCCCCTTGCTGTCTTCCCCCTTGCCGTCCCATTCCCCGACCCGATCCGCCCCGCCCCAAGCCCGGCGGCGGCTCAGCCGCCACGCGCCCCTGGCATTGGCCTTGACGCTGGCGTTCGCCGCATCCGCCCAGGCCCAGACCGCGCCGCCCGCGAGCCAGACCGCCAGTGCCCGCGCCGTCACCCTGCGCAGCCAGCCGCTGGACGCCGCGCTGCTGGACCTGGGCCGCCAGCTTGGGCTGCAGATCAGCTTTCCGGCCGCGCTGACCCAGGGCAAGACGGCCGCGGCCCTGAACGGCACGCTGGCGCCCGCCGACGCCCTGGAACGGGTACTGGCCGGCACCGGCCTGGCATGGCGCTACACCGGCGCCGACACGGTGCTGATCGAACCCGCCCCGGCCCCCGCCGCCGCACCCGCCGTGACCAGCACGATGGACACCGTCGTGGTCGTGGGCGGCTACACCCCCACCAGCATCAGCGAACTGCCCCGCACCGTCTGGTACCTGGACAGCCAGCAGATCGAAGAACAGGCCCATGGCGGCGCCTCGCTGTCCGAAATCCTGGGCAGCCTGGTGCCCAACCTGGACCTCGGTTCGCAAAGCCGCACCAACTATTCGCAGAACATGCGCGGGCGCAACGCCCAGATCATGATCGACGGCGTGTCGCTCAATTCCATGCGCAACATCAGCCGCCAGTTCGACTCGATCTCGCCGTTCAACATCGAACGCATCGAAGTGCTGTCGGGCGCCAGCTCGGTCTATGGCGGCGGCGCCACCGGCGGCATCATCAACATCGTGACCAAGCGCGGCGCGCCCGGCCCCGCGTCGTTCACCAGCGAAGTCGCCGCCCGCAGCGGCTTTGACGGCAGCGACGACCACGACTGGCGCGTTGCCCAATCGGTCAGCGGCGGCTCGGAAAAAGTCTTCGGTCGGCTCGCCGTCGCGTACTCGCAGAACGGCGCCGCCTACGATGCCAACGGCAAGCAGGTCACGCCCGACACCACCCAGACCGACCTGCAATACAACCGATCGCTGGACCTGTCCGGCACGCTGGACGTGCAATTGGCCGAGAACCAGAAGCTCAAGCTGCTGGGCCAGTTCTACAACTCGGAATTCAACCCCGGCAAAGCGCTGTACCTGGGCAACGGCCTGCGCGGCGGCCTGGCGCTGACGGGCCCCGCCGATCCCAGCCAGCTGGACATCCGCAACGGCTTCGAATCCGACGTCAAGCCGGCCACCGAACGCAGCATGCTGGCGGCCGACTACTCGGCCAACAACATCCTGGGCGGACAAGACCTGTACACCCAGGCCTACTGGCGCCGCGAAAAGCTGGATTTCTATCCCTTCCCCAACCAGTTCACCTACAACGACGGCACCTGCGCCACGGCCGCCGCATGCAAGCGCGGCTACTACTACGGCGCTTCGCAGCAAAATACCGACGCCTGGGGCCTGAAGGCCGCCCTGACCAAGGATTGGGATGCCCTGAAGCTGACCTACGGCGTGGAATACGCCCACGAGAAATTCAACGGCGGCTCGGCCTATTTCGACTGGAACAAGGCTGTGGCCTCGGGCGGCCTGAAGTTCGACAAGCTGTACGACATGCAGCGCTACCCCGACTACCAGGCGCAGACCTGGGCCGCGTTCCTGCAAGGCGATTGGCGCGTCACGCGCAGCGTCACCCTGAGCGGCGGCGTGCGCCAGCAGCGCAACAAGGTCGAGCTGGGCGACTTCGTGCCCGTGCCGCAGCAGATCCTGGTCAACAGCGGCGTGGGCCGCAGCGCCGACAAGATCCCGGGCGGCACCAACGCCTACAACACCACCCTGTTCAATGCCGGCGTGCTCTGGAAGGTCGACGACAGCCAGCAGACCTGGCTGAACTACTCCGAAGGCTTCGACCTGGTCGACGTGGCCAAGTACTACGGCAACGGCACCTACCGCCTGCAAGGCGGCAACTGGAACCTGCTGAACGCCGTCACCATCAACGGCTCGGAACTGGCCAACATCAAGACCCGCCAGGTCGAACTGGGCTGGCGCGGCGACTACGGCAACTGGCGCCTGCAGACTGCAGCGTTCTATGCCTGGTCCGACAAGGCCCTGGCAATCCAGCCGATCTCGCTGTCCATCGGGCTGGAAGAGCGCAAGGTGCGCAACTACGGCATCGAAGGCCAGCTCGCCTATGACTTCAATCCGCACTGGAGCGCGGGCGTGAACTGGCTGGCGATCCGCTCGGAACAGCAGCAGGCCGACGGCGGCTGGGCCAAGCAGACCATCACGCTGGCCAGCCCGTCCAAGGCGTCGGTGTTCGGCGCCTGGCGCTCGGGCCCCACCGCGCTGCGCCTGCAGGCCAACCGCAACTTCGACCTGACCGACGGCCAGGGCAACCGCATGGAAGGCTACCTGACGTTCGACCTGTTGGGCAGCTATGACATGAAGCGCTACGGCACCCTCAGTTTTGGCGTGCAGAACCTGTTCGACCGTAGCTACCAGACCACCTGGAGCCAGCGTGCGCAGGCGCTGTACACGGGCCTGATGACGCCGGAATCGTTGCAGTTCAACGGCCGCGGGCGCACGTTCGGGCTGGCTTATACCGTCAAGTACTAAGGCCAGCGCGCGCCTGGGCGCCTGCCCTGCGGGGCATGGCCCAAGGCGGCGTGGCCAGTTGACGATATCAACGGCGCTCATACCTGATAGGCGGTTTTTGATATTGATGAATGGGCGCGGCGGGTTCATCATGGCGGTCGACCCGCCTGGGCCACCCCCCAACGGGCCGGCCCCAACGGGCCGACGCTTCCGCCTAGCCCCTCGCCATGACACAAAAACCCCTGGCCATCCTGCAAATGGGCCGCCCGCCCGAAGATCTGCGCGCCTCCCACGGCGAACAGGGCGACTGGGTCACCGCGGCCCTCACCGGCCTGGACCTCCCGCTGACGATCGAATACCCGGCCGACGGCCACGCCCTGCCCGATCCGGCCCGCCTGCGCGGCGCCGTGCTCACCGGGTCCTGGTCCATGGTCACCGACCGCGAACCCTGGAGCGAACGCACCGCGCAGTGGCTGCGCGAGGCGCTGGACGCGCAACTGCCGCTGCTGGGCATCTGCTACGGCCACCAGTTGATGGCCCACGCCTTCGGCGGCGTGGTCGACTACCACCCCCGCGGCCGCGAGATCGGCCTGCACACGGTGCGGCGCCTGCCGGCGTCAAACGACGACCCGCTGCTGGCCGGACTGCCCGACCACTTCGCCGCCCACCTGACGCACGAGCAAAGCGTGTTGCAACCGCCCGCCTCGGCCGCCGTGCTGGCCGGCACCGACCACGACCCGCACCAGATCCTGCGCTATGGTCCGCAGGCCCTGTCGGTGCAGTTCCATCCGGAATTCACGCCCGCCGTCATGGATGCCTGCCTGGCCCGGCGGCAAGACTTCCTGGCCACGCAAGGCCATGACGTCGCGGCCTTGCGGGCGGCCCTGGCGCCCACGCCCCATGCGTTGCAGATCCTGCGCGGCTTTGCCGTGGCCTGTGCCGGATGACGATACCCACGCGCGGCATTTCCCATCGCCCCTGCCCGGCTTCCTGCTTGCGCTCGACGCGTGAACGTCGACTCACGCCATGACGACCCTGCTGTGGTCCCTGCCTGCCCTGGTCGTCATCAGCGCCATCGCCAGCGGGCGGCTCAACACCACCCTGGCCGCCGTGCTGGGCCTGCTCACCGCGATTCCGGTCGCGCTGTTCGCGGCGCCCGGCGCTTTCGGGGGAGGACCGCTGGGCCATGCGCTGGCTCGCGGGCTATGGATCGGCGCCATCATCACGCCCTACATCCTGGGCGGCCTGCTGTTCTGGCAGATGGCCTCGCGCGCCGACCGTGGGCGCAGGCCCGCCGCCACGTCGGCAGGTTCACCTTCGACGCCAACGGCCGCGTCCACTGGTCCTCACGTCACGCCAACGGCTGAACCCGCGCCCACCGCAGACGCCATTTCCCCCACCGACCTGCTGGCCCGTCGCCGCCTGCTGTTCTTTGCCTGCTTCCTGGTTGGCCCCTTCGCCGAAGCGGCCACGGGTTTTGGCGTGGGCATGCTGGGCACGGTGCTGCTGTTGCGCCCGCTGGGCTTCAAGCCGCGCGAACTGATGGTGTTTGCCCTGCTCAGCCAGACGCTGATCCCATGGGGCGCCATGGGCAGCGGCACGCTGCTGGCGTCCGCCTATGCCCGCGTGCCGGCATCGCAATTGGCCCTGTACGGCATGGTGCCGGTAGCCTTGCTGATGCTGGTCTGGATGACGCTGTTCTGGCTCACCGCGCGCCGCGCCGGCCTGCCCACGACCAAGGCGGAACAGGCTCGCGAAGCCTTGTGGATGCTGGCCAGCCTGGCGCTGCTGACCGCAGCCACCGCCCTGCTTGGCCCCGAGACCGCACTGCTGGCCGCCTACGGCCCGCTGATCGTGCTGCGCTTTGCGCTGGATCGCCGACCCGGCCGCGCGCAGCTGCAAGACGCCGCGCTGGGCGCCCTGCCGTACATCGTCTTGATCGCCTGCCTGGTCGCCACGCGCCTGGCGCCCGCCCTGAACCAGGGCCTGGCCGGCCTGGCCCGCTTCAGCCCCTACGCCGACCTGCCCAGCTGGACGCCTTTCCTGCACGCGGGCAGCTGGCTGATCGCCGGCGCGCTGCTGATGGCCGCGATTCGCCGCCAACCCGGCCTGCTGTCCACCAACGCCCGCCACGCCTGGACCACCGGCAAGCACGCCGTGCTGTCGGTCTTCCTGTTCGCCATGATGGCCGAAGTGCTGGCCGGCGCCGGAATCTCGCAAGCCTTTGCCGACGGCCTGTTCCGCACCATGCAGGACTGGACGCTGCTGATGACGCCGCTTCTGGCCGGCGCCTTCGGCATCCTGGCCAACAGCGGCAATGCGCCCAACAGCCTGTTCATGCCGTCGCAACTGTCGCTGGCGCTGCACGCCGGCCTGAGCGTGCCGGCGGCGGCGGCGCTGTTGCACGTGTCCGGTACGTCGATGGGGTTCTTTTCGCCGGTGCGCATGTCGATCGCGGCCGGCCTGGCGCAAGGCCGCGGCCAGGAACGCGCGGTCTATGCGCAGCTGCTGCCGTTTGCCGTGGCGGCGTTTGCGATATTGCTGGCGCTGGCCTTGCTGCTGGTGCTGGCAGGCTGACGCGTCGCCGCCGCGCTGGCCCGTGGCTGCGGGCGGCGACGTGCCACGGAAGCAGCGCTCGCCGCACACCTACAGCGGCGACATCAGCCCCAGAAAGCCCACCACCATCAGCACGGCCGCGCCCAGCGCCAGTTCCACGATCGTATTGCGGCGAATCGCGTGCAGCGCCATCGCCCGTTGCGTGCGAATGCGCGGAATCCAGCGGTAGCGGTTGACCAGCGCCAGCCCCGTCATCACCAGCGCCAGCACGATTTTCACCAACAACAGGCGCTGATAATCCGATGCCGGGTCCACCCCACCAGCCCCCAGAATCAAGACCGCATTGCCGATGCCGCTGAACAGCAGCACCGCCACGGCGACGTGCCCCAACGTGGAAAACCGCAGCAAGGCGCGTGTGGCCTCGGCGCGATTGCCCGGACGCTGCCAGGCCGCCAGCCACAACAGGAATACCGGCAGCGACCCCAGCCAGAACGCGGCAGACAGGCCATGCAGCGCGTCATTGACCGCATGCGCCGCACCCAGCCAACCTTCGTGCATCGCCGCATGGCCGCCCAGACTCAGCGGCGCCAGCCCCAGTGCCGCCACCCAGGCCAGCACCCAGGGCCGCCCGGGCCGCACCCACAGCACCACGGCCAGCGCCAGCACCGCGCCGAACACGCGCGGCATCCAGGCCTGGCCATAGCGGGTTTGCAGCGCCACCGTGGCCAGCATGTCCGAATCCCGTAGCGCGCCCCAGTCGCCCGCGATGCTGGCGGTCTGCAACGGCAGCAGGCACAGCGCGGCCGCGAGGCCGATCACCGCCGCCGCGCGCAGCGCAGGCCGCAGCGCGGCTTCGGCGTCCCGCCCCAGCCGCGGCGCGCCGCCCAGGGCCAACATCGCGGCGGCGCCGAACAGCAGCACCGCCGCCGCCACGTTCAAGGCCCGGCACAACGCAAACGCGACAAACAGCAGGCTCATTTCAAGGCTTAACCGTGAACGTCCAGGCGCCGTCGGTCTTGTGGCCGTCCTTGGACAGCGCCTGCCATTTCACCGTATAGGCGCCGGCCGGCAGATCCTTGGGCACGGGCAGCACCAGCGTCTTGTCGTCGCCCGGCGCGGGCGCGGCCTTGGCGCTGACGGCCGGCTTGCCGGCGGCATCCAGCAGCGTCAGCGACGAGAACGCGGGCTCCAGGCCTTCGGAAAAGCTGGCCGTCACGGTAGCCGGCGCGGCCGCCACCACGGCCTTGTCGGCGGGCGTGGCGGATTTCAGGTGGGCGTGGGCCCAGGCCCATTGCGGGGCGATGGCCAGCACGGCGGCGGCGATAAGGGTGGGTTTGATCATGGTGGTGCTCCTGATGAATCGGCGGCGCATCGCCGCCAAAGGGTCATGGCATAACGAGGATTGAGCGCAATACGGCAACCGGCCGGCCCTGGCCAGGCCGCAAGGGCGCACTCTGCAAGCAGGAAAAAGGGTGAACCCGGCCAGAGATTCAGGCCAGAAATTCGACTCACGGAACCAGGCCGACGAATTCCAGCCCGTATTCCCGCCAGGCAATCAGCCCACCCGCGGCGGGGCGCGGGACTGCTGCGGCCGCCAGGCCGGTGCGTTGCGCCAACGCGGCGCGGCATCCTCGGACGCCTGCGGCACCGCCGGCCCCAGGGCAGGTAAGCGCCACGCCACGCCAGCCGGCGCCGGCGGGCAAGCCCCGCCCAGCATCGCGCAGGTCGACGCGCAGCAATGCGGCAGCGTGCCGCCGCCGTCCCAACCGCCATGCGCATGAGCAGAAATGTCCGCCTGCGGGCCGGTCGCCGCGGCATCCAGCGCCACCACCCGCGGCCCGCTGGCCGTGCACAGGATGACGGTGGCGCCCTGCCCGTGCGCCACCGGCGCCGGGGCGCCAAACGCCGCGGACGCCACCAAAGACTGGAACACCAGCAGCGCCGCCGCCAGCCACGCCACCCCGCGCCGGGCGGCGGCGGACAGGCGCAAAAACGTAACAGACGGGTGCTGGCTCATGGTGCCAGGGAGCTTACGACGCCCGCCCGGGGCCCCGCAACTTCAATCTGAAGCGTCACAACTGTTATGCTCCCTGCTTTCAACATCAGAACGTGCAGCACACACTATGGGTCTAGAACAGCTCGCCGCCATCCGAGGACTGCTTTTCAAGCAGGCTCCCGAAGAAACGGCTTCCACCAAACCCGCGCGACCCGCCGCCGCCAAAGGCGACGGCACGCGTGGTGAAAAGCGCGACGACAAGCGCGGCGGCAACCGGAACGGCAAGCGTGAAGGACAGCGCGCCCCCCAACAGGCCGGCCAACAGCAGGCAGGTCAACGCCAGGCGCCGCGCGAAAAGCGCGAGACCGACGTCGATCCCGTCCTGATCGCCATTTCGCGACTGCAGCGCCAATTTCCCAAGGCATTCCCCAAGAAGCCGGCCGCCAAGGTCCCGCTCAAGCTGGGCGTGCTGGAAGACCTGCAACAGCATGCCAAGGCCTTGCAGCTCACCGCCGAAGAAATCAAGGTCGCCGTCAAGACCTGGTGCGACGGCCGTCGCTACTGGGACAGCATGGTTGAAGCCGCCGCACGCGTCGACCTGAACGGCGAGCCCGCCGGCGCCGTCACCGCCAACGAAGCGCAGCACGCCAAGCGCATGGCCTCGCGCCGCCATTCCAAGGGCGCTGCCGCCCGCGGCAAGGGCAACGCCAACAAGGCCAAGCCGCAAGCCGACGGCGCACCTGCAACGGATGCCGCTCAGGACGTCGCCGCAACGCCGGTATTGGCTGACGCAGCCGCTGCCGCCGCCGACGACCACGTGAAGACGTCGGCCGCCGCGCCGGCGCAAGCAGCGGCCGAGGCTTCGGTTGCCCAAGCGCCCGAGCAAACACCTGATCAAGCACCGGCCGATACGCCGGCCAAAGACTGATTCCTGCTTGAAAAAATCGGCTTGAAAAAAACCGCGGACCGCGCAACGCCTGCCAAGGCGCTGAACGGTCCGCGGTTTTTCATGGCCGGCGGCCAAGGCCGTCCCGGGCGGCCCAGGCCGAGCGCTACCCCTCGTTCGACACCGCTGCGGCGAGCGCGGCCTCCCGTGCCTGCGTTTGCGGTTGCAGCACCAGGACGCGATAGCACACCGACATGCTGGTCACGGTGACCAGGCTGCCTACCAACATGGAAACCGCGTTGTAGACGTAAAAGCCAGGGCTGGGCATGCGTGGCATCTGCAACAGGAAGATCCTGACCAGCTCCAGCAAAAGCAATATCGGGATCGGCAATAGCGCCAACACCACGAAGCGCAATTTGTTGCCCCGGGTCAAGGCGTGGATGCGGCGCAGGTTGACCTTGCCCGTCAGTGCGGCTTCCGGCAACGCCAGAAACAGGTGACCGGTGAAATACAACGGCGCCAGCCAGAGTACCGACGTCAACAGAATGCCCAGCGCATTCGTGCCTTCAGGGCCGGTCGTCCAGACAAAGACAAACAACCTCAGCGTCGCCAGCACGAACAACACGAGCGAACCGGCAACGCCCAGCAGGAAGTACATGCGTTCGGGCTTGCCGGCCACCAACCCGGCGCGCGGGGCTTCATCGAGCAAGATGCGGCGATGCCAGGCCACCGCCGCCAGCACCGGCGCGGCCACCAAGACCAACCAGCTGGCCACCTCCAGCAGGATGCTGTGCTGGATCACAGCCAATTGACCCATGTACATCGCCAGGCACGAGCCGGCGAGCAGGATCGCCACCAGTTGCGGCGCCTGCGCAAGCATCTGCCCGCCGTGATCGCCCAGCGTGTCGAAGATTTGCCGGATCACCCGGAATAGCGGAAGTTTTTGCTGCACACATTGCTCCGTTGCTTAGCCGGCCCAGGCCGGGAGCTTCACGCGTTATCGCGCGAAGATGACGTAGTCATAACGGCAATATGCAACAAAACTTAACCGCACGGGTGATGGGTTGCGGCCGGCAACTCTGCCGGCCCAGAAAACGCTCAATCCAGCCGGATATCCGCGCTGGCCACCACCTTGGCCCAACGCGCCCGCTCGCTGCTGAAGAACTGCGCCAATTCCGCGGGATTGCGCACCACGATCTCGGCGCCTTGCTCGTTCAGCTGCGACTTCACGTCGGGCTGGTTGACGATCTGCCCCATCAGGGTGGCCAACAGGTTCGCGGTCTTGTCCGTGGCCGTCACCGGCGCCATCACCCCTTGCCAGGTGCCGGATTCGAACCCCGCCACGCCCTGCTCGGAAATCGTCGGAATGTCGGCCACCAGCTGCATGCGTTCCTTCTTGGAAATCGCAATGGCGCGCAGCTTGCCGCCCTTGATGTGCGGCAGGGTTGCCAGCAGGCCGTTCATGATGACCTGCGTCTGCCCGCCGATCGTGTCCGTCACCGCCTGCGAACCGCCCTTGTACGGCACGTATTCCCACTGCGCGCCGGTGGCCTGCTGCACAGCCACCGCGGCCAGGTGCGGCGCGCTGCCGATGGCGGTCACGGCGAAGTTCAATCGCTGTTTCTTGGACAGCGCCACCAATTCAGGCACCGTCTTGGCCGGCACGTCCGGATGCACCGCCAGCACGTGCGGCGAATACGCCAGCATGCCCACCGACCGCAGATCCTTGGACGGATCGAACGACAGCTTGGTATAGACCGACGGGCTGATCGCCAGCGCGCCCACGTCGCACAGCAGCACGGTGTGGCCTTCCTGGGCGGACTGCACCACGATGCCCGCACCCAGGTTGCCGTTGGCGCCGGGCTTGTTCTCGACCACCACGGTCTGCTTGAGCGCCTCGGCCAACCGCGGCGCGATGACCCGCGCGATGATGTCCGACGAGCCGCCGGGCGGGTACGGCACCACGATGCGCACAGGCCGGGTGGGCCAGGCGTCGGCCTGGGCCCAGGCCGGGGTGATGCGCGCCAGTCCCAGCGCGGCGGCGGCGGCCAGCAGATGCCTTCTGTTTGAATCCATGTTGTCTCCGTTGTTGTAGAAGCCCGCGCCTCGATGGGCCGGTGCCAGGTGGTGCCAGGCCCGCGCAACGGCAAGCCCGTTGAAATCAAAAGAGTCAGGCGTGCACCCGTCCCGAGTGCATGCCGCAGCGCCCGAAACGCCAGCGCCTCAGGTCACCGGCCCCGGGTTGAACAAGGCCAGCGCGTTGTGCAGCTTGAGTTTTTCGGCACAGGTCTGGCGGCGGCCGCTGGCCACTTCCAGCATCAGGCGGAACAGTTCCCAGCCCACGTCTTCGATGCGGGCCTGGCCGGTCGCAATGCGGCCGGCGTCCACGTCCATCAGGTCGTGCCAGCGCCGCGCCAGGTCGCTGCGGGTGGCAACCTTGATGACCGGCACCTGCGCCAGGCCGTAAGGCGTGCCGCGCCCCGTAGTGAAGATGTGCAGGTTCATGCCGGCCGCCAGTTGCAGCGTGCCGCAGATGAAATCGCTGGCCGGCGTGGCCGCGAAGATCAGGCCCTTGCGCGTCAGCCGGTCGCCCGGCGACAGCACGCCGTCGATGTTCGACGAGCCGGATTTCACGATCGACCCCATCGCCTTTTCGACAATGTTGGACAGCCCGCCCTTCTTGTTGCCGGGGCTGGTGTTGGCGCTGCGGTCGGCGCTGCCGCGTTGCAGGTAATCGTCGTACCAGGCCATCTCGCGCACCAGCGCCTCGGCCACTTCCGGCGTGGCGGCGCGCGCCGTCAGTTGGTCGATGCCGTCGCGCACTTCCGTGTTCTCGGAAAACATCACCGCGGCGCCCGCGCGCACCAGCAGGTCGGCCGCAAAGCCCACCGCCGGGTTCGCCGTCACCCCGGAAAACGCGTCGCTGCCGCCGCACTGCACGCCGACCACCAGGTCAGACGCCGGACAGGTCTCGCGCCGGCGCTGATTCAGCTTTTCCAGGTGGCGTTCGGCGGTGCGCATGATGTTGTCGATCATGGATTCGAAGCCCACGTGCTCGTCGTCCTGCAGCACGATGGTGTCCACGCCGTCCTCACCCCCACCCGCCATGCCCTGGCCCGCCCGGATCGGAATCGCGCCGGGCGCCAGAAGGCGTTCGGGCTGCAGCTTTTCGCAGCCCAGGCTGACCACCATGGTGGTGCCGCCAAAGTTCGGGTTGCGGGCAATGTTGTGCAGCGTGCGCACCGGAATCGCCGCGCCCGGCGCATCGATCGCCACGCCGCAGCCGTAGGTGTGTTCCAGCCCCACCACGTCGTCCACATTCGGGTAGCGCGGCAGCAGCTCGCGCCGGATGCGCGCCACGGCGTGTTCCACCACGCCCTGCACGCATTGCACCGTGGTGCTGATGGCCAGGATATTGCGCGTACCCACCGTGCCGTCGGCATTGCGGTAGCCCTGAAAGGTATAGCCGTCCAGCGGCGGCAGCGGCGCCGTGCGGCGCGTGCCCACCGGCAAGTCCTGCAGGGAGCGGGCGGTGGGCATCGTCGTGACGCGCTCGTTGACCCAGCTGCCGCGCGGCAGTGCCTTGGCCGCATAACCCACCACCACGTTGTAGCGCCGCACCGCCTCGCCCTCGGCCAGGTCCTGCAACGCCACCTTGTGACCCTGCGGCACCGTGTCGACCAGCACCAGGCCGTCCGGCAGTGTGGTGCCGGCGGGCAAGCCGCCGTCGTTGGCCACGATGGCGACGTTGTCCTGGGGGTGGATCTGGATAAGCACGGGCGCTTGGCCTGCCGCGAGCTGCATTCGGGTCTCCTGATGTTGTTCGGCGCCATCGACACCAGCGCCCATACGTTATCGTACAACTAAGAGAATAGTTGCTGCCGATTGCTTCGATGAATTGCGGATTTCCCCAAGGCTGTTCTACGCCTCATAGGGGAATCCGTCTTGAAGCGTTAAAAATCATGTTGTACGATGACGTACCTATTCACCGCGACCGACTCGGTAGACCTTCCGCCGGCGCGTCGCCCGCCTCACAGGGAACCCCGCCCATGACCACGCCGCAGGAACTCAAGGAAATCGTCTCGGAAGGCTTGCTGTCCTTTCCCGTCACCGATTTCGACCAGAATGGCGACTTCAACGCCAAGACCTATGCCCAACGCCTGGAATGGCTGGCGCCCTACGGCGCCACGGCCCTGTTCGCGGCCGGCGGCACGGGTGAGTTCTTCTCGCTGGCCCCGTCCGAGTATTCCGATGTCATCCGCACCGCCGTGAACACCTGCGCCGGCAAAGTGCCGATCCTGGCGGGCGCCGGCGGCCCCACCCGTGTCGCCATCGCCTATGCGCAAGAAGCCGAACGCCTGGGCGCCAAGGGCGTGCTGTTGTTGCCCCACTACCTGACCGAAGCCTCGCAACAAGGCATTCTTGACCACGTCGAACAGGTCTGCAAATCGGTCAAGATCGGCGTCATCGTCTACAACCGCGCCCAGTCGCGCCTGTCGGCCGACAGCCTGGCCGTGCTGGCCGACCGTTGCCCCAACCTGGTCGGCTTCAAGGACGGCATCGGCGACATCGAAGCCATGGTCCGCATCCGCCGCAAGCTGGGCGACCGCTTCTCGTACCTGGGCGGCCTGCCCACTGCCGAGGTCTACGCCGCGGCCTACAAGGCCCTGGGCGTGCCGGTGTACTCGTCCGCCGTCTTCAACTTCGTGCCCAAGACCGCGATGGACTTCTATCGCGCCATTGCCGCGCACGATCACGACACGACGAACCGCCTGCTCGACGAGTTCTTCCTGCCCTACCTGGAAATCCGCAACCGCTGCGCCGGCTACGCCGTCAGCATCGTCAAAGCCGGCGCCAAGCTGGTCGGCCACGATGCCGGCCCGGTCCGCGCCCCGCTGACGGACCTGAAGCCCGACGAGCTGGAAGCGCTGAACGCCCTGATCAAAAAACTCGGCCCCCAATAACCCCGCCTTGCAGCCACGCCTGCCCGCCCCCTGCCTGGGGGCGTTTTCATTCGGAGAATCACGCATGACTTTGACCGGCAACATGTTGATCGGCGCCAGCGCCATCAAGGGCACCGGCGCCCCGCAGCACGCCATCAATCCCGCCAACGGCCAGGCCCTGGAGCCCGGCTTTCCCGCCGGCACCGCGCAAGACGTGGCCCGCGCCGCCGAGCTGGCCCAGGCCGCCTTCGACACCTACCGCGCCGCGCCCCTGGAAACCCGCGCGCAGTTCCTGGAAAGCATCGCCGACGGCATCCTGCAACTGGGCGACGCGCTGATCGAGCGCACCCATCTGGAAACCGGCCTGCCGCTGGCCCGCCTGCAAGGCGAGCGCGGCCGCACCGTCGGCCAGCTGCGCCTGTTTGCCCGCGTGGTGCGCGACGGCTACTTCCTCGACGCCACCATCGACCCCGCCCAGCCCGACCGCCAACCCTTGCCGCGCGCCGACCTGCGCCTGGCCAACGTGCCGCTGGGCCCGGTCGCCGTGTTCGGCGCCAGCAACTTCCCGCTGGCCTTCTCGGTGGCCGGCGGCGACACCGCATCGGCCCTGGCGGCCGGCTGCCCCGTCATCGTCAAGGCCCACAACGCCCACCCCGGCACCTCGGAAATGGTCGGCCGCGTGATCCAGCAGGCCGTTGCCAAGCACGGCCTGCCAGAAGGCACGTTCTCGCTGCTCTTTGGCGCCGGCAATGAAATCGGCACCGCCCTGGCCACCCACCCGGCCATCACCGCGGTCGGCTTCACCGGCTCGCGCCGCGGCGGCCTGGCGCTGGTCGCCGCCGCCAACGCCCGCCCCGTGCCGATTCCCGTGTACGCCGAAATGTCCAGCATCAACCCGGTATTCCTGCTGCCCGCGGCCCTGGAAACGCGCGCCGAGGCCATCGCCAAGGGCTTTGTCGACTCGCTGGTGATGGGCGTGGGCCAGTTCTGCACCAACCCGGGCCTGGTCATCGGCATCGAAGGCCCGGCGCTGGAACGCTTCCGCCAGGCCGCCGCGCAAGCTGTCGAGGCCAAGGGCGCGGCCACCATGCTGACGCCCGGCATCTTCTCGGCCTACACGCAAGGCGAACAGGCCCTGGCCGGCCACGCCAGCGTCGCCACACTGGGCCGCGGCGAAGCCTCAAAGCCTGCCGCCAACGCCGCCGGCCCTGCCGTCTTCGGCACCGACGCCGCCCGTTTCCTGGCATCGCCCGAACTCGAGGCCGAAGTCTTCGGCCCGGCGTCCCTCGTCGTGGCCTGCCGCGATGCCGCCGAGATGCGCGCCGTGGCCGAACATCTGGAAGGCCAGCTGACCGCCACGCTATTTGTGGACGACGCCGACACCGATGCGGCGCGCGCGCTGCTGCCCGTGCTGGAACGCAAGGCCGGCCGCATCCTGGCCAACGGCTACCCCACCGGCGTCGAAGTCAGCCATGCGATGGTGCACGGCGGCCCCTTCCCGGCCACGTCCAACCCCGCCTCGACCTCGGTCGGCGCCACCGCCATCCGCCGCTTCCTGCGCCCGGTCTGCTACCAGGACCTGCCTGATGCGCTGCTGCCCGATGGCGTCAAGCGCGCCAATCCGCTGAACCTGCCGCGCATGGTGGACGGGGTCATCGCCGTCTGACGCGTCCTGCATTCGGCCAAGGCGGGCGGCGATGAGCCGCCCGTTTTTCTTTGGAATGAGGGTTCCCTCGATGCGGCCACGCGGGGTTTGCCTCGGCATCTGCTTCAGATGCTGCTTCGTTGGCGGCTGTCTCCCGTGCTTCACTTGGTGCCACATGTTGTACGACAACATCAGCGAGCTGATTTACTACTTTGCCCGCTCATCCTGTATGTTGTACGATGACATACATCCACTGATCTTTCTTCCCGCCGTCCTCACCGACGGCTTTTTCTCGCAATCACGGACCCAGGTATGACCACTCCCCAGGAACTCAAGGCCATCGTCTCGGAAGGCCTGTTGTCCTTCCCCGTTACCGACTTCGACCAGAACGGCGATTTCAACGCCAAGACCTACGCCCAACGCCTGGAATGGCTGGCGCCCTACGGCGCCACCGCCCTGTTCGCGGCCGGCGGCACGGGTGAGTTCTTCTCGCTGGCCCCGTCCGAGTATTCCGATGTCATCCGCACCGCCGTGAACACCTGCGCCGGCAAAGTGCCGATCCTGGCGGGCGCCGGCGGCCCCACCCGTGTCGCCATCGCCTATGCGCAAGAAGCCGAACGCCTGGGCGCCAAGGGCGTGCTGTTGTTGCCCCACTACCTGACCGAAGCCTCGCAACAAGGCATTCTTGACCACGTCGAACAGGTCTGCAAATCGGTCAAGATCGGCGTCATCGTCTACAACCGCGCCCAGTCGCGCCTGTCGGCCGACAGCCTGGCCGTGCTGGCCGACCGTTGCCCCAACCTGGTCGGCTTCAAGGACGGCATCGGCGACATCGAAGCCATGGTCCGCATCCGCCGCAAGCTGGGCGACCGCTTCTCGTACCTGGGCGGCCTGCCCACTGCCGAGGTCTACGCCGCGGCCTACAAGGCCCTGGGCGTGCCGGTGTACTCGTCCGCCGTCTTCAACTTCGTGCCCAAGACCGCGATGGACTTCTACCGCGCCGTCGCCGCGCACGACCACGACACGACGAACCGCCTGCTCGACGAGTTCTTCCTGCCCTACCTGGAAATCCGCAACCGCTGCGCCGGCTACGCCGTCAGCATCGTCAAGGCCGGCGCCAAGCTGGTCGGCCACGATGCGGGTCCTGTGCGCGCCCCGCTGACGGATCTGAAGCCCGACGAGCTGGAAATGCTCAACGCGCTGATCAAGAAGCTGGGCCCGCAGTAAAGGCAATGCTTGGGGTGACGCTAGACGCATCACCCCAAGCCTCGTGCCATCACCCCACCGACGGCTGATTCAGCACCGCCAACATCTGTTCCAGGCGCGCGTGCTCCTGGTCGGCGAATTCCCACTTCGGATACTTGATGCGCGCCCGCGCATTCAGCCACAGCTGATCCGCAATGGCCGCCTTGGCCAGGCCCAGCAACTCGGCATCGATACGGCCGGCAATCTTCAGCTGCCCGAACGCCGTCGCCACGATCGCGCGGCATTCGCTTTGAAAAAAGTGCTTGTGCATGGCGTCCTCATCCAGCCACTGCGTCCTGGCGTCCAGGTCATGCTGAATGCGGTCCCAGGGCACATCCAGCCCCCAGCCGGCCAGAAACTCGTTCATGAACTTGACGATTCCCTTGCCGCTCTTGTTCTCGCCGTACCAGTCCTGCAGGGCGCTGAAAGCATCACTGCCGTCATCGCTGCCAAACGGGCTGAAATCGTCACCGCTGTCGTAGTAGAAGTCATCGCCGGCCAGCGCCACGAAGTTGGGATGGCTGGTTTCCCGCGCCAGGCCTTCGTCTTCATCGTCAAAGTACAGATCGTTCTTCGGCATCGTGCGTGGGTTCCATTTTTTGTGTGTGTCGGAAGGGGCATGATAAGCCAGTCCCCCAATTCCTCTCCTGTATGCTGTCATACGGCCCCGGCCGTTTATCATTAGGCCTTCGTCCCCCGGCACCACACCCCAAAAAGAGACAATGGAAAATCCCCGGCCCCGCCCGCGTTCGCGCTTGACCGACGTCGTGATCGACGAACTGACCAAGCGCCTGGACGCCCGGCAGTACCGCCCCGGCGACAAGCTGCCGTCAGAGCACGCGCTGTGCGCCGAGTTCGACGTCAGCCGCACCGTCATCCGCGAAGCCGTGGCCTCGATGCGCCTGAGCGGCCGGCTGGTCAGCAAGGCCGGCATCGGCGTCTTCGTCACCGAAGACCGCGAAAAGCCCATCGACTTCGTCGTGGCGCCGGCAGGCGACCCGCGCTGGGCCCTGCACATCATGGAATTGCGCGCCGGGCTCGAGGTCGAGGCCTGTGGGCTGGCGGCAGAGCGCCGCAGCGCCGCCGACCTGAGCGGCATCGTCGAGGCGTTCGACGCCTTCAACCGCGCCACCCGCGACATGGAAGCCGCCGTCAAGGCCGACTACGAATTCCACCTGTCCATCGCCCGCGCGTCCAATAACCCGCACTTTCCCGCGCTGCTGCAGGCCGCGGTGCGCGACGTCATGCTGGACCTGAACATCAAGCACGGCGGCAAGACGCCCGAAGAACTCGAAACCTACGAAACCCGCAACGTGCAGGAACACGAGGCCATCCTGACGGCCATCATGCGGCGCGACCCCGGCGCGGCCCGCGCCGCCATGGCCCGCCACCTGGGCGACAGCATCGCCCGCTACCGCAAGCTGCTGTCGCACCCACCCGCCTGATCGCGGGCGACCACGCCCTTTGCCTTGTGGGATGCGCTCAAAGCATCCCACCAAAAGATCACGACAGGCATCTGCCCTGAATACGTCCGGCGCCCCACGGGCGCCATATAACCCCCGGCATTCCCCAAATTACGGGAATCCCCTTACTTGCTCACTTGTATGATGGCTGCCATCATACGTCTCATGAGTTCGTAAAGCCCGTCAGTGACAGCCGCCACTCGGGATCAGTTACGCAAGACCTGCCGTCCAAGTGCCGCCGATGACCACGTTGCCTGCCCTGCGCCCGACCTTCCAACGCTACGCCACCCGTATCCACCGGTAGCCGCCCGTCTGGAAAGCCGCTGCCGCGACCTCGCCGCATTCCTCGCTTTCCCCTCCCCCGTCCGTATCCGTAGACACCGCCGCCTCTGCCCGACAGGCGTGGGGCGCGTTGTCGCGCGTCCGGTCTTTGCCCTTCGCTTCGTCCTACCCCCTCCCCTGGAGAACACTTTCATGCGCAAGTTCCTGACCACCGCCGTCGCGGCGACCCTGCTGTGCGTGGCGTCCGGCGCCCAAGCCGGCGTCACCTTCGAAGCCGTCAAGAAAAAAGGCTTCCTGCAATGCGGCTTTGCCGGCATTCCCGGTTTCTCGGTGCTGGACAGCAAGGGCGAATGGACCGGCCTGGACGTGGACATGTGCCGCGCCGTGGCCGCCGCGATGTTCGGCGATGCGTCCAAGGTCAAGGGCAATGTGCTGACCGCCCAGGCCAAGTTCACCGCCTTGCAATCCGGTGAAATCGACATGCTGTCGCGCAACACCACCCAGACCCTGACGCGTGACACCACGCTGGGCCTGATCGGCGTGGGCGTGAACTTCTATGACGCCCAGGGCCTGATCGTGAAGAAGTCCATGAACGTGAAGACGGTCAAGGAACTGGACGGCGCCACCGTCTGCGTGCAGCCTGGCACCACCACCGAACTGAACCTGGCCGACTACTTCCGCGCCCGCGGCATCACCTTCAAGCCGGTGCTGGTCGAGAACTACGACGAAAACTTCCGCCTGCTGGAATCGGGCCGCTGCGACGCCTACACCAACGACAAGTCCAACACCGCCGCCAACATGCGCACGCGCCTGGCCAAGCCCGACGACTGGGAAATCCTGCCGGAAAACCTGTCCAAGGAACCGCTGGGCCCCATGGTGCGCCAGGGCGACGAACAGTGGTTCAACGTGGTGCGCTGGTCGCTCAACGCCATGCTGGAAGCCGAGGAATACGGCATCACGTCCAAGAACGTCGACGATATGCTCAAGAGCACGAACCCCAACGTGCAGCGCATCCTGGGCGTGACGCCCGGCATGGGCAAGAACCTGGGGCTGGACGACAAGTGGGCCTACAACATCATCAAGCAGGTCGGCAACTACGGCGAAAGCTACGACCGCGCCATGGGCAAGGAAAGCCCCCTGAAGCTGGACCGCGGCCTGAACAAGCTGTGGACGCAAGGCGGCCTGATGTACGGCTGGCCGGTGCGTTGATGCCCAGGCCCGCCTTGCCCGCAGGCAAGGCGGGCCGCCCCGCGGCCAGGCCGGATCCGCCCGCCTGGCCGTGCCATACGTTTTCCTTGATTTTCGCGGGGCCGGCGGGTGTGCCGGCCACCGCCTTTTTTCAGAAGCAGTCACCATGAACAGCATCGTCAACGCCCGCCTCAAGCAGATCAAACCTTCCCCCAGCATGGCCGCCAAGATCGTCGTCGACGAACTGCGCCGCGCCGGCCGCGAGATCGCCGACTTCACCCTGGGCGAGCCCGACATGCCCACGCCCGCCCACATCGCGCGCGCCGGGCAGGCCGCCATTGCCGACGGCGACATCCGCTACACCAGCCCCAATGGCACCCCGGGCCTGCGCCGCGCCATCGCCAACAGCCTGGAACTGACGCTGGGCGCCAAGTACGGCCTGGACCAGATCACCGTGGGCGCCGGCGCCAAGCAGATCATCAGCGCGGCGCTCACCGCCAGCCTGGAACCCGGCGACGAAGTGATCGTGTGCGCGCCGTACTGGGTCTCGTACCCGGACATGGTGCTGCTCAACGAAGGCAAACCCGTCGTCGCGGCCGGCCCGGAATCGCAGGGCTTCAAGCTGGACGCCGCCACCCTGGAAGCCGCCATCACGCCGCGCACCCGCTGGCTGATCCTGAATTCGCCCAGCAACCCCAGCGGCGCCGTCTACAGCCGCGCCGAAATGCGCGCCCTGACCGACGTGCTGCTGCGCCATCCGCGCGTCTGGATTCTCAGCGACGAGATCTACGCGCCCTTCTGCTATGGCAATGAGCCGCACGTGTCGCCCGTGCAGGTGGAACCGCAACTGGCCGACCGCACGCTGATCGTCAACGGCATGTCCAAGTCGTACGCCATGACCGGCTGGCGCGTGGGCTACGGCGCCGGCCCGGCCGACCTGATCAAGGCGATGAGCACCGTGATGTCGCAAAGCACCAGCTGCCCCAGCGCCATCTCGCAAGCCGCCGCCCAGGCCGCCCTGGAAGGCGACCAGACCAGCGTCACCGACATGGTTGCCATCTTCAAGGACCGCCGCGACCTGATCGTGCGCCGCCTGAACGCCATTCCCGGCATCTCGTGCGCCACGCCCGACGGCGCCTTCTATGTCTACGCCAACGTCAGCGGCCTGATCGGCCGCACCGGCCCCGACGGCGAACTGAAGACCGACCTGGACGTCAGCCTGTTCTTCCTGCGCCAGGCCGGCGTGGCCGTGATCGACGGCGGCTCGTACGGCCTGTCGCCCTACGTGCGTTTCTCGTTCGCCACCGCCACCGAGGTGATCGAGCAAGGCATGGACCGCCTGGCCGCCGCGGTCAACGCGCTGATGGCGGGCTGAACCGTGGGTAAAGCAAGTTCCGCCACCGCGCGGCGCGCGCCGCGCCGCTGGTCCTGGAGCGACCCCGCCACCCGCGCCCTGGCCTACCAGGCCCTGGCGCTGGCCCTGGCGGGGTCGGCCATCTGGTTCCTGGTCCACAACACCCTGCAAAACCTGGCGCTGCGCAACATCGCCACCGGCTTTGGTTTCCTGACGCGCGAAGCCGGCTTCGCCATCGGCGAATCGCCCATCGCCTACGGCCCGGCCGACACCTACGGCCGCGCCATCGCCGTCGGCATCCTGAACACGCTGCGCGTCGGTCTGATCGCCCTGGTCGCGGCCACCGCGCTGGGCGTGCTGATCGGCGTGGGCCGTCTGTCCAGGAACTGGCTGGTGGCCCGCCTGGCCTCGATCTACGTCGAAGTCATGCGCAACGTGCCGCTGCTGTTGCAGCTGTTCTTCTGGTACGCGCTCATTACCGAGAACATGCCCGGCCCGCGCCAGGCGCACCATCCGCTGCCGGGCGTGTTCATTTCCAACCGCGGCCTGAAGGTGCCGGGGCTGGAAGGCGCCTCGCTGGATTGGGTGCTGGGCGGACTGGGCCTGGCGATTGTCGCCATCCTGTTCCTGGGCCACTGGGGCAAACAGCGCCAGGAAGCCACTGGCCGGCCATTTCCGCTGGGGCGCTTCGCCATCGGCCTGTTGATCGGCCTGCCGGTCGTGGGCTGGCTGGCCAGCGGCGCCTCGCTGACGCTGGACATGCCCGAACTGAAGGGTTTCAACTTCTCGGGCGGGCTGACCCTGACGCCCGAGTTCGCCGCCCTGCTGCTGGGCCTGGTGATCTACACCGCCGCCTTCATCGCCGAAGTCGTGCGCTCGGGCATCCAGGCGGTCGGCAACGGCCAATGGGAAGCCGCGGGCGCGCTGGGCCTGCGTCGGCCCCTGGCGCTGCGCCTGGTGGTGTTGCCGCAAGCGCTGCGCGTCATCATCCCGCCCATGACCAGTCAGTACCTGAACCTGTTGAAGAACAGTTCCCTGGCGGTAGCCATCGGCTATCCGGACATCGTGTCGGTGGTGAACACCACGCTGAACCAGACTGGCCAGGCCATCGAGGGCATTCTCATCATCATGGGCGCCTACCTGACGGTCAGCCTGTCGATCTCGATATTCATGAACTGGTACAACAAGCGCATCGCGCTGGTGGAGCGTTGATATGAGCCGTCATATGAACACCCCCGCGCAACTCCCCACCGAAGGGCTGCCGCCGCCCAAGACCCACGTCGGCGTCTGGGCCTGGTTGCGCGAGCGCCTGTTTTCCTCGCCGCTGAACATCCTGATCACTGTACTGGTGGCCTGGTTCCTGTTGATGTCGGTGCCGGCGCTGGTGGAGTGGGCCGTTATCCGCGCCAACTACACCGCCGCCAACGCCCAGGAATGCCGCGCGTCCGTCGGCGGCGCCTGCTGGGCCTTCATCATCGAGAAGCACCGCCTGATCCTGTTCGGCACGTATCCGTACGACGAACAATGGCGTCCGCTGATCGCCACGATCATCCTGATCGCGGTCATCGTCTGCAGCGGCATCCGCCGCTTCTGGAACTGGAAGCTCGCTGTCATCTGGACCGTCGGCCTGACCGCCGTGGCCCTGTTGATGTGGGGTGGCGTGTTCGGCCTGACCTACGTGGAAAACGCACGCTGGGGCGGCCTGCCGCTCACGCTGATCCTGTCCACGTTCGGCATCGCCTTCGCCTTCCCGATCGGCGTGCTGCTGGCCCTGGGCCGGCGCTCGAAGATGCCCGCGATCAAGGCGCTGTGCGTCGTGTACATCGAGCTCATCCGCGGCGTGCCGCTGATCAGCCTGCTGTTCATGTCGTCGGTGATGTTGCCGCTGTTCCTGCCCGAAGGCTTTTCCATCGACAAGCTGTTGCGCGCGCAGATCGCGATCATCATGTTCGCGGCCGCGTACATCGCCGAAACGGTGCGCGGCGGCCTGC
>NZ_CADIJO010000022.1 GCF_902859705.1 Achromobacter deleyi | reverse complement strand
TCAGACAGATACCGCCGGACAGCGTCCAGCTTGAACTGCTCGTCGTACTTTGCCATGCAAAAAACCCCCGAAGGTTGGATCAAAGTCCAACTTTCGGGGGTCAGTTCACATCGGCCGGGATTTCTCGGACTGCGTTACAGGCGGGATTACTTCAGGGCCTTGTAGCGCAGGCGCTTGGGCTTGGCGCCTTCTTCGCCCAGGCGGCGTTTCTTGTCGGCTTCGTACTCTTGGTAGTTGCCATCGAAGAACACCACTTGCGAGTCGCCTTCGAACGCCATGATGTGCGTGGCGATGCGGTCCAGGAACCAGCGATCGTGGCTGATCACCATGACGCTGCCGGGGAACTCGAGCAGCGCGTCTTCGAGGGCGCGCAGGGTTTCGACGTCGAGGTCGTTGGACGGTTCGTCCAGCAGCAGCACGTTGCCGCCGGCGATCAGCGTCTTGGCCATGTGCAGGCGGCCGCGTTCGCCGCCGGACAGCTGGCCGACCACCTTGTTCTGGTCGCCGCCCTTGAAGTTGAAGCGGCCCAGGTAGGCGCGCGACGACATTTCGAACTTGCCCACGGTGAGGATGTCGGCGCCGTCGGCCACCGCGTCGAACACGGTCTTCTTGTCTTCCAGCGCATCGCGCGACTGGTCGACGAAGGCCAGCTTGACGGTCTGGCCGACCTTCACTTCGCCCGAATCGGGCTGCTCGCGGCCGGCGATCATGCGGAACAGCGTCGACTTACCGGCGCCGTTGGCGCCGATGATGCCGACGATGGCGCCCGGCGGCACCTTGAAGCTGAGGTTGTCGATCAGCAGGCGATCGCCATAGGCCTTGCTGACGTTGTTGAATTCGATGACCTCGTTGCCCAGGCGCTCGCCCACGGGAATGAAGATTTCCTGGGTTTCGTTGCGCTTCTGGTATTCGTAGGACGACAGTTCCTCGAAGCGGGCCAGACGCGCCTTGGCCTTGGCCTGGCGGCCCTTGGGGTTCTGGCGCACCCATTCAAGTTCTTTCTTGATGGTCTTCTGGCGGGCCGATTCCGAGGACTCTTCCTGCTTGAGGCGGTCTTCTTTCTGTTCCAGCCACGAGCTGTAGTTGCCCTTCCAGGGGATGCCGTAGCCGCGGTCCAGTTCGAGGATCCATTCGGCCGCGTTGTCCAGGAAGTAGCGATCGTGGGTCACGCCCACGACGGTGCCCGGGAACTTGTGCAGGAACTGTTCCAGCCATTCGACGCTTTCGGCATCCAGGTGGTTGGTCGGTTCGTCGAGCAGCAGCATGTCGGGCTTGGACAGCAGCAGGCGGCACAGCGCCACGCGGCGCTTTTCACCGCCGGACAGGTTGCCGACGATGGCATCCCAGGGCGGCAGGCGCAGCGCGTCGGCGGCGATTTCCATCTGGTGCTCGATGTCGTCGGCGCCGCTGGAGGCAGCGGCCGCGATGATGGCTTCGAGTTCAGCCTGTTCGGCGGCCAGGGCGTCGAAATCGGCGTCCGGCTCGGCGTAGGCGGCGTAGACCTCGTCCAGGCGCTTCTTGGCGGTGACCACGGCGCCCAGGCCTTCTTCGACGGCCTGGCGGACCGTGTGCTCGGGGTTGAGCTGCGGTTCCTGCGGCAGGTAGCCGATGTTCAGGCCCGGCATGGGCGTGGCTTCGCCTTCGATCTCGCGGTCCACGCCTGCCATGATCTTCAGCAGCGTCGACTTGCCCGAGCCGTTCAGGCCCAGCACGCCGATCTTGGCGCCAGGAAAAAACGAAAGCGAGATGTCACGCAGGATCTGCCGCTTGGGCGGCACGATCTTGCCGACGCGGTTCATGGTGTAGACGTATTGGGCCATGGGCTCGTATAGGGTAAGAAAGCTGATGAACCGTTGATTGTAGGCCGGAACCCTGACAGGCGCGCGTCAGCCTTGCGCGGCGGGCTTGCCCCCGGCGAACGGCGCGCGCATCTGCGCCAGCATCACCCCCGCCAGCGCCATGGCGCCGCCCACGATATGGAACAGGTGCGGCTTCTCGTCCAGGAACAGCGCCGCGATCGCCACCGTGGCCACCGGCATCACGTTCAGGAACATGCTGGCGCGGTTCGGCCCCAGGTGCCGCACCCCCTGCATCCACAGGAACGGCGCGAACAGCGACGGAAATATCGCCGCATACAGCACCAGCGGCAGGTTCTCGCCATTGAGCGATGCGGCCGGCGCCACCAGGAAGGCTGGCAGCTGGAACAGCACGCCGAACGCCACCTGCACATACAGCGACTGCCACGGCCCCACCGGCAGGCCCCAGCGGCGCAACAGCACGCCGTACAGCGCATACGCCAGCGCCCCCAGGCCCATCAGCACGTCGCCGTGATTCGCGCCCACCGACAACAGCCGCGCCGGATCGCCCTCGCCGATCAACAGCGCCAGCCCCGCCAGCGACAACAGGCCGCCCAGCAGTGCCATCGCCGACGGCCGCTCGCGCAGCACCAGCGCCCCCACCGCGATCGTCATCAGCGGAATCATCGCCGTGATGATGCCCATATTGGTCGCCGTGGTGCTGCTCGCCGCCACATAGGCCAGCCCCTGGTACAGCGCCATGCCCAGCCCGCCCAGCACCGCGAACTTCGGCAGGTAGGGCAGCACCACGCGCCGGTTGCGCCACACCCCCGGCAGCGCGAACGGCGTCAGCACCACGCCCGCCAGCGCCCAGCGATAAAAGCCGATGACTGCCGGTGAAATCACGTCCGCCGCCATCTTGGTGACGATCATGTTGACCGACCAGATCAGCGCCGCCAGCAGCGGAAACAGGAAATAGCGGGCCGGAACAGGAGAAGAAGCCGGGGAAGAAGCCGAGGAAGAGGCCGGGGTCGTCCCCGGAGAAACTGCGCGCGTCATGGAAGCGGTACTGCCAAACAGGAATGGCTGGCCAGTGTAGGGCTATGTCCGACTCGATGTATATAATGAAAATCAGACAAACTCCTGTGAACTTCGGACATGGCTTCTACGCCCCCGGACCTCGGCCCTGGCCGCCCCTACCCCCTGGCCTGCCGCATCCTGCACTTCCTGCCGCATTCCCGCGTCAGGCGGCACACCTCGCCCTGGGGCGAACTGAACTTCGCCCTGTCCGGCATCATGGAAATCGGCATCGAAGGCGCCACCTACCTGTCCCCGCCCCAGTACGCCATCTGGATACCGCCCCAGATAGAGCACTGCTGCCAGAACCAGGACGACGTCCACTACGCCTGCATCGACATCCCTGCCGCCGCCTGCGCCGACCTGCCCGCCGCCCCCTGCACCCTCGAAATCAGCCCCGTCATGCGCGCTGTCCTGGCCGACTTCGAACGGCGCGGCATCACCTACCCCGACACCCCCGAAGATCGCCGCCTGGCCCAGGTCGTCATCGACCAGATCCGCGTCGCCCGCGCCTACGCCAGCTACCTGCCATCCGCCAGCGAACCCGTCCTGGCCCCCATCCTGGCCGCCTTGCAAAGCCAGCCCGGCGACAAGCGCAGCGCCGCCCACTGGGCCGCCACCGCCGGCATCACCGAACGCACCCTGCTGCGCCACTGCCAGCAGCACCTGGGCATGACCTTCAACGAATGGCGCCAGCGCCTGCGCGTCGTCAGCGCCCTCGGCATGCTCGAAGCCGGCCAGTCCGTCCAGGCCATCGCCCGCGACCTCGGCTACAGCACCCCGTCCGCCTTCATCGCCATGTTCCAGCGCCTGACCGGCCAATCCCCCGACAGCGCCCGCAAGCGCACCGAGCCGCCCCGCCCGTCGCACCATCCCGGTGCGCCCGCTCCGCTATAGCCGCACTCCCCCCGCGTAAATCGTCATCCACCCGTGCGATGCACGGCTTGCGCGATCGCGAGACAATAGCGATTGTTTTTTCGTAACGCCGTACCCGCGGCATCATCGCGCCCAGGAACCCTCATGTCCGCCTCTGCCACGCCCCCGCCTTCCCTGACCCACTTCAGCGCGACCGAACTCGACATGCTGGCCAAGACCGCCGACGCCCTCAGCGCCTACCTCGGCAAGCCCGTCCTGGCCGAAGTCGTCCTGGGCGACGAAGGCACCGAATGGGTCACCTACGGCGTGCCCATCGACGAAAACGCCAAGACCGACGAAGCCCAGACCCACGTCCAGCTGGGCGGCCCCGGCGCCCGCCTGCTCGGCAACCGCGGCGGCCTGCCCCAGACCGACGACGACACCTACGACTGCCTCTACCTGTGGGCCATCCAGATCTCGCTCAACGAAGGCGAACGCTTCATCAAACTCGACCACGACGGCGAAGAATCCGCCTGGTCCGACAACCTGGAAGACGTCCTGCCCTTCGCCCTGACCGAAGAACCCCTGCCCGACCCCGACGAAGAAGACGACGACGAAGAAGACGACCCCCTGGGCCACGACCACCCGCACGACCCCAACGACCCCGGCCACCGCCACTGAGCCACGCGGCGACGCAACAGTCGAACACTCAAAGCTGGAAAGGGACCGCCCAGAACGGGCCGGTCCAGCAAAGCGGCCAAGCCGCAACGACGCCCCACAAACCAAATGCGGCGACGGGCCGCCCGCGCGGCCTCGTTGCCGCGGCCCCGCAAGACCCTCCTCCCCCAAGAAACCCGAGGCAAGAACGCCAAGCAAACCACTCGCCCCAGCAACGACGGCGAGCCACGGACGCGAGTCAGGAGCGGCGGGGTGCGGGGGGCGCGGGGCGTGTAGATGCGCCCGAGGGAATCCGAAGGAACCGCCGAAGGCGGTGACGAGGATGACGAAGGGGCAGTCCGGAGCGAAGGCTCCGGACCGCAATCGTAGCCCCACGCCCCCCGCACCCCGCCGCTCCTGACGCCTAAAGAACGCCCGCCCACCAACAGCAAAAAACCCTAGATCCTCCCCTCCTGCACCGCATGACAAGCAACAACCGACACCCCCGCCAACCCAGCAACAGGCGCCTCGGCCTTGCACCGCTCATCCGCATGTGGACAGCGGGGATGAAACGTACACCCTGAAGGCGGATTCAGCGGATTGGGCACTTCCCCCGCCACCGCCGTGCGCGGCTTGCCCGCCCCATTGATATCCGGAATCGCCTCCAGCAGCATCCGCGTATACGGATGCCGCGGCCGGGCAAACAGCTCGTCCCGGGGCGCCACTTCCACCATCCGCCCCAGATACATCACCCCCACCCGATCCGCCACATGGTGCACCACCGCCAGATTGTGCGAGATGAACAGATACGTCAGCCCCAGCTCCCGCTGCAGGTCCTTCATCAGATTCAGCACCTGCGCCTGCACCGACACATCCAGCGCCGAAGTCGGTTCATCGCACACCAGGAATTCCGGATTCACCGCCAGCGCCCGCGCAATCGAAATGCGCTGGCGCTGCCCGCCTGAAAACTGGTGCGGATAGCGGCCCTGGTCCGCCGGGTCCAGCCCCACCTGCTTGAGCAGATCCCCCACCCGCGCCGTCCGCTCCGCCGGCGTCATCGTCGTGTGCGTCAGCATCGGCTCCGCGATGATCCGCCCCACCCGCCAACGCGGATTCAGGCTCGCATACGGGTCCTGGAAAATCATCTGCAGCCGCTTGCGCAGCGCCCGGCCGCCCGGCTCCGACATCTTCGACAGCGGCTGGCCGTCGAAGCGGATATCGCCGCGCGTCAGGCCATACAGCCCCACCAGCATCCGCGCCACCGTCGACTTGCCGCAGCCCGACTCGCCCACCAGCGCCAGCGTCTCGCCGCGCGCAATCTCGAACGACACGCCGTCCACCGCCCGCAGCATCACCCGCGGCTTGCCCGCCAGCTTGCGTTCCAGCCAGGGCGGCGACACATCGAACCAGCGCGCCGCGTCCTTCACTTCCACCAACGGCGCGCTCATGCTGCCACCTCCGATTGCTTGCCACTCGGGGCCGCGGCCCCCTCATGCAGCCAACAGGCCGCGCGCGACGTGCCGGCCGGCATCAGCTCGGGCCGGTCCTGGGCGCAACGCGGCAGCCGCCGCCCGCAGCGCGGGTTGAACGCACAGCCCGGTGGAATCGCATTCAGCCGCGGCATGCTGCCGTCGATCTGCACCAGCCTTTCGGCATGCCCTTCCAGCGACGGGATCGACCCCATCAGCCCCGCCGTATACGGGTGGCGCGGCTGGTGGATCACATCGGCCACCGGACCGATCTCGGCTACCCGGCCCGCGTACATCACTGCCACCCGGTCCGCCGTTTCCGCAATCACGCCCATGTCGTGCGTGATCAGCATCACCGCCGTGCCGTGCTCGCGGCACAGCCGCTTGAGCAGCTCGATGATCTGCGCCTGGATCGACACGTCCAGCGCCGTCGTCGGCTCGTCCGCCACCACCAGCTTCGGTTCGGCCGCCAGGGCCAGCGCGATCACCACGCGCTGGCGCATGCCGCCCGAGAACTGGTGCGGGTAATGGTCGATGCGCTCGCGCGCGGCGGGGATGCCCGTCGACGCCAGCAGTTCCACCGCCCGGTTGCGCGCCTGCGACCAGCTCAGGTCCAGGTGCGTCACGATGGTCTCGGCCAATTGCCGGCCCACCGTGTACAGCGGATTGAGCGAGGTCAGCGGGTCCTGGAACACCGCCCCGATCTCGCGGCCGCGTACGCGGCGCATCTGCTCGTCCGGCAGATTGTCGATGCGGCGGCCGGCCAGCAATATCTCGCCGCCCGCGATGCGGCCCGGCGGTTCCAGCAGGCCGATGATGGACGCGCCCGTCAGGGACTTGCCCGCGCCCGATTCCCCCACCACGCCCAGGACTTCGCCCGCCTGGATCGAAAAGGACACGTCGTCCAGGGCGCGCAGGGTGCCGCGGCGCGTCGGAAACTCGACGCGCAGATTGCGGACTTCAAGAAGTGCGCTCATGTAAGACCTCAATTCAGACGCGGGTTGAGCGCGTCGCGCAGCCAGTCACCCAGCAGATTGACCGACAGCACCAGCAACACCAACGCGGCGCCTGGGAAGATGGTGATCCACCACTCTCCGGAAAACAGGAAATCGTTGCCGATGCGGATCAGCGTGCCCAGCGACGGCGCCGTCGGCGGCACCCCCACCCCCAGGAACGACAGCGTCGCCTCGGTGATGATCGCGGTGGCCAGGTGCACGGTCGCCAGTACCAGCACCGGCCCCAGCACATTGGGCAGCACATGGCGGAACATGATGACCGGCGAAGCCACCCCGATCACCCGCGCGGCCTGCACGTATTCGCGGTTCTTCTCCACCAGCGTCGACCCCCGCACCGTGCGGGCGTACTGCGGCCAGCCGGCAAGCGCGATGGCGCCGATCAGCACCGGGAACGCGATGATCTCGTGCAGCTCGCGCGGCACTGCCGCACGCGCCACGCCGTCGATCAGCAGCGCGATCAGGATCGCCGGGAACGACAGCTGCACGTCCGCGATCCGCATGATGAACGCATCGATGCGTCCGCCCGCGTAGCCCGAGATCAGCCCCAGCACGATGCCGATCAGCATCGACAGCAGCACCGACGCCAGGCCGATCAGCAGCGACACGCGAGTGCCGTACAGGATCGCCGAATACAGGTCGCGGCCCTGGCTGTCGGTGCCCAGCAGATAGGTCTGCTGGCCGTTGGCCTCCCAGGCCGGCGGCAACAGCGCATCCAGCAGTTCCACCTTGGTCAGGTCGAACGGATTGTGCGGCGCGACCCAGCCGGCGCCGAACGAGCCGATCAGCAGCAAGGCCAGCAAGACGGTGGCCACGATGGCCACGGGCGCCCGGCGCCAGGCCCAGGCAATGTCGCTGTCCCACCAGCGTTTCATGACGGCGCGCATCAGTGGCCACCTCCGCCGCGGGTCAATCCCGAGCGCAAGCGCGGGTCCACGACAAAATACAGAAGATCGACGATCAGGTTGATCACCACGAATACCAGCGCGATCAGGCACAGGTACGCGGCCATCACCGGCACGTCGGCGAATTGCACCGCCTGGATGAACAACAGACCCATGCCCGGCCACTGGAACACCGTCTCGGTCACGATGGCAAAGGCGATGATGCCGCCCAGCTGCAGACCGGTGATGGTGATGACCGGCACCATGGTGTTCTTCAGCGCATGGCCGAAGTGGATGGCGCGGCGCTTCAGGCCGCGGGCGCGTGCGAACTTGATGTAGTCCGACCGCAGCACCTCGAGCATTTCCGACCGCACCAGCCGCAGCACCAGGGTCATCTGGAACAGCGACAGCGTGATGGACGGCAGGATCAGGTGCTTCCAGCCCGTGGCGGTGAACAGGCCCGACGTCCACCAGCCCACGCTGACGGTATCGCCGCGGCCATAGCTGGGCAGCCAGCCCAGCTGCACCGAGAACACCAGGATCAGCAGGATGCCGATCAGGAAGGTCGGCAGCGACACCCCCAGCAGCGAGCCGGCCAGCAGCAGCTGCGACAGCAGGCTGTTGCGCTTGAGCGCGGTATACACGCCCAGCGGCACGCCCACCACCAGCGCCAGCAACGCCGCCACCATGGACAGTTCCAGCGTGGCGGGCAGGCGCGATTTGAGCAGGGTGGAAACCGGTTCGCTCTGGCGCAGGGAGATGCCGAAGTTACCCTGGGCGGCGTTGGCCACGAAGTGGCCGAATTGAACGATGGCGGGCTCGTTCAGGCCCAGGCGTTCACGCAGTTCGATGCGCTCGGCATCGGTGGCGTCCTGCCCCAGCATGATGGTGACAGGGTCGCCGACGTATTGAAAAAGCACAAAGGCCAGTAGCGCGACGGTGAGCATCACCGCTACGGCCTGCAACAGGCGACGCAGTATGAAAGCAAACATAGGCGGGAAAAACAAAGACGGCGAAGCCCCTGAGCAGGGGCTTCGCTATCTGGTTAGCCGGGATCAGTCGACCTTGACCCAATCGGCAACGAGGCGATTGTCGGCGCGGTGGATGACCGTGACGTTCTTGCGCATGGCCCAGGGAATGACCTGGTCGTGCAGCGCGATGTGGCCGAATTCCTTGGCGTGGACTTCCAGCACCTTCTGGATGTCGGCATCGCGCTTGGCCGCGTCGGTTTCGGTCTTGATGCGATCGATGATCGCGTCCAGTTCCTTGTTGCTGTAGTTGCCCAGGTTGTACATGCCGTCCGCGCCTTCGCCCTTGGTGCGGATCAGGTTCTGCAGCGTGTACATGGCGTCGAACGTCGGCACGCCCCAGCCGAACAGGTAGGCGCTGGTGTCGGAGTTCTGCACCTTGGGGAAGTAGGTCGAACGCGGCATGGCGTTCATCGTGGCCTTCACACCCACCTTGGCCCACATGCCCACCACGGCCTGGCAGATCGCCTCGTCGTTGATGTAGCGGTTGTTGGGGCAGTCCAGCGTGAAGTTCAGGGTGCCGTCGTAGCCGGCGTCCTTGAGCAGCGCGCGGGCCTTTTCAGGATCGTAGGGCACGCGCTTGTGCAACGATTCGGTCCAGCCATGCACCTGCGGCGCGATCATGGTGCCGGTGGGCGCCGACAGGCCGCGCATCACGGCGCGCTTGATGGCGTCCACGTCGATGGCGCGGTACAGCGCCTCGCGCACGCGGATGTCCTGGAACGGGTTCTTGCCCTTGATGTTCGAGTACTGCAGCTCAGGGCGCTTCTGGTCCAGGCCCAGGTAGATGGTGCGGTATTCGTTGCCTTCGACCACCTTGGCCGACTGGCGCAGGCGGTCCAGATCCTGCGCGGCCGGGTCCAGCACGAAGTCGATTTCGCCCGACAGCAGCGCGGCGGTGCGGGTAGCGTTCTGCTTGATGGGCGTGAACACCACTTCGGTGACGTTGCCGACCTTGCCGGCCTTGTTCCACCAGTCCTTGTTTTCTTCGAACACCGTGCGCACGTCCACTTCGCGCGACTTCAGCTTGTAGGGGCCGGTGCCGTTGGTGTTGCGCGCGCCGAAGGTCTCTTCCTTGTTGACGAAGTCCTGCGGCTTGGCGATGTTGTTCTTTTCCGACCAGGCCTTGTTCATGATGAACACGTTGGGCAGCTGGCGCAGCAGCACGGGGTTGGGCGCCGAGGTCTCGATCTCGACCGTCAGGTCGTCGATCTTGCGCGCTTCCTTGATGCCGGTGGTGTAGGCCTTGTAGTTCGACGTGGGCGCCATGGCGCGATGCACCGAGAACACCACGTCGTCGGCGGTGAAGGCGGCGCCGTCATGGAACTTCACGCCGGGGCGCAGCTTGAAGCGGTACAGCGTGGGCGAGACCTGCTCCCACTCGGTCGCCAGGCGCGGCACCACCTTGAAGTCCTTGTCGTAGTCCACCAGCGGTTCGTAGATGTAGCTGTTGGCGGCGATCGTCATGCCTTCGTTCTGCGAATGCGGATCAAAGGTGAGGATGTCGCCCTGGGCGGCCCAACGGAAGGATTTGGCCTGCCCGATCGAGGGCACGGCCACGGCGGCGGCGATCGCGATGGCAATCAAAGTGCGGCGCATAGGTGTCAACTCCTGACTGTAGTCTGAATACCGGCGCGATATTGCCTAGCCGCAAGACCCTCGTCAATTAAGGGTTTATGCGTACCGGAGCCGGTTTTCACAGGAGAAACACAATTAGGGACATATAAGGACATGACGAAAAAATCGCATATCCGCCCAAGTAAACAGTGTTCACCTGCCGGACAAGCCCTATTCGTCCGTGTCCAGCGGCAGGTCCAGCGGCACGTGTTCCGTCATCAGCACGCGCAGCATGTCGATCAGCAGCGCCGCCTTTTCTTCGCCGAAAGGCGCCAGCACCGCCTTCTGGTGCTGGGTGGCCTGCTCGCATAGCGCCGCGATCAGGTTGCGGCCCTTGGTGGTGATGCCGACCCGCGTCTGGCGGCGGTCGGCGCGCACGCCGGTGCGCGCCACCAGCCCCTCGGCTTCCATGCGCTGCACCACCTTGCTCAGGGTCGGCTGCTTGGTGATGGCCAGCACCGCCAGGTCGCCGATGGTTTCGCCCGCGCTGCCTTCCAGGCTGGCCAGCACCCGCCATTCGGTGACCGACAGGCCGGCCGACTTCACCTGCTGATGGAATTCGGCCGAGATGCGCTGGCTGGCCTGCGCCAGCAGATAGGCCAGGTAATCGTCGACGAACCGCGTGCCGGTGGCCAGGGTCCCGCTCTGCTTGTCCGACCGCATGTTGCTTTGCTCCCACGCACCAATATGGATAGGCGGCGTCATGCCGCAGGGCGCATTGCACCACGGCGGCGCGAAGGCGCGCCATGACGCGACGCAATGCTGTTGCGCAGCACAGGGTATACCCCGAATCGCAACCCGTTTTTGCACCATCACAGCGCCTTTTTTAAGCCGCGGCGATAGAGAACAACCAGTATATACACCCTTGTTTTAGCGTGATATTTTTTTGATTCCATGAAATTTCATCTTTTTTGTTGACAGCTAAAACGTTGACTCCTAAAGTATTTTTCAGAGTGAAATTTCGTGACGTGGCCTTGCTGCGCAGCAGCAACGCTTGAGGACCCGCAAGCCGGTCCGCGTGGAGGAGTTCGAGATGGCTGAAAGGTCTTTCAAGAAAGAAGTCCAGCAGTTGCGTATCGGGGCCGGCGAAGAGTTTCGCGGCGAAGGCATCCTGGCCGTCACCAAGGCCTTGCTGCAGTCCGGCGTGGGCTACGTGGCCGGTTATCAAGGCTCGCCCATCTCGCACTTGATGGACGTGCTGGCCGACGCCAACGACATCCTGCAGGAACTGGGCGTGCACTTCGAGGCCAGCGCATCCGAAGCCACCGCCGCCGCCACGCTGGCCGCGTCCGTCATGTACCCCATCCGCGGCGCCGTCACCTGGAAGTCCACCGTGGGCACCAACGTCGCGTCCGACGCGCTGGCCAACCTGGCCTCGGGCGGCGTCACCGGCGGCGCGCTGGTGATCGTAGGCGAAGACTACGGCGAAGGGTCGTCCATCATGCAGGAACGCTCGCACGCGTTCGCCATGAAATCGCAGATCTGGCTGCTGGACCCCCGCCCCAACCTGGAAAGCATGGTCAAGGCGGTGGAAGACGGCTTCGCGCTGTCGGAAGCCAGCAAGACGCCGGTGATGCTGCAACTGCGCATCCGCGGCTGCCATGTGCACGGCCGCTTCATCGCCAAGGAAAACAAGCGGCCGGCATTCTCGCTGGCCCAGGCGCTGGAAAGCCCGGCGCGCGACACCAGCCGCATCGTGCTGCCGCCCGCCTCGTTCCTGCACGAACAGGAAAAGATCAAGGAACGCTGGCCCGCCGCCATCCGCTATATCAAAGAGCACAAGCTCAACGAGCACTTCGATGGCGACCAGGACGACATCGGCCTGATCCTGCAGGGCGGGCTGTACAACGGCGTGATCCGCGCCTTGCAGTTGCTGGGCCTGGCCGACAACTTCGGCAACAGCCGCATTCCGCTGTACGTCATGAACGTGGCCTACCCCGTCATCGAAGACGAGGTCATCGACTTCTGCCGCGGCAAGCGCTCGGTGCTGCTGCTGGAAGAAGGCCAGCCCGACTACCTGGAACAGAACCTGCACGCCGTGCTGCGCAAGGCGGGCATCGACACCCGCCTGTCCGGCAAGGACGTGCTGCCGATGGCGGGCGAATACACCACCCAGGTCATGCGCGACGGCCTGCGCGAATTCCTCAAGCGCGAACGGCCGCACTCGTTGCAGACGCATGCGGCGGTGGCCGTGGACCGCGAAGCCAGCGCCGCGCCGCAGCTCGAGATCACCGAGATCGCCCGGCCCAAGCCGGCGCCGCGTCCGGCCGAGCAACCCATCACCTTCCACAAGCAGGTGGCCGACCTGGCCGCCGTGGTGCCGCCCCGCCCCGCCGGCTTCTGTACCGGCTGTCCGGAACGGCCGATCTTCTCGGCCCTGACCCTGGCGCAGGAAACGCTGGGCCAGCACCATATCTCGTGCGATATCGGCTGCCACCTGTTTTCGATCCTGCCGCCCTTCAACCTGGGCGCCACCACCATGGGCTACGGCCTGGGCGCGTCCAGCGCGGCGGCGTTCAACGTGCCCGCGGCCAAGCGGCCGATCTCGATCATGGGCGACGGCGGGTTCTGGCACAACGGCCTGGCGTCGGGCATCGGCAACGCGGTCTTCAACAAGTACGACGGCGTCATCGTCATCGTCGACAACTTCTACGCGTCGGCCACCGGCGGGCAGGACATCCTGTCGTCCCGCGCCGAGAACCCCGACCGGTCCACCAACAACCCCATCGACCAGGCCGTGCGCGGCGTGGGCGTGAAGTGGGTGCGCACGCTGGACCGCACCTATGACGTGGCCAAGGTCCGCGCCACGATCGAAGAAGCGCTGACCACCGACATCAAGGGCCCCAAGGTCATCATCGCCCAGTCGGAATGCATGCTGAACAAGCAGCGCCGCATCAAGCCGCTGTTCAACAAGGCGGTCAAGGAAGGAAAGCGGGTGGTCAAGGAACGCTTTGGCGTCGACCCCGACGTATGCACCGGCGACCACGCCTGTATCCGGCTGTCGGGCTGCCCGTCGCTGACGGTGAAGGACAGCGGCGACCCCTTGAAGGAAGACCCGGTGGCGCACGTGGAAAGCAGCTGCGTGGGCTGCGGCAACTGCGGCGAAGTCGCGCATGCCGCGGTGCTGTGCCCGTCTTTCTACCGTGCCGACATCGTGCACAACCCCAGCGGCCGCGACCGTTTCCTGGCGCGCGTGCGCCAGGGCGTGATCGGCTACCTGCAGCGCCGCCGTGCCGCGCGCCTGGCCAAATTCGCCCTGTGAGGACCCGCCCCATGAACCCGGTGGCATTGCAGCAAGGCACCCCCATCAAGATCGCTATCCTGGCCATGGGCGGCCAAGGCGGCGGCGTGCTGGCCGACTGGATCGTCGACATGGCCGAACACGCCGGCTGGTGGGCCCAGACCACCTCGGTGCCCGGCGTGGCCCAGCGCACCGGCGCCACCATCTATTACCTGGAACTGCTGCCCGAAGCCGATGTGGCGCGCGCCGGCCGTCCGCCCGCGCTGGCGCTGATGCCCACGCCCGGCGACGTAGACCTGGTGGTGGCCGCCGAACTCATGGAAGGCGGCCGCGCGATCCAGCGCGGCCTGGTCACGCCCGACCGCAGCGTGCTGATCGCCTCGTCGCACCGCAGCTACGCGGTCAGCGAGAAGTCGGCGCCCGGCAACGGCATTGCCGACCCCAACAAGGTGCTGGAAGCCGGCCGCGCCGCCGCCCGCCGTTTCCTGTGCTTTGACCTGCAGGACCTGGCCGACCGGGCCGGCAGTGTCATCAGCGCCAGCCTGTTCGGCGCGGTGGCCGGCAGCGGCGCCCTGCCGTTCTCGCGCGAAGACTATGAAGCCACCGTGCGCCGTGCCGGCGTCGGCGTGGACGCCAGCCTGCGCGCCTTCGCGCTGGGCTTTACGGCTGCCGACCAGGCGCCCGCGCAGCCAGCCGCGATCGACCTGACCCGCCCCGTGCCGGTACTGCCCGAACGCGCCGCCAGCCCGCGCACGCAGGCGCTGCTGGACACCATTGCCCGCGATTTCCCGCCCTGTGCCCAGCCCATGCTGGTGGCCGGCGTGCGCCGCCAGATCGAGTTCCAGGACCTGGCCTACGCCCAGGATTACCTGGCGCGCATGCAAGCCATCCGTGAACTGGACGCGCGCCACGGCGGTGAAGCCAGGCAATGGGCGCTGACCAGCGCCGCCGCGCGCTACCTGGCCACCGCCATGGCCTACGACGATGTGATCCGCGTGGCCGACCTGAAGACCCGCGGCTCGCGCTTCGAGCGCGTACGCAGCGAAGTGGGCGCCAAGCCGGACCAGCTGGTCTACACCACCGAATTCATGCATCCGCGGCTGGAAGAGATCTGCGGCACGCTGCCCGCGGGCCTGGGCCGCTGGCTGGAGCAATCCAAGGGCTTTGGCGGCTTTGTCGAGCGGCGCCTGGGCAAGGGCCGCCGCATGCAGAGCGGCACGCTGGGCGGTTTCATGATGCTGTACCTGCTGGCCGGCATGCGGCGCTTTCGCCGCCGCACGCTGCGCCACCAGATCGAATCGGCCGCGCTGACGCAGTGGCTGGACCTGATAGCCAGCCTGGCGCCGCGCGACTACGACCTGGCCGTGGAAACGGTCAATTGCCGCCGCCTGGTCAAGGGCTACAGCGACACCCACGTGCGCGGCGGCGGCAAGTACCGCCAGCTGATCGCGGCCGCGGCCCAACTGGCGGGCCGGCCCGATGCCGCAGCGTCGCTGCGGTCGCTGCGCGAAGCCGCGCTGGCCGACGAGAAATGCGGCCCCATGGAACGCCAGCTGGCCGACGTACTGGCCCAGAAAATGGCCGCCTGATCCCAGAACCTAGAGACGAACGCCGTGCAAACCCTGAAACTCATCGTCCGCGAGATCCGCCAGGAATCGCCCCTGATCCGTTCGCTGCGCCTGGCGCGCGAAGATGGCGGCGCCCTGCCGGCCTTTGGCCCCGGCGCCCACCTGAAAGTGTCGGTGCCCGGCCTGCGCGAGGCGCGCTGCTATTCGCTGGTGCAGCTGGCGCCCGAGGCTGGCCGCTTTGCCGAGCCCGCCGAATACCGCCTGGGCGTGCGGCTGGAAGAAGCCAGCCAGGGCGGTTCGCGCCACATGCACGGCCTGGCGGTGGGCGACACGCTGACCGTCGAAGGCCCTAAGAACGACTTTCCGCTGCACGAATCGCCCGCGGGCGACGAACCGGTCGTGCTGATCGCAGGCGGCATCGGCATCACGCCGGTGGCCTCGATGGCGGCTGCGCTCAAGTCTGCCGGCCGCGCCTTCCGCCTGCACTACAGCGGCCGCAGCCGCGACCAGCTGGCGTTCCTGCCGGAACTGCAGGCCCTGGCCGGCGACGCGCTGGCCCTGCACGCCGACGATGAGCCGTCGTGCCGCTTCGATCTGCAAGCCCTGCTTGACGCTGCCAACCCGCGCCAGCACCTGTACGTGTGCGGCCCCAAGGGGCTGATCGACGCCGTCATCCAGGGCGCCCGCGCGCGCCACTGGCCCGACGCCCACATCCATTTCGAACTGTTCGCCAGCGCCGCGCCGCAGGCCGGCGACCAGCCGTTCGAGGTGGAACTGCGCCAGTCCGGCCGCGTGCTGACGATTCCCGCCGACAAGACCATCGTCGACGTCATGGAAGAAGAAGGCTGCGATCCCATGTTTGACTGCAAGCGCGGCGAATGCGGCGTGTGCCAGGCCACCGTGCTGGAAGGCGAGCCCGACCACCGCGACTACTACCTGTCGGACACCGAGAAAGCCAGCGGCAAGATCATCCAGATCTGCATCTCGCGCGCCAAGTCGGCGCGCCTGGTGCTGGACCTGTAGAGCCGGTCCGCAGAAAGGAGACGAGCATGGCCAAATACCGCGACAATCCCGACGCCATCCGCGCCCTGCTGCGCGAGACCGAGGTGCACAAGGACCTGTTCATCGACCAGGAACTGTTCGACCTGGAAATGGAACGCCTGTACGCGAACACCTGGGTCTACGTCGGCCACGACAGCCAGGTGCCCAACCCGGGCGACTACATCACCACCACCGTCGGCAACCAGCCGGTGGTGATGGTGCGCCACAGCGACCGCACGGTGCGCGTGCTGCACAACCGCTGCCCGCACAAGGGCACCATGGTGGCGGGCGACGCCTGCGGCAACACCGGCAAGTTCTTCCGCTGCCCCTATCACGCCTGGACCTTCAAGACCGATGGCAGCCTGCTGTCGATCCCCTTGAAAAAAGGCTACGAGAACACCGGCCTGGAACAGTGCGAAGCCAGTCAGGGCATGGCGGCCGTGAAAGACGTGCGCAACCACCGCGGCTTCGTCTTCTGCCGCCTGAACCCTGAGGGCCAGTCGTTCGAGGACTTCTTCGGCGACGCGCTGTCGACCCTGGACAACATGGTCGACCGCTCGCCCGAAGGCCGCCTGGAAGTGGCTGGCGGCGTGCTGCGCTACATGCACCGCTGCAACTGGAAGATGCTGGTCGACAACCAGACGGACACCTGCCACCCCATGGTGGCGCACGAGTCGTCGGCGGGCACGGCCGTCAAGGTCTGGGAACAGGCCCCGGCCGGCACGCCCAAGCCCATGGCGGTGGAATTGTTCGCGCCGTTCATCTCGCCCTATGAGTTCTTTGAAAACATGGGCATCCGCGTCTGGGAAAACGGCCACGGCCACACGGGCGTGTCGGATTCGATCCACGCGGCGTATTCCGGCATTCCGGGCTACTGGGAATCCATGGTGGCCGCGTACGGCGAAGAACGCGCGCACCAGATCCTGGGCGACGTGCGCCACAACACGGTGTATTTCCCCAACATCATGGTCAAGGGCCCGATCCAGACGCTGCGCGTGTTCAAGCCGATTGCCGCCGACCGCACGCTGGTGGAGTCCTGGACCTTCCGCCTGGTCGGCGCGCCCGACCTGCTGCTGGAACGTACCCTCATGTACAACCGGCTGATCAATGCGCCCACGTCGGTGGTCGGCCACGACGACCTGGAAATGTACGAACGCGCGCAGGACGGCCTGCAATCGCGGGCCCGCGACTGGGTCAACGTCGGCCGCCTGTACACCCCCGACGAAGCCGGGCGCAAGAACGTCACCACCAACGGCACCAACGAATGGCAGATGCGCAACCAGTACCGCGCCTGGGGCCGCTACATGACGCAGACGGAGGCAGCATGAGTTTTTCCGAACGCGACCTGATCGATTTCGTCTACGCCGAAGCGCGCCTGCTCGATGACCTGCGCTTCGAGGACTGGCTGGACCTGTATGCCGAAGACGGCTACTACTGGATGCCGCTGGCCCACGGCCAGACCGACGCCAGGCTGCACGCCTCGCTGATGTACGAAGACAAGCTGCTGCTGCGCGTGCGGGTCGAGCGCCTGGCCGGCCAACGCACCTTTTCGCAGCAGCCCAAGAGCCGCTGCCATCACTTGCTGCAGGCGCCCACGATCGAACGCGACCATCCGGAATCCGCCCCCGACGAAGGCCGCCACGTGCTGCGCACCGCGTTCCACTATGTCGAGACGCGCCAGGACGCGCAGACGCTGTACGCCGGCTGGGCCACCCACCACCTGGTGGAACAGGACGGCGCGCTGCGCATCCGGTTAAAGCGCGTTGACCTGGTCAATTGCGATGCCGCCTTCGGCAACATCCAACTGTTCATGTAGGAGCGGCTTGTGAGCACCACCGTCCATCAGGCCTTTCGCGACACCGCGGCCCGCCACGGCGCCAGGCCCTTCCTGTGCATCCTGCCGGAAACGGCCGAGGCCTACGGCATCGGCGCCGGCGAGCTGGGCTATGCGCAGGCCGCCAGCGCCATCGAGACGCTGCGCGCCGCCTACGCCCAGGCCGGCTACGGCCATGGCCACCGCGCCGGCCTGCTGCTGGAAAACCGTCCGGCCTTCTTCCTGCACTGGTTCGCGCTGAACGCGCTGGGCGTGTCGGTGGTGCCCATCAACCCCGACCTGCGCGCGGCCGAACTCGAATACCTGACCGGCCATTCCGAGATCGCGCTGGCGGTGGCCCTGCCCGACCGCCATGCCGACCTGCTGGCCGCGGCCGAACGCGCGGGCCGCCCCTTGCGGGTGATGGCGCCGGACGATGCGCCGCCCGCCGCGCCGTTTGCCGCGCCGCTGGCCGGCGAACCCGGCGAACTGACCGAATGCGCGCTGCTGTACACGTCCGGCACCACCGGCCGGCCCAAGGGCTGCATCCTGCCCAACCGCTATTTCCTGCATGCGGGCGGCTGGTATGCCCGCATCGGCGGCCTGGCCCAGCTGCGGCCCGGGGAAGAACGCATGCTGACCCCGCTGCCGCTGGTGCACATGAACGCCATGGCCTATTCCGCCATGGCGATGGTGCTGACCGGCGGCTGCCTGATTCCGCTGGACCGCTTCCACCCCAGGACCTGGTGGGACAGCGTGCGCGATTCCGGCGCTACCGTGCTGCACTACCTGGGCGTGATGCCGGCCATCCTGATGAAGGCCGAGCCGTCTGCGCAAGACCGCCAGCCCGCCATCCGCTTCGGCTTCGGCGCAGGCGTGGACCGCAAGCTGCAGCAGCCGTTCGAAGCGCGCTTCGGCTTTCCGCTGCTGGAAGCCTGGGCCATGACCGAGACCGGCGCCGGCGCCGTCATCATCGCCAACCAGGAACCGCGCCATATCGGTGAAAGCTGCTTCGGCGCGGAAGAAGACGATGTGCAGGTGCGCATCGTGGCCGACCACGGCGGCGAAGCGGCGGCCGGCGAACCCGGCGAACTGCTGGTGCGCCACGCCGGCAGCGACCCGCGCTACGGCTTTTTCGCCGGTTACCTGAAAGACGCGGACGCCACCGACCAGGCCTGGGAAGGCGGCTGGTTCCATACCGGCGACATCGTGCGCCGCGAGGCCGACGGCGCGCTGCGCTTTGTCGATCGCAAGAAGAACGTGATCCGCCGCAGCGGCGAGAACATCTCGGCCGTGGAAGTGGAAAGCGTGCTGCTGCAGCACCCGCTGGTCAAGGCCGTGGCGGTGGCCGCGGTGCCCGACCCGGTGCGCGGCGACGAGGTGCTGGCCTGCGTGGTGGCCGAAACGGCGCCCGCCGACGCTGCCGCCCGGGCCGACGCCGCGCGCGGCATCGTGCAATGGAGCCTGCAGCAGCTGGCCTACTACAAGGCGCCCGGCTATGTGGCGTTTGTCGACAGCCTGCCGCTCACCACCACCAACAAGATCCAGCGCGGCGAGATGAAGACGCTGGCGCCGACGCTGCCGGGCACCGCCTGCTGCGTGGACACCACTGCCATGAAAAAGCGCCAGGAGCCCGCCCGATGACCGCGTCGCGCGCCCGTTACGACGGCGTGGTGGCGGCCCTGCCCGTCAGCATTCCGTACGAGCGCTATTCCACGCTGGCCGCGCACGGCTGGCTGGGCCGCGCGCTGGCCGCGCTGATCCGCCAGGCCGGCATCGCCAAGACCGACGTCGACGGCCTGTGCGTGTCCAGCTTCACGCTGGCGCCGGACACCGCCGTGGGCCTGGTACAGCACCTGGGCATGAGCCCGCGCTGGCTCGACCACCTTCCCATGGGCGGCGCCAGCGGCGTGGCCGCGTTGCGCCGCGCCGCCCGCGCGGTGCAGGCCGGCGACGCCAGCATCATCGCCTGCATCGCGGGCGACACCAACCAGGTGGACTCGTTCCGCAATACCGTCAGCCAGTTCTCGCGCTTCGCCCAGGACGCCGTCTACCCGTATGGCGCAGGCGGCCCCAACGCCAGCTTCGCGCTGCTGACGGCGCACTACATGCGCGCCACCGGCGCCACCCGCGAAGACTTCGGCAAGGTCTGCGTGGCCCAGCGCGACAACGCCCTGCGCTACCCCCACGCCCTGATGAAAAAGCCGCTGACGCTGGCCCAATACCTGGACGCCCGTGTCATTGCCGACCCGATCCACCTGTTCGACTGCGTCATGCCCTGCGCCGGCGCCGACGGCTTCCTGGTCATGACCGAGGCACGCGCCAAGGCGCTGGGCCTGCCCTACGCCCGCATCCTGTCCACCATCGAACGCCACAACGCCTGGATCGAAGACCCGATCCAGACCCGCGGCGGCTGGACGATGGACATCGACGAGCTCTACGGCATGGCCAACGCCAGCCCGGCCGACATGGATTTCCTGCAGGCCTACGACGACTACCCCGTCATCAACCTGATGCAGATGGAAGACCTGGGCTTTTGCGCCAAGGGCGCGGCGCCCGAGTTCGTGCGCGCCAACACCTTCACGGTGGACGGCAGCCTGCCCTTCAATACCAACGGCGGCCAGTTGTCGGTGGGCCAGGCCGGCGCGGCCGGCGGCTACCTGGGCATGGTCGAGGCCTTGCGCCAGCTGACCGGCACGGCCGGCGGCACGCAGGTCGCCGACGCGCGGCTGGGCCTGGTGAGCGGCTTCGGCATGATCAATTACGACCGCGGGCTGTGCACCGCCGCGGCCATCCTGGCCAGGAGCGACGCATGACCGAGCCGCTAGCCAAGCCGCCCCGCAAGAACCCGGTGGCGCGCACCCGCCAGCCGACCCTGCCGCCCGGCGCCCGCAGCCGCGCCGCGCTGGGCCTGACGGCCGCGGCCGCCGAGGGCCGCTTCGACCTGCAGACCTGCGCGGACTGCGGCGCGGTGCAGTACCCGCCGCGCGACGCCTGCGGCCATTGCCTGTCCGACCGCCTGCCATGGCGCCCGGCGGACCCGAACGGCGTGCTGCTGGTCAGCACGACCCTGCATCACAGCAACGACCTCTACTTCCGCGAGCGCCTGCCCTGGCGCGTGGGCACCGTGCGCATGGACGCCGGCCCCTCGGTCGTGGCCCACATCCACCAGGATTGCGCCGACGGCGCCCGCGTGCGGCTGGCCCTGAAGCTGGATCGCGCCGGCCAGGCCGTGATGATCGCCCTGCCCGAAAGGAATACGCCGAACATGGAAGACGACAAGACCCTGCGCGAAACCTCGTGCGATCCGAAGTTCCGCCGCGCGCTGGTCACCGACGGCAAGTCGGCGGTGGGCCAGGCAGTGGCGCGCGCGCTGCTGGACGCCGGCAGCCCGACCGTGTTCCTGGGCGATCCGCAGGCCTGGCGCCAGGACGCCGGCTTCAATGCACTGGCGGCCGACCCGCGGGTGCAGGTGCTGGCGCTGGATGTGACCGACTCCGATTCCGTCGAACGCGCCGCGGCGTCCATCGGCGGCAAGGTCGAGATTCTGGTCAACACGGCCGACCTGGAACGCGAAGGCGGCCTGCTGGACCGGCGCGACGTGAACACCGCGCGCGATGCCATGGACGTGAACGTGCTGGGCCTGATGCGGCTGGCGCAAGGCTTTGGCCCGGCGCTGTGCGGCCGCGCGGCCGATGGCGTCAACAACGCGGCGGCCTGGGTCAATGTGCTGTCCATCTACGCCCACATGAACCTGCCGTCGCGCGGCATGTGGTCGGCGTCCAAGGCGGCCGCGCTGTCGCTGGCGCAGTGCCTGCGCGCCGAGATGCGGCCGGCGGGCGTGCGGGTGGTGAATGTGTTTCCGGGCCCGGTCGACCATGAATGGGAGCAGCGCACGCCGCCCCCGCGCGTGGCGCCCAAGGCCATCGCGAGCGCCATCGTGCGCGCGCTGCAGGACGGCGTCGAAGACGTGTATGTCGGCGACGTGGCGCAGGAATTCCGCGCGCGGCTGGCGGAAAACCCCAAGGGACTGGAGCGGGAACTGGGCGCCTGACGGCCGGCCCACGCCCGACGACACGAAAACCAAAAGGAGCAACAGATGAGCCAACCCATTCTTGCCCAATTCATGACCGAACTGGTTTCGGGCCGCATCCGCCTGGTGGACCTGACCGAGACGCTGACGCCGGAATTCCCGACCATCGTGCTGCCGCCGGAATTCGGCCAGGCCTGGCCGTTCCGCATCGAAGAGATTTCGCGCTACGACGAGCGCGGCCCGGCCTGGTACTGGAACAACTTCTCGTGTTCGGAGCACACCGGCACGCACTTCGACGCGCCGGTGCACTGGGTCACGGGCAAGGACCAGCCGGACAACACCGTGGACACCATTCCGGTGGACGCCTTCATTGCCGGCGCCTGCGTCATCGACTGTTCCGCAGAAGCCCGCGACAACCCCGACTTCCTGCTGACCATCGAGTTCGTCAAGGCCTGGGAAGAAAAGCACGGCCGCATTCCGGCCCGGTCATGGGTGCTGATGCGCACCGACTGGTCCAAGCGCGCCAAGCCCGCCGAATACCTGAACATGAAAGAAGACGGCGCCCATTCGCCCGGCCCCGATGCCGAGGTGGTGCCCTGGCTGATCAAGGAACGCGACGTGCACGGCTTCGGCACCGAATCGGTGGGCACCGACGCCGGCCAGGCGCATCACCTGAATCCGCCCTACCCCTGCCACTACTACATGCACGGCAACAACCGCTACGGCCTGCAGTGCCTGACCAACCTGGACCAGCTGCCGCCGACCGGCGCCGTGATCTTCTCGGCGCCGCTGAAGATCCGCAGCGGCTCGGGCAGCCCGTTGCGGGTCCTGGCCTTGGCCCCCCGCGCCTGACCTCGCACGCAAAGGAAATCCGCATGACTCAATCCAACGTCGCGATCGTCACCGGCGGCAGCGCCGGCATCGGCGCCGAAATCTGCCGCAGCATGCTCGATGCCGGCTACGAAGTGATCTCGATGGCGCGCCGCGCCGCCGATTTCAGCCACCCGCGCCTGCACAACGTGCAGGTGGACCTGCTGGACGCGGACGCCACCGCGCAGGCCGGCGCCGAGGTCGTGGCGCGTTTTCCCGTCAGCCACGTTATCCACAACGCCGGCGTGATCTGGCCCAAGCTGCTGCCCGACGTCACGCAGGAAGAACTGCATGGCCTGACCCAGATCCACCTGGGCGCGGCCATCAGCCTGGTGCAGGCGGCCCTGCCCGGCATGCAGGAACGCAAGTTCGGCCGCATCGTCATGATGTCGTCACGCGGCGCGCTGGGCCTGCCCACCCGCACCGCCTATTCCGCCACCAAGGCCGGCATGGTCGGCATGGCCCGCACCTGGTCGCTGGAACTGGCGCCCTACGGCATCACCGTCAACGTGGTGGCGCCCGGCCCGATCCAGACCGACATGTTCTACGAGGTGATCGAGCCCGGCAGCGAGCGTGAAAAGCAGCTGGCCAACGGCATTCCCGTCAAGCGCCTGGGGCGTTCGGACGACGTGGCGCGCGCCGTCATGTTCTTTGCCGACCCGGCCAACAGTTTCGTCACCGGCCAGACGCTGTTCGTCTGCGGCGGCGCCAGCGTCAGTTCCATCACCATCTGAACGGCCTTTTTTCACGCCCGCTTCGGGTTTTGACGGATAGGTAAGCACGGGGACCGGGTCTACAGTGCTGAGCCTTGCCTCTCAGAAAGTTTAAGCCGCAAGTAATTCCAGCCGTACCCGCGCAGTTCCCGTTTTCTCCGTTTTCCAGCCGCACTCCTTTTACGCTCCCTATCCGGAGGTTTTGCCATGCTGTCGAAGAAACTCCCCCTGGCCGCCGCCGTCCTGGCCGCGCTGTGTTCCCTGCCCGCCCTGGCCCAGGTCAAGGTCGGCGTGGTGTCCTCATCCACCGGCCCCACCGCGCTGGTGGGCATTCCGCAGAAGAACACCGTGCCGCTGCTGCCCAAGAAGATCGGCGACCTGACGGTGGAATACATTTCGCTGGACGATGCCAGCGATTCCACCAACTCGGTCACCGCCTTCAAGAAGCTGATCACCGAGCAGAACGTGGACGCGCTGATCGGCCCGTCGGGGTCGCCCAACGCCATGGGCGTGATCCAGTTCGCCGCCGAAGCCGGCGTGCCGATGCTGGCGCCGGTGGGCACCGCGGCCGTGGTGCTGCCGATGAACGAGCAGAAGAAGTGGGTGTTCAAGACCACGCAGAACGACGACATCATCGCCCGCGCGCTGGTTGACCACATGGCCAAGACCGGCATCAAGACCGTCGGCTTCATCGGCCTGAACGATCCGTATGGCGAGAATTGGTACAAGGTCTTCTCGGGCCTGGCCGCCGAAAAGGGCATCAAGATCGCCGCCAACGAGCGCTATCTGCGCTTTGACAGCTCGGTCACCGGCCAGGCGCTGAAGATCCTGGCCGCCAAGCCCGACGCTGTGCTGATCGCCGCTCCCGGCGCGGCCAGCGTGCTGCCGCAGACCACGCTGTTCGACCAGGGCTTCAAGGGCAAGTTCTACCAGACCCACGGCGCCGCGCTGCCCGACTTCCTGAAGCTGGGCGGCAAGAAGGTCGAAGGCACGGTGCTGGCCGCCAGCCTGATGCTGGTGCTGCCGGAAATGCCCGACAGCAACCCGTCCAAGAAGGTCGCCAGCGACTACATCGCGGCCTACGAGAAGCTCAACGGGTCCAAGCCCGCCACCTTCGGCGCCAACGTCTACGACGCCGGCCTGCTGCTGGAAAAGGCCATTCCGCTGGCCGAGAAGGCCGGCAAGCCGGGCACCAAGGAATTCCGCAGCGCCCTGCGCGATGCGCTGGAGCAGACCCGCGAGCTGGTCGGCACCCAGGGCGTCTACAACATGAGCGCCGCCGACCACAGCGGCTTCGACGACCGCGGCCGTGAACTGATCACGGTGAAGGACGGCAACTGGACGTTGGTGAAGTAAAGGTAAAGGCGGGGGAAGGCCCCCCCGAAGCGCTACGCGCTTCCCCCCAGGGGGCATGCCTATGGACCGGCAAAGCCGGCTCCATGGCATCCCGCTGGGGAGCGCCTAAGTCACGATGAGGTCGCCGTCATGTTTGTCTGTTTTATCCGGAAGTACTGATGAATGCTCAGATCGCCCTGATACTCGGGCAGGATGGCATCACCAACGGCGCCATCTACGCGCTGCTGGCCTTGTCCATCCTGCTGGTCTTTACCGTTACCCGCGTGCTGTTCATCCCCCAGGGCGAATTCGTCGCCTTCGGCGCGCTGACCATGGCCGCCCTGCAGGCCGGCAAGCCGGTGCTGCTGGTGTGGCTGCTGCTGGCCTTTGCGCTGGCCGAGGCCGTGGCCGACCTGCTGGCGCGCGCCAAGCGGCCGGGCCGCCAGCGCGGCGCCTGGCGCATCGGCGCCAAGGTGGCGTATCCGCTGATCCTGGCGGCGCTGTTCTATCGCTTGCCGCTGGCGCAGCTGCCGATGGCCGTGCAGGCGCTGCTGACGCTGTTGCTGGTGGTGCCGATGGGGCCGCAGCTGTATCGCTTGTTCTACCAGCCCATCGCGTCCGCCTCGACGCTGGTGCTGCTGATCGTGTCGATCGCGGTGCACCTGGCGCTGGTGGGCCTGGGCCTGTTGGCCTTCGGCGCCGAGGGCGCGCGCACCGCGCCGTTCAGCGATGCCAGCCTGACGCTGGGCCCCATCAACGTCAACAGCCAGGCGCTGTGGGTGGTGGCGGTGTCGGCGCTGCTGATCATCGTGCTGTACCAATTCTTTGAACGCTCCATGTACGGCAAGGCCCTGCGCGCAGCCGCCTTCAACCGGCTGGGCGCGCGCCTGATGGGGATTTCACCGGTGTTCGCCGGCAAGGCCACGTTCTTCCTGGCGGCGCTGATCGGCACCGTCTCGGGCATCCTGATCGCGCCCATCACCACCATGTACTTCGATTCCGGCTTCATGGTCAGCCTGAAGGGCTTCGTCGGCGCCATCATCGGCGGCCTGGTGAGCTACCCCCTGGCCGCCGGCGGTGCGGTGCTGGTCGGCCTGATCGAGGCGTTCTCGTCGTTCTGGGCCAGCGCCTACAAGGAAATCATCGTATTCACCCTGATCATCCCCGTGCTGCTCTGGCGCTCGCTGAAAAGCCACCACGTCGAGGAAGAAGAAGAATGACCCCGCGCCATCTCGTCCTCGCGTTCCTGGCGCTGCTGGCGGCCGCCCCGCTGGTCCTGCCGCCGTTCTACGTCACCCTGCTGAACTACATCGGCCTGTACGCCATGGTGGCGTTGGGCCTGGTGCTGCTGACCGGCGTCGGCGGCCTGACCAGCTTCGGCCAGGCCGCGTTCGTCGGCGTGGGCGCCTACACCACCGCGCTGCTCACCACGCAGGCCGACGCCCTGCCCGCCTGGCTGGCCTGGCTGGGCGCCTCGCCCTGGCTGACGCTGCTGGCCGGGCTGCTGCTGACGCTGGTGATCGCCTACCTGCTGGGCGCCATCACGCTCAAGCTGTCCGGCCACTTCCTGCCGCTGGGCACCATCGCCTGGGGCCTGTCGCTGTACTTCGCCTTCGGCTCGGTCGAAGGACTGGGCGGACACACCGGCATTCCCGACGTGCCCGCCATCCACCTGTTCGGCTGGGCCCTGACCCAGGGCGGCGAGATCTACTACCTGATCTGGGCCTTCCTGCTGGTGGCCATGTGGTCCACCAGCAACCTGCTGGATTCACGCGAAGGCCGCGCGATCCGCGCCCTGAAGGGCGGCCGCGTGATGGCCGAGTCCATGGGCGTGGACACTGCGCGCTCGCGCATGGTGATCTTCATCATCGCGGCGTTGCAGGCCTGCGCGTCGGGCTGGCTGTACGCGCACATGCAGCGCTTCGTCAATCCGAACCCGTTCGGCCTGCAGATGGGCATCGAATACCTGTTCATGACCGTCATCGGCGGCGCCGGGCAGGTCTGGGGCGCGCTGGTCGGTGCAGGCGTGTTCACAGTGCTCAAGCAATGGCTGCAGGACTGGCTGCCCAAGCTGCTGGGCCAGACCGGCAATTTCGAGGTCATCATCTTCGGCTTCGGCATGGTGCTGCTGCTGCATCGCGCCCGCGGCGGCCTGTGGCCGGTGCTGGCGCGGCGCTTTCCGGTGAAGAAAAGCGTGCGCAAGATCGACGCGCAGGCCGAACCGCTGCCGCGCAAGCCCATGCCGCCGCGCGGCGACGTGGTGCTCAAGGCGGTGGACGTGACCCGCAAGTTCGGCGGCCTGGTGGCCAACAACGCCATGAACCTGGAAATCCGCGCGGGCGAGATCCTGGCGCTGATCGGCCCGAACGGTGCCGGCAAGAGCACCATGTTCAACCAGATCTCGGGCGTGGACACGCCGACCTCGGGCCAGGTCACGCTGCTGGGCCAGCCGGTGGCCGGCGCCGGGGCGCGCAAGATCGCGCGCCTGGGCCTGTCGCGCACCTTCCAGCACGTGCGCCTTCTGGGCCGCATGAGCGTGCTGGAAAACGTGGCCATCGGCGCGCACCTGCGCGGCCACCGCGGCGTGCTGCCGGCCGCCTGGCGGCTGGACCGCGCCGAAGAGGCCCGCCTGCTGGCCGAAGCCGCCCGCCAGGTCGAACGCGTGGGCCTGGGCAAGCACCTGCACGACGAAGCCGGCTCGCTGGCGCTGGGCCAGCAACGCATCCTGGAAATCGCGCGGGCGCTGGCATCGGACCCCTGCATCCTGCTGCTGGACGAACCGGCCGCGGGCCTGCGCTACCAGGAAAAATGCGAGCTGGCCGAGCTGCTGAAAAAGCTGCGCGCCGAAGGCATGGCCATCCTGCTGGTCGAGCACGACATGGACTTCGTGATGGGACTGGTGGACCGGGTGGTCGTGATGGACTTCGGCGAAAAGATCGCCGAGGGACTGCCGGCCGAGATCCAGCACAACCCCGCGGTGCTGGAAGCGTATCTGGGCGGAGTGGAAGAATGAGCGCGAAACTGCTGGAAGTACGCGATCTGCGCGTGGCCTACGACAAGGTCGAGGCCGTCTCGGGCGTGAGCCTGGCGGTGGATGAAGGCAAGATCGTCACCGTCATCGGCCCCAACGGCGCCGGCAAGACCACACTGCTGTCGGCCATCATGGGCGTGCTGCCCTCGCGCGGCGAGATCGTTTTCGGCGGCAAGCGCCAGGAACACGCCGAGATCGAGGAAATGGTGGCCGCCGGCATGAACCTGGTGCCCGAAAAGCGCGAACTGTTCGCCGAAATGACGGTGGAAGACAACCTGGCGCTGGGCGCGTTCGACCGTTTTCGCCGCGGCCTGCGCGACCAGGACAAGACGCTGGCCGAGGTCTACGCGCTGTTCCCGCGGCTGCAGGAACGCCGCGCCCAGCTGGCCGGCACGCTATCGGGCGGCGAACGCCAGATGCTGGCCGTGGGCCGCGCCCTGATGGCCAAGCCGCGCCTGCTGATGCTGGACGAACCCAGCCTGGGACTCGCCCCGCGCATCGTGCGCGAGGTCTTTCGCATCGTCGCGCACCTGCGCGACATGGGCGTGTCCATCCTGCTGATCGAACAGAACGCCCGCGCCGCGCTGCAAGTGGCCGACTACGCCTACGTGCTGGAAACCGGCGCGGTCACGCTGGAAGGCCCCGCCGCCGAGGTGGCCGTGGACCCGCGCGTGGTCGAGGTCTACCTGGGACTGGGCCACGCGGCCGCCGCAACGTAATGGGTCAGGCGGGGGCTGGCACCCCCGCGCTTGCAGCAGCAGGATTCATGTGCAGGCGCCCGCAGGATTCGTATACCGGCGCCCGCGCCTCAAGCCACGCCACGCCGCCGGTCGCGCCGATACAGCGCATAGCCCAGCGGCCACATGATGCCGACCATCACGCGCGCCCACGGCTGCGTCAGGCGGTAGGCCTGCACGGCCGTCGGCACGCCGGAATGCTTCAGGTGCAGCCGGAACCGCGTGTAGCGCGCGGCAGCCATGATGAATTCGCGCGGCCGGAAGCGGAAGAATTCCAGGTGGTGCTGCAGCATGTCCCAGGCCAGCAGGTACAGCCCCTGCGCGTTGTTGCGCACCGACACGGCGCCCTGGCTCAAGCCGCCCGGGGTGTCGTGATAGGTGCGCACGACCTGGTTGATGAAACGGCTGAGATAGCCCGCCCGCGCAATCGCCCACCACACCAGGCTTTCGGGCACGAAGCCGGCGACGTCTTCGGGAAACGGAAATTTGCGCAGGATATCGGTGCGCATGCAGCCGAATTTCTCGCCCTTGATGCGATAGCGGAAATACACGTCGACGGCGGTGCTGTCGAAGACGTCCTGCGGATAGCGGTCGCCGACGATGCTGCCGTCGGGCCGCGCACAGAGCCCGGTGATGGCCACGTAGGAATCGCGGCGCGCAGGCGGAATGGCGTCCCAGGCGGCCTTGAAGGTGGCCAGGGCGTCAGGCGGCATTTCGTCGTCGCTGTCGAGCCCGACGATCAACTGGCCATGCGCCTCGCGCACGCCCCGGTTGAAGGCAGTTTTCTTGTGCTGGTTGTTCTGCCAGACATAGCGGATGGGAAAATCAGCCCGCTGCTGCCAATCGAGCACGGCTTCGTGGGTGTTGTCGGTGGAGCCGTCGTCCACGATGACCCATTCGAAATCCCGAAACGTCTGGCGGGATAGCGATTCATACACCCGGTGCAGGGTGCCCGCCCGGTTGTAGGTCGGCGTCAGAACGGTAAAGAACGTCGGCGTGTCAGTCATGCCTGCTGTGCCCTTTTGCGATTTCCGGATAACCGCTGCGGTCTTGGTATGCGTGTTTTCGCCTGAAGTGTAGGGGATATGCCTGCGCCAACCCATGGCACGGCATGCAAATTTGCAATCAAATCTGACAATGTGCGGATTCCAGGACAGGCTCAACCCGCCTGGGAACCCGTTGGGGCGGGCGCCGGAGTGGCGTAAACTCGGGCGGCCCCAACCGGAATGCCTATGGAAGCTTCGACCGTCCAGCTCAATGACATCGCCTTGTTCGTAGAGGTAGCCAAGCGCAAGAGCTTCAGCCTGGCCGCCCGCGCGCTGAATATGCCCACGTCCACGCTGTCACGCCGGATCAACGAGCTGGAACGCGCGATCGGGCTGCGCCTGATCAACCGCAATACGCGCCGCCTGGACCTGACGGAAGCGGGCGCGGCCTACATGAGCCGCTGCCAGGGCCTGATCGACGAGGCGCGCCTGGCGCACGAACAACTGCAGACGCTGTCGGGCGGCCCATCGGGCAACCTGCGGGTATCGATGCCCTACAGCCTGGCCATCTGGCTGCTGCCGGAAACGATCAACGATTTCACGGACCGCTATCCGGAAGTGGAATGCGAGTTCGACCTGAGCATGATGACGGCATCGGACGCGCAAGGCACGCCGTTCGATATCGTGCTGCGATTCGGCCGCAACAGCGATTACCCGACAGCCAATATCGACAACGGCACCGCGGCGGTGACGCCGCGCAGCGACGGCGCGGTGATCCAGGAACTGGTGTCGCTGGACAATTACCTGTACGCCTCGGACCGCTATCTGGAACGTTTCGGCGAACCGAAGACACCCAGCGACCTGACGCAGCACCAGTGCCTGCGCACGACGATCGATGACGCACATTCCCACTGGACGCTGCACAACGGCAAGGTGAGCGAGCTGGTTCCGGTCAGCGGGCATCTTGCTGCGAACAATATGAGTATCGCGGGGACGCTGGCGGGGTTGGATCTGGCGATTACGCGAATGCCGCATTGTCAGGCGTTGGATCCGATCATCAAGCGGAATTCTTTGCGGCGAGTGTTGCCGGGATGGTCTGTGGATCCTATTTCTATCTATGTTGTCTATCCGTCTAGTATTCAGCCGGCTAAGACTCGGGCTTTTATGGATTTCATTCGGCCTAAGTTGGGGCCGGCTGAGTAGTTTTTTGTTTGCGGCGGTTTGAGTTCTTGAGCCGCGCGTGACGGGGTGGGTGTGGGGTGGGCGGGGCTACGATTGCGGTCCGGAGCCTTCGCTCCGGACTGCCCCGTCGTCATCCTCGTACGCCTTCGGCTCCCTACGGATTCCCTCGGGCGCATCTAACGCCCCGCCCACCCCACACCCACCCCGCCACGCGCTCTTGACGAGGATTAACGACGGCCCCTGGGGCGAGTTGTGTGCTTGGCATGTTGGTGAAGATCAGTGGGGGGGTGGAGCGGGGTGCGGGGCCCGTCTCGTGCCGGCCGCGCGGGCGGCCTTACGAGACTTACGCGCCGTCTTGCGTACACCGATGCCGCTATCGCGCTTGCGGAGCGCGAGCGCGTCTTGATCACCTGTTGAATTGACGCCCGACTGCCCCCGGTCTTCTAGCGGCGCGGATGCCGTGGCATTCGACATAAATGTGCAGCGCCCGATGGGCGGCGCGCGAGACACTCGTCACGCGCAAGCCATCCCATGCCGCGCCGCCCATCACCGCCCCCCCAAAACAATTGCGTAACCTTAAGAACCCCTACCTCCACCAGCGCGAAGCGCCACCGCCACAATTTCAACACCGCAATGCCAAACGTGGCCGCCCGCGCGGCCGCGGCTTGGCGACCCTGCAGATTCCATTCCCTGCACACGGGTATAGCAGCGCGGCGAACGTCGACACACGTAGCCCCTGGCGGCGGTGGCTTGCGGAGTGGGCAACCTCGATGCGCCCGAGGGAATCGGAAGGGAGCCGAAGGCGGACGACGATGACGAAGGGGAAGTCCGGCGCCGGCGCGCCGGACCGCAATCGTGGGCGCCCACTCCGCAAGCCACCGCCGCCAGGGGCGACCTACGAAGATCAACGCCCCCTCGAAAAGCAACCCCGAAAAGCCCAAATTAGCGCTCTCCCAAATTTCAAGCTAGAATACCGAGTTACCCAATTCCCCCGCCAGCCCAGTATCCGGTTGTGCGGTCGGTTGGAAGACCGCAAGTTGGAACTTCCAACCGCAAATCCGATTTCCGCAAATTCAACAGGAGAATCAACATGGCTGAACGCAAACGCGTGCGTCGTAACACCCTGGAACGCCGTTGCCTGGGCAAGGCCTTCAAGCGCTTGTTCGTCAAGTCGCCCAAGGGTGTTTTCAAGATGCTGGAAAAGATCAAGCGCGTCTAAATGGCCGCTGGTTGCCCGGGCTTTGCCTGGGTAGCTTGATCGAAAAATCCCCGCCGGGCGCGAGCCAGGCGGGGATTTTCCATTTGGGGCCCGGATTTGCGGGGTTGGCCTCTTCGGCCTGACGCGGGCTCCAGTGTCGCGCGTGCCTCGCCGGTACGGCATATCGCCGGGCGAAGCGGGGCCAGTCCGGCCCCCCCCCCCGCTTCGCCCTAGCCCTTCAGCTTTGCCAGCACCTGCTCTGCCCTGGGCAGCGGATTCACCGCGCCATATCCCAGCGTCGACAGTGCGGCCGCCACGTTCGCGTAGCGGACCGCATCCACCCAGTTGTCGCCCTGGCAGCGGCGGGCCAGCAGGCTGCCGGCGAAGCAGTCGCCGGCGCCGGTGGCGTCCACGGCGTCCACGCGCAGCGCGGCGATCGGGGTGCGGGTCTTGCCGTCGTCGATGATCGAGCCGTCCTTGCCCAGTTTCAGTACCACCACGCCGGTGGCGCCCGCGTCGCGGATCCAGTCCAGCGTACGTTCGGGGTCGTCGTTGCCGGTCAGGTGCTGCATGTCGTCCATGCTCGGCAAAAACAGGGTCGCATGGCAGAGGGCCTCGCGCAGCGTTGCGCGGGCACGGTCCAGCGGCCACAGGCGCAGGCGCAGGTTGGAATCCAGGCTGACCTCGACGCCGGCCGCGCGGGCGCGGGCCATCGCGGCGAAGACGGTGTCGCAGGCGCTGGTGCTGATCGCCAGGCTGATGCCGGAGACGTGCAGGAAACGGGCGCGTTCGATCTGGCCGCCGGCCAGGCTGGCGGGCGTCATCAGGCTGGCGGCCGAGCCGCGGCGCAGGTAGCTGAAAGCGTGGCCGTCGGGGCCGTGTTGCACGAAATACAGGCCCGTGTGGGCCGAGGCGTCGACCTCGACGCCTGATGTGTCCACCCCTTCGGCCAGCCACAGCGCCAGGAACTGGGCGCCGAACGTGTCGTCGCCCACCCGCGTCAGGTAGGCGCAGCGCGCGCCCTGGCGCGCCGCCGCGATCACCGCGTTGGACGTGTCGCCGCCGAACCCTTGCAGGTATTGCAGCTGATCCTTGTGGGTCTGGTTCAGTTCGACCAGTGGTTCGCCCAGCGCGACGATATCGAAATCAGCCATGGGCGGCCTCGCGCGTGCGGGTGATCTGCGCCACCAGCGCCGCCGTGTCGCGGGCGGCGAAGGCGGCCTTGTCGTACAGGTTGCTGCCGATGCCGACCAGGCCGGCGCCGGCCGCGAAATAGGTGTTCATGTTTTCGGCCGTAATGCCGCCCGTGGGGCAGAACACCGTGTCCGGGTACACCGACTTCAACGCGGCCAGGTGCTTGGGGCCGCCCGTGTCGGCCGGGAACACCTTCACCACGTCCACGCCCGCGCGGCGTGCGGCCAGCACTTCGGTGGGCGTGAAGGCGCCGAGCAGGCACAGGGCGTCGGCGGCGTGGGCCATGTCCACGATGTCCGTGGCCAGGGCCGGCGACACCAGGAAGTCGGCGCCGGCCACCAGGGCCTCGCGTGCCTGTTCTTCATTCAATACCGTGCCCACGCCCAGCAGCAGGTTGGCGCCGTGCTTGTCGCGCAGCGCGCGCACCAGATCGGTCACGCCCGGAATGGTCCAGGTCAGTTCCAGCGTGGTGCAGCCGGCGGCCACGGCCACTTCGGCCGCATAGGCGGCGGTGGCGGCGTCGGTGTAGCGCAGCACGGGCACGACCCGGGCGGCCAGCAGGGCGGCGAGCTTTGAAGCAAGGGGAGCAGCGGTCATGGATTTCCTCGGGGACGGGGGTCGTTCAGGCGCCGCCGGACGGCACGGGCAGCACGGCGAGTTTGGCTGAGGCGGCATCGCGCAACCGCAGCAGGGGTTCTATATAGGCGGATTGCGGGTCGGCGCGGCGGCGGAACAGCAGCGTGCTGACGCTGACGCAGGCCACCGGCTGGCCGGCGGCGTCGCGCAGCGCCACGCCGTAGCAGGCGATGCCGGGCTCGTTTTCCTCGTTGTCCAGGGCGTAGCCGCGCGCGGCCGTGTCGGCCAGCGCCGCGCGCAGGGCCGGCAGCGTCGACAGCGTGCCGGGCATGCGGGATGCCAGCGGCAGGTCGCGCAGCAGGCGCTCGCGCGCCGGCTCGGGCAGCGCCGCCAGGTAGGCCTTGCCCACCGCGCTGGAGTGCAGCGCCACGGCCGCGCCCACGCGCGAGGCCATGCGCACCGGGCCGGGGCTTTCGAGCTTGTCGATGTAGATCATTTCGGCGCCGGCCGGCACCGCCAGGTGCACGGTTTCGCCGGTTTCGTCGCGCAGGGCCTGCAAGTCGGCCGACAGCGCGGCGCGCAGGTCGAACTGCGACCAGGCGCGGCTGGCCAGCGCCAGCAGGCGTGGCCCCAGGCGGTAGGCGCCGTCGGTTTCGGCCACCATGCCTTGCTCGGCCAGCGCCGCCACGATGCGGTAGGCGGTGGGCCGGGGATAGCCGCAGCTGCGCGCCAGCGCGGCCGCCGTGGGCGGGTGCGGGGCGTCGGCCACCGCCTGCAGCACCGTCATGAACTTGGCGAACGCCGCAGCGCCCGCCACCTTGGTTTCCGACACGACCACCCCCATGTTGGGAAGATGCCCAGCGTTAACAATGCTTATGCAGAATGCGCAAGGCAAACCGCGCGAATATCAGACGAATCTGCGATACTGTTTATTTGTACAGCAGCTGAGCGCGTGATTGACCACATTGTGGACTCATGCCTCACTATATAGGCAATTATTCCACATCGCCGCGCCCGGAACCAGCGACAGGTCGTCGTCCCGGCAGGCCCCCTCCCTCAGGCTACGATACCGTCCATGAGCTCCCAAATCCGCATCGTTGGCGCCCGCCAGAACAATCTCAAGAACCTGGACCTGACCATCGCCACCGGCGAATTGGTTGTCGTGACCGGTGTATCGGGGTCCGGCAAAAGTTCGCTGGCCTTCGACACGCTGTACGCCGAGGGACAGCGCCGCTACGTGGAAACCTTCTCGCCCTATGCGCGCCAGTTCCTGGACCGCATGGACAAGCCGCAGGTGGACCGCATCGAAGGCATCCTGCCGGCCATCGCCATCGATCAGACCAACCCGGTGCGCAGCTCGCGCAGCACGGTCGGCACGATGACCGAGCTGAACGACCACGTGAAACTGCTGTTCGCGCGCGGCGCCCGGCTGCACTGCCGCGGCTGCGGCAAGGTGGTGCGGCGCGACACGCCCGATTCCATCTACCACTCGCTGGCCGAACGCTCGGCCGTCGCAGGCGACCCGCGGCTGGTGGTGACCTTCCCCATCGCCGTGCCCGCCAACTTCACCGAAGACGAAGTACGCGGCTTCCTGGAGCAGCAGGGCTACACCCGCGTGCACGCCGAGGAAACCGCCGTGCCGCGCGCCACCGCCGCGGCCAAGGGCGCAAAGAAGGGCAAAGGCAAGGCAAAGGCCGACACCGACGAGCGCCGCATCCTGCATGTCATCCAGGACCGCTTCCGCTTTGCCGGCACCGAACGCGAACGCGTGATGGAAGCGCTGGACACCGCCCTGCGCATGGGCGCCGGCCACCTGGCGGTGTACGTGATGGACGCCGAGGGCGCCGATGCGCACATCTGGAAATACAGCGACCGCCTGCACTGCGCCGACTGCAACATCGAATACACCGACCCGCTGCCCAGCAGCTTCTCGTTCAATTCGCCGTTGGGCGCCTGCGAGGCCTGCCGCGGCTTCGGCCGCGTGATCGGCATCGACTTCGGCCTGGTCATCCCCGACGAAAACAAGACCCTGCTCGAAGGCGCCATCAAGCCCTGGACCACGCCGTCGTACAAGGAATGCCAGGACGAGCTGCAGAAGTACGCGCCGCGCGCCGGCATCCCGCTGGGGGTGCCCTGGAAGAGCATGAGCGAAGAGCACAAGCGCTGGGTGCTCTACGGCACGCCCGACTGGAAGGGCGGCAACGATGCCTGGAAGCACCAGTGGTACGGCGTGCAGCGCTTTTTCGATTGGCTCGAGACCAAGTCGTACAAGATGCACGTGCGCGTGCTGCTGTCGAAATACCGCAGCTACACGCCCTGCCCCACCTGCAATGGCGCGCGCCTGAAGCCCGACGCGCTGCTGTGGCGCCTGGGCACCAAGGAAGAAGCCGACACCGTGCTGCCGCCCGACGACGGCCGCTACAAGCGTTTCATGCCGGTGGGCGCCAACTGGACCCGGCCGCAGCTGGACGCCATGGACGGCCTGTCGGTGCATGACGTCATGCTGCTGCCCATCGAGCGCGTGCGCACGTTCTTCGACAAGCTGTCGTTCTCGGGCGCGCTGGACGCGGCCACCGATCTGCTCATGACCGAAGTGCGCGCCCGCCTGAAGTTCCTGTGCGACGTCGGCCTGGGCTACCTGACGCTGGACCGCCAAAGCCGCACGCTGTCCGGCGGCGAGGTGCAGCGCATCAACCTGACCACCGCGCTGGGCACGTCGCTGGTGAACACGCTGTTCGTGCTGGACGAGCCGTCCATCGGCCTGCACCCGCGCGACATGCATCGCGTGGTCGAAGTGATGCACCGCCTGCGCAATGCCGGCAACACGCTGGTGGTGGTCGAACACGACCCGCAGGTCATGGTGGCCGCCGACCGCATCATCGACATCGGCCCCGGCCCGGGCGAACGCGGCGGCAACATCGTGTTCGACGGCACGCCGGCGCAACTGCGCGCGGCCAACACGCTGACGGGCAACTACCTGGGCGGCCGCCAGCGCGTCGAAGCGCCGCGCCCCATGCCGGTCGCGGCCAATACGCCGCGCCTGCTGCTCGAAGGCGTCAGCGCGCACAACCTGAAGAACGTCTCGGTCGAACTGCCGCTGGGCCGGCTGGTCTGCGTGACCGGCGTGTCCGGCTCGGGCAAGTCCACACTGGTGCAGGACGTGCTGTACCCCGCCCTGCTCAAGCAGAAGGGCAAGCCGTCCGAAGCGCCGGGCGCGTTCGAACGCTTGCTGGGCGCCGAACAGATCGCCGACGTCGTGATGGTGGACCAGACCCCCATCGGCAAGACCGCGCGGTCCAACCCGGCCAGCTACGTGGGCGCGTTCGACGCGATCCGCAAGCTGTTCGCCCAGGCCCCGCTGGCGCGTGAACGCGCCTACACGGCAGGCACCTTCAGCTTCAACGGCGGCGACGGCCGCTGCCCCACTTGCGGCGGCACCGGCTTCGAACACGTCGAAATGCAGTTCCTGTCCGACGTCTACCTGCGTTGCCCGGACTGCGACGGCAAGCGCTTCCGCCCCGAAGTGCTGGAAGTGCGCGTCGAACACCTGGGCAAGAGCGCCTCGATCGACGAGGTGCTGGAAATGACCGTCAGCGAGGCGCTGGAATTCTTCAAGGGCCTGCGCGACGTGCAGACGGGCCTGGCGCCGCTGGCCGACGTCGGCCTGGAATACGTGCGGCTGGGCCAGCCCGTGCCGACCCTGTCCGGCGGCGAGGCGCAGCGGCTCAAGCTGGCCGGCCACCTGGCCGAGGCCGCGCGCAGCGGCATCTCGACGGCCAAGGTCGCCAAGAAGGGCAGCCTGTTCCTGTTCGACGAACCCACCACCGGCCTGCACTTCGACGACGTGGCGCGCCTGATGCGCGCCTTCCGCAAGCTGCTGGCCGCCGGCCACACGCTGCTGGTCATCGAGCACAACCTGGACGTCATCCGCGCGGCCGACTGGCTGATCGACCTGGGCCCCGAAGGCGGCGACGCCGGCGGCCTGGTGCTGGGCGTGGGTACGCCGCAGGACCTGATGGCCAACCCGGCCTCGCACACCGGCGCCGCGCTGCGCGACTACGAAGTCAGCATCCTGCCGGCCGACGTGGTGGTGACCAGCGACGCCGACGCCCAGGAAGTCGAACAGGCCGGCCTGACCGCCCGCATCGCCGAGCCGGCCGCCGCCTATGGCGCGGGCGAAGGCACGCCGCTGCAGTCGGTGATGCGCAAGCGCCGCCAGGACAATATGTCCATCGAGATCCGCAACGCGCGCGAGCACAACCTGAAGAACATCAGCGTCGAGATTCCGCGCGACAAGTTCACGGTGATCACCGGCGTGTCGGGTTCGGGCAAGTCGACCCTGGCCTTCGACATCCTGTTCAACGAGGGCCAGCGCCGCTACCTGGAGTCGCTCAACGCCTACGCCCGCGCCATCGTGCAGCCGGCCGGCAAGCCGGACGTGGACGCCATCTTCGGCATTCCGCCCACGGTGGCGATCGAGCAGCGCACCAGCCGCGGCGGCCGCAAGTCGACCGTGGCCACGATGACCGAGATCCATCACTTCCTGCGCCTGCTGTACGTGAAGCTGGGCACACAGTACTGCCCCGACTGCAACGTGGCGGTGGAACCGCAGAATGCCGACCAGATCGTGGCGCGCCTGCTGCGCGACCACAAGGGCGAGCACATCGGCCTCCTGGCGCCGCTGGTGACCGCGCGCAAGGGCTACTACACCGACCTGGCCAAGTGGGCCGGGTCCAAGGGCCACACGCACCTGCGGGTCGACGGCGAATTCATTGCCGTCGCGCCGTGGCCGCGCCTGGACCGCTACAAGGAACACACCATCGAACTGCCGGTGGCCGACGTGGTGGTCGACCCCGCCAACGAGGCCGACCTGCGCGCCGCGGTCAAGAGCGCATTGGAAAACGGCCAGGGCGTGATGTCGGTGGTGTGGCCCGTGAACAAGCTGCACGAAGCGCTGAACAGCGAATTGCAGCAGCAGCACTTCTCGGTCAAGCGCGCCTGCCCGTCTTGCGGCACCAGCTTCCCCGAACCCGATCCGCGCCTTTTCTCGTACAACTCCAAGCACGGCTGGTGCACCGGCTGCTTCGGCACCGGCCTGCAGCTGCAAGGCTTCGACGAAGAACAGACCGGCGAGGAAACCGCCTGGAACGCCTGGTACGAAGGCGAGGCCAAGGCCTGCACCCAGTGCGACGGCCAGCGCCTGAACCGGGTCGCCCGCGCGGTGCGCTGGCGCGACAAATCCATCGCCGAACTGGCCTCGCTGCCGGTGTCGGACGCGCATACCTTCTTCACGGGCCTGGTGGCGCGCGGCCGCGAAGGCGAGATCGCCCGCGACATCCTGACCGAAATCCGCGGCCGCCTGAATTTCATGCAGGAAGTGGGCCTGAACTACCTGGCGCTGGACCGCGCCGCGCCGACGCTGTCGGGCGGCGAAGCGCAGCGCATCCGCCTGGCGGCGCAGCTGGGGTCCAACCTGCAGGGCGTCTGCTACGTGCTGGACGAACCCACCATCGGCCTGCACCCGCGCGACAACCGCATCCTGCTGGACGCGCTGGCGCGCCTGGAAGGCAACGGCAACACGCTGGTGGTGGTCGAGCACGATGACGACACCATCCGCCGCGCCTCGCACATCATCGACATCGGCCCGGGCGCCGGCATCCGCGGCGGCCGCGTGGTCGCCCAAGGCACCGCGCAGGACCTGATCGACGCCCCCGAATCCGTCACCGGCCGCTACCTGGCCAAGCCGCTGCAGCATCCGCTGCAGGGCCGCCGCCCGGTCGAGGCCGACACGCCCATGATCGAGATCAAGGGCGCGCGCCTGCACAACCTGCGCAGCGTCGACGCCAAGATCCCGGTGGGCCGCTTGAGCGTCGTCACCGGCGTGTCGGGTTCAGGCAAGTCGACCCTGGCGCGCGAAGTGCTGCTGGACAACCTGATGCAGGCCGTCTCGCAGGGCAAGGCGCCCGGCTGGGCCGGCTGCGAAAGCATCAAGGGCTGGGAAGCGATCGACCGCGTGCTGGAAGTGGACCAGACCCCCATCGGCAAGACGCCGCGCTCGTGCCCGGCCACCTACGTCGGGTTCTGGGACGACGTGCGCAAGCAGTTCGCCGATACCCGCGAGGCCCGCATGCGCGGCTGGACGGCGGCGCGCTTCTCGTTCAATACCGGCGACGGCCGCTGCCCGATCTGCGAAGGCCAGGGCATGCGCACCATCGAAATGAACTTCCTGCCCGACGTGAAGGTGCCGTGCGATGCCTGCAACGGCGCGCGCTTCAACAACGACACGCTCAGCGTGCAGATGCGCGGCAAGAACGCCGGCGAATTGCTGGCCATGGAAGTGGACGATGCCATCGGCTATTTCGCGGCGCACCCGAAGATCCACCGCCCCCTGCAACTGATGCAGGACGTCGGCCTGGGCTACCTGACGCTGGGGCAGCCGTCGCCCACGCTGTCCGGCGGCGAGGCCCAGCGCATCAAGCTGGTGACCGAGCTGTCCAAGGCGCGCCTGACCGACGGCCTGATCAAGACCGGGCGCGCCTCGCGCATTCCGCACACGCTGTACGTGCTGGACGAACCGACGGTGGGCCTGTCGATGGCCGACGTGGAGAAACTGATCCACGTGCTGCATCGCCTGGTCGAAGCCGGCAACACCGTGGTGGTCATCGAGCATAATCTCGACGTCATCGCCGAAGCCGACTGGCTGCTGGACCTGGGCCCCGAAGGCGGCACGGGCGGCGGCAAGCTCGTGGGCCAGGGATCGCCGGAACACGTCATGGCCCAAAGCGCCCAATCGCACACCGGACGGGTCCTGGCGGAGTTCCTCGCACAACAATAAAGAGCGTCATGCATTGTCGTTTTGAAGACCGGCTGGCCGGCCGCGCCCTGCGGCTGGACGGCCTGCTGGCCCGCATCGAGGCGCGCGCGGCGGCCGAGGTCGGCCCCGCGCTGGCCGCCATCGACGCGGCTCGCGGCCAGGGCCATTGGGTGGCCCTGCTGCTGGATTACGAACTGGGGGAGTGGCTGCTGCCCGAGGCCACCCGGCCCGCGCCCGCCGGCCCCTGGACGCCGCCGCGCGACGACGGCGCGGCGCGCCTGACCGCGCTGGTGTTCGAACGCAAGATCGACGAAGTGCCGTGGGATGTCCCTGCGGCCAACAGCGCCCCCGCCGCCCTCAGCATTCCGGCGCCGCGCATGCTGGAAGCCGACTACGTGCGCCAGATCGACGCCATCCGCGGCCTGATCGCCGACGGCGAGCTCTACCAGGTCAACTACACCCAGCCGCTGGACCTGCAATACCAGGGCGACGCGGCCACGCTGTACCGCCGCATCGCCGCGCGCAATCCCGTCGCGCACGCCGCCTTCATCCAGGACGGTGCACGCACGGTGCTGTCGTTTTCGCCCGAATTGTTCGTGGCCCGCCGCGGCCCGCAACTGACCACCCGGCCCATGAAAGGCACGGCGCCGCGCCACGCCGACCCGGGCGAAGACGCCCGGCTGGGCCAGGCGCTCTTGGCCAGCGACAAGAACCGCGCCGAAAACCTGATGATCGTCGACCTGCTGCGCAACGACCTGGGCCGCCTGGCCGAGCCGGGTTCGGTCAAGGTCGATGCCCTGTTCTCGCTGGAACGCTACCCCACCGTCTGGACCATGACGTCGACCGTGTCGGCCCAGGCCCCCGGCGCCACGCTGGAAGACGTGCTGCGCGCGCTGTTCCCGTGCGGCTCGATCACCGGCGCGCCCAAGGTGGCCGCCATGCGCCGCATCCGCCAGATGGAAGCGGCGCCGCGCGGCCTGTACTGCGGCAGCATCGGCTGGCTGGCGCCGGACGGCGATTTCTCGCTGAACGTGGCGATCCGCACGCTGGTGCTGGATGCCGCGGGCCACGGGGTCTACAGCGTGGGCGGCGGCATCGTGCACGATTCGGACCCGGCCGAGGAATGGCAGGAATGCCACTGGAAGGCCCGCATATTGCGCGCCTGAATGCGCAAGCGACGCGGGCAGAGTAGGATAGAGCGCGGCCCCGCCCGCCGCTGTCCGCCGCCGTCCGCCGATACCCAGGAGCCCCCATGCAACCCGAACTGATCGAGACCATCCTGGTCGATGCCGAGCGCCGCGTGCCGCTCTTGACGCGCCATCTGCAACGGCTGGAACAGTCCTGCAAGGCGCTGGGCTACACCTGGGGCGGGCGCACGGTCGAAAGCGACATCATGATCGCGGCGCTCAGCCTGGTCACGCCGGGCGCGCACCGCCTGCGCCTGCTGGTCGCGCGCGACGGCAGCCGCCACATCCAGACCGCCGTGCTGCCGCCCCTGCCCGCCGTGCAGGAAATCATGCTGGCGCCCGAGGCGCTGCGCTCGTCCGAACCGCTCTTGCGCTACAAGACCACCTACCGGCCCTGGTACACCAAGACCATCGAATGGCTGCCCGCGCATCCGCATATTTTCGACCTGGTCTACCTGAACGAGCGCGGCGAGCTGTGCGAAGGCAGCCGCAGCAACGTCTACCTGCGGCTGGACGGCGACTGGTACACCCCGCCGGTGGACAGCGGCTGCCTGCCCGGCGTGCAGCGTGGCGAACTGTTGGATAACGGCAATGTGACCGAACGCGTGCTGACCCTGGCCGACCTGCACGCCGCCGACGAGATCCGCCTGTCCAACGCCCTGCGCGGCTGGTTCGACGTGACGCTGCGCGAAGCCTGACGCCGCCTGGCGCGGGACAGCGCCGATTGCCAAACCGGCAAGGCTGACGAATAATTGATACTCATTCTTATCTATTGTTCGGCGTCGGCAGCGTCCCATCGTGTTTCCTTCTTCTTGCGCGGCATCCCCCAACGTTGAAACCCTGTACAGCGACCACCATGGCTGGCTGCAGGAATGGCTGCGCCGGCGGCTGGGCAATGCCTTCGATGCCGCCGACCTGGCGCAGGACACTTTCCTGCGGGTGCTGCGCACGCTGGAACCCATCCGCGAACCGCGCGCCTACCTGACCACCATCGCCCACGGCCTGGTGGTGAACCACTGGCGCCGCCAGGACCTGGAACGCGCCTACCGCGAGACGCTGGCCACGGTGTCCGACACCCTGGCCCCGTCGCCCGAGGAAGGCGCGCTGCTGCTCGAAGCCCTGTGCGAGCTGGACGCGCTGCTGAACCAGCTGAACCCCAAGGCCCGCGCGGCCTTCCTGCTGGCGCACCTGGACGGCTACACCTACCTGGAGATCGCGGCGCGGCTCGACGTGTCCGAACGCATGGTCAAGAAGTACATGGCCCAGGCGATGCTGCACTGCCTGACCGCCGGCCAGGCGCTGGGACCGGGCACGCCATGAGCGCCACGGGCGCGCCGCCCAGTTTCCAGGTACTGCAGCAGGCGGCTGAATGGTTCGCCGTGCTGGGCGCGCCGGCCGTCGATGCCCAGGCGCACCAGCGCTGGCGCCAGTGGCTGGACGCCGACCCCGCCCACCAGCAGGCCTGGCGCCAGGTCGAGGCCATCAGCGGCAAATTCCTGAACGTGCCCGGCGGCAACAAGCCCATGGCCCATCGGCTGCTGGATGCCGCCGCGGCCGGCCAGGCGCGCCGCCGCCAGGCGCTGAAGATGCTGACGCTGCTGTGCGGCGTCGGCCTGGGCAGTTGGGGCGCGTCGCAAGCCGTGCCCTGGCGGCGCTGGACGGCCACGCACCATACCGCCCTGGCCGAACGCCGCGAAGTCCGGCTGGCCGATGGCGGCAGCGTCTGGCTCAATACCGACAGCGCGATCGACGTGGACTACGGCCCCGGCCTGCGCCGCATCCGCCTGGTGGCCGGCGAAATCCTGGTCACCACCGCGCCCGACATCCAGACGCCCGCGCGGCCCTTCGTGGTCGATACCGCCCAGGCCCGGCTGCGGGCGCTGGGCACCCGCTACAGCGTCTACCAGGAAGACGACGCCAGCGTCGTCGCGGTGTTTGACGGCGCGGTGCAGGTCGAACCGGTGACGCCGGGCGCGGCGGGCGGCATCCTGCATGCCGGCCAACAGGCCCGCATCACGCGTGCCGGCCACGTCGCTGCCGAGCCCGCGGCCCTGGCCCGCCGTTCGTGGGCCGACGGGCTGATCGTCGCCGAGAACATGCGGCTGGGCGACTTCGCGGCCGAACTGTCGCGCTACCGGCGCGGCCACCTGGGCTGCGACCCCGCGATTGCGGACCTGCGCATCGTGGGCACCTATGCCACCGCCGACACCGACCAGGTGCTGGCGACCCTGGAAAACACGCTGCCCGTGCGCGTGCGCCGGACGCTGCCGTGGTGGGTGGTGCTGGAAGGCCGCTGAGGGGCCGAAAAAAGCCGACAGGAAACGGCGACAAAGGGGCTGGCCGATTCTTTTTGCGCGAAGGCGTCGCCGAGGTTCCCTTTTTCGCGTCGTGGATTGGCATACGGGGTGAAACCACCCATTTCTCCCTTCCAGACCGGGCCGTACCATGCACATGCCTTCCCCTTCCCGCCGACGCGCCGCCGTCCGCCTGCCCGCCGCCACGGCCGCCGCCACACTGATCGGCCTGGCCCTGCCCGGCGCGGCCCCCGCCCAGACGCCAAACGCCCCCCAGGCCACCCAGGCCGCCGCCGAGCGCGACTACGACATTGCCCCCGGCGAACTCAGCCGCGTGCTGACCGAATTCGCCGTGCAGGCCAGCATCCAGGTCTCGGTCGAGGCGGCGCTGACTGCCGGCCGCCAGAGCCCGGGCCTGCGCGGCCGGCAATCCGCCTGGTCGGGCCTGAACGCGCTGCTGGCCGGCACCGGCCTGCAGCCGGCGCGGCGCGGCAACGCCTACACCATCGTTCCCGCGGCCAATGCCGATGCGGTAACGCTGCCGGGCATCACCGTGCAGGGCAGCGCCACGGCCGCCCTGCAACAGGACGGCCTGGCCAGCGACGGCTACCGCGCCAGCACCGTATCCGCCGCCGGCGCGCTGGGCGGCATGGAGCTGCGCAACGCCCCCTACACCTTCAACGTCATTCCCCGCGAACTGCTGCAGAACGTGCAGGCGCAGTCGCCCGACGACGTCTACAAGATCAACCCGTCCACCCTGACGCAGGTACCGCAACTGGCCGGCTGGGCGCCGATGGTCAAGATCCGCGGGTTCAACAGCTACGACCGCGCGGAAGATGGCCTGCGCCACGCCTACGGCTTTGCCGCCTCGCTGGAAGACAAGGAACGCGTCGAAGTGCTGAGCGGGCTGTCCGGTTTTCTGTATGGCGCGGCCTCGCCCGGCGGCATGGTCAATTACGTGAACAAGCGCCCCACCCCCGACCGGTACAACAGCATCACCGTGGGCACCTATGGTGCCAGCCAGGCCTATGTGCATGGCGACTTCGGCGGCCCCATCGACGACAACGGCAAGGTCGGCTATCGCGTCAACCTGGTGCGCCAGAACGGCGACACCGCCGTGGACGACCAGAAGATCGACCGCACCCTGGCCAGCCTGGCGCTGGATTTCAACGTGACCGACCGCTTCAAGCTCGAACTCGGTGCGTCGTACAGCGACTACAAGATGCGCTCGCCCACGGCCTACTGGTTCTTTGGCGACGGCGTGCCCCGCCCCAAGGCCATGGATTCGAGCAAGGACTGGAGCCAGCCGTGGATCCGCGACGAGACCCAGAGCCGCAAATGGATGGCGCGCATGACCTACGAGGCCAGCGACCACCTGACGCTGCGCGTGGCCCATCTGCGCGAATACCAGGACCGCCCGATCCAGTACCACACCATGAACTCGGTGCAGGAAGCCGGCGAATACTCGCAACTGCGGCAAAAGGTGGGGCCGACCAAGACCGAGTCCGAGGCCTGGCAGGCCCTGGCCGACCTGTCGTTCAACACCGGCCCGCTCGGTCACAAGGTCACCTTGGGCTACTACGGCTACATGGACCGGCAGTGGCAGACCACCTACTTCCCGCACACCGGTTACGTCGGCCCCTACAGCCTGGACCGCCCGACTCACGTGCCTGAACCGCAGTGGCCGTCCGACGCCTCCGCCCGGATGTACTACGCCAGCCGCATCCGCAACGACAACTTCATGATCGGCAACCTGGTGCGCTTCAATGAACAGTGGTCCGCCCTGGTCGGCATCAACCGCAGCACCATCAAGTCGATGGAACGCAACGCCGAGGGCCTTGCCGGCCAGCCCGACTACGACCGCGGCCGCAACTCGCCCAACGCGTCCCTGATCTACGCGCCCACGGTCTGGCTGACGACCTACGCCACCTATATCGAAGGCCTGGAGCAAGGCGGCGTCGCGCCCGACGAGGCGGTCAACCGCCTGCAGGTGCTGCCGCCCATGCGCAGCAAGCAGCGCGAACTGGGCATCAAGGCCGAACTGGGCGGCGTGCTGGTCAGCAGCGCGCTGTTCGATATCGAAAAGGCCTACGAATATTCCAACGATGCCAACGTGTACGTGCAGGACGGCATCCAGCGCCACCGCGGCGCGGAAATATCGGCGGTGGGCAAGCTGACCGAGGCCTGGACCGTCATGGGCGGCGCAACGTGGCTGACCGCCCGCGTGGAAGGCAGCGCCAACGACGGCAACGCGCCGATCAACGTGCCCAAGTTCATGGCCAAGCTGTATTCCGAATACGCCCTGCCGTTCGCGCCGGGCCTGAGCGTGACGGGCGGGGTCTATCACGTCGGCAAGCAATGGGCCACGGACACCAACAGCAGCCGGCTGCCCTCGTACACCACGTTCGACCTGGGCCTGCGCTACGCCACCAAGGTGACCGGCCGCCCCGTGACGCTGCGCCTGAACGTCAACAACGTCGCCAACCGCAATTACTGGCTCAACAGCTACTACCTGGGCAATCCGCGCAACGTCGCTCTGTCGGCGCAGATGCAGTTCTAGGCGCGCGGCCGGCACCGGCACACCGGAAAGCCCGCCGATGCAGGCCGCTTTCCGGTTGCCGCCTTCCTATTTTGCCGTCCACTAGTCCGCGAACTGCTCCACCACCACCTGCCGCAGCCATTGATTGGCCGGCTCGCGATGGTTGCGCGCGTGCCAGAAGACATTGATGACGGACTCCGGAATCTTCACCGGACAGGGCGCGGTGGCCAGGCCGAAGGGCTTACAGGCGCAATCGGCAAAGCGCTGCGGCACCACCGCGATCATGTCGGTGGCCTGCAGCACCGGCCCCACCGCCATGAAATGCGGCACCGTCAGCCGCAGGCGGCGGCGGATGCCCGCCCGTTCGATCACCTGGTCCACCACGCCGTGGCCGGTGCCTTCGGACACGATGCCCACGTGCTCGGCGGCGCGAAACTGCTTGGCCGACACGCCGCCGCGCGCCAGCGGATGGTCCTGCCGGAAGATGCACACATAGGGCTGGCGAAACAGCCGGCGCTGAAAGAAGCCTTGCTTCAAACCCGGCAGAAAGCCCATCGCCAGGTCGATCCGCCCGCGCTCCATCTCGTCCTTCACGTCGATCGACGTCGTGCGCACGGTGCGGATGGTGACGCCCGGCGCCGCGCCATCCAGCGCCCGCATCAGCCGCGGCAGGAAATAGGTTTCGCCCACGTCATTCACGCCAATGACGAAGGCCCGCTCGCTATGCGCCGGGTCGAACAAGGTACGCGCATTCAACGTGCCGTGCAGCGCCCCCAACGCATCGGCAATGGGCTGCGCCAACGCTTCGGCATACGGCGTGGGCACCATGCCGCGCGAGGTCCGCAGGAACAGCTCGTCGCCCAGCAGCTTGCGCAGCCTGCCCAGCGCATTGCTGACCCCCGGCTGCGAAATGCCCAGGTTGCGCGCCACTGCCGACACCCGGCCGTGCTTGCATAGTTCATTGAAGACGACCAGGAGGTTCAGGTCCATGTCTTGCAGGTTCATGCGCTTGTCTCCACCAATATTGATTTTGGTGATTGTTGTCATCATCCAGATTCTATTTATTTATTCCACGCCCTGGCCGAAGATGCAACAAACGCCGCGCCCATGTCGCGCGGCCCCTGCCCGGCCGCACGGCGGCCACGGATGAAGGAGACAAACCATGCAAGCCTGGCCGGCCGACGGCACCCACCGCATTCCCTTCGGCGTCTACACCGACGCCGCCGTGCACCAAAAGGAACTGGACCGCTTCTTCTACCAAGGCCACTGGAACTACGTCGGCCTGGAAGCCGAAATCCCCCACCCCGGCGACTTCAAGCGCACGGCCGTGGGCGAGCGGTCCGTCATCCTGCTGCGCGACAACGACGGCCAGGTACGGGTGGTGGAAAACGTCTGTGCGCACCGCGGCGTGCAGTTCTGCCGCGAACGCTCGGGCAACCGCAGCGAATTCGTCTGTCCCTACCACCAGTGGAATTACGACCTGCAGGGCAACCTGATCGGCGTGCCCTTTCGCCGCGGCGTCAAGCAGGACGGCCGCGTCAACGGCGGCATGCCGCCGGATTTCAAACCCGAGGAACACGGCCTGACCAAACTGGCCGTGGCCTGTCGCAACGGCGTCGTCTTCGCCTCGTTCGACCACGACGTCGAGCCGCTGGAAGACTACCTGGGCCCCGACATCCTGCACTACTTCGACCGCGTCTTCGACGGCCGCCAATTGGTGATCCACGGCTACAGCCGCCAGCGCATTCCCGGCAACTGGAAGCTGATGCAGGAGAACATCAAGGACCCTTACCACCCCGGCCTGCTCCACACCTGGTTCGTCACCTTCGGCCTGTGGCGGGCCGACAACCGGTCCGAACTGAAAATGGACCGCCACTTCCGCCACGCCGCCATGATCTCGACGCGCGGCCAGGGCGGCAAGGGCAGCGTCACCAGCGGCGTATCCAGCTTCAAGGAACAGATGTCGCTGAACGACGACCGCTTCCTGGACATCGTGCCCGAACCCTGGTGGAACGGCCCCACGGCGGTGCTGATGACGCTGTTTCCCAGCGTCATCATCCAGCAGCAGGTCAATTCACTGTCGACCCGCCACATCCAGCCCGTCGGCCACGACGCCTTCGATTTCGTCTGGACGCACTTCGGATTCGCCGACGACACGCCCGAGATGACCCAGCGACGCCTGCGCCAGGCCAACCTGTTCGGCCCCGCCGGTTTCGTGTCGGCCGACGACGCCGAGGTGATCGAGTTTTCGCAGTCCGGCTTCCAGCAAAAGCCCTGGCACCGCAGCGTGGCCGAACTGGGCGGCAAGACCGCCGAGAACACCGACCACATGGTGACCGAAACGCTGATCCGCGGCATGTACGCCTACTGGCGCCGCGTGATGGAAGGGGAGGCCTGATGATGCTGGAATTTCCGCTGTACTACGCGCTGACCCGGCTGTACACCGACTACGCCGCCGTGCTGGACGCCGAACAATGGGACCAGTGGCCCGACTTCTTCCTGGAAGACTGCACCTACAAAGTGCTGCCCCGCGAAAACCACGAACGCGGCTACCCCCTGGCCACGATGTCCTTCGAAAGCCGCGGCATGCTGCGCGACCGCATCTACGGCGCCACCGACACCATCTTCCACGACCCCTACTACCAGCGCCACGTGGTCGGCGCCCCCCGCGTCCTGTCGGTCGCCGGCGACCGGATCGAATCCGAAGCCAACTACGCCGTCTTTCGCACCAAGCCCAACCAGCTCACCACCGTCTACAACGTAGGCCGCTACCTGGACGTCATCCGCCAGACCCCGGATGGCCTGAAATTCGAATCAAGACTGTGCATCTTCGACAGCGAGCTGATTCCGAATTCGTTGATCTATCCCATCTGACAGAACAGACACGCCATGACAACCCAATGGATCAAAGCCATCCCGCTGGCCGACGTACCCGATGAAGACGTGATCGCCGTGCAAGCCGGCGACCACGAAATCGCGCTCTACGGCGTCGAAGGCAGCGTCTACGCCACCGCCAACCTCTGTACCCACGGCAACGCCCGCCTGTGCGACGGCTTCCTGACCGGCCACGAAATCGAATGCCCGCTGCACCAGGGCCGCTTCGACGTCAGAGACGGCCGCGCCCTCTGTTCGCCGCTACGCGACAACCTGGCGACCTACCCCGTCAGAATCGAAGATGGCATGGTGTTCGTAGCGCTGTAGCAAGACAGCCGAACCATCCCATGCCCAAGGCGGCGCCCCACTGGCGCCGCCAATCAGCCCAACGCCAGGCGCAAGGCCTCATTGGCCGCCGCCATCCCCATGGCGGCCGTCACGGTCACGACAGACCCATACCCCGCACAAGACAACCCCTGCGGCGCAGCCGCTTGCGCGGCCACCCCCATGTCGTCGTCCATCTCGCCGGCCCGCGTCCATGCATCCGGCAAGATCGCCGGCTGATCGAACCACAGCGCATGCACCCCCATCTTGGGCACCCGCTTCAAGGCCTTGCCGTTCTTGTCCGACGCCCGGGGAAACCCATGCTCACGCCGCAGCTTGTTGCGCAACTTGGACAACAACGCATCATTCACCGCCGCCGACAGATCCCCCGCCCGCAACGCCAGCGGGTCCGTCTTGCCCCCCGCCCCGCCACACAGCAACATGGGCACACCCAACGCCCGCGCATGCAAGATCATCGCAATCTTGGCCGCCGCCTGATCGGTACAGTCAATGATGACGGTATAGGGCCCAGGCAAGACCTCGCCGACATTCTCAGGCGACACAAAGTCATCCACCCGCGTCAACCGGCAAGCCGGATTGATCCCCAACACCCGCTCGGCCATGGCATCCACTTTGGACTGCCCCACGGTATCGGTCAGCGCATGAATCTGCCGATTGACGTTGGACTCCGCAATATGGTCCAGATCAATCAGGGTCAACGCCCCAATCCCGCAACGAGCAAGCGCTTCCACGGTCCAAGAGCCCACGCCGCCCAGGCCGGCAACGGCAATGTGAGCATCTTGAAAACGTTTCGGAGCGTCGGGGCCGTAAAGGCGTGACAGGCTGGAGAAGCGGCGGTCGAGGTCGACAGGATCTTGGGGGTTCATGGGACGTATTTTATATGGGGCGGGGTGCGGGTACTTAAGCCACGGCGCGGATACCGTGGATTCCAACAAAGTTTCCAGCGCCCGATGGGCGGCGCGCGAGAAAGTCGCCATGCACAAACCAGTATGTGCCGCGCCGCCCATCACCGCCCCCCCCCAACCGCGCAGAACCACTAGAAACGCAATCACCAACAGCGCGAAGCGCCACCGCCACACAGTCAGCAACACGAATGCCAAACGTGGCCGCCCGCGCGGCCGCGGCTTGGCGACCCCGCAGATTCCATTCCCCGCACACAGGTCTAGCAGCGCAACGAACCGAGACACGCGTAGCCCGGCGCGGGGGTGGCTTGCGGAGTGGGCAACCTCGATGCGCCCGAGGGAATCTGAAGGGAGCCGAAGGCGGACGAAGATGACGAAGGGGAAGTCCGGAGCGAAGGCTCCGGACCGCAATCGTGGGCACCCACTCCGCAAGCCACCCCCGCGACGGGCGACCTACGAAGAACTCCCCGCCACCAGCAAACCAAAAACCACAAAAGTAGAAAACCTACTCCACATTCGTAGCAGAAACAGAATCATCCCCACCCAACGCCTGATAAACCTTCACCTGATTAACCAACCGATTCAACACATTCTCATCCCGAGCAATCTCCGCCCCCCGCCGCTTCTCCTGCGCATCCAACCAAAACCGCAACGACACAGACCCCGCCCGATACCGGACTTCATACAGCCGCTCAGCCTCCCGAGCCGCCTTCAACGATGCCTCAAGCTGCTCCCCCTGCACCCGCAGCTGCGTCCGATTCGACAACGCATTTTCCACATCCGCCATCGCCTGATAAAGAGATTGCCTGAACGTCACCACCCGTTCATCGAACTCCGTCCGCGATACTTTCAGATTCAGCCCCAGCCGGTTCCACTGCAGGAATGGCAGCGTCACCGCCGTCGTCAGCGCCCCCACCGGATTTTGCAGAATGTTCGACAGCGTCGGGCTGCTCGTTCCCAGCGAGCCCGTCAGCGTCAGCGTCGGATAGAAACTTGCCCGCGCCGCGTCCACATTCGACAGCGCCTCGCGCAGACGAAGTTCCGCCGCCCGCAGATCCGGCCGGCGTCCCAGCAGCTCTGCCGGCACGCCTGCCCGCGCCTCGGGCAACGGATATTGCGGCAGCCGCGGCGGATCTGCCATCGTGCGGTCCGGCGGGCCGTCGAACAGAATCGTCAGCGCATTCACGTATTCCACATGTTGCTGCACCAGCAGCGCGTGCGCCGCCTGCTGGCTTGCCACCGTCTGCTCCGCTTCCGCCATTTCCAGCGCCGACGCCCCGCCCGCTGCATATTGCGCCCGCACCAGGTCCTGCGTCCGGCGTGCATACGCAATGCTTTCCAGGCTGCTCGCAATGCGTTGATTGATGAACGCCGTCTGCCAATACAGCGTCGCCGTCGTGCCCACCAGCGACAGCGCCGAACTCTGGCGGTCCTGCTCGCTCGCCAGCGCTTCCCAGTCGGCCGCATCGCGCTGGCGCGACAGCTTGCCCCACAGGTCCACCTCGTAGCCGATCGACAGCTCCGTGCCGTTCGTGCGGGTGATTGCGCGGTCGCCGTAGAAATTGCGTGAGCGGGTCACGCTGGCGTTGCCCGTCAGTTGCGGAATCAGCTGGTCTTCGGCCAGGCCCGCCTGGTATTGCGCCCGGCGTACCCGGATCGCCGCGGCGGCCAGGTCGTTGTTGCGCGCCAGCGCGCCTTCCACCAGTCCAATCAACACCGGGTCATTGAAATTGCGCCACCACGCCCCGCCATCCGCCAGCGCCGCGGCCGGCGCCATCGGGGCTGTCGCATCGGACGCATAGGTCCAGGCCGCCGGGGCGCGCGTCTCGGGGGCCTGGTACTCGGTCTTGAGCAGGCCACCGCAGCCCGACAGGGCCAGCGCCAAGGCCAGCGCGGCGGGTTTGTAGATCAGGGAAACTGCTTTCATCGTCCTCATTCCCGGGCCAAGGCCTCGACGGGATCCAGGCGCGCCGCATTGCGCGCCGGTAAATAGCCGAACAGCACGCCGATCAGCGTCGAGCACGTGAATGCCGCCACCATCGACGCCGTCGAATAGATCATGCGGAACGAGCCGCCCGTGGCTTTGGCCACCAGCACGCCCAGGCCCAGCGACAGCGCGATACCCACCGCCCCGCCGATCAGGCACACCAGCACCGCCTCGATCAGGAACTGCTGCATGATGTCGCTGCGGCGCGCGCCCACCGCCATCCGCACCCCGATTTCCCGGGTGCGCTCGGTGACCGACACCAGCATGATGTTCATCACCCCGATGCCGCCCACCATCAGCGAAATCAGCGCAATCAGCGACACCAGCAGCGTCATCGTCGCCGTCGTGCGTTCGATCGTCTTGCGGATCGCGTCCGTGTTGAACACGAAGAAATCCTTCACCACGTGGCGGCGCAGCAGCACCCGGGTGATCGCCTGCTCGGCCGCGGCCGGCGGCGACGCATCGTTCACGCGCACCGTGATGCTTTTCAAATGCTGCTGGCCCAGCACGCGCGACAGCGCCGTGGTGTAGGGAATCCAGACGTTCAGCGTTTCGTTGTTGCCGAAGACCGTGTCGTTCTTCTTGGTCACGCCGATCACGCGGGCCGGCATCGCGCCCAGGAACACGATCTGGCCGATGGCATCGGTGTGCGAGCCGAACAGCGCCTTGCGGGTGCTTTCGTCGATCACCACTTCCTGCGCGCGGCGGGCCACGCTGGTGGCGTCGAAGAACTTGCCCTGCGCCAGCTTGACGTTGCGGACCCGGAAATATTGCTCGCCCACGCCCTGGATCGAACCGTTCACCGCCACGTTGCGATAGCGCAGCGTGCTGCTGGTGGAGACTTCCGGCGTCACGCTGTCCACGTACGACTCGCGGGCCAGCGCATCGGCGTCGGCCGGCACCAGCGTGCGGATGTTGACGGCCTTTTCGTCGCCGAAGTCCTTGCCCGGAAACACCTCGACCGTATTGGTGCCGATCTCGCTGATGTCTTCCAGGATCTTCTGGCGCGAGCCCTCGCCCAGCGCCACCACCGACACCACCGCCGCGATGCCGATGATGATGCCCAGCATGGTCAGCGAGGTGCGCAGGCGGTGCGCGTTCATGGCCAGCAACGCCATGCGCAGGGCCTCGCCGCACCGGTCCAGGTAGGCCTGCCAGCCAGGCCGCGGCGGCAGCGGCGCGGCGTCTTCGCGCTCGGCCAGCACGCGCGGCGCATCGGGGTTGCGCTTGTCCGACACGATCTCGCCGTCGCTGATCTCGATGATGCGTTGCGCGTGGCGCGCCACGTTCATGTCGTGCGTGACCAGAATGATGGTGTGGCCGGCCGCGTTCAGTTCTTCCAGGATGCGCAGCACTTCCTGGCCCGTGTGCGTGTCCAGCGCGCCGGTCGGTTCGTCCGCCAGGATGATGTCGCCGCCGTTCATCAGCGCACGCGCGATACTCACGCGCTGCTGCTGGCCGCCCGACAGCTGCCCGGGGCGGTGGCCGGTGCGGTCGCCCAGGCCCAGGCGCCGCAACAGTTCGGCGGCGCGTTCCAGCCGGGCCTCGCGGCGCTTGCCGGCATAGACGGCCGGCACCTCGACGTTGCCCTGCGCCGTCAGGTCGGACAGCAGGTGATAGCGCTGGAAAATGAAGCCGAAGTGTTCGCGGCGCAGTTCGGCCAGTTCGTCCGGGTCCAGCTCGCCGGTGCTGCGGCCATCCACGCGGTAGTCGCCGCTGGTGGGGCGGTCCAGGCAGCCCAGGATGTTCATCAGGGTCGACTTGCCCGAGCCCGACGCGCCGACGATGGCCACCATTTCCCCGGCCTCGATGGTCAGGTTGATGTCCTTGAGCACGGCGATGGTCTGCTCGCCCGCGGGAAACTCGCGGCGGACCCCGGCCAGCGAAATAAGCGGTCCGGCCATCTCAGCGTCCTGCGGCGGCCACCGGCGCGGCGTCGGCCGACACCACGCGTTCGCCCGCTTCCAGGCCTTCCAGCACCTGCGCCTGCACGTTGTTGTTCATGCCGATCTTGACCTGGCGGGTCTCGGTCTGGTTGTTCTTGCCGACCACTCGCACGGCATAGCGGCCGTCTTCGCCGCGCTTGCCCAGGGCCGAGGCCGGCACCACCACCGCGTCGCGGGCCTCGCCCAGCACGATGGACACCTGCGCCGTCATGGAAATGCGCAGCTTTTCTTCGGGGTTGGGCACGTCGAACAGGCCGTTGTAGTACACCGCGGCGCTGGTGGAATTGGAACCGGACGAGGTCAGGGACGCGGTGGCGTCGTCTTTCTGGATCGATTCGGGCGCCGGTTCCACCGCGCGCAGGGTGGCCTGGTAGCGCTGGTCGGGTTCGCCCAGAATGGTGAAGTACACCGGCAGGCCGGGCTTGACCCGGGTCACGTCGGCTTCGGAAATCTGCGCCTTGATGGTCATGGTGGCCACCTGGGCGACCTTGATGATGGTCGGCGCGCTCTGGAACGAGTTCACCGTCTGGCCTTCCTTGGTGACCACGGCGACCACGATGCCGTCGATGGGCGAGACGATGCGGGTGTAGCCCAGGTTGACCTTGGCGGTGTCCACCTGGATTTCGGCCTGCACGATCTGCGCGTCCAGCGACGAGATGTCGGCGCGGGTCACGCCCAGCGTGGCCTCGGCGGTTTCATAGGCCTCGCGCGAGCTGGCGTCGGCCGCCAGCATCTGGCGCTGCCGGCGGAAGGCCAGTTCGGCCTGCTTCAGGGTGGCGACCTTGGCGGCGCGCTCGGCCCGGCGGGTCTGCAAGGCGGCCTGGGCGTTGCGCAGTTCGTTCTGCTGGGTCAGATCGTCGATCTCGGCGACCAGCTGCCCCTTCTTGACGCGGTCGCCCAGCGCCACCTTCAGCGACTTGAGCTGGCCGGTGGCCTGCGCGCCGACGCTCACGCGTTCGATGGCGTCCATCGTGCCGCTGGCCAGCACACTGTCTTCGAGGTTGCCGCGCGTGACTTCGGCCACGGCGAAGGTGGGTGGCGGCGGGGCCGAGAAAAAGACGGCCCGGACGCCATAGGCAATGATCAGGAGAACAACGGCGATGAGGACGTAGCGCTGGACTTTGCTGCGAGGCTTTTTCATTGAACCAGTTCGGATGAGGCGGCGAGGGCATGGCCCGCCACTCGAATAACTAAAAACGGACAGGGCCGGCGGCGCTTGCCCAGACTGCCTGCACATCCTAAACGCTGGTTTGCGCCAAAAGGATGCCCAATCTGTGGCTAAAGGGTGAAAAACGGTAAAGCGGGCCGGGCTAGCGCCGCCGTATCGAATGATTGTTCCGTTGCGTGAACGATACATCTGTTGCAGCGCATTAATGCAACCCGTGTAACCGACCTTGCGGCGAACGTGCCGACATCTTGCCCCAACCCCATCCGACTTGGGCCATAGATGGCGCCTATCTTGTCGCCACTGCCGAAACACGATTGCCGCAGTGCAAAAAAACCGCGCCTCGACATAGCGCGACGATAGGCACAGAATGAATGCAGTTAAGTCGTATCCGTGCCTACTTCGCCCCCTTCCCCCTCTTCAAATCACGCCGCCCCGGAATTTTCCGGGGCGGCGCTGTTGTGCGTGCTGGCCATGCTGAACCACGTGGCGCTCACAGGGGGACGGATCACCGTGTCCCTGACGGCGCTGCAGATGGGCCTGTCCACCTTCAAGGTGGGCACGCTGATCGCCGTGTTTGCCGTGCTGCCGATGCTGTTTTCGGTGCGCGCCGGCCGCTGGGTCGACCGGGTCGGCATCGTGCGCCCGCTGGTCACCGGCACCACGCTGGTGGTGATCGGCACCGCGCTGCCCTTCGTGTCGCAGACCCAGTTCGCGCTGCTGATCGCGTCCTGTTCCATCGGCATCGGCTTCATGCTGCACCAGGTGGCCACCCAGGACCTGCTGGGTCACGCCGAACCCACGCAGCGCCTGCGCAATTTCTCGTACATGTCGCTGGCCCTGGCGGGATCGGGGTTTTCGGGGCCACTGATCGCCGGCCTGGCGATCGACCACCTGGGCACCCGGCTGGCCTTCGGCCTGCTGACGCTGGGTCCGCTGCTGTCGGCGGCCGGGCTGTACACCTTGCGTCACCAATTGAAGGCGGTCGATTCGCTGCTGGCCGGCGCCAAGGAAGCCCAGCGCCGCCGCGTGACGGAACTATTGGCCGTGCCGGCGCTGCGCCGCATCCTGATGGTCAACACCATCCTGTCCGGCGCCTGGGACACCCACCTGTTCGTGGTGCCCATCTTCGGCATCGCGATCGGCCTGTCCGCCACCACCATCGGCGTCATTCTTGCTTCCTTCGCGGCGGCAACGTTCATCATCCGCCTGGTATTGCCGCTGATCCAGCGCCGCGTGCGGTCCTGGACGCTGGTGCGCGTGGCCATGGCCACCGCCGCCATCGACTTCATGCTTTACCCGCTGTTCACCGACGTTAGCGTCCTGATCGTGCTGTCGTTCATCCTGGGGCTTGCGCTGGGGTGCTGCCAACCGAGTATGCTTTCACTGCTGCACCAGCATTCGCCGCCGGGCCGCGCTGCCGAAGCCGTGGGCCTGCGGATGGCGCTGATCAACGGTTCGCAGGTGTCCCTGCCGCTGACCTTCGGCGCGCTGGGTGCGGTCATCGGCGTCGCCCCGCTGTTCTGGGCCTATTCCGTGGCCCTGATGGCCGGAGGCTGGGCCAATCGCAACCCCCCGCTCGAGTCTGACCGGAAACCGTAGTCGTGAACACGCAGTCCCCTCCTTCCGCCGCCGGCATTGCCGGCGCCAGCCTGCCCTTTCGCCTGTGGACGCCCGAAGAACGCCAGGCGTCGCTTGCCACTGCGCTGCAACATTGGCAGGCCGGCGAGGACGTCTGGGTCTATGGGTACGGATCCCTGGTCTGGCGCCCCGATTTCGATTTCGAAGAGCGTCGCCTCGCCACCCTGCACGGCCATCACCGGGCGCTGTGCCTGTGGTCGCGCGTCAACCGCGGCACGCCCGAATGCCCTGGCCTGGTATTCGGCCTGGACCGCGGCGGCTCATGCCGCGGTGTGGTCTACCGCCTGGCGGGCGGCCAGGTGCCGACGTATTTCCCGGCCCTGTGGGACCGCGAGATGTCCACCGGCGCCTACCTGCCCCGCTGGCTCAACTGCACCACCGAGGCCGGCACCGTCAAAGCGCTGGTATTTGTCATGAACCGCGCCAATCCGGCGTACATCCGCGCCCTGCCCGAACCCGAGCTGCTGGCCATCGTGCGCCGCGCCGCCGGCCGCTACGGTCCCTGCACCGAATACGTAGTGCAGACGGCCCAGGCGCTGCGCGCGGCCGGCATCCATGACGCCCGCCTGGACGCCATCGCCCGCCGCCTCGAACAGGACGGCCGGCCGTTGCCCGAAGGCGCCTAGGGCGGCCAGCGGCGCACCTCGGCCCGCATCGGACCGGAAACTTGCCCGGACCCTGCGCGGGGTCAATAAGGGAGGCATCCCAGCGGCGGTATAAACTGCTTGTTATCAACGCTGAATCAAACGCCCCATGTCTGTCTCAGATCTGCGTCAAAGCTACGACAAGAACGTGCTGCTGGAAAGCCAGGCCGCCGCCTCGCCGTTCGAGCAATTCACCCGCTGGTTCGACGAGGCCCTGGCCGCCAAGGTCCCCGAGCCCAACGCCATGACCCTGGCCACGGTCGATGCCGACGGCCAGCCCAGCGCGCGCATCGTCCTCATCAAGGGGTTCGACGAGCACGGTTTCACGTTCTTCACCAATTACGAATCCCGCAAGGGCACCGACCTTGCCGCCGAGCCGCGCGCCTGCCTGCTGTTCTTCTGGCAGCCGCTGGAACGCCAGGTGCGCATCGAGGGCGTGGTGGAAAAGGTCGCGGCCGAAGAATCGGACGCCTACTACCACAGCCGCCCGGCCGGCTCGCGCATCGGCGCCTGGGCCTCGCGCCAGAGCCAGCCGATCACCCGCGCCGAGCTCGAAGCCCGCGAACTGGAATTCCGCGAGCGCTACGGCGACCAGCCGCCGCGCCCGCCGCACTGGGGCGGTTACCGCCTCAAGCCCACTTCCCTGGAATTCTGGCAAGGCCGGCCCTCGCGCCTGCACGACCGCCTGCGCTATGTCGCCGACGGCCAAGGCTGGAAGATCGAACGCCTGTCGCCTTGACGCCGCCGGGCGCCGTGCGCGGCGCCCGCTCCCTCCCTTATCTGCATGCCCGCCTCCTCCCCTGATTTCGACGCTGCTTTCTTTCGCACCGCGCTGGGCCGCTACGCCACCGGCGTCACGGTCGTGACCACTTCCGACCTCGATGGCGCGCCCATCGGGCTCACGGTCAGCTCGTTCAACTCGGTTTCGCTGAACCCGCCGCTGGTGCTCTGGAGCCTGTCGCGCAATTCCTCGTCGCTGGCCGCCTTCGAGCAGTGCCAGCGCTACGTGGTCAACGTGCTGGGGGCCGAGCAGATCGCCCTGGCGCGGCGCTTTGCCACCGGCAAGACGCCCGACCGCTACAACGGCCTGACGGTGCACCATGCGCCGGGCGGCACGCCGATGCTGGACGGCCACTGCGCCGCCTGGTTCGAATGCCACAACCGCAGCCGCTACGTCGAAGGAGATCACGTCATCATGGTCGGAGAAGTCGAGCGTTGCGGCCACAGCGGCGAACCGCCCCTGGTGTTCCATGCGGGCGGTTTCGACCTGACCCCGGCCGGCGCCCGCGCCGGCAAGACGCCATGAGCGCCGATATCGATTGCGTGGTGATCGGCGCCGGCGTGGTCGGCCTGGCCATCGCGCGCGCACTGGCCCAGTCCGGCCGCGAAGTGCTGGTGGCCGAAGCCACCGAGGCCATCGGCACCGGCACCAGCTCGCGCAATTCCGAAGTCATCCATGCGGGCATCTATTACCCGGCAGGCAGCTTGAAGGCCCGCCTGTGCGTGCGCGGCAAGCACCTGCTGTACGCCTATTGCGCCGAACGCGGCATTCCGCACCGGCGCCTGGGCAAGCTGATCGTCGCGACTACCGCCGAACAGGCCACCCAGCTCGAAGGCATTGCCCAGCGCGCCCGCGCCAACGGCGTGGACGACCTGCAATTCATTTCCGGCGAAGACGCCATGCGGCTGGAGCCGGCGCTGCAATGCACGGCCGCGCTGGTGTCGCCGTCCACCGGCATCGTCGACAGCCACGCGCTGATGCTGGCCTTCCAGGGCGATGCCGAAAACGCGGGCGCCCAATGCGTGTTCCACACGCCGCTGGTGTCCGGCCGGGTCCGCCCCGAAGGCGGCTTCGAATTGCAGTTCGGCGGCGATGACGCCATGAACCTGACCTGCAACGTGCTGATCAATTCGGCCGGCCTGCAGGCGCCGGCACTGGCCCGCCGCATCGACGGCGTGCCGCCCGCCACCATTCCCACCGATTACCTGTGCAAGGGCAGCTATTTCACGCTGGCCGGCCGCGCCCCGTTCTCGCGCCTGATCTACCCGGTGCCGCAGCACGCCGGCCTGGGCGTGCACCTGACGCTGGACATGGGCGGCCAGGCCAAGTTCGGCCCCGACACCGAATGGGTCGGCACCGAGGACTACACCATCGATCCGGCCCGCGCCGACGTGTTCTACGCCGCCGTGCGCAGCTACTGGCCGGCGCTGCCCGACGATGCCCTGACGCCGGGCTATACCGGCATCCGTCCCAAGATTTCCGGCCCGCACGAACCGGCCGCCGATTTCGTCATCGCCGGCCCCGCCGTGCATGGCGTGCCCGGCCTGGTGAACCTGTTCGGCATAGAATCGCCAGGCCTGACGTCCAGCCTGGCCCTGGCCGAAGAGACCCTGGCCAGATTGTGAATCTCTGCGTCGCGCGCTGACTGCCCGATGGGCAAGCGCCGAGGCCCCCTCATTCCTTTTCTTTTTCCTCTCAGCCATGCAGCACAACGACTACATCCTGACCCTGTCCTGCCCCGACCGCACCGGCATCGTCTTCCGCGTCAGCGGCCTGTTGTTCGAATTGGGTTGCAACATCCTGGATTCGCAGCAGTTCGGCGACGAGGAAACCGGCCGCTTCTTCCTGCGGGTGCACTTCGACCTGCCCGTGGGCGTAGCCCCCGAGGCCCTGCGCGCCCGGCTGGACGAGGTGTCGGCCGAGTACGGCATGGACCTGCAGCTGCATGACGCCCGCCGCAAGGAACGCCTGCTGATCATGGTCAGCAAGCAGGGCCACTGCCTGAACGATCTGCTGTTCCGCGTGCACAGCGGCCAGCTGCATGCCGAAGTGGCGGCCATCGTGTCCAACCACAACGACTACGCCAGCCTGGCCGCCTCGTATGGCATTCCGTTCCACCACCTGCCCGTCACGCCCGAAACCAAGGCGCAGCAAGAGCAGGACGTGCTGGCGCTGGTGGACCAGTACAGCATCGACCTGGTGGTGCTGGCCCGCTACATGCAGATCCTGTCGGCCGACATGTGCCGCGCGCTGAATGGCCGCGCCATCAACATCCACCACAGCTTCCTGCCCAGCTTCAAGGGCGCGCGCCCGTACCACCAGGCGCATGCGCGCGGCGTGAAGATCATCGGCGCCACCGCCCACTTCGTGACCTCGGACCTGGACGAAGGTCCGATCATCGACCAGGACATCGAGCGCGTGGACCACACGATGACCGCACAAGACCTGACCCAGGTCGGCAGCGACATCGAATCGCTGGTGCTGTCGCGCGCCGTGCGCAGCCATGTCGAACACCGCATCCTGCTGAACCGCAACAAGACCGTGGTGTTCCGCTAGGCATTCCCCCCGCCGCGCTTGGGCGGGGGCATCGCAAGGCCCGACGTTCAGCGTTTCCAGTCGGCGTCCTTGAACCAATTGCGCAGATGTTCCACGATCAGCCTGACCTTGTCAGGCTGATTGCGTCTGGTCTGCACGATGGCGTGGATATCCAGCCCCTGCGGCTCGTAGTTGGGCAGCAGCACGTCCAGCACGCCGTCGGCCAGGTCCTGTTCGACCATGTAGCGCGGATGCATGGAAATGCCGCCGCCGCGCTTGGTCATGTTCAGGATGGCTTCGCCCAAATTCGAATTGAACGACCCGCCCACCCGCACGATGTGGGTATTGGCCTGCGCGTCGGTGAAACTCCATTGCCCCGTGGGGGCCTTCAGGTTGTGCGCCAGGCAGTTGTGCCGTTCCAGGTCTTGCGGGGTTTCCGGCCGTCCGTGGCGCGCCAGGTAGGCGCGCGTGGCCACCACCACCTGCGGCACCACCGTGATCTTGTAGGCGATCTGGTTGGAATCCTTCAGCCGCGGCGCGATGCGCACCGACAGGTCGATGTTCTCGGCGATGAGATCGCTGCGGCCGTCGTCGATCAACAGTGACACCTTGATCGCCGGATAGCGCGCCAGGAAATCCTGGATGGCCGGCACCAGGTGCACCGTGCCGAACGAGGGCGGCGCACCGATGCGGATGCGGCCGCTGGCCGTCAGCACGGGCCCTTGCACCAGTTCCTTCAAGTTCAGCAGGCTTTGCGCCAGCGTATCGGCGTTTTCCAGCAGCAGCCGGCCGCTTTCGGTCAGGCTGACGTGCTTGGTATTGCGGTTGAGCAATTGCACTTCGAAGTGCGCTTCCAGCCAGGCGATCTTCTTGGTGACGGCCGAACGGCTGGACGCCAGGCTGTCGGCCGCCTTGGAAAAGCTGAGGCTCTTGCCGACTTCGACGAACACTTCCAGGCAGTCGATAACGTTCATTCAGGACTCGTGTGTTTCCAAAAAGGAAAAAGCCATTTCCTTTTCTGGTGATTTTTCAGCATAACCGGCGTCACTATACTGGCCGCATGACTTCCGCCCCCTCGCCTTCGTCGCTCCGGCACGGTCCGCGCCCCTTCGATTACCACCTGTTCGGCACGCATGTCTGCTTCGGGGAAGGCGTATCGTCCTTGATAGTAAAGGAACTCGACGCGCTGGGCTGTTCCCGTCCCGCCATCCTGACGCAGGCGCGGATGGCGAATTCCGAGCGCTTTCGCACGCTGTCGGTGGCCTGGCAAGGACTCGACACATTGCAGCTGACCGACGTGCCGAATCATTCGGGCGTGGCGTTTGTGGAAACAGTGGCCGCGAAAATTGCCGACTTTCGCGCCGACTGCCTGATCGCCATCGGCGGGGGCAGCGTGGCCGATACGGCCAAGGCCCTGGCCCTGCTGCTGGCCGAAGGCGGCGCGCTGGCCGATCACGTCACCACGTTCACGCCGCCCGCCACGGTGCACATCCCCCGGCGCGTCAAGCCGCAGCTTCCCATCATCGGACTGCCGACGACGGCCTCGGGCGCCGAAGCCACCTCGTCGTTCGGTGTGCGCGGCGCCGATGGACACAAACTGATGTTCTGGAATCGCCGCGTGGCGGCGGCCACTTTGCTGATCGACCCGCTGCTGTGCGACGACCTGCCGATGGCGCTGCTGCGCGACACCGCCATGAACGGCATCGCGCACGCGGTGGAAGCCCTGTATTCGCTGGGGCATTCGCCGGTGTCGGACTGCGTGGCGGTGCGAGCGATCGACCTGTTCGACGAGGCGCTCGCCACCCGCGCACCGCAAGCCGTTCCCCCCATCGCCCTGCCGGACACCCCGGCCCGCGATGCCGCCCTGCGCGCCGCCATCCTGCAAGCCGCGCACCTGGCCGGCCTGGCCCTGTCGATGGCCCGCAGTTGCCTGCACCACGCCATCTGCCATGTCGTGGCGTCGCGCCAGGGCCTGGCGCATGGCGCGGTCAATCGCGTGATCCTGCCGCACGCGCTGGCGTTCAACGAGGCCGTTGCGGCAGACGCCTTGCGGCCGGCGCTGGATGCGGTGAACCGGCGCGCGCAACGTCCCTATCCGACCCTGTCCGCCTGGGTGGCGGACATCCAGCGCCGCCACGCGATGCCCGCGCGCTTGTCCGACCTGGGCGTGCCCGACACGGCACTGGCGCCGATGGCGGCCGAGATCATGACCGAACGCGGCCTGGCGCTGAACCCGCGGCCGCTTGCCGATGCGGCCGACGTGCTCGGCATCTTGCGGGCCGCGTTCTGAAACCCATTGACACCCCCAGGCGCCCCGCGCGGACGCCAGACCCATTCCACAGACAGGAGACATCATGAAGATCGTTGCAGGGGCAGGCTCGCTGGGCGCCCGCATTCTGGAAATCGACCTGGCGCAGCCGCTGGCCGACGCCGACTACCGCGGCATCGAAGCCGCGCTGGGCCGGCATGGCGTGGTGAGCTTTCCGCGGCAGACGCTGGACGCGCATCACTTGAAGGCCTTTTCCGAGCGCTTCGGCACGCTGGAACTGAACGTGGCGAACATGTACTTCGAGCCGGGCCTGCCGGAAGTGATGATCCTGTCGAACATGGTGGAAAACGGCAAGCCGGTGGGCCTGAGCGATGCCGGCCAGGACTGGCACACCGACATGTCCTACAGCCGCACCATCGCGTTCAGCAACGTGCTGTACGGCATCCGCATTCCGATGCGCGACGGCAAGTCGCTGGGCAATACCGAGTTCTGCAACATGCACGCCGCCTACGACGACCTGCCCGAGGCGCTGAAGACCGAGCTGGACGGCATGACCATCACGCACGACTTCAACAAGTTCTGGGAAATGATGCGCCGGGAAAAAGGCAGCAGCCGCCCGCCGCTGACCGATGAGCAAAAGCGCCGCAAGCCGCCGGTTTCGCACCCCGTGTTCCTGACGCATCCCATCACGGGCCGCAAGGTGCTGTACGCCAACCCGGGCTATTCCGTGAAGATCAACGAGCTGCCCCCCGCGCGCAGCGACGAGGTGCTGGATTTCCTGTTCAAGCACCAGTTGCAGGAAAAGTACCGCTATCGCCACCAGTGGCAGGAAGGCGACGTGCTGATGTGGGACAACATGGGCACCATCCACAACGCCGTGGCCGACTACCGGCCCGACGAGCCGCGCCTGATCAAGCGCTGCCAGGTCATGGCCGACCGGTACTTTCCCGACCTGTACTGATACGGCCATACCGATATCCATCAAAAAACAAGGAGGAGACATCATGAAGAAAAACACCCTGACCCAGCTGTTCTGTGCCGCGCTGATCCTGGCCGGCGCCGCCGCGCCCGCCCAGGCCGACGAGTACCCGTCGCGCCCCATCCGCATGCAGGTGGGCTATGCGGCGGGCGGCCCCACGGACGTGATCGCGCGCATTCTGGCCAAGCAGATGTCGGAAAGCCTGAAGACTTCGGTGGTGGTCGAGAACAAGCCGGGCGCCAGCGCGTCCATCGCGGCCAGCGACGTGATGCGTTCGGAACCCGACGGCTACAAGGTGCTGGTGACCTCGCTGACGCTGAACGTGAACCCGCTGCTGTACCCGGACCGCTACAACTACGATGCGGTCAAGGACTTCACGCCCATCAGCAACTTCGCCAAGCTGCCGATGGTGGTGGTGACCTCTTACGGGTCGCCCTACAAGACCATGCAGGAACTGATCGCCGCCGGCCGCGCCAACCCGGACAAGCTCACCTTCGGCTCGTCGGGCATTGGCGGATCGGCCCACCTGGCGGCCGAGATGCTGGGCACCATGACCGGCATGAAGATGATGCACGTGCCGTTCAAGGGCAATGGGCCGGCCTTGCAGGAAATGCTGGCCGGGCGCATCTCGTTCATGTTCTATCCCAGCATCGGCATCGCCAACTACGTGGCGCAGAAGCAATTGCGCGTGCTGGCCATCGGCACCCGGGAACCACAGCCCGAATTTCCCGGCGTGCCGACGCTGGAAAGCCTGGGCTACCCGGGCTTCGAGGAAGGCGCGTCGTGGGTCGGCATGCTGGCGCCGGCGGGTACGCCCAAGCCCATCGTCGACAAGCTGAACCAGGCCGCCAACGCCGCTCTGGCCAACCCCGAGGTACGCCAGCAACTGGCCTCGCTGGGCGCGCTGGTCGATGGCGGTACGCCCGAGCAGTTCAGCCAGTTCCTGGTGCAGGACCGGGCCCGCTGGGCCGACGTGATCAAGAAAGGCAATGTCAAAGGCGAATGAGCGGGCGCCCGCCGCCCGGAGGCTGACGCCATGACATTGCGACTGGACGATTGCTATTCGATCGAACGCCTGCGCCTGGCCGCCCGCGCGCGCCTGCCGCGGCCGATCTTCGATTTCTTCGACGGCGGCGCCGAAGATGAAATTACGCTGCGCGAGAACGTCGACGCGTTCCAGCGCCTGAGGCTGTCGCCCCGGGTGCTGCGCGATGTGTCGCAGGTGGACATGGCGGCGCCTTTCGTGGGCGCGCCCGCGGCGCTGCCCTGCGCCATCGGCCCCACCGGCGCGGTGGGCTTCGGCTGGCGCGGCGGCGACGTGGCGCTGGCGCGGGCCGCGGCGCAGGCCGGCATTCCGTATGCGCTGTCCACGTCGGCCACGGCGTCGATCGAAGAAATCGCCGACCAGGCGCCAGGCCGGCTCTGGTTCCAGGCCTACATCCTGCAGGACAAGGCGCGGCTGACCGATCTGATCAGCCGGGCCGCCGTGGCCGGCTACGAGGCGCTGGTGATCACCGTGGACCTGCCGGTGGGCGGCAAGCGCGAACGCGACCTGGCGCACGGCCTGGGCTTTCCCATGAAGCTCACGCCACGCAACGTCTGCCAGTTCGCGCGCCGGCCGGCGTGGTCGCTGGACATGCTGCTGCGGCGCCCGCCCGTCATGCCCAGCCTGGCGGGCCTGGCCGGGCGCACTGCCGACCGCCGCGCGATGAAGTCCGTTGCCGGCCGCAACTATGACCCCGCCTTCGATCTGGACGACCTGGCGCGGCTGCGCGACGGCTGGAAGGGCCGGCTCATCGTCAAGGGCGTGGTCAACGGGCTGGACGTGGATGCCATCGTCGGCCTGGGCGCCGACGCGCTGGTGGTGTCCAACCACGGCGGCCGCCAGCTCGACACCGGCATCGCGTCGCTGGCCGCCCTGCCCGAGGTACTGGCCGCCGCCCGCGGCCGGGTGCCGGTGCTGCTGGACGGCGGCGTGCGCCGCGGCAGCGACATCTTCAAGGCGCTGGCGCTGGGCGCAGCCGGCGTGCTGACCGGGCGCGCCACGCTCTACGGCGTGCTGGCGGGCGGCCACCCTGGCGCGTGCAAGGCCTTGCAGATCCTGCGCGACGAACTGCAGCGCACCATGCAGCTGTGCGGCGCGCGCCGCCTGGCCGATATCAACGACGACATGCTGAGGACAGTATCCCCATGAACGACACCCTGGCCCTGTGCCACAACCAGGTCATGGCGTTTTTCCGCGACCTGGACGACAACCGCTACGCCGACCTGGTGCAGCGCCTGGCGCCCGACGGCGTCTGGCTGCGCCAGGGCCTGACCCTGGCCGGCCGCGAGGCGACGCTGCAGGCGCTGTCGCGGCGCTCGACCACCCAGCGCATCCACCACCTGATCTGCAATCTGGTGGCCGACGGCCAGGATGGGGCCGACCGATGCACGATGCGCGCCTACATGCTGGTCGTGCGCCACGACAGCGGCGCACCGCTGACCGGCCCAGCGCCGCTGACGGGCATCGAGAACATCCGCACCACGCACATCGAACTGGCCCGCCGCGACGGGCAATGGCTGATCACCCGTCTGGCCAACGACGAACCCAGTTTCGCCGCCCCGGCGGCTTGAAGGAACCCACCATGAAATGGATACGCGGCAGCCAAGGCGGCAAGACGTTCTACGGCATTCTGGAAGACGACCGCGTCACCCCGGTGCAGGGCGACCCGTTCAATGGCTATGAAAAGCGCGGCGAGACGCTGCGCCTGGAAGACCTGCGGCTGGAAGTACCGGTAGTGCCGCCCACGTTCTACTGCGTCGGCCTGAACTACATCAAGCACATCGGCACCGAGGGCAAGCAGATTCCCACGCAGCCGGACGTCGGCTACCGCGCCAACAATGCGCTGGTGGCGCACGGGCAGGACGTTCTCATGCCCGCCGACGCCACCCGGGTGCACTACGAGGGCGAACTGGTGGTGGTGATCGGCAAGCAGGCGCGCAACCTCAGCCCCGCCGAGGCCCGCGCCTGCATCCTGGGCTACACCATCGGCAACGACGTCAGCGAACGCAACTGGCAGGCGTCGGACCGCACCTTCTGGCGCGCCAAGAACAGCGACACCTTCAAGCCCATGGGGCCCTGGATCGAGACCGACGTCGACCTGGCGCGCATGGAGACGGTGGTGCGCGTGAACGGCCGCGAAACCACCCGCTTCGGCACGAACGACATGCTGTTCGGCGTGGACGCCTTCATCAGCACGATGAGCCGCTACCTGACCCTGTACCCCGGCGACATCCTGTGGATGGGCACCGACGGGCATTCACCGGACCTGCAGGACGGCGACGTGGTCGACGTGTCCTTGACCGGGCTGGGCACGCTGACGAACCGCTTCGTGCGGCAGGCCGGCTAGCGTCAACAGGCCCTAGCCGCCGGGAAACTGGCGCTGCACCAGCGCCAGCGCCTTGTCCTGCAAGGGTGAACGATCGGCGTCCGGCCAGATCACCTGGCTGACCGAGCGCGCCTGGTGCTCGAACGCGATGAAGCGCGTGCCCGCCAGGCCGCTGCGCGACAGGCAGGCCGGCACGATCGACACGCCCAGCCCCTGCGACACCAGCGAGGCCACGCTGAGCCAGTGGCGCACCTCGTGGCGAACCACCGGCATGAAGCCCGCCCCCACGCACAGCGACAGCACGGTTTCGTAATAGCTGGGCGAGGCGGCCCGGGCGAAGAACACGAAATCGTCGGTGGCCAGTTCCGCCAGCCGCAACGAACGCCGCCGGGCCAGCGGGTGGCTGTCGGGCAGGCACACCACGAACGGCTCGGCCAGCAGGTCGCGCGCGGCCACCCCGGCCGGCACCGGATTGGCATGGATGAAGCCCAGGTCCTGTTCGCCACGCCGCACGGCCTCGATCTGCTCATGCGAATTCTGCTCGGTCAGCACGTGCTCGACGTCCGGCAGTTCGGCGCGCATGGCCGCCAGCAGCGCCGGCAGGCCGCGATACAGCATCGACCCCACGAAGCCGATGCGCAGCCGCCCGCGCAGGCCGGCGTCCACCCGCTGCACCAGCGTGCGCACGTCTTCGGCCTGGCGCAGGAGCGTCAGGGCCTCGCGGTACAGCACCTGGCCGGCCGCGGTCAGTTCCACCTGGCGGCTGGTGCGCGCCAACAGCCGCGCGCCGACGTTGTCTTCCAGCTGGCGGATGGCGTAGCTGAGCGGCGGCTGCGAAATGTGCAGGCGCGCCGCCGCCCGGCTGAAGTGGCGTTCTTCGGCCACGGCGATGAAATAGCGCAACAGGCGCGGGTCCAGGTCCATCGGTCTCCTCCCTGGGCGGCGCGCGCAGCGCCATCCGAGATCCATATTTTTTTTGGATAGGTCTACACCAAAACGGTATTTGTATAGATTAATCCATCGTCGCACCATGCCAGGCAACCCCTACCCCAGCAGGATGCCGCCATGGATACCCCCGCCCAGCCCGCCGCCCCGGTTTCGGCCACGCCCGTTCCGGATTCCCGCGGCCTGAACCTGTTTCGCGCCGACCCCTATGCCGCGCCGCTGGCCCGGCGCTACCTGCCCGCCGCGCTGCATGCGCACCTGCTGCCGCACCTGGACCGCCTGGGCGAACTGGCCGGCGGCCGCATGGACGAGCTGGCGGCCACGGCCGACAAGCATCCGCCCACCCTGTCGGTGCGCAGCCGCGCCGGGGCCGACGAATCGCGGGTGGACAAGCACCCGGCCTACGTCGAACTGGAACGCCTGGCCTACAGCGAATTCGGCCTGGCGGCCCTGTCGCACCGGGGCGGCGTGCTGGGCTGGCCGGAACCCATGCCGGCCGCCGCCAAATACGCGCTCAGCCACCTGTTCGTGCAGGCCGAGTTCGGCCTGTGCTGCCCGGTCAGCATGACCGATTCCCTGGCCCGCACGCTGCGCAAGTTCGGCGACCCGGCGTTGGTGGAACGGGTGCTGCCGCAGGTCACCAGCCAGGATTTCGACACCCTGCGCCAGGGCGCCATGTTCATGACCGAGCAAGGCGCCGGGTCCGACGTCAGCGCCACCGAAGTCACCGCCCAGCGCCAGGAAGACGGCACCTGGCGCGTATCCGGCGACAAGTGGTTCTGCTCCAACCCCGACGCCGGCTTTGCCATGGTGCTGGCGCGCAGCGAAGCCGAGCCGGGCCTGAAGGGCGTGTCGCTGTTCCTGTTGCCGCGCGACCTGGAAGACGGCACGCACAACCGCTACCGCATCCTGCGCCTGAAGGACAAGCTGGGCACGCGCTCGATGGCCAGCGGCGAGATCCGGCTGGAAGGCGCCACGGCCTGGCTGGTGGGCGAACGCGGCAAGGGCTTCAAGCACATGGCCGACATGATCAACAACTCGCGCCTGTCCAACGGCATGCGCGCGGCCGGCCTGATGCGCCGCGCGGTCACCGAGGCCGTCTACGTCTCGCAGCACCGCCGCGCCTTCGGCAAGCGCCTGATCGACATGCCGCTGATGCAGCGCCAGCTGGTCAAGATGACCGTGTGGGCCGAACAGGCGCGCAGCGTCATGTTCCAGACGGCGCGCGCGCTGGCCGACGCCGACCAGGGCGGCGGCGATCCCGCGCTGGCCCGCATCCTGACGCCGCTGATCAAGTTCCGCGCCTGCCGCGACGCACGCAAGGTCACCGGCGACGCCATGGAAGTGCGCGGCGGCTGCGGCTATATCGAAGAATGGACCGAACCGCGGCTGGTGCGCGACGCCCACCTGGGCTCGATCTGGGAAGGCACCAGCAACATCGTGGCGCTGGACGTGCTGCGGGCCATCAAGAAAGAAGGCTCGCTGCCCGCGCTGCGCCGCCACATCGACCACTTGCTGGCCGACGGCCTGCCCTGCCCGCCCGAACTGGCCGACACCCAGGCCCGCGCGCTGGAACAGACCTATGCGCTGGCCGAGCACGCCGCCCAGGGTGACCGCGCCGAACTGGCGCGCCAGGCCGCCGCGCTGCTGTACCACGCGGTGTCGATGGCGGCGCTGCGCTGGGAAGCGGCCGGCGATGGCCTGGCCAGCCGTGCCTTGCTGGCCGACCAGGTGCTGCAGCATCGCCTGGCGCCGCGCGATCCCTACGCCATTGCCGCCGACGAAAGCGCCGCCTGCCGCGGCATCCTGCAGTACGCGCTGTAGGCTGGCGCCCTTTGCCGCACTCGTAGCAGGACGGGTGTGGAAGCTTTACCTGGCGATGCGGCATGGCCCGCATGCCTGTTCGACCCACGACGCCGGCGGCACAGTCGGCGCGCCCCTACCACTGGAGACTTCCATGAAACGCTTGTTCACTCCCCTGCTGCTGGCCGCAGCCGCGCTCACGGCCGGCGCCGCGCCCGCGCTGGCCGCCGATGCCTACCCATCCCGCCCCGTCACGCTGGTGGTGCCCTTCCCGCCCGGCGGCCCCACCGATGCCCTGGCCCGCCGCCTGGCCGAAAAGTTGAAGACGCCGCTGGGCCAGACCGTGATCGTCGAGAACCGCGCCGGCGCGGGCGGCAATATCGGGTCCGAATACGTGGCCGCCGCCAAGCCGGACGGCTACACCATCCTGTTCGGCACGTCCGGGCCGCTGGCCATCAACGTCAGCCTGTACAAGAACCAGGGCTACAACCCCGAGACCAGCTTCGCGCCCATCATCCGCATCGGCCACCTGCCCAACATCCTGGTGGTGAACCCGTCGGTGCCCGCCAACAACGCGCAGGAACTGATCGCCTACGCCAGGAAGAACCCGGACAAGCTCAGCTATGCCTCGTCCGGCAACGGCGCGTCGTCGCACCTGGCGGGCATCCTGTTCAACCAGATGGCCGGCACCCAGGTCATGCATATCCCCTACAAGGGCACGGGGCCGGCGCTGAACGACCTGCTGGGCGGACAGGTGTCGATGTCGTTCACCGACATCCTGACCGCGCTGCCGTACATCAAGGCCGGCAAGCTGCGCGCCATCGGCCTGGCCAGCGCGCAGCGCTCAGACGCCCTGCCCGACCTGCCGACGCTGTCCGAGCAAGGACTGAAGGGCTACGACGTCAGCGTGTTCTTCGGCATCGTCGCGCCCAAGGACACGCCCGCCGCGGTGACGGCCAGGCTGAACCAGGCGTTCCAGACCGCGCTGGCCGACCCCGCCATCGAACAGACCCTGCGCAGCCAGGGCATCGTGCGGGCCGAAGACCAGACCCCGCAAGGCCTGTCCGCCTTCATCGCCACCGAAGTGCCCAAGTGGCGCACGCTCATCCAGAGCGCCCACGTTTCCATCGACTGACCCCGAGGCTCCATGGCTCCACAGCTTCCCGATGCCGGCGCCCTGGCCGGCTGCAAAGTGATCGACCTGTCCCGCGTGCTGGGCGGCCCCTACTGCACCCAGATCCTGGCCGACCACGGCGCCGACGTGCTCAAGATCGAGCCGCCCGGCGGCGACGAGACACGCGGCTGGGGTCCGCCTTTCCTGGGCGACACGGCCTCGTACTTCGTCGGCGTCAATCGCAACAAGCGCGGCATGACGCTGGACCTGTCGCAAGCCGCGGGCCAGGAACTGCTGCGCCACCTGCTGGCCGATGCCGATGTGCTGGTCGAGAACTTCAAGCCCGGCACGCTGGAAAAGTGGGGCCTGGGCTACGACACGCTGAGCCAGCAGTTTCCCCGGCTGGTGCACTGCCGCGTCAGCGGCTTCGGCGCCGACGGCCCGCTGGGCGGCCTGCCCGGCTACGACGCCTGCGCGCAAGCCATGTGCGGCCTGATGAGCGTGAACGGCGAGGCCGACGGCGAAGCCACCCGCGTGGGCCTGCCGGTGGTGGACATGGTGACGGGCCTGAACGCCGCGGTGGCGATCCTGCTGGCGCTGAACGAACGCGTGCGCAGCAACCTGGGCCAGTTCCTGGACATCACGCTGTACGACTGCGCGCTGTCGCTGCTGCATCCGCACGCGCCCAACTATTTCTACAGCGGCAAGACGCCGGGCCGCAGCGGCAACGCGCATCCCAACATCGCGCCCTACGAAACACTGCCCACCGCCAGCGGCCCGATCTTCCTGGCGGTCGGCAACAACCGCCAGTTCGCCCAGCTGGCGCAGGTGCTGGGCGCGCCCGGCCTGGCCGACGACCCGCGTTACGCCGCCAACGCCGACCGCCTGGCAAACCGCCCGGCGCTGCGCGACGACCTGGCGGCGCTGCTGGCCCGCCACGAGGCCGCCGCGCTGGCCGACCGCCTGCTGCGCGCCGGCGTGCCGGCCGCCGCCGTGCAGACCGTGGACCAGGCGTTGGCGCATCCGCACACCCGGCACCGCGGCATGGTGCTGGAACAAGGCGACTACCGCGGCGTGGGTTCGCCCATCAAGCTGTCGCGCACGCCGGCCACGTTGCGCCGGCTGCCACCGGATCTGGCGCCGCCGACCGACTGAGCTCGTTGCGGTCTGCTTGCTGCGGCCTGCTTGCTGCGGTCTGCTGGCTGCGATCTGCTGGCTGCGATCTGCTTGCTGCGGCCTGCCTGCCATGGCTCGTCCTGCCCGTCACGTTCGCTTCATCGCCCACCTTGCGTGGGCGTTTTCATGTCCTCGCAGCCTCTCTTGCATGTTTTTCATGCACAGACAATTCGTTGCATCACTGTTGCATTGCCCGGCGTCCGGCCGATTTAGACTTTTTCCGTACCTCGGGCCGGCTGCAATGGCAGGCCCTGGCGTTGCCCTGGCGCGACTCCCCATCGAAAGAGAACAAGGAGAAAGACTATGGCTACGAATGCTGCCAGCGGCGATGCGCCGCAAGAGAACGCCCCGCTCAAGCGGGTGATGGGACCCAAGCTGCTGTTGCTGTTCATCGTCGGCGATATTCTCGGCACCGGCGTGTATGCGCTGACCGGCCAGGTGGCCAAAGAAGTGGGCGGCGCCGCCTGGCTGCCCTTCCTGGTGGCGTTCGGCGTGGCGCTGCTGACCGCGCTGTCCTATCTGGAACTGGTGACCAAGTACCCGAAAGCGGCCGGGGCGGCGCTGTATGTGCACAAGGCCTTCGGCGTGCACTTTCTGACCTTCATCGTCTGCTTCACCGTGATGTGTTCGGGCCTGACATCGGCCGCGACCGCCTCGCAAGCCTTTGCCGCCAATATGTTCGCGGCCTTCGGCATGGAAGCCGACAAGACCTGGATCACGGTCGGCGCGCTGGGCTTCATGGCGCTGGTGATGCTGGTGAACCTGCGCGGCGCCTCGGAAAGCGTGCGCGCCAACGTGGTGCTGACGCTGATCGAACTGTCAGGCCTGCTGATGGTGATCCTGCTGGGCTTTTACGCCATGTCCGAAGGCCAGGCCGATTTCTCGCGCGTCATCGCCTTCGACACGCCCGAAGACAAGAGCGTGTTCCTGGCCGTCACCTCGGCCACCGCGCTGGCGTTCTTTGCCATGGTCGGCTTCGAGGATTCGGTCAACATGGCCGAGGAAACCCACAACCCCAGCCGCATCTTTCCCAAGGTGATGCTGACGGGCCTGGGGCTGACCGCCGTGATCTACGTGCTGGTGTCGATCTGCGCCGTGGCGCTGGTGCCGGTGGGCGAACTGGCCAGCAGCAGCACGCCGCTGGTGCTGGTGGTCAAGCGCGCCGCGCCCGGCCTGCCGGTGGAATACATCATGCCGGTGATCTCGATGTTCGCGGTCGCCAACTCGGCGCTGATCAACATGATGATGGCCAGCCGCCTTCTGTACGGCATGTCGCGCCAGGGCGTGCTGCCGTCGTTCCTGGCCCACGTGCATCGCCGCAACCAGACGCCCTGGACGGCCATTCTGTTCACCACCGTGCTGGCCTTCGGCCTGATCATCCTGGTGGCGCTGGGCGATTCCGAAGCCATCCGCGCGCTGGGCGGCACCACGGCCTTGCTGCTGCTGGGCGTGTTCGCCTTCGTCAACGTAGCAGTGCTGGTGCTGCGCCGCCACCCGGTCAAGCACGAGCACTTTCGCATCAACCGCGTCGTACCCTGGCTGGGGGCTGCGGCCTGCCTGTTCCTGGTCACGCCGCTGACCGGCCGCGACGTGATCCAGTACCAGGTCGCCGGCTGGCTGCTGCTGCTGGGCGTGGTGATGTGGGGCGTGACCTACCTGGCGCGCCGCAAGGAAGACAAGATGCAGCTGGACCCGGCGGCGCTGGACTGAACCGGCGGGCGGGCCGGCCCGGCCACACGGTGGCAGGCCGGGCCGCCTTGCCCGCCTGAGTCGACTTAGCCGCCTTTCGCCAGCCCTTCGCGCCGCGGGTCGACCCCGCCTTGCAGGCCGTCCGGCGTGATCACGATGCCATGGATGCCGCTGGGAAACTCGGTGATCTTCACCGGGTGCCCCATGCGTTCCAGGGCCGGCGCCAACGCTTCCAGCGCGGTGCCCTTTTCCAGTTCGGTTTCCTTGTTGCGGCTGCCCATGTTGGGCAGCGCCGCCGCGGCCTGGATGTCCAGGCCCCAGTCCAGCACCGCCACCACCGTCTTGGCGACGTAATTGATGATGGCGCTGCCGCCCGGCGAACCCACCAGCAGGTAAGGCTTGCCGTCGCGCAGCACGATCAGCGGCGACATCGCGCTGCGCGGGCGCTTGCCAGGTTCGACGCGATTGGCCACCAGCCGGCCTTCGGGGTCCTTGAACGATGACGAGAAATCGGTCATCTCGTTGTTCAGCAGGAAGCCGCGCACGAAGATCTTGCTGCCGAATTCGTTTTCGATGGTGGTGGTCATGGACAGCGCATTGCCGTCCGCGTCCGCCGCCACCAGGTGGCTGGTCGATGGCTGTTCCAGCGCGTTGTCCTGGCCCAGCGACAGCAGCTTGCCTTCGGGATCGCCGGGCAGCGCCACCTTCATGCTTCGATCCGGCTGGATCAACGCGCCGCGGGCGCGCAGGTAGGCCGGGGCCAGCATGGCGCGCACCGGCACCTTGACGAAGTCGGGGTCGGCCACGTAGAAGTCGCGGTCGGCAAACGCCAGCCGCCCCGCTTCCGAAAAATAGTGCACCGCCTCGACGCTGCCGGGCGCATAGCGCGACAGCGGATACTGTTCCAGCTCGCCCAGCATCTGCAGCACGGCGATCGGGCCGCTGCTGGGCGGGCCCATGCCGCACAGCTGGTAACCGCGATAGGCGCCGCAGACCGGCTCGCGCTCGCGCGCCTGGTAGCCCGCCAGGTCGGCCAGCGCCAGATCGCCCGGCTTGGCGTGGGCATGCACCGCCGCCACGATGTCGCGCGCGATATCGCCTTGATAGAACGCGTCAGCGCCGCCCTGGGCCACGGCGCGCAGCGTGGCCGCGAAGGCCGGGTTCTTCAGCACATGGCCGACAGGCCACGCGGCGCCGTCGGGCGCATAGAAATAGGCGGCGGCCGCCGCCTGGCGCGGCAGTTCCTTGTTGCCCGCCAGCAGCTTGTGCAGGCGCGGCGACACCGCAAAGCCCTGTTCGGCCAGGCGGATGGCCGGCTGGAACAGATCGGCCCACGGCAGCGTGCCCTGGCGCTGGTGCGCCATTTCCAGCCCGCGCAGCAGGCCCGGCACGCCCACCGCCATGCCGTTGTTGACCGACTGCACGAAGGGCAACGGCTTGCCCTCGGCATCCAGGAAGCGGTCGGGGCGCGCGGCGGCCGGCGCGGTCTCGCGGCTGTCGTACGTGACGATGCGGCCTTGCCTGGCCGAGTACACCACCATGAAGGCGCCCCCGCCGATGCCGGACGATTGCGGCTCGACCAGGTTCAGCACCAGTTGCGCCGCGATGGCGGCGTCGACCACGCTGCCGCCCCGGCGCAGCATTTCGTCGCCGGCCTCGGTGGCCAGCGGGTTGGCCGCCACCATCATGAAATGCGGCGCACGCACCAGTTCACGCGCGCGGGTGCCGGTGGCGGCTTCGGGGTTGAGGTCGTCGGTGGCAACGGGCGAACGGGCCCAGGCGGATGGCATCGCGGCCAGCGCGGCGGCGAGCAGGACGGCGGCGCAGGGACGCATGCGCATGACAGACTCCATCGGGTGGCGCCGGCAGGCCGGCATGAGCTTGCATGATAGACAAATCGGCGCGGTCCTTGATACCGCCGCATGCCGTCTCGCCGCGCCGTAGAATGCCGCTTTGCGCCGACTCTTTCCCTTTCCCATGCGCCTGCGCCACATCGAGATCTTCGAAGCGATCCGCCGCACCGGCTCCCTGACGCAGGCCGCGGCGGCGCTGCACATCACGCAGCCGGCCGCCAGCAAGCTGCTGGCCAGCGCCGAGGCGCAACTGGGCTTCAAGCTGTTCGAACGCGTCAAGGGCCGCCTGGTCGCCACCCGCGAGGCCGACATCCTGACGCCCGAGGTCGCCCGCCTGAACCAGGACCTGGACAGCGTGCGCCGCCTGGCCGCCAGCCTGCGCGACCGTCCCCATGCGCACCTGCGGCTGGGCTGCGCGCCGGCGTTGGGCCTGGGCCTGTTGCCGGGCGTGGTGCGCGACAGCCGCCAGGCCCAGCCCGGCCTGACTTTCGACATCCATACCCATCACAGCACCGAACTGGTCAACGGCATGCTGACGCGCGAGCTGGATCTGGCGGTGACCTTCGACACCCGCGACACGCCGGGCCTGACGCGCATCGAGCTGGGCCACACCGAACTGGTGCACCTGAGCGCGCAGCCCGGCCACGGCCCGCTGGCGTTGGCCGACATTGCGGGCGACGCACTGATCCTGCTGGATGCCAGCGATGCGTCCGGCGCGCTGTTGCAGATGGCGCTGGATGCGCAAGGCCTGGCCCCGCGCGCCGCGGTGCGCGTGCAGACGCACTACGTGGCCTGCGCACTGGCCCAGGCGGGCGCGGGAGACGCCATCGTCGATGCGGTCACGGCGCAGGCCATGCTGCGCCCTGGCATGCACCTGCGGCGGCTGGCGCCGATCTTGCAGGTGCCGATTAGCGTGCTGGCGCGCGAGCAGGACCCGTTGTCGGCGCTGCACCGCGACCTGATCGACCGGCTGCGCGGCGCGTGCGAAGCGAGCCAGGCCGCGTTGCACGCCTAGCCACGACGAGCGTACGGCCGCCCAATGAAAAAGAGCGCCCGAAGGCGCTCTTTGCTTGACGGTTCAGGCAGCGGGCCAGGCCCGCGCCATCACGCCATCAGTCCAGCTTGATGTTCTGCTTCTTCACGACGTCCTTCGCCCAGTCGTACTGCTCTTTGATTTCCTTGGCGAATTCTTCCGGCGTGTTGCCCGACGGGGCCGAGCCCTGATCGTCCAGCGCCTTGATGACCTTCGGGTCCTTCAGGGCCACGACAGCGGCGTCACGCAGCTTGTTCACGACTTCCATCGGGGTGCCCTTGGGCGCCAGCAGGCCATACCAGACCGGCTGGTTCAGCACGGGGAAGCCGGCTTCCTTGAAGTTCGGCACGCCCTTGAGCGACGCGATGTCTTCCGGCCACGCGATGGCCATGGCGCGCAGCTTGCCCGCCTGGATCTGCGGCATGGAGGACGGCAGGTTGTCGAACAGGATTTCGATCTGGCCGCCGACGGCGTCGGCCACGGCCGGGCCCGAACCCTTGTAGGGCACGTGCACGATGTCGGTGCCCGTGGCCATCTTGAACGATTCACCCATCAGGTGCAGCACGCCGCAGGTGCCCGAGCTGCCGTACGAGTACTTGCCGGGGTTCTTCTTGAGTTCTTCGACGAAGCCCTTGAAGTCCTTGGCCGGGAACTTCGGGTTCACGGCCACGACGTTGGCGGTGTTGGCGAAGTTGGTGACGGCCTGGAAGTCCTTGATCGGATCGTACGGCAGGTCGTTGGGGCGGCACGCCGGGTTCACGGCCATGGTCGACACGGTGGCGATCGACAGCGTGTAGCCGTCCTTGTCGGCACGAGCGGCTTCGGCCGCGCCGATGGCGCCGCCTGCGCCGCCCTTGTTTTCAACGACCATCGGCTGACCCAGTTCCTGGCTCATGCGCTGCGTCACGAGACGGGCGATGATGTCGGTGGAACCGCCCGGCGCGAACGGCACGATGACGCGAATCGGCTTGCTGGGATACTTGTCGGCGGCGTGGGCGACGGAAGCGCCGAGCGTGCCTGCGGCACCGGTTGCCACTGCGATGGCCAGAGCCAGGGAGCGAACTTTATTCATGGGTGTGTTTCCTCCAAGTGTGCGAGCCCGTATGTGAACGGACCGTTTTGTGGTGCACCCGCCTGTGGGCGGGTCAGCAGTTAACGGTGGGGGCGCATTGCTTAGTGTGCAGGGCAGAAAGCCGTGCTGTTTATGAGTTGCTTGTGGCACACGCGCCCGCCGGAATGACGGAGAATAGCAGCAAATGCTTACAGTCGCATAGGACGCCGGTCCCCGGCCCAGACCTCGAAAAAAACACATCACACTATGTCGGTCGCACTGCTGGTTTTCCCTGATTTCTTGCTGGTCGCGCTGGGTTGGGCGCTGCGCCACAAACTGAATTTCTCACGCGAGTTTTTCGCCGGCACCGAGCGGCTGGTGTACTTCGTGCTGTTCCCCGCGCTGCTCTTTCAATCGATCCTGCGCACGCCGATCAGCGCGGGCAATGCCGCAATACTGTTGCAGGCGACGGCGGCAGTGATCGTGTCGGGCGTGGCGCTGTCGTGGCTGGCAGGGCTGGTGCTCAAGCCGTCGTCGTTGGGGCTGGCGTCGTCGGCGCAATGCGGCTTCCGGTTCAACACGTATATCGGGCTGGCGCTGTCGGCGAGCCTGGGCGGCGCGCAGGGGCAGACGGTGATGGCGCTGATCATCGGCTTCGCGGTGCCGATGGCGAATGTGGCGGCGGTGTACGGGTTGGCGCGGCACAACGGCGGCAATCTGCTGCGCGAGCTGGCGCGCAATCCGCTGGTGGTGTCGACGCTGGCGGGGCTGGCGTGCAATCTGGCGGGGCTGCATTTGCCGGGGCCGGTGGATACGGTGCTGGCGCGACTGGGCGCGGCGGCGATCGCGTTGGGGATTCTATGCGTGGGGGCCAGCCTGGCCTGGGAAGGCGGCAAGGGGTACGGGGGGTTGATTGCCTGGATGCTGGTGGTGAAGCTGGTGGGATTGCCGCTAGTGGCGCTGGGGGTGGCTGGGTTGCTGGGGTTGCCTGCTTTGGAGGCGCGGATGCTGTTGTTGTTTGGGGCGTTGCCTACGGCTTCTGCGGCTTATGTGTTGGCGATGCGGATGGGGGGGGATGGGCGGATGGTTGCCGTCTTGATTTCCCTTGGAACGTTGCTTTCTGCTTTGACGATTCCTTTGTGGATGATGCTTGCTGGGGGGCGTTGATTTTTTGCTTGCGGTGATTATTGCTTCGTAGGTCGCTCCTCGGGGTGGCGGCTTGCCGAGCGGGCGCCCACGATTGCGGTCCGGAGCCTTCGCTCCGGACTGCCCCTTCGTCATCTTCGTTGTCGCCTTCGGCGACTGCCTTCAGATTCCCTCGGGCGCATCGAGGTTGCCCGCTCGGCAAGCCGCCACCCCGAGGAGCTACGTGCGTCTGGGATTGTTGCGCTGCTAGGTCTGGGCTTGCGTGAGAGATTTGCGGGGCCCGCCAAAACCGGCTGCGCGGGCAGCCGGTTTTTGCATACGCGGTGTCTTGCGTCGCGGCGGTGATCGCTGCGCGCTGACGGGGAGCCTTACTTGCCGGCGTTCGTCATGCTGCCGGGGACGACCCACTCGGCGAATTGGGCTTCGGTGACGTAGCCCAGGGCCAGGGCGGACTCTTTGAGGGAGAGGCCTTCCTTGTGGGCTTTCTTGGCGATCTGGGCGGCCTTGTCATAGCCGATGTGCGGGTTCAGGGCGGTGACGAGCATCAGCGAGCGGTCGACGAGTTCCGCGATGCGTTCGCGGTTCGGTTCGATGCCGGCGGCGCAGTGTTGGTCGAAGCTGGCCATGCCGTCGGTCAGGAGGCGCACCGATTGCAGGAAGTTGTGGATCACCAGGGGCTTGTAGACGTTCAGTTCGAAGTTGCCGCTGGCGCCGCCGATGTTGATGGCGACGTCGTTGCCCAGGACCTGGGCGGCCAGCATGGTGATGGCTTCGCACTGGGTCGGGTTGACCTTGCCGGGCATGATCGAGCTGCCGGGTTCGTTTTCGGGGATGCTGATTTCGCCCAGGCCGGAACGCGGGCCGCTGGAGAGCCAGCGCACGTCGTTGGCGATCTTCATCAGGCCGGCGGCCAGGGACTTCAGGGCGCCGTGGGCGAACAGCAGGGCTTCGTGGGAGGCCAGGGCCTGGAATTTGTTGGGGGCCGAGACGAAGGCGGTTTCGGTGGCGTGGGCCAGTTCGGCCGAGACCTTGGCGCTGAATTGCGGGTGGGCGTTCAGGCCGGTGCCGACGGCGGTGCCGCCGATGGCCAGCTGGTGCAGGCCGGGCAGCGTGGCGCGGATCTGTTGTTCGGCCAGGTCGAGCTGGGCGACGTAGCCGGACAGTTCCTGGCCCAGGGTCAGGGGCGTGGCGTCCTGCAGGTGGGTACGGCCGATCTTGACGATGTCGTAGAACTCGGCGCTCTTGGCGGCGAAGGTGGCGCGCAGGGTCTTCAGGGCCGGCAGCAGGTGGTGTTCGACCTGGACGGCGGCGGCCACGTGCATGGCGGTGGGGAAGGTGTCGTTGGACGACTGGCCGCGGTTGACGTGGTCGTTGGGGTGGACCTTGCGTTCTTCGCCGCGCACGCCGCCCAGGATTTCCGAGGCGCGGTTGGCCAGCACCTCGTTCATGTTCATGTTGCTTTGCGTGCCCGAGCCGGTCTGCCAGACGGACAGCGGGAATTCGTTGGGCCACTTGCCAGCGATGACTTCATCGGCGGCGCGGATGATGCCGTCGGCGATCTTGGGGTCGAGCTCACCCAGGTCGGCGTTGACCTTGGCGGCCGCGCGCTTCAGGCGCGCCATCGCGTTGACCAGGGGCTCGGGCATTTTCTCGGTGGAAATCGCGAAAAAATGCAGCGAGCGCTGGGTCTGTGCGCCCCAGAGGTGGTCTTCGGGGACTTCGATGGGGCCGAAGGTGTCTTTTTCGATGCGGGTCTTCATGGCGCTTACAGCTCCGTAGCAGCGTCCGTCGCGGTCGGCGGAGGAGCCGCCAGGCACGACTTATTTGAGAATAGCAATCACTTATAGATTAGCAGAAACCCGAATTCCTATAATTGCGTTCAATCCGCGTTTCCATCCTGATCTTTTACCACTCGCCCACTGCCCCGCGCCATGTCCGCTCCCCTCAGCAGCCTGACCCTGCACCTGCCCGACGAAGCCGCTACCGACGCCCTCGCGCGGCAGCTGGCGCCGCTTGTTTCCGGCAAGCAAACCGGGCTGGCAGGCGCATGTATCCATCTTCAGGGGGACCTGGGGGCAGGAAAGACGGCCTTCACCAGGGCATTGTTGCGCGAATGCGGCATCACAGGCCGAATCAAGAGTCCAAGCTACGCGCTGCTTGAATCCTATAAAGTTTCTAACTTATACTTCTATCATCTTGATTTTTATAGATTTAGTGATTCGCGCGAATGGTTGGACGCAGGATTCCGGGATTTACTGCGTGAAGATGCGGTCGTTTTGATCGAATGGCCGGAGCGGGCCGAGGGTCTTTTGCCCCCGCCCGACCTGCAGATTTCCCTGGCTTATGCCGGCCTGGGACGCGACGCCACCCTGACCGCGTACACCGCTCGAGGACAAACATGGTTGAACGCGATTGTCCCCCCGCCCGTCACGGCGCCCTCCCCGCAGCAGGCGCCACCCGACGCCGCCTGATCAGCGTCGCCGCCACCCTGCTCGTGCTGCCGGTGGTGCCGCGGCTGGCCCAGGCCGCCACGATCCTGGCGGTACGTACCTGGCCGGCCGATGAATACACCCGAGTCACGCTCGAACTCGACAGCGAGCTCAAGGCCGAACAATTCACCCTGGAAAATCCCCACCGCCTGGTGGTCGATATCGAGGGTCTGACCCTGAGCGCCGCACTGAACGACCTGGTGTCCAAGGTCCGGCCCGACGATCCCTACATCCAGAGCCTGCGCGTGGCGCAGAACCGCCCGAACGTGGTGCGGCTGGTGTTCGACCTGAAGCAGGCCGTGGCGCCGCAGGTGTTCACGCTGAAACCGGTGGCGGACTACCAGTACCGCCTGGTGCTGGATCTGTACCCCAAGATCGCCCAGGACCCGCTGGTCGCCATCCTGAACAAAAGCGGCCCCGACGCCGACGATCCGCTGGCGCGCATCCTGGAAGACATCCAGCGCAACCCGGCCACCCGCGCCGACCCGCCCGAACCGCCGCGCGTGCGCGGCCAGCAGCCGGCCCCGCCCCTGGCGGTGCCCAAGGCGCCGCCGGCCACCGCGGGCCGCGGCAAGCAGCGCATGCTGACCATTGCGCTGGATCCGGGCCATGGCGGCGAAGATCCCGGCGCCATCGGCAGCAGCGGCCTGCGCGAAAAAGATGTGGTGCTGCGGATCGCGCGGCGCTTGAAGCAGCTGATCGACAGCCAGCCCTATATGCGCGCCTACCTGACGCGCGACGACGATTTCTTCGTCCCGCTGCATGTGCGCGTGCAGAAGGCCCGGCGGGTCCATGCCGACCTGTTCGTGTCGATCCACGCCGACGCCTGGATCAAGCCTTCAGCCAATGGCTCGTCGGTGTTCGCGCTGTCCCAGCGCGGCGCATCCAGCACCCAGGCGCGCTGGATGGCCGACAAGGAAAACGCGGCCGACCTGATCGGCGGCGTCAACCTGGGCAGCCACGACCGCCAGGTGGCCAAGGTGCTGCTGGACTTGTCCACCACCGCGCAGATCAACGATTCGCTCAAGGTCGGCAACGCCTTCCTGGACGAGATCAAGAAGATCAACCGGTTGCACAAGAACAGCGTGGAACAGGCCGGCTTTGCCGTCCTGAAGGCACCGGACATCCCGTCGGTGCTGGTCGAGACCGCCTTCATCAGCAACCCGCAGGAAGAGGCGCTGCTCAAGACCCAGGCGCACCAGGAAAAGCTGGCGCAGGCCATGATGACGGGCATCCAGCGCTACTTCACGGCCAACCCGCCGCTGGCGCGGCTGGGCGACGTCAGCTGACCCCGGCTGGGCCCCTGCGGGCCCGCTTGCCGGCCTCGGACGAAGGGCTTCGCCGCCCCTGACCTGAGCGCCGGGACAAAAAAAGCCATGTGCACGCACATGGCTTTTTTCTTGGCGGCGCGCTCGCCCTACCCGCCCCGGCGCGCGCGCAGCAGCTTGAACAGCGCCGCCCCCACCACCGGCACGATGGCCGCGGCCAGGCCCAGCAGCACGATGGTGTTCAGGTACTCCTTGACCAGCGGGATGTTGCCGAAGAAGTAGCCCGCGGCCACCAGGCTGATGACCCAGAGCAGCGCGCCCAGAATGTTGAACAGCTGGAAGCGCGACAGCGGCATGTCGGCCACGCCGGCCACGAACGGCGCGAACGTGCGCACCACCGGAATGAAGCGCGACATGACGATGGTCTTGCCGCCATGTTTTTCGTAGAAGGCGTGGGTGCGCATCAGCGCGCCGCGGTCCAGGAAGCGCAGGTTCATCGAAAACACGCGCGGCCCGAAATAGCGGCCAACGGCGTAGTTCAGGGTATTGCCCGTGACGGCCGCCACGATCAGCAGCGCCGACAGCAGAATCGGGTCCAGGCTGCCCGTGGCGCCGAAGGCGCCGGCAATGAACAGCAGCGAATCGCCCGGCAGGAAAGGCAGCACCACCAGCCCGGTCTCGGCGAAGACGATCAGGAACAGCACCAGATAGACCCACACGCCGTATTGCTGGACCCAGACGCCCAGCGTCTGGTCGATGTGGAGCACCATTTGGAAAAAATCAAGCATTGATACGGCCCTGAAAGCAGTTGGGGAACCAGCCAGGAAATATAGCCCACCGGATCGATGGGCAAAATCAACGGGCAAAAATCAAGAGGCTAAAATCATCCCTGTAGCTACACCGGGACACCCCATGACAGAACGCCGCTCCATTCTTGCACTTCCCGACCTGCTGATCAGCCAGATCGCCGCGGGCGAAGTGATCGAGAGACCCGCTTCGGTGCTCAAGGAAATCCTTGAAAACGCCATCGACGCGGGCGGGCGCGCGATCGAAGTCCGCCTGGAAGGCGGCGGCATCCGCCGCATTGCGGTCACCGACGACGGCGGCGGCATTCCGCCCGAAGAGCTGCCGCTGGCCCTGGCGCGCCATGCCACCAGCAAGATCCGCAACCTGAACGAGCTGGAATCGGTGGCGTCCATGGGGTTCCGCGGCGAAGCGCTGGCCTCGATCGCGTCGGTGGCCCAGGTGTCCATCATTTCGCGCACCCGCGACGGCGAGCACGCCTGGCAGATCGATGCCGGCAGCATGCAGGTCGGCCCTGCCTCGGGCCCGCCGGGCACCACCGTTGACGTGCGCCAGCTGTTCGACGCCGTGCCGGCGCGGCGCAAGTTCCTGCGCTCGGAGGCCACGGAATTCGGCCATTGCGTCGACGCCATGGAGCGCATCGCCATGGCGCATCCGCAGATCGCCTTCCGCCTGTTCCACCATGACCGCGCGCAGCGCCAGTGGCTGCCCGCCGAACCGCCGCAGCGCATCCGCGATGTGCTGGGCGCCGAATTCGCCGAACACGGCCTGCTGCTATCGCACAGCGTGGGCACGGTCAGCCTGGCCGGCATGATCACCCGCCCCACCGCGGCCCGCGCCCGCGCCGACCGCCAGTACCTGTACGTCAACGGCCGCTACGTGCGCGACCGCACGGTCAGCCACGCCCTGCGCGCCGCTTACGCGGACGTGCTGCACGGCGACCGCCAGCCGGCCTATGTGCTGTTCCTGGACATCGACCCCGCCGCCGTGGACGTGAACGTGCACCCGGCCAAGCACGAAGTGCGTTTTCGCGACAGCGGCGCGGTGCACCGGTTCGTGACGCACGCGGTCAGCCAGACGCTGGCGCAGACGGGCGGCTCGTCGGCGGTGGCCCCGGCCGGCGCCGCGCGCGATGAAGAATTCGAGACCGTGGCGCCGGCGGGCACGCCCGCGGGCGCAGCCGTGCCCGCAGATGGCGCGGCAAGCGCACCGGCTGCCCTGCATGCGGCCGGCGAAGCCTCGCCCCGCCCCGGCTACACCGGTGCCGGCAGTGCCGCCCCGTACGGCCTGCGGCCCTCGCCCACCGCGCCGCGTCCGCACACGCAGGTGCCGTTCCGCCTGCATGCGGAACCCGCCGGCATCCCCGTGGCCGACTGGCAAGCGCTGTACCGCCCGCTGAACGACGACACGGCCCCGCGCACCGAACCGCTGCGCGATGCGGCCACACCGGTTGCCCCGCAAGCCCCGGCCGTCTCCTCCCTGCCCGCCGACGAAGAGCATCCGCTGGGCATGGCGGTGGGCCAGTTGCACGGCATCTACATCCTGGCGCAGAACCGCCGCGGCATGGTGCTGGTGGACATGCACGCCGCGCACGAACGGGTGGTCTACGAGCAGCTCAAGCAGGCGCTGGACGCCCGCAGCCTGCCGCGCCAGGACCTGCTGGTGCCGGTGGTCTTCCACGCCCAGGAAAAGGACGTGGCAGTGGTCGAGGAATTCGAGGAACAGCTCGAAGACCTGGGCTTCCAGATGCGGCCGTCGGGGCCCACGTCGATCGCCGTGCGCTCGGTGCCCGCCATCCTGGCGCGCGGCGACATCGAGACGCTGGCCCGCGCCGTGCTGCGCGACCTGGCCGGCGTGGGCGTGTCGCGCCTGCTGACCGAGCAACGCAACGAGCTGCTGTCGACCATGGCCTGCCATGGTTCGGTGCGCGCCAACCGCAAGCTGACGCTGGAAGAAATGAACGGCCTGCTGCGCCAGATGGAAGCGACCGAGCGCGCCGACCAGTGCAACCACGGCCGCCCGACCTGGGTGCAGTGGTCCGTGTCGGACCTGGACAAGCTGTTCCTGCGCGGCCAATAGATCTTGCCCGTGCCGTCCCCCGCCCCCGTCGTCATCTGCCTGGCCGGCCCCACCGCCGCCGGCAAGAGCGCATCCACCCTGGCGCTGGCCGAACGCTGGCCGCTGGAAATCATCAACGTCGATTCCGCCACGATCTACCGTGGCATGGATATCGGCACCGCCAAGCCGTCGCTGGCCGAACAGGCGCGGGTGCCGCAGCACCTGCTGGACATCCGCGACCCGGCGCAGTCGTATTCCGCCGCCGAATTCCGCACCGATGCGCGCCGCCTGATCGACGAGATCCGCGCGCGCGGCCGCATTCCGCTTCTGGCGGGCGGCACGATGATGTACTACAAGGCGCTGCGCGACGGCCTGGACGACCTGCCGCAGGCCGACCCCGCGCTGCGCGCCGAACTCGAAGCGCGCGCCGCCCGCCTGGGGTGGCCGGCGCTGCACGCCGAGCTGGCCGTGCTGGACCCCGTCACGGCGGCGCGCCTGGCGCCCAACGACAGCCAGCGCATCCAGCGCGCGCTGGAAATCTGCCAGTTGTCGGGCCAACCCATGTCCGCCCTGCTCAGCCGCGGCCAACGCCCGCCCGACGACGACGCCGACCGCTACCTGACCATCAGCCTGGAACCCTCCGAGCGCGCCGCGCTGCACGCGCGCATCGAGCAGCGCTTTGACGCCATGCTGGACAACGGCCTGCTGGACGAGGTGCGCGGCCTGCATGCGCGCGCCGACCTGCACCCGGGCCTGCCGTCGGTGCGCTGCGTGGGCTACCGCCAGATGTGGGCCCACCTGGATGGCGAGATCAGCCTGGACGAGGCCCGCGAACAGGGCATCGCCGCGACCCGCCAACTGGCCAAGCGCCAGATCACCTGGCTGCGTGCCCAGCCCGAACGCATCATCGTCGACTGCCTGGCGGCCGACGCGGTGGCGCAGACCATCGACGCAGTGGCCGTAGCGCTGGATAACAGGATATCGGACTGATGGACATCCACGACGCGAACCAGGCCTTTGCGGCCCAGCTGCACAAGCAGGACAAGGCCCTGATCAGCAAGATCCAATGGCTGCTGCAGGAGCGCCCGTTCACGCTGAACCCGGGCGTTTCCAGGGAAACCGTGGACGCCATTCATTTCGAGTACGACTGGGAGTCGTTCGCCCCCGTCGCCATTCCGTTGAACACGCGTTCGGGCTACTGCGGACGCGGCCTGCCGCTGGCCTTGCCGGCCCCGCTGATTCCGCCGGCCGTCGACGCCGCGCTGGACGAGGCCATGGACAACGAAGACGATGACTTTGGCGACGACGTGCGCGAAGCCATGACCGACACCTATGTCGCGTGGTTCCAGGCGGCCTGGCGGGACGCGCGGGCCGCCAACCCCTCCCTGCGCGGCTTTCTGTCCGTGCACGACACGATCTGGCGCACGGATCTGGATACGGGCGAGGAATTCCGCGAGGACGCGGGCCGGGTCAAATTCTTTTGAGGGCCCGGTGAAATGAAAAAACCCGCCACCAGGGCGGGTTTTTTTACGCGAGCCTGCCGGCTCAGACCACCACGGTCTGGGGCATGCCGTCAGTTTGCTCGACGATCTCGCCCAGCTTGCTGACCGTTTCGCCCTGCTCGCGCAGGGTGGCGGCGATGGCGTCGGCCTGGGCCGGGTCCACCACCAGCACCATGCCGATGCCGCAGTTGAAGACGCGGTACATCTCGGTGTCTTCGACGCCGCCCTGGGCTTGCAGCCACTGGAACAGCTTGGGCATTTCCCAGCTGTCGCGCTGCAGCTTGGCCGCCAGGCCGGGCTGCAGGATGCGCGGCACGTTGTCCAGCAGGCCGCCGCCGGTGATGTGGGCCAGGCCCTTGATGGCGGTGCCGTGCTTGGCCAGCGCCGCCAGCACCTGCTTGACGTAGATGCGGGTCGGGGCCATGACCACGTCGACCAGCTTCTGGCCGTGGAAGTCGTCGTCGGGCTTGGCGCCGGCGCGTTCCAGGATCTTGCGCAAGAGCGAATAGCCGTTGGAATGCGCGCCGCTGGACGCCAGGCCCAGCACCACGTCGCCGGTCTTGATCGACTTGCCGTCGATGATGGCCGACTTTTCGACCGCGCCCACCGCGAACCCGGCCAGGTCGTATTCGCCGTCCGGGTACATGCCCGGCATTTCAGCGGTTTCGCCGCCGATCAGGGCGCAACCCGACAGCTCGCAGCCCTTGGCGATGCCGCCCACCACCGACGCCGCCGTGTCCACCGAAAGCTTGCCGCAACCGAAGTAGTCCAGGAAGAACAGGGGCTCGGCGCCCTGCACCAGGATGTCGTTGACGCTCATGGCCACCAGGTCGATGCCGACCGTGTCGTGGCGGTTCCAGTCGAACGCCAGGCGCAGCTTGGTGCCCACGCCGTCGGTGCCCGACACCAGCACCGGCTCTTTGTAGTGCTTGGGCACTTCGAACAGGCCGCCAAAGCCGCCGATACCGGCCAGCACCCCGGGGCGCATGGTGCGCGCCGCGAGCGGTTTGATACGGTCGACCAGGGCGTCGCCCGCGTCGATGTCGACACCGGCATCGCGGTAGGTCAAGGGAGCTTTGGGTTGATTCGTCATGAGAAATGCCGTGGGGTATGTAACAATTGCTGGGAATTTGGGTGGAACGCCCTGCATTTTACGATGTTGCGGCCCGGTCCAGGCTGACGGGCGCCGAAAGCCGCCCGGGGCGGGCGGGCCGGCAGGTCGGCATTTTCGCGCAAACCCAAGCCAGGCAAAGGGCTTGGACGCGACACCGCCCCCCCGGGTGGTTTAAAGTGTAGGGTTGGCCGATAGCGATTTTGCCAGTTTCTGGCGGGCAATGCCGCCTTCGGCCTTGGGCAAGAGCCAACGCCCCGCGTCACCCGCCTGATCGATAACCTCTCATGAACCGCCAGCTGCTGCTTGACGTTCTTCCCGCGCCAGCGCCATCGCTGACCAATTTCATCGCCGGTCCCAACGGAGAGGCGCTGGCGGCCGTGCGCACGCTCGCCCCGGGCCGCGCGCTGTATATCTGGGGTTCCGCCGGCTGCGGCCGCAGCCACTTGCTGCGCGCCCTGACCGCGCGCCCGGACGCCGTCTACATCGAAGCCGCCAACAGCGCCAACATCCTGCGGGTGCTGGCCGAAGCCGATTCCAAGTCGCCCATGCCCAAGTTCGTGGCCGTGGACGACGTGCACCGCATGGACGAACACCGCCAGGCGGGCCTGTTCGCCCTGTACAACCGCTGGCGCGAATCCGCCGCCACCGGCCGCGCCTTCGCGCTGGCCGTGGCCGGCGACCGCGCGCCCCTGTCGATGCCGCTGCGCGAAGACCTGCGCACCCGGCTGGGCTGGGACCTGGTGTTCCGCCTGGACCCGCTGTCCGACGCCGACAAGCTGGCCGCATTGGCCGCCCAGGCCGCCGAGCGCGGCCTGCACCTGGCGCCCGAAATTATCAATTGGATGCTCACGCACCACGAGCGCGACATCCGCAAGCTGGCCGCCTTGCTGGACGCGCTGGACCGCTATTCCCTGGCCACTGGCCGTCCCATCACCCTGCCCCTGTTGCGCGCCATGCTCGCAGACCCTGATTCACAACGCCCATGACCTCCCGACGTCTCGCCCTGTTCGACCTGGATCACACCCTGTTGCCGCTGGACAGCGACTACCAATGGGCCGACTATCTGGCGCGCACCGGCCGCGCGGGCGACCCCGACCAGGCCCGTCGCCGCAACGACGACCTGATGGACCGCTACAACCGCGGCGAGCTCACCGCCGAGCAGGCCGCCGAGTTCATGCTGGGCCTGTTGGCCGCGCACGCGCCGTTCGAACTGGCCGCCTGGCACGAGGAATTCATGGCCGAGGTCATCCGGCCGTCGATCACGCCCGCCGCGCGCGAGCTGGTCGAATCGCACCTGGAAGCCGGCGACCTGTGCGCGGTGGTCACGGCCACCAACAGCTTTGTCACCGCCCCCATCGCCCGCGCCTTCGGCGTGCCCCACCTGGTCGCCACCGACGCCGAAGTCCAGCGCGGCCGCTACACCGGCCGCATCCTGGGCACGCCCAGTTTCAAGGAAGGCAAGGTGGTGCGCGTGAACGATTGGCTGGGCGCCATGGGATTAGGACTTGCAGATTTTTCGGAATCGTTTTTCTATAGCGATTCGGTCAATGATGTCCCGCTGCTCGAAAAGGTGACCCGTCCGATCGCCGCCAACCCCAGCCCGACCCTGCGCAAGATCGCCCAGGAACGCGGCTGGCAAGTGATCGACCTGTTCGACCACGTCATAGATGCCAAGTCCTAAATGATCACCGAAACCATAAAAAAATTCGTCGGCCGACTGTTCGCGCCGACAGCCCGGGGGCCTTTGCGCATCGGACGCGACAAGCACGGCATCGACCGGCGCAACGTGTCGCGCCACGCTATCAAGGTGTGCGAGGTATTGCGCCAGCATGGCTATGAAGCCTATATCGTCGGCGGCGCCGTGCGTGACCTGATCGTCGGCCTGGAACCCAAGGACTTCGACGTGGCCACCAATGCCACGCCCGAGCAGATCCGCCCGCTGTTTCGCCGCGCCCGCATCATCGGCCGCCGCTTCCAGCTGGTGCACGTGGTGTTCGGCCAGGAAATCATCGAAACCTCGACCTTCCGGGCCCCGGCCTCGGAAGACCAGGAAACCGACGAACACGGCCGCATCCTGCGCGACAACGTGTTCGGCTCGCACGAAGAAGACGCGGCCCGCCGCGACTTCACCATGAACGCGCTGTATTACGACCCGCACAACGAGGAAGTCATCGACTTCCACAACGGCGTGGCCGACCTGAAGAAACGCCAGGTCCGCATCATCGGCGACCCCGCCAAGCGCTACCGCGAAGACCCCGTGCGCATGCTGCGCGCGGTGCGTTTCGCGGCCAAGCTCAACGGCACCATCGATCCGGCCACGCGCCAGCCCATCCGCACGATGGCCAACCTGATCGAAAACGTGCCGGCCTCGCGCCTGTTCGACGAAATGCTCAAGCTGCTGACCTGCGGCCACGCCATGGACTGCCTGCGCCAGCTGCGCGCCGACGGCCTGCACAACGGCCTGTTGCCGCTGCTGGACGTGGTGCTGGAACAGCCCGGCGGCGAGAACTTCGTCGAACTGGCACTGGAACGCACCGACGCCCGCGTGCGCGCCGGCAAGACCATCAGCCCCAGCTTCCTGTTTGCCGCGCTGCTGTGGCAGCAGGTGGACGTGCGCTGGAAGCAGCTGCGCGCCCAGGGCGAGCACACCATTCCCGCGCTGTCTCAGGCGGCCGATTCGGTGCTCGACGAACAGACCGAAAAGCTCGCCATCCAGCGCCGTTTCTCGTCGGACATGCGTGAAATCTGGTTCATGCAGCCGCGCTTCGAGCGTCGCATGGGCAAGACCATCTTCCGCATGATCGAACAACCGCGCTTTCGCGCCGCCTGCGACTTCCTGCAGTTGCGCGCCGCGGCCGGCGAATTCGACAGCGTGCTGGCGCAGTGGTGGATGGACCTGGCCAACGCCGATGACGCCACCCGTGCCGACATGATCGAAGACCTGGGCCGCCAGCCGCGCGACCCGGCCGAGGCGCCCGCGCCGTCGGCGCGCAAGC
>NZ_CADIJO010000021.1 GCF_902859705.1 Achromobacter deleyi | reverse complement strand
CCTGGCCGCCCCGCTGGCCGGGCGCCATGCCGACCGGCGCGGCCCGCACGCCGTCAGCCGCCTGGGCGCCGCGCTGACCGCGTTGTCGTTCGCCGTCATGGCGCTGCTGCCGCTGCTGTCGCCGCAGTCCGGGCTGTGGCTGCTGGCGGCCAGCACCATCGGCTTTGACCTGGGCATCCAGGTGGCGCTGATCGCACACCAGAGCATCGTCTACGGCATCGACCCCGCCGCCCGCAGCCGCTTGAACGCGGTGCTGATGGTCAGCGTGTTCATCGGCATGGCGGCTGGCGGCGCGCTGGGCAGCCTGGCGCTGGCCAACTGGGGCTGGCTGGGGGTGACGGGGGTGGCCACGTTGGCGGCGAGCGGTGCGCTGTTGCTGCGCGTGCTGCCGGGCCGGCTGCGCCTGCGCCGCCGCGCCGATTGCCCGGCGTGATGCAGGGCTGACGCCACATACCAAAAAAATCGGGCCGTCAGCACTGCAATGCAGCGCTGACGGCCCGATTCGACTGGAAGACGAACGGGATCAGGCGTCCGGCTGGTTGATCTGCGAGGCGTCGATGATTTCCGCCACCAGCACGGTGCCCGGGCCATGCAGGAAATACTCCGACTCGGCCGGCTCGCGCAGTTTCATGTAGCTGGTCTCACCGATCTGCATCGTGTGGCCCGCGGCCAGCTCGGCGCCGCTATCCAGCAGGTACGCCATGATGTTGTTGAACATGCCGGAATACAACTCGCCCTCGTGGTGGCCTGCGGCCAGCGCGGCGAAATCCGGCAGTCCGAATGCGTCGGCGCCATAGGTGCGCATCCAGACGCCTTCCGTGCCCTCGACCTCGTACTTCACGAAGCCGCAGTACAGCATGGTCAGCGGCAGCGAACGCAAGACGTCCAGGCTTTCGTCGCCCATGGATTCACGCGTGAACACGCCAGCCGGCAACGAGGTATGCGCATGCTCGTTCAGCACGGCCACGCCATTGAAGTCCGACAGCGCGCCCGCCACCGCGGCAAGCGCCACGTACTGTTCCAGCGTGTCTTCCTCGAAACCTGCGTAGTACAGCAGCACATGGCTGACATGCGCACGCACCTGCGCCTTGACGTCTGCCGGGTAATGCGCCGGGGCGACGCAGGCTTCCATCGATTCCTGCGGATAGGGCGCATTGAAGCCCACCAGCCGCACGACGTGCTTGCCCCAGCCGACCATGGCGAGCAGCTCGGGCATATCGGGTTCGATCTCGGCGCGGGCCTGACTCATGTCCGGGTGATAGGCGCGCAGTGCGGTGGTCAGCGCATCGGCCGTCAACGCCAGCGGGGCGCTGAACACCACTTGCAGGCTGAGCGGATCCTCGATGGCCGGATTCGCGGTCAGTGCGGCGGCGGCGGGAGATTCATTGCGGCCGAAAAAGCGGGAGATGAGACTCATGGTGGGGGAGCAGACCTGTCCGGGGAAAGCGGGGATGCTATCAAGCCCTGGCGACAGGCTGGCCGGCTATGTGCAACAAAACTCGGCTACGCGAAACGGGACGTTAGATTTGGCGCGAAATCAGGCCTCATTTCACGCCCCCCCGATCAGGTCGCGCCCTGGCACGTCACCTCAATTCACTTCAATTCGCGCGTCGCGCCGATCACTCGCAGCGTCGGCATCAACTGGCGCCAGGCATCCTTCGGAATCGATTCGGGCCGCTTCAGTTCGGCTGCCGCGGGATCGTCCAGCCGTTCGCCCTTGCAGGCGAACACGATGCTGTTGGTCATGTCGTCGTCCACCACCTCGAACATCGACGCGCCGAACGATTCCCGCACCCGATCCAGATAGTCGCGGTGCTTGGGATGGTTCAGGTGGAAATTGATCACCAGAATGCCGTCGTCGCGCAGCGCCTCGTAGCAGTCGGCATAGAACTCGGCCGAACACAGGGCATCGGGAATGCCCGCGTCGCCGAAGCCATCCAGCAGCAGCACGTCGGCCGCGTCCCGCAAGCCGCGCAGATGATCGGCCGCGTCGGCCTGCACCACCCGGAAGCGGGCATCGTCGCGCGGCACCATGAAAGCGTCGCGCAGTGCGATCACGCCGGGGTCGATTTCCACCACCTCGATGCGCGAACGCGCCAGGTAGCGGTAGCAGAACTTGGCCAGCGAGCCGCCGCCCAGGCCCACCATCAGAATGTCGGCCGGGGCGGGCGTGAACAGCACGAAGCCCATCATCATCCGCGTGTACTCGAGGTCGAGCGCATCCGGATTGAGCGTGGACATGCGGCTCTGGATGACTTTTTCCGAGAAATGCAGGGTCCGGGTGGTGCCGGATTCCTGGATGAAGGGGCGCAGCGGCGGCTCGCCGCCGGCACCAGACGGTTGGGAGGGTTCGGGCAAGGAAGGGGACGGATCGTGTCGGGACATGGACGCAGAAGATACCACCGCCAGGATATCCGTCTGATTGTCGGACCCCGTGCGCGACGCGATCCGCGCCTTGAAGGAACTGCTGGCCATGGTCAAGCGCAAGCTGCGCGAACCCGACGGCCACGACCCAAAGCAGGCCGCCGACGTCCAACATGCGTTGAAGCAAGCCGAACAGGCCGCCCAGGCGCTGGATGGCGGCGCCCAGGTAGCAGTGTCGGCCTGACCCATCACGCCTTGAACGTAACCCACGGCTTGAGCCGCGCCACCGACCGGATCAGCCCCGCCTCTTCCTGCGCTTGCAGGATGGGGCCGATCGGCTTGTAGGCGTGCGGCGCCTCTTCGATGCGGCGCTCTTCGCGCAGCGTCACGCATTGCCAGGTGCCCGGCGAGGTCTCGTGCCGCGTCCGGCGCACTTCCTGCCGGCGCATGCTGCGGCCCGCACCATGGCTGCATGACCACAGCCAATCCGCATTGCCCAGGCCCGTCGCCACGAAACTGAAATCGCCCATCGATCCGGGAATCAAGGCCAGGTCGCCGGCCCGCGCGGGCGTCGCGCCCTTGCGGTGGATGTTCAGCCCCTGCTCGCGCAGCACCACGTTATGCGGCACGTCCACGACCAGGCGCGAGCGCATGCCACCGATCGTGGCGTCCAGCGCCTGGCGCACCATCTCGCCCAGCACCATGCGGTTGGCCCAGGCGTAGCGGGCCGCCGAGCCCATGGCCTGCAGGTATTCCTGCGCCAGGGCGCCAGACAACCCATACAGCTTGCTGTCCGGGTGCTTCAGCCCTTTGGGCCACTCGGCGCGCGCGCGGTCCATCCAGCGCGCTCCCACGTGAAAGCCCACATCGCGCGAACCCGTGTGGATCATGACGACGACGTCGCCCTTCACCAGGCCGGCCGCATAGGCCGCATGCCGGTCCAGCACCTCGTCAACGATCTGCAATTCCACGAAGTGATTGCCGCCGCCCGTCGTGCCCAGACCCGGGTCGCGGATGGTCTCGCGGCCATCCACCATGCCTTGCGGCGCATAGCGGGCCGCGCTGTCGAAATCCGACAGGCTGACGCACTGCGCGAGTTCGGCGTGCAACTGATCGCGCTGTACACCCGCCCACAGGCCCTCGGCCTTCAGGCTCTCGAGAAACGCATCCGGGCTGTCGTCGAACAGCGCCTTGAACGCCTTGCTGGGCACCGGCACGTTGCGGCCGTTTTCCAGCAGCACGCGCGTCAGCCGGCGTATCAGTTCCGCCTTGAAGGGTTCGACCGCCGTGTGCGCCAGACCGGTGGTCAGCAAACGCATGCCGCAGTTGATGTCCGTGCCGACCGCCGCCGGAATGACGAAGCCGCTGTCGGTCGCCACCACGGTGCCCACCGGCGCGATGCTGCCCGGATGGAAATCCGGCGTTGCGCACGCTTTGCAGACGCCATGGCCGGCATCGGGCGAACGCACCGACGCAAAGGCAAGCAGTTGATGTACGGCCTTTTCCTCAAGGGGAAGCGCCGCGGGGAGAAGAACAGACGCTTGCGCCTGTTCATTGCTCAGGTGGTACACGCCATGCTGGTGTTCCACCTGGATGCCCTGCCGTTTCAGGGCGGATTTCAAACGGGAGATGTTCTTCACTTTCGCTGCCATCAAACAGGTACAGAAAGGCCTCCGTGTTCCGGAAGGCGTTGTACCCCCAGCAGCAGCGCCAGGAGGAGGCCGAAGTGTACAGAGGGTTCCGCGTCCGTGCGAGAAACGCGGCGTGACGCGTTGCGAAGCCGCAACGAGCCGGCCGTCGTTACCCCAGCGCGTCGATCCGCCGCAATGCGCGCGTGCCCGCCTTGGACACCTGAATGTGCGGATGCGCCTGGCACAGCGCTGCGATCGCCCGCAGCGCCTTTGACGGCCGCTTTTCGATCGCCATCGCCACCGCTTCACCCAGAAAGAAATCGTCATCCCGCGCCAGCGTTTCCAGCAACGCCAGATCGCCCAGGTCCAGCGACGGAATCAGTGTCAGCACCACGTCCACGCCTGATTCCTGTTGCAGCAGTTCGCGGATCAGACCGCCCAACGGCGGCTGGCCATCCACGAGTGGCGACGTGTCGGGATGCAGCTCCTGCACCTCCCGCTCTTGCTCGCCCGCCTGGCGCGCCGCCGCGACAAAGTCCGCCAGGGAATCGAACACCACGCGGCTATCGCCGTCGTGGGTCAGATACAGCACGCGGCCCGTCAACGGCGCCCGGGCCAGCAGCAGATGGTGATTGCTGGTCTCGGGGTCATCGAGCACCTGCCCTTGCAGCAGGTCGACCACCGGATGGCCCTGCATGGCCTCGGTCAGGTCGATGACCCGATCGCGCGGCAGCAAACCCAGCGCGGCAAAGCCCGGGGCATCGATCGCGGCGAAATACTCGTCCAGGGTCACGGCGTCCGTCCTATGAGGAAAAGCCGACTGTAACCCCGGGCACCGACATCCCGTAGGTGAAAAACCTAAGTGACACTGCCGCCCGGCCTCTCTTATAAAGTCCATATTATGAACAATTGACCACATAAAGGACACGCATGCCGTTAGACAGCCGCGACGAACAGCCCCTGATGCCGTACCAGTACCCCAATCCGTCCGACGCCCTGCCCGAAATCGTGGTGCCCAGCGCGATTCCGGACGACGAACGCGTCTGGGTGCCGCAGGCCGAGAACGTCTGGTTCCGCCCGCTCTGTCTGAACGCCAGCCAGGGCTACTGGACCAACCTGCTGCGCGTACGCAAGACCGGCGTGCTCAGCCGCCACCGCCACCCGCAGGCGGTGCACGGCTTCGTGCTCAAGGGCCGCTGGCGCTATCTGGAACACGACTGGGAAGCCACGGAAGGCAGCTATGTCTTCGAACCCCCCGGCGAAACCCACACCCTGTACGTGCCGCCCGATGTCGAAGAAATGATCACGTTCTTCCAGGTCAACGGCGTCATGTACTACACCGACCCGTGGGGCAAGGGCATGGGCTACGAAGACGTCTTCACCAAGATCGACATGTGCCGCAAGCACTACGAAGCCGTCGGCCTGGGCGTCGACTACGTGCAGCAGTTCATCCGATGACGGCGGCTGCAGACACCCGCGCCCGCTACGACTTCCGCGGCCACGTCGTGGTGGTGACGGGCGGCGCGGCCGGAATCGGCGCGGACATCGTTCAGTACCTGCACGACACTGGCGCCACCACCGTCGCCTGGGACCTGGCGCCCTGTCGCAACGGCCCGGCGGCGCACAGCCTGCGGGTCGACGTCACGGACCCGGCCAGCATCGACGCCGCGGTACGCGATGGGGTCGGCCGGTACGGCCGCATCGACGCCCTGGTCAACAGCGCCGGCTTTGCCGGTTCGACCGTGCCGCTGGATGCCTACGACCCCGACGAATGGCGCCGCATCATCGACGTGAACCTGGTTGGCATCTTCAACGTCTGCCGCGCCGTGGTACCGGTGATGCGCGCGGCGCAGCACGGCCGCATCGTCAACATCGCCTCGCTGGCTGGCAAAGAGGGCACGCCCAACGCTTCGGCCTACAGCGCGGCCAAGGCCGGCGTCATCGCGCTGACCAAATCGCTGGGCAAGGAACTGGCGGGCAGCGGCGTGCTGGCCAACGCCGTGGCGCCCGCGGCCGTCAAGACCCAGTTGCTGGAACAGATGGACCCCTGCCACGTGGAAACCATGATCGCCAAGAGCCCGCTGCGCCGGCTGGGCGAACCGCGCGAGGTGACCGAACTGGTCGCCTGGCTCTGCTCGGCATCGTGCAGCTTCAACACCGGCGCGGTATTCGACCTGTCGGGAGGACGCGCCACTTACTGACCGCGGCACCTGCATAAAAAAAACCCAAGGAGACAACGCATGAAACCTCGTACGACTGCCGCGCTTGCGCGGTGCATGATCGGCGCCGCGCTCGGCCTGGCCGCGTTCGGCGCCCAGGCCCAGGGCGCGGCCTACCCCGCGCGCGCCATCGAACTGGTGGTGCCTTTCGCCGCTGGCGGTGGCACCGACGCCATGGCCCGCGCCTTCGCCGACGCGGCCCGCAACCACTTGCCGCAGACCGTGGTGGTGCTGAACAAACCCGGCGCCTCCGGCGGCATCGGCTTTGCCGAAGTGGCCGGCGCACGGCCAGACGGCTACAAGCTGGGCCTGGTCACCGCCGACCTGGCCATCATTCCGCACCTGGGCATCAGCAAGACCACCTACGACAAGTTCGTGCCGGTGGCGCAGCTGAACGCCGACCCATCCGCCATCACCGTGCGCGCCGATTCGCCGCACACCACCATCGAAGGCTTCATCGAAGCGGCCAGGAAAGACAAGGCCGGCCTGCAGATCGGCAACGCCGGCACGGGCTCGATCTGGCACCTGGCCACCGCCGCCTTCGAAGACAAGATCGGCGCCAAGTTCAACCACATCCCCTTCAACGGCGCCAACCCCGCCGTGCTGGCGCTGCTGGGCGGCCACATCGACGCCGTGGCCGTCAGCCCCGCCGAGGTCGCCGCCTACGTCACGGCCGGCAAGCTGAAGATGCTGGCCGTCATGGCCGACCAGCGCGTGCCCGGTTTCGAGAACGTGCCCACGCTGAAGGAACGTAATATCGACCTGTCCATCGGCACCTGGCGCGGCATTGCCGCCCCGTTGGGCACGCCGCCGCAGATCATTGCGCAGCTGCAATCCGCGGCCGCCAAGATCGCGGAAGAACCGGCCTTCCGGCAGACCCTGGAAAAGCAGAACCTGGGCTACCGCTATGCCGATTCCGCCGGCTTCGAAGCCACCATGCGGCGTGACGACGCGACCTTCAAGGCGCTGATCGACAAGCTGGCCCTGCGCCAGCAATAACCCGGCGGATCACGCTGCAACCCGGGGCGCGGCCAGACCGCGCCCCGCATTTCTGGAGAGACAAGACATGGATCTGGGCATACAAGGCAAATCGGCGCTGGTGTGCGGCGCCAGCAAGGGCCTGGGCTACGGCTGCGCGCTGGCGCTGGTGCGCGAAGGCGTGCACGTGCTGATCGTGGCGCGCGGCGCCGATGCCCTGCAGGCGGCCGAACGCCAGCTCAAAGCGGCTGCCGCCCACGGCGCCCAGGTGCGCGCCATCGCCGCCGACATCACCACCGAAGCCGGCCGCACGGCGGTCTTCGGCGTGCAGCGCGACTTCGACATCGTCGTCACCAACGCCGGCGGTCCGCCTCCCGGCGACTTCCGCGACTGGGACCGCGACGCCTGGATCAAGGCCGTCGACGCCAACATGCTCACACCCATCGAACTGATCAAGGCCACCGTCGACGCCATGGCCGAACGCGGCTTCGGGCGCATAGTCAACATCACCTCCAGTTCCGTGAAGGCGCCCATCGACGTCCTGGGCCTGTCCAACGGCGCACGCAGCGGCCTGACCGGCTTCGTGGCCGGCGTGGCCCGCAGCAGCCTGGCCGCCCGCGGTGTCACGATCAACAACCTGCTGCCCGGCGCCTTTGCCACCGACCGCCTGCACGCCACGCTGGCCGCCACCGCCGCCAAGACCGGCCGCGACGCCGATGCGCTGCGCGAAGCCCGCCAGCAGGCCATTCCCGCAGGCCGCTTCGGCAACGCCGAAGAATTCGGCGCCATCTGCGCCTTCCTGTGCAGCACCCAGGCCGCCTACATCACCGGACAGAACCTGCTGGCCGACGGCGGCGCCTACCCCGGCACCTACTGAACTCCATGACCTACCAACCTGATCTCTTCCAAGGCAAGACCGCGCTGGTCACCGGCGCCACCCAGGGCATCGGCGCCGCCATCGCCAATCAGTTGCACGCGCTGGGCGCCCGCGTCGTCGCCACCGGCCTGGATGCCGGCGACGGCTCGCTGGCGTCCGGCGTGCGCGTCGAACTGGCCGACTCCAGCAAGCAGCAGGACGTCGACCGCCTGTTCGGCACGCTGGACCGCCTGGACATCCTGGTGAACTGCGCCGGCATCATCCGCCGCAACGCCGAACACGACCTGGACGTGTTCGAGCAGGTGCTGGCCGTGAACCTGACCGGCACCATGCGCACCTGCGCCGCGGCGCGCCCGCTGCTGGCCAGGCAAGGCGGCGTCATCGTCAATACCGCATCGATGTTGAGCTTCTTCGGCGGCGCGCTGGTGCCGGCGTACTCGGCCAGCAAGGGCGGGGTCGCGCAGCTGACCAAGTCGCTGGCGCTGGCCTATGCGGCCGAGAACATCCGGGTCAACGCCGTCGCGCCGGGTTGGATAGCCACCCCGCTCACGCAGGCGCTGCAAGACGATCCCGCGCGTTCCGGCCCGATCCTGCAACGCACCGCATTGGGACGCTGGGGCCTGCCGGCAGACGTGGCCCGCGCGGCGGTATTCCTGTGTTCGCCCGCGGCCGGCTTCATCACCGGCCATATCCTGCCGGTCGACGGCGGCTATCTGGCGGCTTGACGCAGGCCAGAAGTCAGGATGGCTGGCCTCAGGGCGCTTCGGCGCTGTACGAGGCCGGCGTGTCCTGCAACAGCCGCGAGATCGACCGGCACGCCTCCAGCAGCGGCGCCACGTACTTGCGCTGCACGTCCTCTTCCTGGCGAAACAGCAACGTGCTCACGCTGATGCAGGCCACCGGCGCGCCTTGCTTGCCGAAGATCGGCGCGCCAAAGCAGCGGATGCCCGCTTCCTGCTCTTCGTCGTCGATGGCCCAGCCCCGCTCGCGGTACCGCTCCAGCTGCACGCGCAGCGCGGCCACGTCGGTCAGCGTCTGCGGCGTGAAGACCTTCCAGGGCTGCGGCAATTCGCGCAGCAATTGCTCGCGCGGCGCTTCGTCCAGAAAGGCCAGATAGGCCTTGCCCACCGAACTCGAATGCATCGCCACGCTGGTGCCCACGCGCGAAGTCATGCGCACCGCCTTCGGGCTTTCCAGCTTTTCGATATAGACCATCTGGTCCGCATTGGGCACCGCCAGATGCACGGTCTCACCCGTGATGTCGCGCAAGCGCGTCAGGTCCGCCATCGCCAGCAGGCGCAGGTCCGACCGCTTCCAACTGCGATTGGCCAGCTGGATCAGCCGCGGTCCCAGTTCCAGCCGCCCCGACACCACACTCTCGGACAACAGGCCTTCGGCAATCAGCGCATACACCGTGCGGTACACGGTGGGACGCGGATAGCCGGACACCTTGCACAGCTCGGCCACGGTCATCGCCGTATCGCGATCAGCCACCAGCTGCAGCAGATGCACGAACTTGGAGAACGCGGCGGTGCCCGCCACCTGGGCGGTGGCGGGCACTGCCGGGGAATCGCGCTGGGGCACTTACTCCACCGTCACGCTCTTGGCCAGGTTGCGCGGCTTGTCCACATCCGTGCCCCGTGCGCAGGCCGTGTGGTACGACAGCAATTGCAGCGGCACCGTGTGCAGAATCGGCGACAGCTTGCCGTAGTGCTCGGGCATGCGGATCACGTGCATGCCTTCGCCGCTCTGGATCTTGCTGTCGGCGTCGGCAAACACATACAGCTCGCCGCCGCGGGCGCGCACTTCCTGCATGTTGGACTTCAGCTTTTCCAGCAGCTCGTCCTTGGGTGCGATGGTGACGACGGGCATGTGCTCGGTCACCAGGGCCAGCGGGCCGTGCTTGAGTTCGCCGGCCGGATAGGCCTCGGCGTGGATGTAGCTGATTTCCTTGAGCTTGAGCGCGCCTTCCAGCGCGATCGGGTAGTGCATGCCGCGGCCCAGGAACAGCGCGTTTTCCTTGGAGGCAAAGCGGTCGGCCCAGGCCATGATCTGCGGCTCAAGCGCCAGCACCGAGCCAATGGCCACGGGCAGGTGACGCAACGCCTTCAGGTGCTCGGCTTCCTGCTCGTCGCTCAGGCGGCCGCGCACCTGCGCCAGCGCCAGGGTCAGCAGGAACAGCGCGGTCAGCTGCGTGGTGAAGGCCTTGGTCGAGGCCACGCCGATTTCAACGCCGGCACGGGTGATGTACGACAGCTTGCACTCGCGCACCATGGCGCTGGTGGACACGTTGCAGATGGTCAGCGTGTTTTCCATGCCCAGCGAACGGGCGTGCTTCAACGCAGCCAGCGTGTCGGCGGTTTCGCCCGACTGCGAAATCGTGACCACCAGCGAACGCGGGTTGGGCACGCTGTCGCGATAGCGGTATTCGCTGGCGATTTCCACGGCCACCGGAATCTTGGCGATGGACTCGATCCAGTACTTGGCGGTCAGGCCGGCGTAGTAGCTGGTGCCGCAGGCCAGGATCAGCAGGGAATCGATGTCCTTGAAGATCTTGTAGGCGTCGTCGCCGAACAGCTCGGGCGTGATGGCCTCGATGTCCTGCAGCGTATCGCCCACAGCGCGCGGCTGCTCGAAGATTTCCTTCTGCATGTAGTGGCGGTACGGGCCCAGTTCGGCCGCGCCGGTGTGCACGTGCACGGTGTGCACTTCACGGTCGACGTTCTTGCCGTTGGCGTCCACGATCCAGACGCGCGACAGCTGCAGGTCGACGACGTCGCCGTCTTCCAGATAGATGATCTGGTCGGTCGTGCCGGCCAGCGCCAGAGCGTCGGAGGCCAGGAAGTTCTCGTTCTGGCCCACGCCCACCACCAGGGGCGAACCCTGGCGGGCGCCGACCACGCGGTGCGGTTCGTCGCGGCAGAACACGGCAATGGCGTAGGCGCCATGCAGGCGGCGCACGGCGTTCTGCACGGCTTCGAACAGGTCGCCGGCGTACAGGTGGTTGACCAGGTGCGCGATCACTTCGGTGTCGGTCTGGCTTTCGAAGACGTAGCCCACGGCCTGCAGCTCGGCGCGCAGTTCGTCGTGGTTTTCGATGATGCCGTTGTGCACCAGCGCGATGCGCGGTTCGTCGTTGCCCAGGCGCGAGAAGTGCGGGTGGGCGTTGTGCGTGGCCGGCACGCCGTGCGTGGCCCAGCGGGTGTGGGCGATGCCCGTGAAGCCCTGGACGTGGTCCTGGGCCACCTGGTCGGCCAGTTCGGCCACGCGCTGCGTGCTGCGCGTGCGGCGCAGATGGCCGTCGGCATACACGGCGACGCCGCAGGAGTCGTAACCCCGGTATTCCAGCCGCTTGAGGCCTTCAACGAGGATCGGGGTGATGTCGCGCTGAGCGACGGCGCCAACAATGCCACACATGGGAGAGACTCCTGAAAGTTCGAGTACGGAACGCATTGTGCGCGCACCCTAAAGAAATTTGATTTCTTTATCTGCTCATATTTGACAGTTTATTTACTTACCTATTTGTGATTAAATAATATTTCACTAATGTGTTTTCAATGAATTAATTATTCAAAACACCATGCCAACCCCGCCCAATGCCCTGCCCGAGCTGGATGATCTGGACCTGCGCATCCTGGAACAGCTGCAAGAAGACAATTCGCTGACCAACCAGGACCTGGCCTTGCGGGTGCATGCATCGCCCCCGACCTGCCTGCGGCGGGTCCGGCGGCTGGTGGAAGAGGGGGTCATCGAGCGCCAGGTGGCCATCCTGGCCGCCGACAAGCTGGGCAGCACACTGACCGCCATCGTCGAGATCACGCTGGATGTGCAGGCTGCCGAAAGCCTGGACGCCTTCGAACAGACGCTGCTGGCCGAACCGGCCGTGCTGCAATGCTATCGGGTGTCGCCCGGCCCGGATTTCGTGGTGATCGCCCAGGTGAAAGACATGCCCGCCTACCACGCGCTGGCGCACCGCGCCTTCACCGCGCACGCCAACGTGCGCAACGTGCGCACGTTCTTCTCGGTGCACCGGGCCAAGTTTGAAACGCGGATCGATCTGCGGACGCGTTAAGCGCCAGCGCCGCGCTTGTCAGCGCGCAGCCAGCAACCGCTCGAACTGCGCCAGATACCGGTTGCCCATCTTCTGCACGTCGTGCTCGTTGCGCACGTAGTCGTATGCGCGGTCGGTGATTTCCTGGCGGAAGGCCGCGTCGTCCAGGCAGCGCGCCATGCCTTGGGCCATGGCGTGGAAATCCGCCACCGCGCACAGCACGCCGCGGCCGTCGGCCAGGCTTTCCTTCAGGCCGCCGGCATCGGTGGACACCACCGGCACGCGCTGCAGGAAGGCATCCAGCACGCTGCTGCCCAGGGCTTCTTCCTCGGAGCTCATGACGAACACGTCCAGGACGCTGTAGAAGTCTTCGACGCCCTTGCGAAAGCCCGCGAAGCGATAGACGTCTTCGATGCCCAGCAGCCGCGCTTCGTCGCGCGCCTGCTGTTCGCGGTCGCCGCCGGCACCGAAATGCAGGAAGACGAAATCGCGGCGCGTCTTGGCCAGCTCGCCCACGGCGCGCACCAGCGTCACCGGGTCCTTGTCGCGGATCAGCGCGGCCGACGTGGCCATGACCTTCTTGCCGTCCAGGTCGAATTCGCGCACCAGCGCGGCAACATTGTCCTGGTTGATCACATGCGGCTCGACCGCGCTGCGGATGATGACCGGGTCCAGCCCCAGCCGGCGCGGCTCGCTGGCGGCCATGTCGCTGATGGCCACGAACAGGTCAGTGTGGCGCCACTTGAAGCCGGTCTTCCATTCCTCGCCCGGCTTGACCACGAACGAGGTGCGGCGTGAAAACACCACCGGCCGGCGGTGCAGCCACTTGGTCAGCACCGCCCAGGTGATGGTGTTGGCGGTCTGGGCGTGGATGATGTCGTATCCCTTGCCCTGTGACGCCAGAAAGCGCAGCTGGGCCGGCACGTTGCGGCAGGTATGCGCCACGAAGCCTTCCTGGCGTACGCGCTCGGCCAGCGGGCCGCCTTCGCGGCACAGCACTTCGACCTGGTGGCCGGCATTGCGGAACGCGCGCATGCAATACAGCGTCTGGCGTTCGCCGCCGCGCCAACCCTTCTCGAAGTTGAGCTGCAGGATCTTCATGCGCGGCCGATGCCCGAATACTCGAAGCCCAGGGCGCGCACGTCGGCCGGCGTGTAGAGGTTGCGGCCGTCCAGGATCAACGGTGTCTTGAGCAGCACTTTGACGCGGTCGAAGTCGGGCGCGCGGAACACCTTCCATTCGGTGGCGATCAACAGCGCGTCGGCGCCGTCCAGCGCGTCGTACATGTCGGTGGCGAAGCTCACGCCAGGCTGGCCCACCAGCACGCGGGCGGCCTCGTGCATGGCCACCGGGTCATAGGCGCGCACGGTGGCGCCGCGGCGCGTCAGTTCGGCAATGATGGTCAGGCTGGGCGCTTCGCGCATGTCGTCGGTATTGGGCTTGAACGACAGCCCCCACAAGGCGAACTTGCGGCCGCGCAGGTCTTCGCCGTAGTGCTGCACCAGCTTTTCCGACAAGCGGAACTTCTGCGCGTGGTTGGCGGCCTCGGCCGCTTCGATGACGCGCATCGGCAGGCGGTTCTCGGCGGCGGTGTTGACCAGCGCCTGCACGTCCTTGGGGAAGCACGAGCCACCGTAGCCCGCGCCGGGGTACAGGAAGTGGTAGCCGATGCGGGGGTCCGCGCCGATGCCGCGGCGCACCTGCTCGATGTCGGCGCCCAGCGCTTCGGCCAGATTGGCCATCTCGTTCATGAACGAAATCCGGGTGGCCAGCATCGCGTTGGCGGCGTACTTGGTCAGTTCGGCCGAACGCACGTCCATCACCATCAGGCGATCGTGCGTGCGCTGGAACGGCTCGTAGATGCGGCGCATGATGCCGACGGTGTAGTCGTCGTCGGCGCCGACGATGACCCGGTCCGGGCTCATGAAGTCGTTGATCGCCGCGCCTTCCTTCAGGAATTCGGGGTTGGACGCCACGCTGAACGGCACCTGCACGCCGCGTGCGGCCAGTTCCTGCTCGATCACCGCGCGCACCTTGTCGGCGGTGCCGACCGGCACCGTGGACTTGTCCACGACCAGCTTGCGGCTGGTCATGTGGCGCGCAATATTGCGGGCGGCGGCCAGCACGTATTTCAGGTCGGCCGAGCCGTCCTCGCCCGGGGGGGTGCCCACGGCGATGAACTGCACGTCGCCAAAGGCCACGCTCTGGGCCACGTCGTCGGTGAAATGCAGGCGGCCGGCCTGCACGTTGCGCCGGACCAGGTCTTCCAGACCGGGTTCATAGATGGGGATGCCCCCCTGGCGCAGCAGGGCGATCTTGGCCGCATCCACGTCCAGGCACATGACATCGTTGCCCATGTCGGCCAGGCACGCTCCCGACACCAACCCCACGTAACCGGTACCCACGACCGTGATCTTCATGCCTGAACGCCTTAAAAATAGGTAATCGTTGCGCCGGGCATTGCAGACCCGGCGCCGGCGGCCATTATAGAAGCCGCCGGGCCGTCGGGTCTGGCGCGCCCTAGATGGCCCGCAGCTTGTTGAAGCGGACCGTGTTCACGACCACCGCCAGGGCGGCGCAGATCGTGCCCAGCACCAGGGCCAGCCCGGGGCCGTGCGCGGCGCTGACACTGAAGGCGATCGCCACCAGCGCAGTGCCGAAGCTCTGGCCGAACACCCGGGTGGTGGCCTGCAGGCCACCGGCCGCGCCACTGCGCGCACGCGGCGCCGCCGACAGCATGGCGCGGTTGTTCGGGGTCTGGAAAAAGCCGAAGCCCACACCCGCCACGAACATGCCGGCAATGATCGGCACGTTGCCCACGGACGCCGGCAGGGCCGCCAGCCACAGCATGCCGATGACCATGCCGGTCGCCCCCACGCCGCTCAGCGTGGCGGCGGAATAGCGGTCGGACAGGCGCCCGGCCACCGGTGCGATCAGCGCCGTGCCCACCGGCCAGGCCCCCATCAGCAGGCCCACCTCAAGGTATGGCCGGCCCAGCACCTGCTGGAAATAGAACGGCAGCGACACGTAGGACGCCATCTGCGCGGCAAAGGTGCAGGCCGACGCCCCCACGGCGAAGGCCAACTGCCGGATTCGCAGCAGGTCCACCGGCACCAGCGGCGCGGGCTGGCGGCTGGCCCGGCGCACCAGCACCATGCCGGCCACGGCCGCGATCGCCACCAGGCCGATGCCCCGCAGCAGATCCTGTCCCATCATGTCGATGCCCGAAATGAACACGCCCAGCGTCGCCATGCAGAGCAGGGCGCTGATCCAGTCCAGCCGCACGTCGTTGCGCGGCACCTCGGGCAGATGGCGCAGGCCGAACATGGCCAGCACGCAGATCGGCAGGTTGACCGCGAAGATCCAGGGCCACGGCGCCACCGACAGGATGGCCGAGCCGATGGTGGGCCCCAGCACCGACATCACCGCCACCGTGGTGGCGTTGATGCTGATGCCCCGGCCCAGCATTTTCAGGGGATAGATATTGCGCACCAGGCCGCCGAACAGGCACATCAGCGTGGCCGCCCCCACGCCCTGGAACACCCGCGCCAGCGTCAGCTGCAGCAGCGAACCGGCCAGCGCGCAGCCCAGCGACGCCAGGGTGAACAGCACCAGCCCGAACGTGAACATGCGGCGAAAGCCGATGCGTTCGGCCAGCGCCGACAAGGGCAGCAGCATCATCACCACCGCCAGGTTGTAGGCGTTGACCACCCACACGGCCTGCGCGGGCGACGCATTCAGGTCGGCCGCGATGGTGGGCAGGGCCACATTGGCGATGGTGGTGTCCAGGACCGACAGGCTGATGCCGGTCATCACGGTGGCCGCCGCCCAGTAGCGGCGGGGCACCGGCAGGCCGTCGGGCGCGGCAGGCTTGGCGCCGCCGCCCGTCGCCTCGGACGCCTGCGGCGTCACGACTTCTTGACCGGCCGTTGCCAACCGTCGATGGTGACCTGCTTGGCGCGCGAAACGGTCAGCTTGTCGGCCGGCGCATCGCGGGTCAGGGTGGTGCCGGCGCCCAGGGTCGCGCCGCGGCCCACGCGCACCGGGGCCACCAGTTGCGTGTCCGAGCCGATGAAGGCGTCGTCTTCGATAACGGTGCGGTGCTTGTTCACGCCGTCGTAGTTGCAGGTAATGGTGCCCGCGCCCACGTTGACGCGCGCACCGATGGTGGCATCGCCGATGTAGGCCAGATGATTGGCCTTGCTGTCCGCGCCCAGCACGCTTTTCTTGATCTCGACGAAGTTACCGACGTGGCTGCGGTCGCCGAGTTCAGCGCCGGGGCGCAGGCGGGCATACGGGCCCACGCGGGCATCGCCGCCCACCTGGGCCTCTTGCAGATGGCTGTAGGCCTCGATCTGCGTTCCCGCACCCACGCTCACGTCGCGCAGCACGCAGTGCGGACCCACGCGTACGCCATCGGCCAGCGTGACCTTGCCTTCGAACACGCAGCCCACGTCGATGAACACATCGCGGCCGCAGGTCAGCGAGCCGCGCACGTCGAAACGCGCCGGGTCGGCCAGCGTCACGCCCGCTTCCAGCTGGCGGCGGGCCTGCTCGCCCTGCCAGCGGCGTTCCAGCTCGGCCTGCTGCACACGGCTGTTCACGCCCAGCGTCTCCCAGGACGCGCCCGGCTGGGCCGCGCCCACCGGCACGCTGTCCGTCACAGCCAGGCCCACGACGTCGGTCAGGTAGTACTCGCCCTGGGCATTGTTGTTGTCGATGCGCGAAAGCCAGTCTTTCAGCCTGGCGGTCGGCGCGGCCAGGATGCCGGTGTTGACTTCCTTGATGGCGCGTTCGGCGTCCGAGGCATCCTTGTGCTCGACGATGCGGCAGACATTGCCGGCGGCGTCACGCACGATGCGGCCATAGCCAGTGGAATCGGCCAGCACTTCGGTCAGCACCGCGGCGCCGTCGCCACGCGCATCCAACAGGCGGCGCAGCGTTTCGGGCTGCACCAACGGCACATCGCCATACAGCACCAGCGTCACGTCGTCCTTGCCGTCGCCTTCGAGCAGCAGCGGCACCGCCTGCTGCACCGCATGGCCCGTCCCCTGCTGCGGCTGCTGCAACGCGAATTGCAGGTCGTCCTGGCCACCGAAGGCCTGCTTGACCCGGTCGGCGCCATGGCCGACCACCACGATGACGCGGGCGGGTTCCAGTTGGCGGGCGCTGTCCAGCACGTGGCCCAGCATCGGCTTTCCGGCCAGGGTGTGAAGCACTTTGGGAAGGTCGGACTGCATGCGCTTGCCCAGTCCGGCGGCGAGAATCACTACATTAAGCATAAGTTCTGACGTGTTGGAATCGATCGGGGCGGCACCGCGCCGCCCCGGGTCGGGATTGAAAGATCAGGGCTTGCCGTCGGCAGGCCCCGTGTTCTTGGTTGCCGCCTTGGACGCGGCCGGCTTGCGCGCGGCCTTCTTGGCGGGTGACTTCGCGGCGGGCTTGGCGGCCGCCTTGGCCGTCGGCGCGGCGGCAGCCTGCGAGCCGCCGGCCTTGCCCTTGGGTGCATTGCCTGCGTCCGGCGCGGCGCCGGGCATCGACGCGGCCGTGGCAGCGGCAATCTGGTTGAACTGCTGCTGCAGCAGATCCCACCACGCCTTGGAGGCCGATTGCGCTGCCGCGCCCATCTGTTCGGTCATGCCGGGCTGGGCGTCGGCCCCCGCCGCCGAATCGGTCTTGGCGTCGGCGGCCTTTGCATCGGCAGGCTTGGCATCAGCGGCCTTGCCGTCCGTCGCCTTGGCCGGTGCGCTCCTAGCCGCTGCCGGTGCCGGCTTCAGGCCCAGCACCACTTCCAGGGGCGAGGCCGCGCCGCTTTCACGCAGCGCGCCCAGATCCATGTTGGCCGCCGAATCGACAAAGGCGCGCAAGGTGCTGATGGTGGAACGCTGCACTTCCATGCCCTGGATCGTGCTGGACAGCATCGACAGGTTCATGCGCAGCCAGTTTTCCACCGACCGCAGTTCGGCGATGCGGCGGTCCAGGTCTTCCAGGTTCATGGGCGGCGCCATCGGCAGGCTGCTCGCCAGCCCGCCGGGGCCGGTCAGGCCGGCCCATGCCTGGCGCATCATTTCCATGCTGGCCAGCAGCGGGTTGCCCGACAGGTCGGAATGCTGGCCCATGCCGGGTAGGACGAACGGATTGCTGTGTTGGTCGCTCATTCCTGGTCTCCCCATAGATCGCAAAGGGCTGCCGGCCGGGATGCTTACCCCGGCAGCAGCTGATTATTCTCCACTCGCACGTGGTCGCCGGACGCAAAGGCGAACGGCTGGGCGCTGCGGAATTGGCGCGCGCTGCCGTCATTCATGCGTACCGTGAGCTCGTAGTGCGTCACCGTTTGTTGCTGTCTGATATTACGCTCAACTTCACGGCCTGCCAAAGCGCCGCCCACCGCGCCCAGCACGGTCAGCGCGGTCTTGCCGTTGCCGCCGCCGAACTGGTTGCCGACCACGCCGCCCACCGCACCGCCGGCGATGGTGCCGACCAGATGGTCGCTATTGTCCTTGACCGGCACTTGCACCTGGCGGATGGTCTCGACCACGCCGCAGGTGTGGCAGGCCTGCGCCGGCGGCTGCGTGGCAGGCGCGGCAGGACGGCCCTGGGGCTGCGCCTGGGCGGTGGGCTGGCGGGCCGCCTGCGCGGGCGCGCCGGGCTGGGTGGGTGCCAGATTCGCCCCTTCGGGGCCGGCCTGGGCCATGGCGGGGTCCTCGGGGTGCGGCGTGGCCGATGGGGTCGGCAGCCAGCCCATCACGGCGGCAACCCCCACCGAGCACATGACGATGACGGCGATGGCGGCGGCCCCGACCAGCGGATGCAGGGCGCGGCGGGAAGATTGAGTCGGGTTCGAATTCATGACGATGCTCCATCGTTGCTAACCGGCAGTGGTATAGCACCCGGACGCGGTATCGGCATGTTGCGATGGTGACGCTTCTTTGCCGCATTTCCGGCCTTGGACAGCCCCGTCCATTCGTGGACAATAGGCGCATGGATTCCATTACCTTGCCCCAGATCGAAGCGGCCATCAACTATTGGCGCAACGTCTCGCCGTCGGTCGGCGACGAATCGCGCCTCTGCCCCGAGGCCGCCGCGCTGGCCGCCCCCTATGCGCTGATGATCATTTCGCACCGCCGCGACATCCCTGCCGCCGAACTCAGCGACAAGGCGCGCGCCGCGCTGGCCGGCTGGGTGGCCGCAGGCGGCAGCGACTAGCCTGCGGGGCCCCGCAAGGTCCCAGGCGGGCGGTTTGCCCGCCCCTTGCCAACCTGTGCTGGTCAGCCCTTGAGCAGGGCCTGGATATCGTGCACCAGGGCGTCGACCCCGATGTTGTTGTTGGCCAGCACCCGCGATTCGCCCTTGCCGTCCAGCAGGTAGAACGCCGCAGTGTGGTCCATCGTGTAGTTGCCGTCCTTGGTGGGTGCCTTGGCGTAATACGCCTTGAATGCCGCCGCCGCCTTCTTCACCTGGTCGGGCGTGCCGGTCAAACCCAGAAATCGCGGGTCGAATGCCGTTACGTATTGCTTGAGCACCTCGGGGGTGTCGCGCTCGGGGTCCACGGTGATCAGCAGCACCTGGACGCGGTCGGCGTCAGGCCCCAGTTTCTTCATCACTTCGGTCAGCTCGGCCAGCGACGTCGGGCAGACGTCCGGGCACTGCGTGAAGCCGAAGAACACCACCACCACCTTGCCGGCAAAGTCCTGCAACTGGCGCGTCTTGCCGTTGTAGTCCGACAGTTCAAGCCCGCGGCCCAGCTGCGTGCCGCTGATGTCGCTGCCCTTGAACGTGGGCGCATTGTCGCCGCAGGCGGCCAGGGCGGCGGTGAAAGCGGCGGCCGTGGCCAGGCGCAAGGCCAGGCGCCGGCTGGCGGAAAATACGGACATCGACAACCTCCAGGGGGTCAGCGCAGCAGGGCGACCCAGTGGTCCACCAGCAGGGCGCCGAACAGCAGCGCCAGGTAGAGAATGGAAAAACGGAACATGCTGCGCGCCAGCTCGTCGCTGTAGGCACGATACAGCCGCCAGGCGTACGACACGAACATGCCGCCCAGCACCAGCGCCGACACCAGGTACAGCACGCCGCTCATGCGGATCGCGTAGGGCAAGAGCGTGGTGGCAAGCAGCGCGATGCTGTAGAGCAGGATATGCAGGCGGGTGAACTGCTGGCCGTGCGTGACGGGCAGCATCGGCAGGCCGGCCTTGGCGTAATCGTGGTTGCGGTACAGCGCCAGCGCCCAGAAGTGCGGTGGCGTCCAGATGAAGATGATCAGCACCAGCACCCAGGCTTCGGCCGGCACCGAATCGGCCACCGCCGCCCAGCCCAGGGCCGGCGGCATGGCGCCCGACAGGCCGCCGATGACGATGTTCTGCGGGGTGCGCGGCTTGAGGATGATGGTGTAGATCACCGCATAGCCGACGAACGTGGCGAACGTCAGCCACATGGTCAGCGGGTTGACCAGGGTGTACAGCACGAACATGCCCGCGCCGCCCAACAGGCCCGACAGGCTCAGCACCTGGAAAGCCGAAATGGTGCCGCGCGCCGTGGCGCGCCGCGCCGTGCGCAGCATGCGGGCGTCGACTTCCTGCTCGATCAGGCAATTGATGGCGAACGCGGCCGCGGCCAGCAGCCAGATGCCGATGGTGCCGAACAGCACCCGGCGCATGTCCGGCACGCCCGGGACGGCGAGAAACATGCCAATCACCGCGCAAAACACCGCCAACTGCGTGACGCGCGGCTTGGTGAGTACGAAGTATTGGCGGAACAATCCGGTTTGGGGAGCGGCAAGACTGGTCATCATGGACCCTATTTTAAACGCGCACCGAATTGGGGCCGTAGCCCCCGGCTGGCGGCTGCCCGGCCGTGGCCAATCGCACCATCAGCACCACCGCGGCCAGGGTCAAACCCGCCGCCCCGCCGTTATGCAGCACGGCGATCAGAAGCGGCCACTGGAAGAAGATGGTGGTCAGGCCGGTCAGCAGCTGGGCGCCCAGCAGCGCCAGCATCAAGGTGGCCGGCCCGCGCAGCCCGGGCTCGGCCCGCAGGCGCCAGGCCAGGATACCCAGGTAGACGAACACGACGAAGGCGAAATTGCGGTGCACCCAATGGATGGCCGTCAGCGCCGGCTGCGAAATCATTTCACCGGACGGCAGTTCGCCCAGGCCGCGGATGATCGAATAACCGCCATGGAAATCCATATCCGGCACCCATTTGCCGTGGCACATGGGGAAATCCATGCAGGCCAGCGCGGCATAGTTGGTGCTGACCCAGCCGCCCAGGGTCACCTGGATCAGCAGCAGTAAAAAGCCCCCCACCACCCAGGGCTTGAAGCGCGCGGCCGCGGCCGCCACGGCCAGGTGTGGGCGCTCGCGCGCCGACAGCCAGGTCATCAGCGCCAGCACCGACAGGCCGAACACCAGGTGCGCCGTCACGACGGCGGGCATGAGCTTGTGCGTCACGGTCCAGGCGCCGAACGCGCCCTGCACGCAGACGGCCACCAGCGTGGTCACCGCCAGGGCCGGCGAGCGGCCCAGTTCGCGGCGGTAACGCCAGGCCATGTAGACGATGGCGATGATCAGCATGCCCAGGATGGTGCCGACATAGCGGTGGATCATCTCGATCCAGGCCTTGGACAGCGTGACCGGGCCGAACGGCATCGCCTGCGACGCCTGGTGGATGTCGCCCATGGCGCCCAGCGGGGTCACCTTGCCATAGCAGCCGGGCCAGTCCGGGCAGCCCAGCCCCGAATCCGTCAGGCGCACGAAGGCGCCGAACATGATCAGGTCCAGCGTCAGGAACCAGGTGAAGAAAACGAGCTTGCGATACCGCGCTTTGATGCGTTCCATGGAATTCAACTAAAGACTAAATCAACCGATGCGCGAGTTATAGACCAGCTTGCTGATGTCCTTGCGCACCTTCACCCCGTCGGCGTCGGCGGGATATTGCATCATCAGATTGCCCAGGGGATCGACCACCCAGATCGGCGCCTGCAGGCCGGGCTGTCCGGCCGCGGCGTCGCGCGCCAGCAGGTAGCGCGCCAGCTGGTCCGGATCGGCGCGCAGCATGATCGTGCCCTTGTAGGCTTCCAGCACCTTGTCCGGCACCGGCGCGTCGTCGGTGATGAACCATACCCGAGCCAGCCGGTCGACGTTCTTGCCTTGGCTGGCGTGCGTGTTGCGGGTGATGTAGAGCTTGCGGGCGCAGCTTTCCGGGCAGGTCGCGCCGTCGGCCGCCACCAGCAGCCACTTGCCTTTCAGGCTTTGCAGGTCGAAGGGCTTGCCGTCCAGCGTGGTCAGCTTGAGCGCCTCGGGCGCCGGCATGGGGCGCTGCGGCGTCACCAATTCGCCGTAGTTGCTGGCGTCTTCGGGCCACCACTGCGGGTTCATGTAGACAACGAACGCCGCCACGATGGGCGCCAGCGAGCACAGGAACACCAGCACCATCGGCACCAGCGAACGCTTGGCGGGTTTGGAAGAAGTCAGGTCGCGAGCCACGTTTTTTATGAGTCCTGTTGTGGTGAAAACCGGGCGGTCAGGCCGCCGTATCCTTGGCCGCGCGTTGGCGCATGCGCTTGATGGCGCCCCCCAGCACCACCAGCCAGGCGATGGCGGCGAACAAGGCAAACGAAAACCACTGCACTGCGTAGAACGTATTCTTCTGGAAGTCCACCGACGGCTCGGGCCAGTCGTGCACCAGGGTATCGTTTTCACCGGTGCCGAACTGGCTCACCACGGTGGGCAAGAGTGTCAGGCCGGTGGCCTTGGCATAGGCGTCCAGCGGCAGGTTCTGCACCTGCGGCACGGTGCCACCGGCCACTGGCAAGGTAGCCGGCAGGGCGGACGTATCGTTGTTGCCCAATGACCAGATTTCGAACATGCGCGGCACGCGCTCGGACAGTTCGCCCTTGATGGTCTGGTCGCCCTGCGGCGTGGCCGGCAGCGTCGGCTCGCCCTGGCCCTGGATCACCCGCGGCAGCCAGCCGCGCAGCACCAGCACGGCGCTGCGGCTGGGGCCATCGAGCAGCAACGGCGTGGCCAGCCAATAGCCCGGACGGCCCTCGTAGTTGCGGTTGTCCAGCAGTACACTGAATTGCGGCAACCACGTCCCGGTGGCCTGCGCCACGCGCCAGGGCTTCAGGTCGCCCAGTGCGGTCGTCGGCGACAGCGCCAGCGGCGCTTGCTTGCGGCCGGCTTCGATAGCCGCCAGAATGGCGCGTCGCTCATCGGCGCGCCGCAATTGCCACTGGCCCAACGACGTCAGGATCACCACGGCGATCCCAAGCAGAAGTAAAGCGGCTACGGTGTAGCGAGTCGAATGCGGTCGGGCCATTTGTCTTCAATAACTCTGATTTGTCCGGAGACCATCATGCGCGTTTTCGTCGTTCTGGCCTTCATCGGTATCCTGGCCAGTCTGGCATCCGCCCTGGTCTACCTGATGCGGGACAAAGGCACTACCAGCCGCACGGTCAATGCGCTGACGGTGCGCATCGGCCTGTCGGTGGCCCTGTTCCTGTTCGTGCTGTTCGCCCACCACATGGGCTGGATCGAAAGCACCGGTTTTAGATAGGCCAACTCCCAGCCGGTTCCCGGGTGCCAGGTGGTTGCACCGCCCGGCCAGCCGTATTGGAACACGGACCGCCCTTGTGCGAAGGGCGAGACCCGCGGCGCCGTTTTTTCCGGCAGCCCGCAAGCCTCGCCCCGTTCAGCCGATCGGCCCAGGCCCGGCACTGCCGGACCCGTCCCTTAGAACCAGTAGACGAACAGATACAGGCCCAGCCACACCACGTCCACGAAGTGCCAGTACCAGGCGGCGCCTTCGAAGCCGAAGTGATGGTCGGCCGTGAAGTGGCCGCGCATCAGGCGAATCAGGATGACCGTAAGCATCGTGGCGCCCAGGATCACGTGGAACCCGTGAAAGCCGGTCAGCATGTAGAACAGCGAACCGTAGGCGCCCGAATTGAACTTGAGGTTCAGTTCGGTGTAGGCGTGATGGTACTCGGCGGCCTGACAGGCCACGAAGATGAAGCCCAGGATCACGGTGGCGGCCAGCCAGAACATGGTCTTGCCGCGGTGGTTCTCACGCAGCGCGTGGTGAGCGATGGTGAGGGTCACGCCCGAGCTGAGCAGCAGCGCGGTGTTGATCGTGGGCAGCCAGAAGGGGCCGACCGTCTGGAAGTGCTCGACCACGCCGGCAGGGCCGAAGTTGGGCCACACGGCCTGGAAGTCGGGCCACAGCATCAGGCGGTGGTCCATGTCGCCCAGCCACGGCGTGGTGATGGTGCGCACGTACCAGAGGGCGCCGAAGAACGCCGCGAAGAACATCACTTCCGAGAAGATGAACCAGCTCATGCCCCAACGGTACGAACCGTCGATGCGCTTGCTGTTCATGCCGGCTTCGGATTCCTGGATGGCGTCGCCGAACCAGTAGTACAAGATGACGATCAGTGCGACGAAACCCACCAGGACCGACCATTTGGCCCAGCTGACGCCGTTGATCCAGCCCGCGGCGCCCAGGCCCATGAGCAGCAGCGCCACGGCCGTGCGCACGGGGTGCCCCGAGTCGGCGGGCACGAAGTAGTACGGTGCCTCTTTTCCTTGAACCGAGTGGCTTGCACTCATGGCTTTCTCCCTGGTACTGATTTATAGAATTAAGTGATTCAAGTCAGGCTGGATACGGCCCAACGCACAATTAACACCAGCACGGTCACGAAGATGGCCGCCGCCAACAACCCCGCCACGATCACATGGACCGGATTGAGCCGGGCGCTGTCCTCGCGGTAGCCTGCGCCCTTGCGGACACCGAAAAACCCCCACGCCACCGCCTTCATCGTCTGAAGAAAGCTCAGCTTGCGCTGGGCGGATTCGCGCAGGTCGTCGCTCATGGCTAGCCGCCGACGGCCTTGCCCGTCAACAGCGCCGACCCGCGAAATACGGTCCAGGCAAACACGGCAATGACGAATACCAGCAGAATCAGTCCTGCGATCTTGTTGCGACGGCGCTGCTCGGGTGTCATTGCTATGCTGCCTGTTGCGTTGTAGGGGGTCGGACTTACTTGACTTCGGGCGGCGTCTCGAAGGTATGGAACGGGGCCGGCGACGGCACGGTCCATTCCAGCCCTTCGGCGCCTTCCCACGGCTTGGCCGAGGCGACTTCGCCCTTGCCCATGTAGCAGCGCAGCACCGCCCACAGGAAAATCAGCTGCGACAGGCCGAACCAGAAGGCGCCGATGGTGGCGATCTGGTGGAACGTCGTGAACTGCGCGGCGTAGTCGGCATAGCGGCGCGGCATGCCCGCCAGGCCCAGGAAGTGCATCGGGAAGAAGGTGACGTTGAACGAGATCAGCGTCGACCAGAAGTGCAGCTTGCCCAGCTTTTCGCTGTACATGCGGCCGGTCCACTTGGGCAGCCAGTAATAGGTGCCGGCAAACAGCGCGAACAGCGAACCGGCCACCAGCACGTAGTGGAAGTGCGCCACCACGTAGTAGGTGTCGTGCACCTGGATGTCGATGGGGGCCACCGACAGGATCAGGCCGGTAAAGCCGCCCATGGTGAACACGAAGATGAAGCCGATCGAGAACAGCATCGGCGTCTCGAACGTCATGGACCCGCGCCACATGGTGGCGACCCAGTTGAACACCTTCACCCCGGTCGGGATGGAGATGAGCATGGTGGCGTACATGAAGTACAGCTGCCCGGTCACCGGCATGCCCGTCGTGAACATGTGGTGCGCCCACACGATGAACGACAGCACGGCGATCGACGCGGTGGCGTACACCATCGAAGCGTAGCCGAACAGCTTCTTGCGGGCGAAGGCGGGCACGATGGCCGACACGATGCCAAACGCCGGCAAGATCATGATGTAGACCTCGGGGTGCCCGAAGAACCAGAACACGTGCTGGTACAGCACCGGGTCGCCGCCGGCCGCGGCGTTGAAGAAGCCCGTGCCGAAGTGGCGGTCGGTCAGCACCATGGTGATGGCCGCGGCCAGCACCGGCATCACGGCCAGCAGCAGGAACGCGGTGATCAGCCAGGTCCAGCAGAACAGCGGCATCTTCATCAGCGTCAGGCCGGGCGCGCGCATGTTCAGCACGGTCACGATGATATTGATGGCGCCCATGATGGACGAGGCGCCCATGATGTGCATGGCGAAGATGGCCAGGTCCATGCCCGGGCCCATCTGCAGCGACAGCGGCGCATACAGCGTCCAGCCGGCGGCGGTGGCGCCGCCCGGCACGAAGAACGAGGCGGTCAGCATGATCGCAGCCACCGGCAGCAGCCAGAAGCTGAAGTTGTTCATGCGCGCGAACGCCATGTCGGATGCGCCGATCTGCATCGGGATCATCCAGTTCGCAAAGCCCACGAAGGCCGGCATGATGGCGCCGAACACCATGATCAGGCCGTGCATCGTGGTGAACTGGTTGAACAATTCGGGGCGGAAGAACTGCAGGCCCGGCTCGAAGAGTTCGGTGCGCAGCAGCAAAGCCAGCGTCCCGCCCTCGAGCAGCATGACGAACGAGAAGATGAGATACATCGTCCCGATGTCTTTGTGGTTGGTGGCGAAAAGCCAGCGGCGCCAGCCGGTCGGCATGGCGTGGTGGTGGTCATCGTGACCGTGGCCGTGGCCCGGCGACACGTGGTCTACAGTGACGCTGCTCATGATGGACTCCTTCCTGCTGAGTGCCGGCCCCGTTCCACGGAACCGGCAGGGTATCTCTAACTAAACGGAACCAGCTCTGACGATGGGAAAACGCGGCGCGCTCAACGCGCGGCCGCGACATCCTTCGGCATCACTGTCGGGTCCTGCCCCTTGCCGGCATTGCTCCAGGCATGGCGCGTATAGCTGATGACCGCGGCGATTTCGACATCATTGAGCACGGGCCCGAACGCCGCCATGGCGGTGCCGGGCTTGCCCTTCAGCACGGTGTTGATCTGGCCAGCCTTCGGGCCGAGAACAACCTTGTCTCCGTCGAGCGCGGGGAAGCTGCCCGGAATGCCCTTGCCGTTGGCCTGGTGACAGGCCACGCAATTGGCGGCGAAGACCTTCTCGCCACGGGCAACCAGTTCGGCTTCCGTCCACTCTTTATTGGGATCGTCGGCGTTTGCCGCCATCTTCTTCTTTTCGTCTTCGACCCATTTATCGTAGTCGGCCTGCGCCAGGACTTCCACGACGATGGGCATGAAGGCGTGGTCCTTGCCGCAGAGTTCTGCGCATTGGCCACGGTAGATCCCGGGCTTTTCAGCACGGAACCAGGCATCGCGCAGGAAGCCGGGAATGGCATCCTGCTTGACGCCGAAATCGGGGATCATCCAGGAGTGGATGACGTCGGCCGCGGTAAGAACGACGCGGACCTTCTTGTCGACGGGCACCACCATGTGGTTGTCCGTTTCCATGAGGTAGAACTCGCCCTTGGGCTCGCGGTTCTCGATCTGGGCGCGCGGCGTCGACAGCGTAGCGAGGAACTTGATGCCGGCGGCGGAGCCATCGAGATATTCGTAGCCCCACTTCCATTGGTAGCCGGTGACCTTGACGGTGAGATCGGCGCTGGAAGTGTCTTTCATGGCGACGACCGTCTTGGTGGCCGGCAGCGCCATGGCGATGACGATGATGAAGGGGATGACCGTCCAGGCCACTTCCACGCCTAGATGTTCGTGGAAGGTCGCCGGCTTGTGGCCGCGGGACTTTCGATGCGCCCAGATGGAGTAGAACATCACTCCGAAGACGCCGACGAAAATCACGATACAGATCGTGAGCAGCATCCAGTGCAGCCACATGACATCACGCGTGATCTGCGTGACGCCTTCGTGCAGGTTCAGCTGATTGACCTTCGGGCCGCCGGGCATGTCTTGCACCTGAGCGCCGGCCACGCTGCCAATCAGCATCGCACAAGCCCCCAGTATCCCTCTCCACTTCTTCATGCTTACCTCGAAACACGGCGCGAGGGCCCTTGTCGCCTAGTGGCACGGATGTCACTGCAACAGGACTACGCGCAATTATTAGATGGCAGGGCTAGGCAGGGAGATAGAGCGGCCCCCGCATTCCCACTCGAAATCACAAAGAAACTGGCGGATTATAGCGGACGCACAAATAGATGTAAGTTTGTGCTCTTGAATTCATGCTACCCGCCCCCATCTGGCCGACCCCTATTGACGCGCCAGGCAAACAGGGTGGCATAAAATCCCGCACAGTCTCATCACAACGGCCCCACGATGCCCAAGCAGTTGTCCGATTTGTATGCCGACCTGAGCGCGCGCGCCCAAGAGCCCGCCCCTGTGGGCGCACATGCTCTATATATAGCGGGGCGCCGCTGCGGCTGGGCCACCCACGCCGCATGCGACGCGCTGCATGGCGCCGACCACATCACCGCCGATGACGACGCGCTGCGCATCGGTGCGGCGCTCGCCCCCGGCGCGGCACTGAACGCCGTGCTCGAACAGGCCGCGCAACTGTTGCGCCAAGCCAACTGCCTGCGCGGCTGGCGCGATGAATTGCTGGACGTGCTGGACGGCGACACCGCCATCGGCGCGATCGAACGCGCGGCGGTACGCCCGCTGGGCCTGTTGACCAAGGCCGTGCACCTGAATGCCTGGACGCCCGATGGCCGCGTCTGGATCGCGCGCCGCTCGCTCAGCAAGTCCACCGACCCCGGCATGTGGGACACCCTGGTGGGCGGACTGGCGGGCAGTGGCGAAGACCTGGAAACCGCGCTGGTGCGCGAATGCGGCGAAGAAGCCGGCCTGGATGCACCCGACCTGGTTCAGCGCACGCCGCTGCGCACCATCTTGCGCATCCACCGCCGCCTGCCCGAGGGCTATCAGGTCGAAGACGTGCTGACCAGCACCTGCGTGCTGGCGGCCGATGCCCGGCCGGCCAACCGGGACGGCGAAGTCATGGAAATCGCCGCCGTCGACGTGGCCACGGCGGTACGCCGCGTGGCCGACGGTGAATTCACGCTGGAAGCGGCGCTGGTGATTCTTGAAGACATCATGCAGCGCCAGGCGGCCGGCGAGATCTGACGCACCGGCCGGCTCGCGGCCGCGCTAGCGCGGCTGCACGCCGGGTTCACCCAAGAGGTCGTCGCGCCGGGAGGCCTCGTGCGAAGGGGCTTCATGCGAAGGGGCCTCGTGCGAAGGCGCTCCGTGCGAAGGCGCCTCATGCTCGCCCGCTTCACGCAAGGCGCGCGAAGCCTGCGCATCGACGCCGCCAGCGCCCGCGGCCTCGGCAGCCTCTGCCGCCTGCGAAGGCGTAGGCGCGGAAACCGGTGCCGGCACCGGGGCCGGCGCGGCGTTCGCCTGCGAAAACTGCTTCCAGACCTCGATGGCGCGCAGCCGCTGCTTGGCCACCACCTGGATGCGCTCACGCAGATGTTCATCGCGCGCCAGCAGCGCATGGAAATCGCGAGACGCCAGCATCAGCAGCTTGCTGTAGCCCAGCGAGGTCACTTCCGGCGCGATCTGCTGCTCGCCCAACAAGCCCAGTTCGCCGAAGAATTCGCCGCTGCCCAGTTCGATCATGGTGTTGTCAGGCAGATGCACCGCCACGGCGCCCGAGGCCACGAAACACATTTCCTCGCCATGCCGGCCCTTGGTCAGCACCCGCTGGTCGGGCAGCGCCAGGCGCGGCTTGAGCAGCTTGCTGATGGCCCGCAACGAATCGGCCGACAGGCCTTCGAACAGCGGTACGCGGTTGATCAGGTCGGCCGCGCTCATTTCGATGTCCAGCGGCGGGTGCGTGTCGATGTGCGCCCAACGGCTCTTCAATTGCGCCATCAGGTCGGCATAGACCTCGCCGCTGATCAGGAACTGCTCGAGCATGTCGCGGTAGCGGATGCGTTCAAGTTCGCGGGCCACGCGCCCCAGGTAGCTTTCCTGCAGCCACTGGGCATACGACGGGTATTGCAGGTTCAATGCCTGCATGGCGTTGTCGATCAGGTCCAGCCGCCGCTGGTGCAGCGACACGATGCGTTGCGTGGCCGTTTCGCCCAGCAGGGGCGTGATCTGTTCGCGCGCAAACACGATAAGGCGCTGCGCCACCGACCGCTTGCTCATCAGGTTGGCGAACCGCTGGCCCAGCTCGCGCGCCAGCCAGCCCTGGAAGCCGAACAGGTAATGCAGCCGCAGGGCCAGCCGGAACCCAGTGGAATAGCGCACGTCGGCCACGATGGCGCGCTCGAAGCCCGGCACCCCGCCCATGCGGATGGCGTCTTCCAGCCGTTCGGCCCGCGCCAATAGCGCCTCGGCCATGCGCCAGTCGACGATCTGCGCCTTGAGAATGTCGAAGAACATTTCCTCTTCGCGCTGCGCCACGATGGCCAGGCCGACCGACACGCGTTGCTCGTCGCTCATCTGGCTGACCTGGCCGTCGTGCACGCTGGTCAGGCTGGCGTCGAACACGGCGCGGATGCGGTCGCGCACCTCGGTGCCGATGTGCTCGGTCTTGGCGACCTCGTCGGTCTTGCCCTGCAGGTCTTCCAGCGCCACGGCCAGCGCCTGGTTGCGGATGGTGCGCTCGACCGGCGACAGCTGGTTCAGCCCCAGCATGCGGATCAGCGGCCGCAGGCTGATGCCATTGACGAACAAGGTCAGCAGCACGAACCCGGTGGTGGCCACCGCGATGAACTGGCGCGCCTCTTCGGGCACGCCGGTCTGCTCGGTCACGGCCAGCGCCAACGCCAGCGACACGGCGCCGCGCAGGCCGCCCCACAGCATCACCGCCTTATAGGGATTGCTGACCTTGGTGCCCAGTTTGGTCAGGCCCAGCAGGGGCAACAGGCCGAACACCACGATCGCACGCGCCACCAGGGTCACCACGAACACGACCCCGACCAGGACCAGTTCCTGCCAATCGGCCGCGGCCATCAGCTTGGGAATCAGCATGGCGGCGAACAGGAAGATGAGGGAATTGGCCCAGAATCCGAATTGTTCCCAGGCGCTGGACAGGTATTCGAAGGTGGTGGGCGACATGCGGGTGCGCCCGGTAGACCCGACCACCAGGCCCGCAATCACGGTGGCGACCACGCCCGACACGTTCAGGTAATGCTCGGAAATGAAGAACGACAGGTAGGCCAGCGTCAGCGTCAGCGTGATTTCGGCGGTGGGAAAGCCGCGCAGCCAGGCAAACAGGAAACAGGCCAGGCGCCCCATGGCGAAACCCGCAATGCCGCCGCCGATGAAGTGCACGATGAAGTCGTTGAAGATGCCGCTGACGGTCAGTTCGCCGTGCCCGCCCAGAACGGCCAGCAGCACGGAATACAAGGCGATGGACGCCGCGTCGTTGAACAGGCTTTCGCCTTCGACCAGCGTGGTCAGGCGCTTGGGCGCCCCGACTTCGCGGAAGATGCCCACCACGGCCACCGGGTCGGTGGTCGCCACGATGGCGCCCAGCAGCAGGCACACCACCAGGCCGTAGGGCGAAATGGCGTCCAGCGTCACGCCCACCACCACCGTACACACCACCACGGCCACGATGGCCATCATCAGGATGGGCCCGATGTCGTCCATCAGCCGGCGCACGTTCATGGACAGCGCGGTCTCGAACAGCAGCACCGGCAGGAAGACCATCAGGAAGGTCTCGGACGAGATCTCGAACCGTTCCAGCGAATCCAGGAAGTCACCGATCCAGCTGGGCGCCCAGCCGTGCACGTGCACGATGATGCCCAGCAAGCAGCCGACGATAGCCAGCAGCACCGAGTAGGGCAGCTTGAGGCGACCGGCCAGGGGCGGCATGAAGCACACCAGTGTCAACAGGCCGGCCAGGCCGAATACGAGAAAACCTACATCCATGGAAAACGCCGCGTCCCGATCATGAAGCTTGTGAGAAGTTCCACAAGAATAGCGGGTTTTCGTGCAAGTCCTGCCGTGGGCGCATGACCCACCACGTTTCGTTACGCCATCCCGACCGCTGCGCATGCGCCGAGCCGCGACTTTTTCGGTAAGGTAGTGGCCGTGCAGAACTTTGCAGGAGCCGCACTTGGCACGCGTCCACACCCTGGCCCGGCGCAATGATCCCCCGGCCATGCTTGTCCAATTGACCGATTGCCACCTGTTCGGCGAGCCCGAAACCGTGATGCTGGGCGTCAATACCGATGCCAGCCTGCGCGCCGTGCTGCGCCAGATCGAGGCTGACGGCAAACATCCCGACCTGCTTCTGGCCACCGGCGACTTGTCCCAGGACGGTGAACCCGCGGCCTACCGCCGCCTGGCGGCCACCCTCGGCTCGGCCCCGGCGCTGGAAGGCGCGCAGATCCGCTGCCTGCCCGGCAACCATGACCTGCCGGCGGCGATGCGCCAGGAACTGCCCGAGTGGTCGATGCCCGTGACCGACGTAGGCGCCTGGCGCGTGGTCTCGCTGGACACCACCGTGCCGGGTTCGAACGCCGGCCACCTTCCCGACAGCCAGCTGGACATGCTGGAAGCCGCCCTGGCCGAGGCGCCCGGCCGGCACACGCTATTGGCCATGCACCACAACCCGATGCAGATCGACAGCCACTGGCACGACTCGATGATGATCGACAACCCGCAGGCGCTGTTCAAGCTGCTGACGCGCTGGCCGCAGGTGCGCGTGCTGCTGTGGGGCCACGTGCATCACGAATTCGATCGCCGCCGGCACAACCTGCGCATGCTGGCCACCCCATCCACCTGCTTTCAGTTCAGCATCCGCGACGGCAAGCACGTGGTGGACAACCTGGCGCCGGGCTATCGCTGGATCAAGCTCTACCAAGATGGCTCGATGGCCACCGGCGTGCGCCGCGTGCAGGATGCGCTGTGGCACACGGCGCAGGCCGAGCCGGGTAGCGCGCAGGCAGCATAGGCGCTTCGCGCAATAAAAAACGGGGCACCATATGCGTGGTGCCCCGCAAGCATCCGTCTCATAGGGGAGGGGAAAGAGGAGAAGCCGAGACGGATGACAAGACTGCCAACCAAAGTTTGCGGTCTACGTGAAGTTAGGCGGTGCGCACCTCATTAAGTTTCTGGAATTGCGCGTTATTTCGCGATGAATTTGTATCAATTTATTGGCGTCTCGCATCGCCCTGCCTGTATCGGCAACGTGGTACACGCGCAGGCGGCGCAGGCAAAAGAAAAGGGCTGCCCAAGGCAGCCCTTTGCGTGGCGCGAATGCAGGATCAGGCGGCGAGGTTGCCGCGCATTTTCTTCAGTGCGGCCGCTTCGATCTGGCGGATGCGTTCGGCGGATACGCCGAATTCCTGCGCCAGCTCGTGCAGCGTGGCGCCGCCGTCGTCTTGCAGCCAGCGGGCTTCGACGATACGGCGCGAGCGCGGGTCCAGGGCTTCGAGGGCGCCGGACAGGCCCGAGCTTTGCAGCTGGTCGCGCGCAGCGCGTTCCAGCACACGGGTCGGTTCCTGGCGGCCTTCGTCGGACAAGTACGCGATGGGCGCGTAGCTGTCGTCATCGTCGTCCTGGTTTTCAAGCGACATGTCGCGGCCGGACAGGCGCACTTCCATTTCGCTGACGTCTTCGCGGCGCACATTGAGTTCGCGCGCGATGTGATCGACCTGTTCGGGGTCGAGCGTCTGGCCGTCGGGGCGCATGCTGCGCAGGTTGAAGAACAGCTTGCGCTGGGCCTTGGTGGTAGCCACCTTGACCAGACGCCAGTTGCGAATGATGTATTCGTGGATTTCGGCCTTGATCCAGTGCACGGCGAACGACACCAGGCGCACGCCGCGCTCGGGGTCGAAGCGTTTCACGGCCTTCATCAGACCGACGTTGCCTTCCTGGATCAGGTCGGCGTGAGGCAACCCATAGCCCAGGTACTGGCGAGCCACCGACACCACCAGGCGCAGGTGCGACAGCACGAGTTCGCGCGCGGCGCCCAGGTCTTCCTGGTCGCGCAGGCGACGGCCCAGTTCGGTCTCGCGCTCGGCGGACAGGACCGGCAGGCGATTGACTGCGGAAATGTACGCGTCGATCGTGCCGAGTGCGCCCGGATTGGCAATGGCCAACGCCAGGGCGTTGCCGGAAGCGGCCAACGAGGTACTGGGTTGTTTCATAGCGGCGGTCTCCGGAAAGCGAAGGGGTAAAGACATGGATTCGATGTTAGCACTCTAGTAAAGGGAGTGCTAATTCGACTATTGCGGCGCGTCAAAGTTTCCTTCGTGCGACGCGTCCCCAATTTAAATTCATAACCGCCCGCCCGCCGGGCCGCCCCAAGGGCGGGCAGCCCCCACGGGGGGCAGCAAGCGCGCGAAGCGCGTGCAGCGTGGGGACTCTCACCCCTACCAGCCCAGGCGTTTCAGGCCCTCGGCGGTGGACTCGCCGTCCGGGCGGACGAACAGGGCGCCGCGGGGGTCCAGGAAGACCTGGTACTTCGCGCCGTCGAAAAGCGGCATGTAGGCCGCACTGCCGAATTGGACATCGACGAAGGGGAACCAGTTCGGGAAACTTTGCTTGAGCTGACCCAGATCCGGCGCAGGCCAGTCGTCCAGGGCGTGCACCGAACGGGTAGCCGAGGCTTCGCGCGCCGTGTCGCTGTAGCGGCCGGACAGGCGTTCAAGGCGATACAACGGCGGCACGCCGGCCATCAGGGCCGGCAGGCGCCAGCGCACGACGCGCGCGTCGATCTGCCACTGGTCGCCATACAACACATATTGCCGGGCGCCCACGCCCGGCGCGGTGGCGCTGACCTGGAACTGGCCGTCGGCCTGCTGGCGCGCCTCGATCCGGGCAACCGGCTGGTCAGTGGTCAACCTGAAGAACTGCACCAGCGACAGGGCCAGCAAGCCGGACACGCCGCCCAGCAGCAACAGCATCAGGCCGAACAGGCGCCGCACCGGGCGGAACTGGAAGGTGCGACGGCCCCGCTCGTCGCGCGGGCCGCCCTTGCCCAGCAGCATCGCGATGCCCGGCAGGAACAGGACGATCGCGGCCAGCAGGATCCAGACGAAGGGAGCGATTCCGTTGATCAAATCAGGCGGTCCTTAACGAGAACGCCGAGGCGGGCAGTCTGGCGCACCGGGCGCCGACAGCCTGCCGCGGCAGGCTGCCCAGTATAGAAGCGGGGCCTCAGACGGCCGGTTTTCCAAGCCGTTCGACGTGAAACCGGATGTGATCTTCGATGAACGTCGAGATGAAGTAGTAGCCATGGTCGTAGCCATCCTGGCGACGCAGCGTCAACGGCTGGCCGGCAGCGGCGCAGGCGGCCTCGAATACCTCGGGATACAACTGTTCGGCCAGGAACTGGTCGGCGGTGCCCTGGTCGACCAGGATGCCGTCGGGAAAGGGCTGGCGCAGGCCAGCCATCAAGCGGGAAGCGTCGTAGGCCGCCCAGTCGTCCGGGTTGTCGCCCAGGTAGGCGCCGAACGCCTTCTTGCCCCAGGGGCACTGGCTGGGCGCGGCGATGGGTGCGAAGGCCGACACCGAACGGTATTGACCCGGGTTGCGCAGTGCCAGCACCAGGGCGCCATGGCCGCCCATCGAGTGGCCAAACAGGCCGACGCGCGCGGCGTCGCCGGGCAGGGCGGTGGTGATGAGGCCGTGCAGTTCCCGCGTGACGTAGCTGTCCATACGGTAGTGGCCGCGCCAGGCCGCGGTGGTGGCGTCCACATAGAAGCCGGCGCCGGTACCGAGATCCCAGCTTTCGTCTTCGCCGGGCACGTTGGCGCCGCGCGGGCTGGTGTCGGGCGCCACGAGCATCACGCCCAGTTCAGCGGCCAGGCGCTGCGCGCCCGCCTTGATCATGAAGGTCTCTTCGGTGCAGGTCAGGCCGGCCAGGTAGACCAGCACCGGCACCGGGCCTTGCTCGGCCTGGGGCGGCACGAACACCGAGAAACGCATCGGCAGGCCGATCTCGGCCGAATCATGGCGGTAATAGCGCTGCGTGCCGCCAAAACAGCGATGCTGGGAAATGAGTTCCAGGGCGGCGGGCATGGGCGATCTCCGGGGGGATGAGGCTGAAATGAGCACGGTCGGGATTAGGGTATATCCACGGTACGACGATCCGTCGCCGAATGTTAACCTGCCCGAAACGGGGTCCTTCTTATAAAAAGTATCGATTCCGTGCCCATATTGTGATCACGGGGCTTGACCAGCGCCCACCGTGGCACTATTTATATAAGTACGAGAAGACAACCCGTTCTTCTGGAAGCGCAAGCCCTGACACTATGGCCCGTCTGCCCCGTCTGTACGCCCCTGGGCTGCCCCAACTGGTGCAGGCCAACTTCATTCAGCCGCTGGCGGCGCCGTCCCAGCCCGCCCCGGCCGATATCCTCAACCAACTTGCCGCGTGGCTGGGCGAATCCGCCCAGCGCCACCGGGTCTCGGTCCATGGCTGGCTGCTCGCCAACGACCGCATTCTGCTTTTGGCTACGCCCGCCGACGAAGAAGGCCTGCCGCGCCTGATGCAGACGCTGGGCCGCAACCTCGCAGCGCGTCTGCGCGGCGGCCGGGTGTTCGCAGGCCGCTACCGCTCGGCATTGCTCGAGCCGGGCGCCTGGGTGCTGCCCGCCCTGGTCTGGCTGGAAACCTACCCCGTGCGCAGCGGCGCGTCGCAAGATCCTGATTCCTGGCCCTGGTCGTCGGCCTCCAGCCATACCGGCAACACCACGGCCGCCCCGGCGCAATGGCAGTCCGACCACGCCGACTACTGGGCGTGTGGCAACACGCCGTTCGACCGCCAGGCCAACTACCGCAAGCGCCTGCAGGACGGCCTGTCGCGCGAGGAAACGCAGCGCATCGACCAGGCCGTCTCCGGCCAATGGGCGTTGGGCGGCGCCAACTTCATCGCCAGCCTGGCGCACACGGCCAGCCGCCGCGTCGCGCCTGGGCAGCGCGGCCGTCCGCGCAAGAAGCCGGCCACGCCCGCCGCCGACACCGAACAGCCGGCGACGCCTGCGCCGGTCTCGCCACCGACCACTTCCGGTTCGTCTTCCTGACACAGACAGCGCCTTCGGGCGCTTTTTTCATGGCGCCGCGGTGAACACCGCCGGCGGCCGGCGTTCGCGCCTGCCGGTCACGCTTGCGCCAATGTTCCCGACGTCTCAAAACATCATAATAAATGGGGACGAAACATCGGGAAAATAGGACTTTCACTACCCTTGGCCCCGCGACTCGGAAGACACGTCCCCGGCAAGCCTTATCTGGCGCGGACGTTGATGCGTCACCATATTAATGCTCTATGACGGTGCATCATATAAATTAGGGTCACACCCCTTATATTCCTGTTGCACCCTACTGTTGACGGGGGTATTGTCCGTCTCCTGCACTGCAACATTACGACGCAGGCTCACTGCGGAGCGCGCCATGCCCCAAATTACCCCGAACGATTCCTGTCCCACGCCCAAGGCGACCCCGATCGATGCCACCCGCATCGGCATGCCGCCTGCCCAGGGCCTCTACCACCCCAAGAACGAGCACGACGCTTGCGGCGTGGGGTTCGTGGCGCACATCAAGGGCAAGAAAAGCCACGCCATCATCCAGCAGGGCCTGAAGATCCTGGAAAACCTGGATCACCGCGGCGCGGTGGGCGCGGACAAGCTGATGGGCGACGGCGCCGGCATCCTGATCCAGATCCCCGACACGCTCTACCGCGACGAATTCGCCCAGCACGGCATCACCCTGCCCCCGCCCGGCGAGTACGGCGTGGCCATGGTGTTCCTGCCCAAGGAAACCGCCTCGCGCCTGGCCTGCGAACAAGAGCTGGAACGCTCGGTGCGCGCCGAAGGCCAGGTGGTGCTGGGCTGGCGCAACGTGCCCGTGGACGTCGACATGCCCATGTCGCCCACCGTGCGCGACTGCGAGCCCGTGATCCGCCAGCTGTTCATCGGCCGCGGCGCCGACGTGATGGTGCCCGACGCGCTCGAGCGCAAGCTGTACGTGATCCGCAAGACCGCCAGCCACGCGATCCAGCACATGCACCTGGCGCACGGCAAGGAATACTTCGTGCCGTCGGCCTCGGTGCGCACCGTGGTCTACAAGGGCCTGCTGCTGGCCGACCAGGTGGGCCGCTACTACCGCGACCTGGCCGACCCGCGCACGGTCTCCGCGCTGGCGCTGGTACACCAACGCTTCTCGACCAATACTTTCCCCGCCTGGCCGCTGGCCCACCCGTACCGCATGATCGCCCACAACGGCGAAATCAATACGGTCAAGGGCAACTTCAACTGGCTGCGCGCCCGCGAAGGCATGATGCAGTCGGCCGTGCTGGGCGACGACCTGAAGAAGCTGTACCCCATCGTCTACGAAGGCCAGTCCGACACCGCCACGTTCGACAACTGCCTGGAACTGCTGGTGAACTCGGGCTACTCGCTGGCCCACGCCATGATGATGATGATCCCGGAAGCCTGGGAACAGCACACGCAGATGGACGAAAGCCGCCGCGCCTTCTACGAGTACCACGCCGCCATGATGGAGCCGTGGGACGGCCCCGCCGCCGTCGCGTTCACCGATGGCCGCCAGATCGGCGCCACGCTGGACCGCAACGGCCTGCGCCCCGCGCGCTACCTGGTCACCGATGACGACATGGTCATCCTGGCCTCGGAAGCCGGCACGCTGTCCATTCCCGAAAACCGCATCGTCAAGAAGTGGCGCCTGCAGCCGGGCAAGATGTTCCTGATCGACCTGGAACAAGGCCGCATCATCGACGACGCCGAGATCAAGCTGCAACTGGCCAACAGCCGCCCGTACCGCCAATGGATCGAGCGCCTGCAGATCAAGCTGGAATCGCTGCCGGCCCCGCGCCAGGCTGCCGTGGCGACGCAATCGTCCGTGTCGCTGCTGGACCGCCAGCAGGCCTTCGGCTGGACCCAGGAAGACTACAAGTTCATCCTCGAACCCATGGCCACGTCGGGCGAGGAAGTGATCGGTTCGATGGGCAACGATGCCCCGCTGGCCGTGCTGTCCGACCGCGCCAAGCCGTTCTACAACTATTTCCGCCAGCTGTTCGCCCAGGTCACGAACCCGCCCATCGACCCCATCCGCGAACAGATGGTGATGTCGCTGGTGTCGTTCATCGGCCCCAAGCCCAACCTGCTGGACATCAACAACGTCAACCCGCCGCTGCGCCTTGAAGTGTCGCAGCCGGTGCTGGATTTCGCCGCCATGGCGCAGATCCGTGACATCGAACAGGTCACCGGCAAGAAGTTCCGCAGCTTCGAACTGGACATCACCTATCCGGCCGCCTGGGGCCCCGAAGGCATCGAAGCCCGCGTGGCCGCGCTGTGCGCGCGCGCCGTGGATGCGGTGCAAAGCGGCTACAACATCCTGATCGTGTCGGACCGCCTGGTCGACGGCGAGCGCGTGGCCATTCCCGCGCTGCTGGCCACCTCGGCCGTGCACCAGCACCTGATCCGCGCGGGCCTGCGCACCAACACCGGCCTGGTGGTCGAAACCGGCTCGGCCCGCGAGGTGCACCACTTCGCGCTGCTGGGCGGCTACGGCGCCGAAGCCATCCACCCCTACCTGGCGCTGGAATCGCTGGGCAAGATGAACGACCCCGAAAAGGCCGTCAAGAACTTCATCAAGGCAATCGGCAAGGGCCTGAACAAGGTGATGTCCAAGATGGGCATTTCCACCTACATGTCCTACACCGGCGCGCAGATCTTCGAAGCCGTGGGCCTGCAGAGCAGCCTGGTGAACAAGTACTTCACCGGCACGTCGTCGAACATCGAAGGCATCGGCATCTTCCAGGTGGCCGAAGAAGCGCTGCGACAGCACCGCGCGGCCTTCAGCACCGACCCGGTGCTGGCCAACGACCTGGACGCGGGCGGCGAATACGCCTATCGCGTGCGCGGCGAAGAGCACATGTGGACGCCGGACTCCATCGCCAAGCTGCAGCACGCTTCGCGCGCCAACAACTACCGCACGTACAAAGAGTACGCGCAGATCATCAACGACCAGAGCCGCCGCCACATGACGCTGCGCGGCCTGTTCGAGTTCCGCTTCGACCCGTCGCGCGCCATTCCGCTCGATGACGTCGAATCGGCCAAGGACATCGTCAAGCGCTTTGCCACCGGCGCCATGTCGCTGGGCTCGATCTCGACCGAAGCCCACTCGGTACTGGCCGTGGCCATGAACCGCATCGGCGGCAAGTCCAATACCGGCGAAGGCGGCGAAGACGAACTGCGCTACCGCGCCGAAATGCGCGAAGGCAAGAGCACCATCAAGGACGGCGACACGCTGGCCTCGCTGCTGGGCTCGGACCGCATCGAAGCCGACGTGGCCTTGAAGAAGGGCGACTCGCTGCGCTCGAAGATCAAGCAGGTCGCCTCGGGCCGCTTCGGCGTCACCGCCGAATACCTGTCGTCGGCCGACCAGATCCAGATCAAGATGGCGCAGGGCGCCAAGCCCGGCGAAGGCGGCCAGCTGCCCGGCCACAAGGTGTCGGAATACATCGCCAAGCTGCGCTATTCGGTGCCGGGCGTGGGCCTGATTTCTCCCCCGCCGCACCATGACATCTACTCGATCGAAGACCTGGCCCAACTGATCCACGACCTGAAGAACGTCAACGCCCGCGCATCCATCTCGGTCAAGCTGGTGTCGGAAGTGGGCGTGGGCACGGTGGCCGCGGGCGTCGCCAAGGCCAAGGCCGATCACGTCGTGATCGCCGGCCACGACGGCGGCACGGGCGCATCGCCGGTGTCGTCCATCAAGCACGTGGGCACGCCCTGGGAACTGGGCTTGGCCGAAACGCAGCAGACGCTGGTGCTGAACCGCCTGCGCAGCCGCATCCGCGTGCAGGCCGACGGCCAGATGAAGACCGGCCGCGACGTCGTCATCGGCGCGCTGCTGGGCGCCGACGAATTCGGCTTTGCCACGGCGCCGCTGGTCGTCGAAGGCTGCATCATGATGCGCAAGTGCCACCTGAACACGTGCCCGGTGGGCGTGGCCACGCAGGATCCGGTGCTGCGCAAGAAGTTCCAGGGCAAGCCCGAACACGTCGTCAACTTCTTCTTCTTCATCGCCGAAGAAGTGCGCGAGATCATGGCCCAGCTGGGCATCCGCAAGTTCGACGACCTGATCGGCCGCGCCGACCTGCTGGACATGCGCTCGGGCGTCGAGCACTGGAAGGCCCAGGGTCTGGACTTTGCCCGCGTGTTCCACCAGACCCAATCCGACGCCGATGTGCGCCAGACCGAAGAGCAGGACCACGGCCTGGCCGGTGCGCTGGATCACCAGCTGATCGAACGCAGCAAGCCGGCGCTGGAGCGCGGCGAGAAGGTCTCGTTCATCGTGCCGGTGCGCAACCGCAACCGCACCATCGGCGCCATGCTGTCGGGCGCGGTGGCCTCGCGCTACGGCCATGACGGCCTGCCGGACGACACGATCCACATCCAGTGCAACGGCACGGCCGGCCAGAGCTTCGGCGCCTTCCTGGCCCATGGCATCACCATGGACCTGGTCGGCGAAGGCAACGACTACGTGGGCAAGGGCCTGTCCGGCGGCCGCATCATCGTGCGCTCGCCCAACGACTTCCGCGGCTTCGGCCCCGACCACATCATCGCCGGCAACACCGTCCTGTACGGCGCGCTGGCCGGTGAAGCCTTCTTCAACGGCGTGGCCGGCGAACGTTTCGCCGTGCGCAACTCGGGCGCCGCCACGGTGGTGGAAGGCACGGGCGACCACGGCTGCGAATACATGACCGGCGGCACCGTCGTGGTGCTGGGCGCCACCGGCCGCAACTTCGCCGCAGGCATGTCGGGCGGCGTGGCGTACGTGTGGGACCCCGAGCGCACGCTCAAGCATCGCGCCAACCTGTCGATGGTCGAACTGGAAGCCGTGGCCCCGCACGCGGAGCAGCAGGCCCAGAACAACATCGACGTCTGGCACAGCGCGCAGCGCGGTGGCGAACGCGAAACGGATGAAACCATCCTGCGCCGCCTGGTGGAAGACCACTTCCGCTACACCGGCAGCTTCCGCGCCCGCGAAATCCTGGGCGACTGGGAAGCGTCGCGCGGCAAATTCGTAAAGGTCATGCCGACGGACTACCGCCGCGCATTGGGTGAAATGTGGCGTGCAGCCAACCCGCAACAACTGGCTGCGTGAGGGATACCATGGGAAAGATTACCGGCTTTATGGAATTTCAGCGTCTGCAGGAGGCCTCCGAGGCCCCGCAGAAGCGGCTGAAGAACTGGCGCGAATTCGTGCTGCACCTGACCGACGACCAGGCCAAGCAGCAAGCGGCGCGCTGCATGGACTGCGGCATCCCGTTCTGCAACAACGGCTGCCCGGTCAACAACATCATTCCGGACTGGAACGACCTGGTCTACAAGCAGGACTGGCGCCGCGCGCTGGACGTGCTGCATTCGACCAACAACTTCCCCGAGTTCACCGGCCGCATCTGCCCGGCGCCGTGTGAGGCTGCCTGTACCTTGAACATCAACAGCGACGCTGTCGGCATCAAGTCCATCGAGCACGCCATCATCGACAAGGGTTGGGCCGAAGGCTGGGTGACCCCGCTGCTGCCCGCCCGCAAGACCGGCAAGAAGGTCGCAGTAGTAGGTTCCGGCCCCGCCGGCATGGCCTGCGCCCAGCAACTGGCGCGCGCCGGCCACTCGGTGACGCTGTTCGAAAAGAGCGACCGCATCGGCGGCCTGCTGCGCTACGGCATCCCCGATTTCAAGCTGGAAAAGCACCAGATCGACCGCCGCATCTCGCAGATGGAAGCCGAAGGCGTGGAATTCGCGCCGTCGACCTACGTCGGCAACCCGACCGACCCCGTGGCCGACGGCCTGACCGTGCGCACCCCGCAATCGCTGCTGGCCGAGTTCGACGCCGTGGTGATGAGCGGCGGCTCGGAAACCCCGCGCGACCTGCCGGTGCCGGGCCGTGAACTGTCGGGCGTGTATTACGCCATGGATTTCCTGCGCCAGCAGAACAAGGCCGTGGCCGGCGACCGCCTCACCAACCAGACGCTGGCCAAGGGCAAGCACGTAGTGGTGATCGGCGGCGGCGACACCGGGTCCGATTGCGTGGGCACCAGCAACCGCCACGGCGCGGCCTCGGTCACGCAGTTCGAACTGATGCCCCAGCCGCCCGAGTCCGAGAACAAGACCATGACGTGGCCGTATTGGCCGCTGAAGATGCGCACGTCGTCGTCGCACGAAGAAGGCTGCGACCGCGACTGGTCCGTGACCACCAAGCTGCTCAAGGGCAGCAACGGCAAGGTCGAAAAGCTGGTCGGCGCCCGCGTCGAATGGTTCAAGGACGAGTCCACCGGCCAGATGAAGATGCGCGAGGTCGAAGGCTCGGAATTCGAGATCAAGGCCGACCTGGTGCTGCTGGCCATGGGCTTCGTGTCGCCGGTGCAGACCGTGCTGGATGCCTTCGGCGTGGATCGCGATGCGCGCGGCAACGTGCGCGCCAACACCGACGACTACCGCACCAACGTGGAAAAGGTCTTCACCGCCGGCGACATGCGCCGCGGCCAGTCCCTGGTGGTCTGGGCCATCCGCGAAGGCCGTCAGTGCGCGCGTTCGGTGGATGCCTACCTGATGGGGTCGAGCGAACTGCCGCGCTGATTCCCGGCGCACAACGCCCTGAATTCGCCGCCTTTTGCACCTGGTGCCAAGGCGGCGAAGTCTTTTCAGGCAACCGACATTCTGGTTTCCGTAAGATGCGGCATCGATCCGCCGCCGCCCCCGCCATGTCCGCCTCCGACCCCGAGCTTGCCGCCCCGCCGACGCTGCCGCAGATATTCCTGGCCTTCACCAAGGTTGGCCTGACCAGCTTTGGCGGCGGCCTGAGCGGCTGGATGATGCGCGAATTCGTGCAGCACCGGCGCTGGATGTCGGAATCCGACTTTCTGAGCGGGCTGGCGCTGGCGCAATCGTTTCCCGGCGTGAACGTGGTGAACCTGGCCATCTGGATCGGGTTTCGGCTGCGCGGCGGCCCGGGGGCCTTGCTGGGCGGCCTGGGCATCACGGTGCCGCCGATGATCGTGGCCATCGGCGTGGCCGCGCTGTTTGCCAGCATGGCGCAGTCGCAGGGGCTGCACGTGGCCATGGCGGGCGTGGCGGCCGCGGCGGTGGGCGTATCGCTGCAGACGGGCTTGCGCGCCGCGCGGCGCGCGCTGGTGGGTTGGGTGCCGGCCGCGATCATGGGCGTGACCTTTGCCGCGATCTTCCTGTTGCGCCTGCCCTTGCTGTGGGTGGTGGGCGCCATGGCGCCGCTGTCCATCGGCATCGCCTACAGCCGCTTGCGCCAGCAGGGTCGCCAGGAACGGCAATCATGAACCTGGCCCTGCTGCACGACCTGTTCTCGGTGTTCACGCCGCTGTCGTTCCTGACGGTGGGCGGCGGCCAGAGCATCCTGCCCGACATCCACCGCCAGGCGGTGGACAGCTATGGCTGGATCAACGAATCGCAATTCCTGGACTACTTCGCGCTGTCGCGCATCACGCCCGGTCCGGCCTCGCTGCTGGTGACGCTGATCGGCTGGCACGTCGGTGGATGGGCCGGTGCGATCGCCGCGTCGATCGCGATCTTCCTGCCCTGTTCGCTGCTGATCTATGCGCTGGCGCGAGTCTGGGCCCGCTACCGCCACGCGACCTGCGTGCGCGCCATCGAAGCCGGACTGGTGCCGGTCGCCGCCGGCATGATCCTGGCATCGTCATGCACCGTGCTGCGCGCGGCCGAAGGCGGCGCGTGGGCCTGGGGCGTGGCCGCGGCATCCACGTTGGCGCTGGTCTACACGCGGGTCAGCCCCTTCCTGATGCTGGCGCTGGGCGCCGCCGTGTTCCTGGCCGCGCTGGCCTGATTCCCCCCCTTGCGCTTGCCGTCTGCGCTGCCCGTTGTTGCAGTGCAGCCACGGCGGCGCCGGCTTGCCCGCAGCGTTTGACGCATATCAACCGGCCCCGGCGCCGGGTCTGCGAACCTTTCCACTCACCCCATGGAAAGATCGGAGAAGAAAATGTTTTCGCTGAATGGGCGTATCCGCGCCACCGCCATCGCCGGCCTGATCGCTGCCGGCGCGTTTGCCGCCCCCGCCCAGGCCCACGAAGCCGGCGACATCCTGTTCCGGGTCGGCGCAACGCAGGTCCGCCCCGCATCGAACAACGGCACCGTGCTCGACGGCAGCGTCAAGCTCGATGCCAACAACAATGTGCGCCCCAGCTTCACGCTGGCCTACATGGCCACGCGCAACATCGGCATCGAACTGCTGGGCGCCTGGCCGTTCCAGCATGACGTGCACGGCAGCGGCCTGGGCAAGATCGGTTCGAGCAAGCAATTGCCGCCCACGCTCAGCCTGCAATGGCACATCCTGCCCGACAGCATGGTCCAGCCCTACATCGGCGTGGGCATCAACTACACCAAGTTCTTCGACACCAAGGCCGAAGGCGCGCTGAAGGGTTCGGACCTGAAGATGGGCGACTCGTGGGGCGTGGCTGCGCAACTGGGCGCGGACATCAAGATCAACGAACGCTGGTTCATGAACGCCGACATCCGCTACATCGACATCAAGTCGAAGGTGAAGCTGAACGGCGAACACATCGGCACCGCGCGCATCGACCCGTGGGTGCTGACCATGGGCGTCGGCTACCGCTTCTGACCCCAAAGCCCGCCCATCATGGGCGGCGCTGCGCAAGCATGTCCTGAAACGCCTGCAATGCAGGCGTTTCGTCATCTGCGCGCCAGACCAGCTGCGTCTGCGCGCGGCCGTGCTGACCGGACAGGGGTGTAACGCGCAGCGACGCTTGCGCCCCCAGCACGGCCAGCACCGAACGCGGCACGATGGCCACGCCCGAACCCGCGGCCACGCAGGCCACGATGGCGTGATACGAGGCGAATTCCATGACCTTGCCCGGCGCCACGCCTGCCTGGCCGAACCACGATTCCAGGATGCGGCGGTACGAACAGCCGGCCGTGAACGCGATGACGCTGCGGTCGCCCACATCTTGGGGGCCATGGATTTCAGGCCAGGCCAAGGGGGAAATCAGCGCCAGTTCTTCCTGGAAGGCCGGCTGTTGCGCCAGGCCCTGGGCGTCGAACGGTTCGGCCACGAAGGCGGCTTCGATCTCGTAGTTGCGCACCTTGGCCGCCAAGGCGCCCGACGTGCCGGTGATCAGTTCGATGCGCACTTGCGGCCAGGCCGCGTGGTAGGCCGCCAGGATGGGCGGCAGGCGCGCGGCAGCCGTGCTTTCCATGGTGCCGATGCGCAGCAGGCCCTGCGGCGCGCCGTCGCGCACCGCGGCCTGGGCCTCGGCCGACAGGCGCAGCAGGCGGTCGGCATAGGACAGCAGCACGCGCCCCTGGTCGGACAGCACCAGCCGCCGGTTCTGGCGCCGAAAGAGCGGCGCCGCCAGCGAACTTTCCAGTTGCTTCAGGCGCGTCGACACATTGGACTGCACCCGATTCAGGTGGGCCGCGGCGCGCGCCACGCCGCCGTGGTCGGCCACCGCCTTGAAAATCTGCAACGCGTCGAGGTCTAAGTTTCTCATTTCAAGAACTCATGTTCTTAATAATTCACTATTCAAGATATTAGTACAGCCGTAGAGTGGGACCCATGTCAATAGCCACCCACCCTGATTCCGTCCGCCCGCGCGGGGCCGTCTCGCTGGCCTGGCCTGCCGCGCTGGCCCTGGCCGCCGCCATGGGCATCGGCCGGTTCGCCTTCACCCCCGTCTGGCCGCTGATGGCCCAGGAGGCGGGGCTGTCGCTGGCGCAGGGCAGCTGGCTGGCATCGGCCAATTACGCGGGCTACCTGCTGGGCGCCTTGGCCGCGGCGGTGCGCCCGCCGCGCCATCCGCGCGCCATGCTGGCCACCAGTCTGCTGGCCGTGGGCTTGTTGACCCTGGCAATGCCCTGGGTCCACGGCGTGCTGGCCTGGGCCCTGCTGCGGCTGGCGGCGGGCTACGCCAGCGCCAGCGCCTTCATCTGCATTGCCGCCGCCCGGCCTGTGGCCGCCGACGATCCGCGCCGGCCGGCCGTCGCCGCCATCACCTACGCCGGGGTTGGCGCCGGCATCGCCCTGACGGGCCTGGCCTGCCTGGCGCTGATGGCCGCGGGCGCCGACGCCAACGGCAACTGGACGGCGCTGGGCATCCTGACCCTGGGCTTGTCCGCGCTGGCCTGGCCACGCCTGTCCCGCGCCGATGCCAAGGCGCACCTGGGAACGGTGGCCGCGACTGCCGGCCTGCCTCCAGGCATCGGCCGGCTGGCGTTGCACTACGGCATCTTCGGCGCCGGCTACATCATTCCCGCCACATTCCTGCCGGCCATGGCCCGCGAGATCGTTCCCGACCCCGCGGTGTTCGGCTGGGCCTGGCCGCTGTTCGGCCTGGCGGCCGCGCTGTCCTGCCTGCTTGCGCCCCGCGTGGCGCAAGCGCTGGACGACAAGGCGGTCTGGCGTGGCGCGCAAGCCGTGATGGCGCTGGGCATGCTGGCCGTGGCGATCTGGCACACGCTAGCCGCCGTCATCGTCGCGGCGGTGCTGGTAGGCGGCACGTTCATGGTCATCACCCAGGCGGGCATGCTGGCCGCCCAGCGCCTGGCCGGGCCGGCTGCGCCGCGCGCCGCTGCCATCATGACGTCGGCCTTTGCCGCCGGGCAGATCCTGGGCCCGCTGCTGGCCTCGGGCGCGGCCCGCTGGGGCGCCGGTTTGCCGCAGGTGCTGGCGGGCGGCGCGGCGCTGCTGGCGCTGTCGGCCTGGCGCTTGGGAAATATCAGCGTCGCCGCCCCCAACGCTGGGCATAATGCGATCGGTTCCTAGGAACCCATCACATTAGAAAGAGGAGTCACCCAGCATGAAATCGCTACGCCCCCTGGTCGCCGCCCTGGCGGCCTTCGCCGCCTTCAGCGGCGCCGCTCAGGCCCAGGCCACCGACTGGCCCGCCAAACCCATCACCATGATCGTGCCCTACGCCCCGGGCGGCTTTGCCGACACCCGCGTGCGCCTGCTCGCGCGCAAGCTGGGCGAATCGCTGGGCCAGCCCATCGTGGTGGAAAACAAGGCCGGGGCGGGTGGCGTCGTCGGCACCAACCTCATCGCCAAGGCCGCCCCGGACGGCTACACCATCGGCACCGGCAACCTGGCGCCGATGGCGGTGAACCCGTCTCTGATGAAGGACATGCCCTATGACCCGCTGAAAGACCTGGCGCCGGTCATCCTGATCGAAAACAGCCCGCTGGTGCTCAGCGTGAACAACGAGCTGCCGGTCAAGACGCTGGCCGACCTGATCGCCATGGCCAAGAAGCAGCCGGGCAAGCTCTCGTTCGGTTCGTCTGGCGTGGGCGGCGCACACCACCTGTCGGGTGAAATGTTCCGCGAGCAGGCCAAGATCGACATCGTGCACGTACCGTACAAGGGCGGCAGCCTGGCCGCGACCGACCTGATGGGCGGCCATATCTCGATGATGTTCGAAATGGGCTATTCGGCGCTGCCTGCCATCCAGGGCAAGAAGATCCATCCGATCGCGGTGACGTCGGCCCAGCGCCTGGCCGTGCTGCCGGACGTGCCCACCATGGCGGAATCCGGCCTGCCGGGTTTCGAGTCGTACAACTGGCAGGGCATCGTCGCTCCCGCCGGCACCCCCGCGCCCATCATCGCCAAGCTCAACGCCGAGCTCAACCGCATCCTGAAGGAAGCGGACGTGCAGAAGGCCATTGCCGACACCGGCAGCCAGGCCGGCGGCGGCACGCCCGAGGAATTCGGCGCATTCATCAAGAGCGAAACGGCCAAGTGGGCCCACGTCATCAAGGCTGGAAACATCCAGCTTCAGTAAACCAACCAGGAGACTTCCATGGCATCCCGCCTTCTCGATCAGCTCAAGCTCGACCACCCCATCATCCAGGCGCCCATGGCCGGCGGCGCGACGACGGTCGAGCTGGTGTCCGAGGCGTCGAAGGCGGGCGTCCTGGGGTCCCTTGGGGCGGCTTACCTCACTCCCGAACAGATTGACGCGGCCGCGGGCGCGATCCGCGAACGTACCGACCGGCCATTCGCGATCAATCTGTTCGCCTCGGTGTCCGAGCAGCCCTACCACGGCGACGCCGCCCGCATGCTGGACCTGATGGCCCGCTACCACGCGCAGTTGGGCCTGCCGGCGCCCGCGGCTCCCGGCCCCCAGGCCGACCCGTTGCCCGGCCAGATCGACGCGGTGCTGCGCGCGCGGCCGGCGGTCTTCAGCTTCACGTTCGGCCGCATGCCCGCCGATGCACTGGCTCGCTGCCGCGAGCTGGGCATCCTGACGGTCGGCACCGCCACCACGGTGCGCGAGGCCATGGCGCTGGAGCAGGACGGGGTGGACGCCATCGTGGCCCAGGGCGCCGAAGCGGGCGGCCATCGGGGCACCTTCCTGGACGATTTCGAGCATTCGCTGATCGGCACCATGGCGCTGGTACCGCAGATCGCCGACGCGGTGTCGGTGCCTGTGATTGCGTCCGGCGGCATCATGGACGGCCGCGGCATTGCGGCCGCGCTGGCCCTGGGCGCCCAGGCCGCACAAATGGGGACGGCCTTCCTGACCACCGACGAAGCCGGCATCAACGACGCCTACAAGGCGGTGCTGCCCGCCTCGCGCGCCGAGCAATCCCGGGTGACGCGGGCTTTCTCCGGACGTCCGGCCCGCGGCATCGTGAATTCCTTCATGCGGGATGCCGACCAATTATCAGACGACATCCTGCCGTACCCCCTGCAGAATGCGCTGACGCGCCCGATGCGCACGGCGGGCGGCAAAGCCGGCAACGTGGCCGTTCTGTCCCTCTGGGCAGGCCAGGGCGCCCCGCTGGCCCGGCGCGAAAGCACGGCCGCGCTGGTCGCCCGGCTGGTCCGCGAGACCGCAACGGCGCGCTCTGACGGCTGACGCGGGGGCCCGCCGGCGGCCCGTCGATTGTTCCCCGGGGCGAAAACACTGTTCCACGGACAGCCATACCGCACTGCGGTGACAAATCATCGGGCTACAATGGCCCCTCGCCGCTGGGTGCAACAGTTTGTCTTCCTGCACCCGGCATATGAGTAACAGGGCGCTTCCCGACGCAGCCTGTCTCGCTCGCGCCGGCCGGTCTTTCCGCCCGCCCACGAGCGCGGCAGCAGGGCATTCGCCACCGAAACACCCGTTCGTTGCCCATGCCCGCTCAAACCAGCAGCCCCCCGGAATTTGCCCTGCACCTGCAAGGCGTGGCGCTCGGCTACGGTGATTTCACCGTCCTGCGCGACATTTCCATGGAAGCGCGCCCGGGCCAGGTGGTCGCCATCATGGGCGGCTCCGGTTCCGGCAAGACGACCCTGCTGCGGGCCGCCACCGGCCAGCTCGTCGCCAAGGAAGGCACGGTGCTGGCTTTCGGCCAGGACATCGCCCGCGCCACGCCCGCCGAACTGCAAGCCCTGCGCAAGCGCATGGGGGTGCTGTTCCAGCAGGGCGCGCTGTTCACCGACCTGAATGTCTTCGAAAACGTGGCGTTTCCGCTACGCGAGCACACGCGGTTGACCGAATCCGACATCACCGAACGCGTGCTGGACAAGCTCGATGCCGTGGGCCTGCGCGCCGCGGCCCACCTGAAGGTGGCCGAGGTGTCCGGCGGCATGGCCCGCCGAGTGGCGCTGGCCCGCGCGGTGGTGCTCGAACCCGAACTCATCCTGTACGACGAGCCCTTCGCCGGCCTGGACCCGATCTCTCTGGGCATCACTGCCCGCCTGATCCGCAGCCTGGCCGACCGCCTGGGCTGCGCCTCGGTGCTGATCACCCACGACGTGCACGAATCCTTCGCCATCGCCGACCAGGTCTACCTGGTGGGGCAGGGCGAACTCAAGGCCGCCGGCAGCCCCGAGAGCCTGTCGGCCTCGCAAGACCCCTACGTGCAGCAATTCCTGAAAGGCGAACCCGACGGCCCGGTCGCGTTCCAGTACCCCGAGACGCCGGCTTTCCAGAAATGGCTGTCGCAACAACAAGGGCGCCGCGCATGAACGCATCGAACAACGCCATCGGCGCGCTGGGCGGCTGGCTGCGCAACCGCATCACCGGCATCGGCGGCTTCACCCGTTTCTTCGGCGCCATGCTGGCGCGCAGCGGCATCGCGCTGTCGCGCCCCCGGCTGGTGTCGCAACAGGTCCATTTCATCGGCAACTACTCGCTGCTGATCATTGCCGTGTCCGGCATGTTCGTGGGTTTCGTGCTGGGCCTGCAGGGCTACTACACGCTGAACCGCTACGGCGCCTCGGAATCTCTGGGCCTGCTGGTCGCGCTGTCGCTGGTGCGCGAGCTGGGCCCCGTGGTCACGGCGCTGCTGTTCGCCGGCCGGGCCGGCACCTCGCTCACCGCTGAAATCGGCCTGATGAAGGCCGGCGAACAACTGTCCGCGATGGAAGTCATGGCGGTCGACCCCGTGCGGCGCGTCCTGGTGCCGCGCCTGTGGGGCGGCATCATCGCCATGCCGATCCTGGCCGCCGTGTTTTCCATGGTCGGCATCCTGGGCGGCTGGGTCGTGGGCGTCCTGATGATTGGCGTTGACGCAGGCGCCTTCTGGTCGCAGATGCAGGGCGGCGTCGATGTCTGGAACGACGTCCTGAACGGCGTCCTCAAAAGCCTGGTGTTCGGCGTCACGGTGACGCTGGTTGCGCTTTACGAAGGCTGGCAGGCCAAACCCACTCCCGAAGGCGTCGCCCGCGCCACCACCCGCACGGTCGTGGTGGGCTCGCTGGCGGTGCTGGGGCTGGACTTCCTGCTTACTGCCTTGATGTTTGGAAACTGATACGGATCGATCATGTCACGCGAAAAAACCGACTTCTGGGTAGGCCTGTTCGTATTGCTGGGCGCGGCCGCGCTGGCGTTCCTGGCGTTGCGCGCCGGCAACTTGAGCACCTTTTCTTTTGCTCCCACCTATACGCTCACGGCCAATTTCGATAACGTAGGCGGCCTCAAGGTCCGTGCGCCCGTGAAAAGCGCGGGCGTGGTGGTCGGCCGCATCGCCAAGATTTCCTTCGACGACAAGACCTTCCAGGCCGTCGTGGCGATCAACCTGGAAACGGCCTACCAGTTCCCCAAGGACTCGTCCGCGGCCATCCTCACGTCCGGCCTGCTGGGCGAACAGTACCTGGGCTTGACCCCGGGCAGCGAAGAAGACAACTTTGCCGATGGCGGAAAAATCCGCTATACCCAAAGCGCCGTCGTGCTGGAACAGCTGATCAGCAAGTTCCTGTACGGCTCGGCCGAGAAAGAAGGCTCGAACGCGGCCGCCGCCCCTGAAGCGAAAGCCCCGAATTAAAGACCATCCGTCGCGTGCGGCTATCGCCGCGCGAGGCATGCGCTGCAATAAGAATAGAACTCTGCTGATAGGGATGCCCTGATCATGAACACGAAAGCTCTTTCCCGTATCGCCACCGTGGCCGCCGCCGGCGCGCTGATGGCGGGTTGCGCCGCCCCGCAGCATCCGGACCCGCGCGACCCCTGGGAAGGCTTCAACCGCGGTGTCTACAAGTTCAACGACACCGTCGACCGCGCCGTCTTCAAGCCGGTCGCACAGGCCTACACCTATGTCACGCCGCAGCCGGTGCGCAGCTGTGTCCACAACATCTTCAGCAACGTCGGCGACCTCTGGTCGGGCACCAACAGCTTCCTGCAGGGCCGTGGCCACGACTTCGTCAACACGCTGGGCCGCTTCCTGTTCAACACCACCATGGGCGTGGGCGGCTGCTTCGACGTCGCCTCGGCCAACGGCGCCCGCAAGATCCCGAACGACTTCGGCACCACGCTGGGCGTGTGGGGCCTGGGCCAGGGCCCGTACCTGGTGCTGCCGTTCTTCGGCTCGTCCAGCGTGCGCGACGGCGTCGGCCTGATCGGCGACTGGCAAGGCCGCCAGTACGGCTACATGGGCGTGAGCGCCATCGACAACGTGCCGCTGCGCAACTCGCTGTGGGGCCTGGAAGTGGTCGACACGCGCGCCAGCCTGCTCAGCGCCACCGACACCATCGACCGCGTCGCGCTCGACCCGTACAGCTTCATTCGCGACGCCTACCTGCAACGCCGTGCCGCCATGGTCAACGGCCAGCGTGTGGACGACGAATCCAGCCTGCCCAACTACGAAGACGACGAGGGCGACGCCCCCGCCACCAAGGACAAGGGCGCCGCCGCGCCTGCACCGATGCCCGCAACCAAGTAAGCTGTTGGATTGCGTTTCAGTACAGCAAGGAGTTTCCATGCGGTTTTCTTTCTTTTCCCTGCTCCAGCGCCTGGCCTTGGCCGGCCTGCTGGGCCTGGCGGCATCCGCCGCCGTGCAGGCGCAACCCGACGCCAACGGTGCGCCCGACCAGTTCGTGCTGGGCGTGGCCAATGAAGCCCTGGACGTCCTGAAGGCCGACGGCGCGATCAAGGCGGGCAATACCGCCCGCATCAACCAGGTCGTCAACGAGCACATCCTGCCGTACGTCAACTTCCAGAAGACCACGCGCCTGGCCGCTGGCCGCTACTGGCGCCAGGCCAGCGATGCCCAGAAAAAGGCCCTGGCCGATGCCTTCCGCGGCACGCTGGTGCGCACCTACAGCGGCGCGCTGACCCGCGTCACCTCCAGCACCAAGGTCACGTCGCTGCCGTTCCGCGGCGACGCCAAGGCCGACGACGTGGTCGTGCGCACGCTCATCAGCCAGGCCAACGGCCAGCCCACCGGCGTGGACTACCGCCTGGAAAAAACGCCCCAGGGCTGGAAGATCTACGACATGAACGTCGAAGGCATCTGGCTGATCGAGAACTACCGCAACCAGTTCGCCCAGCAGATCAACCAGAACGGCATCGACGGCCTGATCCAGGCCCTGAACCAGCGCAACCAGTAAGGTCCTGTCCGGTTGCCTGCCGGCCCGGCGCGCCCTTGCGGCCCGCCGGGCCTGTTATTTTGGGGACACATTACGGCCCATGCCCTACGGTCGCCGGGGCTATCAGCGTGCCGCAAGGCGGGCCGCTTATATAATGATCAATTCGCTCTTTTCCGGGCAACCTCCCCGCCGTCATGTCTGCCGTTAGTCTAGAGAACGTCTCCAAAATCTACTCGCCGCGCCGTAGCGGCTGGGGCAAGCTCACCGGCCGCGCGCCTGGGGCCGGCTTCCAAGCGCTCGACAACGTCAGCCTGAACATCGAGCACGGCGAGTTCTTCGGCCTGCTCGGCCCCAACGGCGCGGGCAAGACCACCCTGATTTCCATCCTGGCCGGATTGGCGCACGCCAGCGCCGGCCGCGCTACCGTCTGTGGTTACGACGTCGTGGCCGACTACAAGTCGGCACGGCGGGCCCTGGGCGTGGTGCCGCAAGAGCTGGTCTACGACCCGTTCTTCACGGTGCGCGAAACGCTGCGCATCCAGTCGGGCTATTTCGGCCTGCGCAAGAACGACGACTGGATCGACGAAATCCTCTTCAATCTCGGCCTGGCCGACAAGGCCAATTCGAACATGCGGGCGCTGTCCGGCGGCATGAAACGCCGCGTGCTGGTGGCGCAGGCGCTGGTGCACCGCCCGCCCGTGATCGTGCTGGACGAGCCCACGGCGGGCGTGGACGTCGATCTGCGCCGCACGCTGTGGGAATTCATCTCGCGCCTGAACAAGGCCGGCCACACCATCATGCTCACCACCCACTACCTGGAAGAAGCGGAAGCCCTGTGCGGCCGCATCGCCATGCTCAAGGGTGGCCGCATCGTGGCGCTGGACACCACCCAGGCGCTGCTGGCGCGCGTCGGCGGCGTCGACCTCGAAGACGCCTTCGTGCGCATCATGCACCAGGACGACAAGCCCGCCCCGCAACCCGAAGAGATGCCCCAATGACGCAGCCCGCCGCCAACGCCAGCCAGCCGCTGGTGCAACCCCGCCTGGATGCGGGGTCGGGCTTTCCGACCCTGTTGCGCAAGGAATTGCTGCGCTTCTGGAAGGTCAGCTTCCAGACCATCGCCGCGCCCGTCATCACGGCGCTGCTGTACCTGCTGGTGTTCGCCCACGTGCTGGAAGGGCGCGTCATGGTGTACGGCAGCGTGCCCTACACCGCGTTCCTGATCCCCGGGCTCATGATGATGAGCATGCTGCAGAACGCCTTCGCCAACCCGTCCTCGTCGCTGATCCAGAGCCGCATCACCGGCAACCTGGTATTCATGCTGCTGCCGCCGCTGTCGCACCGCGACATCTTCGCCGCCTACGTGCTGGCGGCCGTGGTGCGCGGCCTGGCCGTGGGCCTGTGCGTGTGGGTGGTGGCGCTGTTCTTCGTGTCGCTGGTGCCCGCCAACCCGCTGTGGCTGCTGGTGTTTGCCGTGCTGGCCTGCGGCATCATGGGCGTGCTGGGCCTGATCGCCGGCCTGTGGTCCGAGAAATTCGACCAGCTCGCCGCCTTCCAGAACTTCCTGATCATGCCGGCCACCTTCCTGTCCGGCGTGTTCTATTCCATCCATACGCTCCCCGCCTTCTGGCAGGGCGTGTCCCACTGGAACCCCATTTTCTACACCATCGACGGTTTCCGCTACGGATTCTTCTCGGTGTCGGACGTCTCCCCCTGGCGCAGCCTGGCGGTGGTGACGGGGGTGTTCCTCGCACTGTCGATCTATGCGCTGCGGCTTCTGGCCAGCGGCTACAAACTCAGGAACTGACGTCCATGCTTCCCACTCCCGCGCAAGTCCGCCAATACATCGCGGACGGCCTGCCCTGTGAACATCTCGACGTGCAAGGCGACGGCTCGCATTTCGACGCGGTCATCGTCAGCGCCGCTTTCGAAGGCAAGCGCCTGATCCAGCGCCACCAACTGGTCTACGCCGCACTGGGCGACCGCATGAAAGCCGAGATCCACGCCCTGTCCATGCGCACGCTGACCCCTGGCGAGTACACCCAGGCGGGCAAGTGACCATGGACAAGCTACGCATTACCGGCGGCGCGCAACTGCGCGGCGAAATCACCATTTCGGGCGCCAAGAACTCGGCCCTGCCGATCCTGTGCGCCGGGCTGCTGACGGCCGATCCGCTGTCCCTGTCCAACGTGCCGCACCTGAACGACACGGCCACCATGCTGCGCCTGCTGGGCCGCATGGGCGTCCGCGCCGAACGCGCCTCCGACGGCATGGTCATGCTGCAGGCCGACCGCGTCGACAACCTGGAAGCGCCGTACGACCTGGTCAAGACCATGCGCGCGTCCATCCTGGTGCTGGGCCCGCTGGTGGCGCGCTTTGGCGAAGCCCGCGTCAGCCTGCCGGGCGGCTGCACCATCGGCCAACGGCCGGTAGACCAGCACATCAAGGGCCTGGCCGCGCTGGGCGCTGAAATCAGCATCGAGCACGGCTTCGTGGTGGCGCGCGCCAAGCGCCTGAAGGGCGCCTCCATCCGCACCGACATGGTCACCGTCACCGGCACCGAGAACCTGCTGATGGCCGCCGTGCTGGCCGAAGGCCGCACCGTGCTGGAAAACGCCGCCCGCGAGCCCGAGGTGGTGGACCTGGCCGAGCTGCTCATCAAGATGGGCGCCCGCATCCAGGGCCACGGCACCGACCGCATCGTGATCGACGGCGTCGAGCGCCTGCACGGCGCCGAGCACCGCGTCATTTCCGACCGCATCGAAGCCGGCACCTTCCTGTGCGCCGTCGGCGCGGCCGGTGGCGACATCCTGCTCAAGAACGCCGACGCCGGCATCCTGGGCGCCACGCTGGACAAGCTGGTCGAGGCCGGCCTGACCATCGAGACCGGCCCCGACTGGATCCGCGGCGCCATGTCCACGCGGCCCAAGGCCGTGGGGTTCCGCACCCACGAGTACCCGGGTTTCGCCACCGACATGCAGGCCCAGCTGATGACCCTGAACACCGTCGCCGACGGCACCAGCGTCATCGTCGAGAACATCTTCGAAAACCGCTACATGCACGTGCAGGAACTGCGCCGCATGGGCGCCGACATCGACATCGACGGCCATACCGCCATCGTGCGCGGCATCAAGCGCCTGTCGGGCGCCACGGTCATGGCGACCGACCTGCGGGCTTCGGCCAGCCTGGTCATTGCCGGCCTGGCCGCCGACGGCGAAACCGTGGTCGACCGCATCTATCACCTGGATCGCGGCTACGACCGCATGGAAGTCAAGCTGCGCGCCCTGGGCGCCAACATTCAACGCGCAACCGGCAAGGAATCGGCATGAGCAATGCCCAACTCGCGCCCCTGACCCTGGCTTTGTCCAAGGGGCGAATCTTCGAAGAAACCATGCCGTTGCTGGCGGAAGCCGGCATCGAAGTGCCCGAGAACCCCGAAAGCTCGCGCAAGCTGATCCTGCCCACCAGCGATCCCGGCCTGCGCCTGATCATCGTGCGCGCCTCCGACGTGCCGACGTACGTGCAGTACGGCGCGGCCGACCTGGGCATCGCCGGCAAGGACGTGCTGATCGAGCATGCCGCCGAACAGCCCGGCGGCCTGTACCAGCCCATCGACCTGAACATCGCCAAGTGCCGCCTGGCGGTCGCCGTGCGCAACGGTTTCGACTACCAGGCCGCGGTGCACCAGGGCGCGCGGCTGCGCGTGGCCACCAAGTACGTGCAGTCAGCCCGTGAACACTTTGCGTCCAAGGGTGTGTACGTCGACATCATCAAGCTGTATGGTTCGATGGAACTGGCGCCGCTGGTAGGCTTGGCCGACTGCATCGTGGACCTGGTCTCCACCGGCGGCACGCTGCGCGCCAACGACCTGGTCGCCGTCGAAGACATCATGCCGATCTCATCGCGCCTGATCGTCAACCAGGCGGCCCTGAAGACCCGCGGCGACCGCCTGCAGCCGCTGCTGGACGCCTTCGCAAGAGCCGCCACCCGCAACGCCTGACTTCCGCCCGCCGCGCCCCGCGCGGCGGCCGCTCCTTTGCTTGAACCATGACGCCATGGCCCTGATCAACCGTCTCGATTCCCGCGATCCCGGATTCCAATCCGCCCTGTCCAAGCTGCTGGCCTTCGAGGCCACCGAAGACGAATCCATCGACCGCGCCGCCGCCGGCATCCTGGCCGACGTGCGCACCCGCGGCGACGCGGCGCTGGTGGAATACACCCAGCGCTTTGACCGCATGCCCGGCGCCTCGGCGGCCACGCTCGAAATCCCCAAGGCCGAATGGCATGCTGCCTTGGCCGCACTGCCCGCGGCCCAGCGCCATGCCCTGGAAGCCGCCGCCGAACGCGTGCGCAGCTACCACGAGCGCCAACGCGCCGAGACCTGGACCTACACCGATGCCGAAGGCACGATGCTGGGCCAGCAGGTCACGCCGCTGGACCGCGTCGGCCTGTACGTGCCGGGCGGCAAGGCAGCCTACCCGTCGTCGGTGCTGATGAACGCCATTCCGGCCAAGGTGGCCGGCGTCGAAGAACTGATCATGGTCACGCCCACGCCCGACGGCGTGCGCAACCCCATCGTGCTGGCCGCGGCCGCCATCGGCGGCGTCGACCGCGTGTTCGCCATCGGCGGCGCGCAGGCCGTGGGCGCGCTGGCCTACGGCACCGCCACCGTGCCCGCCGTGGACAAGATCGTCGGCCCCGGCAACGCCTATGTGGCCGCCGCCAAGCGCCGCGTGTTCGGCGTGGTCGGCATCGACATGATCGCCGGCCCCAGCGAAATCCTGGTCATCTGCGACGGCAAGACGCCGGCCGACTGGATCGCCATGGACCTGTTCTCGCAAGCCGAACACGACGAACTTGCCCAGTCCATCCTGCTGTGCCCGGACGCCGCCTTCATCGCCGAGGTCGAAGCCGCCATCGCGCGCCTGTTGCCCACCATGCCGCGCGCCGACATCCTGCGCGTCAGCCTGGCCAACCGCGGCGCGCTGATCCAGGTCCGCGACCTGGACGAAGCCTGCCGCATCGCCAACGACATCGCCCCCGAGCACTTGGAAATCTCCACCGAGCAGCCCGAAACCTGGACCGCCAAGATCCGCCACGCCGGTGCGATCTTCATGGGCCGTTTCAGCTCGGAAGCCCTGGGCGACTACTGCGCCGGCCCGAACCACGTGCTGCCCACCTCGCGCACGGCCCGCTTCTCGTCGCCGCTGGGCGTCTACGACTTCCAGAAACGCTCCAGCCTGATCCAGGTCTCGCACCAGGGCGCCCAGACGCTGGGCCGCATCGCGGCCGAGCTGGCGCTGGGCGAAGGCCTGCAGGCCCACGCCGCCAGCGCCCAGTACCGGATCGACAAGCCATGAGCGCCGTCGCCGGCCGCATCGCCGGCACGGTCCGGCCCGACATCCTGGCGCTGGCCGCTTACCCGGTGGCGCATGCCGACGGCTGCATCAAGCTGGACGCCATGGAATGCCCGTACGAGCTGCCCGAGGCAGTTCGCGACGACCTGGCACGCGTGCTGCGCGACACACCGCTGAACCGCTATCCGGCCGCCGATCTGTCCGAGCTGCAGCAGGCGGTCAAGACGGCGTTCGGCGTGCCAGCCGACGCCGACGTGCTGTTCGGCAACGGCTCGGACGAGCTCATCCACATCGCGGTGCAGGCCTGCTGCAGCCCGGGTGACGTCGTGCTGTCGCCCTGGCCGTCGTTCGTCTATTTCGACATGGCGGCCCGCTTCGATCACGCCCGCTTCGTCGGCGTGCCGTTGAACAGCGATCTGTCCCTGGATATTTCCGCCATGCTGGCCGCCATTCGTGAGCACCAGCCCAAGGTGGTGTTCCTGGCCGTGCCCAACAACCCCACCGGTGGCGCCTGGTCCGACGCGGACATCGCCGCCATCATCGCCGCGGCGCCCGGCCTGGTGGTGGTGGACGAGGCCTACCAGCCCTTCACCGACCGCAGCTGGATGCCCCAGGTGCTGGCCGCGCCCAACGTGGTGGTGATGCGCACCGTGTCCAAGATCGGCCTGGCGGGCCTGCGCTTTGGCTACCTGGCCGGCCACCCCGACTGGATCGCCCAGCTCAACAAGGTGCGCCCGCCGTACAACCTGGATGTGCTGACCCAGGCCGCGGTGCTGACCGTGCTGCGCCACAAGCCGGTGCTGGACGAACAGGCCGCCCGCCTGCGCGCCGACCGCGAACCGCTGGCCGCCGCCCTGGCCGCATTGCCGGGCGTCAGGGTATTCCCTTCCGCCGCTAACTTCGTACTCGCCCGCTTTTCCGGCAAGCTGGACGGCAACGCCGTGCATCTTGCCCTGAAAACGCGCAAAATATTGGTTCGTAACTTCTCCAACGCCCATCCGCTCCTGGCCGACTGCCTCCGCATCTCGGTGGGCACCCCGGCCGAGAACGCCGCTTTGCTATCGGCACTGCAAGACATCCTGAGTGCCTAATCGAGTTCTGACATGCGTACCGCAGAGATCACCCGCAACACCAACGAAACCCGCATCCGCGTGGCCATCAACCTCGATGGCACCGGCAAGCAGACGATCGACACGGGCGTGCCCTTCCTGGACCACATGCTGGACCAGATCGCACGCCACGGCCTGATCGACCTCGACATCAAGGCCGAGGGCGACCTGCACATCGATGCGCATCACACGGTGGAAGACGTGGGCATCACCCTGGGCATGGCCATCGCCAAGGCGGTGGGTACCAAGGCCGGCCTGCGCCGCTACGGCCACGCCTACGTGCCGCTGGACGAAGCGCTGTCGCGCGTGGTGGTCGACTTCTCCGGCCGCCCCGGCCTGGAATATCACATCCCCTTCACGCGTTCGCACATCGGCGCCTTCGACGTCGACCTGACCCGCGAATTCTTCCAGGGCCTGGTCAACCACGCCCTGATCACGCTGCACATCGACAACCTGCGCGGCACCAACGCGCACCACCAGTGCGAAACGGTCTTCAAGGCCTGTGGCCGCGCGCTGCGCATGGCCGTCGAAGTCGACCCCCGCATGGGCGACGTCGTGCCCTCCACCAAGGGCGTGCTGTAACCGCCGCGACCTCCCGCCACGCACCAGGTAAATCGAAGTGACCACTATCGCCATCGTCGACTACGGAATGGGCAACTTCCACTCCGTCGCGCGCGCGCTCAAGTACGCCGCCCCCGACGCGGACATCCGCATCTGCAGCCAGCCCCAGGACATCGACGCGGCCGACCGCGTCGTCTTTCCCGGGCAGGGCGCCATGGCGGACTGCATGCGCACCCTGAATGAATCCGGCCTGCGCGAAGCGGTCGTCAAAGCCGCGCGCAGCAAGCCGCTGCTGGGCGTCTGCGTCGGCGAACAGATGCTGTTCGACGCCAGCGAAGAGGGCGGCACGTCCTGCCTGGGGCTGTTCCCCGGCGTGGTGCGCCGCTTCTCGGGCCCGCGCTTTGCCGACCCGGTTCCGGCCGACGACGAAGCCTGCCTGGCCGACACCGGCGCCGCGGGCCTGGTCGACGGCCGCCCCGAACGCCTGAAAGTCCCGCACATGGGATGGAACAAAGTCCGCCAGACACGCTCTCACCCTATCTGGGACGGCATTCCGGACGACACGCATTTCTATTTCGTCCACAGTTATTACGCCGACCCGGTCGATGCAGGCCTGACCGTCGGTGAAACCGATTACGGCGTTGCCTTTACCTGCGCGGTGGCGGCAGCTAACATTTTCGCGGTGCAGTTCCACCCGGAAAAGAGCGCCGAGCACGGTTTGCGCCTGTATCGCAATTTTGTAGACTGGCAGCCGTAGGCCGCTTCGGCCCACGCGCTCCAGACCATTCAACCTATATTTTCCCGCTGCCCACCATGCTGCTGATCCCCGCCATCGATCTCAAAGACGGACGCTGCGTGCGTCTGCGCCAGGGCGACCTGGACGATGCAACGGTGTTCTCCGAAGACCCCGCTTCCATGGCCACCCGCTGGCTCGAGCAAGGCGCCCGCCGCCTGCATCTGGTCGACCTGAACGGCGCCGTCGCCGGCAAGCCCAAGAACGAAGCGCCCATCAAGGCCATCCTGGACGCTGTCGGCGACGACATCCCCGTCCAGATCGGCGGCGGCATCCGCGATCTCGACACCATCGAGCGCTACCTCGACGCCGGCATCTCGTACGTCATCATCGGCACCGCCGCGGTCAAGAACCCGGGCTTCCTGCAGGACGCCTGCGGCGCCTTCCCGGGCCAGATCATCGTCGGCCTGGACGCCCGCGACGGCAAGATCGCCACCGACGGCTGGAGCAAGCTGACCCGCCACGACGTGCTCGACCTGGCCAAGAAGTTCGAAGACTACGGCTGCGAAGCCATCATCTACACCGACATCGGCCGTGACGGCATGCTGTCGGGCGTGAACGTCGAAGCCACCGTGCGCCTGGCGCAGCACGTGCGCATTCCCGTGTACGCCTCGGGCGGCATCGCCGGCATCCAGGACATCGAAGCGCTGTGCGCCGTCGAGGAAGAGGGCGTCGAAGGCGCCATCCTGGGCCGCAGCATCTACGAAGGCACGCTCGACTTCCAAGCGGCCCAGGCCCGCGCCGACGAATTGGCAAAATGACCACTCCCAGCAGGTCCCCCGAGGCCGGCGCGCCCGCCCAGAGCGCGCTGACCCGCCGCATCATCCCTTGCCTTGACGTCACCGCCGGCCGGGTCGTCAAGGGTGTCAATTTCGTCAACCTGCTCGATGCGGGCGACCCCGTCGAGATCGCCCGCCGCTACAACGAGCAGGGCGCCGACGAACTCACGTTCCTGGACATCACCGCCACCAGCGACGGCCGCGACCTGATCCTGCCCATCATCGAGCAGGTGGCCTCGCAGGTCTTCATACCGCTGACCGTCGGCGGCGGCGTGCGCCAGGTGTCCGATATCCAGCGCCTGCTCAATGCCGGCGCCGACAAGATCAGCATCAACAGCGCCGCCGTGGCCAACCCGGACCTGGTGCGCGCCGCGTCCGATTACCACGGCTCGCAATGCGTGGTGGTCGCCATCGACGCACGCCGGGTATCCGCCCCGGGCGAAGCCCCGCGCTGGGAAGTCTTCACCCATGGCGGCCGCAAGGCCACCGGGCTGGACGCCGTGGCCTGGGCTCGCCGCATGGCCGCCTACGGCGCCGGTGAAATCCTGCTCACCAGCATGGACCGCGACGGCACCAAGTCGGGCTTCGACCTGGAACTGACCCGCACCGTCTCGGACGCCGTGCCGGTGCCCGTCATCGCCTCCGGCGGCGTCGGCAACCTGCAACACCTGGCCGACGGCGTCACCACCGGCCGGGCCAGCGCCGTGCTGGCCGCCAGCATTTTCCACTTCGGCCAGCACACGGTCGGCGAATGCAAGCGCTTCATGGCCGAGCAAGGCATTGAAGTGAGGTTATAGAAATGAGCAACGAACCCAGCTGGATGGCCGACGTCGTCTTCGACGAAAACGGCCTGATCCCCGCCATCGCGCAAGATGCGGACAACGGCCAGATCATGATGGTCGCCTGGATGAACCGCGAATCGCTCGCCGAAACCGCCGCCACCGGCCGCGCGGTGTACTGGTCGCGTTCACGCCAGCGCCTGTGGCGCAAGGGCGAAGAATCGGGCCACGTGCAGCAAGTGCATGAATTGCGCCTGGACTGCGACGGCGATGTGGTGCTGCTCAAGGTTCACCAGGAAGGCGGCATCGCCTGCCACACCGGCCGCGCCAGCTGCTTCTACCGCCGCCTGGAAGGGCAGACCGACCAGGCTGCCTGGGTTACCGTCGACCCGGTGCTGAAAGACCCCGAACTGATCTACAAATGACCGATACGCCCCTTAGCGCCCACGACGTCCTGGCCCGCATCGCCGACACCCTGGAAACCCGCCGCCCTGAAAACGGCGGCGATCCCAAGGCATCGTACGCGGCCAAGCTGCTGTCCAAGGGCCCTGACGCCTTTCTCAAGAAGATCGGCGAAGAGGCCACCGAACTGGTCATGGCCGCCAAGGACGGCGTGCCCGACCGCATCGTCAGCGAAACCGCCGACCTGTGGTTTCACTGCCTGGTCGCGCTGACGCACTTCAACCTGCGCCCCGACGACGTGCTGGCCGAACTGGCCCGCCGCGAGGGCCTGTCGGGCCTGGCCGAGAAGGCCAGCCGTCCCCAAGACTGACTCGGAACCTGCAAAAATGAGCGCCAACTGTCTTTTCTGCAAGATCGCCGCTGGCGAAATCCCGTCCAAGAAGGTCTACGAGGACGAGGACTTTGTTGCATTTCACGATATCAATCCGGCCGCACCGGTGCATTTGCTGCTCATCCCTCGACGTCATGTCACATCCATGCAGGATATTACGGGTGAGGACGCAGGTTGGTTGGGTAGAATGATGTCATTGGCGCCGCGGCTTGCCGCTGAAAACGGTTGCCGTCCGGGCCCTGATGGCGGATTTCGCATCATGATCAACTCTGGCGTCGAAGGCGGCCAGGAAGTCCCGCATCTGCATTTCCACATCATCGGCGGCTCGCGACCCTGGAAAGGGCGCGTGGCCCCCACCGCGTAATACGGAGAACCGTCATGGGTAGCTTTAGCATTTGGCATTGGTTGGTCGTTCTGGTCATCGTGGCGCTGATTTTCGGCACCAAGAAACTGCGCAACATCGGTTCCGACCTCGGCGGCGCCGTCAAGGGCTTCAAGGAAGGCATGAAAGATGCCAACGGCGACAAGCCCGCCGAACCGATCGCGCAGCAACGTGTGGCCGGCGACACCATCGATGTGCAGGCCAAGGAAAAGTCCAACTCCTGAGCGCCTGCTCGCCCCCCGGGCCCGGCCTGAACCGGCCGGCCCTCATAGCCTCAATTCCCGAGCGGCCGTCGAATGTTTGATGTCAGCCTCACTGAACTGATGGTGATCGGCGTCGTCGCGCTGATCGTCATCGGCCCCGAACGCCTGCCCAAGGTCGCCCGCACGGTCGGCCACCTGCTGGGCCGCGCGCAGCGTTACGTCAACGACGTGAAATCCGATATCCAGCGCGAAATCGAGCTGGATGAACTGCGCAAGTTCAAGAACGAAATGGAAGACGCCGCCCAAGGCGTGAAGCAATCGCTCAACGATACCCACGCCGCGTTGCAGGAACCCGTCCAGCAATTCCGCGCCGAGCTCGATGAGGTCGCCCGCGAAGCCAGCGGCAAACCGGCCGCCGCTGCCGGCACCGACGCCGCGGCAGCCCCCGCCGAACCCCTGATGCAACCGCTGGCCGGCCAACCCGCCACGACGCCCTCGGCCAACGTCACGGCGACGGCTGACGCACCCGCCGCGGGCTCGCCTGCCGCAGGTTCGCCTGCCGCAGGATCGCCTGCCGCCCCCGACGCGCCGCGCACCATCGCACCGCCCAGCCCGAACCTGAGCCTGGACCTGGATACGCCCGCCCCCGTGCCCGCGACCCAGCCCGCCCCGGCGCCCAGCGCGCCCGCCGCGGGATCACCCGCCGCGGCTGCGCCTGCTGCAACTTCGTCCGCCGCTGGCGACACCCCGCCGGCCAAGCCCGCCACGCCCTCCGGAACGACAACGTGACCCAGGACGCCTCCCAAGAAGACGGCCAGCAGGAAAGCTTCATTTCCCACCTGGTCGAACTGCGTACCCGCCTGCTGCGCGCCGTTGGCGCCGTGGTGGTCGTGTTCATCATCCTGTTCATCTACCCCGGCGCTTCGGCCATCTACGACGTGCTGGCCCAGCCCATGCTGGCCTCGCTGCCGCAAGGCACCCGCATGATCGCCACCGGCGTCATCACGCCCTTCATGGTGCCGGTCAAGGTCACCATGATGGCTGCCTTCATCGTGGCGCTGCCCGTGGTGCTGTACCAAGCCTGGGCTTTCGTCGCGCCCGGCCTGTACAAGCACGAGAAGCGCCTGGCGCTGCCGCTGATCATCTCCAGCACGCTGCTGTTCATCGCGGGCATGGCGTTCTGCTATTTCGTGGTGTTCCGCACGGTCTTCCACTTCATCGCCACCTTCGCGCCGCAGTCCATCACGCCGGCGCCTGACATCGAGGCCTACCTCAGCTTCGTCATGACGATGTTCATGGCCTTCGGCATCACCTTCGAAGTCCCTGTGGCCGTGGTGCTGCTGGTGCGCATGGGCGTGGTCGAGCTGTCCAAGCTCAAGAGCGCGCGTGGCTACGTGGTCGTCGGCGCCTTCATCATCGCCGCCGTGGTCACGCCACCCGACGTGGTCAGCCAGTTCATGCTGGCCGTGCCGCTGTGCCTGCTGTATGAAATCGGGTTGATCTGCGCACGCATGGTCACCCCCAAGCCAGGCGCCGAAGACGCCCCGGCCGACGGCTCGCTGACCGAGCGCCACTAAGCCGGCGCCATCGCGACGATACCGGGGGCCTTGCGCCCTCGGCAGGCCGCCCCCGGCATCCATTTCCTGCCAAAGCGACTCAACAAGCGGACCGTTTCCGCTTGTTGGAAGCCGGCTGCAATCCTACATTGCAACCATGTCGCTTGCCCTTCGGCTGCGCGCCCTGATGCGGCGTCGCGGCATCAAAAGCCAGAACCAGCTGGCGCGCCTGTCCGGCGTGCCGCAGTCCTGCATCCACCGCATCCTGACTCGCGAAGACCGCTACTCGCCCACCCGCGGCACCTTGCTGCGGCTGGCGCAGGCGCTGGGCACCCACGTGGCCTGGCTGACCGACGGCGTGGCCAGCCCCGCGGTGCCAGGCGCCACGCCGGCCGCGCCTGATGCGGCGGCCGGTGTCGCACTGACCGATGGCTGCTGCAGCGAAATCTGCGCGCTGCTGCGCCGTCAGCCAGAAACCACCCAAAGGAAAATACTGAAAGTCGTGCGCCTGATGCTCGAAGACCCGGGCACAAACCGGGCCACCAAGGCGCAGCGACCCTTGCGACGCGCGGGTATCACCCGGGGTATGTCATGAGCAGGGTCGACGCACCGCGCCAAACGGCCCGGCCACCGAACCAAGCGCCACCTGCCAGAGGCCACCTCAGATCAAAAGCGCCAAGCTCAACGTCCGGCCTGCGCTTGCCACTCGCGCCCGCTAGCGCGGCAGCCCAGGGCGCGTGCCCACCACCACCGCCACATCGGTCGCCTTGCCGCCGCGCAGCACGCCCAGCGTGGCGCGCTGCCCCGGCGGCAACTGCGCAATTTCGGCCAAGAGCCCCGACGTATCCGTCATCGGCTTGCCGTTCACCGTCTGCACGATGTCGCCCACCCGCAGCCCGCCCTTGGCGGCCGGACCGTCACGCATCACACCCGCGATGATCACCCCGCGCGCGTTCGCATCCATCTGGAACGCCCGCGCCAGTTCCGCCGTCAGGTCTTGCGGCTCCACGCCCAGCCAGCCGCGCTTCACGCCGCCTGTCTTGACGATCTCGTCCATCACCTTGCGTGCGATATCGATCGGCGTGGCAAAGCCGATGCCCAGCGATCCGCCCGATTCCGAATAGATCGCCGTATTGATGCCCACCAGATTGCCCTGCGCATCCACCAGCGCACCGCCCGAATTGCCCGGGTTGATCGCCGCGTCCGTCTGGATGAAATTCTCGTACGTGTTCAGGCCCAGCCCGTTGCGCCCCAACGCCGACACGATGCCCTGCGTCGTCGTCTGCCCCACGCCAAACGGATTGCCGATCGCCAGCACCACATCGCCCACCCGCAGGCCGCGATCCGGCGCCAGCGTTGCCGCCGGCAGATTGCGCAGCGTCGCCAGCTTCAGCACCGCCAGATCCGTATCCGGATCGGCGCCCACCACCTTCGCCGTATCCTTGCGTCCGTCGGCCAACGCCACCTCGATCGCGTCCGCCGCCTGCACCACGTGATAGTTCGTCAGCACGAAACCGTCGTGGTTCACCACCACCCCCGACCCCAGACTGGTGCTCGGCTGGCGCCGGCTCACCCCCGGCACCTGCCCGAACAACTGGCGCAGGATCGGATCGTCCGGCAGCGGCACCAACGGCACATTCACGTGCTTGGTCGTGTACACATTCACCACCGACGGTGCAGCGCGCGCCACCCCGTCCGCATATGACACCGCCCCCGCCAACGGCCGCGCACTCACCGCCTGCTGAGGCGCGGGCGGCGCGACCGCCGGCCCGCCCAACCGCAGCAGATCGGGCCGCAAAGTGGTCACCACGAATAGAATACCCAGGCAGACCGTGACGGCCTGAGCGAATATCAGCCAATATCGGCGCATGTTTCTGATAGGACTAGCAATGAGTAAAGTGGACTCCCACGTCCTGGCCAACTGGCTGGACGACACCCTGCAAGCCGCCCGTTTCAAGGACTACTGCCCCAACGGGCTGCAGGTGGAAGGCCGTTCCGAAGTCGGACACATTATCACCGGTGTCACCGCCAGCGAAGCCCTGCTGCGCATCGCCGTCGAACGCGGCGCCGACGCCGTGCTCGTCCACCACGGCTGGATGTGGCGCAACGAAGACCGCCGCGTCATCGGCACCCGCCGCACCCGTATGGCCCTGGCCCTGAAAAACGACCTGAACCTCTACGCCTACCACCTGCCCCTGGACGCCCACCCTACGCTGGGCAACAACGCCCAACTCGCACGCATCCTGGGCCTTGCCCCCGAACGCCGCGACGACGGCACGCCCCGCACCTGTGGCGCCGACAACCTCGTCTGGCTGGGCACCGCCCCCGACCTGCCCACCCTGGGCGACCTCGCCGCCCGCGTCCAGCAACGCCTGGGCCGCCAGCCCCTCATCGTCGGCAAGCCCGACCAGCCCCTGGCCCGCATCGCCTGGTGCACCGGCGGCGCCCAAGGCATGCTCGCCGACGCCATCGACGCCGGCGCCACCGCCTACATCACCGGCGAAGCCTCGGAATCCACCTTCCACCTCGCCCAGGAAACCGGCGTCGCCTTCATCGGCGCCGGCCACCACGCCACCGAACGCTACGGCGTCCAGGCCCTGGGCCAAGCCGTCGCCGACCGCTTCGGCATCCAGGTCGACTTTGTCGACCTGGATAACCCGGTGTAAAGGGAGCGGGGCGGCAGAACGCTCACACGCGCAAGACCACGCAAGCAACAGAACTGGTCCGATTTCGCAGCCCAACGCCAGCGCGCAGCGCCCACCGCCACAACGCCCCACAAGCGCGTAAGCCGATTGCTGGCCGCCCGCGCGGCCGCAATCGGCGGGCCCCGCAAATCCCGCACGCAATCCTCGGTCTGACGGTCTGCAAAATCCGACGTCTGTAGCCCGGGGCGGCCCACGAAGCACAGCGCCGCCACCAGCAAACACACCCTGCAACCACAAAAAGAAAGCGCCCCGAAGGGCGCCTTGTCTTTACGGCCGCTTGAGCAGATCCCGGATCTCGCGCAGCAGCGCCACATCCTCGGGCGTCGCAGCCGGCGCGGCCGGCGCTTCCTCGGCCTTGGTGCGAGCCTTGTAGATCGCCTTCACCATCCAGAAAATCACAAACGCCAGCAACACGAAGTTGATGATGATCGTGACGAAATTGCCCCAGGCGAACACGTTCGCGCCCGCCTTCGTCAGATCCGCATAAGTCATCGGCCCGTTGTATCCCGCAGGCATCGACAGCACCAGGAACTTGTTCGAGAAATCGACAGACCCGCCAAGCACGAAATTGACCAATGGCATGACGATGTCCTTGACCAGCGAATCGACAATCCTGCCGAATGCTGCGCCGATGATCACACCGACCGCCAAGTCAACCGCATTACCTTTAACAGCGAAATCTCGGAATTCTTTGACGAAACCAGTCGCTTTGCTCATAAAAGCACTCCATTCGTGATACGCCCGCCAGTGGGCTGGCGCTATAATACGCGGTTGCTATGTTGTTACACATTCCCGCGAACCCGATGCCGCAGAAGTGATGCTACTCGTAGAGCGGGCGCATCAACAAGGATAGGAAGATGAGTCAGGATACGCTGGTGCATGACGATGACGGTGCGGTTGATCCCAACCTGCCACCTGATCCTTCGCGACGTTTCTGGGTTACCACCGCCTGTGCTGTGGGTGGCGTAGCAGGTGTCGCAACGGCAATACCCCTAGTAAGCACGTTTTCCCCCTCCGAAAAAGCCCGCGCCGCCGGAGCCCCTGTCGAAGTCGACATCGGCGACATTCCCGTCGGCACAATGAAAACGGTGGAATGGCGCGGAAAACCTGTCTGGATCATCCACCGCTCTCCCGAGCAACTCGCCGGCCTCAAGACTCAGGACGCCCTTCTGGCGGACCCTGACTCCAAACGCGCCGGGTTCACCCCCAAATACGCCGAAAACGAAGGCCGGTCGCGCAAGCCCGAAATCTTCGTCTGTGTCGGTATCTGTACTCATCTGGGCTGCTCGCCCACCGCGCACTTCGAGACAGGTGGCGGTGGCGGCATGGGCGCCTCATGGCAAGGCGGATTCCTCTGTCCGTGCCACGGCTCCACGTTCGACCTGGCTGGCCGGGTCTACAAGAACAAGCCTGCTCCCGATAATCTCGAAGTTCCGCCGTACCAGTATCTCACCGACACCCGCATCATCGTGGGCGTTGATGAAGACAACAAGGCCTGACGCTCGCGTCGCGCTTTTTTCCCGAATTACGTAAGTAAAACAAATACGCCACGTATTAGAGAAGGAGCCGTTACATGGCTGGCGAGAAAACCGTCGAGACGACAGGCCTGTTGGGCTGGCTGGACCGGCGCTTCCCGGTGACTTCCACCTGGAAAGCCCATCTGTCCGAGTACTACGCACCGAAGAACTTCAACTTCTGGTATTTCTTTGGCTCGCTGGCACTACTGGTGCTGGTGCTGCAGATCGTGACCGGCATTTTCCTGGTCATGCATTACAAGCCGGACGCCGAACGCGCGTTCCAATCCGTCGAATACATCATGCGCGAAGTCCCGTGGGGCTGGCTCGTGCGCTACATGCATTCCACCGGCGCGTCGATGTTCTTCGTCGTCGTCTACCTGCACATGCTGCGCGGGCTGCTCTACGGTTCGTACCGCAAGCCGCGTGAACTGGTGTGGATCTTCGGCGTCGCGATCTTCCTCTGTCTGATGGCCGAAGCCTTCTTCGGCTACCTCCTGCCGTGGGGCCAGATGTCCTACTGGGGCGCACAGGTGATCGTGAACCTGTTCGCAGCCATCCCGTTCATCGGCCCCGAGCTGTCGATCTGGATCCGCGGCGACTACGTCGTGTCCGACGCCACGCTGAACCGCTTCTTTGCCTTCCACGTCATCGCCATTCCGCTGGTGCTGGTGGGCCTGGTGGCCGCTCACCTGGTGGCGCTGCACGAAGTCGGCTCGAACAACCCGGACGGCATCGAGATCAAGGAAGGCCCGAAAGACAAATACGGCCGGCCCAAAGACGGTATCCCGTTCCACCCGTTCTACACGGTGCACGACCTGGTCGGCGTTGCGGGGTTCCTGCTCGTCTTTGCCTTCATCGTGTTCTTCGCGCCGGAAATGGGCGGGTACTTCCTCGAGTTCAACAACTTCATCCCTGCTGACTCGCTGAAGACGCCGCCGCACATCGCCCCGGTCTGGTATTTCACGCCGTTCTACTCGATGCTGCGCGCCACCACCGATGAATTCACGTGGGTCCTGGCCGGCGCTTCGGTGCTGGGCGCCATCGCGCTGCTCGTCAAGAGCAACCTGAAGGGCTTCATGCGCATCGCCATCCCCGCGATCCTGATCATCGTCGCCGTGCTGCTGCGCGCCATCGATGCCAAGTTCTGGGGCGTGGTCGCCATGGGCGGCACCGTGGTCATCCTGTTCTTCCTGCCGTGGCTGGACCACTCGCCGGTCAAGTCGATCCGCTACCGCCCCACCTGGCACAAGTGGATCTACGGCATCTTCATGGTCAACTTCCTGGTGCTCGGCTACATCGGTACGCAGCCGCCCAGTCCGCCGTTGAACATCACGTCGCAGATCGGCACGCTGCTATACCTGGCATTCTTCTTCCTGATGCCGGTCTGGAGCCGCCTGGGCACCTTCAAGAAAGTGCCCGACCGCGTCACGTTCCACGCCCACTGAGCCCACGAGAATAACGGACTAACCATGATCAAGAAGCTGATTGGTGCCGTGGCCTTGATGCTCACGTGTACCGCCACTTACGCCGCTGAAGGCGGCTTTCCGCTGGACAAGGCGCCTTACCGCGTCAACGACGTCGCGTCGCTGCAAAACGGCGCCAAGCTGTTCGTCAACTACTGTCTGAACTGCCATAGCGCGTCATCGATGCGCTACAACAAGCTCAAGGACATCGGGCTGACCGACCAGCAAATCAAGGAAAGCCTGCTGTTCACCGGCGAAAAGGTGGGCGATATGATGAATATCGCCATGACGCCCAAGGACGCCAAGAAGTGGTTTGGCACGACGCCCCCGGACCTGTCCGTGATCGCCCGTGCCAAATCCGTCAACGCCGGCCCCTCGGGTTCCGACTACATCTACACCTACCTGCGCACGTTCTACCGCGACACGTCACGCGCCACGGGCTGGAACAACCTGGTGTTTCCGTCGGTGGGCATGCCCCACGCCCTCTGGGAACGGCAGGGTCCGCGCGAGCTGACCACCGTGGCCATGCACGAGGTCGAGGGCAAGGAAGGCGCCCCGAAAACCTGGGAACGGGTCACGACGGTGTACGATGCTCAAGGTTTTTCCACGGTCAAGGCCGAACCGGTAGACAAATACCACGGCCATGCCACCTTCGATGCCAAATTTAAGGCCGCCAACCCGGCCCAAGTCGCAACATACGACAACGACGTCGCTGACCTGACCGCGTTCATGTCCTGGATGGCCGAGCCCGTCCAGACTTTCCGCGTCAAGCTCGGCGTCGGTGTCATGTTGTTCCTGCTGTTGTTTTTCCTGGTGATGTGGCGTTTGAACGCCTCTTACTGGAAACACGTGCGCTAACCGCAACGCCCCGCCAGGCACAACTTCCGTCCCCAATATCGGAGCCGGAAGCGGCGGATAGGGCTGTACGCCTATCCCCGCCTGGCAATCGGGGCCAGCGCCTGCTAGATTAAGGCGCTGGCCTTTCGTTTTTCATAAAGGACTTACCGCCATGATGGTGCTCTATTCCGGAACCACGTGTCCGTTTTCGCAACGCTGCCGCTTCGTGTTGTTCGAAAAGGGCATGGATTTCGAGATCCGCGACATCGACCTGTACAACAAGCCCGAAGACATCTCGGTGATGAACCCGTACGGTCAAGTGCCCATTCTGGTCGAGCGTGACCTGGTCCTGTACGAGTCGAACATCATCAACGAGTACATCGACGAACGCTTCCCGCACCCGCAGCTCATGCCCGCCGACCCGGTCATGCGCGCCCGCACGCGCCTCTTCCTGTACAACTTCGAGAAAGAACTGTTCGTTCACGTCTCGACGCTGGAAGACCGCAGCGCCAAGCCGGACGAGAAGAAGCTGGCCAACGCCCGCCAGAACATCCGCGACCGCCTGGCCCAGCTGGCCCCCATGCTGCTCAAGAACAAGTACATGCTGGGCGAGGAATTCTCCATGCTCGACGTGGCCGTGGCCCCGCTGCTGTGGCGCCTGGACCACTACGGCATCGAACTGCCCAAGAACGCAGCGCCGCTGCAAAAGTACGCCGAACGCATCTTCTCGCGTCCGGCCTACATCGAAGCGCTGACGCCTTCGGAAAAAGTGATGCGTCGCTAAGGTTGTTGCGTGATGGGTGAAACTTCGACCAAACCGTACCTGATCCGCGCGCTGCACGAATGGTGCACCGATAACGGCTACACGCCGTACATCACCGTGCAGGTCGACGAGCACACGATGGTGCCCGTCGCCCACGTGCGCGACGGACAGATCACTCTGAACGTCGGCACGCTGGCCACGAACCGCCTGGTGCTGGGCAATGAATTCATCGAATTCCAGGCCCGCTTCAGCGGCGTGACCGAAAACGTCTACGTGCCGGTGGGCGCTGTCAGCGCCATCTACGCGCGCGAAACCGGCGCAGGCATGGGCTTCGAAGTGCAGCCCTACGAACCGCCGGCGCCGGGCACGCAGAACGCGTCCGACACCGCCACGCCCGAAGCCGACGCGGATGCCGCCCCTGACGACGACGGCGGCGACGACGAACCCAAGCGTCCGCGCCTGACGATCGTCAAATAGCGAGCGCCACGCAGGGGTCGCGTTTTTTAATTACAATGCGGTCCCTGCGCGTGCCCCGGCACGCCACGCCGGTGTAGCTCAGTTGGTAGAGCAGCTCACTTGTAATGAGAAGGTCGAGGGTTCGATTCCTTTCACCGGCACCAATTCAAATCTGGCCAGCGGTAACAACCGCTTGAAATTCCGCGTCAGCCAAGGCTGCGCGGTTTTTTTTGGTCGATAAGAATTCAACACGGACCTTGTCTGACTTACTCGTTTCGGCAAGTTCGCCCCTCTTTTGCCGGGGAGCACGACGCTACAATCAAGCCTACTCTCAGGCTTGGCGAGGCTCCGCTGCATGAATGCAAATCATCTTCCAGGAGCACAGCGAAAGCGCTTCTGGCAAAAGAAATCGCCTAGAGAAGTTTTATTCAATGGCCCTCCAATCATCGTGGCAGGTTCCGCCGCGATCAAGAGTTGGCGTGAACCCACGTTCGATCCATGGATATTCGGTTTCGCCACCGCTGCATGCATATGGCTCGCAATCGCGACAATCGTACGCGTTGCGACGGCCCGCGCTGAGGACCAGAAAGAAGGCCCAGATGTCGTCCACGAGGGGCTATACGCTGCAGTATCCACCGTGCACACCATGCTTTCGGAATGGTGCGACAAACGAGGCTGTGGCGCCGATATCCGTGCGACCTTTCATCGAGTTGTTCCTCCCATCCATGACCCTCAACAGATTGAACAGATCATCAACTACGCAGGCTCGGGGGGTGAAGGAGTCGGACGAACGTTTTCAATCCATACGGGCATAACGGGCAGAGCCATTCGCAGCAAGAAGCCCTTGGTGATGTCCAGTCAACACGGAACTGAAGAGCAACTGCGCAACGAATTAGTGCAAGAGTGGGGCTACACGGAGGCAGAAGCACGAAAACTGGGGCCGGGGCGCTACTCCGCAATGGCCGTACCTGTCCTGGACCGATCTGGACAGCACCCCATCGGCGTGATCTACTTGGACTCAAGTGACCGGTCGCTATTTGAACGCAACGATGTCGTGGAAATTGTTGGTGCAGGCACCAAAGCCATCAGCCACTTTGTCACCCAGAGGTATTGAATGAACACTGCCATCAGAAAGCCGTCCGAGGCGTTCGTCAAAGAGTCCAAGCTCATTTCGAAACCGGGTGCAGTCATCAAGGTACGTGAACTGACGCTTACCGACGTGGGCGTACGTGCCATTACCAGCGGAAGCGCAGGAATCAGGCAGGGCGCGCACGAAGATGCCGGTCCACCGTCGCCCTTGAAAAAATTGGCCCCCGCCTGAGTCCCAAATTCGGCGGCAAGCAAAAGGCCCAACCGTTTGGTTGGGCCTTTTGCATTTCATACCAGCAGGGGCATCACCCCAGCGCTGGCAGCATATTGAACAGCAGCACCATGATCAGGCCCACGACCGAGACGATGGACTGCACCACCGAAATGGTCTTGGTGGCTTCGCCCATGGTCATGCCGAAGGATTCCTTGACCATCCAGAAACCCGCGTGATTGGCGTAGTTGAAGAACAGCGAGCCGCAGCCGATCGACAGCGCCAACAGGGGCAGGTTCAGGTTGGGGTCGGCGCCCGCCAGCGGGGCCAACAGGCCCGCGGCGCCGACGATGCCGACCGTGGCGGAACCGGTGGACACCGACAGCAGCATGGCGATCAGCCAGCCCAGGATCAGCGGCGGGAAGGCAAACTGCTGGGTCAGGTGCACGATGGCGTCGCCGACCTTGGCGCTGGTCAGCACCTGCTGGAACGCGCCGCCGCCGGCGATGATCAGCATGATGCCGGCGATGGGCTTGAGGCTCTGGCCCAGTGCGCCGCGCAGTTTTTCGGCATCACCGCCGCGCGGCAGGGCCAGGGTGGCCATGGCGAACAGCACGCCCAGCAGCATGGCGACCAGCGGGTTGCCCAGGAAGGCAGCCGCGTGCAGCAGGCCCGAGCCCTTGGGCAGCAGCATCTCGGCCACCGCATGCACCAGCATCAACAGCGCCGGCAGCAGGGCCGCCAGCACGCCCAGGCCCACGCTGGCCTGGGCGCGGCCATTGGCGGCATCCTGGGTGGCGGTGAACTGCTCGAGCAGGGCGTCATCGGGGCGGGTGGTCATGCGCGGCGCGATGAAGGCGCCGTACAGGGGGCCGCCCAGGATCATGGCGGGCAGTGCGGCAATGAAGCCGTAGATCATGGTGGGGCCGACCGTGGTCTTCAGGCTGGCGATGGCGGTCAGGGGGCCGGGATGGGGCGGCACCATGCCATGCATGGCCGCCAGGGCCGAAATGACGGGCACGCCCACATAGACGTAGGCCGAGCCCTTGAAGCGTTCCTGGCTTTCGAGCTTGCGCGCCACGCTGAAGATCAGCGGCAGCATCACCACCAGGCCCACTTCGAAGAACATGGGAATGCCGATGACAAAAGCCACCAGCGTCATGGCCCAGGGAATCAGGCGGACCGAGGTACGGGCCAGGATGGCGTTGGCCAGGCGTTCAGTGGTGCCGGAATCGGCCAGGATCTTGCCCAGCATGGCGCCCAGCGCGATCACCACGCCTACTGCGCCCAGCGTCTTGCCGGCGCCATCGGTGAGGCTTTTGACGATGGCGGTGGGTTCCATGCCGGTGGCAAAACCCACGCCCAGGGAAACGATCAGCAGCGCCAGCAGCGGATGCATGCGGATGCGCGAAACGATGAGAGCGACCAGCACCAGAACGCTCACCAGGGCGGTGAGCAGCAATTGAATGTCGAACGAAGACATGGATAAACCCAGAAAAAACGAGAGAGGTCGCGAACCTTCTGGGTGCCATGATAAGGGATCAGCCGGCGCCGTCCTGAAATACCCCTGTCACTCGGGACGAATCCCCGCTGCCTTGATGATGGCCACGTTGCGGTCCAGTTCCGCCGTGACCTTGCTGCGGAACGCCGCCGGGTCCTGGTAGGTGGCGTCAAAGCCCAGATCCTGCAGCTTGGCCCGGGTGTCCGGCTGCGCCATGACCGCCTGGATTTCCTTGGACAGGCGTTCGACGATGGGGGCCGGCGTGCCGCGTGGCAGCACGATGCCGAACCAGGTCTCGAAGTCGTAGCCGGCCACGCCGCTTTCGGCGACCGTGGGCACGTCGGGGGCCAGCGTCGAACGCGTGCGGCCCGTCAGGGCTACCGCACGGGCCTTGCCTGCCTTGATCTGCGGCAAGCTGGCCACCAGCGTATCGATGGACAAGGGAATCTGGTTGCCGATCAGGTCGGTCATGGCGGGCGCGCTGCCGCGGTAGGGCACGTGCAGCAGCTTGGCGCCGGTGAGCTGGGCCAGGGATTCGCCCGCGATATGCGGCGTGGAGCCATTGCCGAACGAGCCAAAGCTCAGCGGTTGCGTGGCGGATTTGCGGGTGATGTCGGCCACGCTGCCGATGCCGGTCTGCGGGTTGGTCAGGATGACGAACGGCGTGCTGCCCGCGATGGCCACGTATTCGTAGCTTTTGAGCGGGTCGTAGTTCAGGTTGGGGTAAAGCAGCGAATTGAGCGTGAACGTGGGCGCGCCGGTGATCATGAAGGTATAGCCGTCGGGCGCCGCGCGGGCCACGGCCGCGGCGCCGATACCCGTATTCGCGCCGGGCTTGTTCTCGACCACGACGGTCTGCCCCAGGCTCGCGCCCAGCTTGGCGGCGAGCAGGCGGCCTATGACGTCGGTGGAGCCCCCCGGCGGGAACGGCACCACCATCGTGACGGGCTTGTCGGGATAGCTTTGCGCGGCGGCCCACAACGGCGCGGCGGACAACAGGCATAGGGCAAACGCCCGGGCGAACGGTTTGTGCATGTGGAATTCCCCTTGTGTTTTATGAAGTGAAGGTCAGGACGGCAAGACAGGCGCCTGGCGCCAGAACTGGGTGGCTTGTTCGAACGCGTGCGCCAGCTGCAGCAGCGCGTGCTCCTGGCGGTAGCGGCCAACGATCTGGATGCCCACGGGCAAGCCATTGGCCGCAAAGCCGCAGGGCACGGAAATGGCGGGATGGCCCGTCAGCGACAGGTAATAGCCCGAACGCATCCAGTCGATGTAGTTGTGCATGGGCACGCCTTCGATCTGCGCCACCGTTTCGGTTTCTGCGGCAAACGGCAGCACCTGGCTTACGGGACCGATCATGAATTCGTAGGTCTGCATGAACCGGTGCATGCGCGCAAACAGGGCGGTGCGGTCGCGCTCGGCCTGCAGCACCGCGGCCGCCGGCTGGGTAAGGCCCAGTTCGATGTTCCAGACCACGGAATCCTTCAGCAGCGCGCGGTGTTCGCGCAGCGTGGCCTCGTACCCCACGGCGAACACCTGGCCGCGCAGCGCATGGAAGGCGGCATCGCCGCCGGTGAAGTCGGGGCAGGCCTCGTCGACGATCGCGCCCAAGGTCTGGAACACCGGCAGTTGCCGCGCCAGCGCCGCCACCACCGCGGGCTCGGTCGGCAAGCCGCCCCAGGTGGGAGCATAGGCGATGCGCACGCCCTTGAAGTCGCGTTCCAGGCTGTCCAGAAAGCGCGCCGGGTCCTGCTCGAGCGAGAGCGGATCGCGCGGGTCCGGGCCCGCAGTGGCCGCCAGCAGCAGCGCCACGTCAGCCACGGTGCGCGCCATGGGCCCGGCGACCGTCAAGGCGTTGTAGGGATTGGCGCTGGGCCATTGCGGCACGCGGCCGGGCGACGGCCGCAGGCCCACCACGTTGCAGAACGAGGCCGGGTTGCGCAACGAGCCGCCCATGTCCGTGCCATCGGCCAGCGGCACCATGCGCGCGGCCAGGGCGGCCGCGGCGCCGCCGCTGCTGCCGCCAGCAGTCATGCGCAGGTCGTAGGGATTGCGGGTGGCGCCGAACACGGTGTTGTAGGTCTGCGAGCCGGCGCCGAACTCGGGCAGGTTGCTCTTGCCCAGTGTAATGGCGCCGGCGTCGCGCTGGCGGCTGACGATGAGGCTGTCGTGGCCGGGCACGAAGTCGCGGTACACGGGCGAGCCATACGTGGTGCGCATGCCGGCGGTCAGGAACGAATCCTTGTGCACCACCGGCAGGCCGTGCAGCAGGCCCAGGACCATGCCGCGGGCCTGGCGTTCGTCGGCGGCGGCGGCCATCGCCATGGCGCGCTCTGCGTCCAACGTCACCACGGCATTGACGTGGGGATTCACATCGGCGATGCGCGCCAGGTGCGCTGCGGTGACCTCGCGCGCACTGACCCGGCCGGCGGCGATGTCGGTACGCAGCGCCATGGCGGTCATGTGGCAAAGCGGAGAAGGCGTGGCGGAAAGGGAGGGGGGAGCGGACAGGGGGGCAATCGTCATGTGCAGCCTAGGTGTATTGCTATACGATACAAAGTATTGAATAATTAACTTTATAGTGGCTATCCCCCTCCCGGACAATTCGGGGAAACTCGTGAGCCACGCCCATAGAACACCTTTTGGTCGCTTTTCGGACGAATCCCGCCATGGCCACGCGCAAGCCCCCCGCCGCTGAGTTGCCCGCCGCCCCCGCAGCCGACGACCCGCTCTTCGTCGCCTCGCTGGAAAAGGGCATGCGTGTGCTGGAAGCGTTCCGCGACGCCACCGAATCGTTGGGCCTGACCGACATCGCCACCCTGACCGGCCTGGGCAAGAGCGCCGCGCAGCGCTTCGTGCATACGTGGGAAAAGCTGGACTACCTGGTCAAGGACCCAGCGACGCGCCGGTATCGCCTGGGCTCGCGCGTGGTGGAGCTGAGCTATTTCTTCCTGCGCAACGACCGGCTGGTCTCGATGGCCGCGCCGCATCTGGTGGCGCTGCGAGACCGCTGCGGGCTGGCGGTGCACCTGAGCGTCCTGGCCGGCGGCGACATGATCTATCTGCTGCGCCTGCCCAGCCGCCAGCTGACGCTGGCCGAAATGCTGCCCGGGCGTCGCATGCCGGCGTGGTGCAACAGCGGTGGCCGCATGCTGCTCACGACGCTGGACGATGACGGCGTGCAGGCCGCGCTACGGCAATCGCCGCCTCGCGCCTACACGCCGCGCACCGTGACCGCCCCCGACGCACTGGCGGATCTGGTGCGCCAGGCCCGCGAAGACGGCTATGCATTGACCGAGGACCAGGTGCTGCAGAACCAGGTGGGCGCCGCCGTGCTGATGCGCGACGCGCGCAATGCGCCGCTGGCGGCCATCAGCGTGCGGGCACTGCGCCACGACTATCCCGTCGACCGTCTGCAGCAGGACATCGTGCCGCAATTGTTCCGCACGGCGCAGGCCATCCAGCAGGGGTAAAACGGTCCGCGCACACCCGTTTTGCATTCCCCGCAAAATTTGTGCATAATTCGGCCCCTCTACCTGTTCCCCGATAGCTCAGTCGGTAGAGCGACGGACTGTTAATCCGCAGGTCGCTGGTTCGAGCCCAGCTCGGGGAGCCAAAGAATGCAGTACTGAAGGGCCCGCAACGTTGTTGCGGGCCTTTTGCATTGGCGAGTCCCATTTGAAGGGCTTTTTGCATTGCGCCCGCCACCCGGCGTAGGATGACGCGCATCCCTGGTTCCCCCTGCATCTGCCATGCGTTCCCACCGTTCCTTGCCCGCCCTGGTCTCGCTGCGCGCCTTCGAGGCCGCCGCACGGCGCCTGAGCTTCAGCCTGGCAGGGGAAGAACTGTTCGTCACGCAAAGCGCCATCAGCCACCATATCCAGCGGCTGGAGACGGAACTGGGCGTGGTGCTGTTCGAACGCCGTACCCGCGCCGTGGCGCTGACACCGGCCGGGCAGGCCTACTACCAGCGGGTGCATGCCGCCTTTGAACTGCTGCGCCAGGGCACCGAGGCGATCCGCGCGCCGGCCACCGAACGGCGCGTGCTCAAGGTGGGGCTGCTGGCCTCGTTCGCGACCCGCTGGCTGGCGCCACGCCTGCCGGATTTTGCCGCGGCCCATCCCGAGATCGACCTGCAGTTGCTGCCCGATATCGGCCTGGCTGATGTGGCGGGCGGCGAGGTCGACGTGGCGATCCGCTATGGCCGCGGCACGTGGCCTGGCGTGCGGGCGCGGCGCCTGATGTCCGAACGGCTGTCCGTGGTCTGCGCACCGGCGCTGGTGGCTGGCAAACGGCGTGCGCGCACGCCCGACGACCTGCTGCGCTATCCGCTTCTGGCCTCGCACACCAAACACCCTTTCGAATGGGATGCCTGGGCCCGTCGCTTCGGCCTGGATCTGGGCCGCGCCCAGACGGTGCGCCTGCACGACTACAACATCGTGGTCGAAGCCGCGCTGGCCGGGCAGGGCCTGGCGATGGGCCGTCACCGGATGATCGCCGCGCAATTGGCCAGCGGTGCACTGGTCCAGGCCCTGCCGGGCGCGGTTCTGGAAGATGCCCGCATCGGCTGGTGGTTCATCAGCCCGCGCGGCAAAGCCAACGACACGGCGCAGGCCTTCCATGCCTGGTTGGCCGACGCCGCGGCATCGGACTGAACGCATTAGTTTTACTCATATATACCTGGCAAGAATTGATTGGTCAGCGCCGGCTGCGGCCGATAGCATCGGGGGGGATGTCTTTTCCCTTTTCCGTTTCAGAGGTGATGCCCATGACCCGCTCGATCTCCGGCCGCGTGGCCGAACTTGGCCTGACGCTGGAAGCCGCGGCCGCCCCCGCCGCCAACTACGTGCCTTTCGTGCAGGAAGGCAACCTGCTCTATATCTCGGGCCAGATTTCACGCCAGGGCGGCAAGCCCACGTTCCTGGGCCAGTTGGGCAACCAGGTGTCCGACGAGGATGGCGTGGCCGCCGCGCGCCTGTCGGGCCTGGGCATCCTGTCGCAGATCGCCGCCGCCACCGGCGACCGCATCGACCGCGTGGCCCGCGTGGTGCGCCTGGGCGTGTTCGTGGCCAGCACGCCGGACTTCAACCGCCAGAGCGCGGTCGCCAACGGCGCCTCGGACCTGATGGTCGAGGTGTTCGGCGATGCGGGCCGTCACTCGCGCAGCGCCGTCGGCGTGGCGTCGCTGCCGCAAGGCGTGGCCGTGGAAGTCGAAGCGGTCATCGCACTGACCCCCGCCTGATGTCTTGGCGCCGGGCTGCGGTCCGGCGCCGCTTTCTGGAACTGCCATGCCCGCTGCCCCGTTGACCCCCGACACCTTGCAGGCGCTGCGCGCCGCCACGCCCGGCACGCGCACCACCGTGCACTTGAACCATGCGGGCGCATCACTGCCGTCCGCCGCCACGCTGGACGCCATCCAGGCCCACTTGCGGCGCGAGGCCGAGCAGGGGCCCATGGAAGCGGGCGTGGCCGCCCGCGCACTGACTGGCAAGGCCCGCGATCTGGCGGCCCGGCTGCTCAACGCCCAGACCGATGAAATCGCGCTGACGGGCGGCAACTCACCCGGCTGGGGTTCGGCGTTCGCGGCGCTGGGCCCGTGGCGCGACGGCGACCGCATCCTGGTCGGCCGCCACGAATGGGGTGGCAACCTGGCGGCCATGCGGCTGGCGACGCGCGGCGTGGATGTGTCCATCGAAACCATTCCATCCGATGACAGCGGCTGCGTCGACCCCGCTGCCTTGCAGGCCATGCTGGATGCGCGGGTGCGTCTGGTGGCGCTGACCTGGCTGCCCGCCAACGGGGGCCTGATCAACCCCGCTGCCGCCGTGGGCCGGGTGACGCGCGCGGCCGGCGTGCCGTACTACCTGGACGCCGCGCAGGCGGTGGGACAACTCCCGGTGGACGTGACCGAAGTCGGCTGCGATGTGCTCAGCGGCGCGGGCCGCAAGGCGCTGCGCGGCCCGCGCGGCACCGGCCTGTTGTATGTGCGGCGCGATTTCCTGGCGCAGCTGACGCCCGCTTTTGTCGACACCTATTCCGCGCCGCTCGATGCCGACGGCGAGCCCCGGCTGCGCGCCGATGCGGGACGCTTCGAATCCGCCGAGGCGTCGGTGGCGCTGCGTTGCGGCCAGGCCAATGCATTGCAGGAAGCGCTGGATATCGGCCTGGATACGATCCGCGCCCAGGTCGACGCCACCGCCCAGGCGCTGCGCACCGAATTGGCTGCCATCCCCGGCATCGAGGTGCTGGACCAGGGGCGCGAACTTTCGGGGTTGGTGTCGTTCAACCTGGCGGGCCAGGAAGCCACTGCCGTACAGCAGGCGCTGGCGGCGCAGGGCATCGTCATCGGCAGCAACGGCGTGCCGTACACACCGCTGGACATGAATGCGCGCGGGCTGACGCAGATTGCGCGCGCCTCGGTCAGCTACTTGACGCATCCGGATGAAATCGACCGGCTGGTGCAAGCGCTGCGCACCCTGGCCGGCCAGCGCCGATAAGCCCCATGGCCTGGGCCGTTACGCCGCCGCCCGGCGCACGAACGGCGTCCATTTCGTGAAGACCAGCAGGTTGCCGAACATGACCAGCGCCAGGCCCAGCAATGCGGGCGGCGTCCACTGGTAGCCTTCGGCAAAGGTGGACACGCTCAGCGCCACCACGGGGAACAGCACGGTGCAGTAGGCCGCGCGCGCCGGCCCCATGCGTCCGACCAGCGTCAGGTAGGCGGTGAAACCGATCACCGACCCCGGAATCGCCAGGTAGAGCAGGGCGCCCACGTAGGCCGAGGACGTGTCGAAACGGAACGGCACGCCCGCCACGACGCAGCCCGCCAACAGCACCGCGGCGCCGTACAGCATGCTGTAGGCATTGCCCGTCAACGGGCGAATGCCCGCGCGCTGCTGCAGCGACGACAGCATGTTGCCGGTCGAAAAGCAGAACGTGCCCAGCAACGCGAAGCCCAGGCCCAGCAGGGTCTCGTGGCTGGCCTGCTGGCCCGACAGTTCCGGCCAGAACAACAGCACCAGGCCGGAAAAACCCACCAGGCCGGCGACCATCACGCGCGGGGCGATGCGGGTGCCGAACCACAGCCGCGCATTCAACGCGTTCCACAGCGTTGCGGCCGAGAACACCACCGATACCAGGCCGCTGGGAATCCATTGCGTGGCCGTGTAGAAGCACAGGAAGTTCAAGCAGAACAGGCACAGGCCCTGGCCCAGGCACAGCCAATGTCCGCGCCGGTCCAGGCGTTGCAGTTTGCGCATCAGCAGCAGCATGGCGAACAGCACCAGGCCGGCCAGTGCGAAGCGGTAGAAGATGGACACCGGAATGGCCACCACGCCCAGTTGCAGCTTGATGGCGATCCAGGTGGTGCCCCAGATGACGACAGTCAGGAAATACAGGAAAAGGTTCACTTTGAGACACCCCGCAGGGCAGAAAAAGACATGAGGGCCAGACCTGCGGACAGCGGCCGGCAGCAAGGCCCAGTCTGCCTCGAACGAAGTCCGAAAAATTGCCGGTTCTTGCGGTTTTTTCTTCGCCGGTACCTGCCGCGCACGCGTGGATCGCAGTAGCATTTCGGTTCCATGGGCACCACCGCTTCGGCTCCGTCCGACTTCTCCGTCTTTCGCACCCTGTCCGCCTCCACCGCCACGCTGGAACGCGCGGCCTCGCTGGGCGAGGGCATCGCCATCTCGCAATGGGGCCGCAGCGCCTGCGAGACGCTGGGCTACGACATGCCGGGGCACCACACGCTGTCGCTCTATCTGCACGGCGGTGAAAAATCGTTTCGTGTCGGGCATCAACTGCATGGCGGCGCCGGCAAGTTCTGCGTGCTGCCCGCCGAACACTATTCGCGCTGGAGCATGAACGACACGGTGCATTTCCTGCATCTGTACATTGCCCCGGAACGCCTGGCGCGCGAAGCCGTGATGCGGCTGGACTGCGAACCACGCACGCTGGAACTGCGTGACCGCACGTACATCCACGACGACTCCCTGACCGATGTCTGCCGGACCCTGCTGGGCACCGATTGGGCCGCGCCCGCCGATCGGCTGGCCGCCAGCAGCGCGGCCGAAACCGTGCTGCACCACCTGCTGAACCAGGGCGTGACGCGCCGCGCCGCCGTCCCCGCGCGCGGCGGCCTGGCGCCCGCCGTGCGGCGGCGCGTGATGGACTACGTCGATGCGCATCTGGCCGACGCCCTGACGCTGGACGAGCTGGCCCGCGTGGCTGCGCTGTCCACCTATCACTTCGCCCGCATGTTCCACGCGTCTTTCGGCGAGCCGCCGCACGCCTGGGTGCGCGGCCGCCGGCTGGCCCATGCGCGCGGACTGCTGGCCGCCGGCAAGGGCGATCTGGCCGGCATCGCGCAGGCCTCGGGCTTTGGCAATGCCAGCCACCTGTCGCGCGTGTTCCGCGACGCGGTCGGCGTCACGCCCGGCCAATACCGCGCCGCCCGCCGCCACTGACCCCCAGGCGGCGCCCGCACGCGGGCGGTCTACAATGGACCATCGCCCTTCGCGGCCTGATCGCCTGCCCTGCCCGCGATGCCATCGCCGACTTCCCGCGACCTTTCCTACTCCCTCGACGCCCCTGGCCAGTCGCCCGTGCGCGCCCACTGGCTGGCCGAACTCATCCGGCTGCGCGAAGCCCACTGGGGGCCGCTGGAAGACGCCAGTGTGGTGCGGCAGGTGCGCCAACAGGATGTCCCGCTGCCAGACCGCATCCTGGCCCGTGCCCAACTGCTGGCCCAACGCGAAAACCTGATTCCCCTGATCGACGGCTGGCGCCGCAGCGCGCTCGCCGTGCTGGCTGTCTTGCTGCTGCTGGCGCTGGTGTCCGGCGTGGGTGTGGCCGCGGGCGCCCTGGGTGACGGTACGCGGCCCGTGAACGTGCTGTGGGCGCTGGGCGCCTTGCTGGGCCTGCATGCGTTGACGTTTCTGCTGTGGCTGGCCAGCTTCCTGCTGCGGCCCGCGGCCATGACGCCACTGGGGCGGCTGTGGCTCTGGGCCACGCGCAAGCTGGCGCGTGGACCGGACGGCGCGCTGGTGCCCCAGGCCTTCCTGAACCTGATGGCACGCGCCGGCGCCCTGCGCGGGCTGTTCGGCGCCGTCAGCCATGGCCTGTGGCTGGCCGGGCTGGGTGCGGCGCTGGCAACCCTGCTGGTATTGCTGTCCACCGCCAGCTACCGCTTCATCTGGGCCACCACGCTACTTGCGCCCGACACCTTCGTCTGGCTGACGCAGGCCATCGGCTGGCTGCCATCCAAGCTGGGCTTTGCACTGCCTGACGCCGCCATGGTGCGCGCCAGCGATGGCGCCCAGGCGCTGGCCGCCGACGCCCAGGTGCAATGGTCGGTATGGCTGATCGGCGTGGTCGTGGTCTACGGCATTCTGCCGCGCCTCGCGGCCTGGCTGGCCTGCCTGGCCGTTGCCCGCCGGGCGGTGCGCACTCTGGCCATCGACCCCACGCTGGCAGGCCATGCGGCGCTGCGCGACCGGCTGGACCCGCCGGTCCAATCCACCGGCATCGACCGGCCGGTGGATCCGCTGCACGAACCGCGCGTGGCGCCGGCCGCGCCGCTGGTCCTGGGCGGCCAGCCCGTGCTGTTGGGGCTGGAGCTGCCCGCGGATCTGCCCTGGCCGCCGGCCGAGCTGCCCGCGACCATCCGCGATGCCGGCAAGCTGGATACCCGCGAACAGCGCCACCGCGTACTGGATGCCCTGGCTCAGGCCGCCGCCTCGCGCCTGCTGATCGCCTGCGACGCGCGCCAGACCCCCGACCGGGGCACCCTGGCGCTGATTGCGGAGCTGGCCGCGCACGCCGGCCAGACACGCGTCTGGCTGCTGGCCCCGGCCAACGCCGACACGCGCGAACCGCTGTGGCGCGAACGCCTGGCCGCCCTCGGGCTGGCTGCGGGCGCCATCCTGGACAGCACCGGCGCCCCCTTGGCCTGGCTGGAGCACGACCATGCCTGATCATGTCATCGGCATCGCGGTGGTGGGACACACCAACACCGGCAAGACGTCCCTGCTGCGCACGCTGACGCGCGACACCACCTTCGGCGAGGTTGCCGACCGCCCGGGCACCACGCGCCATGTCGAAGGCGCACGTCTGCGGCTGGACGGCCGCGCCGTGCTGGAATGGTTCGACACGCCCGGCATGGAAGACAGCATTGCCTTGCTCGAATACCTGGAACGCCTGGCGCCTCCCGAAGAACGGCTGGACGGCCCTGCGCGCATCCGGCGTTTTCTCGATACGCCCGAGGCCCATGGCCGCTACGAGCAGGAAGCCCGCGTTCTGAAGAAGATGCTGGACTGCGACGCCGCGCTGTACGTCATCGACGCGCGCGATCCCGTGCTCAGCAAGCACCGCGACGAACTCGCCATCCTGGCCGCCTGCGGCCGCCCCTTGCTGCCCGTGTTGAACTTCGTCAATGCGCCCGCCCACCGCGCCGCCGAATGGCGCGACGCCCTGGCACGCCTGGGCCTGCACGCCGCGGTCGAATTCGATACCGTCGCGCCACCGCTGGATGGCGAGCAGCAGCTCTACACCAAGCTTGGCGTGCTGCTGGACCGCCACGCCGATACGCTCGCGCGCCTGGCCGACAGCCTGGCCCGGCAGCGGCGCGAACGCCACGCCGCCGCGTACGAACTGCTGGCCGACCTGCTGGTGGATGTCGCCGCGCTGCACATCGCCAGCGCGGGCGACGACACCGCGCTGGCCGATGCGTCGCAGCGCCTGCGCGAACAGGTGCGTCAACGCGAGCAAGCCTGCGTCACCGCGCTGCTGGCGCTGTACAACTTCCGTGCGTCCGACTTTTCGGATGATGCGCTGCCGCTGCAAGGCGAACGCTGGGGCATGGACCTGTTCCACCCCCAGGCGCTCAAGGACATGGGCGTGCAGGTGGGCATGGGCGCCGCAGCCGGCGCCATGGCCGGCGCCGCCGTGGACCTGTTCAGCGCGGGCCTGAGCCTGGGCACCGGCATGCTGATCGGCGCCGCCGCCGGTGGCCTGTGGCAGGGCGTGGAAAAGCTCGGCAAGCGCGTGGCGGGCAAGCTGCGCGGCTGGCGCGAGATCAGTGTGGACGACGCCGTGCTGCGCCTGTTGGCGCTGCGCCAGCGCCAATTGATCGATGCGCTGGAACGCCGCGGCCACGCCGCCCGCGACCCGCTGCGGCTGCAACGCCCCGACGACGAATCCCTGCGCCGCGGCCCCTTGCCCGACGCGCTCAAGGAAGCGCGCAGCCGGCCCGAATGGTCGGCGCTGGCCAAAGGCCACGAAGACAGCGAACGCCGCAAGCAAGTGGTGCGCGAATTGGCGAAAACCCTTGCTTCCGACCCCGCGCCAGCGCCTTGAGTCCGCGCGCCCGCGCCACCCGCCAAACGCACCATTCCCAGCGTGAAGCAAGCAAGTACTAACCCCAATCCAAACCGATTGACGCTTAAACGAATGCGTCTATAAGATTCGATCTGCATCGGTGCGGTCCGTCCCCGCCAATGACAATCACAAGGGGTTGGATCTACCGTGAACCGCCTTTCGTCGTAAGCAGCAACGCCATGCCCCGGCTCCCGGTGGGGCCAGGGCCCTATCACTTCTGTCGCGCTATCCGCGCATTACGGAGCATGAGGGCTATGCGTACTTTTCCCCACATCAAGCAAGCGGCGCTGGCGGCTGCACTGACTGCCTCGTTGGCATTCAGCGCCGGCGCGGCCGCCAAGACCTTCCACTGGTCGTACCAAGGCGACGCCACATCGATGGATCCGATGGCGCTGAACGAAACCTTCACGCTGGGTTTCCAGGGCAACATCTACGAAACGCTGGCCGGCTACGACGGCAACCTGAAACTGACGCCGCTGCTGGCCGAAAGCTGGGAAAACCCCGAGCCCACCAAGTGGGTCTTCAAGCTGCGCAAAGGCGTGAAGTTCCATGACGGCTCACCCTTCACCGCCGACGACGTCATCTTCTCCTGGAAGCGCAGCCTCACGCCTGGCTCGGACATGAAGGGCTACGGCGCCAAGGCGTCCGACATCAAGAAGGTCGACGACTACACCATCGAAGTCACCACGCCCACGCCCAATCCCATCTTGCCGCGCGAATGGGTGTTCCTGTACATCATGAGCAAGTCGTGGTCGGAAAAGAACAAGACCACCGAAGCTACCAACGTCAAGGGCGACAACCAGGGCAACTATGCCAACCTGAACGCCAACGGCACCGGGCCGTTCATGCTGGTCTCGCGCCAGCCGGATGTGAAGACGGTGCTCAAGCGCTACGACGGCTACTGGAACAAGGACATCAAGACCAACGTCGACGAAGTCATCTTCCAGCCCATCACGCAGGAAGCCACGCGCGTGGCCGCGCTGATTTCCGGTGAAATGGACCTGGTGCAGCCGGTGCCGGTGCAGGACTGGAAGCGCCTGGAAGACGCCAAGGGCGTGAAACCCCTGACCGCGCCCGAAGCCCGCGCCATCTTCATCGGCATGGACCAGGACCGCGACGAACTGCTGTTCTCGGACGTCAAGGGCAAGAACCCCTTCAAGGACCCGAAGGTGCGCGAAGCCGTCGTACTGGCCGTGGACACCAAGGCCATCAACGAGAAGATCATGCGCAACGCGGCCAAGCCGCTGGGCTCGCTGATCGCCACGGCCATCAACGGCTACGACGAATCGTTCGGTGCCCCCTACAAGCCGGATCCCGAACGCGCCAAGAAGCTGCTGGCCGAAGCCGGCTATCCCAAGGGCTTCACGGTCACCATGGACTGCCCCAACGACCGTTACGTCAATGACGAAAAGGTCTGCCAGGCCGTGGCCGGCATGCTGGCGCGGGTCGGCATCAAGATCAACCTGCTGGCGCAGACCAAGTCGAAGTACTTCGGCAAGATCCTGCTGCAGGCCGGCAACCAGACCAGCATGTACATGCTGGGATGGACGCCCAGCTCGACCGACGCCCACAACACGCTGCTGAACCTGACGTCGTGCCGCGATGCCAAGACGGCCGCGGGCCAGTTCAACCTGGGCGGCTACTGCAACAAGAAGGTCGACGACCTGACCAACAAAATCGGCGTTGAAACCGATCAGGCCAAGCGCAACGCGATGATCAAGGAAGCCTTCGGCATCGTGCGCAGCGACTTCGGTTACCTGCCGCTGCACCAGCAGCCGATGTCGTGGGGCGTGAAGGACAACATCAAGGTCATCCAGCGCGCCGATGACGTGCTGGACCTGCGCGACGTCGTCCTGCCGTAGCCCCACAAAGGCCAGCAAGCGCCGCAAGGCGCCTGCCGGCCTTCGATGATGCGATCTCCGGGCGGCCGCATGCCGCCCGGGCGCGCCCGGCCCAGCCCCGCTTGCCGACCCCGGCAACGCGCGGCCCGGCGTTATCCGACCAAGAGGGCATCCAACCATGCTTTCCTTTATTGCGCAGCGGCTGATCCAGTCGGTGCTGGTGATGTTGACGGTGGCGCTGATCGCGTTCTCCATGTTCCGCTATGTGGGCGACCCGATCGCCAGCATGGTCGGGCAGGACACCACGCCCGAACAGCGCGTACAGCTGCGTGAACAGCTCGGCCTGAATGACCCGTTCGTGGTGCAGTACGCGCATTTCGTCGCTAACGCGGTACGCGGCGACTTCGGCATTTCATACCGCCACCGCCGCCCCGTCAGCGAACTGCTCGAAGAACGCATGCCCGCCACGCTGGAGCTGTCCTTCGTGTCCGCCGTGATGGCGCTGGCACTCGGCATCCCCATGGGCATCTACACCGCGCTCAAGCGCCATGGCGTGCTGTCCAAGGCCTTCATGGCCATCTCGCTGGCCGGCATTTCGTTGCCCACCTTTCTCATCGGCATCCTGCTCATTCTGTTCTTCGGCGTGCAGCTGCGATGGCTGCCCAGCTTTGGCCGCGGCGACGTGGTGGGGCTGGGCTGGTGGACCACGGGCTTTTTGACGAAGTCGGGACTGCTGGCGTTGATCATGCCGGCCATCACGCTGGCGCTGTTCCAGATGACCCTGATCATGCGGCTGGTGCGCGCCGAAATGCTGGAAGTGCTGCGCGCCGATTTCATCAAGTTCGCGCGCGCCCGCGGCCTGCCTGAACGGCTCATCAACTTTCGCCACGCGCTCAAGAACACCATGGTGCCGGTCATCACCATCACCGGTTTGCAGCTCGGTTCCATCATCGCGTTCGCCATCATCACCGAGACGGTGTTCCAGTGGCCGGGCATGGGCCTCTTGTTCATCCAGGCCATCAGCATGGTCGACATCCCTGTGATGGCCGCCTACCTGGTGCTGATCGCCTTCATGTTCGTCGTCATCAACCTGGTGGTCGATCTGCTGTATTTCGCCGTCGACCCGCGCCTGCGCGTACAGAGCAAATAAGGGAACCCCAATGATCGCCCGCATCGCTCCCTTTTTCTCGCGCGCCGCCGACAGCGACCTCTGGCACAGCTTCAAGCGTTCGCCAGGCGCCATCGTCGCCGCCGCCGTCACGCTGGTCATTTTTCTGGGCGCGCTGGGCGCGCCCCTTATCGCCCCGCACAACCCGTTCGACCTCGCGTCCGTGAACATCATGGACGCCAACACGCCGCCCGCCTGGGAAGAGGGCGGCAGCCCGGATTTCCTGCTGGGCACCGACGACCAGGGCCGCGACATCCTGTCGGCCGTGATGTATGGCTCGCGGGTATCGCTGCTGGTGGGGTTTGCCTCGGTGCTGTTCTCGATGGTGCTGGGCGTCACGCTGGGTCTCATCAGCGGCTATGCCGGCGGCCGCGTCGACAGCTTCATCATGCGCATCGCCGACGTACAGCTGTCATTCCCCGCCATCCTTGTCGCGCTGCTGATCGACGGCGTGGCGCGCGGCCTGCTGCCGCGCGACATGCATGACCAGCTGGCGCTGTACGTACTCATCTTCGCCATCGGCATTTCCGGCTGGGTGCAATACGCGCGCACGGTGCGCGGCTCGACGCTGGTCGAGCGCAACAAGGAATACGTGCAGGCGGCGCGGCTGATCGGCATCGGCCGCATCACCATCCTGCGCCGGCACATCCTGCCCAACGTGATGGGACCGGTGCTGGTCATCGCCACCATCCACCTGGCCATCGCCATCATCACCGAAGCCACTTTGTCGTTCCTGGGCGTGGGCCTGCCGCCCACCGCGCCCTCGCTGGGCACGCTGATCCGCATCGGCAACAGTTATCTTTTCTCGGGCATGTGGTGGATCTCCATCTTCCCCGGCATCGCGCTGGTGGCGCTGGTGCTGTCGGTCAACCTGCTGGGCGACTGGCTGCGCGACGCGCTCAACCCCAAGCTGCGCTGAGGACGTCATGGCCCTGCTCAACATCGAAGACATCCGCATTGAATTTCCCAGCCGCCGCGGCACCCTGGTGGCCGTGGACGGCGTGTCGCTGTCGCTGGAGAAAGGCGAAATCCTGGGCGTGGTCGGCGAGTCCGGCGCCGGCAAGTCCACCATCGGCAACGCCGTGATCGGCCTGCTCGAAGCGCCCGGCCGCCTGGCGGGCGGCGCGGTGCTGCTCAACGGCGAACGCATCGACACGCTCACCCCGGCGCAACAGCGCAAAGTGCGCGGCCGCCGCATCGGCATGATCTTCCAGGACCCGCTGACCTCGCTGGACCCGCTGCAGACGGTGGAAAGCCAGCTGGTCGAGACCATGCTGGTGCACCTGGACCTGACGCACGATGCCGCCAAGAAACGCGCCGTGCAGTTGCTGGCCCAAGTGGGCATCGACCAGCCCGAGCTGCGCGTGCAGCAATACCCCCACCAGTTCTCGGGCGGCATGCGGCAACGCGTGGTGATCGCGCTGGCGCTGTGCTGCGAACCCGAAGTGATCATCGCGGACGAGCCCACCACGGCGCTGGATGTGTCCATCCAGGCGCAGATCCTGGACCTGCTGAAAAAGCTGTGCCGCCAGGAACAGGTAGGCATGATCATCATCACCCACGACATGGGCGTGATCGCCGACGTGACCGACCGGGTGGCCGTGCTGTACCACGGCAAGCTGGTCGAGCAAGGCCCCACCGCCAAGATCCTGGGCGACCCCGATCACCCCTACACCCGCAGCCTGATCTCGGCCGTGCCGCGGCCGGACATCAAGCTCAAGCGCTTTCCGCTGGTCACCTACATCGAAGACGTCAAGACGCCCGCCAAGCCGCTGGACCTTGCCACGCATTGGCTGGGGCAGCGCCGCGACTTCGGCGCGGCCACCGGCGGCCCGCTGGTGCAGGTCAAGGACCTGTCCATGCGCTTCGTGCTCAAGGCCGCGCTGCTCAAGCGCAATCAGCGCACGCTGGATGCCGTCAAACGCGTCAATTTCTCGATCGGCGAAGGCGAGGTGTTCGGCCTGGTGGGCGAATCCGGCTCGGGCAAGTCCACCGTGGCGCGACTGATCTCGGGGCTGTATACGCCCAGCGAAGGATCAGTCAATTTCGGCGGCACCGACCTGACCGCGATCAAGGGCGAAAAGCAGCTCAATCCGTTTCGCCGGCAGATCCAGATGATCTTCCAGGACCCGTTCTCGTCGCTCAATCCGCGCATGCGCGTGCTGGACATCGTGGCCGAGCCGATCCGCTTTCACAAGCTGGCGGCCAACGAAGCCGAAACCCGCCAGGTGGTCGCCGACCTGCTCGACGTGGTGGGGCTGGGCGACCGCGCCGCCGAGCGCTTCCCGCATGAATTCTCGGGCGGGCAGCGCCAGCGCATCTGCATTGCGCGCGCCCTGGCCACGCGGCCGCGCTTTCTCATCTGCGACGAACCCACCTCGGCGCTGGACGTGTCCATCCAGGCGCAGATCCTGAACCTGCTGAAAGACCTGCAGGAGCAGTTGGGCCTGACCATGCTGTTCATCAGCCACGACCTGCCGGTGATCCGCCAGATGTGCGATCGCGTCGGCGTGATGCGCTACGGCGAACTGCTCGAAGTGGCGGATACGGAAGCCCTGTTCGAACATCCCCAGCACCCCTATAGCCAGCACCTGCTGGGGCTGATGCCTCGATTGCAGGCCATGTCCCGCGAGGGGCTGGAAGTGATCGGCTAGGGCCTCTACCCCCAAGGAGCGAGACATGACGGCAACGCGGCAAACCCTGTTCATCGGCGGCAAGGTGTTCGATGGCCTGGGCAAGATCCTGCCCAATCACGGCGTGCTGGTGGAAGGCGAGCGCATCGTGCGCGTGGCGCCAGCCGGTGAATTCACCGGTTTCGCCGGGCGGCGGGTGGACACGAGCGGCATGACACTGATGCCCAGCCTGGCCGATTGCCACGTGCACCTGGTCTACACCGGCGGCGCCGATCCACAGACGCAGATGGCCAAGCAAGGACCCGCCCAAATTACGCTGACCGCACTGGAAAACGCACAGGCGGCGCTGCGCGGCGGCTGCACGGCGCTACGGGATTGCGGCGGCAAGGACTACCTGGAGTTCGGCGTGCGCGACGCCATTGCGCGGGGCGTATTTCCCGGCCCGACCATCAAGGCTTCGGGCCGCATCATCTGCATGACGGGCGGCCACGGCAACCGCATCGGCCGTGTGGCCGACGGCTGCGAGGAAGTGGTCAAGGCGGTGCGCGAGCAGGTGCATGCCGGCTGCGACCTCGTCAAGATCATGGCCACCGGCGGCGTCATGACGCCCGGCGTCAGCCCCATGGATGCGCACTACAGCTTCGACGAAATGAAGGCGGGGGTGCACGAAGCCAAGCGCTTTCGCAAAAGCACGGCCAGCCACGCGCAGGGCACCCAGGGCATCCTGAACGCCGTGCGCGCAGGCATCGACTCGATCGAGCACGGCATCTTCATGGACGAGGACTGCCTGCGCGAAATGCTGGAAGCGCAGACCTACCTGGTCCCGACCATCGCGGCCGTGCGCAACATCGTGGCCAACGCGGACAACGGCATTCCCGCCTACGCGGTGGAAAAGGCCCGCGCGGTGGAACAACGCCACCGCGAATCCATCCAGATGTACTACAAGGCCGGCGGCCGCATCGCGCTGGGCACCGACGCCGGCACGCCCTTCAACCTGCATGGCGACAACGCGATGGAACTGGCCTATATGGTCGAATTCGGCATGACGCCGATAGACGCGCTGATCGCCGGCACATCCCGCGGCCACGATCTGATGGGCATGGACCGGCACGGCGCCGTGCTGGAAGGCAACGTGGCCGACCTGCTGCTGGTGCAGGGCGACCCCACCGAAGACATCATGAAGGCCGCCGACAAGCGCTCGCACGTAGCGGTACTGCGTAACGGCGACGTGGCGGCGGGGGCTTTACCGGCTTGATATCCCGCGGACGCGGACCCTGGCGCGGGTCCGCGGTGCTTCAGCGATAGCGCGGCATCAGCGGCCGGGCCAAGAACGCATCGACCGTCATGCGTTCGCCGTTGATATCCACCTGGCCACCCTCGAAGTTCAGATTGGTGACCAGCTTGTCGCCGTCCTGACGCCCCCATTGACTCCGCAGGAACCGGTCGCGGATGGCATCGGCCTGCTGACGCGCCGCATCGCGCGCGACCTCGGCAGGCAGCCCCTCTGCCAGGCCACGCACCGAGATCAGGTCCACCAGGCTCTCGGTGGGCACGCTCAGGCGCAAGTCCAGCTTCTTCACGGTTTCCTTGATGATCGCGGCCGGCGCGCGGTTCCACAGCGTAGGCGCATCCAGTGCCACCTCCAGCCGCAGCGTCGCCGGGCCGCTGGGCGTGTCCACCTGCAGCGTGTCCACCGCGAAGGTCGGCTTGGCCAGCAGGAACTTCATCAGAAGCGCCATGCCCTCCATTTTCTCGCCCATCGATGCGCCGCCCTCAGCCTGCTCCATCGTGCCGCGAAAGGCCTCGAACGAGGCCAGGTCCACGTTGGCTGCGCGGGCCGCCATGCGCACGCTGGCCACCTGCGTGCCGCGCACATCGATCCCTGCGACCTGCACCTTTAGCGTGTTGTTCATGGCATTGCGCGTACCGCTGGCGTCGGCCGTCACGACCAGGTCGCGCAACGTGACCGGCTGATCGTCGATCTCCACCGCCCAGTGCTTGATCGCCGCCTGGCTGGCGCTGGTCACCGCGCCGTCGGCGGCCTGGGTCGATTCGTGCGAAAAGTCCAGCCCGCGCAGGGACAGCCGGCGCGTGCGCGTGACGCCCTTTTCATCGAACGGCTCGGTGGAATCCATCTTCTCGGCCGCAACGGCAAACGTCGTGTGCCTGCCATCCGGGGCCACGCTGGCCCGGGCCTGCAGGCCCGAGAAGCTGACCGTGGTGCCGTCCTGCGCATAATCCACCGGTGCCAGCGTCAACGTGCCCGATACCACCCGGCCATAGCTGGCCACGGCCTCGACCATCGCCGGCGCCGCGCCCTTGGCTCCGCTGAACCATGCGGCGGTCGAGGGCGTCTCGGCCAACTGCACGCGGGCGGCGGCCATCGCGGGCAGGAAATGGCCTTCGGCAAGCCGGAACAGGGGAAACGGGCCATGATCGATGCGCGCCACGAACTGGACGGCCTGCTTGTCGGCAACGCGGTCCTGTTCGGACGGAGCGGCCAGCACGCGGTAACGCGCGTGCGATGTGAACACGCCCCGCTCGAACGACACCTGTTCGAACGACACGGACTGACCCATCACCGTGAAGCCGATCTGCCGCGCCTGCGCATTGACCGTCTCGGCCAACGGCCCCAGCCCCGCCTCCAGCTGCTTGCCCGTGTACCAGGCGGTGCCGGTCCAGATCGCACCCAGCGCCACGACGGCGCAGCCTGTCGATACCCACTTTCTCATGATGCCCCTTTTGGTGTTGTGATCGTCACATGAAAAACGGGCTGCCGCACCCGAAGGCGCCGCAGCCCGCAATGGGCGCCGGCATCACGCCAGCGCATCCGATCAGTGCCCTGAATGGCTTAGCGCATGCCACCCATCGCGCCGCTCATGACCATCATCATGAACTGCTGCAGCGGCATCTTCTTGCCGTTGAAGTCGACCTGGCCGTCGGCATAGTTCAGGTAGGAAACGATGTTGTCGTTTTCAACCTTGGCCACGCCCATGGCGGTGGCCATGGTGCCGATCATTTCGGCCTGGCCCTTGGCGGTCTGCACGGCACGGTCGGCCGGCACGCCTTGCAGCTGCGGCTGGATCGACATCAGGTCGGCCATGTTGCCCTTGGACAGCACCAGCTTGGCGTCCAGCTTGCGGATCGCCTGCATGGCCACTTCCGACGCGGGGCGGTCCACCGATGCGGGCTTGGTCAGGCTGACGTCCAGGTTGAACGTCGACGTGCCGTTGGCGGTGCGCAGTTGCAGCGGCGACACCGACAGGCTGGGGTTGCCCGCCAGCAGCAGTTCGGCATTGGTCTTGAGCAATTGCTGCTCTTCCGGCGTGAAGTCCGGCGACTTCTGCACGTCGCCGCTTTGCATCATGCGGCGTGAGGCGCCTTCATACACGTCGTTCAGGGCCTTGAGCGCCTTCGGGTCCAGATTGGTCAGGCCCAGGGCCAGCTGCATGCCCGCCATGTCCTTGTTCTCGACATTGATCATGCCGAAATCCAGCATCAGCTTGCCGCTGATGCCCGCGTCGGCTTCCGCCAGGTCCACGGCCACGGTGGTGTCCTTGAACTGCACGGGCGGACGGGTCTTGGACGAAATCGTCCAGTCCTTGAAGGTCATCTTCTGGCTGCCCATGAGCATGTCGCTCTTGCCCGGGGTCAAGTCGCTGTTGAACGTGATGCCCTTGATGGCCATGCCCACGATGTCGCTTTCGTCGGCCGGACCCGACAGCGCGACGCTGTCGCTCTTCATGGCGAAGATGCCGTGCTTGGTGCCGGTTTCGTAGGTGACGTCACCCGTCATGCCCGCGAAGGTCAGCGTGGTGGCGTTGCTGGTGGCTTCGGCCGGGGCCAGGTTGAACGTGCCGGTGATGGTCTTGCCATAGCTGACGCTGTAGGCGCCAGACAGCGGGGTCGCGCCCTTGGTGGCGGTGAACCAGCCCTTGACGGCAGGGGTTTCCTCGATCTTGAAGCGGCTGGCAACCATGGCCGGCGCCAGCTTGCCCGACGTCAGGTTCGACAGCGGGAAGGGGCCGTGATCCAGTTGCTCGGTGAACTGGACTTCGTGCTCTTCGGCCGGCTTGCCATCCTTGGCAGGCAGCGTGAACTTCACGCGATAACGCTCGGACGAGGAAAACACGCCGCGCTCGAACGACATCAGTTCGATGACGGCGTTCACGCCCCATTTGTCGGCGACCTTCTTGAGTTCGACGTTGCCGTCGTCAATCGATTGCTTGACGAATGCTTCGGCCTTTTGACCGGTGTACCAGGCCGTGCCCGTCCAGATTGCGCCCAGCGCAACGACCAAACCCGCTACTGCCGCCTTTTTCATAGCAACCCTTTATTTCTTTATGTGGGAGATAAGCGCTCGGATTATAGGGAGCATCGCCCTAGGGATTACACCTAAATCGTAATAGCCGCTGCCAAATGTTACTTAGTTATACATCCATCGGGAATCGCACGGGTGTTGCGGCGCGGCATCAGCTACAATCGCCGAGTGTGCTTTGCCAATCTGCACACGTCCGCTAGGCACTTCGCCGCCAAGCTTCGCCCAATCAGGGCGCTTCCCTTTTCTCCTTATTCGTCCGCCTGGATTGGAGTCTCTCAACTTGAGCGACGGGCTGCCGCTGGAGTTGTTTTGACTACCTCTTCCTCTTTCGCCGACCTCGGGCTGGCTGATTCCCTGTTGCGCGCCATTGCCGACACCGGCTATACCGCACCCACCCCCATCCAGGCCCAGGCGATTCCGCAGGTCCTGAAAGGCGGCGACCTGCTCGCCGCCGCCCAGACCGGCACCGGCAAGACCGCTGGCTTCACGCTCCCCATCCTGCATCTGCTGATGCAGAAAAAGCCCGAGGCCCGCAAGCCCGGCCGCCCCCGTTGCCTGATCCTGACCCCGACGCGTGAACTGACCGCGCAGGTGGCCGAATCGGTGCAGACCTACGGCAAGCACACCTCGCTGACGTCCATGGTGATGTTCGGCGGCGTCAACATCAACCCCCAGATCTCCGCGCTGCGCAAGCCGCTGGACATCCTGGTGGCCACGCCCGGCCGCCTGCTGGACCACTGCGGCCAGAAGACGGTCGACCTGTCCGGCGTCGAGATCCTGGTGCTGGACGAAGCCGACCGCATGCTGGACATGGGCTTCATCCGCGACATCCGCAAGATCCTGGCCCTGCTGCCCAAGCAGCGCCAGAACCTGCTGTTCTCGGCTACGTTCTCGGACGAAATCCGTTCGCTGGCCCGCGGCGTGCTGAATGATCCGGGCGAAGTCTCGGTCACCCCGCGCAACACCGCCACCGAACTGGTCACCCAGACGGTGCACCTGGTCGAACAGCATCACAAGCGCGACCTGATCAGCCACATCATCCGCGAAAGCGGCTGGCACCAGGTGCTGGTGTTCACGCGCACCAAGCACGGCGCCAACCGCCTGGCCGAAAAGCTCGTGAAAGACGGCCTGACCGCCGCCGCCATCCACGGCAACAAGAGCCAATCGGCCCGCACCCGCGCGCTGGCCGGCTTCAAGGACGGCACCGTCACGGTGCTGGTGGCCACCGACATCGCCGCCCGCGGCCTGGACATCGACCAGTTGCCCCAGGTGGTCAACTTCGAGCTGCCCAACGTGCCGGAAGACTACGTGCACCGCATCGGCCGCACCGGCCGCGCCGGCGCCACGGGTGCCGCGGTCTCGCTGGTGGACAACAGCGAAATCAAGCTGCTCAAGGACATCGAGCGCCTGATCAAGAAGACCATCGAGCGCAAGCCGGTGCTGGACTGGACCCCGCCCGCCACCAGCGCGGCCGCCTTTGACCGCCAGGAACGCGACGAAGACGCGCGCTCCCCGCGCGGCGGCAACCGCAATGGCGGCCGCGGTGGCAACGGCAATGGCGGCGACCGCCGCTCGCGCCCGGCCAACGCCGCGCCTCGCAGCGCCGGTGGCGGCCGTGCGCCG
>NZ_CADIJO010000020.1 GCF_902859705.1 Achromobacter deleyi | reverse complement strand
ACTACAATCACGACCGTATCAAGCTCAAGCTGAAAGGCCTGAGCCCGGTGCAATACCGAGCCCAGGCCTTCGGGCTTTAGTTGACCGTCCAACTTCTGGGGGTCAGTTCACTGGGCGCGGTTTTTCATTGGGCAGCCGGACAGTCACTCTTCCGATTCGGGCCGCTTGCCGTAGCGCGCGGCCAGCACGCCGCAGACCATCAGCTGGATCTGGTGGAACAGCATCAGGGGCAGCACGATGGCGCCCACGGCGTGGCCGGCGAACAGTACCTGCGCCATGGGAATGCCGCTGGCCAGGCTTTTCTTGGAGCCGCAAAAGAGCAGGGTGATGCGGTCGGCCACGTTGAAGCCCAGCACCTTGCCCGCCAACGCCGACAGGCCCAGCGCCAACGCCAGGATTACGGCGCAGCAGACCACCAGGCCCAGGAGGGCGGGGATCGGCGTCGAGCTCCACAGGCCCTCGTTGATGGCTTCCGAGAACGCGGTGTAGACCACCAGCAGGATCGAACCCTGGTCCACGAATTTCAGCATCGCCTTGCGCTTGTGCACCCAGGCGCCGATCCAGCGGCGGGCGAACTGGCCCAGTACGAAGGGCAGCAGCAGTTGCAGCATGATCTTGCCGACGGCATCGAACGAGATCGGCGCGCTGCCGGCATTGGCCACCACCGTGCCCACCAGCAACGGCGTCAGGAAAATGCCCAGCAGGCTGGAGGCCGAGGCGCTGCAGACGGCCGCGGGCACGTTGCCGCGCGCCATCGAAGTGAAGGCGATGGCCGACTGCACCGTGGCGGGCAGGCAGCACAGGAACAGGATGCCCAGGTAGAGCTCGGGCGTCACCAGCGGTTCCAGCACGGGCTTGAGCGCCAGGCCCAGCAGCGGGAACATCAGGAAGGTGGCCGAGAAGATGGTCAGGTGCAGCTTCCAGTGAGTCAGGCCGGCGATGATGGCCTCGCGCGACAGGCGCGCGCCATGCAGGAAGAACAGCAGGCCGACCGCGATGTTGGTGATCCAGCCGAACACCACCACGCCCTGGCCGTGGGCGGGGACGATGCTGGCAATGATGACGGTGCAGATCAGGTAGAGGGTGAAGCGGTCGGGCAGGAGACGGACAAGGCGTGACATGGAGGTAGGTGGTAGAACGGAAAGCGGCGGCGCGCGGCGGGCGCCGGAATCGGGGCGTATTGTAGACCCGGGGCCCGCAGGCCGCCCCGCGGCGGGGCGCCGGTGTCCGTCAGCCGAGCGTGTGGCGCCGTGGGGCCAGGCCGCTCAGGGCGTCATGGCCAGAGCCAGGTCGAAGGCCGCCACCAGCGAGGCCTGGTCCGCGACGCCTTTGCCGGCGATGTCGAAGGCGGTGCCGTGGTCGACGCTGGTGCGCACGAACGGCAGGCCCACCGTGACGTTGACGCCGTGGTCCAGTCCCAGGTACTTGACCGGGATCAGGCCCTGGTCGTGGTACTGGGCCACCACGATGTCGAATTCACCGCGGCGCGCGCGCATGAAGACTGTGTCGCCGGGCCAGGGGCCGCTGGCGTCGATGCCTTCGTTGCGCGCCAGGCGGATGGCCGGTTCGATGATGTCCAGGTCTTCGCGGCCGAACTTGCCGCCTTCGCCGGCGTGCGGGTTCAGGCCGGCCACTGCCACGCGCGGCTGCGCAATGCCCATCTGGCGGCAGGCGCGATCGGCCAGGCGCATGGCGGTCAGTTCCGCCTGCGGCGTGATGCGCGCGATGACGTCGGCCAGCGCCACGTGGATGGTCACCAGCAGCACGCGCAGCTCATCGTTGGCGAGCATCATGGCGAAGTCCTGCGTGGCCGAGCGTTCGGCCAGGATCTCGGTGTGCCCGGGGTAGTCGATGCCGCCTTCGTGCATGGACTTCTTGTTCAGCGGCGCCGTTACGATGGCGCGGATGCGGCCGGCCTGGGCGTCGTCGATGGCGGCGCAGACGTAATCGTAGGCGGCGCGTCCGGCCGCCGCGTTGACCTGGCCATAGGGCAGGTCGGGCGGCAGGGCGGGGCCGCAGGCAATGACTTCGATCCGGCCGGCGTCGCCCGTCGCCAGGCCCGCATGGGCGATCTCGACGATGTCCAGACGCGCGCCCAGCAGCGCGGCGGCGCGCCGCAGCGCGCCTGCATCGCCGTACACCACACAGGGTGCATTCAAACCCTGGGCACAGGCCTTGACGACGATTTCGGGGCCGATGCCGGCGGCATCCCCCATGGTGATTCCCACGGGCGGCGGAGTCTTCACGATGGTTCCTGGCTTATTGCTTGTCGGTCTTGGGCGGATCGATCGCGCCGCATTCGAAATTGACCGTGGCGCGCTTGGAGCCCAGGCCCGTCGCGTGGTTGGACGTGACGGCGGGCTTTTGCAGCTTGCGGCCGATGGACTGGCAGTACTGGTCGGCGCGTTGCAGCGCCTGGTTCTTGATCTCGACCCAGGTCAGCAGCTGCGTGCCCGAACTGTACGTGACGCTGTAGCTGTTCTTGCCGGTGGACGTCACGTCGCTCATGCTGGAACAGGCGGCCAGCAGGGCGATCAGGGCAGAGGTGAAGGCAAGGCGTGCAAGCATGGGAGATCCGTAATTGGCGATAGACCACATTACAACATTATGCCGCCCCCGCCGTCCCGGCGGGCAGGGGGGAGGGCGCCGGATGGGGCCGGGCGGGGTCAGGGCGCGCCAACCGCGCTGCGGCGGTCGACCTTGCGGCTGAGCACAATGGACGTCTGGGTCTGCTTCACGCCGTCGATCAGGCCGATGCGGTCCAGCAGCGCGTCCAGCTGTTCGTGGGTCTCGCAGCGCAGGAAGATCAGGTAGTCGTACGGTCCGCTGACCGACGAGACCTCTTCGACTTCGGGCATTTTTTCCAGCTCGCGGATCACCGCCGCCGGCGTCTTGGGCAACACGCTGATGAAGCAATAGGCGCGCACCGCGGCTTCTTCCAGCAGGCGTCCCAGGCGCACGCCATAGCCGGCCACGATGCTCTCGCGTTCCAGGCGGGCGATGCGCGCCACCACGGTGGTGCGGGCCAGCCCCAGCTTGCGCGCCAGGATGGCGGCGGGTTCGCGGGCGTTGGCCTGCAGCAGGCTGAGCAGTTGGCGGTCGATGGTGTCCAGGCGTTCGTTCATGCGCCCGACCATACAAGGGCGACGCGGCGCAAGTCAATGCGCGCGCGCGGGCCTGCCGTTCTGGCGGTCCAGCGCATCGTCAACCGTCGGACTCGGGCGGTATGCCGCCTTGGTAGACGCGGCCGTCGAACTCGAAGCGCGTGATGGTCTTGAAGGCGGCATCGAAGACGCGGTCGCGGCGCGCCGGGTCTTGCGCCTGCGCCGCATCGAGCGTGAAGCGGCACAGGTCGGCGCCGCTGTCGTAGCGGGCGGCGCGCACCAGCTCGCTGACGCCGAATTCGTTGGCAAAGTGCGCGAATTCACGCAGTTGCTCCATTTCGTGGAAGGCGCCGTGGTCGCTCACCAGGCGCATGCCGAACTTGCTTTCTTCCTCGGGGCTGGGAGCGGGGGCCGGCGGCGTCGGCGCGGCGGCGGGCGCGCCGTAGTCGAAACGCGCACCCGCATCGCGCATGGCGGCCAGCACGCGCTGCCAAGCCGCCTCATCCAGCGCCAGCCGGGCGGCCATGGCGATCAGCCGCTGCCGGCCCAGGGTGCGTGGCTGCGGACCGCCGACATAGCTGGACCAGGGCGTGGCATCGTCCAGTCCGGCCAGTTCGGTCATCTGCGCGTCGCTGTAGCCCAACCGTTCCTGCAGGCGCCGCAGGGACGCGGCATCCGGGGGCAGATAGTTCTGGATCGTCTTCATGGGCACGCTCCGGTTGCGCCGCGCCGTCGGCGCCGCGCTACGCTTCATGCTAGCGCGGGCGGCGGGGCTTGCCCAGCGGCCGCGCGCACCCATGCTAGGATTTGCGCCGACATCATTGCCAGGAGGCTTACCCATGGACACCCAGGAACAAATCGCGGTCATCGTGCACACCATCTCGCACCAGGGCGGCCGCATCGATGCGCTCAACTCGGCGCTGCTGACGATGCTGCATCTGGCCAAGGGCTCGCCCGGCCTGCGCGAGGCCATCGAGGCCCAGCTCGAACAGAACTACTCCAGCCTCCTGGCCCGCTCGGAAAATCCGCAGTACGTGGCCGGCTTCGAAAGCGTGCGCGACCAGGTCATCGCCGCCCTCAAGTAGGCCTTCGGCCGGCTGCCGCCGGCAAAGTTACCCACAACTTCTGTGGACAAGCCTTGGGATAGTGCGGGCATAGACAGCCTTTTTCCTTTGATTACAAGGGCTTGCAAAAGGCGATCAAAGGCCGCGCCAAATGGCTCTGTAACCGCCGTGCGTGCGAGGCCGGCACGCACCCGCCAAGCCGGGTAATATGCGGCCCCATGCGGAATCAGTATCCATTGGAATACCGGAACAAGCCCCTGGCGGCGCGGGTTTCGGAAGCGGCAAAGCTGGCGGCGTTCGACCCCGGCAAACTTTCTCCCGAGGCGCGTGAAAGCTGGGAACGCCTGGGCCATGGTTTCAAGGCGTGGCACGACTTCGACCAGCGCCATCCCATCCTGCGACGGCTGGCCTTGCTGCCGTTCATCGGCCCCCTGTACCGCAAGGCGCGGCGCCGCCACGTCATGCTCGCCAGCGGCAAGCTGGTGTTCTGACACGGCGGGTCAGGGGCGGCCGACGCCTGGCTTGACCACGCAGCGGGCCAGTACGTCTTTCAACCCTGCTTGCGCCGCCGCCGCGCATACAGGCGATAGGCCAGCCAGACCGCAATGCCGATGGCGGCGGCCACCGCCAGCTTGGTCTCCACGCCGTGCAAACGGCCCAGCATCGACTCGATGGTCTCGCCGAACACATAACCCACCAGGCTGAAGCACACCGCCCAGATCGCGGCGGCAATGGCATTGAGCACCAGAAAACGCAGTGGCGACACGCGCGACACGCCCAGCGCAACCGGCCCTACCGTGCGCAGGCCATACAGAAAGCGCAGTGCCAGGATGAAGCCGTGCGGATAGCGGTCGATGGCGGCCAGCGCCTTGCCAAATGCCGGCTGCGCGCGGATCCGAGCCACGTAGCGATGGTCCCGGTAGCGCCGTCCCAGGTAGAACAGCGCCTGGTCGGCCAGGAACGAGCCGGCGAACGCGCACAGCATGACGTAGGGCAGATGCAGCAGGCGTTGGTGCGACAGGAAGCCCGCCAGCACCACCACGCTTTCGCCTTCGAGCAGGGTGCCGCCAAAGACCGCCCACAGGCCGTAGTCGACGATGAACTGGTGCAGGTGCGGATTCATGCGGGGCGCTCACCGACGATGCGCGCCAGGGTGCCCAGCGCCTGCGCGATGTCCGGCGTGTGCCGCTGTCCGCAACTGATGCGCAGGAAGTGGTTGTAGCGGGTGCTGTTGGAAAACATCGCGCCCGGCGCCACGCGGATGCCTTGCTTGAGCGCGGCTTCGAATACGTCCAGCCCCGAACGGCCTTCGGGCATTTCCACCCACAGCAGCATGCCGCCCTTGGGCACGCTCAGGCGCGTGCCGCGCGGGAAGTGCGCCGCGATGATTTCGGCGGTCTGGTCGCGCTGGGTCTTCAGTTGCCGGCGCAATCGCGCCAGGTGCCGGTCGTACGCGCGCGAGCCCAGGTAGTCGGCCACCGCGATCTGCGCCAGCGGCTCATTGGGCCGGCTTTGCGCGAACTTCAGCATGGCGATACGGGCCTTCCAGCGGCCGCCCAGCAGCCAGCCCAGCCGCATGCCGGGCGCCAGCGTCTTGTGCATCGACGAGCAGTAGATGACGTTGCCGGTCGGGTCCCAGGATTTGGCGGCGGCCAGGGGCGTGTCGTCGTCGGTCAGCGCGCCATAGGTGTCGTCTTCGATCAGCGGCACCTGCTGGCGCTCGCACAACGCCACCAGGCGGGCCTTTTCGGCATCGGGCATGACGCAGCCCAGCGGGTTCTGGAAGTTCGGCACGACCACCACCGCGCGGATGTTGCCGTGCGTCTGGAAGGCCAGGTCCAACGCCTCGATCGACAGTCCGTGCTGCGGACTGGTGGGAATCTCCAGCGCGCGCATGCCCAGGCTTTCCAGGATCTGCAACAGACCGAAGTAGGTGGGTGACTCGACCGCGATGGTGTCGCCCGGGCGGGCCACGGCACGCAGCGCCAGGTTCAGGGCCTCGATGCAGCCGTGCGTGACGATGACGTCGTCGGGCGTGGCATTGATGCCATTGGCCAGCGCGCGGCGTGCCAGCACGGTGCGCAGGTCCGGATGGCCTTGCGGGGGCACCGGGCTGACCAGCACCTGGGGCGATTGCCGCAACGTGCGGATCATGGCCTGTTTCAGGTCTTCCATCGGGTAGGCGTCCGGCAGCGCCGCGGCCAGCGCGAAATTGGCACTGACCGGATGGGCCTCGCACTTGGCCACGAAGTCCGACACGCGGTCATGGATGCCGACGTACTGCGCGGCGCCCAGGGACTGGCGGATGTCCGGTTCGTTCACGGGGGGGATGCTGCTGCGGCGCGGCTTGAGCACGAAGTAGCCGGAACGGGGGCGGGCCTCGATCAGGCCGTCGTCTTCGAGCAGGCGGCAGGCCTGCAGGGCGGTGGACAGGCTGACATGATGGGTACGCACCAGCGTGCGCACCGACGGCATGCGCTGCGCCGGGGCCAGGACCCCCGTCTGGATGGCGCGCCGGTAGTGGTTGGCCAGGCGTAGATAGAGCGGTTGCGGTTCCATCCGCCGATCATGCTCCCCTAGGTTGGTGTGAGGGTAGGCACAGATTCACGCAAAGTACACCAGAACAGCGGCAAAATCGAGAGTCTGCATCGGTACAGAAAGCCGGATTGTGTGGCTGTTGCGCAAAGCAGGGGACTCGTAGGCTACAGGGGTCAGATTGGAGATGACCATGGCCCTTTTTCCCGCCCCCGAATTGCCCGCCCAACGTCTTGAAATCCTGTCCGGCGCCAGCCGGCAGGTGCACCTGCGTGGGGGCGCGACCGTCGTCTGCGTCAGCGGCAGCCTGCTGGTCGTCGAGCCGCCTTATCGCTCGGAAGTGCCGCCTGGCCGGCATTTGCCGCCGCCGGTCCGCTTGAACGCGGGCGAAAGCTACCCTTTGCCGGAAGGCGGTCCGCTGGTGTTGACGGCGCTGTGCCGGACGCAGGCGATCTGCCTGGATGTTCCCAGCCCCGCGCAGCGTTTCTGGGCCATTGCCCGGGGTGTTTTTCGGGCCGTCAGCAAAAATAATCGGCAAAATGGCCTGGGTGCGCTGCACAAGATTTCAAAATGATGTATGATTCACACATCAGACGCGGGGTGGAGCAGTCTGGCAGCTCGTCGGGCTCATAACCCGAAGGTCGTAGGTTCAAATCCTGCCCCCGCAACCAGTTTCAAGCAGTCCCTGGCCCCATCGGCAGCATGCTTTTCCCGCCTGCCCAGGGCGCCACGAAAAAACCGCGACACAGGTCGCGGTTTTTTTTCGTCCCCGCCTTGCCCTGCATCAAGTCATCGTTCCAGTCCGGAGTTTCCCGGGGTCTGGCGGCCGCACAGCCGGCGGACGCTGCGCTACCATGGGTCACGCGCGCTAGTTCGCCGCACACGAGGAGGGTCCATGGGCACAGCAAAATACGATCATCCCGGCTACGTGGCCGATACCGGCACCGAAGGCAAGTATCACGTGGGCATCTGGTGCCCGCATGGCTATCCGGCCCACATCCATATCGGCCGACCGGCCGAACGGGGCGATCCCCAGGCACTGCTGCGCTTGCGCATTCCCGATGGCGTATTCCAGTCGCTGCCCGACGATCCCGAAACCCTCTGCCGCCGTGCGTTGGGCCAGGCGTTGGGTGCGGGCCTGCTGCGGTCTGTGTCGGTCGATGGCGAATACCAGGAGCTGCGCTTTCAGCTCGACGCTGAACCCTGGTCGGGGCCCATGCAGGCCGCGGGCAACGCCTAGCGGGCGCAAGTTACCCACAGCGATTGTGGACAAGCCTTGGGATAGCCACTGTGCATGTCGTAATATCCCTGTCATATCAAAGGCTTGTGGCCAACGATGAATAAATGCCCCATTCGGGGCATTTTTTTGTCCCATATGGGGCGTGCGGCATCGCGCCAGGCCCGCATGCGACAATCGCTGCCCCGGCGGCACCTGCCGCCCTGGTCCTTCCGAATCGCTTCTTCATGTACCTGCACCCGCATCCGTTGTTTGACTGCGCCAAGGCGTCGACGCCATGAACTCGTCCCTCAAGCGCGTCGCCGTCATCGGCGGCGGTCCTGCGGGCTTGATGGCGGCCGAAGGCCTGGCCGCGCAGGGGTTGGCGGTCGATGTCTATGACGCCATGCCGTCGGTGGGCCGCAAGTTCCTGATGGCTGGCCGCGGCGGCCTGAACCTGACGCACAGCGAGGCTGCGGCGCCGTTCCTGGCCCGCTATGGCGAGCGGACCGAGCACATCGAGCCCTGGTTGCGTGTGCTGGATGCCGGCGGCCTGCGCGAATGGGCGCGGCAACTGGGAATCGAGACCTTTGTCGGTTCGTCCGGCCGCGTGTTTCCGTCCGAAATGAAGGCCGCCCCCTTGCTGCGGGCCTGGCTGGCGCGGCTGCGCGCCAGTGGTGTGCGTTTTCACATGCGTCATCGCTGGCTGGGTTGGCCCGCCACGGCTGCGCCCACGGCGGCTGATCTGCGCTTCGATACGCCGGAAGGCCCGCGCAGCCAGACGGCCGATGCCGTGGTGCTGGCGCTGGGCGGCGGCAGCTGGGCCAAGCTGGGTTCCGACGGCGCCTGGCTGCCAGGACTGGCCGCGCACGGCGTCGGGGTGGCGCCGCTGCGCCCCGCCAATTGCGGTTTCGACGTGGCCTGGTCCGAGCATTTCCGGCAGCGTCATGCGGGTCAGCCGGTGAAGTCCGTGGCCATGCGTGCGGTCGGCGCGGCTGGTCCGGGGCGTGCGCGCCAGGGCGAATTCGTGGTGACGGAAAACGGCATCGAAGGCAGCCTGGTCTATGCCTTGTCGGCGCCGCTGCGCGACCAGATCGCCACGGCGGGCCACGCCGTGGCGTTGTTGGACCTGGCGCCGGACTGGACGGCCGAAAAGGTCATGGCCGCGGTGACGCATCCGCGCGGCGCGCGGTCCATGTCCAGCCACTTGCAGAGCCGGTTGGGGCTGACGGGGGTGAAGGCGGGTTTGCTGCGCGAATGCGCGGGGGCCGACGATTTTCGCGATGCGCAGCGTCTGGGCGGGTTGATCAAGGCGTTGCCGGTGACGCTGTTGCGGGCGCGCCCCATGGATGAAGCCATCAGCACGGCCGGCGGCGTGCGCTTCGAGGCGCTGACGCCCGGCTTGATGCTGCAGGCTTTGCCAGGTGTTTTCTGCGCAGGTGAAATGCTGGACTGGGAAGCGCCGACGGGCGGCTATCTGCTCACCGCGTGCATGGCCAGCGGCCGCGTCGCGGCGCGAGGCGTGGCGGACTTCCTGGCAGGCGCCAACGCGTAAGGCCGGGCCACCGGGCCCGGCGGCAGTGGCAGGGTGGCCTCAGGAGCCGTGAGGATAGGGCTGGGCGCTCTGGCCCGGACGCGGCGGCGCCAGGTCATTGACGACATGGCCCACCACGAGGCCCCCGTCGGGTTGCGCGACGATGCCGATGACTCGGGTGATGGCGCTGGCGGGCATGCTGGCATCCTGGCCGGGGTCCTGCACCAGTTGCCAGATCTTGGCCTCGCCCGACGGCATTTCGGCCTCGGCCGCTTCCGAGGCATCCAGACAGCCGCGGGCGAATACAGACCAGTCAGAAGCGCTGCAAGGCAAGCCGTGCGCGGTGGCCAGGCGTGCCAACGCCAGAGGTGCATCCGCCTGGCCAGCGGCGTGCTGGGCGGCGGCGCCCAGCGACACGTCCAGCGACAGCAAGCGGAGGAACTCTACGACATTGTCTGTATTCATTTGTGCGGTCTCCCTCGTTAGAGCTGTTCTGGCTGACCGCCGGCGGCACGCGCCGGGTGGGGGGTCAGCCGGGTCCTTGTCCTAGCATTGCGACCAGCGATTGTTTCAGGCGCGCCGAAAAAATGGGTACCGTATGCGAAACGCCATTGCGGTCGACGCCTTCCTTGAGCTGGACCGATTGGCCCAGGAAAATCTCGGGCGCCGCGGCAATGCCGTTGTAGCGCGCCAGCAGGTCATCGACCTGTTCCTGCGCGTCGGCCAGCGTGCTGCTGTCGGCCAACTGGCCCGCGGCATGGTTCTGCAAGATACGGTGCAGATCGTCGATGAAGAGCGCCAATGCGGCTTGTCCGCGGCATTGCGGCTGTTCCCAGCCCCACGCCTGCGGCGAGCCGCCGTTGTTGTTTTCCGATAGGTGTTTCTTGGTCATTTGCGAATCCTAATCCATTGCCGGCAAATAGGCGACAAGCGCGCAGCGCCTGGCGATGTGACCAATCGGTCGCACCTTGGCCGCGGCCCGGGGGGCGGGACGGCCACCCTGCGCAAACGGCGGTCTTTGCGGTATGCTGGCTTCGGTTTCCACGCCTCGATAGGAGATGCCCATGAAGAACAAAGTCATTCTTGTCATGATGCTTTCGATTGCCGCCCTGACGGCGGGGTGCAATACCGTTGCAGGCGCCGGCAAGGACATCCAGCGCGGCGGCGAGAAAATCGAGGGTGCCGCCAACAAGTAGTGGCGTTACGTTGTCCGCGCGCCCTCGGCGCCGCAAAGGCCACGCAGAAATGTTCCGGCATTTCGGGCGTGGCCTTTTTACGGCCGCTGGCATAATCGCGGGAATCCGAATCTGAAGGCAGGAAGAATCATGCGCAAGTCTGTATGGGTGGGCGTCACGTTGATGGCAGTGCTGGCTGGATGCGCCAGCAAGGGCGTCTACGAGTCCGATACCGTGCTCAAGGAAACCTTCAGCGTGGACACCAATTACCAGGCGGCCTTCCGCCGCGCCGGCGAATACGTGCGTACCTGCCACGTCAATGTGCAGCACCCCTACAACGTGGCCTACGCCTGGCGCCACACCATCGGCGAAAAGGGCGCGCCCGACGAGGTGCAGGTCTTCAAGGTAGGCGAGCCCGCCACGGTGCTGGAGCTGGTGTCCGCCGAGTCCGACGGCCCTGCCAAGTCCAAGGTCACCGTCACGGTCCTGGGCCAAGGCCGCTGGGACGCCGCTGAAATCGCCGCCGCACGCGCCTCGATCCAGAGCGCCACGCCGGTCTGCCGCAAGGGCTGATCCATGGACCCCCGCGCCCAGCAGATCCGCGCCGCCGGCATGCCGTTCGCGCTGCTGGCGGGCGCCTTTCGGTTCCTGGGCTGGTTGAACGGCGCCGCGGCGCTGGGCCTGGCGGCGTTTTCGCTGGGCATGGTGGGCGGTGATATCGCCGCCCCCGATCTGCAGTTACCCCTGTTCCTGCTGCTGGCCGGCCTGCTGACGGCCTGCCTGGGGGCCATGTTCGGGTATCTGGCGCAGGTCAGCCTGTTGCGCCAGGGCTACAACGGCCGTGTGACGCGCGGGCACCTGCCGGCGCAGACGCTGGCCCTGCTGTGCTATGTGGCCAGCGCCCTGGCTTTCTGCGCCGGCTGCTGGCTGGCGGCCGGGCAAGCCGCCGCGGACGCCTCGCCCCACATGACCACCTACGCTCGCCGATAAAAACAACGGGTAAACCCGTGTGCGCAAAAGTGTTGGACTTGCACTTGCGTTGGGAATAATATGCGCAGTGCGTATATAAACCCTTTATCCGGGACCTGTCATGACCATTTCCCAGCAAGCTTTCCTGCGCGACGCGATGCGACGCCTGAACCTCACGCGCGACGTGTTCGCGACCCGGATCGGCGTCAAGCGCCGTGCCCTGGATACCTGGCTGCTGCCTGAGGGCTCGCAGGAATTCCGGGCCATGCCGGAAGTGGTGCAGCGCTTCGTCAGCGAAATCGTCCAAAACGGCGTGTTGCTCGAAAAGTATACGCAAAGCGTACAAGACGGCCCGCTGCGTGACCGGATCGCGGTGGAAGGCAAGAACCAGTTGCTGTCGGTGGACCAGTTCACCCGGGAATCGGTCGAAGACCTGTTCCGCGTGGCCGACATGATGCAGCCCATCGCGCGCCGCCAGAAAGTGTCGCGCGTGCTCGAAGGCGCCGTGCTGGGCAACCTGTTCTTCGAGGCCAGCACCCGTACCCGCGTCAGCTTCGGCTCGGCATTCTGCCGCCTGGGCGGCTCGGTGTGCGACACCACGGGCTTCACGTTCTCGTCCATGGCCAAGGGCGAATCCATCTACGACACCAGCCGCGTCATGAGCGGCTACGTGGATGCCATGGTGATCCGCCATCCCGAGCAGGGCTCGGTCGCGGAATTCGCGCGCGCCACCAACATTCCGGTGGTCAACGGCGGTGACGGCCCCGGCGAGCACCCCAGCCAGGCCCTGCTGGACCTGTACACCATCCTGACCGAGTTCTCGCGCCTGGGCAAACTGCTGGACGGCGCGCACATCGCCATGGTCGGCGACCTGAAGTACGGCCGCACCGTGCACTCGCTGATCAAGCTGATGGCCCTGTACAAGAACGTCAAGTTCTCGCTGGTGTCGCCCAAGGGCCTGGAAATGCCCTCGTACATCATCGAACAGGCCAGCCGCAACGGCAACATCATCGAGCAGAAGACCACGCTGGCCGAAGGCCTGGCCGGCGCCGACGTCATCTATGCGACGCGCGTGCAGAAAGAGCGTTTCGCCAACGAAGAGAACGAAGGCTACACGCCCGATTTCCAGATCAACCGCGCCATCATCGACGCGTACTGCAGCCCCGAGACCATCGTCATGCACCCGCTGCCGCGCGATAGCCGTCCGGGCGCCAACGACCTGAGCGTGGACCTGAACCATGATCCGCGCCTGGCGATCTTCCGCCAGACCGACAACGGCATTCCCATCCGCATGGCCATCTTCGCGGTGCTGCTGGGCGTGGAAGGGCTGGTGCAGCACTCGCTGCGCGACGTGACGTGGCAGCACCCGTCGCACGTCGGTCCCGACGATTCGGTCTTCCACGGCCTGGAATAAACCGCACGGGGCGACGCCGCTGCGGCGGCGCGCCCGCGATTTCAAGCATAATCCGCGCTGGTTTTTCCTGTCGCGTGTCGCTCCGAGACACGCCATGGAGTCTTCGGTCGGATGGTTTTATGTCTTCGATGAGTCGCGCGGTTCCGTCGTCCCCTGATCCTGCCGGTCAGGCCTGCTACCTCAGCGCGTCCAATGCGCAGGCCTGGCAGGCAGTCTATTCGTCGGTGGACGCCTACACCCGCGGCCAGGTCGCCGCGGTGGTGTCCGACAGCGCCCACGCCCTGGTCGACGCCTTCTATTCCACCTTGCTGGCCGACGCCGAAGCCGGCCCGCGCCTGTCGCACGAGATCGTCTCCAGCCGCCTGCACAAGGGCATGAAGCACTGGCTCAAGGGCCTGTTGTGCGTGCGCGACCAGGGTGACATCGCCGCGCTGATGGCCACACAGAAAAAGGTGGGCGAAGTGCATGCGCGCGTGCACATTCCGATTCACCTGGTGATGGCCGGCGCGCGCATCCTGAAGAACGAGATCGCGCAACGCCTGCGCGCCAGCGACCTGGATGGCACGGCGGCGTCGATCGCGACCCAGTACGTCTGTAATCTCTTTGACCTGGCGATCGAGCAGATGAGCCGCGCCTTCATGCGCGACATCAACCGCGGCGCGCGCAACGACGAGGCCTACCGGCTGTTCGCGCTGGGGCAGAACATCTCGACCGAACGCGAGCGCCAGCGCGCGGCGCTGCTCGAATGGAGCCAGGCCGTGCTGATCGGCCTGCACTACCGTGCGCCGGAGCAGGTCCTGCCGCGATTGGCGGCGTCCGAATTCGGCTTGTGGCTGCAGCACAAGGGCGGCGTGCTGTTCGAAAGCGCGCCGGCGCTGGGCCAGATCACCGAGGCCGTATCGCGGCTGGACGACGTGGTGCTGCCGCGCCTGCTGCAAGGCGGGCAGGCGGGCCAGCCATCGTTGCCCGACCAGGTGCGCGAGCTTCAGGAGCTGGTGGCGCGCATCAAGCACCTGCTCAATGGCCTCTTTGACATGGTGGCGGAAATCGAAAGCGGCAGCGACCCGCTGACCAATGTGCTGAACCGCCGTTTCCTGCCGTCGGTGATCGGCCGCGAGATCCTGATCGCCACGCGCGAGCATTCGGCGTTTTCGGTGCTGCTGCTGGATATCGACCATTTCAAGGCCATCAACGACCAGTACGGGCACTCCGGGGGCGACCAGGTGCTGCGCCAGTTTGCCGAAGTGGTGCACCAGTCATGCCGGTCCAGCGACTTCGTGTTCCGTTACGGCGGCGAGGAATTCCTGGTGGTGCTGGTGGATACGGCGCGCGATGCCGCCCTGGCAGTGGCCGAGAAGCTGGGCGCCGAAATCCGCCGGCATGCATTCAGCATTCCCGAGGCGGGCGCATTGCGCATCACGGCCAGCATCGGCGTGGCGACGTTTGACGGCCACCCTGATTACGCCTATCTGATCGATCGCGCCGACAAGGCGCTGTACCAGGCCAAGCAGGGCGGGCGCGACCGCAGCGTTGCGGCGTAGGGTTGGCCGGGTTGGGCGCGGTCTGGCCGGGCGCGCGTGACGCTGCGCTTTCCCGCCGTTGCGGCATGAAAAAGGCCGCCCGGAACGGGGCGGCCTGATAAGGCAAAGCCAGGTCGGCCAGGCGCCTTAGATCTTCTTTTCGCCGCCCAGGGCCTCGACCAGTTCGGCCAGCATCTTGGCCAGCTCGCCCGTCATGAGCATCATGTCGGAATCGAACTTTTCGTCGTCGTTGGTGGCCATGTTGTCATTGCCTTCCTTGAGCACGTCCAGGGGGGCAACGCGCTTGACGTCCAGGCCTTCGGTCAGCACGAACGAGATGCGGTCGGCCCAGGTCATGGCCAGGCGCGTGCACTGCTTGCCCGACTGGATGTGGCGGCGCACGTCGTCGGCGTCGATCGAGTGCTTGACGTAGCGGATGGCCGCGCCGCTTTCGCCGGACGAGCGCAGTTCGGTGTCCTGGTCGATGCTGAAGTTGGACGGCGCTTCGTCTTCGGCCAGCCAGCCGGTCATGGCCGAGGCGGGCGACTGCGCGACGTACAGGTTTTCGAGCGGGAACGGATCTACGCACTTGGCCAGCAGGCCGATGACTTCGTCGGCCTTGGCCGAGGCGGCGGCGTCGATGACCAGCCAGTGGTTCTGCGGGTCGATCCAGACGCGGGTGTCGCGGTAGACGCTGAAGGCGCGCGGCAGGAGCTCGTCGGTGACGCGTTCCTTGATTTCCTTCATCTGCTTGCGGCCGGGCTTGTAGCCTTGCTGCTCTTCGATTTCCTGGGCGCGGGCCTTGGCGACCTGATTCACGACCGTGCTGGGCAGCAGTTTCTTTTCGGCGCGCAGGTTGAGCAGGATCTGCCCGCCCACGACGTGGGCCAGGCCCCCGTTTTCGCGCGGGGGCACCCAGCCCAGGCTTTGCATTTCGAGGTTGTTGCCGGCTTGGTAGGCATGCCGCGCAAGCGTTTCTTCAAGCTGCTCGCCGGTCAGGGTCCACGGCGAGGAGAGGCGGTAAATCTTGAGATTCTTGAACCACATGAGCGTCGGCCAAAAGGGTAGATTCTATACGACCCTGGCCGCTTTGCCGCAGCGGTGCAATACGATGGGGCGAGGCGACACGTTCTGTCACTGACACATGTCCGCCCTTGCGGTAATGTCCGCGGCAACCGTGTGCAAGAGGAGAGAAAGCATGAAAGTCGTCGGCGCTATCCTGATCGTGCTGGGCATTGCCGCTTTGGCCTACAAGGGCTTCAGCTACAAGTCCGAGGAAACCGTGCTGCAGGTGGGTTCGGTCAAGGCTACGGCCGAAACCGAGAAGTCCGTGCCGATCCCCATGTGGGCCGGCATCGCGGCCATCGTGGCGGGCGTGCTGGTCATCGGCGTCGGCATGCGCCGCTAAAGCGCGCCTTCGCGTCATCCCGGGCGGCCGATTCATCGGCCGCTTTTTCATGCGCGCGCATCTGAGTGCACAAGCATTCGGGCGCATGAAAAAAAAGCGGCCCGGCTCAATAGAGGCCGGGCCGGTACGGGAGCACACAATACCGCGTCATAAAAGGCTCGCGGGGAACGCGGTATCGGTGTCAGAACACTAGCCCTGCAACCGCCTGACAGGGGGATCAATCGCCAGGCGATCAGGCGCAAGGCCGTAATCTGAGGCGCCAGTCTAATTGTCAAGGTCTGACAGCGTCCTGAATCCAGCAGGCCTTTCGCGCTACGCGCGACAGGCCTGCGAAAAAAAAAGCTCCCAAGGGAGCTTTTGAAAGGCCGGGTAGGCGCAGCAGTCCCACCCGGCGGGGGATGGTCGTTTAAGCGTTGATGTCGTTGTCCTTGGATTCGCGCACGAACAGCGTGCCGATGACCAGGGTCATGACTGCGATGATGATCGGGTACCACAGGCCGTCGTAGATGTTGCCGGTGGCGGCGACGACGGCGAAGGCGACCGGGGGCAGGAAGCCGCCGAACCAGCCGTTGCCGATGTGGTACGGCAGGCTCATCGAGGTGTAGCGGATGCGGGTCGGGAACATTTCCACCAGCATGGCCGCGATCGGGCCGTACACCATGGTCACGTAGATCACCAGGATGGTCAGCAGCACGACGACCATGACGTTGTTGCTTTGCGCCGGGTCAGCCTTGGCGGGGTAGCCGTGGCTGCGGATCGCGGCGGTCAGGGCCTTGTCCAGTTCGGCGGCCTTGGCCTTGAAGTCGGCGGGCGCCATGGCCTTGCCGTCGAACGAGGCGAACTCGTCGTTGCCGATCTTGACCTTGGCGAGCGAACCGGCGGGGGCCGCTTCGTTCTTGTAGTTCACCGAGTTGCGGGCCATGAACGACTTGACCACGTCGCAAGAGCTGGTGAACGAGGCCGTACCCACGGGGTTGAACTGGAACGAGCAGGTGGTCGGGTCGGCGATGACCGTGACCGGGGCGCTGGCCTGGGCCTTTTCAAGCGCCGGGTTGGCGAAGTGCGTGATGCCCTGGAAGATCGGGAAGTACGTCGCCGCAGCGATCAGGCAGCCGGCCATGATGATGGGCTTGCGGCCGATCTTGTCCGACAGGGCGCCGAAGATCACGAAGAACGGGGTGCCGATCAGGAGCGCGATGGCGATCATGATGTTGGCGGTGTTGGCGTCGACCTTCAGCGTCTGCGTCAGGAAGAACAGCGAGTAGAACTGACCCGTGTACCAGACCACGGCCTGGCCGGCGGTCAGGCCCAGCAGCGCCAGGATCACGACCTTCAGGTTCTTCCACTGGCCGAACGATTCCTTGATCGGGGCCTTCGAACCCTTGCCTTCTTCCTTCATGCGCTTGAAGGTGGGGGATTCATTCAACTGCAGGCGGATCCAGACCGAGATGCCCAGCAGGATGACCGAGATCAGGAACGGAATGCGCCAGCCCCAGGCCTTGAAGTCGTCTTCGCCGAGGTAGGTGCGGATGCCCAGGATCACCAGCAGCGACAGGAACAGGCCCAGGGTCGCGGTGGTTTGAATCCAGGACGTGTAGAAGCCGCGGCGGCCATGCGGCGCGTGCTCGGCGACGTAGGTCGCGGCACCGCCGTATTCACCGCCCAGCGCCAGGCCTTGCAAGAGGCGCAGGATGATCAGGATGGCGGGAGCGGCCATGCCGATGCTGGCGTAGCTGGGCAGCACGCCCACCAGGAAGGTGGACAGGCCCATCAGCACGATGGTGACCAGGAACGTGTATTTGCGGCCGACCAGGTCGCCCAGGCGGCCGAACACCAGTGCGCCGAAGGGGCGCACCGCGAAGCCGGCGGCGAAGGCCAGCAGCGCGAAAATGAAGCCTGCGGTGGGGTTCACGCCCGAGAAAAAGTGCTGGGCGATGATCGCGGCCAGCGAACCGTAAAGATAAAAGTCGTACCACTCGAATACCGTGCCCAGCGACGAGGCAAAGATGACGCGGCGTTCATCCTTGGTCATCGGGCGCGGTTCCGCGGATGGACCGCGACCTGCCATGGTAGTTGTGCTCATGATGTCTCCTCGATTTTTTCTGGCCGGCGGTTTTCCGCCGTGCGTCACCCTCCGCCGGCGAGACCGACATCGAGCTATGCGCAAGGTTGGGGCGCGAGGCTGACGAGGTTCTGACGTGACCCTTACCTGAATCTTAAAATTGAAACTAAAAGTAACTTTCCCTGGGAGAGCTAGGGATAGTCCTAGGCAGGGCAGGACGGCGACGCTAGGCGTCCAGATCGTCGGCGGGTTCGGAATAGAGCGGGAACACCACCCGGATACGGGTGCCCGGCAGGTCGGAGTGCGGCGTCGGATGGTCGCTGATGAGCACGGTCGCCTGGTGCTTCTGGGCGATCTCCCTGACGATCGCCAGCCCCAGGCCGCTGCCGTCGGACAGCGTGCCCAGCACGCGATAGAAGCGGTCGAACACGCGTTCGCGCTCTTCGGGCGCGATGCCGGGGCCGGAGTCCTCGACCTCCAGCACGCCCTGGCCATCCTGTTCCTGCACGCGCACGGTGATGTGGCCGCCGCGTGGCGTGTAGCGCAGCGCGTTGTCCACCAGGTTGTTCAGCAATTCGGCCAGCAGCAGGGGGTTGCCATTGATCAGCACCGGGGTTTCCGAGCCTTCGAAGCCCAGGTCGGTGCTGAGCGACAGCGCCTGCGGCACCCAGTGCATGGCCTGCTCGTAGGCAATGGCGTTCAGGTCGGTGGCGGCCAGGCCGATGGCGCTGGGGTTCTCGGCGCGCGCCAGCAACAGCAATTGGTTCACCAGGCGCGTCGCGCGCTCGGAGCCGGTCACCAACTGGCGCAGGCTGGACTGCATTTCTTCGGGACTGGCGTCGCGCAGGGCCAGCTCGGCCTGCGTGCGCAGGCCGGCCAGCGGGGTCTTCAGTTGATGCGCGGCGTCGGCGACGAAGCGGCGCTGCGCCTGCACGTTGGCCGACAGGCGATCGAGCAGATCGTTCATGGCCGCGACCAGCGGCGCGATCTCGGATGGCGCGGCGCGTTCGTCGATGGGCGACAGGTCGTCGGGCCGGCGTGCCCGCAGCCGCTGCTGCAGCGCGTTCAGTGGCGCCACGCCGCGCGACAGCCCGAACCACACCAGCAGCACCGCGATCGGCAGCACCACGAACTGCGGAATGATCACGCCCTTGATGATGTCGTTGGCCAGCTGGGTGCGCTTTTCGACCGTCTCGGCCACGATCAGCAGCGCGGGTTGGGTATTGGGCAGGTTCAGGTCGACCCAGGTGTAGGCCAGGCGGATGCCGAAGCCGCGCAGGGTGTCGTCTTCGTACTGCACTTCGCCGGGACGCGGCTGGCCGACCGAGGCGGGCAGCGGCAGGGCGCGGTCGCCGCCCAGGTATTCGCCGCGGCTGCCCAGGGCCAGCCAGAAGACGCTGTCGGTCTCGTCGGCGCGCAGCACTTCGCGCGCCGGATCGGTCATGCGCAGCACGGCGCGGCCGTCCTGGGCGTGTACCTGGCGGGTCAGCACGTGCAGGTTGTTGGCCAGCGCCCGGTCGTAGGGCACGTTGGCGATGTTCTGCGCCACCACGTAAGTGATGGCCACGCTCATGGGCCATAGCAGGAACAGGGGCGCCAGCATCCAGTCCAGGATCTCGCCCAGCAGCGAGCGCTGCGGCGGCGCGAAGCTGGGGCCGCGGGCGCCGGCCCGCATGACATCCAGCGCTTCCTGGTTGAGCGCCTCTGGCGTGGCGGGCTCAGCTTGCGAGGTACGCCGCACCCTGGTCCCGTTCGAGGCAATAGCCCAGGCCGCGCACCGTCACGATCTTCACGCCGCTGGGTTCCAGCTTCTTGCGCAGGCGGTGCACATAGACTTCGATGGCGTTGGTGCTGACTTCTTCGCCCCATTCGCACAGGTGGTCGACCAGTTGGGTCTTGCTGACCATGCGGCCGCTGCGGGTCAGCAGGATCTCGAGCAGGCTGACTTCGCGTGCGGACAGGTCCAGCGTCTGGTCATCGACCATGGCCACGCGGCCGGTCTGGTCGAACACCAGCCGGCCGTGCTTGAGCAGCGTGGCGCCGCCGCCCGCGCCGCGGCGGGTCAGGGCGCGCACCCGGGCTTCGAGTTCGGACAGCGCGAAAGGCTTGGCCATGTAGTCGTCGGCGCCCAGGTCCAGGCCTTTGACGCGTTGTTCGATGCTGTCGGCGGCGGTCAGGATGAGGACGGGCAGGGCGGAATTGCGGGCCCGCAGGCGGCGCAGCACTTCAAGCCCGGCCAGTTGCGGCAGGCCGAGGTCCAGGATGAGCAGGTCGAAGGCCTGGGCCGCCAGGGCGGAATCGGCGGCCAGGCCGTCGCGTACGGCGTCGACCGCGTAGCCGTTGTGGCGCAGCGAGCGTGACAGGCCGTCGGCCAGGATGCTGTCGTCTTCGGCGATCAGGATACGCATGGGCTGCTGAAAAATAAGGAAATCCGGCATCGCGCAGCGGGCGCGCGCTGGCCGCCGGGGGGCACGAAGCCCTGGGGCGGGAGGCCCGGCGGGCAAAGGGGACATATCGCCGGGGGTATCCGCGATTCTGTCACAGGCGACCGGGCTTGCCCACTCAGGGAATACGTGGAAAACTCTGGCACACTGGTTTTTTGTACAGTACAATCCGATGCCATAATCTGCGCTATCCGAAATCTCTCGACAACCCCGTACCGCGCCCCGATACGTTACAGACAGGACTCTACATGGACGACAAAACCACCAAGGCCGCCGCTTCGGAAAAAGCCAAGGCGCTTGCCGCCGCGCTTTCGCAGATCGAAAAGCAGTTCGGCAAGGGCTCGATCATGCGCTACGGCGACAACGAGGTCTCGCACGACATCCAGGTGGTGTCCACGGGGTCGTTGGGGCTGGATATCGCGCTGGGCGTCGGCGGTTTGCCGCGGGGCCGCGTGGTTGAAATCTACGGTCCGGAATCCTCGGGCAAGACCACGCTGACCCTGCAAGTCATTGCCGAAATGCAGAAAATCGGCGGCACCTGCGCCTTCGTCGACGCCGAACACGCGCTGGACGTGCAGTACGCCAACAAGCTGGGCGTCAACCTGACCGACCTCCTGATCTCGCAACCGGACACGGGCGAGCAGGCGCTGGAAATCACCGACGCCCTGGTGCGTTCGGGTTCGGTCGACCTGATCGTCATCGACTCGGTCGCGGCCCTGGTGCCCAAGGCCGAAATCGAAGGCGAAATGGGCGATTCGCTGCCGGGCCTGCAGGCCCGCCTGATGAGCCAGGCGCTGCGCAAGCTGACCGCCACCATCAAGCGCACCAACTGCATGGTCATCTTCATCAACCAGATCCGCATGAAGATCGGCGTCATGTTCGGCAACCCCGAAACCACCACCGGCGGCAATGCGCTCAAGTTCTACGCCTCGGTGCGCCTGGATATCCGCCGCATCGGCTCCATCAAGAAGGGCGACGAGGTCGTCGGCAACGAAACCCGCGTCAAGGTCGTCAAGAACAAGGTGGCGCCCCCGTTCAAGCAGGCCGAATTCGACATCATGTACGGCGCCGGCATCTCGCGCGAAGGCGAAATCATCGACCTGGGCGTGGCCGCCAACGTGGTGGACAAGTCCGGCGCGTGGTACAGCTACAACGGCAACCGCATCGGCCAGGGCAAGGACAACGTCCGCGAATACCTGAAAGAGCACAAGGAAATCGCGATCGAAATCGAAAACCGCGTGCGCGAAAACCAGGGCATCGTCAGCCGCGCCGCTGAATTCGTCCCCACCGCGGAAGACGACGCCGAGTAAATCGTTCGGTAATCCGTCGCCAGGCCCCGATGCCGGGTCCTGGCTTCGCCGCCGGGCTCACTTGCCCGGCGGCCAGCGGCAGGCTCCCATGCTTTCGGTCTCTATGTCTCAGGGGCCGGCATGAGAGACCTGCCGCTGGCACTTAGCAAGCAGGAAGCGCATGAGCTGGAAACCCTCCGCCGCGTCCGCTGACCGCCTACGCGCCAAGCTGGACGACGAATTCGAAACCGTGGCCAAGCCCGAAGGCTTGCGCCGCACGTCGGACGCACGGCGCGAGGCGGATGCGGCCGGCCAGGGCAGCAACGACGCGCCGCCCGATCAATGGCAGCGCAGTTCTGAAATGCGGGCGGCGGGCCGCAAGGGCGCGTCCGGCCGATACGGCTCGCGCGCAGGTTCTGCTCGAGAAGGAGAGGCTTCAGGCCGCGATCCGTCGGGCCGCGATCCGTCGGGCGGCGAACCGTCGGGCGGCGATCCGTCGGGCGGCGATCCGTCGGGCGGCGGACCGTCCGATCCCCCTCGCAAGGCCAAGGCCCCGCCCAAGGGGCCGTCCTTGAAGATGCGTGCCGTGGGGTATCTGTCGCGGCGCGAGCATGCCCGCGAAGAGCTGGCTCGCAAGCTTGCCCCCCATGCCGAAGATCCGGCCGAAGTCGACACTGTGCTCGACGCGCTGGAAAAAGAAGGCTGGCTGTCCACCGAACGCTTTGCGCAAAGCCTGGTGCACCGGCGCGCCTCGCGCCAGGGGGCGGCCCGCATTGTCCAGGAACTGCGTCAACACGGCGTGGACGACAACCAGGTGGCCGAACTGCGCGAACAACTGCGCGCCACGGAATACGACCGCGCGTTGGAAGTCTGGAAAAGAAAGTTCGACGCCAAGCCTGAAGATCGCGCGGCCTATGCCAAGCAGGCGCGCTTTCTGGCCAGCCGCGGCTTTGCGCACGATGTCATTCGCCGCATCCTGGGGGCGGGCGACGACGAATGACGTCGCCTGGCGGCGTCCCGTCGAATCACGCTAAGGCCGGATCGCCGGACCGCCGGCCGCTGGAACCTCGGACTGAGAGCAACGGGTTCGTGGCGCGATGGCCCCGCGTACGCCGCTGCCCTTACTTCGCCGACTTGATGCCGCTGAGCGTCTTGAAGCAGACGTCGCGCGTCAGTGTCAGGAATTCATCGATATAAGACGCGTCCGTGTCTTCGCTGCGCACCGTGGCGTACAGCGTGCGCCAGACGCCTTGCGGCCCCAGGCGGCACTGGCGCAGCCAGCCCTGGTTCATGTATTCGGTCAGCGCCCAGTTGGGCAGGGCGGCCACGCCCCGGTTGCTGGCGACCAACTGCGCGATGATCGGCGTCAGTTCGGCCTTGCGGATGGCGGCGGGTTCGACGTCGGCCGGGTCCAGGAAGGCCGTGAAGACATCCAGGCGCTGCTTGTCCACCGGGTAGGTGATGAGCGTCTGGTCGGCCAGTTGGTCGGGCATGACGAACTTGCTGCCGGCCAGCGGGTTGGACTCGGACACGGCCAGCACCAGCTCGTACTTGAAGAGCGGCAAGTATTGAACGGCATCCAGCGGCTGCGGGTCGGACGTGATCACCAGGTCCAGATCCCCCCGTACCAATGCCGGCAGGGGGGCGAAGGAAAACGCCGCCGACAGGTCGAGCGCGACATCCGGCCATTGCACGCGGAAAGCGTCCAGCGCCGGCATCAACCATTGAAAGCAGGAATGGCAATCGATCGCCAGGTGCAGGCGGCCGGTACGGCCAGCGGCCAGGCGCTGCAGTTCGCGCTCGGTGGCGCGCATGCGCGGCAGCACTTCGTCGGCCAGGGCCAGTACGCGCAGGCCTGCCGTGGTCAGCCGGGCCGGGCGGGTGCGGCGGTTCAGCAGCGGTGTGCCCAGCCGGGTTTCCAGGTCGCGCAATTGGTGCGACAGCGCGGATTGGGTCAGGTGCAGGCGCTCGGCGGCTTCCTGCAGGCTGCCGCCTTCACGGATGGCGGTCAGCGTTTCTAGGTGGCGGATTTCCAGCATGCGGGCGGTGTAAAGGGCAGGGCTTAGCCGGCGCGGCGGGGGCTCCCAACCCAGTAGGTGGGAATGAACTTATATTGTATGAGATTTTCTCATCTTATGAATGTAGACATTGATTTTGATTCATTTTGATTTGGCGGCAGAATAGCCTTCACATGAACAAATTTTGTCGAACAAAGGGATAGCCATGACTACGATTCATAATTTGGGTTTCCCCCGCATCGGGGCCCACCGCGAGTTGAAACGCGCTGTCGAAGCCTACTGGGCCGGCAAGCAGACCGCCGAAGCGTTGGAACAGACGGGCCGCGACCTGCGCGCCCAGCACTGGAATCTGCAGGCCGCCGCCGGCCTGAAGTTCGTGCCCGTGGGCGATTTCGCCTGGTACGACCAGATCCTGGAATGGACCACCCTGCTGGGCGCCGTGCCCGCGCGCTTCGGCCAGAAAGACAATGAACCGGTGTCGCTGGACACCTTGTTCCGCATGGGCCGTGGCCGTGCGCCGTCGGGCAAGCCCGCCGCTGCCTGCGAAATGACCAAGTGGTTCGACACCAACTATCACTACATCGTGCCGGAACTCGTTCCCGGCCAGACCTTCCGCATCGCGCGCGAATCGCTGTTCGAGCAGGTCCAGGAAGCCCAGGCGCAAGGCCATGCCGTCAAGCCGGTCATTCCGGGTCCGTTGACCTGGCTGTTCCAGGGCAAGGGCGACGCGTTCGCCGCGGGCGCCGCCGATCCGGCCAAGCTGCAACTGCTGGCCAACCTGGTGCCGGTGTACGAAGACGTGCTGGCGCGTTTTGCCAAGCTGGGCGTGGAATGGGTGCAGATCGACGAGCCGATCCTGGCGCTTGACCTGCCGCAAGCCTGGCGCGACGCCTTCAAGCAGGTGTACGCCACGTTGTCGTCCAGCCCGGTGAAACTGTTGATTGCCACGTACTTCGACGGCCTGAAGGACAACCTTGCCACGACGCTGGGCCTGCCGGTCGCCGGCCTGCACGTCGACCTGGTCCGTGCGCCGGAACAACTGGCCGACGTGGTGGCCGGCCTGGGCGCCGACAAGGTGCTGTCCGCCGGGGTGATCAATGGCCGCAACATCTGGCGCACCGACCTGGACGCGGCGATCGCCACGCTGGCGCCGGTCAAGCAACAACTGGGCGAACGCCTGTGGCTGGCGCCGTCGTGCTCGCTGCTGCATGTGCCGGTGGACCTGGCCAACGAAACCGAACTGGACGCCGAGCTCAAGAGCTGGCTGTCGTTCGCCGCGCAGAAACTGGAAGAACTGAGCCTGTTGGGCCGCGCCCTGGACAGCGCCACGGAACCGTCGGTACAGGAGGGGCTGGCCAGGCAGCGCGCCGCCCTGGCGGCTCGCCGTTCGTCGGCCCGCATTCACAACCCGGCCGTGGCCCAGCGCATGGCCGCCTCGGCCAGCGTGTCGCGCGACCGCGCGCCGTTTGCCGGCCGTATCGCTCGCCAACAGGAAGAGCTGGGCCTGCCCGCCTATCCGACCACCACCATTGGATCGTTCCCGCAGACCGCCGAAATCCGCGCGCTGCGTCGCGACTGGAAGTCGGGCGCGCTGACGGACTCGGCCTACGAGACGGCCATCCGCAAGGAAATCGAGGAAGTGATCCGCTTCCAGGAAAAGGTGGGCCTGGACGTCCTGGTGCACGGCGAACCCGAGCGCAACGACATGGTGGAATACTTCGGCGAGCTGCTGGCCGGTTTTGCCTTCACCAAGAACGGCTGGGTGCAGAGCTACGGCTCGCGTTGCGTCAAGCCGCCGATCATCTTTGGCGACGTGGCCCGCCCCGCGCCGATGACGGTGGGCTGGTCGTCCTACGCGCAGTCGCTGACCGACAAGCCGGTCAAGGGCATGCTGACCGGCCCGGTCACCATCCTGCAGTGGTCGTTCGTGCGTGACGACCAGCCGCGCGAACAGACCTGCCGCCAACTGGCGCTGGCCCTGCGCGACGAAGTGGTGGACCTGGAAGCGGCCGGCATCAGCGTCATCCAGATCGACGAGCCGGCCATCCGCGAAGGCCTGCCGCTGCGCCGCGCCGACTGGCAGGCGTACCTGGACTGGGCCGTGGATTGCTTCCGCCTGTCGACCGCCGGCGTGCGTGACGAGACGCAGATCCACACCCACATGTGCTATTCGGAGTTCAACGACATCATCGAATCCATCGCGGCCATGGACGCCGATGTGATCACGATCGAAACGTCGCGCTCCAACATGGAACTGCTCAAGGCGTTCGAAGACTTCCGCTATCCGAACGACATCGGTCCGGGCGTCTACGACATCCACTCGCCCAACGTGCCCGAAGTGGACTGGATGGTCGGCCTGATGGAAAAAGCCGCCGCCCGCCTGCCCAAGGAGCGCCTGTGGGTCAACCCGGACTGCGGCCTGAAGACGCGCGCCTGGCCCGAAACCGAAGCCGCCCTGATCGGCATGGTGCAAGCGGCCCGCGCGCTGCGCAACGCCGCATGACCACGCCGCAGAATCACGCCTCATAAGAAGCACGCGGCCAATCGGGCTGCGGCCTGATCTGCCGGGCAGGTTCGCGCCCGGACTGCCGGGCCCGGCAGCCCGGCCCCCTGGTTTGTGCACCTCACGCACAAATCAGGGGTTTTTTTGGGCCACCGCTTGAACGAAACCGCGCCTTGTGGGTCAATAAGCAAAAATCCTACTCACCGGATTGTTGCCGTACCTATGATTCTCCAAGGCCCTTATCGGCCGGATCTGCTTGCCGCGGAAACGTTGCCCGATATTCTGGAAGCCACGATCCTGCGGCATCCCGCCGCTGTCGCCATCCAATGGCTGGATCAATCACTGACCTACGACACGCTGGGGCGTCGGGCCGACCTGGCTGCGCACCACCTGATCGAGGCGGGCGTGCGGCCCGGCGACATCGTCGGCCTGTGCCTGCCGCGCGGCGATGACCTGCTGGTCATGCAGGCGGCCATCGCCAAGGCGGGCGCCGCCTGGCTGCCGTTCGAATCCGATACGCCCGCCGACCGCATGCTGGTCTGCCTGCAGGACGCGGGTTCGCGCGGCCTGATCGCCGGTGGCGACGTGCGGCTGGACGGCATGCTGACTTGGACCACCTGGCAGTTGTCCGAGCCGGTCGAGGGGTCACTGCGCCGGCGCGCGGGGCTGCTGCCCGAGCACCCGGCCTACGTCATCTACACCTCGGGGTCTACCGGCAAGCCCAAGGGCGTGCCCATCAGCCAGGCCAGCATCTGCCACTTCCTGCGCAGCGAAAACGAAGTGCTGGGCGTGCGCCTGGGCGACAAGGTGTACCAGGGCTTTTCGGTCGCCTTCGATATGTCGTTCGAGGAAATCTGGATCAGCTACCTGGTCGGCGCGACCCTCTGGGTGGCCCCCAAGATGCTGACCACCGATCCCGAAGCGCTGCCCGAGGCCCTGGTGCGCGAAGGCGTGACGGTGCTGCATGCGGTGCCCACGCTGCTGGCGCTGTTCGGCCGCGACGTGCCGGGCCTGCGCATCGTCAACCTGGGCGGCGAGATGTGCCCGGAATTCCTGGTGCAGCGCTGGGCCACGCCGGGCCGCCGCCTATTTAATACCTACGGCCCCACCGAAACCACCGTGTCGGCCAGCCTGGCCGAACTGCTGCCCGGACAACCGGTCACCATCGGCACGCCGCTGCCCAACTACGGCATGCTGATCCGCGGTGAAGACGGCGCGGTGCTGCCGCAAGGGCAGACCGGCGAACTCTGTATCACCGGCCCCGGCGTAGCCGGCGGCTATCTGGGGCGCCCCGAACTGACGGCCGAGAAGTTCCTGGCCAACCCGCGCCCCACGGGCGAGCACGACACCCGCATGTACCGCAGCGGCGACCTGGCCCGCATCGACGAAAACGGCCAGATCCAGTGCCTAGGCCGCAGCGACGACCAGGTCAAGGTGCGCGGCTTTCGGGTCGAACTGGGCGAGATCGAGGCGGCCCTGTACCGCCAGGCTGGTGTGGGCGCCGCCGCCGTGGTGCTGCGCGATCTGGCCGGCATCGACCAGCTGGTGGCATTCCTGACGCCCGAGGGCGACGCCCGGCTCGACCCCCACGCGCTGCGCGCGGCGCTGGCTGCCGAGTTGCCGGCCTACATGATTCCCGCCCGCTTCGAGCTGGTGGCCGAGGTGCCGCGGCTGACCTCGGGCAAGATCGACCGCAAGGCGCTCAAGGCGCGCGAACTGGCCACGGCTTCCGAACCCAGCGGCGAAGACGACATCCCGGCATCGGCCGGCGAACACGCGCTGTTCGAGGCATTGCGGCCGCTGTTTCCGGGCCAGCCGTTGCGCCTGGCCAGCGACTTCTTCCGCGACCTGGGCGGCCATTCGCTGCTGGCCGCGCGGCTGGTGTCGTCGCTGCGCAAGCATCCGCAATTCTCCGCGCTGACCATGCACGAGCTCTACCAGCATTCGGTGCTGGGGGCGCTGGCGGCCCGGCTGGACACGCTGGCGGACGAGGCGGCGGTGGTGCCGACCGAGGCTGGCGCCACAGGCGAGGGCGTAGCGCCAGAGCGTGCGCCCGAATGGCGCCGCTGGGCCTGCGGCCTGGCGCAGTTGGCCGTGCTGCCGCTCTTGATCGGCGTGCGCATGCTGATCTGGCTGACGCCGTTCTTCACCTATCACTACTTCACCGGCGACGAAGGCGATTCGGTCTGGGGCGCCGTGGCGCTGTCCATTGCCAGCTACCTGGCCTGCAACCTGCTCAGCTTCGGCGTGGCGGTGGTGTGCAAGTGGGGCATCCTGGGCCGGCTCAAGCCGGGCCGCTATCCGCTGTATGGCTGGACCTTCTACCGCTGGTGGCTGGTCGACCGCGTGCTGGACATCCCGCCCGCGCATCTGCTGGCCGGGTCGCCGCTGCAGGCCTGGTACCTGCGGGCGCTGGGCGCGCGCATCGGCCGCGACACCGCCATCAGCCGCATTTCCGTGCGTGCGCCCGACCTGCTGACCGTGGGCGACGGCGCCAGCATCGGCGCGGCGGTCAACCTGGAAAACTTCGAAGTGCGCGGCGCGCACTGGGAAGTCGCCCCGATCGTCCTGGCCGACAACGCCTATATCGGCTCGTATGCGGTGGTGCAGGGCAACGTCACGATGGAAGACGGCGCCCGCCTGGAAGGCCTGTCGTCCCTGCCGGCCGGTTCGCGCATTCCCGCCGGCCAGATCTGGACCGGCGCGCCGGCCCGCCACGATCCGCAGGCCCGTGCCCCCGAACTGCCGCCGCGTCCGGTGCGCGAAGGCCGTTGGGCCCGGCTGGACGTGCTGGCCTATGCCGGCGGCGGCACGCTGATCGCCGCGCTGTTCTTCATGCCGGTGTTCCCCAGCTTCGTCTTGATCGACTGGATCGACGCGCGCTGGCTCGACCTGATGGGCTCGCGTGTCTGGTGGCCCAACGCGTTCCTGGCCTATCTGTTGCTGGCCTTGCCCGCCAGCGCCTTGCTGCTGTTCCTGACCGTGCTGGTCTCGGCCATGCTGCGCTGGGCGTTGCTGCCGCGCCTGACGGGCGGGCGTTGGCCCGTCTACGGCCAGATCTACCTGCGGCGCTGGCTGACCAACCAGATCCAGGAATCCAGCCTGAGCGTGCTGCACGGCCTGTATGCCTCCATCTACGCCGGCACCTGGTACCGGCTGCTGGGCGCCAAGGTCGGGCGGGGCACCGAGATTTCCACCGCGATGGGCATCGTGCCCGACATGCTGACCCTGGGCCGCGACAGCTTCATCGCCGACGGCGTGATGCTGGGCGACGAGGAAATCGACCGTGGCTGGATGACCATGCGGCCCACCGTCATCGGCAACCGCAGCTTCGTCGGCAACGGCGCCTACGTGCCGGACGGCTCGGTGCTGCCCGACGATGTGCTCATCGGCGTGCAGAGCCGCGCCCCCGCCAACGCCCGCATGGCCAGCGGCCAGACCTGGCTGGGCAATCCGCCGCTGGCGCTGCCGGCGCGCGAGCAGACGGCCGGCTTTCCCGAGCACCTGACCTTCCGCCCCAGCCTGGGCCGCAAGGTGGCGCGCGGCGCGGTCGAGGGCATGCGCATGATCCTGCCGCTGGCCGTGGTCATCGCCGTGGGCTACCTGACGGTCATGAAGGTCATCCCCATCGCCGTGCGCGACGGCTTCCTGGCTGCCTTCGATGAGCTGATGCTGGCCGGCGTGCTGTATGGCGTGGGCACCTTCCTGTTCCTGGTGCTGCTCAAATGGCTGCTGATCGGCCGCTACCGGCCGCGCGCCGAGCCGATGTGGACGCCGTTCGTCTGGAAGAGCGAAGCCGTCACCAGCCTGTACGAGTCCATCGCGGTGCCCAACTTCTTCAATTTCCTGCGGGCCACGCCCTGGCTGCCGCTGGCGCTGCGCTGCATGGGCGCCAAGATCGGCAAGCGAGTGTTCATGGACACGACCGACGTCACCGAGTACGACTGCGTGTTTATTGGGGACGATGCCGTGCTGCACGCCTGGTCGGGGCCGCAGACTCACCTGTTCGAAGACCGGGTCATGAAAATCGGGCCGGTTCGCATTGGCAACGGCGTCAATGTCGGCCCGCGCACCACGATCCTGTACGACACCCGGGTCGAAGAGGGCGCCCGCCTGGGGCCGCTGACGCTGGTGCTCAAGGGCGAAAGCATTCCCGCCGGCCAGGCCTGGATGGGCAGTCCGGCCACCCCGTGGACGCGGCGCTGATGCGCCTGGCGGCCGCGGGGCCGGCGCCAGGGCCGCGCGGCGCGCATCAAGACGGTTGGGGCAGGGCGGGCTGCGCTATACTTTGAAGGTTTTGTTGCCGCGCACCATTCTTTGCCCGGCCCTTTTCGCCCCGCAGGCCCCAAGCATGCCCTTGCCACCGCCGGATTGTCCTCGCCAGCCGCTGCACACGCGTTCGATACGTGTGCAGTCGTATGCGCGCGATGACGGCAATTGGGACCTGGAAGCCGAGCTCATCGACGTCAAGGCGTACGATTTTCCCAAGCGCGACGGCGAAATGTTCAAGGCGGGGCAACCCATCCACCATATGCACCTGCGCATTACCATCGACGGCGATTTCACCATCGTCGCCGCGCAGGCCGTCTATGATGCCGCTCCCTATGGCGAGCATTGCATGGCCATCGAATCCGCCTACCAAGACCTGATCGGCATGAACCTGCTCAAGGGGTTCCGCCGCCAGGTCAAGGAACGGTTCGGCCATGTCGAAGGCTGTACGCACATGACCGAGCTGTCGCAGGTGCTTCCCACCGCGGCGGTCCAGACCATGGCCAACCGCCGGCGGCAGGAAAGCAACCCGAACCGGCGTCCATTCCAACTGGACGGCTGCCATGCCCTGAGCACCGGCGGCCCGGTGGTGGCTGAGCACTATCCCAAGTGGTACACCGGGGGCAGCGCTGAGGCATCGGCCGATTCGACCTCCGATTCACCTTCTCTTTCTCATACGTCCTGACAGGTAACACATGAAAATCCACGAGTATCAAGGCAAGGAACTGCTGAAGCAATTTGGCGTCCCCGTGCCGCGCGGGATCCCCGCACTTTCCGTCGACGAGGCCGTGGCTGCCGCTGAAAAGCTGGGTGGACCGGTTTGGGTCGTCAAGGCACAAATCCACGCGGGCGGCCGCGGCAAGGGCGGCGGCGTCAAGCTGGCGCGCTCGCTCGACGACGTGCGCAAGCTGGCCTCGGAAATCCTGGGCATGCAGCTGATCACGCACCAGACCGGCCCGGAAGGCCAGAAGGTCCGTCGCCTGTACATCGAAGACGGCGCCGACATCCAGAAGGAATACTACGTGTCGCTGGTCACTGACCGCGCCACGCAGAAGGTCGCCTTCATCGCCTCCAGCGAAGGCGGCATGGACATCGAGGAAGTGGCTCACTCCACCCCCGAAAAGATCATCACCGAATACATCGACCCGCTGACCGGCCTGTCCGCCGAGCAAGCCACCAAGATCGCCAACGCGATCGGCCTGCCCGCCGACTCGACCGCCCAGGCCGTTGACGTGTTCCAGAAGCTCTACAAGTGCTACATGGACACCGACGCCTCGCTGGTTGAAATCAACCCGCTGAACCGCGACAGCAAGGGCAACATCATCGCCCTGGACGCCAAGTTCAACTTCGACCCCAACGCCCTGTTCCGCCACCCGGAAATCGTCGCCTACCGCGACCTGGACGAAGAAGATCCCGCTGAAATCGAAGCCAGCAAGTTCGACCTGGCCTACATTCAGCTCGACGGCAACATCGGCTGCCTGGTGAACGGCGCCGGTCTGGCCATGGCCACGATGGACACCATCAAGCTGTTCGGCGGCGAGCCGGCCAACTTCCTGGACGTCGGCGGCGGCGCCACGGCCGAGAAGGTCACGGAAGCCTTCAAGATCATGCTCAAGAACAAGAGCGTGAAGGCCATCCTGGTCAACATCTTCGGCGGCATCATGCGCTGCGACGTCATCGCCGAAGGCGTGATCGCGGCTTGCAAGGCCGTCAACCTGAACGTGCCGCTGGTCGTCCGCATGAAGGGCACCAACGAAGAACTCGGCAAGAAGATGCTGGCCGACTCCGGTCTGCCGATCATCAGCGCCGACACGATGGCCGAAGCCGCCACCCGCGTCGTAGCCGCCGTCAAGTAAAGAAAAACCCAAGGATTCACAAATGTCGATTCTGATCAACAAGGACACCAAGGTCATCACCCAGGGCATCACGGGCAAGACGGGCCAGTTCCACACCCGTATGTGCCGTGAGTACGCCAATGGCAAGGCCGCTTTCGTGGCCGGCGTGAACCCCAAGAAGGCGGGTGAAGACTTCGAAGGCGTGCCGATTTTCGCTTCGGTGAAAGACGCCAAGGCCGACACCGGCGCGACCGTGTCCGTCATCTACGTGCCGCCGGCCGGCGCCGCCGCCGCCATCTGGGAAGCCGTCGAGGCCGAACTGGATCTGGTGATCTGCATCACCGAAGGCATCCCCGTCCGTGACATGCTGGAAGTCAAGAACCGCATGAAGGCCAAGGGCAGCAAGACGCTGCTGCTGGGCCCGAACTGCCCCGGCCTGATCACCCCCGACGAAATCAAGATCGGCATCATGCCCGGTCACATCCACCGCAAGGGCCGCATCGGCATCGTCAGCCGTTCGGGCACCCTGACGTACGAAGCCGTGGCGCAAGTCACCGAGCTGGGCCTGGGTCAATCCAGCGCCGTCGGCATCGGTGGTGACCCCATCAACGGCCTGAAGCACGTCGACGTCCTGCGCATGTTCAATGACGATCCCGACACCGACGCCGTCATCATGATCGGCGAAATCGGCGGTCCGGACGAAGTCAACGCCGCTGAGTGGGCCAAGGACAACATGAAGAAGCCGGTCGTCGGCTTCATCGCTGGTGTCACCGCCCCTCCCGGAAAGCGCATGGGCCACGCTGGCGCCCTGATCTCCGGTGGCGCCGACACGGCCGACGCCAAGCTGGAAGTCATGGAAGCTTGCGGTATCCGCACGACGCGCAACCCCTCCGAAATGGGCAAGCTGCTCAAGTCGGTGCTGTAAAGTCGGTTGCATGGCAAAAAGGCCCGCCTTGGCGGGCCTTTTTTTCGTTCGTTTTGCGGTGTTTCCTAGGGAAACCCCGTGTCCATGATGCGGCCGGTGAAACATACGGAAAGCTGAACGAAACTATAATGAAAGAAATTCCGCACGTACCCAGCAAGAATGCCGTCGGGCTCGCACCAAGACGGTCAGTACGTCTTTTTGTCTTTTTCACCCATTCATTTGGTTTGTCCTAGGGGGATCACGTCCTAGGAAAGAGAGGTATGGAACTCAGTTCAGCGGCATTCTGGTTAGCGTTGCTCCAGATCATTTGGGTCAACATTCTGCTGTCGGGCGATAACGCCGTGGTCATTGCGCTGGCCGCACGTTCGCTGCCCCCGGCGCAGCAAAAGAAAGCGATCGTGATCGGCTCGGCCGCCGCGATCATCATGCGTATCGTGCTGACGCTGGTCGCCGCCAAGCTGCTGATGCTGCCGTGGCTCAAGCTCATCGGCGCGCTGCTGCTGGTGTACATCGGCGTGACGCTGCTGCTGCCCGAAGGCGAAGAAGAGGGCGACGGCAAGACCCATGGCAACCTGATGACCGCAATCCGCACTATCATGATTGCCGACCTGGTCATGAGCCTGGACAACGTGGTGGCGGTTGCCGCCGCGGCGATGGGCGACACGACCCTGCTGGTGCTGGGTCTGGCGATCAGTATTCCGCTGGTGATTTTTGGCAGCACGCTGCTGCTCAAGGTCATCGAACGCTTCCCGCTCATCGTGTGGGTGGGGGCGGCGCTGTTGGGCTTCATTGCCGGCGAACTGCTGGTGGGTGATCCGGCCCTGCAAGAACCGGTGGCGCGCATCGACGCGGCATTGGGCATGACGCAGCACAGCTTCGGACTCCTGACCGGGGTACTGGGCGCGGTGCTGGTCCTGGCAATCGGTAAAGTTTTGCTGATTCGCCAGAAAGCTGACTGAAAGCTGAACTACAATAATAAGTTGTTTTGAATAGGCCCGCCGCGTGCACAACGCGGCGGGTCGGCCGGCACGGGGCCGGCTTTTCTTTTGATAAATGCCTTCGGGGGTTCAAATTGCTTGAGTTTTTCCAGACGCTGAGTTGGGCAGCGGTATTCCAGATCATCCTTATCGACATCCTGCTCGGCGGCGACAACGCGGTGGTCATCGCGCTGGCCTGCCGCAACCTGGAGCCCAAGCAACGCATGCAGGGCATCCTGTGGGGCACCGCCGGCGCCATCATCCTGCGCGTCGTGCTGATCGCCTTCGCACTGACCCTGCTGTCGATTCCGTTCCTGAAGGTCGTGGGCGGCCTGTTGCTGGTGTGGATCGGCGTCAAGCTGCTGGTCCCCGAGGACGACGCGCACGGGAACGTCAAGGGCGGGACATCCATCGTTGCCGCCATCAAGACCATCATCATTGCTGACTTCGTGATGAGCCTGGACAACGTCATCGCCATTGCCGGCGCCGCCCAGAACGCCCACGCCGATCACCAGATCGGCCTGGTGATCTTCGGCCTGGTCGTCAGCGTGCCCATCATCATCTGGGGCAGCACGCTGGTCCTGAAGCTGATCGACAAGTACCCGCTGGTTGTTACGTTTGGCGCGGCGCTGCTGGGCTGGATCGCGGGCGGCATGCTTATTACCGATGTGGTTGTCGAACGTCAATTCGGCGTTCAGCCCACTACGGTTAAAATCGCTGCTGAAATTATCGGCGCCTTGCTCGTTGTTGTCCTTGGACGGTGGCTGGCAAGCCGCAAAACCGCTTCCAAGGAATCAGCACATGAGTCTGCGTAGATCCGTCGATCCCCAGCAATCCGAATCGGGCCTGAGCCTGTTGCAGGGCCTGTTCGTGCTGGCCATCCTCGGGGTAGTCGCGACGGTCATCGTCTCCAACTTCGTTTGATGACGCCTCGTGTCACTGCCACAACGCCTGGTCATTGCGACCCGCGCCAGCCGGCTTGCCCTGTGGCAAGCCGAGCATGTGCGCGATCGGCTGCGCACGCTGTACCCAGCGTGCGCGGTTGAACTCCTCACCCTGACGACCCGAGGCGACCAGATCCTCGACCGCACCCTGTCCAAGGTGGGCGGCAAGGGCCTGTTCGTCAAGGAACTCGAAAACGCGTTGCTCGACGGCCGTGCCGATCTGGCCGTGCACAGTCTGAAAGACATGCCGGTCGATCTGCTGGCGCCATTCGAACTGTGCGCCGTGCTCGACCGTGCGGACCCGCGCGACGCCTTCGTCTCCAGCCGCTATGCCACACTGGCCGATCTGCCGGCCGGTGCGGTGGTGGGTACGTCCAGCCTGCGCCGCGAGTCCCAGATCCGTGCGCGCTATCCGCAACTGGTGGTCAAGCCGCTGCGCGGCAACCTGGATACTCGCCTGGGCAAGCTCGACCGCGGCGAGTACGACGCCATCGTGCTGGCTGCCGCTGGTTTGAACCGGCTGGGCCTGACCGACCGCATCCGCTGCCTGCTCGATCCGGCCGACTGCCTGCCGGCGGCCGGGCAGGGCGCGCTGGCCATCGAGATCCGCGACGACCGCGACGACCTGCGCGCCTGGCTGGCCCCGCTCAATGACGAGCATGCCACCTTGTGCTCGTTGGCCGAACGCGCCGTGTCGCGGCGCCTGGGCGGTTCCTGTCAGGTGCCGCTGGCGGCCTATGCCGAAATCTCGGGCGACAGCCTGACCCTGCGGGGCCTGGTGGCATCGCCCGATGGCACGCGCATGCTGCACGCCGAACGCACTGGCCCGTTGGCCCAGGCGCAGGCGATCGGCGAGGCGGTCGCCGCCGAGCTGTTCGATGCCGGCGCACAGGCCATTCTCGACGAGCTGCTGCAAGACGCCGAACCCGACTGATGGGCAAGGCCGCCGCCGCTCAAGCGCCGCGCGTGGCTGTCCTGACGCGGCCTGCCGGCCGCAACGAGGCCCTGGCCGGCCGGCTGCACGCCGCCGGCTGGACCGCCTTCATCCTGCCCGCCCTGGAAATCCATCCCTTGCCCGCACCCGCTGCCAGCCTGCCCCGGCCGGCCGACTACGACATGGTCGTGTTCGTCAGCGGCAATGCGGCGCGGCAGTACCTGGACCAGCTGCGCCAGGCCGACGGCGCGGTAGCCTGGCCGGCGCACGTCGCGGCGGCCACCGTGGGTCCCGCCAGCGCGGCGGGGCTGTTCGAGCTGCCCGGTTTTGGCGCGAATACAACAGTCCTGCATCCCGGCGAACACGCCGCCAGCCATGATTCCGAGGCCCTCTGGGACGTGCTTTGCGGCCTGCCGCAGCTGCCGCGGCGCGTGCTGCTGGTGCGCGGTACCCAGGGCAGGGACTGGCTGGGCGATCAATTGCAGGCGCATGGCGTTGCCGTGACACGTCATGCGGCCTACCAGCGCTGTCCGGCGCACTGGGACGCGAGCCAGTTGGCCACCCTGCAACGCTGGGCCGCGGACGGTGTGGCGCCCTGCTGGCTCATCACCAGCGGCGAGGGCGCCGATGCCGTGCGCGATGCCCTGCAGGCGGCCGGATTGGCCCCGTGGTGGGCCGACTGCGGCTTCGTGCTGACACACCCCTCGCTGGCACGGCGCGTGCCGCAGCCCGCGCCTGGCAAGGCTACGCAAGCAATGGTAAAAATCTGCTTGCCCAACGACGAGTCGATTTTCCAGGCTTTTGTTGCTGCTTGATTCGTTGCATCGGACGGACACCGAATACAATCGCGTCATGACAGACAAGACTCCCGCTACCGATCCGGCCGTTCACCCGGCCGCCCCGGGTGCCAGCGCGCCCGCATCGGCCCCGGCCGATCCCGTCAAGGCCCGTCCGGCCAAGCGCGGCAGTGGCCCATTGGTCACCGCGCTCATCCTCGTCATCCTCCTGGCCGTCGGCCTGGGCTTTGCGCTGTGGAAGCAACGCACCCAGTTCGTCGCCGCCGGACGCGAGGTCGCCACGCGCCTCGATACGCTCACGACCGATCTCGCGCAGGCCCGCAAGGACACCCGCGAAGCGCTGGCGCTGGCGCAAGCCCAGGCCGGCCGCCTGGGCGACCTGGAAGACACCGTCCGCGAAACCCAAAGCCAGTACAACGCCCTGCAACAGGCCTGGCAGAACTTCAACGACAGCGCCAGCGACGAACTGCTGGCCAACGACGTCGAACGCCTGCTCACCATCGGCAGCCAGCAACTGCGCCTGGCCGGCAACGTGTCCAACGCCATCGTTGCGCTGGAAACCGCGCAATCGCGCCTGGCGCGCGCCGACCGTCCGCGTTTCTCCAGCCTGCAGCAGGCCATCAACGGCGACCTGGATCGCCTGCGCGCCGTGTCCACCGTCGACATCCCGGCGCAGTCTGCCCGCATCGAGCGCCTGTCGGCGCTGCTCAGCAAGGCGCCCCTGCTGGTGCCGGACGCCGCTGCCCCCGGCATCGCTCCGGCCAGCGAGGCTCGTCCCGCGGCCCCGGCCCCGACGATCGATCCTCAGGCCGACCTGCCGGCCGACGCGCCCTGGTGGCAGCGCTGGCGTGCCGAAGTGGCCTCGTGGCCCGGTCGCGCCGGTTCCGCGCTGGCCCACGAACTGGGCGGCCTGATCACCATCCAGCGCGTCGACGAACCGGCTGCGTTGCTGCTGTCGCCCGAACAGGCCGACCAGGTGCGCGCCACGCTGCGCCAGCGCCTGCTCACCGTGCAGTTGTCCATGCTGATGCGCCAGCCCGCCGTCTGGAAGAGCGAACTCGACAACGTCGGCACCACGCTGGCCAAGTACTTCGACAATCGCTCTCCCGACACGGTCGCGGCACAGACCCTGGCCCGCGAACTGGCACAGACCGACATCGCGGTGCGCATGCCCGACGTCTCGGATAGCCTGAACGCCATCGCCGCCCTGCGCGCCGCCGGCTTCAAGACCACCGACCAGGACTAAGGCCATGCGTACCTGGTTCTGGACTCTGCTGCTTGCCGTCATCGCCGTTGCGCTGGCGGTGGTGCTGCGCTCCCATTCCGGCAACGTCCTGCTGCTGGTCTGGCCGTGGCGCATTTCCATGTCGCTCACGCTGGCGGTCCTGTTGATCGTGGCGGCGTTCGTGGTGCTGTACATCGGCCTGCGTCTGCTGGCGTGGCTGCTGGCCATTCCCGACCGCGTGCGTGCGTGGCGCGGCAAGCGTGCCCAGGCGCGCGACCACGAACTGCTCGAGCGCGGCTGGATCGGCCTGCTTGAAGGCCGCTATTCGCACGCCGAAAAAGACCTGACCAAACTGCTCGAGCAGACCAAGGTGCAGACCCGCCGCGTGCTGGCCGCCTTGTCCGCTGCCCGCGCCGCGCATGGCCTGGGCGAATTCGACCGCCGCGACCGTCTGCTGGCCAACGCCCAGGAACAAGCGGGCACCGACCCCGGCTTGGTTGAAGCGACCGCCACGGTGTCGGCCGACATGCTGCTGGACCAGGGCCGCGCCGAGCGCGCGCTGGCCGTGCTGTCGCCGCTGGCAGATGGCGGCGCCCGCCATCTGCATACGATGCGCCTGCTGCTGCGCGCGCATACGGCCCTGGGCCACGATGAACAGGTCTTCACGCTGGCCCGCGGCCTGCTGCGCCGCAATGCCCTGGCCCGCACCGAAGGCGATCACCTGATCGACGTCGCCGGCGCCGCGCGCCTGCGCGCCGGGGCTGCCAGCGATGCCTGGCGCGCCATCTGGAAAGACCTGAAGGCCGAAGAACGGCTGCTGCCCGAAGTGGCGCTGGCTGGCGCCTCTGCCTTCGAGGCAGCGGGCGAAGCCAACGAGGCCGCCAAGGTGCTCGAAGCCGCTATCGCCGTGAAGTTCAATCCCGCGCTGGTGGCGGCCTACGCCCGCTGCGACGCCGAACAAGTGTCGCGCCGGCTGGCCAAGGCCGAAACCTGGCTGCAGCAGCGCCCGACCGATCCCGACCTGCTGACCGCGCTGGGCATGCTGTGCCTGAACGGCCAGCTGTGGGGCCAGGCCGAACGCTATCTGCTGCGCAGCCTGTCGCGCCGCAGCGATGCGCAGACCCATGCGCTGCTGGGCAGCCTGTACGACCGCCTGGATCGCCCGGCCGACGCCGTGCGCCACTGGCGCCTGGCCACGGCCGCCAGCATGGCGCTGCCGGTGCTGGCCGCCGACGCGTCGCTGCCGGCCGCCGACATCGGCTCGGATCCTTATCGCGTCGACGCCGAAGGCGGTTATGCGGTGGGCCTGTCGGATGCCGATGCCGACATCGGCGGCGATTACCCCGCGCTGCCCCCCGCCGTGGCCGCGTCCGCGTCCGACTACGTGCTGGATCCGGATGCGCGCGCCAGCAAGGAACAGCAGGCCCGTGCGCTGGCGCCGGAAGACGCGCCCGTGGCGGGCGGCTCGTCCGACTTCGACGAGTATTTCGACAGCGCCCCGATCCCGGCGGCGGCTTTCGACAGCCCCGTACCCAGCTACTCGCCAGTGCCGCCCGCGGCGCCGGCGGTGCCCAAGCCCGCCGCGCCTGCCGCGCCGGTGCCGACCACCAAGCCGCCGTTCAAGGACGACGGTTCGCTTTGATCCCTTTTCAGTTCAGACCAACAAGGTTTAATCATGAGTCTTGATCGCGTGTCCCCCGGCAAGAAGCTGCCGGAAGACTTCAACGTCATCATCGAAATCCCCATGAACGCCGACCCGGTGAAGTACGAGGTCGACAAGGACACGGGCGCGATTTTCGTTGACCGCTTCATGCTGACGGCCATGCACTACCCGTGCAACTACGGCTACATCCCGCAGACCCTGTCCGAAGACGGCGACCCCGCCGACGTGCTGGTGCTGACCCCGTTCCCCATCCAGATCGGCGCCGTGGTGCGCTGCCGCGCCATCGGCGTGCTGGAAATGGACGACGAGTCGGGCGGTGACGCCAAGCTGCTGGCCGTGCCGATCGAAAAGCTGTACCCCCCGTACCGCAACATCAAGTCGTACGAAGACCTGCCGACCGAAGACGTCGCTCGCATCCAGCACTTCTTCGAGCACTACAAAGACCTGGAAAAGGGCAAGTGGGTCAAGGTCAAGGGCTGGAAGGGCGTCGACGCCGCCCACGAGGAAATCGTCAAGAGCGCAGAACGCTACAACAAGGCCTGATACTCAGGCTTTGCGCCGCGCCGGGCTTGCCCCGGCCGGCGTCTTCAGGCGGCGCGGCCGCGACGGCATGATGCCGATCGCCGCCGCGCCGTTGTTTTGCGGGCCCACGAGATTCTGCGACACCTCGGCCGCCGCCGTCTGGATGCGCGTTTGCAGCAGCGCCAGGCGGTCGGGCGGGGTACGGGCTTCGGCCGCGATGAACACCAGGCTGCCGACGACTTTCTGCTCAGGGCTGAAGATGGCCGAACCAATCCCCATCAGCCCAGGGTCGACCTCGCCATGCGACACGCACACGCCAGCGGTGCGCAACCGTTTCAGGTTGGCGCGAAACGCATCCCAGTCTTCGCCCAGCCCGGCCTCGCGGATTTCGGCCGCGTGCCACAGCATCAGGTTGCGCAACTGGTAGGGTGGCAGATTGGCCAGGATGGGCTTGGCGGTGGCGCCGCGGAACATCGGAAAGGGCCGGCCGCGCGCATAGCTGGATTCGATCGAATGGTCGGTCCAGTAGCGGTCCACGCACATGACCTTGTCGCCGTAGTAGCTGCACAGCATCAGGTTGGCGTGCAGCTCGTCGCCGGTGGCGCGCATGACCTCGCGCGCCGCGCGCATCAGCGGATCGTGCTGGCGCAGGTGGCGGTCCAGTTCGATGATGCGCGAGCCCAGCACATAGGCGCCGCCCGCGGTCGGCGCCAGGAGGCCGCTTTCGGTCAGCGACTTGAGATAGCGATAGGCGGTGGCGCGCGAGCACTCCAGATGCGCCATGACGTCCTCCTGGAAGGCGGCGGTGGTGTCGTCGCGGAATAGATCGAGGATGGACAACATGCGATCGGGAGTGCTCATTGCTGCAGACGCGCCTAGTGAATGTGGAAGCCGCCGTTGACGTCGACCACGATGCCGGTTGAGTAGGAGGACAGGTCCGAGGCCAGGAAAAGAATGGCCTGCGCGACTTCGACGGGTGAGCCGAAGCGTTGCAGCGGAATGCCCTGTTTGAGTTCTTGTTCCCAATTTTCGCCGAATTTGCCGAGCGTCATGTCCGTTTCGATGATGCCCGGCGCCACGCAGTTGGCCCGCACGCCGCGCGGGCCCAGTTCGCGCGCCAGCGCCTTGGTGAAACTGATCACGCCGCCTTTGGATGCGGCATAGTGCGAGCCGCCCAGCAGTCCACCGCCACGCAGCGCGGCGGTGGACCCCAGGTTGACGATGGCCGGGCGGCGGTCGCTTTCCAGCAGTCGGGGCAGCGCGGCGCGCGTGACGTTGTACGTGCCCGTCAGGTTCACGTCGAGCATGCGGCGGAATTCGTCCTCGGCCAGGTCCCAGATGCGGGTGGCGGCGACGATGCCCGCGTTGTTCACCAGCACGTCGACCCCGCCCAGCGCTTGCGCAGCCCGGGCGACCGCCTGTTCGCACGACGCCGTGCTGGACACGTCGCAATGCAGGTTGACGCGGCTGCCGGCCAAGGCCGCGTCGGCCTCGTCCGGATAGGCGTAGTCCAGCACCGCGATGGTGGCGCCTTGCGCGAGGAACTGCGCCGCGATGGCGGCGCCGATGCCACGGGGGTTGGCGCCCCCCGTGATGATGGCCCGCTTGCCGGCCAACAGTTCAGAAGTGCCGTCGGTCATGACTTCACCAGCGGGCAACCGCCTTGGTTCAGCGGACGGAAGGCCTGTTCGGCGGGAATCTTGCGCACCAGCGTGTAGTAGTCCCAGTCGCGCTTGGACTCGGACGGCTTTTTCACCTGGAACAGGTACAGGTCGCGCATCACGCGGCCGTCTTCGCGGATGCGGCCGTTGTCGGTCATGAAGTCGTTGATCGGCGTGTCATGCATCTTCTTGAGCACGGCTTCGGAAGCATCGGTGCCGGCTGCCTTGACCGCGTTCAGGTAGTGCATCGTGGCGCTGTAGTTGCTGGCCTGCACCATCGACGGCATGCGGCCGGTGCGCTTGAAATAGCGCTCGGACCACTGGCGCGCCTTGTCGTCCTGGTCCCAGTAGAACGGCTCGACCAGGTTCAGGCCCTGGGCGTATTCCAGCCCGACGCTGCGCACATCGACGATGCTCATGAACAGGGCAGCCACGCGCTGCTTGCTGCCCATGATGCCGAACTCGAACGCCTGCTTGATGCTGTTGATGGTGTCGCCGCTGCCGTTGGCCAGCCCGATCACCTGGGCCTTGGACGCCTGGGCCTGCAGCAGGAACGACGAGAAGTCGGCGCTGGCGATGGGGTGGCGCACGCTGCCGACCACCTGGCCGCCCTTGGCCTTGACCACCGCCATGGCGTCGCGTTCCAGCGAATGGCCGAAAGCGTAGTCGGACGTGATGAAGAACCAGCTCTTGCCGCCGTCTTCCATGACGCCGTTGGCCACGCCCGTGGCGTAGGCGTAGGTGTCGTAGGTCCAGTGGATGCCGTTGGGCGAGCAGGCCTTGCCGGTCAGGTCGGCCGAGCCGGCGCTGGTGAAGATCACCACGCGCTTCATCTGGCGTGTCAGGTCCTGCACCGCCAGGGCGATGGCGGAATTGGGCACGTCCAGGATCAGGTCGACCTTCTCGTTCTCGTACCAGCGGCGTGCGATGGACACGCCGATGTCCACCTTGTTCTGGTGGTCGGCGGACACCACTTCGATGGGCTTGCCGAGCACGCTGCCGCCGAAATCCTCGACTGCCATCTTCACGGCCTCGACGCCGAACTTGCCGGACAGGTCGGCCATCATGCCGGACTGGTCGCCCAGCACGCCGATCTTGACGACATCGTCCGACACCTGGGCGTGGGCCGACAGCGAAACCGCACCCAGCGCGCAGGCGGCCAGGCAAAGCTTGAAACGGGTCTTCATGGTTTGTCTCCTTGGGGGCTTTATGTCTTGTTGCGCGCCGTCCTGTGCCGGCCGGTCACGCGGATGCGGCCGGTGCGGCGCCTATTCCAGCTTCTGGCCGGCGAAGGCGTCGATGAACAGGTTGGGTTTGAGAAAGAAGCTGAGCACCAGCGCACCATGCGGCGCGCGCGCCACGTGCTGGTTGCCGCGCGGACGCCAGACGTAGTCGCCGGCGCGCACTTCGCCTTCGGCATCGACGATGGAGCCTTCCAGCACGTAGGTCTGTTCGACCTCGACGTGCTCGTGCAGCGGCAGTTCGGTGCCGGGTTGCCAGCGGAACAGGGCGGTCAACAAGCCGGATTCCTTGTCCTGCATCAGCACCTTCATATCGATGCCTTCCACCTGCGTGGGTTTCCAGGGCAATTCGTCGACTTTCAGAAAGCGCGAAGCCAGCGGCGGCAGCGCATTGGCTGCGGGGCAGCCGGGGGTTTCGAGGGCCATGATGTCTCCTAGCCAGAACTCGTTATGGAAGATAAACGAAGAATCTTGTTATTGAGTGTTTAAAAATAGTCGCGTATATTGAGATTAATGTCAACGTCGTTTTGAACCAAACAGAACGGCGAGGGCACAGGCCGGACCCAGAGATCCGGTGCATATAAGACAAGGAGACAAGCTTGAATCAGGACTATCTGGGCCAGACCTTCGGGCTGGCCGGGCGCACCGCGCTGGTGACGGGGGCCGCGCGCGGGTTGGGCTACGCCATTGCAGCCGGCTTGGGCCGGGCAGGGGCCCATGTGGTGATCAACGATCTGTCGCAGGCGGCCTGCGATGCGGCTTGCGCACAACTGGCGCAGGCCGGCATCACCGCGCGCAGCGCGGTGTTCGACGTGGCCGACGGCGCCGCCGTCGCCCAGGCGGTCGCCCAGCTGGAAGCGCAGGGCGTGCAGATCGACGTGCTGGTCAGCAACGCCGGCAACCAGAACCGCAAGCCGGTGGTCGAGATGACGCCCGCCGAATGGCAGGCGCTGCAGAACGTCCACGTCAATGGCGCGTTTCACTGCGCCCGGGCGGTGCTGCCCGCCATGGCCGCCCGCGGCTTCGGCCGCATCGTGCTGATGTCGTCCGTGGCCGGGCAGGCCACCATGCCCAACATCGCCGCCTACGCCACCGCCAAGGGCGCCATTGCCGCCTTCACCCGTGCGCTGGCCGTGGAATACGGCGCCAGCGGCATCACCTGCAACGCCTTGGCGCCAGGCTTCGTGCGCACCGATTTCACGCAGGGGCTGCAGGACAACCCCCAGTTCCAGTCGTTCCTGGCGACCGCCGTGCCGACCGGGCGCTGGGCCGCGCCGGAAGACATCGCGCCGGCCGTGGTCTACCTGGCCTCGCCGGGCGCGTCCTTCGTCAATGGCCATGTGCTGGCCATTGACGGCGGCCTGTTGGCCCGCATGTAGGAGACGCGCCATGAGCACCCAAGCGGTTCTGTCCGCCCAGGGGCTGGTCAAGCGGTTCGGCGGCTTCAATGCCGTCGACGGCGTGTCCCTGGCCCTGCGCGAAGGCTCCATCCATGCATTGATCGGCCCCAACGGCGCCGGCAAGACCACCTGCTTCAACCTCCTGACCAAGTTCCTCACGCCGGATCAGGGCGTGATCCATTACCGCGGCCGCGACATCACGGCGCTGGCGCCCGAGCAGATCGCGCGCCTGGGTATCGTGCGCTCGTTCCAGATCTCGGCCGTGTTCCTGGGGCTGACGGTGCTGCAGAACATGCGTGTGGCGCTGATGCGCCAGCATGGCGACGGCTTGCGTTTCTGGCGCAGCCGCCGCAGCGTCGACCGCCTGAACGACCAGGGCCTGGCCCTGCTTGAGGCCGTGGGCCTGGGCGGCCTGGCCGATACCACCGCCGCGCTGCTGCCCTATGGGCGCAAGCGCGCGCTGGAAATCGCCATGACGCTGGCGCTGGAACCTGAAGTGATGTTGCTGGACGAGCCCATGGCGGGCCTGGGCCAGGAAGACGTGGCCCGCATCGCGGCGCTGATCCGCCGCGTGTCGGCCAACCGCAGCATCCTGATGGTCGAACACAACCTGTCGGTGGTGGCGGACCTGTCCGACACCATCACCGTGCTGGCGCGCGGTGCGGTGCTGGCGCAAGGCGACTATGCGGCCGTCTCGCGCGATGAGCGCGTCATCACCGCCTACATGGGCTCGGACGAGGGAGAGGCCTGATGCTGTCGATCAAAGACCTCAACGCCTGGTACGGCGAATCGCACGTGCTGCATGGCGTGGACATCGAGGTGCAGCGTGGCGAACTGGTCACCATCCTGGGCCGCAACGGCGCCGGCAAGACCACGTTGCTGCGCGCCGTCATGGGCATCCTGGACAAGCGCCGCGGCTCGATCCGCCTGAACGGCCAGGAAACGGTGGGCATGGCGCCGCACCGCATCCCGCGGCTGGGCGTGGTGTATTGCCCGGAAGAACGGGCGGTGTTCCGCAGCCTGAACGTCACCGAGAACCTGTTGCTGCCACCGCGCCTGGCCGACGGCGGCATGTCGCTCGATGAAATCTACACCCTGTTTCCCAACCTGCGCGAACGCAGCGCCAGTTCCGGCGGCAACCTGTCCGGCGGCGAGCAGCAGATGCTGGCCATCGCCCGCATCCTGCGCACCGGCGCCCAGCTGATCCTCCTGGACGAACCCACCGAAGGCCTGGCCCCGGTGATCGTGCAGCAGATCGGCCAGGCCATCCGCACGCTCAAGGAGCGCGGCTTCACCATCGTGCTGGTCGAGCAGAATTTCCGCTTCGCCACCAAGGTGGCCGATCGCCACTACGTGATGGAGCATGGCTGCGTGGTCGACCAGTTGTCGGCGCAAGAGGCGCGCAATGATCCTGCCCGGATCGCGCGCCGCCTGGGTGTCTGAGGGGGAGAATCCTGTGTTCGAAATTTTCGGCGTGCCGTCTACGGCACTATTCGGCCAGCTCCTGCTCGGCCTGATCAACGGCTCGTTCTACGCCTTGCTCTCGATCGGGCTGGCGGTGATTTTCGGCCTGTTGAACATCATCAACTTCGCCCATGGCGCGCAGTACACCGCGGGCGCTTTCCTGGCCTGGATGCTGCTGAACTACCTGGGCGTGAACTACTGGGCCGCGCTGGTGCTGGTGCCGCTCATCATGGCGGCGTTCGCCATCGTGGTCGAACGCCTGCTGATTTCCCGCACCTATCGCATGGATCACCTGTACGGGCTGCTGCTGACCTTCGGCCTGGCGCTGCTGATCGAAGGCGGCCTGCGCCAGGCCTATGGCGTGTCGGGTTTGCCCTACACGATACCGAAGGCGCTGTCGGGCGGCGTGAACCTGGGCTTCATGTTCCTGCCCTGGTATCGCGGCTGGGCGGTGGTGGTGTCGCTGGTGCTGTGCCTGGCCGTGTGGGTGCTGATCGAGAAGACGCGGGTGGGCGCCATGCTGCGCGCCGCCACCGAGAACCCGACGATCGTGCGCTCGTTCGGCATCAATGTGCCGCTGCTCATCACGCTGACCTACGCATTGGGCGTGGCGCTGGCGTCGGTGGCGGGGGTGATCGCCGCGCCGATCTACCAGGTCAGCCCGATGATGGGTTCGAACCTGGTGGTGGTGGTATTCGCGGTGGTGGTGATCGGCGGCATGGGTTCCATCATGGGGGCGATCGTCAGCGGCTTCGGGCTGGGCATCATCGAAGGGCTGACCAAGGTGTTCTACCCGGAAGCGGCCAACCTGGCGATCTTCATCATCATGGTGCTGGTGCTGCTGTGCAAGCCCGCGGGCCTGTTCGGCAAGCCGTTGCAGGTGCAGAACGTGCTGGCGGCAGAAGCCACCCGCCAGCCGGTGCAACTGAGCCGGCGCGCCATGCGCGTCTGCATGGCGGTGCTGGCCGTGGTGGCGCTGGCCGCACCCTGGTTCGTCTACCCGACGTTCCTGATGAAGGTGCTGTGCTTCGCGCTGTTCGCGGCGGCCTTCAACCTGCTGGTGGGCTACGTCGGGTTGCTCTCGTTCGGCCACGCGGCCTTCTTCGGCGCGGCGGCGTACGCCACCGGTATCGTGATGAAGCTGCTGGGCGCCACGCCCGAACTGGGTCTCCTGGCCGGGGTGCTGACCGGCGGCCTGCTGGGGCTGGCGTTCGGCGCCATCGCCATCCGCCGCCAGGGCATCTACTTCGCCATGATCACGCTGGCGCTGTCGCAACTGGTGTACTTCATCGCGGTGCAGGCGGGCTTTACCGGGGGCGAAGACGGCTTGCAGAGCGTGCCGCGCGGCAAGCTGTTCGGCCTGTTCGACCTGGAAGGCGTGATGCCCATGTATTACTTCACGCTGGCCGTGTTCGCGCTGGGCTATGCCTTCGTGCTGCGGGTGTTGAATTCCCCCTTCGGCGAGGTGATCCGTTCGGTGCGCGACAACGAGCAGCGCGCCCGTTCGCTGGGGTATTCCACGTCGCGCTACAAGCTGCTGGCCTTTACGCTGTCGGCCTCGGTGGCGGGGCTGGCGGGTGGCTTGAAGGTGCTGGTGTTCGGCGTGGCATCGCTGACCGACGTGCACTGGCACGCCAATGGCGAGGTGGTGCTGATGGCGCTGCTGGGCGGCATCGGCACGGTGTTCGGTCCGCTGGCGGGCGCCTTCACCTTTGTGTCGCTGCAGAACTACCTGGCGCCGCTGGGGTCCTGGGTGCTGATCGTCCAGGGCGCAATCTTCGTCCTGTGCGTCCTGCTGCTGCGCGACGGCATCATGGGCCTGGTGTCCCGGGCCTGGCTGGCGGTCTTCCGTGAGAAAAAGGAATCCTGATGTTCTTGCATATCGTGATGCTGCAATTGTCCGGCGCCGCCGATGCGCGCTTTCATGCCCATGTGCAGGCCTACTGCGACCGCATCCTGGCTGAATGCGATGGCGTGGCGGGCTACGCCTTCCGGCCCAACCAGGCCAGCCGGTCCGACGGGCTGACCCACGCCGTGGTGGCGACGTTTACGGATGCCGCCGCCCACGACCGTTACCAGGTGTCGCCTGCCCACCAGGAAATGAAGGCCTATATGGCCGGATTCATCGAGCGGCTGGTGGTGTTTGACGGCGAAATCCCTACAATTTCCTGAAACTCGCGCCCCAAGGCCGAATCGCCGCCTTGCCGAACGGGGGGGACCCCCGTCCCCCCGGAAAGGGATAAACTCGCGGATGATTTTTGGCCACCGGGCTGCCTCACTCGTCATAGGTTGATCGATCATGGACTACGTATTGCCTCCCCAGCCGCAAACCGCGGTTCCCGTAGCCGGCAGCGCCGCGCTGTTCCCCGTGCGCCGCGTCTACTGCGTCGGCCGCAACTACGCCGAGCACGCCAAGGAAATGGGCTTCACCGGCCGTGAAGATCCCTTCTTCTTCTGCAAGCCCGCCGACGCCGTGCTGAGCGTGGCCGATGGCGAAACCGGCAAGATGCCGTACCCGCCCAAGACCTCCAACCTGCACTATGAAATGGAACTGGTCGTGGTGCTGGGCAAGGGCGGCCGTGACATCCCGGTCGAAGAGGCCAACGAATGCGTCTGGGGCTACGCCCTGGGCCTGGACATGACCCGCCGCGACCTGCAAGGCGAGATGAAGAAGCAGGGCCGCCCCTGGGAAGTGGGCAAGGCCTTCGACCTGTCGGCCCCGCTGGGTCCGATCCACCCGCGCAGCGTGGTCGGCACCCTGGACAAGGGCGCGATCTGGCTCGACGTGAACGGCCAGCGCAAGCAGGCCAGCGATATTTCCCAGATGATCTGGAACGTGCCGGAAAGCATCGCCTACCTGTCGACCCTGTTCGAACTGCAGCCGGGCGACATCATCTTCACGGGGACCCCGGAAGGCGTGGGCGCCGTGGTGCAGGGCGACGTCATCACCGGCGGTGTGGAAGGCCTGGGCGAGCTGCGCGTCCAAATCGTTTAAAGTACGCCCCGGATCCGTTTCTTCACTTCAGGAGCGCCAGCATGCGCAGCAAGATCGTGCTGACCGCCTTCGTCGTGTTCGGCTTCGTGCTCGCCGGTTGCAATACCGTTGCGGGCATGGGCAAAGACATGTCGCGGGCCGGCAACGCCATCACCAACGCCGCGGACAAGTAATCGTCCGGCGGCGGGAAAAGAAAAACCCCTTGATTTCTCAAGGGGTTTTTTCTTTTGAGGGCGTAGCGTGGGGGCTACAACACATCACCCGCGTAGTCGGCCAGGCGGGAACGTTCGCCGCGTTGCAGCGTGACGTGGCCCGAATGCGGCCAGCCCTTGAAGCGGTCGACCACGAACGTCAGGCCCGAACTGCCTTCGGTCAGGTAGGGCGTATCGATCTGGGCAACGTTGCCCAGGCAGATCACCTTGGTGCCGGGGCCGGCGCGGGTCACCAGCGTCTTCATCTGCTTGGGCGTCAGGTTCTGGGCCTCGTCGATGATCAGGTACTTGTTCAGGAAGGTCCGGCCGCGCATGAAGTTCAGGGATTTGACCTTGATGCGTGAACGGATCAGGTCCATGGTGGCGGCGCGCCCCCAGTCCCCGTTGCCTTCGCCTTCGCCCATGTTCAGGACGTCCAGGTTGTCTTCCAGGGCGCCCATCCAGGGAAGCATCTTCTCTTCTTCGGTGCCGGGCAGGAAGCCGATGTCTTCACCGACGGGCACCGTGACGCGGGTCATGATGATTTCGGTGTAGCGCTTGGTTTCCAGCACCTGCGTGATGCCCGCGGCCAGCGCCAGCAGCGTCTTGCCCGTGCCTGCCTGGCCCAGCAGCGACACGAAGTCGCATTCCGGGTTCATCAGCAGGTTCATGGCGAAGTTCTGCTCGCGGTTGCGCGCCGTGATGCCCCAGACATTGTTCTTGCCGTGGGTGTAGTCGCGCAGCGTCGCCAGCACCGCCATCTTGCCGCTGACCTCGCGCACCTGGGCATACAGGGGCATCTGGCCTTCGAAATAGACGAACTGGTTGACCACGAACTGCGAGCACAGCGGGCCGTGGATGCGGTAGAACGTGGTGCCGCCCTGTTGCCAGGATTCGACGTCCTTGCCGTGCTTGTTCCAGAAGTCTTCGGGCAGCTGCATCACGCCCGAATACATCAGGTCCGAGTCTTCCAGGACATGGTCGTTGAAGTAGTCTTCGGCGGCCATGCCCAGCGCACGGGCCTTCAGGCGCATGTTGATGTCTTTCGACACCAGGACGACTTCGCGCTGGGGGTATTTTTCCTGCAGGGCCCGCACCACGCCCAGGATCTGGTTGTCGGCCTTGCCCATGGGCAGGTCCGAGGGCAGGGTGCTGTGGATGGCGGTGGTCTGGAACAACAGGCGGCCGGTGGCGTCCTTGTTGCCCAGCTTGGCCAGTTCCAGCCCATCGTCCAGCTGGGTCGTGTCCTGCACCAGCGCGTCGAGCGACCGGCTGACCTGGCGGGCATTGCGCGCCACTTCCGACATGCCCTTTTTCTGGTGGTCCAGCTCTTCGAGCGTCATCATCGGCAGGAAGATGTCGTGCTCTTCGAAGCGGAACAGCGAGCTGGGGTCGTGCAGCAGCACGTTGGTGTCCAGCACGAACAGCTTGCGCGGCGCGTTCTGGGCACGGGCCTTGCCGCGCTTGGCCGGGGCCGCGGCGGGCTTGGCCTGGCGGGCTTCGGCCCGGGGGGCCGGAGCGGCGGGCGCAGGCGGTGGCACCTGGCGGGCAGGCGCGGGAATCTGCGCCTTGCGGGCCGGTGCGGCCATGCCTTCGAGTTCGGGCTGCATCAGCAGCTCGTCTTCGTCGTCCTCGGCCAATGCGGCCTGGGTGTTCGACCGCGCAGCGGCAGTCTTGGGGGTGCGGGCCTGCGCCCGGGCGGTTTCGCCCGAGGGGAAGGTCAGGATGGCTGCGGGGCGGGTAGGCAACTTCGGAAGCGGCATATGCGTCACTCTCCAGTATGGGCCGGCTATAGCGCCTGACGGGTATTCCTGTGCACGGCTAACCGATGCTTTTTGCGGCCTGCAGGACTTCCTTGGCGTGGTTCGGGACCTTCACCCCGCGCCACTCCTGCACCAGCACGCCATAGGCATCGATCAAAAAGGTGCTGCGCTCGATGCCGCGCACCTGCTTGCCGTACATATTCTTCTGCTTGATGACGCCGTACAGATTACAGACGGTTTCGTCGGCGTCGGAGATGAGAGGGAAAGGAAGTTCGTACTTGGCCTTGAAGTTCTCGTGCGATTTCAGCGAATCGCGCGAGATCCCGACCACCACGGCGCTGGCCGACAGGAAGTCGGCATGCAGGTCGCGGAAATCCTGGCTTTCGGTGGTGCAGCCAGGGGTGTTGTCCTTGGGATAGAAGTACAGAATCACGGCGCGGCCCTGGCATTGCTCGAGGCTGATCGGGCCAATGGTGCTTTCAGCGGTGAACAGCGGGGCGGGTTTGCCTATGATCGGCATCATGTCTGGGGATCTCCGTTGGGGGGGATGAGGGCGACGACGACGCGCCGGCCCTCCGCCATCAGGATGTTGTAGGTGCGAGAGGCGGCGTGGGTATCCATGATTTCCACGCCGATGCCCGCCGCCAACAGGGGACGCAGCACGTCGGGACGCAGGAACTGTTGCCGGCCGCCCGTGCCCACCAGCAGCACTTCGGGCGCGTTGGCCGGGCGGCTGGGGGTGGCTTCGGGTTCGTCCAGGAAAGCCAGCGGGTCGCGGACGGGCTCGGACAATCCGGCCGCCTGACGCAAGAGGGTGGGGGTGATGTCGGCCGGCGACTCTACGGGCCAATGGGTAACTTCGCCTTCGGGGCCAAAAGCGACCGAGGAGGAAAAACGTACCTGGTTGACCTCGATATAGCCGTCACCATAGGCGGTGACGGTGTTCAGAGCGGCCGTCGCAGGATCGGTATGCAGCTTCAATAAATACTCCGGCTTTATGCCTCCGATAATAGCGCATGAACCGGGCGTTATGTTGCAGTGTGTCCACTAGGGAAATAGGGCCTTTTCAGCCCCATTTGCCGCCTAGGCGTCCTTGCGCTAGATTACAGGGTTTTGTTGCGCTGCAATCGTTTGCTGGCGCGGCTTTTGAGCCCTTTTCCCCTTCGCGCCTTCGCGCCCTGGTTTTTTTGCCCCTTCGCCCCTAAGGATTCCCATCATGAGGAAGTTCTCTCGCATTGAGCGTTTGCCCCCGTACGTTTTCAACATTACCGGCGAGCTCAAGATGGCGGCCCGTAGGCGCGGCGAGGACATCATCGACATGTCGATGGGCAATCCCGATGGCGCCACCCCCAAGCACATCGTGGACAAGATGGTCGAAGCCACCATGCGCCCGACCACCCACGGCTATTCGGTATCCAAGGGCATCCCGCGCCTGCGCAAGGCCATCTGTGACTGGTACCAGCGCCGTTACGCCGTCGAATTCGACCCCGATTCCGAAGCCATCGTCACCATCGGCTCCAAGGAAGGCCTGGCTCACCTGATGCTGGCCACCCTGGACCGCGGCGACACCGTGCTGGTGCCCAACCCCAGCTACCCGATCCACATCTATGGCGCGGTCATCGCCGGCGCCAACATCCGCTCCGTGCGCATGACGCCGGGCGTGGACTTCTTCGAAGAGCTCGAACGCGCCGTGCGCGAGTCGATCCCGAAGCCCAAGATGATGGTGCTGGGCTTTCCCAGCAACCCCACGGCCCAGTGCGTCGACCTGTCGTTCTTCGAACGCGTGGTGGCGCTGGCCAAGGAACACGACATCCTGGTGGTGCACGACCTGGCCTACGCCGACATCACCTTCGATGGCTACGTCGCCCCCTCGATCATGCAGGTGCCCGGCGCGCGCGATGTCGCGGTCGAGTTCTTCACCATGAGCAAGAGCTACAACATGGCGGGCTGGCGCATCGGCTACATGGTCGGCAACCGCGAGCTGGTCGGCGCGCTGGCGCGCATCAAGAGCTATCACGACTACGGTACGTTCACGCCGATCCAGGTGGCGTCCATCGCCGCCCTGGATGGCCCGCAGGATTGCGTGAACGAAATCGTGGCGCAGTACCAAAGCCGCCGCGACGTGCTCGCGCGCGGTCTGCATGAAGCAGGTTGGAATGTGGAAATTCCCAAGGCGTCCATGTACATCTGGGCGCAGATCCCCGAACCCTACAGGGCGATGGGCTCTTTGGAATTTGCCAAGCGTGTCCTGTCGGATGCGAAAGTGGCCGTGTCCCCCGGGATCGGCTTTGGCGAATATGGCGACGAATACGTGCGCTTCGCGCTTATCGAAAACGAGCAGCGCACCCGTCAGGCGGTGCGCGGCATCAAGGATATGTTCCGCAAGGACGGTTTGCTGAAGTAGGGTTCCCCGTAGCGCTGCGCGCTTCCCCCCCAGGGGGCATGCTGGCGGACCGGCGGAGCCGGATCCGCGGCATCCCGATCGGGGGGCACCTCGTGGCTGCAGCCGTTATTGCGTGAGCAATTTGGAGAAATGAAATGAATTCCCCTCAACGCCCGCCCGCAGAGGGCGCCGCGATGAATCCCATGAAAGTGGGCCTGCTCGGTCTGGGCGTGGTCGGCGGTGGCACGTGGACCGTGCTGTCGCGCAATGCGGAAGAGATCGCGCGCCGCGCGGGTCGCCGCATTGAAGTCACCCGCGCCGCCGTGCGCGACGTGCAGAAGGCCCGCGCGCGCGTCGGCGACGCGCTGCGCGTCGATACCGATGTGCACGCGCTGGTGCGCGACCCCGACATCGACATCGTCGTCGAACTGATCGGTGGCGACACCCTGGCGCTCGAGCTGGTGCTCGAAGCCATCGCCAACGGCAAGCACGTGGTCACGGCCAACAAGGCCTTGCTGGCCAAGCACGGCAACGAGATCTTCGCTGCAGCGTCCGAGCGCGGCGTGATGGTGGCGTTCGAGGCCGCGGTGGCCGGCGGCATCCCCATCATCAAGGCCATTCGCGAAGGCCTGACCGCCAACCGCATCCAGTGGGTCGCCGGCATCATCAACGGCACCACCAACTTCATCCTGTCCGAAATGCGCTCGCGCGGCCTGCCGTTCGCCGACGTGCTGGCCGAAGCCCAGCGCCTGGGCTATGCCGAAGCCGACCCCACCTTCGACGTCGAAGGCGTGGACGCCGCGCACAAGCTGACGCTGCTGGCGTCGCTGGCCTTCGGCGTGCCGGTGCAGTTCGATCGCGCCTACATCGAAGGCATCTCGCAACTGGCCGCCGAAGACATCGAGCACGCCGAACGCCTGGGTTACCGCATCAAGCTGCTGGGCATCACCAAGCGCCGCAACGATGGCATCGAATTGCGCGTGCACCCGGCGCTGGTGCCGGCCGAGCGCCTCTTGGCCAATGTCGAAGGCGCGATGAACGCCGTGCTGGTCAAGGGCGACGCCGTCGGCCCCACGCTGTATTACGGCCAGGGCGCGGGCGAAGAGCCCACCGCCTCGGCAGTGGTGGCCGATCTGGTCGACGTGACGCGCCTGCACACCGCCGACCCGGGCAACCGCGTGCCGCACCTGGCCTTCCAGCCGGACGCCATGTCGGATACGCCGATCCTGTCGATCGAACAGGTCAGCACGTCGTACTACCTGCGCTTGCGCGTGGATGACCAGCCGGGCGTGCTGGCCGACATCGCGCGCATTCTGGCCGATCGCTCGATCTCGATCGGGTCGATGATCCAGCAGCCTTCGCACATCGGCGGCGCGGACATCATCTTCCTCACGCACGAAGCGGTGGAAGGCAACGTCAATCAAGCCATCGAGCGCATCGAGGCCTTGCCGTTCGTGCGGTCCAAGGTCACCCGCCTGCGCGTGGAGCATTTGGCATGAACTACCTCTCGACCCGAGGGGGCATGGCCCCCCAGCCGTTCTCCGACATCCTGCTTGAAGGGCTGGCGCCGGATGGCGGCCTGGCCGTGCCCGAGCAACTGCCCCAGATCTCGGCGGAAACGCTCGAGTCCTGGCGTGGCCTGCCGTATGCCGACCTGGCGTTCGAGGTCCTGTCGCGCTTTGCCACCGACATTCCGGCCGACGACCTGCGTGGCCTGACCCGCGCCGCGTACACGTCGCAGATCTTCAACAGCGAAGACATCGTCCCGCTGCGTCCGCTGGACAACGGCCTGTCGCTGCTGGGCCTGTCCGAAGGGCCGACCCTGGCCTTCAAGGACATGGCCATGCAGTTCCTGGGCCAGGTGTTCGAATACGTGCTGACCCGGCGCAACACCACGCTCAACATCGTGGGCGCCACCTCGGGCGATACGGGTTCGGCCGCCGAATACGCGCTGCGCGGCAAGCGCGGTGTGGCCGTGTTCATGCTGTCGCCGCACGGCCGCATGAGCGCGTTCCAGCGCGCCCAGATGTACTCGCTGCAAGACGAGAACATCCACAACATCGCCGTGCGCGGCGTGTTCGACGAAGCCCAGGACATCGTCAAGGCCTTGGCCGGCGACCTGGCGTTCAAGTCCAGGTACCGCCTGGGTGCGGTCAATTCCATCAACTGGGCGCGCATCGCTGCGCAGGTGGTGTACTACTTCCACGGCTGGTTGCGCGCCACCGACAAGCCGGGCCAGCAGGTCTCGTTTGCCGTGCCGTCGGGCAACTTCGGCAATATCCTGTCCGGCCATATCGCGCGCAGCATGGGCCTGCCCGTGCGCCGCCTGGTGCTGGCCACGAACGAGAACAACGTGCTGGAAGAATTCTTCCGCACCGGCGTCTACCGTCCGCGTCCGGCCGAGCAGACCTACGCCACGTCCAGCCCGTCGATGGACATCTCGCGCGCCTCGAACTTCGAGCGCTTCGTCTTCGACCTGGTTGGCCGCGATGCCGCCCGCGTCAAGGCCTTGTGGTCCGACCTGGCGCGCGACGGCTTCTTCGACCTGTCGGCCCTGAAGCCGCAATTCGAAGAACGCTACGGCTTCGTGTCGGGCGCCAGCTCGCACGAAGACCGCCTGGCCACCATCCGCTCGCTGTACGACCAGACCGGCGTGCTGGTCGATCCGCACACCGCCGATGGCGTCAAGGTCGCGCGCGATCACGTCGAACCGGGCGTGCCGATGCTGGTGCTCGAAACCGCCTTGCCCGCCAAGTTCTCGGAAACCATCGAGGCCGCGCTGGGCCGTCCGGCCACGCCGCCGGGCAACCTGGCCAACCTGGAATCGCTGCCGCAGCGCGTCGAAGTGATGGACTGCGATGCCGCCGCCGTGCGCCGCTACATCGAGGCCCACGCCAAGGTGTAAAGGCTGCTTGCGGATGTATTGGGTTGCAACCCCTCGCCGGTGTGAGCCGCGAGGGGTTTTTTACGTTCTTACGCACTTTGGCCACAACCCGTCACTTATTGCGCGCCATCATCCGATACAGTGAATCCACCATTCACACTCGGAGAACACGCCCATGAACCTGAAGACCATGACGTTGGCCCTGGTGGTGACCGGAGTTGGGGTGCTGGCCGGATGCTCGTCGCCCTCGGTCATTCAGCAACGGGACGGGACCTCGACCGTCACCCCGGATACGCCCACCTATGACAAGAAGTCGGGCATGTACGAGTACGACAAGGACGGCAAGAAGGTCCAGATCAACAAGGACGACGTGAAGTCCATCGAAGAAGTGAAGTAGGACCGGCGCACGCCGCGTGCCAGTCGCCGCGCCCAGGCGCCGCGCAAGAAAAAAGCCCCGGCCTAGGCCGGGGCTTTTGCATGGGCGCCGTGTGACGACGGGGCTTATTTGGCCGCTGCCGCAGCCTCGGCGTGATATCGGCCCACGCGTTCGACTTCGTTCTTCGAACCCAGGATGACGCTCACGCGCTGGTGCAGCTTGTCCGGCTGGATGTCCATGATGCGCTGTTCGCCGTTGATCGACGCGCCGCCGGCCTGCTCGACCAGGAAGCTCATGGGGTTGGCTTCGTACATCAGGCGCAGCTTGCCGGCCTTGCCGGGTTCACGGGCATCCCAGGGGTACATGAAAATGCCGCCACGGGTCAGGATGCGATGCACGTCCGCCACCATCGAGGCGATCCAGCGCATGTTGTAGTCCTTGCCCAGGGGGCCGGTGGTGCCGGCCAGGCAATCGTCGACGTAGCGTTTGACCGGGGCGGCCCAGTGACGCATGTTCGACATGTTGATCGCGAATTCCTTGGTGTCTTCCGGCACCCGGATGTTTTCGTGGGTCAGCACCCACGAGCCCATTTCGCGGTCCAGCGTGAAGCCCACCACGCCATTGCCGATGGTCAGCACCAGCATGGTCTGCGGGCCGTACACGGCATAGCCGGCCACGACCTGCTTGTTGCCCGGTTGCAGGAAGTCGGCTTCGCAGACCGGGGCGCCCGACACATTGTGCGGCGCCTGCAGCACCGAGAAGATGGTGCCGATCGAGACGTTCACGTCGATGTTCGACGAGCCATCCAGGGGATCGAACAGCAGCAGGTATTCGCCCTTGGGGTAGCGGTTCGGGATGAGGTGGATGGTTTCCATCTCTTCCGAGGCCATGGCCGCCAGGTGGCCGCCCCATTCGTTGGCTTCGAGCAGGATTTCGTTGGACAGGACGTCCAGCTTCTTCTGGACTTCGCCCTGCACGTTCTCGCTTTCGAGGCTGCCCAGGACGCCGCCCAGGGCGCCCTTGCTGACCGCATGGCTGATCGCCTTGCAGGCGCGCGCGACGACCTCGATGAGCAGCCGCACTTCGGGGGCCAGGGCCTGGGCGGAGCGTTGCTGCTCGACCAGGTATTGGGTAAGTGTTTTACGTTTCAAAAGGTTCTCCCTATGCTGCGAATTCTAATGCCTTGGATACGATTTCCTGAACGTTGCGCGACAGCCCCTCGTGCCCGCGGACCTGTTGCAGGGCCGCTTGCATCGGGGTGCGCAAGGCCGGCACGAAGCGCGACCAGTTGTCCAGCGCGCGCGCCAGGCGGGCGGCGATTTCCGGGTTGAGGGCGTCCAGCGCCAGCACCTGCTCGGCCCAGAAGGCGTAGCCGGTGCCGTCGGGATGGTGCATGCCGCGGGCGTTGTTCAGGCAGAACTGGAACACCAGGGCACGTGCGCGGTTGGGGTTGCGCAGCGTGAACGCCGGGTGTTTCATCAGCTCGCGCGCCGTCTGCACGGTGGTGTAGCGAGCCGCCGCCTGCAAGGCAAACCACTTGTCCACCACCAGCGCGTTGTCCTGCCACTTGTCGTAGAACGCGGCCAGCGCCTGTTGCGGGAATTCGCCCTGGCCGTAGTTGATCAGCGCAGACAGCGCGGCCATGCTGTCGGTCATGTTGCCGGCGTGTTCGTATTGCTGCTCGGCCAGGCGCTGCGCCTCGTGTTCGCCTGCAGCCATCAGGTGGCTGAGCGCCAGGTTCTTCAGGGCGCGCTTGCCGGCCGGCACCGGCGCCGGGCTGTACTCGCCCGGCGTCTGGTTGTCGTCGAAGGCCTGGCGGAACTCCGCGGCCAATTGCCGGCCCAGTTCGGCGCGCAGGAAATCGCGGGCCACGGCCAGGGCCGGCGGGTCCACGGCCTGCATGCGCTCGGCCAGCGTCTTTTCCGACGGCAGCGCCAGCGCCCGGGCGCGGTAGGCGGCGTCCAGGCTGGGGTCCGTCAGGAGGGCGCGCCAGGCGTCGATGAAGGCGGGGTCCGCGTGCAGCGTGCGGCCGGCCTGGCGGGCATCGGCCAGGCTCAGGATCTGGCGCGTGGCCAGTTCCTGGCCCGCTTCCCAGCGCGCGAACGGGTTGCTGTCGTGCGCCGACAGCAACGCGAGTTCGGCGTCGGTCCAGTCGTAGTCGACGATCACGGGGGCCGAGAAATCGCGCAGCAAGGACGGCACCGGCAGCGCGTCGATGCCGTCGAAGTGCCATTGCTGGGTCTGGGTAGTCAGTTCCAGCAAGGCGGTTTCACGTTCGGCGCCTTCGTGGCGCAGGGGCAGGGCGCGGCCTTCCCGGTCGAGCAGGCCGATGGCGAAGGGGATATGGTAGGGCGCCTTGACGAAACCGGCGGGGGCTTTCTTTTCGACGCCGACCGGCTGGCAATCCTGCGACAGCGTCACCGTGACGCGGCGTGTGGCGGCGTCGTGCTCGAGCTTGACCGTCACGCGCGGCGTGCCGGCCTGGCGATACCAGTTGCGGAACACGGCGAGGTCGCGTCCGGGATGCTGGCGCACATACACCGATTCCATGGCGGCGACGAAGTCGTCGCAGGTCACGGCCTGGCCGTCGTGGCGGCGGAAGTATTCGTCCATGCCGGCGCGAAAACCGGCTTCACCGAGCAACGTGTGCTGCATGCGGATGACTTCGGCGCCTTTCTCGTACACCGTGGCGGTATAGAAATTGCCGATTTCCTGGTAGCTGTCAGGCCGGATCGGGTGGGCCATCGGGCCCGCGTCTTCAGGAAACTGCGCGGCGCGCAGGGTGACGACATCGTCGATGCGTTTCACGGCGCGGGCGCTGGCGGCGGCCGCTTCGTCCATGTCCTGCGCCATCATGTCGGCGCTGAATTCCTGGTCGCGGAATACGGTCAGGCCTTCTTTCAGGCTGAGCTGGAACCAATCGCGGCACGTGACGCGGTTACCGGTCCAGTTATGGAAGTATTCATGGCCGATGACCGATTCAATGCCCTCGTAATTGGCGTCCGTGGCCGTCTCGGCGTCGGCCAGCACATAGGCGGCATTGAAAATGTTCAGGCCCTTGTTTTCCATCGCGCCCATATTGAAATCATGGACGGCCACCACCATGAAACGGTCCAGGTCGAGTTCCAGGCCGAAACGGGTTTCGTCCCAGCGCAGCGCGCGCACCAGGGAATCGAGCGCCCATTCGGTCTTGGTCTCGGCGCCCGGGTCGCTATAGACCTGCAGCAGCACGTCGCGGCCGCTGGCGGTCTTGACGGTGGTTTCGCGGTGGGTCAGGTTGCCGGCCACCAGGGCGAACAGGTAGCAGGGCTTGGGGAACGGGTCTTCCCATTCGACTTCGTTGCGGCCGTCGGGCAATTGGCGCGAGGCGACCAGGTTGCCGTTGGAGAGCAGTACGGGGTAGGCCGGCTCGGCGCGCAGGGTCACGCGGTAGCGCGACATGACGTCGGGGCGGTCGGCAAACCAGGTAATGCGGCGAAAGCCTTCGGCCTCGCATTGCGTGAAGAAATTGCCGCCCGATACGTACAGGCCCATCAGCGTGGAATTGGCGGCAGGCTTGCAGCGGCTGACGATTTCCACCGAGGCGTCGGCGGGCAGGCCGTACAGTGCCAGGCTGTGCTCGGACTGGTGGTAGCGGTCGGCGGCCAGCGGTTGGCCATCGACGGCAACCGAGACCAGTTCCAGGTCTTCGCCGTCCAGCACCAGGGCGGCATCGGCGCTGGCGTCGGCCTTGCGCTGCACCTGCATGACGCAGCGCACCTCGGTGGCCTCAGGGGCCAGGTCGAATGCCAGCGCAACGTGGGGAATATCGTAGGGGTAGGGCTGGTAATCCTTGCGGTATACGGTAACGGGCGTGTCTGTGCGCATGGGATTGCAGTCCTGTATGAACGGAGATTCCTATTGTAGTGGCTGGGCAGGCGGGTGCAGGGTCGCCTGATGGTCTACCGCAAACTTTTGCCGGCCCGCACGGTCAAACGTCAGTATGATGGCGCCGTCGCGCGCAATGAGGAGTCGCAAATGTCCCGTTCTTCCCGTTTCAATGCCGGCCGCTGGGCCGCGGTACTGGCTGTCATGGGGGCATTGGTACTGAGCGGATGTGCGGCCCCGACGGTGTCGGCCCGCGTCACCTCATTCCAGCAATGGCCGACCGGCGTCGAAGGCCAGACCTACCAGTTCGTGCCGGCCGACGCCTCGCAAGCCAATAATCTGGAATACCAGTCCTACCAGGATATGGTCCGCGCCGGTATCGGCGCGACCGGGCTGGTCGAGGCCCAGGGCGGCGCCAAGGCCCGTTTTGACGTCTCGTTCAAGTATGGAACGACGCAGACCCAGATCATGGTACGGCGTCCGTACGACCCGTATTACAACGGCGGTTACGGCTACGGCGGCTTCTACGGGCCGCGGCCTTGGGGCGGTTACTACGGTTACTGGGGGCCGGAATGGGTCGATGTGCCCATGGTCGTCCAGCGCAATACCTTGACCCTGCAGATCCACGACACCCAGCGGGGCGGCGCCGAGGTATACCGGTCCAGCGCCTTCATACTCAGCGAACGGGACAATTTCATTCGCACGATGCCCTATCTGGTCCGTGCAATATTTGACAATTTCCCGGGAAATAATGGCGCAGAACGTGAAATCCAGTTCCCGGTTCAGTGAAATTTCAGGTGCCGCGCATGCGGCGTTAAAATAAAAAAGGCGCACCAAAGTGGTGCGCCTTTTATTTTTCTTACTGAATAATAGGTTTTATTCTTTGATAAGAAAACTGTCGCGCGTGGCGCCGTTGGCTTCTTCGGCGGCGAGCCAGCGCGGCGCCTTGCCACGACCGCTCCAGGTTTCCCCGGTTTGGGGGTGGCGGTACTTGGGCGCAACGGCGCGTTTGGCGGCGTTGGCGGGGCGGGCGGCAGCGCCAGCCTTGCGGCGGCTGCTGGGCGTGGCTGCACGGGCGGGCTTGTTCGAGCCGAAAGCGGCGGCAATTTCGTCCGGGGTGATGTCGTACTCGCGCATGGACGTGATGATCGAAGCGATCACGGGCTTGCGGCGCTTGGTTTGGAGGACTTCAGCCTTCTTTTGGAGCTTGTTGATTTCCTTTTCGATCTTTGCTTGCAGAGCTGCGTAGGTTTCTCGGGCCATGGTTTATTCCTGATTATGGAACTGCTTTAATCGCCGGCGAAGTTATGTTTATTTGTTGTGCTTCGCATAATACAGAAATTGGAGCTTGATTGCCGCAGTTCCGGACTAATTACTTTGTATCAAAACCGCCGGAGAGTGTTTAGACTTGCGGGTTCCCGCCAAGAACAAGTATTGGGAATGATATTCCCAAATTTGGGACTAATTGAAACAAATGAAGCGTTGGTTCATGAGGCGGACGAATGTCTGTTCCAGGACTTGAAAAAAGCGCTTTTTGTTTCATGAAGCGAGCGGATGTCAGGAAAATCGCCGTTTTTCCCGTTGCGCGGTCAGCGCATTTCGGGTTTCTCGAATGCTGAGAATGGGGCTGATTCGTCGCTCAACCGGCGGTTGAACGCGGCCGCGTCATGCGCAAATGTTTTGCGGTTTCTACGGGTATGCCTATTTTCATCGGTGCACTACAGCTGAGATATACGACGACTTATTGCTCGGGTGTATTCACAGGTTTTAGTTTTTCGTTCCAGTTGTATGACAAGTTTGAAATGACAGCGCCGACCCTGGGCCTGGCGCTCGAAACCGGGTGGCCGGCACGTCCTGCGCTTTTCCAACGGGACCATTTGCCGGTTTTCAATGTGGTCAATACGTAGTTTGAGTCAGTCCCTGATTTGTTAACTTGATAGGTAATATCCCGCGCTGGGGACGCCGGGCCCGTGTCGGCGTTACGATAGAGGCTTGAGCGTCAATGCAGGCGCGTTCCCGCGCCGGCGCCCCCCAACAGAGTCCTATGAAAATCATCGATCCCGCTATTGCTTCCCTGGCCACCGCCAAATCGCTGTTGCTCGACCCCTGGGGGCTGACCGAGGCCGACATGGCGCGCGCGCTGGGCGAAATCTTCACCCACAAGGTCGACTATGCCGACCTTTACTTCCAGTACACCCGCAGCGAAGGCTGGAGTCTGGAAGAGGGCATCGTCAAGACCGGCAGCTTCTCGATCAGCCAGGGCGTGGGCGTGCGTGCCGTGAGCGGCGAGAAAACCGCTTTCGCCTATTCCGATTCGCTGTCGGCCGACGCGCTGCTGTCGTCGGCCCACGCCGTGCGCGGCATTGCCCGGCGCGGCGCGGGCAAGGTCAAGGTGGCGGCCCAGGTCGAAGCCGAAATGGGCCGCAGCCTGTATGCGGACATCGACCCCGTCGCAACGCTGAGCGCACCCGAGAAAGTGGCGCTGCTCGAACGCATCGAGCGCATGGCGCGTGCCCGTGACCCGCACGTGATCCAGGTCATGGCCGGCCTGGGCGCCGAATACGACGTGGTGCTGGTGGCCGGCAGCGACGGCCGCCTGGCCGCCGATGTGCGTCCGCTGGTGCGCCTGTCGCTCACCGTCATTGCCGAACGCAACGGCCGTCGCGAAATGGGCCATGCCGGCGGCGGCGGCCGTCTTGGCCTGGCTTATTTCACGGACGAAATGTTGCAAAGCTACGTCGAGCGCGCCGTACACGAGGCCATGGTCAACCTGGAAGCGCGTCCCGCGCCGGCCGGCGAAATGACCGTGGTGCTGGGCTCGGGCTGGCCCGGCATCCTGCTGCACGAAGCCGTCGGCCATGGCCTGGAAGGCGATTTCAACCGCAAGGGTTCCAGCGTGTTCTCCGGCCGCATCGGCGAGCGCGTGGCGTCCAAGGGCGTCACCGTGATCGACGACGGCACCATTCCGGACCGCCGCGGTTCGCTCAACATCGACGACGAGGGCAATGCCACGCAGCGCAATGTCCTGATCGAAGACGGCATCCTGCGCGGCTACATGCAGGACACCCTGAACGCCCGCCTGATGAAGACCGCCGCCACCGGCAACGGCCGGCGCGAGTCGTTTGCGCACCTGCCGATGCCGCGCATGACCAATACCTACATGCTGGCCGGTGACAAGGCGCCCGAGGAAATCATTTCGTCGGTCAAGCGCGGACTGTATGCGGCCAACTTCGGCGGTGGGCAGGTCGACATCACCAACGGCAAGTTCGTGTTCTCGGCGTCCGAGGCCTACATGATCGAAGACGGCAAGATCACCTACCCGGTCAAGGGCGCCACCCTGATCGGCAACGGTCCCGACGCCATGACGCGTGTGTCCATGATCGGCAACGACCTGAAGCTGGATTCGGGCGTGGGCACCTGCGGCAAGGACGGCCAGAGCGTGCCGGTGGGCGTAGGCATGCCCACGGTCCGCATGGAAGGCCTGACGGTCGGCGGAACAGCCTAGTAAAGCCCCCACGCCGCGCGGTTCGCGCTGGCTGCACCCCGAGGGGGCTGTCCGGCCTTCGGGCGGCCGGGCGGCCGGACGGCAATTCTTTCGGGACAGTTTGGGAAAATTGTGCTAGAGTCTTTCGCTATGAAATTCGCGTCCCCCGCCTTTTACTTTTATTTTTATGGTTTTCTGAAGCCGCTGGCGGAGGAAGGGACGCGCTCAATCTGAAGTTTGGAAAGAATCCCCCCCAAAAAAGCCGCCAGCGAACTGGCGGCTTTTTTTGTGCCGCCAGCTTGAGGAAACAACCCCGGAGCATGCGCCCCGTGGCGGGAAACCCAGGAGCAGTACCGTGTCACACAATACCGACGACCTTCGCATTCGAGAAATCAAAGAACTGAACCCGCCCGCGCACGTGATGCGCGAGTTCGCATGCACGAAAGAGGCATCCGATACCGTGTTCTCCGCCCGGCAGTCGATGCACCGCATCCTGCACGGCATGGACGATCGCATGATCGTCGTGATCGGGCCCTGCTCGATCCACGACACCCGTGCCGCGATCGAGTATGCGAAGCGCCTGAAGCCGGTACGCGACCGCCTGAGCGCGGACCTGGAAATCGTGATGCGTGTGTATTTCGAGAAGCCGCGCACCACGGTGGGCTGGAAGGGCCTGATCAATGATCCCGACCTGAACGGCAGCTTCGATATCAACAAGGGTGTGCGCGTGGCCCGCGAACTGCTGCTGGACATCAACAGCCTGGGCCTGCCGGCGGGATGCGAGTTCCTGGACATGATTACTCCGCAATACATTGCGGACCTGGTCTCCTGGGGGGCGATCGGGGCGCGCACGACCGAAAGCCAGGTGCATCGCGAACTGGCTTCCGGCTTGTCGTGTCCGGTGGGTTTCAAGAACGGCACGGATGGCAATGTGAAGATCGCGGTCGACGCGATCAAGGCGGCTTCACAGCCGCACCATTTCCTGTCGGTGACCAAGGGCGGGCATTCGGCCATCGTCTCGACCGCGGGCAACGAGGACTGTCACGTCATCCTGCGCGGCGGCAAGACGCCGAACTACGATGCCGCCAGCGTCGACGCGGCCTGCCAGGACATGTCCAAGGCCGGCCTGGCGCAGCGCGTCATGGTCGATGCCAGCCACGCCAACAGCAGCAAGAAGCCCGAGAACCAGACGCTGGTGATCGAAGACGTCGCGCGCCAGATGGAAGCGGGCGATGCGCGCCTGGTCGGTGTCATGGTCGAAAGCCACCTGCTGGGCGGCCGCCAGGACATGGTGCCGGGCACGCCGCTGGTCTATGGCCAGAGCATCACCGATGGCTGCATCGACTGGGACGCCTCGGTGGCCGTGCTGGAACGCCTGGCGCATGCGGTGCGCGAACGCCGCCGCGTGGCGCTGACTTCGGGCAAGTGACCTCGGCTTACCGCAAGCCGCCCCTTGGGGCGACTTGCGGCGCCCGGGGGCGGCGTAAAATATCCGGATCGTCCCATCCGAGAAAACGCTGATCATGAACGCTCCCTTGCACGCTGAATCGCTGCGCCGCGCGGTGCCGGCCGCCTGTCTGGAGGCCCTGCGCGCCCGTTTCGGCGACCGCTTTTCCGAATCCGCCGCGGTGCGCGAGCACCACGGCCGCGACGAATCGCCGTATCCCGCCATGCTGCCGGACGCGGTCGTCTTCGCCCACACCACCGAAGAAGTCGCCGAGGTCGCCAAGCTGTGCAACGAGCACCGCGTGCCGCTGATTCCCTACGGCGCCGGGTCGTCGCTCGAAGGCCACATCCTGGCGATCCAGGGCGGCATCAGCCTGGACCTGTCGCAGATGAACAAGGTGCTGGCCGTCAACGCCGAAGACCTCACCGCCACGGTGCAGGCCGGCGTGCTGCGCAAGCAGCTCAACGAAGAAATCCGCAGCACCGGCCTGTTCTTCCCGATCGATCCGGGCGCCGACGCCAGCCTGGGCGGCATGGCCGCCACGCGCGCCTCGGGCACCAACGCCGTGCGCTACGGCACCATGCGCGAAAACGTGATGTCGCTGACCGTGGTCACCGCCGATGGCCGCATCGTGCGCACCGCGGGCCGCGCCCGCAAGTCGTCGGCCGGCTACGACCTGACCCGCATTTTCGTGGGCAGCGAAGGCACGCTGGGCATCATCACCGAAGTGACGGTGCGCCTGTATCCGCAACCCGAGGCCGTGTCGGCCGCGGTCTGCAATTTCCCCACGCTCGATGCCGCCGTGCAAAGCGTGATCGAAATCATCCAGATGGGCGTGCCGGTGGCCCGCGTCGAATTCATGGACGCGGCCAGCGTGCGCTCGGTGAACCTGCACAGCAAGCTGACGCTGCGCGAAACCCCGCTGCTGGTGTTTGAGTTCCACGGCAGCCCGGCCGGCGTCCAGGAACAGGCCGAAACCGTGCAGGCGATCACCGCCGAACACGGCGGCATGGACTTCGAATGGGCCGAACGGCCCGAAGACCGCAGCCGCCTCTGGACCGCTCGCCACAACGCCTATTTCGCCGGCCTGCAGCTGCGCCCCGGCTGCCGCGCCAGCACCACCGACGTCTGCGTGCCGATCTCGCGCCTGGCCGATTGTGTGCGCGACACCGTCGAAGAACTGGACCGCGCCAGCTTCCCGTATACCATCGTGGGTCACGTGGGCGACGGCAACTTCCACGTGCTGATGCTGCTGGACGCCGACAGCGAACGCGAATGGCAGGAATCCGAAACCATCAACCACAACCTGGTGCGCCGCGCCATCGCGGCCGATGGCACCTGCACCGGCGAACACGGTGTGGGCCTGCACAAAATGCAATTCATGGCCGAAGAGCATGGCGACCACGCCCTGGAACTGATGCGCAGCCTCAAGCACGCATTTGATCCGAACAACATCCTGAACCCGGGCAAGATCGTGTCCTGGTAAGCCGCCGTCAGGCGGTACGTAAAAGGCCGGCGGGGCAACCCGCCGGCCTTTTTCATTGAGACGGGGCGGGCCAGGCGGGTTTTGCCCGATGGGCCGGGGCGTTCTCACCTGATGGGAATGAATTCGGGCGCACTTTACGGCTGGTTACGTCTGCATCGGCCGTCTCGCCTGTTGGCCATACGCACGGTATACGCAGGATGCGGGTAAATCCCGGCCTGCGTCCAGCCTGCGGTCGCGCTATTGTTGCGCTCATGAATTCTCTGGTCGAAACCGGCCTGGCACACGTGCAGGCGCCTTATTCGTTGCAGCAACTCGTCGAGGCGTTGTCGGCCGCGCTGCCGTCGCATTGCGTGCTGTTTCGCGAAGAGGACACGCGCCCGTACGAATGCGACGGGTTGTCGTTGTACCGGGCCTTGCCCGCCGTGGTGGCCCTGCCGGAAACCGAAGAGCAGGTGCAGTCGGTCATGCGCATCTGCAAGCGGCTCAATGCGCCGCTGGTGGCGCGCGGCGCCGGCACGGGCTTGTCTGGCGGTGCGATGCCGCACAGCCAGGGCGTGCTGCTGGGCCTGTCCAAATTCAACCGCATCAAGCATATCGACCTGGCCAGCGCGACTGCGGTGGTCGAGCCGGGTGTGCGCAACCTGGCCATTTCCGAAGCCGCGTCGCCTTACGGGCTGTACTACGCGCCGGACCCTTCCAGCCAGATTGCCTGTTCGATTGGCGGCAACGTCGCGGAAAACTCCGGCGGCGTGCATTGCCTGAAATACGGGCTGACGGTGCACAACGTGCTGCGGGTGCGCATGGTCACCATCGACGGCGACGTCGTGGAACTGGGTTCGGAAGCGCCTGACGCCCCCGGCCTGGACCTGCTGTCAGTGTTCATCGGCTCGGAAGGCATGCTGGGCGTGGTGACTGAAGTGACCGTCAAGCTGATTCCCAAGCCGGCCTGCGCGCAGGTGGTGATGGCCAGTTTTGCCAGCGTCGAGGCGGCGGGCAACGCCGTCACGCAGGTCATCGCCGACGGCATCATTCCGGCCGGCCTGGAAATGATGGACCGCCGCGCCACGCACATGGTCGAACCCTTCGTGCGCGCGGGCTACGACATGGACGCGCAGGCCATCCTGCTGTGCGAATCGGATGGCACGCCGGATGAAGTGGCGCACGAGATCGCACGCATGGAAGCCATCTTCCGCGCGGCCGGGGCCACCCGTTGCCAGGTGTCTGCCTCCGAAGCCGAGCGGCTCAAATTCTGGGCGGGACGCAAGAACGCGTTTCCCGCCGCCGGGCGCGTGTCGCCCGATTACTACTGCATGGACGGCACGATTCCGCGCCGTCATCTCGCACGGGTGCTGGGCGCCATCGAACAAATGGAAGACGAGTTCAGCCTGCGCTGCGCCAACGTCTTTCATGCGGGCGATGGCAACCTGCATCCGTTGATCCTGTTCGATTCGAATAAACCGGACGAAGTGGAGCGTGCCGAGAAATTCGGCGCCGCCATACTCGAACTGTGCGTGCAGGTAGGAGGAACCGTGACTGGAGAGCACGGTGTGGGAATGGAGAAAATAAATCAAATGTGCGTGCAATTCTCTCGCGAAGAACTCGACGCGTTCCTGGCGGTCAAGCGGGCGTTCGACCCGCCGTGCCTGCTGAATCCTGAAAAGGTCATCCCCACGCTGGCCCGCTGCGCCGAATACGGCAAGATGCATGTGCATGCGGGCGAGTTGCGCTTCCCGGATCTCGCTCGCTTCTAGGACGTTCCCCCTATGGATTTCGTCCTGTCGGAATTGTGCGACCAGGTCATGACGGCGCGCGCCGGTCACAAGCCGCTGTTCGTCATGGGCGGCGGCAGCAAGGCGTTCTACGGCAACTACCGGCCTGTGACGCCGCAAGACGGCCATTGCCTGCTGGACATGACGCCGTTTCGCGGCATCGTCAGTTATCACCCCTCCGAGCTGGTGGTGACCGTGCGCGCCGGTACGCCGCTGGCCGAACTGGAAACGGCGCTGGCCGAACATGGGCAGATGCTGGCTTTCGAACCGCCGCATTTTTCACCCGCGGCGACGGTGGGCGGCTGCGTGGCAGCCGGCCTGTCGGGGCCGCGCCGCATGAGCGCCGGCGCCTTGCGCGATTTCGTGCTGGGCGCGCGGCTGCTGGATTCGGATGGCCGGGTGCTGTCGTTCGGCGGCGAGGTCATGAAGAACGTGGCGGGCTATGACGTGTCACGCTTGTTGGCTGGGTCGCACGGGATCTTCGGCGCCATTCTCGAGGTGTCGCTGAAAGTCGTGCCCAAGCCGATCGAGGAGGTGACGTTGGCGTTGCCGTCCACGCAGGCGCAGGCCCTGGCCAGCTTTGCGCTGTGGCGAGGCAAGCCGCTGCCGATTTCCGCGACCAGCTGGACGGGAGCGGCCCAGGACGAAGGCTTGATGCATGTGCGCCTGTCCGGCGCGCCGCCGGCCATAGCCAGCGCGCGGCAACTGATCGGCGGCGACGCGCTGGCGCCCGATGCAGCCCAGTCCTGGTGGACGGGGCTGCGCGAACAGACGCATGCGTTCTTCGCCCCCGCCCGACCCTTGTGGCGGCTGGCCCTGCCGCCCACCGCGGCCGCGCTCGGGCATGGCCCGACGCTGATCGAGTGGGGCGGCGGCCAACGCTGGCTGTCCGGTCAGCAGGATGCCGCCGAGCTGCGCGAGCTGGCGCAGCGGCTGGGCGGCCATGCGACCTTGTTTCGACCGGCGGGCGTCAAGCCGCCGGCCGATGGCGTGTTCCATCCGTTGTCGCCGGGCATCGCGTTGATCACCCGCCGTCTCAAGCAAGAACTCGACCCGGCCGGCCTGTTCAACCCCGGCCGCCTGGTCCTGGAGCTATAGCGCATCATGCAAACCAATCTGGCAGCCTGGGCCCGTGATACCGATCTGGGAAAAGAGGCCGACGCGATCCTGCGGCGCTGCGTGCATTGCGGCTTCTGCACGGCCACCTGTCCGACCTACCAGGTGCTGGGCGACGAACTGGATAGTCCGCGCGGCCGCATCTACCTGATCAAGCAGGTGCTGGAAGGCGCGGAGCCCACCCAGTCCACGCAGCAGCATCTGGACCGCTGCCTGACCTGCCGCAATTGCGAGACCACATGCCCCTCAGGGGTGCAGTACGGCCATCTGATCGACATCGGCCGCCAGATCGTGGAAGAGCGCGTGCCGCGGCCATGGGCCGAAAAGGCCAAGCGCAAGATGCTGCGACGGGCCATGTTGTCGCCCCTGTTCGGCCCGGCCATGCGCATGGGCCAGGCCGTGCGCGGCCTGTTGCCCGAGGCCCTCAAGCGCAAGGTGCCCGAACGCCGCGCCCCCGGCGCGCTGCCGCAGGTTGAAGGGCATGCACGGCAGGTGCTGATGCTGGCCGGCTGCGTGCAGCCGGCCATGATGCCGACGATTGATGCGGCCACCATCCGGGTGCTGGATGCGGTGGGCATCGGTGCACGCATCGCGCCCGGCGCCGGCTGCTGCGGCGCGGCCAGCTTTCACCTGGATGCGCAGGCAGCCGCGCTGGACCAGATGCGCGCGAATGTGGATGCCTGGTGGCCGCTGGTGCAGGACGGTGCGGTCGAAGCGATTGTCATGAACGCGTCGGGTTGCGGCGCCATGGTCAAGGAATACGCCCACCATTTGCGCCACGATCCGGCCTACGCCCAGCGGGCGGCCGACATCGTCGCGCGGGTCAAGGACGTGGCGGAAATCGTGGCGCCTCATGCCGCGCAGCTGCGCGGGCGATTGGCGGGCAAGGGCCTGCGGGCGGCATATCATCCGCCCTGCACGCTGCAGCACTGGCAAGGCCTGCGGCCGTTGTCGGAGCAACTGCTGGCGGACCTTGGGTTCGAGCTGCTGCCGTTTGCCGACAAGCACCTGTGCTGCGGCTCGGCGGGCGCCTATTCGGTGCTGAATCCGGAGATTGCGCTGACGTTGCGCGACCGCAAACTGGGCGCCATTGCGCCGGGGGCACCGGATGTGATTCTGTCGGCCAACATCGGCTGCATCGGCCATCTGCAAAGCGGCACGGATACGCCCGTGCGGCATTGGATCGAGGTGGTGGACGAGCATCTGGCCCGCGCCTAACCGCGGCGGGAGAGTCGCCCGCGGCGCTTGAGCGCCGCGGGGAGCCGGATGCAAGGTCGGGTGGCGCGGCGCTTATCGCGCCGCCTTGCTGGATAGCGCCCAGGCAGGCGCCCGCGTCATTCCACGGCCTTGACCATGTCTTCGAGCACCTTCTTGGCGTCGCCAAAGACCATCATGGTGCGGTCCATGTAGAACAGTTCGTTGTCCAGGCCGGCGTAGCCGGAGGCCATCGAGCGCTTGTTCACGATCACCGTGCGGGCCTTGTAGGCTTCCAGGATGGGCATGCCGGCAATCGGCGACTTGGGGTCATTCTTGGCGGCCGGATTGACCACGTCGTTGGCCCCCAGCACCAGCACCACGTCGGTCTGGCCGAACTCGCTGTTGATGTCTTCCATTTCGAAGACCTGGTCGTAGGGCACTTCGGCCTCGGCCAGCAGCACGTTCATGTGGCCGGGCATGCGGCCGGCGACCGGGTGGATGGCGTACTTGACCGTTACGCCGCGCTCGGTCAGCTTTTCAGCCAGTTCCTTGAGCGCGTGCTGCGCGCGGGCCACGGCCAGGCCGTAGCCCGGCACGATGGTCACGCTTTCGGCGTTGGTCATGAGGAACGCCGCGTCGTCGGGGCTGCCCGACTTGACGCTGCGCTGCGCGGTGCCGCCCGCGGCCGCGGCGGCGCCGGCCTGGCCGCCGAAGCCGCCCAGGATCACGTTGAAGAACGACCGGTTCATCGCCTTGCACATGATGTACGAGAGGATGGCGCCCGACGAACCTACGAGCGACCCTGCGATGATCAGCATCGGGTTGTTCAGCGAGAAGCCGATGCCCGCCGCCGCCCACCCCGAATAGCTGTTCAGCATCGACACCACCACGGGCATGTCGGCGCCACCGATGGGGATGATGATCAGCACGCCCAGCACGAAGGCGATCAGGGTCATGATGACGAAGGGCGTCCAGTCCTGGGTCAGCATGAACCACACGCCCATGGCCAGCATCAGCAGCGCCAGCGCCAGGTTGAGCATGTGCTGGCCCGGGAACACGACCGGTGCGCCCTGGAACAGCCGGAACTTGTACTTGCCGGACAGTTTGCCGAAGGCGATGACGGAACCTGAGAAGGTGATGGCGCCGACGAAGGTGCCGATGAACAGCTCGAAGCGGTTGCCGGTGGGAATCAGCGTGCCGGCCGCGACGATGCCGAAGGCGTGAGGCTCGGCCACCACCGCCACCGCGATGGCCACGGCCGCCAGGCCGATCATGCTGTGCATGAAGGCAACCAGTTCGGGCATCTTGGTCATTTCGACGCGCTTGGCCATCAGCGTGCCGACCGATCCGCCCACCAGCAGGCCCAGCAGCACCCAGCCCAGCCCGATGGTGGCCGTGCCGGAGCGCGCCAGGCCGACGATGAGCGCGCCGGTGGTCAGCACGGCGATCGCCATGCCCGCCATGCCGAAGGCGTTGCCCAGCCGCGACGTGGTGGGATGCGACAGGCCCTTGAGCGCCTGGATGAAGCACACCGACGCGATCAGGTACAGCAGCGTGACAAGGTTGAGCGAGATCATTTCGCTTCCTCCTTGGCGGGCTTTTTGTCTTTTTTCTTGAACATCTCCAGCATGCGCCGCGTGACGAGGAAGCCGCCGAACACGTTGACCGCGGCCAGCGCCACGGCGAATACGCCCATGCCGCGCGCCAGTCCGCCTTCGGTCAGCGCGGCTGCCAGCATGGCGCCGACGATGATGATGGCCGAGATGGCGTTGGTGACGGCCATCAGCGGCGTATGCAGCGCCGGGGTGACGTTCCAGACCACGTGGTAGCCGACATAGATGGCCAGCACGAAGATGATGAGATTCATCAGGGTGGGGTTGATCGCTTCCATGCTGTCAGTTCCTCCGCGTCACATTGCCGCCTTCGCACACCAGGCAGGCCGCCACGATTTCATCGTCGCGCTGGATCGCCAGCGCGCCGTCCGCATTGATGATGAGTTTCAGGAAGTCGAGAATGTTGCGGGCGTAGAGCGCCGACGCATCGGTGGCCACCAGGCCGGGCAGGTTGGTCAGGCCGATGAGGGTCACGCCGTGCTTTTCCACCACCTTGCCTTTCTCGGACAGCGGGCAGTTGCCGCCGCGCTCGACCGCCAGGTCCACCAGCACCGAGCCGGGCTTCATGGCCGCGACCGTTTCCGCCGAGACCAGCGTGGGCGCCGGGCGGCCGGGAATCAGCGCCGTGGTGACGACGATGTCGGCCTGCTTGCAGCGTTCGGACACCAGCGCCGCCTGCCGCGCCATCCAGGCCGGCGGCATTGGCCGCGCGTAACCGCCCACGCCTTGCGCGATCTCGCGCTCTTCGTCGGTTTCGAAGGGCACGTCGATGAATTTGGCGCCCAGCGATTCGACCTGCTCACGCGCAGCAGGGCGCACGTCGGATGCCTCGACCACCGCGCCCAGGCGCTTGGCCGTGGCGATGGCCTGCAGGCCGGCCACGCCGGTGCCCAGCACCACGGCGCGGGCAGCCTTGAGCGTGCCCGCGGCGGTCATCATCATGGGGATCAGGCGGCCGTAGTGGTGGGCCGCCAGCAGCACGGCCTTGTAGCCGGCCAGGTTGGCCTGCGACGACAGCACGTCCAGGCTTTGCGCACGGGTGATGCGGGGCGCGGCTTCCAGCGCGAAGCCGACCAGGCCGGCGCCGGCCATCTGCTGCAGGCCTTCGGCGTCGAACGGATCGAGCATGCCGATGACGACGGTGCCCGATTTCATCTGCGGCAATTCGGCGGGAGAGGGGGCGCGAACCTTCATGACCAGCTCGGCCCCCAGCGCATCCTGGGCGGTGCCGAGCGTGGCGCCCGCGGCCTCGTAGGCGTCATCGAGATAGCGCGCGGCGCTGCCCGCGCCACGTTCCACGACTACGGTGTGTTTGCCGCCGACGTACTTCTTGACGGTTTCCGGTGTTGCTGCGACACGGGTTTCCCCGTCTCGGGTTTCTTTGGGTATCCCGATGTGCATACGACGCCTCTCCTAAGAAGGTTCGCCGTAGTTATACACTGCCCCGCCCGTGGACGGCCCGGCCGCCCAAAAGAAAGCCCCATGGGGTTAACCATGGGGCTTTGAGGCTTGCGCCTCGGTCATACCGGCCAGTCTGATGGGCTGCTGGCCGGCACTGGCGCGCAGGCGTCCGGCGTCAGGCCGTCTGCGCGCGAGTCCAGTCGATCAGCGCGGCGGTGAGGTCGCGCAGGTCGGCTTTCAGGCGGCCGTAGTTGGCCGACGGACGCAGGCTGACTTCGTCCATGTACAGATTGCGGTTGATCTCGATCTGCAGGCTGTGGCGGCCTTCGTCGGGGCGGCCGAACGCGCGCACCAGTTCGACGCCCTTGTAGGGATCGTTCACGGTGACGTTGTAGCCGCGCTCGCGCAGCCACGCGGCGATGAATTCACGGAAGGCCGGGTCGCTGGTGCTGCCGTCGCGGTCGCCCAGCACGAAGTCGGGGTGAACGAGGCCAGGACGGTCGGTGGCGTAGGCGCCGGCCACGCTGGGCATCGAGTGGCAGTTGATGTGCCAGACCTTGCCGAACTTCTGGTGGGCGCTGTCCAGCACCTGGCCCAGGGCGGCGTGGTAAGGCTTCCAGCAGGCTTCGATGCGGTGCGTGACTTCTTCCACGGTGAGCTTGCGGTCGTACAGCGGGGTGCCGTCGTCCAGCATGCGCCAGATCAGGCCCTTGCCCAGCTTGACCTTGGGCGAGGCATTGACCGGGCCGGGCCACGGCTGGTCCAGCAGCAGCTGGTCGATTTCGTCGGGAGCGCGATTGGCGTCGATGTAGGCGCGCGGGAAGCCGGCGGCGATCAGGGGCACGCCCATGTCGACGGCGTCGCCCCACAGGTCGTCAACCCAGGTGTCCTCGGCCGTGCGCAATGCGCCAAAGGCCACCGCGGGCGCGAAGTCGGGCGGGTAGGCGGTGCCGCTGTGCGGGGAGTCCAGCACGAGAGGGGCCGAGGGCGCCGAATTCGGATATTGCTGCGGAAGGTCGAGCCGGTAAGACAGGGGTTGGGAAATTCGCATATAGGGGTGTTGCGTTCGTGAATCGGAGGTCCCCGCCGCGCGCTCAGCGCGGCGGGCGGGGACCGAAGATCGCTTAGTCGATCTTCACGTTGGCTTCTTTGGCGATGCGCTTGTTCTTGGCGATTTCCGCCGAGATCTGCTTGGCAAAGTCAGCCGAGCTGTTGGCGGCCGGTTCGGCGCCCAGCGCTTCCAGGCGCGTCTTGACGTCGGGGTCGGCGCTGACCTTCTGAACGGCGGCGTTCAGCTTGGCCAGGATGGGCTCGGGCAGCTTGGCCGGGGCGACCAGGCCGAACCAGGAGGCGTCGTTGACGGCCGGCAGGCCGACTTCGGCGAACGTGGGCACGTCGGGCAGGCTGGCCACGCGCTTGGGCGCGGCGACGGCCATGGCGATCAGGCGGCCGGACTGCACGTGCGGCAGGGTGGACGGCAGGTTGTCATACATGACGTCGACCTGGCCGGCCAGCGCGTCGTTCAGGGCCGGGCCCACGCCGCGGTACGGCACGTGCATCAGGTCGGTGCCCGAGGCCATCTTGAACAACTCGCCCATCATGTGCGACACCGAGCCATTGCCGGCCGAGGCGTACGTCAGCTTGCCCGGCTGGCTCTTGGCCAGCTTGATGAACTCGGCCATGTTCTTGGCCTGCACCTTCGGGTTGATGGTCATGATGTTCGGCACGGCCGCCAGGTTCGAGACCGGCGTGAAGTCCTTTTCGCCATCGAACGGCAGGTTCGGGTAGATGGCCGGATTGATGCCGTGCGTGCTGACGGTGGCGATACCCAGCACGTAGCCGTCCGGTGCGCTGCTGGCGACAAACGCGCTGCCGATCGAGCCGCCGGCGCCGCCGCGGTTTTCCACCACTACGGTCTGATTCAGTTCCTTGCCCAGCTTGTCGGCGAACAGGCGGCCGACGATGTCGGTGGTGCCTCCGGGCGGGAACGGCACGATCAGTCGGATCGGCTTGCTCGGGTAGGCATCTTCGGCATGGGCGATGCTCGAGGTCAGCGGCGTGGCCAGGGTCGCGGCAGCGACACACAGGCCCAGGACTACATTACGGCGTTGCATGAATTCCCCTATGAATTGGAACGCGGATGCGCAAAGGCAGACGCAAACAGGGCGATTCTTTCGTGCGGGGCGGGTTTGCGCAAACGAAAGTTTCTCCGTAAGCTATGACTTTTTTTCATGCCTCTTTTGCGGCGAAGTTTCTTTTTGTAACTTCGCGCCAGCCGGACCGGGCATGGGAGTTCTGCGACATGAGACGGTTCTGTCCTTCGTTGACCGACCTGCAGGCGTTTGAAGTGGCCGCCAGGCACAGCAGCTTTACCCGCGCCGCCCAGGAATTGTGCGTGACGCAGGGCGCGGTCAGTAAGCAAGTGAAACACCTGGAGGAGTTCGTCGGGGTCGAACTATTCCTGCGGATCAGGCAAGGCCTGGTTCTGACCGAGGCCGGCCGCAGCTACCTGACCAAGGTGCAGGCCGGGCTGGGCCAGATCGAAGCTGCCACCGTCGAGCTGATCGCACACCAGGGGCAGGGCGGCACGCTCAACCTGACCTGTATGCCGACCTTCGGCGCGCGCTGGCTGATCCCGCGCCTGACGGCCTTCATGCGGCTGCGCCCCGACATCCACGTCGAATTCCTGCCGCACCGCCAGGGCTACGACTTTTCCACCCCCGAACTCGACGCCGCCGTGCGCTTTGGCGAAGGCATCTGGCCCGGCAGCGGCGCCGACTATATCGTCGGCCGTGAAATCCTGCCGGTCTGTAGCCCGCGCCTGATTCCCGGGGGCTGCGGCTCGCCGCCAGACCTGCTGGCCTATCCGCTGCTGCACCATACGTCGGCCCTGGAAGGCTGGCGGGACTGGTTCGAGCAGGCCGGCTGCGATACCCGCCGCAGCCTGGAAGGCGCACGCTTTGATCAATATGCGCTGCTGTCGCAAGCTGCCGCCGCCGGTTTCGGCGTGGCGCTGATTCCGCGCTGCCTGATCGAGGACGAGCTGCGCGACGGCAAGCTGGCGGTCGCCATCCAGCTGCCGATCCGCGCCCGTATGGGGTATTACCTGTGCTACCCAGACCAGAAGGCCAATCTGCCGACCCTGCAGGCGTTCCGCACCTGGTTGATGGAAGTTTCGCGGGCGGCCGAGCCGCAGCCGCAGGAAGCCGCCAGCCCACAGTAAAATGGCCCCATCATGAGTCAAATATCCACCAAGAAAGGCCGCGTTGTCGTCGGCATGTCCGGCGGGGTCGATTCTTCGGTCACCGCCTGGCTGCTCAAGCAGCAAGGCTACGAGGTCGTCGGCCTGTTCATGAAGAACTGGGAAGACGACGACGATTCCGCATACTGCTCCACCCGGCAAGACCTGCTGGACGCGGCCAGCGTGGCCGACCTGGTGGGCGTGGAATTCGAATTCGTCAATTTCGCCGCCGAATACAAAGACCGCGTGTTCGCGGAATTCCTGCGTGAGTATTCCGCCGGGCGCACGCCCAATCCGGACGTGCTGTGCAACGCCGAGATCAAGTTCAAGGCCTTCCTGGACCACGCCATGGCGCTGGGCGCCGAGCACATCGCCACGGGCCACTACGCCCGTGTGCGCGAAGTGCCGGCCGCTGGCGGCGGCTCGCAGTTCCAGCTGCTCAAGGCGCTGGACGGCTCGAAAGACCAGAGCTATTTCCTGCATCGCCTGAACCAGGCGCAGCTGTCGCGCACGCTGTTCCCGCTGGGCGAGATCCACAAGACGGAAGTGCGCCGCATCGCGCACGAGATCGGCCTGCACAATGCGGCCAAGAAGGATTCCACCGGCATCTGCTTCATCGGCGAACGCCCGTTCCGCGAATTCCTGAACCGTTACCTGCCCACCGAACCGGGCCCGATCCTGACGCCCGAAGGGCAGAAGGTCGGCCGCCACGAAGGCCTGTCTTTCTACACGCTGGGCCAACGCAAGGGCCTGGGCGTGGGCGGCGTGAAGGGCCGCCAGCGCGAAGACGGCACGGCTGAAGCCTGGTACGTGGCGCGCAAGGATCTCGAACGCAACATTCTCTATGTGGTGCAGGGGCACGATCATCCGTGGCTCCTGTCCGGTTCGCTGCGGGCGCAGGACGCCAGCTGGGTGGCCGGGCACCCGCCTGTGGCGGGCAGCTATGGCGCCAAGACGCGCTATCGCCAGGCCGACGCTGCCTGCAGCCTCGGCCAAGCCGAGGGTGACGCCTTCGTCCTGGATTTCACCGAACCCCAGTGGGCCGTCACGCCCGGCCAGTCGGCCGTGCTTTACGATGGCGATGTCTGCCTGGGCGGTGGCATCATCGTATAGACGCCTTTGGGGCCATGCGGGCTCCGAGGCGGCACAGGCAGGTCCAGCCAGGCCCCGCGGGCGTTGCGCCCCCGGGGCCTGGCATTTGGTAGAACGATAAAAACCGATAACGAGGAGAGGGATGTGGATGTAACGATGGTGTTGTGCCTGTTGGTCCTGGGCGGCGTGACGGGTTTTCTGGCGGGATTGCTGGGCATCGGCGGGGGCATGGTGCTGGTGCCGTTTCTGACCATGCTGTTTGCCTGGAAAGGCATGGCGCCCGACCTGGTGGTGCACGCGGCGATTGCCACGTCGATGACCTCGATCCTGTTCACCTCCGTCTCCAGCGTGCGGGCGCACCAGCAGAAGGGCACGATCAAGTGGGGCATCGTCTGGGCCATGGCCCCCGGCATCATCATTGGCGGCCTGCTGTCAGGCGGCGCGGTGTTCGCGGCGCTCAGCACCTTCTGGCTGTCGTTGTTCTTCGCGCTGTTCGTCGGTTATTCCGGCTGGAGCATGCTGCGCAACAAGAAGCCCAAGCCCAGCCGCCAGATGCCCGGCATTGCCGGCACCAGCGCGGCGGGCGCCGGCATCGGCTTTCTGTCGGGGCTGGTGGGGGCGGGCGGCGGCTTCCTGTCGGTGCCCTTCATGGTCTGGTGCAACGTGGCGCTGCATAACGCGGTGTCCACGTCCGCCGCGCTGGGGTTTCCCATCGCGCTGGCCAACAGCGCCGGCTACATCGTGTCGGGCTTGAACGAGGCCGCCAGCCGGCCGGGCATGCTGGGTTTCATCTATTGGCCGGCCCTGCTGGCGCTGGTGTGCACCAGCGTGCTGACGGCGCCGCTGGGCGCGCGCATGGCGCACCGCCTGCCGGTGGCGACCCTGAAGCGCGTATTCGCGTGCCTGCTGTTCGCGTTGGCGGCGTACATGCTGTCCAAGGCCTGGCAGACTTACGCGGCGGGCTGAAGGCCTGGCAGTGGCCCGGCGCCCGCGGGCGCCGGACGTGAAACCGGCCGCGCGAGGCGGCCGGAGCAGTTCGGGCAAGAAGCGGCAGAGCCGCGTCAGGCGGTCTTGGGCGCCGTGTCCACGAACGATTGGCGTTGCGACAGCTTGTCGTACAGGCGGGCCAGGTTGGATTGGCCGGCGCGCCAGTCGAGTTCGGCAAAGCGCAGGTCCAGGTAGCCCAGGGCGCAGCCCACGGCGATATCGGCCAGGCTGTAGTTGATGCCCATGCAGTGGGCGTTGTCGCCCAGGCTTTTGTTCATGGCGTCCAGGCTCGCATGGATCTTGCCGTACTGGCGTTCGATCCATTCGGGGCTGCGCTGCGCTTCGGGGCGCTGCTTTTCCTTGACGATCGTGACGCAGGCGTCGAGCAGGCCATCGGCGATGGCTTCCCAGCATTTAACGGCCGCGCGGTCACGGCCCGGCTGGGGAATCAGGCGGGCGACGGGCGACAAGGTGTCCAGGTATTCGACGATGACGCGCGAGTCGAACAGGGCGCCGCCATCTTCCATGACCAGGCAGGGCACCTTGCCCAGCGGGTTGTACGTTTGGATCTGCGTGTCGGCGGACCAGACGTTTTCGAGTTCAAGCCGGTAATCCAGCTTTTTCTCGGCCATGACGATACGCACTTTGCGCACGTATGGACTGGTAAGCGAGCCGATCAGTTTCATGGATTTACAAGCGGAGTCGGAAAGCGGCCGAAGTATAGCAGGCCGCATGACGGTCAAACCGTCCGCAGGACGGAATCCCGTTCAGTTTGCCACAATGTTGCACGGCCCTGAATGATAAAATCGCCGGGTTTTCCCATCCGCAGCTTTTTCTTTCCCAGACCATGCAAATCGCCGACCAGCTTAGCCAACTTAATGCCCTTTCGCCACTGGATGGCCGATACGCCTCCCGCGGCGATGCGCTGCGCGGGCTGCTTTCCGAGGCCGGTTTCATGGCCCACCGCGTCGAAGTCGAGGTGGCCTGGCTGGTGGCCCTGTCCGACGCCGGCCTGCCCGAGCTGCCCGCTTTCTCGCAAGCCGCCCGCGACCGCCTGCAGCAGCTGGTGCGCGACTTCTCCGAAGCCGACGCCGCCCGCATCAAGGACATCGAACGCGTCACCAACCACGACGTCAAGGCGGTCGAATACTGGCTCAAGGAAAAAGTCGCCGACGACGCCGAACTGGCACGCGCGGCTGAATTCATCCATTTCGCCTGCACCTCCGAAGACATCAACAACACCTCGCACGCGCTGATGCTGTCGCGCGCCCGCAGCGAAGTGGTGCTGCCGCGCCTGCGTGAAATCGCCGCCAAGCTCAACGACATGGCGGTGGCCCAGGCCGACCAGCCGATGCTGTCGCGTACCCACGGCCAGCCCGCCAGCCCGACCACGCTGGGCAAGGAATTCGCCAACGTCGCCGCGCGCCTGAACCGCGCCATTGCCGCCGTCGAAGCGGTCGAACCGCTGGCCAAGCTCAACGGCGCCACCGGCAACTACAACGCCCACCTGTCGGCCTACCCGGAAATCGACTGGCCCGCCTTCAGCCAGCGCGTGCTGGCCGGCCTGGGCCTGACGCAAAACCGCCACACCATCCAGATCGAACCGCACGACTGGATGTCGGCCCTGTTCGACGCCGTGGTGCGCGCCAACATCATCGTGCTCGATCTGGATCGCGACATCTGGGGCTACGTCGCCCTGGGCTACTTCAAGCAGCGCCTCAAGGACGGCGAAGTCGGCTCGTCGACCATGCCGCACAAGGTCAACCCGATCGACTTCGAGAATTCCGAAGGCAACCTGGGCCTGGCCAATGCCGTACTGCGCCACCTGTCGGACAAGCTGCCGATCTCCCGCTGGCAGCGTGACCTGACCGACTCCACCGTGCTGCGCAACCTGGGCGTGGGCCTGGGCTATTGCCTGGTGGCCTGGGATGCCTGCATGCGCGGCCTGGGCAAGCTGGAAGTGAACGTGGCGGCCATCGACGCCGACATCGACGCCTGCTGGGAAGTGCTGGCCGAGCCGGTGCAGACCGTCATGCGCCGCTACGGATTGCCGCAGCCCTACGAACAGCTCAAGGCCTTGACGCGCGGCAAGGGCATTACCGAAGAAGCCCTGCGAGAATTCATCCAGGGCCTGGCGCTGCCGGACGAGCCCAAGGCCCGCCTGCTGGCGATGACCCCGCGTTCGTATATCGGCCTGGCTGCGGAGCTGGCCCGGGCGGTATAGTCGCCATGCCGCGCGCCTGCGCGCGCGGCATTCTTGTTGTACTTACGGGAGATTGCAATGAAGAAGTTGTCCACGCTCGCTGCGCTGGCCTGTATGACCGTCGGGCCGCTGCTGGCGACCTCCGCCCATGCGCAGTTCGCCAAGCCTGAAGATGCCGTCAAGTACCGCCAGTCGGCCTTGACCCTGATGGCCTCGCACTTTGGCCGCATGGCGCCGGTGATGAAGGGCCAGGCGCCTTACGACGCCGCCCAGATCAAAGCCAACGTCGAAGTGCTCAAGACGCTGTCGGCGCTGCCGTGGACGGCCTTTGGCGCAGGCACGGAAGGCGGCGACGCCCGTCCGGAAATCTGGAGCGATGCCGCCGGCTTCAAGCAGAAGCAGCAGGCCTTCCAGGACAACATCGTCAAGCTGTCGGCCGCCGCCGACGCCGGCGACCTGGACAAGCTGCGCGCCGCGTTCGGTGACGTGGGCGCCAGCTGCAAGGCTTGCCACGACGCGTACCGCAAGAAGAAGTAATCCGCTTTCCCGCGCTCGCGGCGCGGGCTGGCAAGCGAAAGCCCCTCGTCAGAGGGGCTTTCTTTTTGGTGATACGGGGCGCAGAAGGGCGGGGCGTGGGCGGCGGCGTCACAACCGCGACATCGGCCTGTGCCGCCTGGGCGCTATGAAAACGACATGTCGGCGGCGATCTCGAGCGACCGGATCCACAGCACCAGCGCGGTGACGCAGGCGCCCAGGATCAGCGCGCGCAGCCACACGGCCAGCCCGTCTTGCGTGGGCGGCGTGCCGGGCGGCACGTCCTTGGGGTCGACATTGCCGGTGATGATGGCGCGCACCAGGCGCTTGCGGCGCACCACGGCATACCAGGCCACGGCCAGCAGATGCAGCGCGACCAGGCCGATGATGACCCATTCGTTGAGCTTGTGCCACGACGTGAGCAGGCCGGAGGTGGCTTCGCTGACGTGGCCGAACAGCGGGCCCTGCGTCATGATGTCGTCGGTGGTGAACAGGCCGCTGACGGCCTGGAACCCGATGACCAGCAGCAGCGCCAGCACCGACAGCGCGCCCAGCGGATTGTGGCCGGCAGGGGCGGCGGCGCCCTTGAGATAACCCACCACGGCGCGCGGGCCGCGCACGAACTGAGTGAAGCGCGCATAGCGTGGGCCGACAACGCCCCAAAGCACGCGAAAGATGATCAGGCCCAGCGCCGTACAGCCAAAGCGCACGTGCCAATCCATGTACAGGCCGCCGAGCTTGACGCTGACGAAGGCGCCGACAATGCAGACGACCAGTGCCCAGTGAAAGAGGCGGGTGGGAAGGTCCCAGATGCGGATGGCCTGCCGGTTGTTTTGCATGAAGCTCTCGCCAAGACTGCGTTGCTTGCGACTTTATCACGCACAAATGAAGCCGCCGCGGGTTCAACCGCGGCGGATTTGATCTGGCCCATATTGGGCTGGCCCATATTGGGCCAGCCCGTAATGATCTGGCCCATGCTGGCCAAGCCCGGCAGCGCCGATCAGGCGCTGCCGAGGGCCGGGTAACTGCTTAACGCGCGGCGCGTCGCACCGGTTCGATGCGATGCACGTGCTCGTGACGGAAGCGGATGCGCTGGCCAGGGGCCTTTTGCGCAGGCGCTCCGCAAGGCACGACTTCCGTGGTGTACGTGGTCGTGCCGTCGATCGGCGCGTTGAAGATCACGGTGGCGCGGATGGCCGGGCCGTTCGCCGGTTGCAGGTAAACGATGTCGCCGATATGGATCGGCATGTTGTCCAGCTTGGTATGAGCCGGGCGTCGGATCAGGTCCGAGGTAGTGAAACGAGTATTCATGGTGTGTTCTCTTTCAAGTTCTTGTTATGGGAATTGCTGCGCAGCGCATGCCGCGTAGACCGGACGAGAGTGCTGTAACGCATCGCGTCCTGTCCGCGTGCCGAGTCATGCATGACACTAACGCATAACCGCTGCCGATCCTTTGCGCATTCTCATGTTTTGCTTGCGCGCGGGGGTGGCTGCGGGGTTGCGGCCCCAGGCATCGGCTTGGGGCTCGCTGCCGGAACCTTGGCGGGCTGAATGGATCGCGGGCCGGGTTCTGGCGTGTGGCTGCTTTGGGATGCGGGCCACGAAATAGGGTGGTTCGAACTGCTTTGTGATCTTGCCGGACTGGGCGGCGCGATCGCGATAACGCAAGTTGCCTTGCGGCTTGGCATGCCGAATGCTTGTTGTCGCAGCAGTTTGTTGTGCTGCGGTTTGTATTGGGCTTGTTGCCTGGGTTTGGCGACCTGAGTCTGCGTTTTTAGGGTTATCTGTCGCAGAACCTGGATTCGCCAATCTGGGGTAATCCACCCCTTTGGCTTGAGCCGAATTAACGTTTTGAACTAACGTTTTATAGGTGTTTTGGCCGACTCAACTGACAATACTAGCGCTAGTTCGGTGATTTTGCAAGGCTTTTTTGATGGTGCAGGTAAAAGGGGGGGGCGCAGGCCGTGCTGGCCCCCCAGGGCGCCCCGAGATCAGTGCGTGGCCGGGCGCGCCTGGCGCTGCGCTTCGATGATCAGGCCTTCCAGCCGCGGCGACATGCGCAGGGCGACCTGAGCGGCGGTCGAGCCATCGGGGCGGGTTTCGGTCTCCAGCGCCAGTTCGACGCGTTCGCCGTCGAAGGCCTCGGGGGCGGCCTGGATCTGGACGTAGCGATTGAGCAGGGCATCCACGGCCTTTTGCGCGTCGGCCAGGGCTTCCTGGCTCAGTTTGTCCGGTCCCAGGTACTGATTGGCCACGCGTGCCAGATCGTTCATGAAAAACATCAGGGCGGCGGCGCCGTGGCAATCGGGATGGGCAAAGCCCCAGGTGTCGGGGGATGAGTCTTGGGTCATGTCAGGGAAGCGGCAAAAGTGACGGGCGGCCGCGCGGGCCGGCAGGCCGCCATTTTAGGCGATGCGCCGCGCGGGTCTGCCGGCTCAGGCATACTTGGCGCCCCATGATCAGACTTGCCACTTTCGCCGACCTGGGCTTGTTGCCCGATATCGAACGCTCCGCCGCCGGCCGCTTCCTGGGTACGCCCATGGCCTGGGCCAGCGCGGGCGACCCTTTGCCCGAGCCGGTGTTGGCCCAGGCCTTGGCCGACGGCCTGCTCTGGGTGGCGCTGGACGATGCGGGCGTGCCCGCCGGTTTTGCGTTGGCCCGGCCGCTGGGCGCCGACCTGTTCCTGGCCGAAATGTCCGTGGCCTTGCCCCAGCAGGGCCGCGGCCTGGGCCGGGCGCTGCTGCAGGCGGTGATCGACCACGCGTCGGCGGCACGGGTCTACCGTGCCGTGGTGCTCACCACGGATCGCGAACTGGCCTGGAATGGCCCGTTCTATCGGCGGGCAGGCTTTGTCGAGGTGCCAGCCGAGCAGCAGGGGCCGCCCTTGCGCGCGCAGTTGCGCCACGAGGCGGATGCCGGGTTCGATGCGGCGCGCCGCTGCGCGATGCGCTTGCCATTGACGGCGCCTTGACGGCTTGAAACGGGCAGCCCCTGTGTCAACTCGATTCGATGGCAACAAAATCCGCCCGGGCGCGGCCTGCGGCGGGCGCTTCGGGATAATCTGCCCCAAGGGCGCCCACGCGGCGGCAGGCGTGCGCCCCCGGGCAGTGTTCTACGCAAGGAGGATAGGCATGGCAATCTGGCGGATGTGCCTGGCGGGCCTGGCAGCGGCGTCGATGCTGGCGTTGACGGGATGCGGCAACCGGGAACCCGAGCAGCGCGCGGCCTTCATCCAACTGCTGCAAAGCCGGATCGACGCGGGTGCCCTGGTGCCTATCGGTAAATTGAGCGACACCGAAAAAGACGCCGTGGGCGATTACGACGACGCCTATGCAGTGATCACGCGGTTCCAGGAATCCATGGCCAAGGCGGCCGCGCCGCTGCGCCAGGTGATGGCGGCCGAAGCCATCCGCTCGGTGAACGACATCATGCAGCGGCGGCAAGCTTTCGAGGCAGCCCGCAAGACGCTGGCCGACAGTGCCGGTGACCTGCAGACGGCTCGCGCCAAGGCGGACCAAGCCCGCAGCGGCCTGGCGCTGCCCCCGGACCTGGCGCCTGTCTATGACGGCGTGTACGACGAGGCCGTCACGGCGCCCGCCAACGAGCTGATGCAAGCCGCGGGCACCCTGGATGCGGTGGCGCGCGATGCCTTGGGCGTTGCCGACTTCGTTGCCGCCCATGCCGCGGACATCACGCTCGAGGATGACCAGGCCAAGGTGGCCACCCCATCCCTGCAGCAGGCATTGAACCAGCGCCTTCTGGACTTGAATGCGCGCGCCGTCGCCCTGGAGCAGGCAAGGGCGACCGTGCAACGCGCCGCGGGCGGCGCTTCCTGATCGCCGGCAAGGCGCCGCCAGCCCAGGCGGCGCGCGGGCCGGGGGCGCCAGGCCTTTGTACAATGCGGGTCTCGCGGCGTCTGCCGCGCCTTGGACGGAACATGAGTCAATCTTCCAGCTTGCACTACAGAACCTTCCTGCTTTTGCTGGTGGTCGTATCCATCGCGTTCGGCTGGCTGCTCTGGCCTTTTTACGGCGCGGTGTTCTGGGGCGCCATCCTGGCGATCCTGTTCGCGCCGTTGCAACGCCGCCTGGTGGCGCGCATCGGCGGACGCCGCAATCTGGCGGCCCTGATCACGCTGCTGCTCGTGCTGTTCCTGGTGATTCTGCCGCTGGTGGTCATCAGCGGATCGCTGGTGAACGAAGGCGCCAATCTCTACCAGAGCATCAAGTCCGGCCAATTGAATTTTGGCGCATATTTCCAGCAAGCCATGGAGGCATTGCCGCCTTCCGTGCATGACCTGTTGGCGCGCTTTGACCTGGCCGACATTCCCAGCCTGCAGGAAAAGCTCAGCGCCGGCGCCATGCAGGCCAGCCAGTTCCTGGCGACGCAAGCCCTGAGCATTGGCCAGGACACGTTCCAGTTCGTGATCAGCTTCGGCATCATGCTGTACCTGCTGTTCTTCCTGCTGCGCGACGGCCCGCAACTGGGCCTGCGCATCAAGCGCGCCATGCCGCTGAGCCACGCGCACAAGCAGCACCTGTTCCGCAAGTTCACCACCGTGGTGCGCGCCACGGTCAAGGGCAACATCGCGGTGGCGGCATCCCAGGGCCTGCTGGGCGGCATCATCTTTTCCATCCTGGGCATCCAGGGGGCGTTGCTGTGGGGCGTCATCATGGGCTTTCTGTCGCTGTTGCCCGCGGTGGGCGCCGGCCTGATCTGGGCGCCCGTGGCGATCTATTTCCTGCTGACCGGCGCCACCGTCAAGGGCGTGGTCCTGATCGCGTTCGGGGTACTGGTGATCGGCATGGTCGACAACGTGCTGCGCCCGATTCTGGTGGGCAAGGACACCAAGATGCCCGACTACGTGGTGCTGATCTCGACCCTGGGCGGCATGGCGTTGTTCGGCCTGAACGGCTTCGTGATCGGCCCGTTGATTGCGGCGCTGTTCATGGCCAGCTGGGACCTGTTTTCGCCGCCTGACGAAGAAGTCATCGAGCCCATCGAGCCGCGGCCGCCCGTGCCTGCCGACGACGATCCGTCCGCCAAGACCCGCTAGGCCAGCGCTGCGCGCCGCTGGTGTGCCGTCAATCCATCGTCAGCCGGCAGGGTGTATGGTGTAGCGCAGAGCCGGCCCCATCGGGGCCGGCCTGACCCGTAATCGACCCCGTATATCAACCCTCGATGCCGGCGTCCGCGGCGCTTGCCGCTGCCGGCCTCGCTTACCTGGAGCGCGTCGGACATGGATTGGAAGCTGCATAAATCGGGCTGGATCGAAGAACGCAACTTCGATATCGAATTCGCCGAAACCCCCGAGGGCTATCACGCCCGCGTGCGGGTCTTCGGCTTTCCCGTGCTGGAAGACACCAAGCACGTCTTTCCGAACGAGGCGCTGGCGGAAAAGGGCGCGCTGACGCTGCTCAAGAGCCAGTTCACGGGCACGCCGGACCTGGAAGAAAAGCCCTGAGGTAAAGCCCTGAAGTAAAGCAGGCGCCTGCGTTGTAGCAGGCGCTAGTGCAGCGGCAGGCGCTGCCCGCCGACTATCAGGTCGCGATCGGGGCGGGGTTCGGTGTGAACCTGGCCCTGCGTCAGCGCATTGCCGATATCGTCCGGCTGGCGGTCTTCGGTCCAGCGGCGCGATTGGTTGCTGACAGTGCGCCAGGTGCCATCGCGGTCTTGCGTATAGGTAATGAATTCTTCGTAGCCGCCCCGCTCGGTGAATTGGCGCGGGGGCACATACAGGACCAGGTCATGGGCGCCAACGCTCGTGATATCGGCGTGGATCAGCCAGCAGCGCCGTGAGGCAGCGGCGGGATCCTTCGTGGCGGCCTGGTCGGCGCTGATGCAGCGATTGGTCTGGAAAGGATCGGAAATCGTGGCAGCGGCCCACCAGCCATCGGGTATCGGGCTGCCGGCGGGGTAGACGTTAAAGGCGGGCATGGCCGGAGGCTTGGCGGTTTTCGAGCCGCTGCGTCGCGGATCGCGCCAGTCGTAATAGTGGCCCTTCAGCGCCAGGTCTGCCGCGGTGGCGATCTCGGGGCTTTGCGCCTGGGCCGCGCCGTCGGCCAGCCGTTGCAGGGCATGGCGGCCGTAATCGCCGTGGTCGCGCGCCATGGACAGGTAAGGGTAGTCGCCGGGCGGCACCGTGCCGTCGATCAGGCGTTGGGTCTGGCTGTCGGCCGTGAGACGGTCGGGGCTGAGCAGCGGCGTCTGGACCCCTGCCAGCATGGCCAGGGCGCAGAGCGCAGCCGCGATGTTGGTGGCCCCCAGGATGGCATGGAATCGCCGCGGCGCCAGGGCCGCCAGGGCGTAGCCCGCCGCGTAGACGGCCAACAACGCCGCAAGATAAAGGCCCCACACGCGGGGCGTGGTCCAGCCGTACTGCTGCACCCGTACCACCAAGCCGTACACCGCAACACATGCCAAGAGCAGCAGGCCGATCGCCGCCACCCGCAGCGCGGCCTGCAATCTCGGCCCGAACGGGGGCGCGTCGGGGCTGTCTTGCCAGGCGGAGTTGATGAGCTTGATCCAGACGGCGCTGAAAGCGATCAGCGCCCCTGCGGACAGCGCCCGCGCTTGCAAGTCCAGCGTGAGGCGGGCGGCCAGCGCCAGCACGAAGGCGATGCCGATGAGCGCCACCAGCGGCAGCAGCCAGGCGGTGAGCGTGAGCCACGAGCGTTGCAGGGTGTCTGCCAACTGCGGGCGGCGGCGTACGCCGACCAGGCACAGCGCCAGCACCAGCGGCATGACCGTCAAGGCGAACCAGATGGACTGGACCAGGTCGTCGACCACGATGATGCCGATCATGCGGAACATCTGGCCTGTCGCCCAGAACAGCAACCACACCGCCAAGGTCAGCCCGCCCGCCAGGGCCAGCGTGACGGTCATGCGCCAAGCCGCGCGAAAGACCCCCGGGTAATTCCAATGCGGGGTGGACGGGTCCAGCGCCTGCACCAGCGGCAGCAGCATGAAGGCGCTGGCTGCCGTGATGACGGTGGCCACGGCGCGCAGGCCGGTGCTGTCGCCATCGACCGGCAACGTGCCCAGCAGCGTCGTCAGGCTGTAGGCATGCAGCGCGGGCAGCGCCACGCCGAAGGCGGCCAGGGCCACCAGCCAGCGCCGGGTGGACGGCATGCCGGCCAGCAGGGCGCCGGCCAGCGGCACCAACCACACGAATTGGATGGCGAACATGGTGGCGTAGGTGCTGCGCCATGGCCACACGTGGTGTTTCAGCGCCGCATGCAGCGCCAACGCACCCAGCGCGCCGAGCACGCCGTAGAGCAGGATGGTTCTTTCGGCGGCCGACAGGCGGGAAAGTTGGGGCATGGGGGTCAGAAGTCCTCGCTGCGCCAGACCTTCAGCACGCGGCCGAAGACCTCGAAATCCATGCCTTCGGTGATGTCCCAGGCGTCGTACTTGGTGTTTTCGGATTTCGCCCGGACCACCAGGCCGGTGGCGGTGGGGATGCGCTGCAGCCGCTTGATGAAGCCTTCGCTGCCGACGCGGAAGAAATAGATGGCGTCGTATTCGACGGCCTGCACGCCCCGGTCGACGATCAGGGGATCGCCCGGGTTGAACATGGGGCGCATGGAATCGCCGAAACCCGTGACGATGCACAGATTCTTCGAGGCAGAAAAGCCCCGGACATTCTTTTGCAGCCATTCAGGGCTGACGTTCCAGCTTTGAATGACGCCTGGCTGGTCGCGCAGTTCCAGGCCATTACCCATTGCGCCTCCGGTATCGAACTGGGCGATGAGGACGTTGTCGAGGTTCGGCCTGCCCAGCCGTGCATGGTCGAAAGAGACAAGCCGGCCGGCCGGCTCGTCTGGCATGGCGTCGGGCGAAAGCTCGCGCCACAGGTCGGGATGGGGAAGATCCATCCAGTGCGCGGGCTGGCCCAGGCCCACCGAGAGCTTGGCGGCCAGGGCATCGCCGACCTTGCGGGGGCTTTTGTCCCGCTTGCCTTGGAATCCTTGAAGGATCTGGTCGAGGTACTTGCGACTGACCCCGGCGCGTTCGGCCAGGCGGTCCACGCCCCCGGCTTCGTGCACGGCGTACTTGAGGTTGTTCAGTCGGATCGATCGGATGTCCATGGTAGCGATAGTAGCAATCCGCTACCCGAAAGTACAGTAGCGATTCGCTGTTGACTTCATGGTAGCGACTCGCTACCATGAATTGCAACTCCACGACAGTCGGGCTGGCCGCTAGCCGACGCAGGAGGACCACAACCGGCATAAACCTGGAACAAGGATGACGAGGCATGGCAACTGGTTTTGAACGGGGGGCGTCCCGATGAAATACGCCAAGGAAGTCCTGGACACGATGTCGGCCCATCCGGGCCGGCCGTGGCGCATGGCCGAGCTGGTGCGCGGCGCATCCGGGGCACGTGAACTGTCGCGCCGTGAACGCAATGCAATGCGCCAGGCCATCCTGCGTGTCCTGGAAACGTTGCACGATGGCGGCCAGGTGGCGCGCATCGAGCACGCCCGCAATTCGCTCGCCTATGTCTGGAGCGAAGTGCGACACGAGGAGGATTGCGCCCACGCCTGACCTTGCTGCACAATTCGTTCATGCCGTCCCGCATTGCGTCGACGGTTCCAAACAAGGCCCGCCCAGTGCGGGCCTTATTTATGAGAGGGTACGTACGTCCGGCCAACGCGTCGGCAAGTGCTCTTTGCAGTTCCCCTGACCAGGCTCGCCATCGGCGGGCCTTTTTCATTTGCGCGCCCCGCGTTCTCGCCGAGAACGCGGGGCGTTTTGCTTGGCGCCGCCTTCAGGGAACACGGCGCTCGGGCCTACCCACAACAAAGGAGCGACGCATGGCGAACAGTTCGGCCACCGGCGGCTACCTGGCGCCCCTGGCCATTTCTCCGCCTCTGGAGGATGCCGAACTCGAGGCGCTGTTCCAGGGGTTCATTGCCGGCGTGTCCGGCCTGCCTCTCAACCTGGTTCGTACACGCTGGCCTGCTGCCGGCGTGGAACCGCCCGCGCAAACCGATACCTGGTGCCTGATGGACATCCGGTCGCAGCGTGCGGACGCCGGTCCGGTCGTGGCTCACGACCCCACCGGAGAAGGATCTGATTCATACGTTCGGCATGAAGACATCGAGGTGCTTTGCTCGATGTTCGGGCCGCGCGCACTGCGCCATGCGGCGCAGTTGCGCGACGGCGCCGCCGTGCCGCAGAACCGTGAACCCTTGCAGGCGCAAGGCATCGCGGTGAGCGGCGCGGGGCCGATCCTGGCCCAGCACGAACTCGTGAATCAGCAGTGGATACGGCAGTTCGACATGACCTTGCGCTTTGCGCGACAGGTCATCCGCAGCTATCCGGTCCTGAATCTTCTGTCGGCGCAGGTCACGACGCATGCCGCGTCGCTGTCCCCGACGGACAACACCAACCACCTTGCAGATTAAGGGATTTACCATGGCTAATGGATTGCCGGTATCACGCCTGATCAACGTTACGATCAACATGTCGCCGCTGGCGGCGCAGGGCGCGAGCCTGAACACCGCCCTGTTGCTGGGCTCGTCCGCGGTCATCGACACCGGCGAGCGCATGCGCGCTTACGGCGGCATCGATGCCGTCGCCGCCGATTTCGGCACCACCGCGCCGGAATACCGCGCCGCGCTGCTGTACTTCCAGCAGACGCCCCAGCCTTCGCAGCTGTACATCGGCCGCTGGGCCAAGGGCGCCACGTCGGCGACGCTGCGCGGCGCCGTGCTGTCGGCGGCTGAAAAAGAACTGTCCGCCTGGACCGCGGTCACCGCGGGCGCCTTTGCCCTGACGGTCGACGGCACCGCCAAGTCGATCAGCGGCCTGGACTTTTCGGGCGCCACCAACCTGAACGGCGTGGCCTCGATCATCTCGACCGCGCTGGTGTCCGCCTCGGTGCTGTGGAACGGCTCGCAGTTCGTCGTGACCTCGAACACCTCGGGCGCCACCTCGACGCTGGGCTATGCGTCGGCACCCGGTACCGGCACCGACATTTCGTCGATGCTGGGCCTGACTGCCGCCCAGGCTTCGGCCCCCGTCGCAGGCATCGTTGCCGAGACGCCGGTGGACGCCGTGGCGCTGTTCCTGGACCGCTTCGCCAACAAGTTCCTGGGCCTGGCCTTCGCCGACGCCGAACTGACGAGCGCCCAGCACCTGGCCGTGGCCGGCCTGATCGAGGCCGACCAGCGTCACCTGTACGGCGTGTCGACCCAGTCGCCCCAGGTGCTGGACCCGACCCACCACGACGACATCGCCAGCCAGTTGAAGGCGCTGAAATACAAGTACACGATCGTGCAGTTCTCCAGCGCCAATCCGTACGCGGTGGCCTCGCTGCTGGGCCGCATGCTGACGGTGAACTTCAACGCCAACAACACCACGATCACGCTGATGTACAAGCAGGAGCCCGGCATCGTCGCCGAGACCCTGACCAGCAGCCAGGCCGACACGCTGGCCGCCAAGAACTGCAACGTCTTCGTCAACTACGACAACGACACGGCGATCATCCAGTACGGCGTGACGCCCAGCGGCATCTTCATCGACTCGGTCTACAACGCGATCTGGTTCCGCAACCGCGTGCAGACCGACGTCTACAACCTGCTCTACACCAGCCCCACCAAGGTGCCGCAGACCGATGCCGGCAACCAGCTGATCGCTTCGGTGATCGAGGCTGCTTGCGAAGCCGCGGTGAACAACGGCTACCTGGCGCCGGGCGTCTGGAATTCGGCCGGCTTCGGCGCGGTCAAGCAGGGCGACACGCTGTCCAAGGGCTATTACGTCTATGCCCCGGCAATCGCCACGCAATCCCAGGCCGACCGCGAAGCGCGCAAGGCCGTTCCGTTCCAGGTCGCCGCAAAGGAAGCCGGCGCCATCCACACCGTCGACGTTCTCGTCACGGTCAATCGCTAATCAGGAGTCGCAGATGTCTACCTATTCGTTCGCTGATATCAGCGCCAGTCTCATCGGCCCGGGCGGGGCGATTTCGCTGGGCTACGGCTCGGGCAATGCCGACGAAGGCATCACCGTCGCCATGGCCGCGTCGCGCAACACCATGACGGTGGGCGCCGACGGCGAAGTCATGCACACGCTGAACGCCAACAAGAGCGGCACCGTGACGCTGACCTACCTGAAGACGTCGCCGGTCAATGCCCAGCTGCAGGCGCTGTACGACGCGCAGACGCTGGATTCGCGCCTGTGGGGCAAGAACCTCATCACCGTGACCAATCCGGCCACCGGCGATGTGACCACGTGCCGCTCGTGCGCATTCGGCAAGCGTCCCGACCTGACCTACAAGAAGGACGGCGACACCGTGGCCTGGGTATTCGACGCGGGCAAGATCGACACCATTCTCGGAACCTACTAAGCCATGTCCCTGGAAATCGACCTGAACGGCAACCGGTATTCCATCGGAAAACTGAGTGCCAAGCAGCAGTTCCACATCTCGCGCCGCATCGCGCCGATCCTGCCGACGCTGATTCCGGTGTTCGTCCGCCTGGCGGGCGGCAACCGGGTGGTGTCGGAAGACCCCGGCGGCCTGGCCGATGTCCTGCAACCGCTGGCCGACGGCCTGGCGGCGATGAAGGATGAGGATGCCGAGTACGTGCTCGACACGTGCTTGCAGGTCGTCCAGCGCAAGCAGGAGCACGGCTGGGCCGGCATCTGGTCGGCCAGCCAGCGCACGCCCATGTTCCAGGACATCGACCTGGGCGTGATGTTGCCGCTGGTGATGCGCGTCATCACCGTCAACCTGGGGCCTTTTATGCAAGGGCTGCTTACGAGCCAGACGAGCAGCCCCGAGGCGACACAGGCTGGCTGAAAAGCCTGCCGGGCGGCGAAGACTGGTTGCTGGCGCCGGTGCTTGAGGGGCTCTGCAAGTACGAGTCCCTCAAGGACGGTTCCCTGGACCTGGCCGACATCGCGCTCCTGAACGACGCGCTGTCGGTCCGGGCAGACAACAAGGCGGAAGCGCACCGCCGTCTAATGGCAGAGAAGAATGGCTAACACATCAGACTTGCAGCAGGCCGTCGTTGCTCTGGGATTCCAGATCGACGCCAAGAGCCTGCAACGAATCGAAGACGCGCTGAACATCATGGCGCGTGGATTCGACAGATTGAATTCGTCGATGGCGCAGACCGGCCAATGGGTTGGTCAGATGGCCGAGAAGTTGGAAGCGGTGTATTTCGGCGCCCAGCGCGTCGGGGCATCCGCAAGCAATCTGCGGGCGTTCGGCGCAGCGGCTCAGGACTTCGGCGTTTCCGCCCAGACTGCCGAAAGCAGTTTGAAGTCGCTGAAGCAGGCCATGGAAGATGGCACCGCTGCCGATTTTCTCAAAGAGAGCGGCCTGGGTGTCGATACCGTCGACAAGACCACGGGCAAGCTGCGCGACACCGTCCAGGTAATGGGCGACGTTCTGGCGCAGGTGCATGCGCTGTCTCCCCAGGATGCCCGCCGCCTGGCTGGAAACCTGGGCATCGACGATGAGTTGATGGACCCCAAGCGCGCGGCCCAGCTGTTGCAACGTTACCGCGAGATACGCCAGGCCGCGGCAACGACCGGCCTGGATACGGTATCGGCAGACGCGCACGAATCGATGAACTCGATTCGAGAAATCGGGCGCACCATCGACAACATTTCCACGAAAGTGGCAGGCGCATTCCTGGAAAAACTCAAGGGCCCATTGCAGGAATTCTCGCAATGGTTCCAGACCAATGGCCCGCTCATCGGTGAACGCATGGCCGAGGTGGCCAAGGCCATATTGGACATGGCGCTGGCGGTTGCGCCGGTGCTGGGATGGGTCGCAGGGGCCATTCTGGAGCTGGACGCCATCACCGGCGGCTGGAGTACCCGAATCGGGCTGGCAATTGCTGCGTTCCGGATGTTGGGTGGGGCCGAGCTGGTGACGGGCTTGCTCCAGTTGGCCGAGGCAATCGGCGCGGTGAACCTGGCCAGCGGTGGGCTTGGCGCCGCTGGCGGAATGGGCGGTTTGCTCCGTTTTGTCGGTCGCAAGCCCTTGCTTAGGCTAGGCGCGGCCGGCGTGCTGACCGAGGGTTTTCTGAGTCTGGCGGATTTGGCGCAGCCGTCCATTCCCGGTGAGAGCGATGAGGAGCACCGGGCACGCACGGTAGACCATGTGTCATCCGTCCTGTCGGTTCCCCCCCCATTCCTGCTCTCGACCAAGCTGGCGATGGACATGATGATGCTGTTTTACAAGCCAGCAGCACCGGGTTCAGGCGGCGTCAAGGTAGGGCCGTCCAGTTTTTCGGACTTGCCCCGAGTGCCGCGGCCAGTCTTTGAAGGCTCGACGGACCCGGGCGAGAGCACCCAATCGGCGCCAGAAGCGGCATCCGGCCAGGCAGGGGCTGACCGATTGCGCATGGTCGAACAGGCCGATTTGGCCGCACGCGCTGCCGGTGAGAATTTTCAGCGGCTTCTCGAGGGCATGCCCGCGTCGAGCCGCGGGCTGCTCATGGCTTCCGACAGCGCAAGCCTGCGCCTGCCTGCTTTCGGTGAACCGATACCTCAATCGCTGTCAGCGCCCTGGGACGGCTACCGCAGTGGTGCGCTGGAAGTGAGGCTGAACGTCGAGTCGCCGCAAGTCAACCTGAACGCCACGACCCACATCTACGTGGAAGGCGCCGCGGACCCGATGGCGACCGCGACGGCTGTGGCCGCCCAGCAGGATCGCGTTTTCGCAGACCTGACACGCAACACGCAGGGAGCATACCAATGACGGATTTGAGTTCGGCGGGCCTGGACATGGTGCTGCTGCATACCAAGAAAATCGGCCAGATCGAGATCGCCGCGGTGGTTCAGGAAACCTACACGGATACGTTGGAAATCACCTCGCATCCCGTGGATGGCGGCCCGGGCGGCCCGCGCACGATCAACGACCACGCATTCAAGAAGCCGCGCGAGGTCGTCATGCAGTGCGGCTGGAGCAACGCGGACTACGAAGGCCTGCTGGGCGCCACCGCTGAAGCGCTGCCGAACGGCCAGGCCGCGGCATCCGACTACGTGACGGCGGTGTACACGCAGCTGCTGGCATTGCAGGAATCACGCGAGCCCTTCGACCTGATCACCTGCCGGCGCAAGTACAGCAACATGCTGATCCAGAGCCTGAAGGTGGATCACAACAAGGATACGCAGGGCAGCTTGCGCGTCACGGCCAACCTGGTCGAGGTGCAGATCGTGCATGCCCGCGAGACGGCGGTGCCGCCGCTGCCGCGCCATGCCGATGCCAGGAAGACCGGCGGGCCGATGGAATGCGGCACCCGCAATGCGACCGTCGCGAACCCAAGGAGCCCATGATGGCCAGTTTCTACGAGATTCCCTTGCTGCCGGTGCCGCAGCGTTTCACGATCGCCCTGGGCGGCAAGGAATACCGCCTGACCGTGCAATACCGTGACGGCTGGGTGCTGGATATCGACAGCGCCGAAGGCGAGCCGCGGGTGGCGGGCATTCCCCTTGTGACGGGCGTGGACCTGCTGGGCCAATATCGGCACCTGGGGTTTGGCGGCGGCCTGTGGCTGATCAACGCCAGCCTGTCCGACGATCCGCCCACCTATGAAAACCTGGGCGTGCAGGCCAAGCTCTACTGGAAGGCGGGCTGACATGGCGACATCAACGCACGCGGTGGGCGGGGTGGATTACGCCCGGCAATGGCTGCGCGGATCGGAACTGCTGATCGGCAACGACCAGGGCCTGGATCTGTCGGACTTTCATTTCACGTTCGAGATCAAGCACACGGATTCCTCCAAGCCCAGCACCGCCAAGATCCGCATCTACAACCTGGGCGAGGCCGCCATCAGCCGGATTCGCCGGGAATACAACGTGGTCATGCTCAGAGCAGGCTACCAGGGCAACCTGGGCACGATCTTCCATGGCACCTTGATCGAGGCGTCCAGCGGCACGGAAGGGCAGACCAACCCCTACCTGGACATCGTCGCGGCGGACGGCGACCTGCCGTACAACTTCGCGACCATGAGCCAGACGCTGCAAAAGGGCGCTACGGTGCATGACCGTGTGCAGGCGGTGCTGGCCGCCATGAAGCCGATGGGCATTACCGCCGGCTACATGGCCGAACTGCCGCCGGGCGCGAGCCTGCGGGCCAACGTCAATGCGGGCATGTGCCGCGATGTGCTGGACGATCTTTGCCGCACGGCAGGGTGCATCTGGCGGATTCACGACAACCGGCTCGAGATCGTGCCGGAAAAGTCGTACGTCCGCGAAACGGTGCAAGTGCTGACCGACGAAACCGGCGTCATCGGCCGGCCGGAGCAGATCGACAAGGGCATCAAGGTCAAGATGCTGCTCAACCCTGCCATCAAGCCTGGCCGGCTGGTCTACCTGAACAACGACAGCATCAAGCGCTATCGCTACCAGACTGAGGCCGAGCAGGCCAGGCTGAAGAAGGAAAAGGCCGCCAAGGGCAACGGCGCGAAGCCGGCCCCGCCGGAGCCTGACCTGTCCACCCAGCGCAAGCTGGCGGACAACGGCTACTACTACGTCATGGTGGCCGAGCACAACGGCGATACCCGCAAGACCGATTGGTTCACCACGATCACGTGCCTGGCCTGGGACGCCACCCTGGAACCGCCGGGCGAACTGTCCGGCCAGCTTCAACCTGCCCCGAAGGAGGCCTCATGAACCGACGTGAACGGCTCAATGATCCGAACGTGGCGCTGCAGGACGCGATCCGGGGCGCCATGGCCATGACCTGGACGGCGCTGCCCGGCATCGTGCAGTCGTTCGATCCGGTGGCCATGACTTGCGTGGTGCAGCCCGCGATCAAGGCGCGCAGGACGCTGCCGACGGGCGCGATCGTGACCGATGCGCTGCCGCTCCTGGTGGATTGCCCGGTCCACTTTCCGTCGGGCGGGCAGTGCACGCTGACCTTTCCGGTCGCGCCGGGCGATGAATGCCTGGTGGTGTTCTCGTCGCGCTGCATCGATGGCTGGTGGCAATCGGGCGGCGTCCAGGAGCAGGCGGAGTTGCGGATGCACGACCTGTCGGACGGCTTCGTGTTCGTGGGGGTGCGGTCGCAGCCCCGGGTGATCCCGAACGTCAGCACCGGCGCCACCCAGTTGCGCAGCGACGATGGTTCGACGCTGATCGAACTGGACCCGGCCAGCCAGAAGGTCCGGATCGTGGCACCCGGCGGATTCGACGTGGTCGCGCCCCGGTCGACGTTCTCGGATCAGGTGCTGGTGCAGGGGCTGTTGACCTACGTGGCCGGCCTGGTCGGCAGCGGCGGCGAAGGCTCGGCCGCGCAGATCACAGGCGTCTTCAACGTCATCGGCCAGATTCTGGCCAACGGCAAGCGGGTGGACGACACCCATACGCATACGGCCCAGGGGGCCAACGCGGTCACGACGCCGCCCAACTAAGGACACCAATGCGCTATCGAAAAATGGACGCTAACGGGGACTACTCGTTCGGCGGGCAGCAGGCCGACTTCCACCGGGACACGCCCGAGGCGGTGGCCCAGGCGGTCAAGACCCGGCTGATGCTGCTGCGCGGCGAGTGGTTCCTGGACACCAGCGAAGGCATGCCCTGGCGGACCGAGGTCCTGGGCAAGCGCTTCGAGGCTTCGTACGACGGAGCGATCCGCGAGCGGATCCTGGGTACGCCCGGTGTGACGGGCATTGCCGAGTACTCGAGCCGGCTTGATGCCGAGTCGCGGGCACTGGCCGTGGCCGCCACGATTTCAACCCTTTATGGCACCGCCATTGTGCAGGCAGCATTATGACGATACTTTCTACAGCGCCGGTGGTCGATGTCGCCGGTATTCGGGCCCCGTCCTACGGCGAGGTGCTGCAGTACCTGCAGGAACAGTACCGGGCCATCTACGGGCCCGACACCTACCTGGAAGCCGACAGCCAGGATGGCCAGCTGCTGGCCGTGTTCGCGTCCGCCATCAACGACGCCAATATCGCGGCCATCAATGTCTACAACGCCTTCTCGCCGGCCACCGCCGCGGGCGGCGCGCTGTCGTCCAACGTGAAGATCAACGGCATCAGCCGGGCGGTTGCGTCGCAGTCGACTGTGGATCTGCGCCTCATCGGCCAGGGCGGCGCCCTGATCAGCGGCGGCATCGTCAAGGACGCCAACGGCATTCAATGGCTGCTGCCGGCGCAGGTGACGATTCCGCCCGAAGGCGAGATCACGGTCACGGCGACGTGCCAGCAGATGGGCGCGGTTGCGACGCCGGCGCACACCGTGGACCAGATCGCGACGCCGACCCGTGGCTGGCAGTCCGCCACCAACCCCGCGGCCGCGGCGCCGGGCGCGCCCATCGAGAGCGACGCGGCGTTGCGGCAGCGGCAGGCCGTCTCGGTCGCGCTGCCGTCCAAGACCGTGTTCGAGGGCACCATCGGGGCCGTGGCGACCGTGCCGGGCGTGAACCGCTATGCGGCCTACGAGAACGACACCCGCGCCACCGATGCCCACGGCCTGCCGCCGCATTCGATCAGCCTGGTGGTGGACGGCGGCGATGCCGTCGCCATCGCCCAGGCCATTGCCGCCAAGAAGACACCGGGCACCGGCACCTACGGCACCACCACGGTGGTGGTGAACGACATTTACGGCATCGCGCATCCCATCAACTTCTTCCGGCCTGAATTGCTGCCGGTCACCGTGGACGTGCGCATCCGCGCCTTGCCGGGCTATACGGCGGCGACCGGCGTGGCGCTCAGGCAGGCGGTGGCCGACTACGTCAACGGCGTCGCCATCGGCGGCGGCGCCAGCGGCTCGGTGGAGTGGGGCGATGCCATCAGCGCCGCCAATGGCGTGGCGGGCAACGGCACCTTCAAGATCGCGGCGTTGACGTTGTCGGCGGCGGGGGCCACGGGGTCGCCGGACGTGGCCCTGACGTTCAAGCAGGCCGCCTCGGCCACGCTGGACAGTGTCCTGCTGACGGTGGTGTGACATGGCGGACATCAGCGAATACTCCGGCCTGCTGTCCGCCTACCACCGCGGCAAGCCCAACTTCACCGCCACCGTCCAGGCCCTGTGCCAGGGCATGGTGGACCTGCGCAACCTGTACGGCGGGCTGCCGGATGCCTTTGACCTGGACCGGGCGGTAGGCCACCAGCTGGACGCCGTGGGCCGGTGGGTGGGGCTGGCGCGACGCATCAAGACGCCGCTGGCGGGCGTGTATTTCTCGCACGATACCGGCGGCCTGGGCTTTGACCAGGGCGTGTGGCAGGGCCCGTTCGATCCGGACAGCGGCCTGACCGAACTGGACGACGAGACCTACCGCCTGCTGCTGCGGGCCAAGATCGGCGCCAACCACTGGGACGGCACGCTGGAGACGTCGGCCGCCATCCTGGACCGCATCTTCGGCGGCGGCACCCATGTCTTCATCCAGGACAACGGCGACATGTCGGTCGACATCGGCGTTGCCGGCACGCCGCCGTCCGCGCTGTTCCTGGCGCTGCTGACCGGGGGCTACATCCCGCTCAAGCCCGAGGGCGTGCGCATCAGTTACTACGTCATCCCCTCGGGCGAGGGGCCTTTGTTCGGTTTTGACGTTCAAAACCACTACATCTCGGGGTTCGACAGCGGACTCTGGGGCTCGCTTTTTGCCGGTTGAATAAGGACATTCCGTGGCTATCAATCAAATTCTTCCCTTCGGCACCGTTCCCGGCGCCAACGTACTGACGCCTGCCGACTACCAGGCGCTGGCTGCCCGGCTGGGCGGCTTCTCGGCCGGCACGGCCAAGTCGAAAGAGCTCAACACCGTCTGGCGCCAGGCGTCTTTCGTGACGGCCATGATCGCCCAGTACATCGCCGACAAGTCCGGCCAGGACGTGCTGGACAACGGCGACCTGGCGGCCCTGCAGGCCAAGTTCGTGGCGGCGCTGGCGGCTTCGCCGGCATTCACGGGGGCGCCGACGGCGCCTACGCCGGACGTCAGCGACAAGAGCACCCGGATCGCCACCACCGCGTTCGTGTCGGGCAACTTCCCGCGGATCTATCCGATTGCGGCGTTGCCGACGCAGGACATCGGGCCGATCATCGTCGCCGAGTGCGCCGAAGTGTGGATCTGGTCGTCCACCCAGTACTTCAAGGGCTATCGCTCGCCGCTTTGCGGGCGGCCCCTGGACGGTCATACCAGCGTGCCGCTGGTCAGCGAGCTCGATGCCATCGGCGGCTTGATCTCCAAGACTGGCTACGCCGCCCTGTGGGGGTATGCGCAGGAACAAGGCCTGGTCAGGACGGAGGCCGTCTGGCAGGCGAACCGCGGCACGCATTGGTTCTCGGACTACTCGGCAAGCGAGTTCCGCGTGCCGGATTTGCGCGATATGTTCCGGCGATTTACGGGAACTGACGCTGACACTGCAAATGCGGAGCGCTCGTTTGGTTCACGACAAGGCCACGCCGTTGGAGCCCACCGGCACGCCCTCAAGTCGGCCTCTGCTGGCATCGCGCCAAACACCCTCGGGACCGCTGGAACGGTCGACGCCCTTGCCCTGAAAGATATGACCGGACCCGGTCTCGTGGTGAACACCACTTTGGACCAAAACGTCATGGCATCTGGCGAGCGTATTGGCGTTGAAACTCGTCCTATCAACATCGCCTATCACCCGCGCATACACGCCTGACGTCCTCTTCACTGCAAATGCG
>NZ_CADIJO010000019.1 GCF_902859705.1 Achromobacter deleyi | reverse complement strand
AAAGGGTCGAGTCATACGTCGCTACTCAAAGGAAGTGAGGTATGTTCTTAAACTTGACGTCTAAGGTACTTCACTTCTAGTGAGCACTTGATTTCATTGTGCTTGTGACCGGAGTCACTCTGCACTCGCATCAAGCGCCCACACTTATCGGTTGTTTAATTGTTAAAGAGCGGTACTGCTAAATTCTGTACTTCCTACTGCTATCTGCCCTCAACTTCGGCCAACTTCGCTTTCGCGTCGTCACTGTCGTTGCAGCAGAGAAACGAGATTATGAAGAAGTTTTTATCGTTTGTCAAGTCAGCTTCGTTTCGCTTTAAAACTTTCGTTTTTCAACTCAACTTCACCGCCCTGCCTTACGACCTCTTCAGGCCTCGCCCTAGCAGCTATCGAAACACCAGGGTTAACCCTAACTTTTCGGCAACTGCCAAGCCTGAAACTATAACACAACTTTTGCAGATTATGCAACCGGCTTTTGCCTAATTTGCATCCTATCTTGCAACCCCGCCATCCGGTGAATCACTTCACTTTCCAGCAGCCCCGGGAAACCCCAGAGGTTGGTCACCGCCCAGTCGGCTAGTAACTTGATTCAGATCACCCTACCGGGTAAACCCTGATTCGCTGTCACCAGCCAAGCCCAAGACTATAGCACAATTTTTGCAGATTGTGCAACTGGCTTCTGCCTGATTTGCACCCTCTTTTGCAAAACCCGCTGACTGCTGGTTCGAGAATCAGGTCACAAACTACTGACCCGCTCATCGCCTTGGAGCCCTGCGGCAAATCCGTTCACCTAAGTGGCCAGATCCGTTGCACTTGCTTGGCCTCGCTGTTCACAAAACTGCTTGAACTGCGAAGGAGCGAGACTATAGCACAGATTTTTGCGTTGTCACGCGCCGGAAGCAAAAACCTGCGTATCGGCCGCAGGGCATGCGCCACCAGGCTGATCCCGCCGTGGATCGGCGCTATCGATTCGGGCGTGCGCTACAGCAGCGGGCTGTAGCAGCGCTCTATATAGAGAAGCGCTTTCCAAGAGGGCGCTCCCCGCAAAGATGCCCTCTTCCTGCGCGCTCTATATAGACATGGGCGCCCAACCGCCCATCTGGACAAGCGCCCTGGATGGGAGTCCTCTATGGAAAGTCACCTATATAGATAGCAGGGCGATGCGGCATTTCCCTATCTATATGGATAGCAGCACGACGCGCCATCTCCCCTATCTATATAGGAGAGGGCGGAAAGGACGCCACCGTGCTTGCCAGCCGCCCGACCGGACAGACGCTCACCAGCGCAGATTGTCGATAGAGGTGATCCGCTTGAGCGCTTGTTCGCGGGTGGTCTCGTTGACCAACCATTGCGGGGCGCCGACGTCCTTGAGCATATGGGCGTCCATTTCGTCCGCCAGGTTGCGCAGGACGGCCTCGGCCCGCCGTTGGCGATAGGCGCGCCACAGGCGACTGAGGATGCCGCCGCGCGATGCGCTTTGCGGCTCGGCCTGAGCGGTGACCGTGGCAGGCGCCGCAGCGGCCAGTTGGACCTCGGGGGACGCCGGCTGGGGACGGGCCGCCCCCGAGCTGCCGATCGCAGCGCTGGCCACAGCGCCAGTCGCAGCACCAGTCGCAGCACCAAATGGCGGGGAAATAGAGAGGCAGGTTTGCGCGGACATGGTTGGGCTCCTTGGCTTTATCCGTTTTGGTAAGCGTAGTCGCCCAATATCCGTCTGAAAATCGAATTGTTTTACCCATTACGGTCAGTTAATCTAACCAAATGCGATTCCCCCCTATGAAAGTCCGCCCATGCGCCTGCCTTTGAACACCCTGCCCGCCTTTCGCGCCGTCGCCGAGCTGCAGAACCTGCGCGCGGCCGCGGACCGGCTGCACCTGACGCACAGCGCGGTCAGCCAGCAGATCAAGGGATTGGAAGAGCAATTGGGCTTTCCCTTGTTCGAGCGCAGCGGGCGCGGCATTGTGCTCAATGCCGCTGGCGCGGCACTTCTGTGCAGCGTGCAAAGCGCCATGGCGTTGCTGGACGAAGGGCTGATGGCGGCGTCCGCGGCGGCCAGCGGCAGCGCGCAGCGGATGCGCGTGTCGGTGTTGCCGTCATTTGCGCAGCGCTGGCTGTTGCCGCGCATGGCGCGCTGGCATGCCCAGCATCCGGGCCTGTCGCTGGAAATCGAGACATCCCAGCAGGTCGTGGATCTGCTGCGCGACGGTTTTCATGCGGCGTTGCGGTTTGGCCGCGGGCCCTGGCCGGGCGTCGAATCCGAACCGCTGTTCGATATGCCCCTGCCGCTGATCGCCTTGACGTCCCCCGAGACGGCGCGGGCCTTGCCGGACAACACGCCCGAAACGCTGGCGCGCCAGCCGCTGCTGGGCGAACGGGACATGTGGCAGCACTGGTTCGCCGCGGCTGGCCTGCGGGTGCCCGTTACGCCGGTGGCGACCTTCAATGACGCAGGCATGATGCTGCAGGCGGCGGAACAGGGGCTGGGTATCACGCTGGGACGTGAATTGCTGGCGGCCGACGCGATCTGCGCAGGCCGGCTGGTGCAGGTGTCGCCCGTCAGCGTGCACTACGAACAGGCGCAGACCTATCACCTGGTCTACCGGCCCAGCCTGCGCGACTGGGCGCCACTGGTGGCGTTCAAACAGTGGTTGCGCGATGAGCTGGAGCGGTCGAGCAAGACGCTGGTGACGCCGGCGCGCCACGAGGCCGCCCAGGCCGCGCAAGAAAAAAAGGGGTAAAGCGGCCCGGCTTTACCCCCAACTGCGGCGGCAGTCAAACCGCGCCGGACTCAGGCAACCTTGCGCTCGGCGGACGGCGCCGCGCGCATGCTGTCCGTTTCGTTGAAACGCTGGTGCCAGGAAAAGGCTTCTTCCAAGAGATGCGGCGTCTGGCCGCCGCGTTGGCAGGCGCGATCGAAGTAGTCCTGCAGCGCGTCGCGGTACGACGGATGCACGCAGTGCTGGATGACGGCGCGGGCGCGTTCGCGTGGCGCCAGGCCGCGCAGGTCCGCCAGGCCGCATTCCGTGACCAGCACGTCGACATCGTGCTCGGTATGGTCCACGTGCGACACCATGGGCACCACACTGGAAATATCGCCGTTCTTGGCCATGGACTTGGACACGAAGATCGCCAGGTGCGCGTTGCGGGCGAAGTCGCCCGAGCCGCCGATGCCGTTCATCATGTGGGTGCCGCCGACATGGGTGGAATTGACGTTGCCGTAGAGGTCGAATTCCAGCGCCGTGTTGATGGCGATGATGCCCAGGCGCCGCACGATTTCCGGTGCGTTGCTGATTTCCTGCGGGCGCAGCACGATGCGTTCGCGATAGTGCTCGATGTTGGCCAGGATCTTTTCATACACCGGCTTGGACACCGTGATGGACGAGGCCGACGCGAACGCCAGCTTGCCCTGGTCCAGCAGTTCGATGGCGCTGTCCTGCAGCACCTCGGAATACATGGTCAGGCCATCGAAATCCGACGACTCGAAGCCATGCAGGACGGCGTTGGCGATGGTGCCGATGCCTGCCTGCAGCGGCAGCAGCGAATTGGTCAGGCGCCCTGCATCGACTTCGCGGCGCAGGAAGGCGTTGATGTGCGCGGCGATGGCATTGGTTTCGGCGTCGGGCGGCAAGGCGTTGGACGGGCTGTCCGGTTCTTGCGTGATGACGATGGCGGCGATGCGGTCGGGGTCCACCTGGATGAACGGCTGGCCGATGCGCTGGTCGGCCGACACCAGGCCGATGGGCTCGCGCCCCGGACGGTCGCCGGGCACGTAGATGTCGTGCAGGCCTTCGATGGCCGCGGGCACGCCCAGGTTCAGTTCGATGATGACGGTGCGCGCCTGCTGGGCGAACGAAGCCGAATTGCCCACCGACATGGTGGGCACGATGGCGCCGGTTTCGGTGATGGCGGCGGCCTCGATGATGGCGACGTCGATGGGGCCGATATGGCCCGCGCGCAATTGCTCCGCGGTCTCGGACAGATGCTGGTCGATGAAGGCGATGTCGCCCTGGTTGATCTTGCGGCGCAGCGTGGTGTCGACCTGGAACGGCATGCGACGCGCCAGCGCATTGGCCTGCGCCAGCATCTTGTCGGTGTCGTGGCCCAGCGAAGCGCCGGTGATCAGCGTGATCGACAGCGGCTCGCGCTCTGCCCGGCTGGCCAGGGCCGCGGGCACGGACTTACAGTCCCCGGCGCGGGTGAAGCCGCTCATACCGACGGTCATGCCGTCTTGGACCAGCAGGGCCGCCTGTTCGGCGGACGTGATCTTGGCGCGCAGCCCAGGGTGACGGATACGGTCGAGATGCATGGTGTCTCCAGATTTTTTTCGCAGTATAGGAAGGCCTCGGCAAATCTCGTAATGACTTAAAATCATTCAATCCAGTCGTTTTTTTCATTGTTTGAATGTTCCGCGTCTTGCAAAGGAGTTGAGCCTTGGACGTGCGCGCCCTGCGTTATTTCGTGGAAACCGTCCGGCACGCCAGCTTTACGCAGGCGGCCAAGGCGCTGTTCGTGACGCAGTCCACGGTCAGCAAGATGATTCGCCAGCTGGAAGAAGAAGCCGGCACCGCGCTGTTGGTGCGCGACGGCCACACGGCGCGGCCCACCGATACGGGCCGCGTGATGTACCAGCGCGGCCTGCAGGTGCTGGAAACCATGCGCCAGCTGACCGAGGAATTGCGGCAGACCGCCGATCTGCAGCGCGGGGCGCTTGAGGTCGGCATTCCGCCTATGATCAATCTGCTGTTCACGCCGGTGGTCAAACGCTTTCGCGAACTGCACCCCGGCATCCACCTGACCCTGCGCGAGGGCACGGGCCGCGCGGTCGAAGACCTGGTGGCCGGCGGAGAACTCGAAGTGGGCGCCACCATCTTGCCCGTCGCGCCCGACAGCGGCCTGGCCGTGCAGGCCTTCGGCAGCTATCCCATCTGGGTGATCGGGCCGCCAGATGCCGCCTGGGCGGGCAAGACGTCTCTGCCGCTGAGCGCGTTGCGCGACACCCGGCTGTTGATTCCCACGGACGATTTCGCCATGACGCGACGGCTGCGGCAGGCCTTTGCCGACGCCGGGATGCAACCCGGCATCGCGGCCCAGAGCGCACACTGGGACTTCCTGGTGGCGATGGCCTCGGCCGGCCTGGGCGCCGCGCTGCTACCCGAGCCGCTGATGCAGTGGATGAAGACGCGCGGCCTGAGCACCGCCAAGCTGGCCAAGTCCGGACTGCAATGGGAAGTCGGCCATATCTGGCAGTCCTCCGGCTATCTTTCCTACGCCGCGCGGGCCTGGCTGGCCGTGTGCGATGAGGTCCTGGGCAAGCCTCGCCGGACGGCCGCCGCCAAGCGCACGTCCCCGCCTTGATGTCTGGGTCTATCTGGCCCCATTTCCCCTGCCAGATGGACGATCCGCAGCATCGCCGATGCCACGAAATCTATCAGGGACAGTGCTGAGTTTTTGTTGCAACGGTCCCGTCTGCGGCTTGTTATGCTGCCGCCTCGACGCGAGCAAATCGCCCCAAGAAAAATGACCCCGAACCTGCAACACCCGCCTTTGCGCGCCGCCCGGCCGCGCACGCTGTCCTTTGCCGCGCTGATCGCCGCCCTGCTGCTGGCGTTCTGCATGGGCCCCGCCTTCGCCGCGGCGCCCGCGGCCCCCGCCGACACCGACGCCACGCTGGCCAATGCCCGCAAGCAGCTCGATGACATCCGCAAGCGCGTGCCGGATGAGACCGACGATGCCAACCTGCTCAAGCAACGCGGCGACGTGCAGGACATCCAATCCAAGGCCGATGCCACCGCCGATGCCCTGACGCCACAGTTGGCCAGCGTGACGGCGCGCCTGAGCGAGTTGGGCGCCCCGCCCGACGGCGTCAAGGAAGCGCCCGACGTGGCGGCGCAGCGCATGCAGCTGGAAAAGAACAGCCGCGCCCTGGACGCGCAGATCAAGCTGGCGCGGCTCTTGTCGGTGGATGCCGCGCAGACCGCCGAGCAGATCTCGGGCCTGCGCCGCACGCAGTTCCAGGCACGGCTGGGCGAGCGCCGTGATTCGTTCCTGTCCAGCCAGTTCTGGGCGGAGTTCCGCGAGGAATTTCCCGGCGACCTGGAACGCCTGGTGGCGCTGCGCGATGACCTGACCACCGCCGTGGGCCAGACACCCAAGGGGGGCTGGCTGCTGTTGGCCGTGGCGGCCGCCGTGGCGATCGCGCTGCGCATCTGGATCGGGCGCGTGCTGCTCCGGATCACGGCGACCCGGGTGCCGCCCGGGCGGCTGCGGCGCTCGTTCCTGGCCGTCGCCTTGCTGGCGTTGGCCGTCGCGACGCCCGGCGTCATCGCCGTGCTGATCCACACCGGCCTGGACTGGAATTCGCAGCTGTCGGACAGTACCGGCGCGCTGCTGGCCAACCTGGTGGCCACGGTGTGTTTCGGCGGCTACGTGTCAGGCCTGGGCTACGCGCTGATGTCGACCAACCGGCCGTCGTGGCGCCTGCCGCCCATTACCGACGCGGTCGCGCAGCGCCTGCGCTGGCTGCCCGGCGTGCTGGGCGTGCTGGTCGTGATGATCTGGCTGGCCGAACGGCTGCCCGTGCTGCTGAACGCCAGCCTGACCACGACCATCACCCTGACCGGCATCGTGTCCGTCTTCGTCATGCTGACCATGGCCGTTGCGCTGTCGATCGGCCGGCGCCTGCGGCGCCAGGCGCAACAGGCAGACGCCGCGCCGACGCCCTTCTGGATCTCGTTGCTGCTTACGGCGATGGGTACGGTGCTGGCGATCAGCCTGGCCAGCCTGCTGGCCGGCTATGTGGCCTTTGGCAGCTTTCTGACCAAGCAGGTGCTGTGGGTCGCGATCATCCTGGCCTCGGCCTACCTGCTGTCGACCCTGATCGAAGACGGTTTCAGCACCCTGCTGGGGACGTCGCACCGCGACGACAGCGAAGGCCCCAGCCTGCGCGACCAGGCGGCGGTGCTGCTGTCCGGCGTGGGCCGCGTGGCGGTGGGGCTGTTGGCGGTGATCCTGCTGCTGGCGCCCTTCGGCGAAGGGCCGATGGACCTGCTGCAACGTTTTGACCAGTTGCGCAAGGGACTGGCCATCGGCGAAGCGCAGATTCGCCCGGGCGCGGTGTTGCAGGCGTTGCTGGTGCTGGCGGTATCGCTCTTGAGCGTGAAGATGCTCAAGCGCTGGCTGTCCAACCGCTACCTGCCGACCACCGAGCTCGACCCGGGCATGCAGTTGTCGGCTGCCACGTTGTTCGGCTATGCGGGCTTCGTGCTGGCCGTGGCCTTGTCGCTGTCCGCGGCGGGCATCGGACTTGAACGGGTGGCATGGATCGCCAGTGCGCTGTCGGTGGGTATCGGTTTCGGCCTGCAAGCGGTGGTGCAGAATTTTGTCTCGGGCCTGATCCTGCTGGCCGAGCGGCCGGTCAAGGTGGGCGATTGGGTGTCGCTGGGCGGCGTCGAGGGCGACATTCTGCGTATCAACGTGCGCGCAACGGAAATCCAGATGGGTGACCGTTCCACGGTCATCGTGCCGAACTCGGAATTCGTGACCAAGACCGTGCGCAACGTGACGCGTTCGAACCCGCTGGGCCTGGTGCAGATCAAGCTGCCGCTGCCGCTGTCAACGGATGCGCAGCGTGTGCGCGAACTGATCCTGCAGGCGTTTGCCGATCACGAGGATGTGCTCGATACGCCGGCGCCGAATGTGTTCCTGGATGGCATCGAAGGCGGCAACCTGGTGTTCAACGCCAAGGGCTATGTGTCGTCGCCACGTTCGTCGTACGGCGTGCGCAGCGCCTTGCTGTTCACGTTGCTGCAACGGCTGCATGACGCCGGGCTGGAGGTATCGTCGCCCCCCACCATGCTGCTGGCCTCTGCGCCGCAGGCCACGGCCTTGCAAGCGCCTGCCGCTGAAGGACCGGGCGCCACGGCCGCGCCAGCCGCCACGCCCTGATCCTTTGCGCATCGGTTCGCCGGACACGATGTCAACCCGGCGAATAGAAGTCCACCAGCCCTTGGCGATCCATCCGCGGATTGCGCAGCGGCGGCGAGTTGGACATGGAGTTCTGCACCGACAGCACCGGATAGGCTTGCGCGGCGACAGGCGCAGGCGGCGGCGCGTACTGTGCCGTCTGCATCGGCGGCTGAGCGGGCGCGATCATGGCCTGCGGCGCGGCGCTCGCGGGCGCGGCCTGGGCCACGGTCGGATTCTCGAAGCGGTGGTCTGCCGTGGTCAGCGACGGATTGGTGCACAGGCCCTGGGCGGTCAACGCCGCCTTGGTGCGATCGTCGGTCTGACACAGGATGTCGACCGCGGCCGTTTCCAGCCTGCGCGAGCGATCCGGGTCCTTGGTCGACGCGGCGGCCTGCATGGTGCGTTCGAAGTTGCGGCGCAGGCTGCATTTGGTGTCTTCGACCGGAAACGCGACGTTCATGCCGAACCCTACGACTGAACCGCCGCCGCCCGCCGACACCATGCAGCTGTCTGACGAGAACGAGCCGTAGAAGCTCTGCGCGCCAATCGGCGGCGCCGTGCGCAAGGTGCTCGAGCCGCTATTGTTGGAGTTAAGCGTAATACCCTGGTTGTTGCCGGCGTTGGTGGACCCCGATGACGCCGAGGTCGTCGCAGCCGAAGAGCTGGTCTGGGCGTTGGCCGAGAACGCCACCAGCGACAGCGACAGGGATAAGGCAAGCGCAATGGTTTTCATGATGTCCTCCAGCCGGACGGCCGAGGCCGTCCGGGTTGCCTGCTGCTCAGTGACCGAACCCGCCCATACCGCCCACGGGACCGATGCCGTGAATCGACGCCGTGGCGCCGATCGCCCCCGCATTGAACGTGCCCGTTGCCGAGGCGTTCGTGGTGGTGCTGCCGAACGTGGCGCCGCCGTTGGCGACACTGTCGCCCACCATGATCGGCGCATTGCCGGTGATATGGCCGTACGTCTCGCTGGTGGCGTACTGCCGGGTGCTCGTCACCACGTTGGTGCCGTCCTTGTCGAACGTGCCGCCGGCGCTGGCGACGCCGCCCGTCTCACCGAACGACGTCTGGTTCGATGAGCCATAGCCGTTGATCTGAGTCGACACCACGGAAGTGCCCGTGGAAACCGACGAGACCGTTCCGGTGATGGTGCCGACATGGCCCGATGCGGAAATGCTGGGGCTCGGCCCGCCCGCGTAGGCGGAGAACGCGACGAAGGACAGAGTTGCGACTGCTGCGAGCTTTTTCATTTGAGCTCCTCCTGATCCGTTTCATGCGGATGAACAGGTGCCGGTGGCCGACCGGCGCGGACCTTTACCACCCCGACGCAGTACGCCCTTACGGCAACGTGACGCTTGGGACTTTTGTATTGGTACGGAATGATTGCGCCGCACTAAGGATGTCGATATCGGTTAAACGGGCGACCGGTCCCTAGAGAGTGGGGAAGAAGACGTAAAAGATGTCGTGGAATCTGCGAGCACCGCGCCGCGGGCCATGCGGATGGACGAGGCGGGACGCGCCGCGCAAGAAATTGCTGCGGCGCTTCTCAACTCTAAGGATGGGTCGACGGGCCGCGCCCTCGCGCAATTAACCTAGCGCGCACGGCGGCAGGCCGAGCGGTGACAGCCGTTAGGCTGACTGTCAGGATGGACGGAGCAAAGCCGTATCACGACTGCAGAATCGCCTGACGCCGTGGGCAGCGGACTCGGGATCAGGCCCGCGAGTCCGCACCGATGCGCCCGGCCAGGCAAGCCGATTCGCGCCGCACCAGCGCGAGGTCCACCGCGACGAGCAACAACAGCACGCCGCACTCGGCCAGTTCCAGCCGGGCCGACAGATGGTAGCTGGCCAGGAGCGCGATGCCCGCCCCGCCGGCCAGCAAGCATGGCCAGACGGGCGCCAGCCCCTTGGGCGGGATGCCCTTGGCGCGGCTCAGCCCCAACCAGGCAATCAGCGGCAGGCCAAGCATGGACAGCGGCACGTAGATGGCGATGGCCGACAGCACGGCGGCCACGCTGAACTGGGTTTGCGAGGCCAGCGCCATGACGGCGAGCGCGGCGACCGCCGCGTACCACAACAGGCGAGCAACGATCAGGCGCGGCAGGGTGACAGCTTGTCGGTTCATCGAAATGGCGGGGGGCCGGCAGGCCGAACCTGCTGCCCGCCCGGCGACGCGAGGGGAATTTTCAGCCATACTACTCCGCCCGACCGGGCCCTGCCCGGCCCCTTTCATCCGGAGACACCATCATGATCCAGGAGATCGCCAGCATTCATGTCCGTGAAGGCCAGGAGGCGCTGTTCGAGGCCGGCGTGGCGCAGGCCAAACCGCTTTTTCTGCGCGCCCGGGGTTGCCATGGCATGGAGCTGTACCGCAGCATCGAGCAGCCGCAGCGCTACACGCTGGTCGTAGATTGGGAAACCGTCGAAAACCATATGGTGGATTTCCGGGAATCGCCCGATTTTCAAGAGTGGCGCAAACTGGTGGCGGGCTTCTTCGTGGAACCGCCGCAGGTACATCACGAACAGAAAGTGGTCTGAAAACGGGCGGCGTCAGTCTGACGCCGCCAGCCTTGAACTGGCCGCCAGCGCCACGGCAACCGTGGTGCGCACGTCGGCCAACGCCCGGTGAGTGGGTTCGGATGCCCCCACATGCCGCGCCAGCACATCCAGCTTGTGCGAGGGCAGTTCCGGCCAGGCCCGCCGAGCCAGCGCCAGCGTGCAATGGGTGGCATTGGCGAACGGCATGCCGGTCTGCAACGCGGCCGCTTCCAGGAAGCGGCGGTCAAACGACGCATTGTGGAAAAACACCGGCAGGTCTTCGACGAACTCCAGGAACCTTGCAAACGCCTGCGCCACGGGCAGGCCCTGGCTGTCGACTTCGGCTTGGGTGATGCCGGTCAGCCGCGAAATGAAAGGCGGCACCGCGCCGCGGGTGCGCACCACTTGTGCATATTCCCGTTCGGCGGCACCGTCCAGTCCCACGCGGACTGCGGCGAATTCCAGGATCTCGCAGCTCGCGGTCGACAAACCCGTGGTTTCCAAGTCGGCCACAATGAACGGGCCGCGCAAGGCGTCCAGCGCCGCGGACACCGCCGCCGACGGCGGGCGAGCGGCGCCGGCAGGCCGGGCCGTGGTGCCCGGCTGACGCGTCCTGCGGTAGTAGAAGGCCACGGCCTACTCCGCCGCGCGCAGCGGGGCAAAACGCGGCGAGCCGTCGGCCAGCTGGCCGAAAAACAGGTCGGCCGGCCGCACCCACAGGCCGCGGGCGTGCGGCCAGAGATGCTCGTAGACCACCATCGACTCTTCCGTTTCGGAATGGCGGGCGGTATCCACATAGCGGTACAGGCCGCCCTTGTAGTGGCGATGGGTGGCAAGAGCCAGGGCTTCGGATTCGGTCATTGAAGATTGCCGCAAAAAAAGCACGGCCCGGGCGGGGGTTTCCTGCCTGGGCCGACGGGTTCAAACAAGACCGTATTTATAGCGCACTCGGGCGGCCGGTGGCGCCGCCCGAGTGCTCACCGAGTACTCAGTACCGCACGTATTCCAGCACGGGCTTGGGCGGCAGCGGCGTATTGGCGGCCGGACGGGCCCGCACGGACGGCGCCACCGGCTTGACCGCCGGTTTCAGGATGGCGTGGCCGCCATGCAATTCGTGGGCGGCCTGCAAGGCGGAGGCCGCCTCGGCGGTCATCTGGGTGATGTCTTCGGTCACTTCGCCCAGCTTCCCGGATTGGGCCAGCGAGACCTCGACGACTTCCCCCATGATTTCCGTCACGCGGCGCGACGAGGCCACGATGTCTTCCATGGTGGCGCCTGCCGATTGGACCTGGCTGGCGCCGTTTTCGATCTGTTCGACCGAGGTCGTGATCAGCCCTTTGATTTCCTTGGCCGCAGCAGCGCTGTTCTGCGCCAGGCTGCGCACTTCGGCGGCGACGACGGCAAAACCCTTGCCATGCGCCCCCGCGCGTGCGGCCTCGACCGCGGCATTGAGCGCCAGGATATTGGTCTGGAACGCGATGCCGTCCATCACCCCGATGATCTCCGAAATGCGTTTGGAGCTGTCGGTAATGGCGCTCATGGTGCGCACCACGCCCTGCACGGTCTTGCCGCCTTCTTCGGCGACCTTGCAGGCGTCCTGCGCCAGGGTATTGGCCTGGCTGGCGCGCTCGGCATTTTCGGTCAGCCCCTGAACGGCCACACGCAGGGTCTGGGCGGCGGTGAAACGCTTGGTGATGTCGGTGGCGAATTTCACGACTTTGAACGGCCGGCCTTCGGCGTCGAAAATCGGGTTGTAGCTGGCTTCGATCCAGACCTGGCGGCCATTCTTGCCGATGCGCAGGTATTGGCCGGTATCGTGCTGGCCCCCGCGCAGTTTTCGCCAGAAATCCTTGTAGGCCTGGCCGCGCGCCTCTTCGGGCAGCACGAACATGCTGTGATGCCGGCCCACGACCTCGTCTTCGCGATAACCCACGGCATTCAGGAACAGGTCGTTGGCGCGAATGATGGTGCCGTCCAGTTCGAACTCGATAATGGCCTGCACCTTGGAAATGGCTTCGAGCTGGCCCTCGGTATCGGCCTGGCGCTGTTGCTGCTCGGTAATGTCGGTGGCGTACTTGACCACTTTGAAGGGACGATTTCGTTTGTCGAAAATCGGGTTGTAGCTGGCCTGCAGCCACACGTCCGAACCGTCCTTGCGCATCCGCCGATAACGGCCCGCGTCATGCGCGCCCTGCCCCAGCCTTTGCCAGAAATCCAGATATTCGGGGGATTCACGCTCGTCAGGATCGACGAACATGCGGTGATGCTGCCCCAGCACCTCGTCCAGTTCGTAGCCCATGGTGTCCAGGAAATTCTGGTTCGCCATCAACACGTGGCCTTCGAGATCGAATTCGATAACCGCCTGCGCCTTGTGGATGGCCGCGATCTGGCCATACAGGTCCGCTTTCTGCATACCGCGCTCGCCACGGAGCAAGCGGTTTAGGGTAAGCCATTGCATGTTGACATCTCCTGCCAGTGGATGGGACGAGTGTTCTGAAACGGATAAAGAAACGGCGGCTTATCTGAAGCAGACTGCTTGGCGCGTCCCAACAATCAGGCAGTGCACGCCGCGCCGCATGCACACGCTTGCCTGCATATCCGTCGCTACCGCAGCGACGGCAGGTCAGTGAATACAGAGAAAACGGAAGAATGTATCCAGTCGAAAATATTTAATCCTAAAAATCAGGCGTTCTCAATATTTTCAGAAGACGGTTACTGAAAAAAGTTTCACGACGTTTCTTTATTACTCGCAAATTCAGCATTAATTCAACTGCGACATAAACCGCAATACATGGCGACGTCAGGGTTAATACGCATCCGTCTCGTATTTTCGAATGCCTGGCGGTAATAATGAAAAGGCCGCCTCGATGGCGGCCCTATTTATTTAACTCGTGAATAAAAATGGCGTCGGATCGAAAACCGATGGGGGTTTATTCCGCGTCCAGTTCCCGATAGTGGCGGAATATGCCTTCGCCAAAAGGCAGGCGCCTGCCGCTGGCGAAGTAAGGCTGCAGCGTCGGCAGTTCCGCCACACGCCGATGCAGGGCCATGATGTTGGGAGATTTCACGGCCTGGGTGCCCATGCGCTTGGGAAAGGCGTACAGCAGGCCATCGATCAGGTGGAACAGCGATAAATCCGCGTAAGTCCAGCGCTTGCCCCCCGCCAACCAGGCATCCGGCCCGGCCAGCACCCCTTCGAAATAACCCAGGAATTTGGGAATGCGTTCTTCGCGAAAACTGCGCGCCCGACGAGCCGCTTCTTCTTTCTGGTCTTCGTAATAATCATTGGCGGAAATCGGGTGATGGGTATCGTGCGCCTCGGCCACCATGTCGGCGATGGTCAGCTGCAACTGGTTCACCCACAGGCGGCCTTCGACGCTGTCCGGCGCCAGGCCGTGTTTTTCGCCCAGAAACAGCAATATGTTGGCGGTCTGCGCCAGCGTCATCTTGCCGGCGACCAGATACGGCGGCGCGAATGGCGGATGCTTGCGGTCGGACAGCATGTCTTTGAGCAGTGCGTTGTCACCGCCGGGTTCGCGGGCCCGCTCGCGATAGGCAATACCACCCGCCTCGAGCGCCAGACGCACGAACTCCCCCCGTCCGGGGATGCCGTCCCAATACCAAAGATCGTAGGTCATGCAGGTCTCCTTCGAAACGCAATGCCAGTACCTGCCCATACTAAGGCAGGGGTCCGTCATGCTGATGACGGCGCGGGGCCGCGCGGTTTCGGGAGGTAACCGGACTAGGCGGGGAAGACGCTGATTTCGCCGTCGACCTGTGCGGCCTGGCGTCCATGTACCTGTTGATACTGGCGCGGCGACTGGCCAAAATGGGCACGAAAATCGCGCGAAAAATGCGCGCCATCGGCAAAGCCGCAATCCAGGGCAATCTGCGTGATGCTGCAGGCATTATTCAGCAGCAACCAGCTGCCATATTCCAGGCGCAGTTGCCGTTGAAACGCCATGGGCGACATGCCCGTGGCCAGGCGAAAGGCTCTTTCCAGCTGCCGGCGGCCTACGCCGACATAACGCGCAATGGCATCCAGCGGCGGCGGATTGTCGATGCGCTGTTCGATGAAATGCGCGGCCTGGCGCACCCGCACGTCCTGGATACCCGAAAGGTCGGTGCGGAAATGCGCTTGCGGCACACGGCCGGGCCGCGCCCCTTGCAGCATCATGTGGCGCATCGCCTGCTGCGCCTTGTCGCGGCCGCAGTGGCGCGCCACCAGGTACAGGCCCAGATCGATCGCGGCAGTCGACCCCGCGCAGGAAATCAGATCGCCTTCGTCCACGAACAGCCGGTCGACCACCGCACGGGTCTGAGGAAAGCGCTCACGAAAGGCCTCAAGCACATTCCAGTGCACGCAGACCGTGCGCGGGCCGATCACGTCGGCCTGCGCCAAGGCGAAGGTGCCGGTGCAGATGCCAAGCAGGCGTACCCGCTGCGCAGCCGCCAGCCGCAGCCAATCGCGCAGCGGCTCGGGCATGCGGCCGCTGGAATAGTCGTTGCCGCCGCAGACGGCGATGTAGTCGAACTGGGTCGGGTCGTCGGGCAGGCCCGCGGCGACGTCGATGGTCAGGCCGGCGCTGGAACAGCGCGGCTTGCCGTCCCAGCTCATCACACGCCAGGCAGTGTGGATCTGCCGGCTGCGCCCGCCGTGGTCGCCCGCCAGGCGCAGCACGTCCACGAAACCGGCAAAGGCGGCCAGCGTGAATTGGTCCAGCAGCACGAGGCCGACGGTCAGTGCGGGTTTCCCCGGGGGCAGCAGGTCTTCGCCGTCTTCATAGGAGAGCGGTGCGGACGAAGGTGGCGCGGCGACAGTCATGACGCAATTATTCAAGTTTATGTCCCGCGCCTTCAAGCTCGTTTTCCCGAGCATCGCCCAAGATGTGGCTGTGGTACTTGAGTCAATGATTCGCGGATCGACAAATCTACAAGGGGAATCCGACATGGCAACACACAGCCGCAGCGCGCTGGGCGCCGCAGTACTGGGTGCGGGGCTGATCCTGGCGTCGCAGGCAGCGCTGGCGCAGCAGCAGAAGATCACGGTCGCCTGGTACGGCGGCAATTGGGGCGATGCCTTCCGGGCCTGCGTGGCGGACCCGTATACCAAGGCGACCGGCGTGACCGTCGTGCCGGAAGTCGGCACGTCTACCACCACGCTGGCCAAGCTGCAGCAGCAGAAGGCCGCGCCGACCATCGACGTGGCCTGGATGGACGGCGGCATCAGCGAGCTGGCGCAGCAGGCCGGCGTGCTCGATGGGCTGGACCCGGCCGCCGTGCCCAACCTGAAGAACGTGATAGACCAGGGCGTGTATCGCGACGGCGCATCCGTATTCGCGGTCAGCACGGGTTATTACTCGCTGGGCATCACCTACAGCACCAAGGAAGTGACCCAGCCACCGACCAGCTGGAAAGACCTGTGGAAGCCCGAATATGCAGGTGCGGTGGCGGTGCCCTCGCCCGCCAATTCGTCCGGCGTGCCATTCATTTTCTTCCTGGCCCGGGTCTGGGCGATCGATCCGTCGAACCTGGGCCCGCTGTATGCCAAGCTGGCGTCGCTGGACACCGCCCTGTTCTTTGACAGCTCGGGCGCGGCCACCAACGCCTACCAGAGCGGCGAAGCCGTGATCGGCGCGCACTTCAACGTGGGCGCCTGGGACCTGATCGACAAGGGCCTGCCGATCGGCTTCACGGTGCCCAAGGAAGGCGTCTGGGCGACCGACGCGCGCCTGCACCTGGTCAAGGGCGCGCCCAACAAGGCTGCCGCGCAGAAATTCATCGACACCGCCCTGACGCCGGATGCCGCCGCCTGCCTGGCCACCCGCCTGTACCTGGGCCCGGCCGTCAAGGACGTGCAGGTGTCCAAAGACGTCGCCCGCAAGCTGCCCTGGGGCGCGGAAGGCTCGGTGAAGAACCTGAGCCTGTTCGACTGGAACATCATCAACGCCCGCCGCGCCGAGGTCACCGATGCGTGGAACCGGCAGGTTGCCCGCAAGCGCTGAGCAAGGTCCCGTTCCCATGTCCGCTTTGCTCACTATCGAAGGCGTGTCGATGCGCTTTGGCGCCTACCAGGCGCTGGACGGCATCGACCTGGCGATCCAGCAGGGAGAGTTCGTCGCCCTGCTGGGCCCCAGCGGCTGCGGCAAGACCACGCTGCTCAAGTCGATCGCAGGCTTCCTGAAGCCGGAGTCCGGCCGCATCCTGATCGACGGCCAGGACATCAGCCGCCTGGCCGCGCACCACCGGCCGCTGAACACCGTGTTCCAGAACTACGCGCTGTTTCCGCACATGACGGTACTGGAAAACGTAGCCTATGGCCCGCGGCGCCAGGGCGCGTCCCGGGCACAGGCCGCGACCCGCGCCCGGGACGCGCTGGACATGGTGGGGCTGGCCGATTTCGGTGCGCGCTATCCCCGGGAAATGTCAGGCGGCCAACAGCAGCGCGTGGCACTGGCGCGCGCCATCGTCAACCAGCCCAAGCTGCTGCTGCTGGACGAGCCGCTGTCGGCGCTGGACCTGAAGCTGCGCAAGCGCATGCAGCTTGAACTCAAGCACCTGCAGGCACGGCTGGGCATCGCGTTCATCTTCGTCACGCACGACCAGGAAGAGGCCATGACCATGGCCGACCGCGTCGTGGTGATGCACGCGGGCCGCATCGAGCAGGTGGGCGCGGGTACCGATATCTACCGGCGTCCGGCCTCGCAGTTCGTGGCCGAATTCATCGGCGACGCCAATTTCCTGGCCTACACCGCCACCGACGACGGCGCCCTGGTGCTGGACGCCCAGGGCCTACGCGTGCCGCACTTTCCGCAGCCGGCCGCCGCCCGCGGCCTGGCGGTATTGCGGCCCGAAGACCTGAAGCTGTGTGACGCGGCCGACGCGATGCTGACCGGCAAGGTGACCGACGTGATCAACGTCGGCAGCCACAGCATGATCCATGTCGACATCGGCGCGCAGACGCTGGTGGCGCGGCATGGCGGCATTGCCCCCACGGGGCTGCATGGCGGCGCCGAGGTGGCGCTGGCGTTTGCGCCCCAGAACCTGCACCTGATAAGCGGGCAGCCATGATGCGGCGCGCCTGGCTTTCTCCTGGCCTGCTGCTGGCAGCGCCCGTGCTGTTCTTCGCGGCGTTCTTCCTGGCGCCGCTGGCGGTGGTGGCGCTGGCCAGCGCCACCGGCGGGCCTGACGGGCTGACGCCCACGGCCGCCCAGTACCTGCGCGTGCTGGCCGATCAATACCACTGGGACGTGATCCTGGTGACGTTCAGGCTGGCCCTGTTCACGACGCTGGCCTGCCTGGTGCTGGGCTATCCGCTGGCCTGGTACCTGGTGCGCGTGGTGCGCTGGCAGGCTTGGCGCCGCGCCTGCGTGATCCTGCTGGTGGTGCCGCTGTTCACCAGCAACATCGTTCGCGCCTTTGGCTGGATGGTGCTGCTGGGCCGCAACGGCCTGGTCAACCAGGGCCTGATGGCCACCGGCGCGGTGGACCGGCCGATGCGCTTCATCGGCACCGAGCTGGGCATCCTGATCGGCATGGTCTATGTGCTGCTGCCCTTTGTGGTGCTGGCGGTGGGCAATGCGCTGGCGCGGGTGGACCCGGCCTGCGAACAGGCCTCGGCCGACCTGGGCGCCAGCCCTGCCGCGACTTTTTTCCATGTGACCTGGCCGCTGACGCTGCCCGGTGTGGTGTCGGGCGCGATCATTGTCTTCACGCTGGCGGTCAGCGCCTATGTGACGCCGGCGCTGCTGTCGGGCGGCCGCGTCACGGTGCTGTCGATGCTGATCTTCCAGCAATACAGCACGGTGTTCGACTTTCACTACGGCGGCGCGCTGAGCATGGTGCTGCTGGTCTTTACCCTGATCCTGGTGGCGCTGGCCAACCGCGCCGCCACCTTGCCGGGAGCCACGCGATGATCGCCCGCCACCTGATCCGCCTGATCGCGCTGGTTGTGCTGGCCTACCTGGCGCTGCCGCTCGTGGTGATCCTGGGCGCCTCGTTCACCGCCACGCCGTACCTGGCGTTTCCGCCGCAGGGCTGGACACTGGAGTGGTATCGCACGCTGTTGGTGGAAGCCGGCTACGTGGCCGCGTTCACCACCAGCACGGTGCTGGCGCTGGCCGCGACGGTGGCGGCGGTGCTGCTGACGGTGCCCGCGGCGCTGGCGCTGGCGCGCTACGAATTTCCGGGCAAGGCCGCATTGACGTCGGTGCTGATGTCGCCGCTGGTGCTGCCGCACATCGTGCTGGGCGCGGCGCTGTTGCAGTTCGGCGCGTACTTCGGGCTGACGCGCAGTTTCCTGTCGCTGTTGATCGGCCACATCGTGAGCATCGCGCCGTTCGTGCTGCGATCCACGTTGACGCTGCTGACGCCCGAACAGCGGGCGCTGGAAGAAGCCTCTGCCGACCTGGGCGCCAATCCCTGGACCACGTTTTTCCTGGTGGTGCTGCCGCAGATCCGCCCGGGCATCGTGACCGGTTCGATCTTCGCGTTCATCTCGTCGTGGATCAACGTGGAGCTGTCGATTTTCAACACCACCGCGGACCTGAACACGATCCCGGTGAAGCTTTTCAACTATGTGCAATACACGATTGATCCGACCATCGCAGCCGTATCGGGCGCCACGATCGTGGCTGCGGTCGTCGCCATCGTGATCCTGGATTTGACCGTCGGGCTGGACATGCTGTCCGAACGCGGCAAATAACTTTTCTCTTCTATCTACCGCCTGGAGCTTCTGTCATGCGCAAGCAAGACGCGTTCGATGTCATCTATACCCATACGGAAGGCGAGCCCCTGTGCATCGTGCATAGCGGCATTCCGTACCCCGCCGGCTCGACCATCCTGGAAAAGCGCGCGTTCCTGGAACAGCATTACGACTGGCTGCGCAAGGCGCTGATGCGCGAGCCGCGCGGCCACAAGGACATGTTCGGCGTGTTCCTCACGCCGCCGTCCAGCCCCGAGTACGACGCCGGCCTGATCTACATCGACGGCACCGAGTATTCGCACATGTGCGGCCACGGCACCATCGCGGTCAGCATGGCCATGGTGGCCAACGGCCTGGTGCCGCGCGGCAAGGACGGCATCACCCGCATCCGCTTCGAGACCACCGCCGGGCTGGTGGTGTCGGAAGTGGCATCCGAAGGCGACAACGTGCTGTGGACGCGCTTCGAGAACGTGCCGGCCTACGTGGCCGCGCAGGACATCCCGGTGGAACTGCCGGGCTACGGCAAGCTGTCGGCCGACATCGTGTGGGGCGGCAATTATTTCGGCATCGTCGACCTGTCGAACTGCGACCTGCGCATTTCGCCGGACAACGGCACGGAACTGTCGCGCATGGGCCTGTTGGTGCGCGACCAGCTCAATGCACGCCACCGCATCCAGCATCCGACCGAAGCGCACATCAACAACCTGAACTTCATTACGTTCTGGCACCAGCCGACGATCGAAGGCGCGTTCTACAAGAACGTGCACGTGTTCAGCGCGGGACAACTGGACCGTTCGCCCGGCGGCACCGGCACCAGCGCGATGATGGCGATGTTCGAGGCGCGCGGCAAGATGGGCCTGAATCAGCCGATCAAGTCGGAAGGCCTGCTGGGCAGCGGCACATTCGAAGGCTGCCTGCTGGGTGAGGTGAACCTGAACGGCACCCGCGCGGTGCGCCCCACGGTAAAGGGCACCGCCAGCATCCTGGGTACGGCACGCTGGGTCATCGACAAGAATGACCCGGTGGGCGCGGGGTTTCTGATCCGTTGAGGTGATGCGGGGCGGCGGCCTGCGCTTGCGGGCCGCCGCCATATAGATAGGACGGAGTGAAGGGATTCAAAGCCTTGTGGTGCCACGGCGCGGCACGTAGCCTATCTTGGAGATAAATGACCAGGATTTTTTCCCATGCTGCGCGCCCCAACGCCATCCTTCCCCATCGCCAAACAGGACTCGCACGAGCCCACTCAAGCGGCACTGCCCCCACCCTATGTCCCCCGGGATGCCCACCCAACCGCGTGCGACTGGCTCAGGCAAGTCGAGGCGATCAGCGCAGCTTGCAAAGCTGATCCGTCCCGGCTGCTGACAACCGACGCCGTCTTGGCGGCGATTGCCGCCGAGCGCGCCGCCACTCCACCGGCGCGCTGACAGAGGAGCGCAGCGCAATAGTGACTATAGCCATCTGCTCCAGGAGCCTCCTGCGCAATACGGGATACCCCGCTATCAGACGCTTGCGGCAATCCCTGCCCCGGGCTTAGGATGGAGCCACGGCCACACCGCTCGCCGCGCGCAGGCGCACGGCAGGGGCCGGCGTTTGAACCTTGCCAGCGATTCGGGAGCACATCGTGAAGAAAGTTGCTGAGATTCTCAGGGAAAAGGCCAACCCCGCCGTCGTGACGGTCTCGCCGGAATCTTCGGTGTACGACGCCATCAAGACCATGGCCGAGCGCGGCATCGGCGCCGTGGTGGTGGTCGATGGCGCCGAGGTGCTGGGCATGCTGACCGAGCGCGACTACGCCCGCAAGATCGTGCTGCAGGACCGCTCGTCGCGCACGACCAAAGTGCGCGACATCATGACCGATTCGGTCTTCTACGTGCGCCCCGAAGACACCCGCGAACACTGTATGGCGCTGATGACCGAACGGCATTTCCGCCATCTGCCGGTCATCGACGAGCAAAAGCTGGTGGGCCTGGTGTCCATCGGCGACCTGGTCAAGGATGTCATGAGCGAGCAGAAGTTCATCATCACGGAACTCGAACGCTACATTTCCGGCCAGTCGCACTGACCTGGCCGCGCGGCGGCTGTCAGCCCACGGCCGACCGCCATTCCCGCCCTGGCGGCTAGCTGCCCGCCAGGATGCGGGACGCGGGCACCACCAGGCCCAGCCCGGCCGCCACCAGCAGCACGAAGACCATCCGCTTGATGGTCTTCATGGACCCGGCGGTGCCGTAGCGGCGCGCCGCCCAGGTCACGCCGATCACCACGGGCAAGGCCTGCAGGCTGAGCCAGACCGAATTCGCCTTGAATGCGCCCTGCCCCGTCACCAGCGCCAGCCGCACCAGGGCATTCAGGGAAAACAGCACCAGCAGGCTATTGCGAATGGACGCCAGCGGCAGAGGCTGGCGGTACAGGTGATACACCATGGGCGGGCCGGCGCTGGAAAACAAGCCGCCCAACACGCCCGACACGCCGCCGAAGAACAGGAACGAAGCGCGCGATGACACGCGCTCAAGCGGCTGGGTGCGCGCAACCAGCAGCACGGCACAGGCCATGATGGTGACGCCCAGCAGCAATTGCAGCAGCACCGCCATGGACCCGCTGATCCACGCCAGCGCGGCCACCCCCGCCCCCACGCCGACCAGGCTGCTGGCCAGGGCCGGCGCCATCAGCCGCCAATTGACCTGCGGCTTGGCGCGGGCCAGCGTGACGACCGCATTGACCAGCGACAGCACGCTGACCACATTGGCCACGTCGGACACGGACGCCAGCTGGAACACGCCGGACAGGCCCAGTAGCACCAGGCCAAAGGCAAAGCCCGTCATGGTCTGGGCGTAGGTCGCCAGCGCCACGCAGGCGAGGAACAATACGTGTTGGAAGATGCTCATGCTTCGGGCGGAGCCTGACCTGCCTCGGCTCGGCCCGACCGCGGCAGAAGGCGGCCCAGGGCGGAACGACGGGGAACGGCGTATTCAAGAAGAGGATGGGACGCGGGCGATGATAGCACCGGGGGTGGGGCGGCCTGGCGCGCCGCATTGAGGCGACGCCGGAGCCCCGCCCATACATCTTGTCATAACTGGATGCGTTCATGCACCCAGCCTTTCGCCGCCCCCCGCTATCCTTCCCGCCCTGTAAGCCACGCTCTGCCGGGTCTTGCCGCGCCATCCCGGCGCCGCGCCGAGCCCGGCGCGTTTTCCGCCCAGCATGACGCCCAAACAGACCACGATCAATACGGTGACACTGACCTGCTCCACTTGCGGCAGCGCGCAGTTCATCAAGCTGGACACCAACGAGTACCAGTGCAGCCACTGCCAGGCCGTGACCCTGGTCGAGGACAACGTCGCCCAGCGGCTGGAGAAGATCCTGCGCGGCATGCAGCAGCCGGCGCCCGCGGCCAAGCTGCAGCCGGGCGCCATCGTGGCGATCGTGCTGGTGGTGCTGGCGGCGATCCTGGTGCCGCTGACGTTCAATCTGGGCTCGTCGACACGGTCCACCTACCGACCGCCCCCCGTCATCCCGCCCCTGGACGCCTCGCTGGTCAAGCTGACCGACGTGCAGGAATGGCGCGTGCGTAACCGCAACCAGCTGGTCATGGTGATGCGCAACGAAACGGGCGAAAAGATCGACAGCCCGCGCGTCACCGCCACGTTCTTCCAGGGCGAACTGACGCTGTCGTCCGCGACCGGGTCGCCGCTGGCGCGTACCCTGCAGCCCGGCGAATACACGCCCGTGGTGATCTCGCTGCCCGACACGTCCTATACCCGCTACACGCTGGAGCCCAGCGTGCCGTCCCGCGCGCGCGGGACCGCGCTGAAGATTGCCGCCGACAAGGTGCAACTGGTGCGCAACGACGGCGCCTACCGCCTGGTCGGCCTGCTGCGCAACCAGGGCACGACCGTGTCCAACAGCACGCAGGTGACGGTGATGCTGTATGGCGAAGATGGCAAGCTGATCGGCACTGGCAACGGCTACGGCTCGGCCAACTCGCTCGCCCCTGGCGGGGTGACCTCGTTCGACGTGCGCTGCGAAATGCTGTCCGAGGGCAAGGTCGGCTCCTACGATTACATGGTGCAAAGTGAAAGCTAGCCGTTCCGAACCCAAACGCCTGTCCCTGCCCGCCAAGGCCGGACTGGTGCTGGTCATCCTGGCCGCCGGCGGTTATGCGCTGGCCAAGTACAACGGCCTGCTGCCCTGGGAAAAGGCCAAGGCCGCGACCACCCCGCAGGCCGCCGCGGCCACCGCCGAACCCGCCCCAAAGCCCGCGCCCCCCGCCAGCCGCATCGTGCGGGTCAGCCCCGCCGATACGCGCGTCATCGACCACGTGCGCCTGACCACGGCCGAACTGCTGGACCCGGACTTCGCGCTGTTCGACCCCGCCGCGCTGTCGCTGTCGCCGCCGCGGCGCCTGCTGGATGAAATCGAGCGCCCGCTGCTGCTGGCCGAAGTCGTCAACCGCAGCGATGGCTACATTGCGCTGTCGCCCGGCTTGACGCTGTCGGTGTTCGACGGCGCCCGCCCGCTGCGGCTGCGCCAGGAATGGTCGCTGCCGTCCATGCTGTATCCCGGCGAGCGCATCCCGGTGCGGTTGCAAGGCGAGGATTTCGAGCGCTACAGCGAGATCAAGACCGATTGGCAACCTGCCAAACGCGCTGCGATGCCCGGCACGCGTCCCAAGCTGGACATCAGCGTCGACAACACCGAGGCGGCCGTCGGCACCGGCACGCTGAATTTCACCTACCGTTTCCGCTACAAGTATGTGGTGGTGCATGGCCGGGTGCGCAACGACGACAAGGCCGAGGTCCAGAACGTCAAGGTATGGGTCAGCCTGTACGACGCGCAGGACAAGCTGTCGGGCGCCCAGTATTCGGAACTGAAGCTGCCCAAGCTCCAACCCGGCGAAAGCGCGCCGTTCACGGTGAACGTCAAGCAATACGGCGGCAACTTCGCCCGAGTGGCCGTGGTGTACGACGCCAAGGCCAACTAGGCGCGGCCGGCCCTCTCGCCAGGACCCGGACCCGCAAAACAGGGGGCAGCCCGCCCCCTCTTTTTCTGTCCCCATTTATTCGTTCCGGCCGCCAGCCTGGCCGGGCGACTCCCCGCAACGCCCTCTGGCGCCCCCCGTCCGGGCGGCGTCGTCCGCAGGCGCCGTGGCCTTCCCGCAACGGCTATCGGCTCAAGTCTTATATAAGATATAAGACATTTGCTTGCGCCCCCCTCTTCCCTCTACAATTCCTGCCGACAACCCTTCTTCCAACCCGACTTTAAGCAGGCCTCACATGCTGGATACTTACCGCCAACACGTTGCCGAACGCGCGGCTCTGGGGATTCCCCCGCTGCCCCTGACGGCCAAACAAACCGCTGAACTGATCGAACTGCTGAAGAACCCGCCCGCTGGCGAAGAGCAGAATCTGGTCGAGCTGCTGACCCACCGTGTGCCGGCCGGCGTGGACGACGCCGCCAAGGTCAAGGCGTCGTATCTGGCCGCCGTGGCCCTGGGCTCGGAAGCTTGTGCCCTGATCAGCCGCGCCAAGGCGACCGAACTGCTCGGCACGATGCTGGGCGGCTACAACATTGGCCCGCTGGTCCAACTGCTTGACGATGCGGAAATCGGCACCATCGCCGCCGATGCCCTGAAAAAGACCCTGTTGATGTTCGACGCCTTCCACGACGTGAAGGAAAAGGCCGACAAGGGCAACGCCAACGCCAAGTCCGTGATGCAGAGCTGGGCCGACGCCGAATGGTTCACCAGCCGTCCGGAACTGCCCCAGAGCCTGACCATCACGGTCTTCAAGGTGCCTGGCGAAACCAACACCGACGACCTGTCGCCCGCCCCGGACGCCACCACCCGCCCCGACATTCCGATGCACGCCCTGGCGATGCTGAAGAACAAGCGTGACGGCGCAGCGTTCCAGCCGGAAGAAGACGGCAAGCGCGGCCCGGTCAAGTTCATCGAATCGCTGAAGGAAAAGGGCCACCTGGTCGCCTACGTGGGTGACGTGGTCGGTACCGGTTCCTCGCGCAAGTCGGCCACCAACTCGGTGCTGTGGTTCACGGGCGAAGACATCCCCTTCGTGCCGAACAAGCGCTTTGGCGGCGTCTGCCTGGGCAACAAGATCGCCCCGATCTTCTACAACACGATGGAAGACGCCGGCGCCCTGCCGATCGAGCTGGACGTGTCGCAGATGGAAATGGGCGACGTGGTTGAACTGCGTCCCTACGAAGGCAAGGCCATCAAGAACGGCGAAGTCATCGCCGAATTCGAAGTGAAGTCGGACGTGCTGTTCGACGAAGTGCGTGCCGGCGGCCGTATTCCGCTGATCATCGGCCGTGGCCTGACGGGCAAGGCGCGCGAAGCGCTGGGCCTGCCGCCGTCGACGCTGTTCCGCCTGCCCAAGGACCCGGTCGACACAGGCAAGGGCTTCACGCTGGCCCAGAAGATGGTCGGCCGCGCCTGCGGCCTGCAGGAAGGCCGCGGCATTCGCCCGGGTACCTACTGCGAACCGAAGATGACCTCGGTCGGCAGCCAGGACACCACCGGCCCGATGACCCGCGACGAGCTGAAGGACCTGGCCTGCCTGGGCTTCTCGGCCGACCTGGTGATGCAGTCGTTCTGCCACACCGCCGCCTACCCCAAGCCCGTGGACGTGAAGACGCACCACACGCTGCCGGAATTCATCAGTACCCGTGGCGGCGTGTCGCTGCGCCCGGGCGATGGCGTGATCCACTCGTGGCTGAACCGCATGCTGTTGCCCGACACCGTCGGCACCGGCGGCGACTCGCACACCCGCTTCCCCATCGGCATCTCGTTCCCGGCCGGTTCGGGCCTGGTCGCCTTTGCCGCTGCCACCGGCGTGATGCCGCTGGACATGCCGGAATCGGTGCTGGTCCGCTTCAAGGGCAAGCTGCAGCCCGGCGTGACCCTGCGCGACCTGGTCAACGCCATTCCGCTGTACGCCATCAAGCAAGGCCTGCTGACGGTGGCCAAGCAAGGCAAGAAGAACATCTTCTCCGGCCGCATCCTGGAAATCGAAGGCCTGCCCGACCTGAAGGTCGAACAAGCCTTTGAACTGTCGGACGCCTCGGCCGAACGTTCGGCCGCCGGCTGCTCGGTGCGCCTGAACAAGGAACCGATCATCGAGTACATCAACAGCAACATCGTGATGTTGAAGTGGATGATCGCCAACGGCTACGAAGACGAGCGCACGCTGGGCCGCCGCATCAAGGCAATGGAAGCCTGGCTGGCCGACCCCAAGCTGCTGGAACCGGACGCCGACGCCGAATACGCTGCCGTCATCGAGATCGACCTGGCCGACGTGCACGAGCCCATCGTGGCCTGCCCGAACGACCCGGACGACGTCAAGACGCTGTCGGAAGTTGCCGGCGCCAAGATCGACGAAGTGTTCATCGGCAGCTGCATGACCAACATCGGCCACTTCCGCGCAGCGTCCAAGCTGCTGGAAGGCAAGCGCGACATCCCCGTCAAGCTGTGGGTGGCCCCGCCCACCAAGATGGATGCCACGCAACTGACCGAAGAAGGCCACTACGGCGTGTTCGGCACGGCCGGTGCGCGCACCGAAATGCCGGGCTGCTCGCTGTGCATGGGCAACCAGGCCCAGGTGCGCGAAGGCGCGACCGTCATGTCGACCAGCACCCGTAACTTCCCGAACCGCCTGGGCAAGAACACCAACGTGTACCTGGGTTCGGCCGAGCTGGCCGCCATCTGCTCGAAGCTGGGCCGGATTCCGACCAAGGACGAGTACATGGCCGACATGGGCGTCATCAACAAGAGCGGCGATCAGATCTATCAGTACCTGAACTTCGACAAGATCGCTGACTACAAGGACGTGGCCGACGTGATCGAGGTGTAAGCCTCATCCGCCAGGCTTGCCTGCAGACGGCCCCGGAGCGATCCGGGGCCGTTTTTCTTTGGCGGCGCGGCAAGGCCGAAAAGGGGTCAATTCTCGTCCCGGCGGGAATTTAGTCGGGGACGGAACTTTTCAGGCGATACGTTTTCATACAATCACCGTAACCAATGACACAAAACCCCTGATAGCCGCCTGCCGGCCCCTGGAGAAGACTGCCAATGACACGGCTCTTGTTGCCGCTACCGCTGTTGACGGCGCTTGCCGGTTGCGCCACGGCGCCGCCCTCGAACCCCGAGAACATCTGCGCCATCTTCCGCGAAAAGCCGGACTGGCACGATGCCGCGCTGAAAGTGCAGAAGAAATGGGGTGCGCCGGTGCAGGTACCCATGGCGATGATGTACCAGGAATCGTCGTTCAAGCAGGACGCCGTGCCGCCACGCTATTACTTCCTGGGCATCATCCCCTGGGGCCGGGTCAGTTCCGCGTACGGCTACGCCCAGGCCAAGGACGAGACCTGGGGCGACTACAAGAAAGACGCCGGCGGCTGGGGTTCAAGCCGTGACAATTTCGCCGACGCCCTGGATTTCATGGGCTGGTACATGAACAAGACCCAGCGCCTGAACGGCGTGTCCAAGTCCGACGCCTACGGCCAATACCTGAACTACCACGAAGGCTGGACCGGCTACCGCAACCGCAGCTACGACCGCAAGGCCTGGCTCAAGACGGTCTCGAAGAAGGTGCAGGCGCGCGCCGACAAATTCGCCAGCCAGTACAAGAGCTGCGAAAAAGACCTGACGCGCGGCGGCTGGTTTTTCTAGGCAGGGCTTTCCAGGCGGGTTTTTCCAAGGAAGGCGGCTCGCACCGCCCCCCTTGGCCGAGATCAGGCCTGTACGCCCAGCCGATACACCACGGTATCGAGCCGGCTGACCCCGCGTTCGGCGAACTTGGGTTCCTTGGCCAGGATGTCACGGCGGTCGATGATGACGGCCGGCGACACGCCGGTGAACAAGGCCCGCACTTCGGTATCGACCAGCGCAAACGGCGGCCCTTCCATTTCTTCCTGGGGATAATCCAGGGTGATCAGCAAACCGCGATAGCCCGGCGCCAATTGCCCATAGACGTGCCGCACATAGGCGCCGCGCATGTCCGCCGGCAAGGCGATCAGCGCCGCACGGTCGTAGGCGCCCACGCAATGCGACAGCAGTTGCGCATCCAGCTTGAAGATATCGCCGCAGATGATCTCGATATTGCCCGCGACATAATGCTTGCCGTAGGCGGTGTCGTGGATGACGGGCTTGAGCTCGTTTTCAGTGAAGAATTGCTCGACCGCCAATTGGGACAGTTCCACGCCCAATACCTGAAAGCCCTGGGCCGCCAGCCACACCATATCCAGCGACTTGCCGCACAGCGGCACCAGCACCTTGCCCCCGGGGGGCACCGACAGCGTCGGCCAGTATTTCTGCAACAGGGGCGTCACGCGCGTTTGATGAAAATGCGTGCGACCGTCGCGCCAGCGTTCCAACCAGAATTCCGCGTCCATGCTTTGTATTTATCCTCCTGAAAATAGCGAATTACTCCATTCGCGGGCGGTGCCGCGCGCCGGTGCGCGGCTTGGCAAGACCCCTTGATACTACCTGTACGGCGGCGGACCAGCATCGGGAACAAGCGGCCGAATAATGCCCATACTTGCGCGCGATCCAAGCAAAGGCTGGGCGGCACAGGCGTCCGGGCACACTCCTAGGGTTTATCCCAACCCCTGTCTTGCATCCATGCCAAGGCCAGCCCCGTATGTGTTCGTGACGGCCAACACAAAGGAGATCGTCATGAAATTGCTAGCCTCGATTGCCATCGCCTGCTCTGCCCTAACCCTGTCGCCGACCTATGCGGCCGACGTCATGGTGGGGGGACAAGCGATGATGCCCAGCAAGAACATCGTGGCCAACGCGGTCAATTCCGCCGACCACACCACGCTGGTCGCAGCGGTGAAAGCCGCCGGCCTGGTGGATACGTTGCAGGGCAAGGGGCCGTTCACGGTCTTCGCGCCCACCAATGCCGCGTTCAACAAACTGCCGCCCGGCACGGTCGACACCCTGGTCAAGCCGGAAAACAAGGCCACGTTGACCAAGATCCTGACCTACCACGTGGTGCCGGGCAAACTGGACTTCGACGCCCTGGCCGCCAAGGCCAAAAAGGGCGGCGTCACCGAACTGACGACGGCCAGCGGCGGCAAGCTCTGGGTCATGATGAACGGCAAGCACAACCTGACCGTCAAGGACGAAAAGGGCGGCGTGGCCAACATCAGCACCTACGACGTATACCAATCCAACGGCGTGATCCACGTGATCGACAGCGTCCTGATGCCCAAGTAAGCGCATCCGGGATATCGTAGGGGTCCCTGCGACCCCTACCCCGCCCCCCTCATGACCGCAACGCTGCTTCGTGCTTTTCGATCGTTGTCCGGTTTACGGTTTGCCGCGATATCCGGCCTGTTGGCCGTCTTGCTGCTGGTCGGCCAGCCCGCCGAAGCGCAAGCGCAGCCCCTGGAATTCGATAACGCCTACAAGGCCGAACTGGCTTCGGAGAGCGCAGCCTTGCGCGCCCGCATCCAGCAATGGCCCGCGCCGCTGCAGGACATGAACCAGCAGATCTCCGCCGCACTGCGCGCCAACGATCCCGCACAGGCGCAGCGCATCGCCGAAGCCCTGTCGCAACGCGAGCCGGGCAATGCCGACATCAAGAACTTCCTGGGCAAGCTGCAATCCATCAACGGCCAGCAAGCGGCGGCGGTCAAGCTGTTCGACGAGGCAATCACCCTGGCCCCTGACAATCGCTGGTTCTATGTGAACAAGGCCGGCGCGCAGGCCGAATTGCGCGATCTGCCCGACGCGCTGGCCACCGCACAGGCCCTGACGGCACGCTATCCGCAATGGAGCATCGGCCTGAACCTGCAAGCCGCGCTGCTGGACGGCCTGAATCGCATTCCGGAGGCGCTGAAGGCGTATGACCAGGCGGTGCACGCCACGCCGGCCAGCGCCCAGATCCTGACCAACCAGGGCCTGCTGCTGCGGCGGCTGGGCCGCCAGGCGGACGCCCGCGCCAGCTACGAAGCCGCGCTGCGGGTGCAGCCCGGTTATTCCCGCGCCCAGGCCGAGCTGGCGTCGTTGCCGCGCTAGCTTTTGCGCAGGGTCGATGCCCCCACTGCAGGCCATTTTTTCCATAAGGTCGATTGCGTCCACACCGCCGCCCAGGAGCCCACCCCATGCCCCGCTTGCCGTCCCCTGCATCCGCGTTGCCTGTGTCCGTGCCCTGCCCGCCCCGCCGCGCGTTGACGCTGGCGCTGGCCGCGCTGGCCGTGGCGCCGCTGCGCCTCACGGCGGCCGCCGCGCCGAATGACCGCGACGCCATCGTCCGGCGCGTGTTCCAGGCCGATCTGGCGAGCATCCGCTACGGCGCTGACCATGCCAGGCTGATGCGCAATCTGGGCGTGATCTGGATTCCCGTGGAGACTGGCGCGCCCGGCATCGAATTCGAACATCCGCTGGGCGGCAAGGACACGGTGGCTGCGGCAATGACGCTGCTGGGCACGGCCGACAAAAGCCTGGCAACCCAGCGCATGGCCGAGGTCTGCCGGCTGGTGCCCGCCTATGTGCGCCGCATCGGCCAGTTGGCGCCCGGCCGCTATGCGCTGCCGCGAGAGCGGCGCGAAGCCTTCGACTTTCCGGATAGCGGCGTGGACGCCAAGGGTTTTTTCCAACTGCGCCGCGAACATCTCACCCTGCTGCGTGCGGCCAACTGGCGCGAGGCTGGCCAGGGCGCGCTGGACGCGGTGCTGCGTGAAGGCGACGCGTTCTGGCCCATGCCCTACATCGACGGCAAGCGCCCGTACGGCGACAGCAGCTTCTTCCAGATCGACATGGCGCGCGCGCTGGGCGAACCCTATGCGCAAGACGCCCAGGGCCGCGCCATCACCGAATCGGCCAAGGATGCGCGCCTGGCCAGCCTGCACTGGCAGACGGCCGCGGCGCTGCAAGTCTTCCTGGCACACGCGAAGGCCTAAGCGCAAAGGCGCTTCCCGCAATGCCACATGCCGCGCACGACGCGGCGTCACGGCCGTGAAAGGAACCCACGGATATCGTCGGCCACCGGCACCGCGGCCAGCACCATCAGGCACAGCGCCAGCGGCAAGGTGGACCCGAAGCCGTAGTGGAAGAACGAATACGCCCCCACGACGCCGCCGGTAAAGAACAGCGTGACCATCCCGCCCAACACGATCAGCTTGCCGCGATCGGCCCGCACCGGCGGCGTCTGTGCGGCATCGGCTCGTGCCAGGTTCCAGTAGAACAGCTTGCCCAGTTCGATGCCGATATCGGTGACCATGCCGGTCACGTGGGTCGTGCGGATCTCGGACTTGGAAACCTTGGTGATCATCGCGTTCTGCAGGCCCATGATGTAGCACAGCAGCATCACGGTGCCTGGCACGTAGAACCAGCGCAGCGTTTCCAGGTTGGCGCCCAACAGGCCGAACACCAGTAGCAGCATGGCTTCGACCAGCAGCGGCAGCGCGAACTCGCTGGCCAGGTGCGAGCGGCGCCCGAAATGGATCAACGACGCCGACGTAGCGGCCCCCGCCAGGAACGACAGCAACGCGGCCAGCCCTTGCAGCACCACCGCCAGGCCGCCCAGCGCCATGTGGTCGGCCATCATCGACACGATGCCCGACATGTGCGAGGTGTACTGCTGCACGGCCAGGAAGCCGCCCGCGTTGACGGCGCCCGCGGTGAAGGTCAGGAAATAAGCCAGCCGCCGGTTGGCCTGTGGCGTGCGGCTGACCGCGGTGAGCTGGCGCAGGAAGGGAATGGGCACGGCGACGCCTCAACGCACCGGGAGCTTCATGACGAAAGCGCCCGGGAAGGAAGACGCGGCCAGCCTGGCCGACCGCGCCTGATCCCGGGATTCTACCGCCGCATCCGCGAGGGCGGCAGCCCTGACCGCCGGGTTTGCGCCCGGCGGCCAATGCGGTCAGTCGGCTTGCGACTCGGCCAGCTGCTTGCGACGGAATTCGCCCTGGCGCACGTGCATCCAGCCCGGATACTCCGGCGGCAGCGCGCTGACCTTGTCCAGCAGATCCAGTTCGTCGGGCGTCAGCTTGATGGCGGTGGCCGCCAGGTTGTCGTCCAGCTGGTCGACGCGCTTGGCGCCGATGATGACGCTGGTCACCGAACGCTGGTGCAGCAGCCACGCCAGCGCCACTTGCGCCACCGACACGCCGCGCGCATCCGCCACCTGACGCAAGACATCGATGCTGTCGAAGGCGCGATCACGGTCGACCGGCGGGAAGTCGAACTGGGCGCGGCGGCTGCCGGCCTCGGCCTGGCCGTCACGGCTGTACTTGCCGCTGAGCAGGCCGCCCGCCAGGGGGCTCCAGACCATCAGGCCCACGCCCTCGCTTTGCAGCAGCGGCACGATCTCGCGCTCCAGGTCGCGGCCGGCGATGGTGTAGTACGCCTGCAGCGACTCGAAGCGGGCCAGGCCCAGGCGCTCGGCAATGCCCAGCGCCTTCATGATCTGCCAGGCCGCCCAGTTGGACACGCCCACATAGCGTACGTGGCCGTGCTGCACCAGGTTGTCCAGCGCGCGCACGGTTTCCTCGACCGGCGTGGCCGGGTCGAAGCCGTGGATCTGGTACAGGTCGATATGGTCCAGCTGCAGCCGCGACAGGCTTTTCTTGACGCTGTCCATGATGTGAAAGCGCGAATTGCCGCGAGCATTGACGCCCGCGCCGGTCTGGCCGAACACCTTGGTCGCGATGACGACGTCGTCGCGCGCCACTTTCAGGTCGCGCAGCGCCTGGCCGGTGATGATTTCAGAGCGCCCTTCCGAATACACGTCCGCCGTGTCGATGAAGTTCACGCCCGCTTCCAGCGCGCGCCCCACCAGGCGGTTGGCGTCTTCCTGTTGCAGGTCGCCGATCTTGCTCCATAGTTCGCCTTCGCCGCCGAAGGTCATGGTGCCCAGGCAAAGTTCCGAGACGAACAGGCCGGTGCTGCCGAATTTCTTGTACCGCATCATTGCACTCCTTCGTGGGCGCGGCGCGCCGCCCGTCCCGGAATGGAACGGCGATGTCGCGTGGCCGGGGTGCAGACAGTATGCGTCGCCAAGCCCTTCGGATGGATGCTCGATCCTGCCCTTTTTTTGCCTGATTCTCTGGCAGCGAGCCTCCAAGCCGGGCATCCGCCCGATCCTCCGCATTCTTTGCCTAATCCTCCGCGCACAGCGGGCAGGCCGTCCCAAGATGGCCTCTCCGGGTCTACACTCGATAACGCCTGATTCTCCGGCCGCCTCGCGCCCCACGCGTACGCGAGGCCGCCTTCCACGGAGCCGCCCGATGCCTCCCACCCCCGATCTGCCCATTTCCTCCCCCGCCGCCATCCTGGATGCCGCGTTCGAGCCTGCCCGGCGCGAATTGCTGTGCCTGCTGGAACGCATGACCGGGGCGCTGGAGGGTTCGCTCGATACCCCCATCGAAGGCCTGTACCTGCATCGCATCTCGCAGCCCACCGGTCCCAAGCCCGCCTTGCAGAAGGCCGCGCTGGCAGTCATCGCCCAAGGGTCCAAGCGCCTGTTGATCGGTGACGAATCCTACGAGTACGACCCCTTCCACTACCTGATTTCGTCGGTCGACCTGCCAGTGGTGGCCAAGGTATCGGTCGCCAGCCCGACCCTGCCGTACCTGGGCCTGCGGCTGGACCTGAATCCGGAAGAGATTTCCGAGCTGATCAGCGACGAGAACCTGCCGCCGCTGGTGCCGGCCGAGGCGTCGCGCGCGCTGTGCGTCAATCCGCTGGGCGGCACGCTGCTGGACGTGATGCTGCGGCTGCTGCGCTTGCTGGACAGCCCGCGCGACATTCCGATCCTGGCGCCGATGGTCAAGCGCGAATTGCTGTACCGCCTGCTGATGAACGGCCAGGGCGTGGTGCTGCGCCAGACCGTGCTGCAGGACAGCCAGCTGAACCGCGTGGCCAAGGCCATCCGCATCCTGCGCGACAACTATGCCCAGCCGCTGCGGGTCGAGGAAATCGCCCGCGACGTCCACATGAGCGTGTCGTCGCTGCACCATCATTTCAAGCAGGCCACGGCGATGAGCCCGCTGCAATACCAGAAGCACCTGCGGCTGCAAGAGGCGCGCCGCCTGATGCTGACGGACGACGCCGGGGTGGCCCTGGCCGCCCATGCCGTGGGTTACGAAAGCTCGTCGCAATTCAGCCGCGAATACAGCCGCCTGTTCGGCACGCCGCCCCTGCGCGACAAGCAGCGCTGGAAGGACGAGGCGCTGGCGGCTGCCTGATTCTCTGGCGCGACGCCTCGGGTCCAAGGTCTCGGGCAGGGCCGGCCGGGCAAAGGGCGATATGCTTGGGCATCCACCATCCCGATGACCCACCCGTGCGCCCTATGCAAGACCTGAACGACCTCTACTATTTCGTGCAAGTCGTGCGTAACGGAGGGTTCGCGCCGGCCGGGCGCGCCCTGGGCATCCCGAAATCGCGCCTGAGCCGCCGCATCGCCGAACTCGAAGATCGCCTGAACGTGCGGCTGATCCAGCGGTCCACCCGCAGCTTCGCGGTCACTGAACTGGGCCAGGAATATTTCGAGCAATGCCTGGCCATGCTGGCCGGCGCCGAAGCCGCACAGGACGTCATCGACCGCACGCATGCCGAACCCCAAGGCACGATCCGCATGAGCGCGCCGCCCGCGTTGATCTACTATTTCCTGGGCGACGTGGTGGCCCGATTCATGGAAAAGTGCCCCAAGGTGCACGTGTACCTGAAGAGTTTCAGCCGGCCCGTCGATGTGCTGCGCGAAGGCTACGACCTGGCTGTGCGCGTACGGTTTGGCCACATCGAAAGCAGCGACCTGGTGATGAAGCACCTGGGCATGGGCTGCCAATGCCTGGTGGCCAGCCCGGACTTGGCACGCGGCCAGGCCTTCCCCGGCGACCCGGCACAACTGAGCCAGATGCCCACGCTGGCCCTGGGCACCGAGCAGCGCGAATGCAATTGGCAGTTGCTTGGCGCCGACGGCGCCCGGCTGACGGTGCCGTTCACGCCGCGCCTGGTCACCGACGACATGCTGGCGCTCAAACAGGCCGCGCTGCGTGGCGTGGGGGTGGTGGCCCTGCCGCTGCTGATGATCCACGAGGAACTGGATGCCGGACGGCTGGTGAATGTCGGCGGCTCCTGGCAGCCCGAACCTGGCAACGTGCACGCCGTCTTCCCGTCGCGCCGAGGCCTGTTGCCCGCGGTCCGCGAGCTGCTCGACTTCATGTCGCTGGAATACCGGCGCATCGCCGAACTGGAGTCCGGTGCGCAACGCCGGCATGGCCTGCTTCTGCCCATGGCGCCCCCGCTGTCCGAAAAATAGGACGCTGAATACCATTTTGACCCACTACCGACATATTGGGCTTGTATTTAGGATGACGGCTATTCCCTCAAGTGACCCGGCGTGGCCCACGGCCCGCCCCCTTTCAAGCAGACGGAGCAAAAGCCATGACCAAACCCTATGTAAAGCTGGACAAGAACGAAGCGGCGGTACTGCTGGTCGATCATCAGGCAGGTCTCTTGTCACTGGTGCGCGACTTCCAGCCCGACCAGTTCAAGAACAACGTGCTGGCCCTGGCCGACCTGGCCGACTACTTCAAGCTGCCCACCATCCTCACCACCAGTTTCGAAGACGGTCCCAACGGTCCCCTGGTGCAGGAACTGAAAGACAAATTCCCCAAAGCGCCCTACATCGCCCGTCCCGGCAACATCAATGCCTGGGACAACGAAGACTTCGTCAAGGCCGTCAAGGCCACCGGCAAGAAGCAGCTGATCATTGCCGGGGTCGTCACCGAAGTGTGTGTGGCTTTCCCCGCGCTGTCCGCGCTGGAAGAAGGCTTTGACGTGTTCGTCGTCACGGACGCCTCGGGCACCTTCAACGAAGTCACCCGCAATGCCGCCTGGAGCCGCATGGAACAGGCCGGCGCCCAACTGATGTCATGGTTCGGCGTGGCCTGCGAACTGCATCGCGACTGGCGCAACGACATCGAAGGCCTGGGCACGCTGTTCGCCAACCACATCCCCGACTACCGCAACCTGATGGCCTCGTACTCCGCCAACAAGGCCAAGTAAGCCCGCAGGCCGGTGCGAAAAAGATTTCGCACCGGCCTGCATCCAAACGCGGCTCCCGCGGGTAGTACCTGCAACGGCGCGCATCCTGCCCGCCGTATCCGCCAGGGACATCCCCCAGGAGACCGCTCATGACCACTCGCCCCACCCCCGCCACCGGCCTGTTGGCCGCCGCCCTGCTGGCCGCCTGCGGCCTGATGCAAGCCGCCCCCGCCATGGCGTATTCGCAGGACGCCCTGCCCGCGCCCGTCCAGGTTCCCGCCGGCCACAAGGTCGCCTGGGAAACCGTCGGCGCAGGCGAAATCACCTATGAATGCCGCGCCAAGGCAGACGCCAAGGACCAGATGGAATGGGTCTTCGCCGGCCCGAAAGCCGTGCTGAAGGATCGCCAGGGCAAGCAGGTCGGCACCTACTACGGCCCGCCCGCTACCTGGGAAGCCGCTGACGGTTCCAAGCTGACCGGCACCCAGGTCGCCGTGGCGCCCGCCGGCACGGGCAACCTGCCCTACCAGCTGGTCAAGGCCAACCCCGCCATGGGCGCCGGCGCCCTGACCGGCGTCGCCTACATCCAGCGCACCGCGCTCAAGGGTGGCGTCGCCCCGCAAACGCCCTGCACCACGGCCGGCCAGCGCAGCCAGGTCTCGTACCAGGCCGACTACATCTTCTGGAAGGCCGACTGAAGGGACGGGCCAAGGCGGCGTGCAATGGCACGGGTCACGGCGGCGGGAGTCCGGTAACATGCCAGCATCCGCCGCCGCCCGGGCCTTGCCCGGACCCACGCCCACCGCCCCTGCCCCCGCACGCATGCCGAACCGACCTGTTCCGGATTTCGATTACGAAGCGGCCCTCGCGCAGTGCGCCGCGGGACGACGCTCGGCGCTGGAAGCCTTGTACCGCCATGAAGGCCCGCGGCTGCTGGGCGTGGCCCAGCGCATCGTGCGCGACCGCGCCCGGGCCGAAGACATCGTGCACGACGCCTTCGTCAATATCTGGAACCGGGCCGCCAGCTTCGACGCCACGCGCGGCTCGGCCCGCGGCTGGCTCTACAGCGTGGCCCGCAACCTGGCGCTGAACGCCGTCCGCGACGGCCGCCACGAAACCGCTGTCGACGACGACACCGCCGCCGCGCTGGATGCCCGCGATGCGATCGAGGCCTGGCACGACACGCGTGAAGCCTTCGACTGGCGCGACAGCGCCGGCCGCATCGGCCCCTGCCTGGAACAACTGGAGCCCGTGCGCCGCAACTGCGTGCTGCATGCCTACGTCGAAGGCCTGTCGCACAGTGAAATCGCGCAACGCCTGGGCGCCCCGCTGGGCACCGTCAAAGCCTGGATCAAACGCAGCCTGAAAGCGCTGAAGGAATGCCTGGCATGAGCGCCCTGCCCGATACCCCTGAAGGCCTGGACGAACTGGCCGGCGAATACGTGCTGGGCACCCTGTCCGGCGCGCGTCGTCGCGACGTCGACGCCCGCCTGCCGCACGATGCCGCGCTGCGTGCCGCCGTCGACCGCTGGGAAGCGCGCCTGCTGCCGCTGGCCAACCTGGCCACGCCGGTCGAGCCGTCGCCCGGCCTGTGGCCACGTATCGAGAAGACGCTGAACGGCCAGTCGGCCGCCGCCCGGGCCGGCGCATCGCCGCGTCCGGGATGGTGGGACAGCCTGTTCTTCTGGCGCGGGGTCGCCGCCAGCGGCCTGGCCGCCGCGCTGGTCCTGGCCGGCACCCTGGCCCTGCGGCCCGCGCCAACGCCCGGCCCGATGCAATACATGGTGGTGCTGGTCGCCCCGCAGTCGCAGACGCCGGGCTGGGTGGTGCAGGCGCAGGCGGGCGAGCGCGAGGTGCAACTGGTGCCGATCGCAGCCATGCAGGTGCCGGCCGATCGCGCGCTGGAATTCTGGACCAAGGCCGACGGCTGGGCCGGCCCGGTGTCGCTGGGCCTGGTCAAACCGGGCGAACCGGTGCGCATCCCGCTGGACAAGCTGCCGCCGCTGGAACCCAACCAGTTGTTTGAATTGACGCTGGAACCGGCCAGCGGCTCGCCCATCGGCAAGCCGACCGGCCCGATCCAGTTCATCGGCCGGGCCGTGAAGGTGATGTAACCGCTATTTCTTGCGGAAGGGATAAGCCTGCTGCGACAGGAACGTACCCGGCATGTCGTTGTCCAGAATGCCGTAGTTTTCCGGCAGGCGGTTGCCGGCGCCGCGCACCGCGGTGCCGAACAGGTAGTCGATGAACGACAGGTGCGCCGCGTAGTTCTTGTCGATGGCTTCCGTGTCGGACGAATGGTGCCAGTGATGGAAATCCGGCGTCACGATCACATAGCGCAGCCAGCCCCAGGGCAGCTTGACGTTCGAGTGGATCAGCACCGCCTGGAAGCCCACGATGATGATGTAGGCGTCCAGCACCGGCTTGGAAAAGCCCAGCGCGAAGAGCACGCCCAGCACCGCCACGCGGGTGATCAGCAGTTCGACGATGTGCAGGCGCGAACCCGCCAGCCAGTCCAGCGTGCGGGTGCTGTGGTGCACTGCGTGGATGCGCCACAGGAACGGCACCTCGTGATACGCCCGATGCGCGGCATACTGCACCAGGTCGGCCACCAGCACCGCCAGGAACAGTTCAGCCAGGTACGGCAGCGACTGGATGGCCTGCTGCAGCGGTTCATACGCCGCCCACGAGAACAACCGGTGCACGAAGAAGTTGATGCACAGCAGCACCGCCCCCACCGACAGGTGGTTGAACAGGAAGTGCTTCATGTCCACCTGCCATTCGCCGCGGAACACCGGCTGGCCGGGGTACAGCGGGAACAGCTTTTCGAAGATGATGAACACGGTGCTGGAAGCCAGCAGGTCCAGGATGAACCAGTCCAGCCCCAGGTAGGGATGATGGCCCGTATTGGTGGAGGTCACCACCACCTGGCTGCCGCCTGCGGCCACCGCGCCGCACACCAGCACGAATGCCGCGATGTTCAGCCAGCGCTGGCGGCCAAACACGATATTGGTCAGCGCAATGGTGCCCGACACCAGCAAGGCGCCGAACAACAGCGCGCGCATGGCTTCCACCGTATAGAAGGTGCGCAGCTCGGGCGTGGTCAGGTAGGCCGGGAAATGAAACGCCAGCACGCCAAGCACGGACAAGATCGCCAGGAACAGTGCGATCACGCCGGTAATCATGCCGGTACCCGGATGGATGCGACCGTCTTGCTTGAACAGATCCAGGACTTGACGGTGGATGGGCGCGCGCTGATTCATTTCACTTTTATGGCAGACCACGGGGAAGCGAGTGTATGCCCCGGTCCCCGGTCGCTATGTAATCAAACGTGAGCAGATAAAACCAAGCGGCTGCGAGGCCCGCCCGGGCTTGCGCCGCATCAAATTCGCCGCCTCGCCTGCGGCCACCCGAGGTTGACTTTGACGGGCCATTGCGATGTCATGGACCTGACAGCTCATCACGGGCCGGCCCGCCGGCTCCCGCGCAGTCCCCCTCCAACCGGATCAAGCAAAGAGGCCGTCATGTTCCCTGAGTATCGCCAACTGATTACCCAACTGAAAGCCGAAAACGGACACTTCTCGGCCCTGTTCCAGCGCCACAACGACCTGGACCAGGAAATCAAGAACATGGAGGCCGGCATCGTGCCCGCCTCGGACACCAGCGTCGAAGTCCTGAAAAAGGAAAAGCTGCTGCTCAAAGACAAGCTGTACAACCTGCTGCGCGCGGCCGACCAGAACGGCGGCTAGCCGGCGCAGTCAGCCAGCATTCCCGAGGCGCCATCTGCGGCGCCTTTTTGTTGCCCGCTTTTTTTGCCCGCTTTTTTTGCCCGCTTCTGTTGCCCGCTTTCGTTGCCCGCTTGCTGACAAATACCTGAACGAATAGAATCCCTCTGGTCCGGCCGCTTTTGCCGGAGGCGTAACCGAGGTGCTGCAAGGTGCATGACAGAGATTTCAAGCCAGGCGAGGCCGTGTCGCCCGTGACCGGCTGGGCCATGTTGCCGCTGGTCGAACACGACTCCCTGCTGTTCCGGCTGGATTTCCTGCCCGACCCGACTCCGTCGCCCACCGAGCTCAGCGCCCGTGGCCGCGTCTATGCCATGACGTCCGAACAGCTGCAATTGCTGCTGGATTCGCTCAAGGCCCAGCTCGACAAGCTGCAACCCCGCCCCACCGCCGCGCGCCACTGAGTCCCCGCTTGGCAAGAGACGCGCGGCCAGTCAGGCCCCCGCCAAGCGCCCCGCTTCAGCAATACTAAAGATAGATTAGTATCTTTAGATTCTCTAACGACGCGGTACCCGCTAGTCTGTCGCCCTTGCTTGCAGGTACGACATGACTCACGCCTTTCTTCCCGGTTTTCTCCTCAGCCTCAGCCTGATCCTCGCCATCGGCGCGCAGAACGCCTTCGTCTTGCGCCAAGGCCTGCGCCAGGAACACGTCCTGGCCGTCTGCCTGGTATGCGCGGTGTCGGATGCCCTGCTGATCGCGGCGGGCGTCGCGGGGTTCGGGCTGGCGTCCAACGCCCTGCCGTGGCTGGAGCCGGTGCTGCGTTATGGCGGCGCGTTGTTCCTGTTCGCCTACGCCGTCCGCAGCCTGCGGTCGGCCCTGCGCAACCACGGCAGCCTGACCCCGTCTTCGCGCCAGGCCGCCGGGCTGGGCGCCACGCTGGCCACCTGCCTGGCCTTCACCTGGCTGAACCCGCACGTCTACCTGGATACCGTGGTGCTGCTGGGGTCGATCTCCAGCCAATACGAAGGGCAGAAGACCGCCTTCGCGCTGGGCGCCATGACGGCCTCGTTCGTGTTCTTTTTCACGCTGGGCTTCGGCGCCCGCCTGCTGCGGCCGGTATTCGCCAGCCAGACCGCCTGGCGGGTACTGGATGCGCTGGTCGGCATCGCGATGCTGGCGATTGCGGTCAAGCTGGTGTGGCCCTGACGCTGCCGCAGGCGCGGCGGCATACTCGCATATCCGGCCGCGCTCGCGGCCAGCCCTTTACTGCGCCTGCGCCGCCTTCTTTGCCGCAGCCGGCACATTGCGGAACGTGACGCCCAGGCGATTGAAGGCGTTCATCAGCCCGATGGCATAGGTCAGGTCCGCCAGTTCCTTGTCGTTGAACTCCGCGGCAGCCGCCTGGTAATCGGCGTCCGGCACTCCGGTTTCTGCGACCCGCGTCACGCATTCGGCCCAGGCCAGCGCGGCCTGTTCGCGCACGCTGAACACCGCCCCGCCTTCGCGCCACACCGGCACCAGCACCAGCTTGTCCACCGCCACGCCCTGCTTCTGCAAGTCGCGTGAATGCATGTCGATGCAATAGGCGCAGCCATTGATCTGCGAGACGCGCAGGTAAACAAGGTTGACCAGCACTTCCGGCAGGCCGCAATGGCGCAGGTAGGCGTGCACGGCGCCGAAAGCCTTGTAGCCTTCGGGCGAGGCCTGGGTGTAGTCGATGCGTTGGCTCATGATGGGTCCTGATGGGTGTCTATCGAAGACTCCATACTGCGCCTGGGCGGAATTTTTCGGTAGATCCAAGAACCAGGTTGCGTGCTGGGCCATGATGGCCGCGGCGCTATCTGCCCGGCATCTGCGCGCCGACCCAGTCGGCAACCCGGTCCGCGATGTCGGCCGAGTTGTCGTCCATCATGAGCAGATGGGAATTGCCGAACATCCCGCTGGCCGGCAGGTCCAGCGTATCCACCCGGCCGCCCGCCGTTCGTACGCGATCCAGCCACCGATCCGCCCCGGCGCGATAGCGGCGCCACAGGTCGCTGTGGCCAAAATGATCGCCCCAGACCACCAGGTGCGGCACCTCTGCCGCCTCTCGAGCCATGCCGGCATCCAACGCCGGTGCGCCGGCCGGCTCGATCAACACCACCGCGGCAATCGCCCGCGGCATCAACGCCGCCAGTTGCGCCGCATGGCGCGCCCCTTCGCTATGGGCCACGATGATGCTGCGGCCAAACTGGCGCAGCAGTTCACCATAGGCAGCAAGGGTCCTGGCGCCATTGCATGTCCAGCGCGCCACGAATTGCTTGCCCAGCTGGTCGATCCGCGCCACCGGAAAGCGCATGCCGGGATGCGCCGCCCGGTTCAGGTAGCCGCCTGGCGGGCCGAACCGGAAGATGGACCAGGCCTGATCCACCGTGCGATGCTCCGGCGCCGTCGGCGAAATTTCTGGGTATGGTGCCCAGGAGGCCCGCCCCCGTTCGACGGCGTCGCTGACGCAGGTATGAAAACCGCGCCGCATGAAGTGTTCATGCCATCCGGGACGCCCATCCGGCGTTTCTTCCCAGGTGGCGCCCGTCATGCCGCCCCCATGCCAGAACAGCACGGGTAGCGAATAGGCCGCCCGAGCCAGTTCGAAATGCTGCGCGTACAACTGCCCGACCTGATAGCGCCCGTTGGGATCGGACTGCCGCGGCGGCTCGCCCGGCACGGTCTCGAGGGTCTTGGGCAGCAAGCCTTGCAGATCCAGTGCCTGCCCGCCGATGTGAAATCCGCGCACGCGGCGCAGGGCAATCACGTCTTCCTGCATGGTTGGCGCCGCCACGAAATTCCTAGACGACATAGCGAACCGCAATCAGTGCCAGCGTGACCGTGATCGCGCCGCCGATGCGCGTGGAAATCTGCGCGAACGGCATCAGCGCCATGCGATTGGCGGCCGTCAGGATGGCGATATCGCCGGTGCCGCCCTGGCCGCTGTGGCAGGCGTTCACCACGGCCACATCGATGGGATACATGCGCAGCCGCCGCGCCACTGCGAAGCCGGTTGCGATCATCGAAAAGACCGTTGCGAACACCGTCACCAACGTGGGCAGATTGAAGGCGCTGACGAACTTGTCCCAGGGCGTCAACGCCACCCCCATGGCGAACAGCAAGGGATACGTCACGACCTTGGACGTGAAGGCATACAGGTCCTTGCCGGCGCGCTCGATCTTCAGCGGGATCATCCGCAGCAGCTTCATCGCCACCACCAGGATCAGCATCGCGATCGGCGCCGGAAAATCAAACAGCTTCTGGCTCAGCGTGCCCAACAGGTACAGGCCTACGACCGTCACCAGGCCACTGCCCAGCGCCAGCGGTTCGAACACGGAAGGGGCAGGCGCAGCGTCCGTCTGCGAGGCCTGCAACGGATCGGCGCCGGGTTGCAGCTGCCCTTCCCCCGTCAGGTGCGGATAGCGCTTGCCCAACATGTTCAACAGGCCCGACAGGATCACGGCGGTAAAGCTGCCCAGCATGACCACCGGAATGATCTGCGCGAACAGCACTTCCTGCGGCTGGTCCATCAGCATCGAATAGCCCAGCGAGAGCGGAATCGCGCCTTCGCCCAAGCCACCGGCCATGATGGGAATGACGATGAAGAACAGGCTGTGTATCCAGTCGAACCCCATGGCCATGCCGACCCCGGTACCGACGACGCCCGCCACCACCGAGCCCGCCGCCAGGGGCACGAAGATCTTCAGGAATCCAGCCACCAGGACCTCGCGCGGCATGCTCATGATGCTGCCGACGATGATGATGGCGATATACAGGTACAGGAAGTTGGACACCTTGGTGAAGGTCTGCACCGACTCGACCACCTGCGGCGGAATCACGCCATAGAACGTCAGCGCGGAAGGCACCACGAACGCCATGATGGCGGCCGCGCCCGTCACCGAAATCAGACGCACGCGCTTGCCCAGTTCCATGAAGACAAAGCCGCCCACCGCCAGCACCCCGATCGACATCGACAGGTCGGACGGCACTTTGCCTTTCGCGGTCATGACGCCGATCACCAGCAACAGCGCGGCAAACACCGGCAAAGGCACGACGCCGATCTGCACGTCCATCAATTTCAACCAGGCGCGCAACCATCCGGGTTGGGTCGGGGTCGCTGCCTGTTCCGCTTGTCTCATCGCGCTTCCTTATCGTTATGCGGGAAAGCGGCGAATGTAGCCACGCCATCCATAAATGTAAAATATGCCAAATTTATTCTTCCATATAAATAATCAATGGATGAGACTGACAAGCTGCCGCTGAGCCTGCAGCACCTGACCGTACTGGTCGCCATCAGCGAGGCGCGCAGCATGACCGCCGCCGCGCAAAAGCTGGGCATGGCCCAGCCGGCGCTCAGCATCGCGATCGCCAAGCTCGAGGCGCGCCTGGGCATGGCGCTGCTGCACCGCGAACCGCGCGGCGTGCGGCTCACCCACGCCGGCCAATTGCTGCTGGCGCGCGCCTACGACATCCTGGCGCTGACCCAGGCCAGCCTGCGCGAGCTGGACGCCTTGCGCCAGGAACCGCAAGGCGAGGTCGCCATCGGCCTGCCGTCGTCGACCGCAGCGGTCGCGGCCCTGCCCATCATCGAAAGGCTGTCCAGCGCCTACCCCAAGATCAAACTGCGGGTGGTGGAAGCCTTTTCCGGCTACCTGTGGAAATGGCTGCAGAACAACGAGATCGACATGGCGATCGTGTTCGACCGCAGCGCCACGAACGACCTGCACTGCCTGCCGCTGGCCCAGGAAACCATGCACCTGGTCAGCCGCCGCGGCGCGCGTGCCCGCCACGCGCCCGTGGCGATGGCCGAGCTGGGCAGCTACCCCCTGGCCATGCCGTCGCGCGCCAACGGCTTTCGTACGGCCCTGGAAACCCATGCGGAAAAGCATGGTGCCGCCCTGAACGTGGCGCTGGAAATCGATGCCGGGCATCAATTGGTCAAGCTGGTCGCCAGCGGCCGCTACCATAGCGTGCTGGCGCCCTGCGCGGTCAGGGACGAGATCGAAGCCGGGCAGGTGGATGCCCGGCCGATCCATCCCCCGCTGGCCCGCACCGTCTGCCTGGCACACCGTAAACTGGGCAAGATCGCCAACCCAGTGGATCTGGTGGCGGATGAAGTGATCGCCGAATGCCGCAACCTGATTGCGTCGGGTGCCTGGCAGGCAACATTGCTATGACGCAAGGAGACTCCGTGCCGTTACGCGCCCCCTTCATGAAACCGCTCTTGCTGCTCGCGCTTTGCGCGCTTGCAGGCCCCGTCCGCGCCGGCTGCCCTGCCCCCGAGCAATGGACGCGCAGCTTCCAGCAGGACCACGCCGATTTCCACTGGAATACCGAGCGTCACGATCCTTCGCTGTACACCCCTGCCTTCGATGCCGCCCTGCGCGGGGAGTGGGCCTACGCCAAAGGCGAAGTCGGCCACCTGGATTACGACCCCTGGCTGGGCGCGCAAGACGGCGACATCGGCGGGGCGCCGGTTTTCGAAGCGGAGTCGACCTCGGAAGACACCGCCATCGTCGCCATGCGCTATCCCTTCGTCCTGGAGCCCGGTGGACCGAAAACCCCGCAGATCGTGCACCTGATCCTCAAGCGGCAACCGTCCCGATGTTGGCAGCTGGATGACTTCATCACGCCGCTGGGCGAGTCATTGAGACGCGTGTATGCCGCGGCGCCGTGAGCGCCGCGCATTGCCGCCCGCAAGTGGCCGGACGGTCAGGTCCGGCCTGCTTGCGGGCCACAGGCCGGCTCCGTCATTCCTTCTTGTAGGCCAGATAGTCCAGATGGATGCCGATATGGTCGGCGATGTAGCGGGCGTCGTGCCAGACGCCCCAGATGAAGGATGAGCTGCGGTTGGTGAGGTTGGGCAGGCCGAGAAAGTAAATGCCTTTTTCGGCGGAAATGCCGCGCTTGTGGATGGGGTAGCCCTTCTCATCGAAGGTGTCGACTTCGATCCAGCTGAAGTCCACTTTGAAGCCGGTCGCCCACAGGATGGTCTTGATGCCGGCCTCGGCCAGGTTCAGGCTGAGGATGGGGTAAGCCAGGCATTCCGGGTCAGGCAGGAGCTTCCAGGCATCCGGTTCGGGCGGCAGGTCCAGGCCGTTCTGCTCGATGTAGGCATCGGCTTCGCGCAGGACCTCGAAGTAATCGGCATCGCCCTGGGCAACGTCGCGGGCGAGGTTGTCGGCAAAGCGCAGTGTGCCGTTGTCGTAGGCGGTCGTGATGCCGACGAGCTGGATGCCGTCGTGGGCCAGGCGCCGGAAGTCGACGGTCTTGCCGTTTTCGTAGCCGCTCACGGCGAAGGCGACGTGTTCGCGCTTCGGCTTTTTCTTGACCTCATCCCACATTCCCAGCGCGCCCAGCCACCAGCAGTAGTCGCGCCCACGATAGGAACGGGGCGGCCGGTAGTGCTCGCCCACCGACAGGTAGACGGTGCGGCCGGCCTGGCGCAGCTCTTCGGCGATCTGCGAACCGGAAGCGCCCGCGCCGACGACCAGCACGGCGCCGTCGGCCAGCTGGCCCGGGTTTTTATAGGCCGAAGAATGCAGTTGCTGGATGCCGGCGCCTTCCGGCACGATGTTCGGATAGGTCGGCACCTGGAAGGGACCGGTGGCGGCGACCACGTGCAGCGCTTCGATCGTGCCTTCGGACGTGGTGACAGTGAAGCCCGGGCGCTTGTCATTGCGCTTGACGCGCCGGACCTCGACGCCGGTACGCACCGGCGCATTGAGCATCCTGGCGTAGTCTTCAAAGTACTGGGCCATACGTTCCTTGGGCGGGAAGACGTCGGGCCCGACGTCATCGAACTTCAAGCCGGGAAAGCGATCGTGCCAGGCGGGGCCGTTGGCCACCAGCGAGTCCCAGCGCTCGGAACGCCAGCGTTCTGCTATCCGCTTGCGTTCAAGCACGATATGCGGAATCCCCATGGCGCCAAGGTGCTCGCTCATAGCGATGCCGGCCTGGCCGGCGCCGATCACCAGCGTATTGGTTTTTTCAATTGACATGTGAAGATCCTAAGGAATACCGAGACCCTGGTGCGTCTCGAGGCTGACACGACGATCAAGGACAAGAAAGCCGGCGAACCGCGTGCACGATCCCGGTGCGCGCTGAACGATTGGCACGCAGTGTGACCCCGAAGCCCGGAGTTGATAACTTCGTTTTTCAGACGGCTGACTTAGGAAAAAGCAAAGGTGTCGGTTTGCCCGGGTACAGCGCTTGCACCGTCGTGATTTCTTTTTTCCGATGGCCCCCATCAGCATCGGCAACGCACTGGAAATAGGGCTTTACCGTATTCTTGGCTGCATCAGAACGCTGGCGTCGCAGCCCTGCGTGCCATGCGACCCCCGCCTGTTTTTTCCCGGAGTTTCGCGCCGGGAAACTGAACTCCGTGAGTGCAGCAGCCATGCCGAATCTTCCCTTTGCCTCCGATAGCTCCAGCGCGGTCCGCCTGGAGGGCGTCGTCAAGCAATACCGCGATCTCGCGGTACTGAAACAGGTGTCCCTGAAGATCGAGCGCGGGGAATTCCTGACGCTGCTGGGCCCATCGGGCTGCGGCAAGACCACCTTGCTGAACCTGATCGCGGGCTTTGCCGATGCGAACGAAGGCGAGATCTTCATCGACGACACGCCGGTCACGGCGCTGCCCCCGTATCTGCGCCAGATCGGCATCGTGTTCCAGAACTACGCCCTGTTCCCGCACATGACCGTCGAGCGCAATATCGCTTACGGCTTGCGGATGCGGCGCGTGCCGGCCGCCGAGATCGAACAGCGGGTGCGGGAAGCCATGGCCCTGGTCAAGCTCGACGGCCTGGGCGAGCGCAAGCCGCGCGAGCTGTCCGGCGGCCAGCAGCAGCGCGTGGCGCTGGCGCGGGCATTGGTGATCCGTCCCAAGGTGTTGCTGCTCGACGAGCCCTTTTCCGCGCTGGACAAAGGCCTGCGCGGCGCCATGCAGGTAGAGATCCGCGACATCCAGCGCAGGCTGGGCGTGACGACGATCTTCGTCACCCATGACCAGGGCGAGGCCCTCAGCATGTCGGATCGCATCGCCGTGATGAACCAGGGCGAGATCCGGCAGGTCGCCACGCCGGACGAGCTCTACCGCAATCCGCAGGATCCGTTCGTGGCCTCGTTCCTGGGCGACGTCAACATCCTGCCCGCGCACTATCACGGCACCAGCGCGGAAACCATCCAGCTGCGCCTGGGCGCCGGGTTGACGCATATCCCCCGCCAGCGCCTGGTGGGCGGCTCGCACGAAGGCCACCGGCTCGATCTCTATGTGCGGCCGGAACACATCAAGCTGGAAACCCTGCATAGCGGATCGGTCCTGAGCGGCACGGTCGTCAACCACGTGTTCCAGGGCGACCACGTGGATCTGTACCTGGAGGTGCACATTCCCGTAGAGGGGCGCCAGCACGTCATGGTGCGCACCTTCGACCTGAACTGCCTGCAGGAATGGCCCGTGGGCGCCGTGGCGGGACTGGCGCTGCCCGGCCAGGGCGTCACGGTCTTCAACGCGTCGTCCTGAAGCCGGCGCAGGCAAACCCCCGTTTCCTGGCGGCCGCGCCTGCGCAGCCGCCGAGTGTCCATTCGTCCGCGAGGCCCAATGCCATGACCCAGATTCCCGTTGAAATGCAAGCCATCATCGCCCGCGAGCCGGGCGACGCCACAGTACTGACGCTGGCGGGCAGGCCGGTGCCGGCGCCGGGCCCCGGCGAAGTGCTGCTGCGCGTGCATTCGGCCGGCATCAACCGGCCCGACATCATGCAGCGCCAGGGCGTGAGCAAGCCGGCGCCGGGCGTGACCGACGTGCTGGGGCTGGAGGCTTGTGGCGAAGTCACGGCTTGCGGCCCCGGCGTGCCGGACGCCTTGCGCGGGCAGCGCCTGATGAGCCTGCTTGCCGGCGGCGGCTACGCGCCCTGGTGCGTGGCCCGCGTGGATCATTCCCTGGCGGTGCCTGAGGCACTGGACGATGCCGCAGCAAGCGCCCTGCCGGAAGGCCTGTTCACCGTCTGGCACAACCTGTTCGAGCTGGGCCGCCTGCGCATGGGCGACACGGTGCTGATCCATGGCGGCGGCGGGGGCATCGGCACGCTGGCCATCCAGATGGCGCATGCCGCCGGCGCGCGGGTCATCGCCACGGACGGCGAACGCGACCGCTTCGACGCCCTGCGCGAACTGGGCGCCGATGAGGTGATCTGCTTTCATGACACGGATTTCGTGCAGGCCTGCGAAGCCTTCACGCAGGGCCGCGGCGTGGATGTGGTGCTGGATATCGTCGGTGGCGACTATGTGCGGCGCAACCTGCAGGCGCTGGCCTTCGGCGGGCGCCACGTCAGCCTTTCCTTCCTGCAAGGGTCGGCCATCAACATCGAGCTGCTGACGCTGATGCAGAAACAGTTGAGCCTGCATTCTTCGACCATGCGTCCGCAGACCGATGCAGAAAAGGCCCGCATGGCCGTCGCGCTCAGGCGCCATGTGCTGCCCCTGGTGGCCGCAGGCCGCATCCGCCCCAGGATGGCACACAGCCTGCCCCTGGCCGATGCCGTGCGCGCGCATCAGTTGCTGGAAAGCGGCAAGGTATTCGGCAAGCTGGTCCTCAAACCCTGACCCACGGAGTCCCGCTTGAAACTTCTCTACGCCCCGACGTCGCCCTTCGTGCGCAAAGTGATGATCTGCGCGCACCAGACCGGCCAGGCCGGACGGATCGAATGGCTGGCCAGTGCCGCGCACCCGATCAACCGCGACACGCGCATCGCCGCCCACAATCCGCTGGCCAAGGTGCCCACCCTGCTCCTGCCGGACGGCAGCGCGCTCTACGACAGCCGCGTGATCTGCGAATACCTGGCCGACGCTGCCGGCGACACGCAGTTGTTCCCGGCCGGCCCGGCCCGCTGGGTGGCCTTGACGCGCCAGGCGCTGGGCGATGGCCTGCTGGATGCCGCCCTGCTGGCGCGCTATGAACACACGGCGCGGCCAGCCGAGATCCAGTGGCCGCAATGGCGCGAGGCGCAGCTCGTCAAGGTGCAGGCCTGCCTGGCGCAAATCGAATCGCAAGCGAACGACCTGTCGCGAACGCATCCCGACATCGGCGACCTGACCCTCGCCTGCGCCCTGGGCTATCTGGACTTCCGCTTTCCCGAACTGGACTGGCGCACCGCGCATCCACGCGCCGCGGCGTGGTTCTCCGTGATCAACGCCTTGCCTGCCATGCAGGCGACCCTTCCCCATGAAGCCTGAGACTGCCGCCATGACGACGCCGAGCGCACCCCCGACATCCTCCACAGTGTGGTTTCTCAACGGACCCAACGCCAATCTCTACGGACTGGATGCCAACAAGACCTATGGCACGGACAGTTTTCCCGTGCTGCAGCAGCGCTGCGAGAACAAGGCCGCGTCGCTGGGCATCCAGTTGAACTTCGTCCAGTCCAACCACGAAGGCCAGCTGGTCGACTGGATCCAGGAAGCCCGCGGCGCGGCGCAAGGCATCATCATCAACGCCGCCGGCCTGACCTATTCGTCGGTGCCCATTCTGGATGCCTTGCTAGCCTTTCCAGGCAGGATCATCGAAGTCCACATGAGCAATATCTGGCGGCGCGAAGCCTTCCGCCACCATTCCTATATTTCCAAGGCCGCCGATGGCGTCATCGCGGGGCTGGGCGGCGATGGCTACGAGCTTGCCATCGAAGCCATGTCCCGCCTGATCGGCCGCACCGCCTGAGGATGACCCGCCATGCATGCCGCCCTCCTGCCCCCCATATCGGGCGCAATGGTCTTCTATAGCCAATTCGACGACTACACGGCGTGGCGCGACGCCATGCAGGCGCGCCTGCCCGACCTGCGCGTGGTGCACGGCGACGAGGCACACGATCCGGCCGACATCCACTACGCGCTGGTATGGAAAGCGCCGCCGGGGTTCTTCGACCGCATGAAGAACCTGCGCCTCATCGTGAATCTGGGCGCGGGGGTGGATTCGCTGGTCGGCCGCGAAGATCTGCCCGCCGACGTGCCCATCACCCGCATCACCGATCCCAACATGGCCCGCATGATGGCGGGGTATGTACTGTTTGCCGCCCTGCGTTATGCCCGCGACATTCCGTATTTCGAAGCCGCGCAGCGCCGGGGCGAATGGGCCTATCGGCACCCCCGCTCGCCGGAAACGGTGCGCGTGGCCGTGCTGGGCCTGGGCGAGCTGGGCGCCTGTGCGGCACGGGAACTGTCCCGCCAGGGGCTGACGGTGCTGGGTTGGTCGCGCAGCCCGCGCCGCATCGAAGGCATCGAATGCCATGCCGGCATGGCGTCGCTGGATACCGTGCTGTCGCGCGCCGACATCCTGGTGGTGATGCTTCCGCTCACTCCCGAAACCCATGGCTTGCTGGATCGAGAACGCCTGCTGCGCCTGCCGCGCGGCGCGGCCCTGATCAATGTGGCCCGAGGCGCGCTGGTGGACCAGGCTGCGTTGACCGACCTGCTGCGCAGCGGCCATCTGGGCGGCGCGACGCTGGACGTCTTCGAGCGCGAGCCGCTACCGCCCGGCGACCCGCTCTGGGCCATGGAAAACGTGCTGATCACGCCCCACCTGGCATCGGTGGCCATTCCGGCCTCGGCCGCCGAACAGATCGCCGACAACGTACTGCGTGTCAGCCAGGGCTTGCCGCCCGTCAATCGGGTGGATGCCGCACGAGGCTATTGACAGGCACGGCCCTGGCCCGTGGGCCAGGGCCTGTTGACAGGCTCTAGTGGTTATCCTCGATATTCAGGATTCTGCCCAATCCCAGGAAGCGATTGGCGAAGATCAGCAAGGTAGCCGTCACCACGATATAGACCACCGACAGCGCGGCCAGCGTCGGGTCGGCGAACTCGCGTACATAGTTGTACATGGTCACGGGCAAAGTCTGCGTGCTCTGGGTGGTCACGAACAGCGACGCAGTGAATTCGCTGAACGACATGATGGCCGCGAACAGCCAGCCGCCGAACAGGCCCGGCGCCAGCAGCGGCACGGTGATCGTGAACAACACCCGCACGGGCGACGCGCCCAGGCTGGCGGCGCTCTGCTCCAGGCGTACGTCCAGGTTCTCCATCGAGACATACACGCTGCGCAGCACGAACGGCAGGACGAGGATGACGTGGCACAGGATCACGATGCCGTAACCGCGATCGATGTTCAGCTGCGCCACCAGGATCAACAGGCCCAATCCCACCGTGAAGTGGGGAATCACCAGCGGCGACAGCAGGATGGCCTGCAGGATGTGCTTGCCGGGAAACGCCATGCGCTTGACGGCAATCGCCAGCCCGGTGCCGATGACCAGCGCCAGCAGCGACGACCAGAACGTGACCACCATGCTGGCGCGAAAGCCGTCACGGAAGTCCGAATAGGTGAAGACCCGCTCGAACCAGCGCCAGGACCAGGCCTGCGGTGGAAACGTAAGCAAGGCTTTTTCATTGAAGGAAGCCAGCACCACCACCACGACCGGCAGCAGTACGAAAGCGAGGATGAGCGTGATCAGCACGGGCGCGCCGATACGCAGCCACAGGGGCAGGGATTTGCGCAGGCTCATGTCAGTGTCCTCCAATGACCTTGAGACGGCGCGTGACGCGGCCGAGCAGCATCAGCGCAATCGCCGTCAGGCCCAGGCCCATGACGCTCAGGCTGGCCGCCAGGGGAAAGTTCATCGATGAAAACCCCAGCTGGTAGACCAGTGTCGAGACCGTCGGCACGCGGCCGCCGCCGATCATCTGCGGCGTGGCGAAGGCGCTGAACGTCCAGGCGAACGAGGTCGTGATGCTGGCCAGGATGCCGGGCATGGACAACGGCAGTGTGATGGTCAGAAAGGTGCGCACCGGCCCCGCGCCCAGGCTTTCGGCCGCTTTCTCGTAGTCGCGGTCGATGTGCGAGATGGCGGTGGCCAGCATCAGCACGACCACGGGAACGGTCACATGCACCAGCGCCACCAGTACGCCCAGATGGCTGAACATCAGCGTAAGCGGCGTATCGATCAGGCCCAGCTTGAGCAACATCGAATTGATGAAGCCCGTGCTGCCCAGCACGATGATCCAGGAATAGGTGCGCACGATCTCGCCCAGGAATAGCGGCGTGATGGAGACGATCAGGATGAAAGACTTGATATAGCGGTTTCGCACCCTGACCAGGGCGTATGCCAACGGGTAGGCGACGAGCAGGGAGAAGACCGTGGTCTCCACGCTCAGGCGCAACGTGTTGACAAAGGCATCGACGTAGATCTGCTTGCCCATGCCCGAGAAGTTCGTCAGCGTCAGGCCGCCGACATCCAGCGAGCCGGGAATGAAAGTACGCAAGCTGTACTGCAGCACGGCCGCCATGGCGACGCAGATGCACAGCGCGATGAAGCTGGCCGGGGATATCAGCCATCCCCTCAGATTGGAACGCGCATCCATGGTGGACCCATCCTTCGTGTACGGTGAAAGCGTGGCGGCGCCGCGGCCGGAAAGGCCGCGGCGCCGGCGACGATCAGTTCATGATGTTCTCGGTGAACCACTTGCGCCATTCGGCAGTCTTTTCGGCGCGCAGCTTGTCGTCGATGACGATGGCCTGGGTATCCCATTGCTGTTTGGTCGTGAACACGCCCGGCAGCGCGGCGTCTTCGGGCGAGACCTTGGCATCGTCGATGACGGGGCTGGCCTTCTTGGCGGCCACGATCTTGGCCTGCACATCCGGCGAAAGCGCGATGTTCATGAACTTGTGCGCCAGGTCGATCTTGGTGCTGCCTTTCATGATGCCCATGGTATCCACCCCCAGCACCGCGCCTTCCTTGGGCATCGCCACCTTGATCGGCACGCCCTGGCCGATCATGTAGTAGGCGTTCATGGACAGCACGATCTGCACGGGCGTCTCGCCGGCGGCGATCAGTTGCTGGCTGTTGGCATCGTTGGTGTAGAAGGCCTTGAAGTTGGGTTTCAGAGCCTTGAGCTTGTCTTGCCCTTTTTCCCATGTGCTCGCGTCGCCGCCCGAAAGCAACGCCGAAATATCGATGATATGGCTGGGGTCGAAATCGGGTGCGGACAGCTTGCCTTTCAGCGCCGGATTCCAGAGATCGTTCCAGCTGTTGAAGGTGATGCCGGCGGGCACCAGGTCGGGGCGGTAGCCGATGGTGTACACATATGCCCAGCTGCCGATATGGTACGGACTGATCTTGGCGCGCTCGACCAGGTGCGCGTAATTGGGGATCTTGCTCAGGTCCAGCTTCTCGTACAGGCCGGCATTGACGTACAGCCAGCCGATGTGAGATGTGGTGAACGTGATGTCGCTTTCCGGTTTGGTGGCGAGCTTGGCCTTGTTAAGGCGGTCGATGGTGCCGCCCGTGATGTACTTCACCGGCACCCCCGTCTGCCGCGTGAACTCGCGGCCGATGGTCTCGTCGATAAGGTCCCGGAAGCTGCCGCCCCAGGTGCTCACCACCAGGGCATCCTGCGCGTGCGCCGTGCCGGCGAGAGCCGCGCCGGCAAGCATGCCCGCGCAAATGAGTTTCTTGATCATGACAACCCCTTGTCCATGTTATTGACTACAGAACCTGCTCCAGGAAATTCTTCAACCGCTCGTTCCTGGGCGAGGCAAAGAATTGTTCGGTGGGCGCGGTCTCGATGATTTCGCCTCGCTCCATGAACACACAGCGGTCGGCCACCCTGCGGGCAAAGCCGATCTCGTGGGTGACGCAGATCATGGTGATGCCTGTATGGGCCAGGTCTTCCATGATGCGCAGTACGGAACCGACCGATTCCGGATCCAGCGCCGATGTCGGTTCGTCGAACAGCATGATGCGTGGCCGCAGGCAGAGCGCGCGCGCAATCGCCACGCGCTGCTGCTGGCCGCCGGAAAGCTGGATCGGATACTTGCCGGCCTGTTCGATCACATTGACCTTGGCGAGGTATTCCCGTGCCGTCTGCTCGGCCTCGCCGGCCGGCGTCTTCAAGGCGATCTTCAGCGCAAAGGTGCAGTTTTCCAGCACCGTCATGTGCGGAAAGAGATTGAAGCTCTGGAACACCATGCCCAGCTGGCGCCGGACTTGCTCCACGCTTTCCGGGCGCCGGGTCAGCGCGGTGCCATTGACGTGAATGTCGCCCGAGTCGTGCTGTTCCAGATGGTTGATGCAGCGAATGAGCGAGGACTTTCCCGACCCCGATGGGCCGCACAGAATGACGATTTCACCGCTGGCCACCTCAAGGTGGATGTCCCGCAAGGCGTGAAACGTGCCGTAGAACTTGTTCAATCCCGAGATGGACACCGCGGGCGCGCATTCGGAGCGGACGGTGGACAACGGCGGCGTGATGCGGGACAGGATGGCAGTCATGGTGGTTCGCGCTCTGATGGACGGTCGGCCGGGGCGGTTCAGACTCTGACGAGGTAGCGGTTCAACTTGCGATCCGCGATCGAGAATCCAAGACGTATGCAGTTGGTGATGCACCAGTAGATGGCCGCCGCCGTGATCAGGGGCGTGAACGGGTCATAGGTGTAGTCGAACACGGTGTTGGCGGCGGCGGTCAGGTCGACCAGCGTGATGGCGCTGACGGCGGCCGTGCTTTTCACCATGATGAGCAGCTCGTTCTGATAGGCGCGCAGCACATAGCGCGCCATCAGCGGCAGCCGCAGGCGGAACAGGATCTGCGCGGGCTTCAGACCCAGGGTCTGCGCGGCTTCGATGGTGCCCTTGGGAATCGCCGCCAGCCCGCCGCGAATGATCTCGGCCATGAAGCCCGAGTGCGTCAACGCCAGGCCCAGCCAGGCGCAGACGTAGGCGCTGGAGAATATGTCCCACAGGAAGGTGTCGCGCACAAAAGAGAACTGCGGCAGTCCGCTGTAGATCAGGTACAGCAGCACCAGGCTGGGAACGCCGCGAAAGAAACCGATATAGCTGCTGGCGAAGACGGCGCGCGGGCCCGGCCGAAAGCTCGCCAGGGCAACCGGCAGCGCCAGCAGCAGGCCGATGACCAGCACCGGCAGCAACACGGCGAACGTGGTGCCGGCGCCGGCCAGCAGTTTGGGCAGGCTGTCCCAGGCCACCTGGAAGTCAAAGTGCATGCGACGCTCCCTGGGTCACGACGGGATGAAAGCCCCGCGCGGCCCACGTTTCGACGCGGCGGGCCACGTAGTAGGTCAGCCAGGTCATCATGAGGAAGAAGAACGCCGCCAGCAGGTAGTAGACGAAGGGCTCCTTGGTCACGCCGGAGGCCAGCTTGGCGTAGGCCATGATTTCCTTCAGGCCGATCAGCGAAATGAGCGCGGTGTCCTTGAGCACGACGATCCACATATTGGTCATGCCAGGCAAGGCCAGGCGCAGCATCTGCGGCAGGATGATCTTCAGCCAGATGGCGCTGCGCGGCACCAGCAGCACGCGCGCGGCCTCAAACTGTCCGTGAGGCACGTTCTGGATGGCACTGCGTATCAGGTCGGCCAGGTAGGCGCCGTAGACCATGCCCAGCGCCGCCACCGCCGCCATGAATGGTGTGATCTCGACGCGCTGCCCGATGCCGAACGGCGCAAGCAGGCCGGCGACGATCTGCGAGCCGCCGTAATAGAACAGGAAGCCCACCAGCAGCGAAGGCACGCCGGTGAAGATGGAGGCATACGGGATCCAGATGACTCTGGCCAGCAGCGTCGGCCGCAGCGTGATCAGGGCAAAGAACGTCCCGATCACAAGCGCCAGCAGATAGGCGCAGACGGCGACCTGGATCGTCATCATCGCGCCGGTCGCGAGTTGCAGCACGAAACCCATCGAAGGCATGAGGTATTCCTAAAGCCTGGTCACATTGAAAGGCGCCAGGCACAGACCCTGGCAAGCGTGCGAAACGTGCCGCCCGGTCCGCCGGCCTCGTGCCGGGCGGCTCAGGCGGGGTGCGCGGACAGGGCTAGCGGCAGGCCGCTTCCTCGGGCAGCAGTTCCACTTCCATATAGGGTTTGCGCAGCTTGGTGAAGGTGCAGTCCTTGATGATGGTTTCCAGCGTGGCGTTCATGCGGTTGAGCAGCTCGCCGCTGTCCTTGCGGGCGATCCAGCTCGATCCGGCTTCGCCGCCGCCGGTCCACAAGTCGCCGCCCGCGAATTTCCAGCCCTTGCCCTGGGGTTTGGACAGGAACTCGTTGGTCCAGCTGATCTTGGGGCCCAGGCTCATGTCCAGCCGCCCGTTGGCGAGATCGAGCCGGATCTGGTCGGGGTTGTCGTAGAACACGATCTGCACGGCGTTGCCGAACGTCTCGGACACGTATTTGGCCTGCGCCGAACCGCGTTGCAGGCCGATCCGTACGCCCTTCAGTCCCTCGGGCGTGAAGGTGTAGTTCTTTGCCTCGGGCACCACGTAGGAGTCCGGATTGAACAGCACCGCGCGGCCGAACAGCACCTTTTCCTTGCGTTCGGGCAGCGGCTTGGTCTGGCTGACCACGGCATCCAGCTTCTTCTGCAGCAGCGCCGGAATCAGGGCCTTGAAGTCCATGACGACGATTTCGCAATCGACCTTCATCCGTTTGCACATCTCGCGCGCCAGGTCGGGTTCGAAGCCCGTCAGGCGACCCGACGGGTCGACCATGCTGAACGGGGGATAGCTTCCCTCGTTGCCAAGCACCAGCTTTTCGGCATGCGCCGGCGCCAGGACGAATAACGAGGCGCTTGCGAGTGTCAGCGCCGTGATGGTTTTGTGCAGATGCATCTTTTTCCCCTTGTTTATTGGTGATCCGCCGTGGCGAAGTGCTTACATCGTGTCGGCCTTGGTCAGGTTGGCGTTGAACAGCGACCCGTAGCCGGGTTTGGCGCCTGCCGCGCCGGTGAGGTCCAGGCAATGCCAGAACGAGGCCTGGATGGCCGAGATCACCGGTTTGCCGAGTTTCTGCTCCAGCGCCTCGATGGCGCCGACGGTCCTGAAATTGGTGCACGACACGAAGATGGCCGTCGCGTCCGGGTGGTCGACCGAGATCACGTGGTCATAGACCTTCTCGAGCGAGACCTCGGCCAGCGCGTGGTCATCCGAAATGCCCAGGCAGGCGCTCCTGACGACCTCGTGGCCGTTTTCCTGCAGAAAGCGGATGGCGCGCTCGTGGATTTCCGGCAGATAGGGCGTGGCCAGCGCCACCTTGCCCGCTTTCACCTTCTTCAAGGCCGCGAGCGTGGCGGTGGACGCCGTGGTGATCTTCGGCCCCGGCACCCATTGCCGCAGCTTCTGGATAAGCGCCTGGTCGTAGGCGGTGCCGTGAAGAAACGAAGCGCTGGTGCCGCCGAACAGCAGCACGTCGATGGGGGCCGCGCCCGCCAGCCGCGCAGCCTGCTCCAGTTCCGGGGCGTTCATCATTTCCTCGATGCCCTGGACGGTGACCTTGGGCAGCTTGATGCGCGCGGTATGGGTGGAAACCCCCGGTCCGGACATGGCCCACATTTCTTCTTCCATCACGACGCTGGAGGCGATGTAGATCAGCCCGATGCGGGCAAGGTCGCCGGACCCGTCGTAGCGAAAGCGGGGATAGGCGGCGGGTAGGAGCGTTGAGGCAATGGTCATCCGGATTCCCTGCAAGGAAAGGTGGCTTCGGCCAGCGAAAACCAATGATGAGAGACGCGATCCGAGCGACCAAGTCGCCTTTTCCGTTGGCGTGGATAGATTTTCCTGATGGCCGCCCGCGTCAGGATTTCCGAGACGGGACGCCGGAAAAAACAAATAGGCTGCCGCCCCGCTTGGGCCGACCATCAGCGGGCAGGTCACGGTCTTATGCGATGCCGCTTGCCAGGCAGACGCGGGGCCCCGGATAAACCCTAATAAAGATACGAGCCATGAAGCACAAGCGCATACGCACTTTCAATACCAAGGCCACCTACCCGGAACAGAAACTCGACAACGATCTGTGCCAGGCCGTCGTCGCGCGTGGCAGCACCGTCTTCCTGCGCGGGCAGATCGGCCAGAACCTGGACACGTCCGAGAGCGTGTGCATCGGCGATGCCTCGGGCCAGGCGGAGCAGGCGATGAAGAACATCGACATGCTGCTCCGGGAAGCCGGCGGCGAGCTGCAGGACATCTGCAAGATCACGATCTACATCATCGATCCCCGTTATCGCGAGGCGGTCTATCTGGTGGTCGGCAAGTGGCTCAAGGGCGTGTTCCCCGTGTCCACCGGTATCGTGGTGTCGGCATTGGCGCGGCCCGAATGGTTGGTGGAAATCGACGCGACTGCCGTTATTCCGGATTGACGCCCCAGGAGGCCCAGGTCATGACTTTTTCCATCATTGCCCGTTGCCCGGCCACCGGCCAGTTCGGCGCGGCCGTCTCATCGTCGTCTCCCGCCGTCGCGGCGCGATGCGTGCGCGCACGCGCTGGCGTGGGTGCGGCAGTCAGCCAGAACATCACCGACCCCGCGCTGGGGCCGCTCATCCTTGACGCGATGAGCCAGGGCCACTCGCCCGAGCGTGCGCTGCAATCGCTGGCCGAGCGCCCTTTCATCAGCTACCGGCAGTTGATGGCCATCGACGCCACGCAAGCGCCGGCCATCTTCACCGGCTCGAATGCGCTGGGCCGCCTGGCCAGCGCGAAGGGCGAGCACGCCGCGTGCGCCGGCAATATGCTGGCGTCGCTGGACGTGCCCGCCGCCATGCTCTCGGCCTTCGAGAAGACGACGGGTTCGCTGGCCGAACGCCTGATGCAGGCCATGCTGGCCGGTCAGGCAGCCGGCGGCGAAGAGGGGCCGGTGCATTCGGCCGGACTGCTGGTGGTGGCGGATCTGGATTGGCCTATCGTCGACCTGCGCATGGACTGGGTGGAGCAATGCCCTGTTGAAACCCTGTACGAGGCCTGGAAGGTCTACGAGCCGCAGATCCAGGATTACATCACCCGCGCCAGGGATCCGCGCGCCGCACCGAGTTTCGGCGTGCCAGGCAATCTGTGACAGGCTGTGGCAAACGGCGAGTGCGAGAAAACCCGAGGAGCGCCAGGCCCGCTGTGCGGGCATAGTGGAGACACTTTTCTTTCTCACATCGGACTATGCTCAATCGCATTTCGCTGCGCCAGATGGAGTACTTCGTCGCCACGGCCAAACACGGCAGCATCGCCGCGGCATCCAGCCAGATCCACATTTCGGCGCCGTCGATTTCGGCTGCCATCGCCCATGTCGAAACCGAGCTGGATGTGCAGCTGTTCGTCCGGCATCCGTCCAAGGGCCTGGCCCTGACGGTGCTCGGCCAACAGGTCATGAGCGAATGCGAAGACCTGCTCGAGCGCGCCTCACGCCTCTACAAGATCGCGTCGGTCTCCAGCAATACCATCCAGGGCACCTTGCGCGTGGGCTGCTTCCAGTCGCTCACGGCCATGATCGCGCCGGAAGTGATCTTCGGCTTCTCGCGCGCCTTCGACAAAGTCGACCTGCACATGGTCGAAGGCGACCAGCAGTTGCTGATCGACAAGCTGCATACCCTGGAGATCGACGTTGCGCTCAGTTACGACCTGAGGCTGGGCGACGAAATCTCGTTCGAAGCGCTGGCGCGCCTGCCCCCGCACGTGGTGGTGAGCGAACTGCATCCGCTGTCGCAGCAGATCGCGGTGACGCTCGAAGAGCTGGCGCGCTTGCCCATGGTGCTGCTGGACCTGCCCTTGAGCCGCGATTACTTCATGTCGCTATTCGCGAAATTCGGCCTGGAGCCGAACATCGTGGCGCGTTCGCGCTCGGAAGAAGTGGTGCGGTCCATGGTCGCCAACGGCATCGGCTATGCGCTGTTCAACGTGCGGCCGAAATCCACACAAGCCCTGGATGGCAAGCGGCTGGTGCGGCTGCGCCTGGTGGGCGAACACCGCCCCATGTTGCTTGGGTTGACGACCTACAAGCCGATGAAACCGTCACGGCTGACCGAAGTCTTCATGCAGCGCTGCCGCGCCTATATCTCGGATCAATACATACCCGGCATGAGCGAAGGCAGCTTCTTCGACCCCTATGTGCCGCCTCCTGAAAACAACTGAACGGACGGCACGCCCGCGCGTCGCCCGCAACCCTGCAGGTCCATGCCATGAGCACACCGACTCCGGACAACAGTCCAGACCTATTGCGCGAACTGATCGCGTTTGAATCCGTCACGCTGACGCCCAACATCGCGCTCATCGAACGCGTGCAGGCGTTGCTGGCGCAGGCGGGCATCGCGTCCACGCGGGTGGCGGACCCGCAGGACGCCCGGCGCAGCAATCTGTTCGCCTCCGTCGGCCCCCTGGACGCGCCCGGCATCGTGCTCTCGGGCCATACCGACGTGGTGCCCGTGACGGGCCAGCCGTGGACCTCGCCGCCCTTCGAGGCCACCGAACGCGACGGGCGCATCTATGGTCGGGGCAGCGCGGACATGAAGGGCTTTGTCGCCTGCGCCGTGATGGCCATGATCCGCGCGGCCCGCCAGCCGCTTGCGCGGCCCCTGCATCTGGCGCTGTCGTTCGACGAGGAAATTGGCTGCGTGGGCGTGCGCCATCTGCTGCGCGCGCTGGAACGCATGCAACCCGCCCCGCTGCTCTGCGTGGTGGGCGAGCCGACGCTGATGAAAATCGGCACCGGCAACAAGGGCAAGGCGGCCTACCGGGCCTTGTGCTGCGGCCAGGCGGGCCACTCGGGGCTGGCGCCGCATTACGTCAATGCCATCCATACGGCCAGCGACCTGATCAGCGCCCTGCGCGACGTGCAGCATGACCTGGCCGAACACGGGCCGCGCGAACCTGGCTACGAAGTGCCCTACACGACCGTGCATGCGGGCACCATCAAGGGCGGCACGGCGCTGAACATCGTGCCCGCGGAATGCGAAGTCAATTTCGAGATCCGCAACGTCGCGCAGGACGACCCGAACCAGATTCTGGAGCGGGTGCTGGCGCTCACTCAGACAAAGATGCGTGCCGCGGGCGCCCTGCCCGATGCCGAGCCGCCCCGCGTCACGACGGTCAACAGCTATCCCGGACTTGCCACCCCGGAGGACTCCGCAGGCGTGGCGCTGCTGGCCTCGTGGTTACCGCCGGACACCCCGCTCACCAAGGCCGCGTTCGGCACCGAAGGCGGGCTGTTCCAGCAGTTGTGGGGGCAGACGGCGGTGCTGATCTGCGGGCCGGGCAGCATCGACGTGGCGCACAAGGCGGATGAATACGTCGAACTGTCCCAGCTACAGGCCTGCGACGCGATGATGGAGAAGCTGACGCGGTATCTGATGGCGCCGGCGGGCCGCTAGGCCCCCGGATGCACGCCAAAGATCTGCGCTGAGGCGTCTGTCTGAAGACGCATGCGCCAGAAAACGAAAAGGGTTAGCTCACCAAAAATGAGCTAACCCTTTGTTTTTACTGGTCGGGGCGGTGGGATTCGAACTCACGACCCTCTGCTCCCAAAGCAGATGCGCTACCAGGCTGCGCTACGCCCCGAGGGTGGCAACTATACCAGATACGGCAGGCACGCCGAAACGGCGCCCTTCCCGCTTCCCGGAAGGCCGCTTTCGCGCGCAAGCCCTGATTGACACCTATATAGTTGAAGCATAAATTAAATTCAGATCCATAACGACAATCTCATCGGGAAAATCATGGCCACCGCCTCTGCTCCATCCGCCTGGGCCGCGCCCGCGCGGACCACCTATACCGTGCTGTTCGTCTGCTGGCTGGCGATCCTGTTCGAAGGCTACGACGTCGGGGTAATGGGCGCGGTGCTGCCCGCGCTGGCCGACGACAAGAGCTGGAACCTGACGCCGATCCAGCTGGGCATGCTGGGCAGCTACGCGCTGGCCGGGATGTTCGTGGGCTCGTTCGCGGTGGGCACGCTGTCCGACCTGCTGGGCCGCCGGCGCATGCTGCTGGCCTGCGTCACGCTGTTTTCGCTGACGATGATCGGGGCGGCCTGGGCGCCCACGCCCACCTGGTTCGCCACGTTCCGCTTCATCGGCGGGCTGGGGCTGGGCGGCGTGATTCCGGTGGCGGCGGCGCTGACCATTGAATATTCACCGCCCGCCAGGCGCGGCTTCAACTATGGGGTCATGTACTCGGGCTATTCGCTGGGCATCCTGTGTTCGGCCGCGGTGGCCATGGCGCTGCTGCAGCACTGGGGCTGGCGCTCGGTGATCCTGGTGGGTGCGGCGCCGCTGCTGCTGGTGCCGCTGCTGGCGCGCTGGCTGCCCGAGTCGCTGGAATACCTGCTGGCCAAGGGTGACGAAGCCGGCGCCCGCGCGATGGCCGATCGCCTGGGTATCGTGTCGCTCGAGCCGTTCCGCCCCCGCGAAGTCGCGGGCGAGAAAGCCACCTGGCGCGATGTGATGGCGGCGGTGTTCTCGCCGCGCCACCTGCGCGCCACCCTGTGCTTCTGGGGCGCGCTGTTCCTGGGCATGATGCTGGTCTATGGCCTGAACACCTGGCTGCCGCAGATCATGCGCAAGAACGGCTACGACCTGGGTTCCAGCCTGTCGTTCCTGCTGGTGTTCAGCCTGGCGTCCGCCATTGGCGGCCTGGTGCTGGGGCAGTTTGCCGACAAGACCGAACCGCGCAAGATCGTGGCGCTGTTCTTCCTGGTGGGCGCTGTCGGCATCTACTGCCTGACCTACAACAACCCGTTGGTCGTGAACTACCTGTGGGTGGCGCTGGCCGGTGTGGGCAGCATTTCGTCTTCGCTGATCCTGACGGGCTACCTGGCCGGCTACTACCCGGCGCACGCGCGCGGCGCGGCCACCGGCTGGGCGCTGTCGTTCGCCCGCATCGGCGCGATGAGCGGCCCCATCGTCGGCGGCTACCTCGCCAGCCTGCAATTGCCGCTGGCGTGGAACTTCATTGCCTTCTCTTGCGCGGCCGTGCTGGCGGCGGTGTTCGTGATCCTGATCCCCGGCCGCTACGCGGGCGGGCCGCAGGCGCAACAGGCGCCGGCATCGCAGGCCCTGCAGCAGCAACGCTCGTAAGCCACAAACGACAACGGCGCGCCTTGCGGGCGCGCCGTCGATGTCCCAGCCGACTTGGCCGGGCCTGCCTCAGCCGAAACGGCCGGTGATGTAGTCTTCGGTTTCCTTGCGCGACGGCTTCACGAAGATCTGGTCGGTCTGGCCGAATTCCATCAGCTCACCCAGGTACATGTAAGCCGTGTAGTCCGAGCAGCGCGCGGCCTGCTGCATGTTGTGGGTCACGATGACGACGGTGTAGTCGTTCTTGAGTTCGGCGATCAGCTCTTCGATCTTGGCAGTCGAGATCGGGTCCAGCGCCGAACACGGTTCGTCCAGCAGCAGCACTTCCGGCTTGATGGCCACGCCGCGGGCGATGCACAGACGCTGTTGCTGGCCGCCCGACAGGCTGTTGCCGCTTTGGTGCAGCTTGTCCTTCACTTCGTTCCAGAGCGCGGCCTTGCTCAGCGCCCATTCCACGCGCTCGTCCATCTCGCCCTTGGACAGGCGTTCGAACAGACGCACGCCGAAGGCGATGTTGTCGTAGATGCTCATGGGGAACGGCGTGGGCTTCTGGAACACCATGCCGACCTTGGCGCGGATCAGCGAAATATCGGTCTTGGCGGTCAGCAGGTTTTCGCCGTCCAGGATGATTTCGCCCTCGGCGCGCTGGCCCGGGTACAGCTCGAACATGCGGTTGAAGGTACGCAGCAGCGTCGACTTGCCGCAGCCCGACGGGCCGATGAAGGCGGTGACCTTCTTCTCCTGGATCGACATGTTCACATTGCGGATCGCATGGAACTTGCCGTAGTAGAAGTTCAGGTTCTTGACCTCGATCTTGTTCTTGACGGCGGTAGCGGTGTTTTCCATTTGGTTTCCCTAGGTCCGGCGCGCCTGGCGCGCCGGCAAAGCGATCTTTACTTGCGGAACATGTTGCGGGCGAGGATGTTGATGCCCAGCACCAGCAGCGTAATCAGGGTAGCCCCGGCCCAGGCCAGGTCGTTCCAGTCCTTGAAGGGGCTGGCGGCGTATTGGTAGATCACGACCGGCAGGTTGGCCATCGGGCCGTTCATGTTGGTCGACATGAACTGGTTCGACAGCGCCGTGAACAGCAGCGGCGCGGTTTCACCCGAGATGCGGGCAATCGCCAGCAGCACGCCGGTGATGATGCCGGTCTTGGCAGCGCGATAGCAGACCAGCGTGATCATGCGCCACTTGGGGCAGCCCAGCGCGGCCGCGGCCTCGCGCAGGCTGTTGGGCACCAGCAGCAGCATGTTGTCGGTCGTGCGCACCACCACCGGAATCACCAGGATCGACAGCGCGATGGCGCCGGCCCAGCCCGAGTAGTGGCCCACCTGCGCCACGTAAACGGCGTAGATGAACAGACCGATGATGATCGACGGCGCCGACAGCAGCACGTCGTTCAGGAAGCGCGTGGCCGGCGCCAGCCAGCCGCGCTGGCCGTATTCGGCCAGGTACGTGCCGGCCAGGATGCCGACGGGCGTACCGATCAGCGTGCCCACGCCAGCCATCATCACGCTGCCGAAGATGGCGTTGATCAGGCCGCCGGTTTGCCCCGGCGGCGGCGTGATCTCGGTGAAGAGGGTGTACGACAGCGCCGGGGCGCCCTTCGTCAGCAGCGTCAGGATGATCCAGAACAGCCAGAACAGCCCGAACACCAGCGTGCCCAGCGAGATGGTCAGCATGATGCGGTTGACCACGCGGCGCCGGCGATACACGCCGTTCTGCATATTGAGTACGGATACAGCCATGTTCTTTTCCTTGGGCTCGCGGCGGGTCAGGTTTTCTTGCCTTCGCCGGCAGACAGGCGAACCAGCAGCATCTTGGCCAGGGCCAGCACGATCGTCGTGATCAGGAACAGGATCAGGCCCAGTTCCAGCAGCGCCGACTTCTGGATGCCGCCCGCTTCGTTGAATTCATTGGCCAGCGCCGAGGCGATCGAGTTGCCCGGCGAGAACAGCGAGCCGGACCACTTGAAGGCGTTGCCGATCACGAAGGTCACCGCCATGGTCTCACCCAAGGCGCGCCCCAGGCCCAGCATGATGCCGCCGATGACGCCCGACTTGGTGAACGGCAGCACCACGCGCCACATCACTTCCCAGGTCGTGCTGCCCAGGCCGTAGGCCGATTCCTTCAGCATGGCCGGCACCAGTTCGAACACGTCACGCATCACCGCCGCGATGAACGGGATGATCATGATCGACAGGATCAGCCCGGCGGTGAAGATGCCGATGCCGAACGGCGGCCCGGCGAACATGCCGCCGATGATCGGCACGCTGCCCAGCGTGGCAATCAGGAAAGGCTGCACGTATTGCTGGAACACCGGCACGAAGACGAACAGGCCCCACATGCCGTAGATGATCGACGGGATGGCGGCCAGCATTTCGACGGCGGTGCCCAAGGGGCGGCGCAGCCAGGTGGGCGACAGTTCGGTCAGGAAGATGGCAATGCCGAACGAGACCGGCACGGCAATGATCAGGGCGATGGCCGACGTCAGCAGCGTGCCGATGATGGGCACCACCGCGCCGTAGTTTTGCTTGACCGGGTCCCAGTCGTTCAGCCACAGGAACGACAGGCCATACTTGGCCAGCGATTCACGGCTGCCGTAGATCAGGGAAATAAGAATCGCCGCCAGCAGGATGAACACCAGGAAGGCGAACAGGCGGGTCAGGTTCTTGAACAGCGCATCCATCAGCGCGTTTTTATTTTGCTTCATAGGCGAAGGCGTGCCGGTAGTCACGGAGTCCGCCACGCTGGGCGAAAGCGGCACACTATTATCCATTACCGCGCTCATGGATGGACTTTCCTTAGGAAACCTTGGGAGAAACTACGAGAGGGCCCGGGAGATCCGCCCCGGTTTCCAACCAGCAGGAAACCGGGGCGGCGGACCGATGCGGGCGCGGGGCCAGGCCGCCGCGCCCATCATCCATTTACTTCCAGACAGCCTTGCCGTCGGCGCTCTTGACTTCGCCCCAGGCAGCGCGGATTTCCTTGGTCACGGCTTCCGGCAGCGGCACGTAGTCCAGGGCTTCAGCCGACTTGGCGCCGTTCTTGAAGGCCCAGTCGAAGAATTCCAGGACAGCCTTGCCTTGGGCGGGCTTGTCTTGCGACTTGTGGACCAGGATGAACGTCGCGGCGGTCACGGGCCAGGAATCGGCGCCCGGTTCGTCGGTCAGCACCACGCCCATGCCAGGCGCGCTCTTCCAGTCGGCGTTGGCGGCGGCAGCGGCGAAGGCCTTCTGTTCCGGCTGGACGAACTTGCCGTCCTTGTTCTGCAGCTGCGTCCAGGCCAGCTTGTTCTGCTTGGCGTAGGCGTATTCCACGTAGCCGATCGAGTTCTTCAGCTGGCCGACGTAGGCGGCGACGCCTTCGTTGCCCTTGCCGCCTTGACCCACGGGCCACTTGACGGCCTTGCCTTCACCGACTTGTTCCTTCCACTCCGGCGACACCTTGGACAGGTAGTTGGTCCAGCCGAAGGTGGTGCCCGAGCCGTCCGAACGGTGCACGACGATGATGTCGGCCGACGGCAGCTTCAGGTCGGGGTTCAGCGCCTTGATGGCGGCGTCGTCCCACTTCTTGACCTTGCCCAGGAAGATTTCAGCCAGGACCTTGCCCGACAGCTTCAGCTTGCCCGGAGCGATGCCGTCGACGTTCACCACGGCCACCGTGCCGCCGATGACGGCCGGGAACTGCAGCAGGCCGTTCTTTTCCAGGTCAGCCGCCTTCATGGGATCGTCCGAGGCGCCGAAATCGACGGTCTTGGCGATGATCTGTTGCTGGCCGCCGCCCGAACCGATCGACTGGTAGTTGACCGCGTTGTTGGTGGCGGCCTTGTAGTCCGACGCCCACTTGGCGTAGACCGGGTACGGGAACGATGCGCCGGCGCCGGTCACATCGGCGGCCTGGACGGCAAACACGGCGGCGCTCAGAGCGACACCCAGGGAAACTTGTTTGAAGACACGTTTGAACATCTTGGTTCCTTCTGTGCTCGTTAGAGGAGTCTTGGCAGGCTTTCTACTGCCTGTCTTTCAGCGACCCTCGCATGTTAGAAGCCCAACGTGACAAGATAGTGACAGTCACATTCCCCCCCCGGAGCGCTGCGCGCTTCCCCCCCAGGGGGGCGCCGGTGGCGGACCGGCGTAGCCGGATCCGCGCGGCCTGGCTCTGGGAGCGCCTGCCTCGAACGCGGGTTTTTGCTTGCGGGGAAATTGGGGGGCGGATTGATTGGGGTGAAGATTGGTGGGGCCGGAAGCCCCCCCCTGCCCCAAGGATTGGGGGACGGATATCCGTCCCCCTGCCCGGCTCAGGCCTGGGCTACACGCCCAGCTTCTGCATCAGGTACTGGTGCAGGTTGAACGGCTCGCGGCGGCTCTTGACGCGGACGTAGTCACCGTCGGCCTGCTGTTGCCAGGCCAGCTGGTTGTCGCGCAGGGCAAAGGTGAAGGCTTCGTCGATGACGCGCTTCTTGAGCGACTTGTCGTAGATCGGGAAGGCGATTTCGACGCGGCGGAAGAAATTGCGGTCCATCCAGTCGGCCGACGACAGGTACACGGTCTCGGCGCCCTCGGCGTAGAAATAGAACACGCGCGAGTGTTCCAGGAAGCGGCCCACGATGGAGCGCACCCGGATGTTCTCCGACAGCCCCGGCACGCCGGCACGCAGGGCGCAGACGCCGCGCACGATCAGGTCGATCTTCACGCCGGCCTGGCTGGCCTTGTACAGTTCTTCGATGATCTGCTCTTCGAGCAGCGAGTTCATCTTGGCCATGATGCGCGAGCGCTTGCCCGCCTTGGCGGCACGGGCCTCGGCGCGGATCAGCGCCACCATGCCGTCATGCATGGTGAATGGCGACTGCATCAGCGCCTTGAGCGAGCGGCGCGCCCCCAGGCCGGTCAGTTGCGCAAAGACCTTGTCCATGTCCTCGCACAGCTTGGGGTCGGCCGTCAGCAGGCCGAAGTCGGTGTACAGCCGAGCGGTGCGCGGATGGTAATTGCCCGTACCCAGGTGGGCGTAGCGGCGCAGGCGGCCCTTTTCACGCCGCAGCACGACGGCCATCTTGGCGTGCGTCTTGTGCGCCACCACGCCGTACACCACGTGGGCGCCCACCTCTTCGAGCTTGGAGGCCCAATTGATGTTGGTCTGCTCGTCAAAGCGGGCCATCAATTCCACCACCACCGTCACTTCCTTGCCGGCGCGCGCGGCGGCCAGCAGGATCTTCATCAGCTCGGAATCCTCGCCGGTACGGTAGATGGTCTGCTTGATGGCCATCACGTCCGGGTCCAGCGCGGCGGCGGTCAGGAAGTCGATGACGGGCTGGAACGACTGGTACGGGTGATGCAGCAGGCGGTCTTGCTCGGCCACGGCCTCGAACAGGTCGGACGGCTTGTCGCCAACCCGGTCGAACGGCGCCGGCAACGGCGCGCGGTAGTCGGGGAACAGCAGGTCGGGGCGGTCGGGCGAGTTGCACAGCTGCATCAGGCGCGACAGGTTGACCGGGCCGGGCACGCGGTAGGTGTCTTCCGCCTTGAGCGAGAACTCGCGCTGCAGGAAGGTTTCCAGTTCCACCGGCGTGAGCTTGTCGATTTCCAGCCGCACCGCGGCGCCGAAGTTGCGCTGCGAGAGCTCACCTTGCAAGGCATGGCGCAGGTTGGTGACTTCTTCCTCGTCCACGAACAGGTCGCTGTTGCGCGTCACCCGCCACTGGTAGCAGCCCAGCATTTCCAGGCCCGGGAACAGCTCGCCGACAAAGGCGCGCAGCAACGACGTCAGAAGAATGTAGCCCTCGGGGTGGCCGGACAGCTCGGGCGGCATCTTGATCAGGCGCGGCAGCGCGCGCGGCGCCTGCACCACGGCGATGGATGCCTGGCGGCCGAAGGCGTCGGCGCCGGACAGCGACACGATGAAATTCAGGCTCTTGTTGTAGACGCGCGGGAACGGATGCGCCGGGTCCAGCCCGATGGGGGTCAGCAGCGGCATCACGTCGCGGTTGAAGACCTCGCGCGCCCATTCCTGCTGCTGCGGGTTCCATTCCGATGCATGGTGCAGCGCAATGCCCTCGGCCTGCATGGCCGGCAGGATCTCGTCATTGAGCAGAGCGTACTGCCGCCCCACCAGCTCGTGCACCGCCTGCTGGACGTTCTCGAACGCCTGGTCCGGCGTCATGCCGTCCGGGCCCACCAGGTTGGGCGACTGGCGCTGCTGCTCTTTCAGGCTGGAAATCCGGATTTCGAAGAATTCATCCAGGTTCGAGCTGACGATGCAGACGTAGCGCAGCCTTTCCAACAAGGGCGTCTTGGGATTTTCCGCCATCGCCAGCACGCGTTCGTTGAATTTGAGCAGCGACAACTCGCGATTCAGGAGCAAGGGCTCGGCGGGCGGGCGTGTGGTCATACCGGATTCCATACGTAGGGAGAGCGTGGAGTTTTACTGCAAAAGGGTGACGGTTCTATGACACAACGCCAAATGCGTAGCGTACGACAAATCCGGGACACATGGCGTACCCTCCTTTCGCTGCCAACCATTTGTTCCATAAGCGAAAACCCGCAGCCGACGGCGCTGTCACATGGGGTATCTATAATCAGGCCACCTCAAAGCCAATATTGACGAGCCGCATGGATCAACTTCTGGCCGCCGTGGACCTCGGGTCCAACAGCTTCCGCCTCTCCATCGGACGCATCGTTCAGCAGGACGGTACGCCCCAGATTTATCAGATCGACCGCCTCAAGGAAACCGTCCGGCTCGCTGCCGGCCTGGACGCCGAAAAGCGCCTGGGCGACGACGCCATCGAGCGGGCCATCGCCGTGCTGGAACGTTTCGGCGACCGTCTGCGCAGCTTCCACCCGAACCGGGTGCGGGCCGTGGCCACCAACACCTTCCGCGTGGCGCGCAACACCCGCGACTTCCTGCCCCGCGCCGAAGCCGCACTGGGCTTTCCCATCGAAGTCATCGCCGGCCGCGAAGAGGCCCGCCTGATCTTCTCGGGCGTGGTCCACACCCTGCCCCCTTCGCCCAACAAGCGCCTGGTGATCGACATCGGCGGCGGTTCCACCGAAGTCATCATCGGCAAGGGCCACGAGCCCGGCCTGATGTCGTCGCTGTACATGGGCTGCGTCAGCTACAGCCGCCAGTTCTTCTCGGACGGCATCGTCGATGCCCACCAGATGAAGCTGGCCGAACTGGCCGCCCGCCGCGAAATCGAAGTCATTGCCAAGCAGTACCGCAAGACGGGCTGGAAAGAAGCCTATGGCTCGTCCGGCACCGCCAAGGCGCTGTTCGCCATCCTGACCGAAGGCGGCCTGTCCGACCGCGGCATCACCCGCGCCGGCCTGACCAAGCTCAAAGACCGCATCGTGCGCGCCGGCCGGGTGATCCCGTCCGAACTGCCCGGCATCAAGGTCGAGCGCGCCGACGTGCTGCCCGGCGGCCTGGCCATCATGAGCGCCCTGTTCGACGAACTGGGTATCGACGTCATGCACACCGGCGACGGCGCCCTGCGCCTGGGCGTGCTGTACGACTTGCTGGGCCGCGACGACGAACACGACAAGCGCGACGAATCGGTGCGCCAGTTCATGAAGCGCTACCACGTCGACGTCAACCAGGCCCGCCGCGTGCACCATGCCGCGCTCAGTCTGTTCGACGCGATGATGCCCGAAGGCCCGGAGCGCACCGAACTGCGCGTGGCGCTGGGCTGGGCGGCGGACCTGCACGAAGTCGGCCTGTCGATCGCCCACAACGCGTATCACAAGCACACCGCCTACGTGCTGGAAAACGCCGACATGCCCGGCTTCTCGCGCGCTGACCAGCAATTGCTGGCACTGCTGGCGCTGGGCCACCAGGGCAAGCTGAGCAAGCTGGAACCCCTGGTGCGCACCCGCGCCCAGTGGATGGCCATCCTGAGCCTGCGCCTGGCAGTGCTGCTGTTTCGCCGCCGCGGCGAAATCGAGCCCCTGCCCCTCACGGCCTCGATGCGCAACGACTCGATCGTGGTGCGCGTGAACCGCGATTGGCTCGCGCAGCATCCGCTCAGCGACTTCACGCTGCGCGCGGAAGAAGCCGAGTGGTCGAAGGTAGGGTTCTCGTTCGAACTGCTGGAATTCTGAGGCAAACGACGACGCGGGGCAGGCCCCGCGTCGTTTGGCTCAAGATCGTGTGGTTCAACACTCGAGCGGGCTAGAACGGCAACAGATCCGTCTGCCGTTCCAGTTGCTTGAGTTCCAGACGGAAAGGCCGCGTGGCCCGCCGTATCAGTTTGATCTTCATACGGCGGAACAAGCGGCGCATGATCAGCGCTGGCCGTTGGCGACGGGTTGATCCAGGCCGAAATGGCGGCGGTAGCGCTCGTCCATGCCGTCCATCTTCAACAGCACCGGGAAATCGGCGGCGTTGAAATCGGGGTCCCAGGCGGGTTCGCCGCACACCGTGGCGCCCAGCTTCAGGTAGCCCTTGATCAGCGGCGGCACACGGGCCGGCAGCGTGCTGTTGAGCTTTTCCACCGGGTAGCGGTGCAGCGGCGTCACATGCGGCTGGCCCTCTTTGGGCAGATGCTTGGAAATGGTGCGCCAGACTTCGGCGGCGGTCACGCCGTCGTCGCGCAGGCTGACGCTGGCGCAGCCCAACACGTATTGGTAGCCGCCCCGGCGCAGGTATTCCGCCAGGCCGGACCACAGCAGCATGATGACCGCGCCATTGCGGTAGTCGGCGTGGGTGCACGAGCGCCCCACTTCCACCAGCTCGTCGCGGATCGCGCCCAAGCCGGACAGGTCGAATTCGGATTGCGAGTAGTAACCGCCCGCTTCGCGCGCCTTTTCAGGCGTCAGGATGCGGTAGGTGCCCACGACACGGCCGGTGTCGAGTTCGCGAACCATCAGGTGCTCACAAAAGGGGTCGAAGCGATCGTGCTCGATCCCGTCCTGGGCATCAGGGAAGACCGCGCCCATGTCTTCGGTGAAGACGTCGTAGCGCAGGCGCTGGATTTGTTCGATTTCCTCGGCCGTGCGCGCCAGGCCGACCACCAGCACCCTGGCGGCAGGTCCCGTCCACGGTTCGGCGGCATTACGGCTTGGGTTGATGCGTGCTAGTTCCAGCATTGCGCGAAGCTCCTAGAGAGTCCGGTCAGTTTGGACGCCCTGTATGTCAAAGACTTGACCAATATGTTACGTGACTATGAAGTTTAGATCGGAGCAATGCGGCCCAATTCCTGCAAAGCTCGACAATTCTTTACAAAGCAATACGCAATATTCACAAACAATGGCCATTCATCGCAAAACGATGAATGGCCATGTTCGATCCACGCAAAAAAAAGCTTATCCCAGGCTGGCCGCCAGCTTTTCAGCAGACGTCACGGCCAGGACCTCGTCCTCGGCTTCGACCATCAGGCGCAGCTTGGGTTCGGTGCCCGAGGCGCGGATGAGGATGCGGCCGCGGCCCGCCAATTCGGCCTCGACGGCCTTGCGCGCCGCGCTCAGGCCCGGATGCGTCTTCCAGTCCTGGCCCGGGGTGATCGGCACGTTGATCATCTTCTGCGGGTACATGCGCAGGTCTTTCACCCAATCGGCCATCGACACCTGGTTGCGGCGCAGCGCGGTCAGCACCTGCAAGGCCGCCACGATGCCGTCGCCGGTGGAGTGGCAATCCAGGCACAACAGGTGGCCGGAGCTTTCGCCGCCATACAGCCAGCCGCGCGCCTGCATCTGTTCCAGCACGTAGCGGTCGCCCACATTGGCGCGCTCGAAGCCCACGCCCAGGCGGTTCAGCTCACGCTCGAAACCGAAGTTGGTCATCAGCGTGCCGACCACGCCGTCGACCTTGCCGCGCTGCATGCGCTCGCGCAGGATGGCATAGAGCAATTCATCGCCGTTGTAGATGCGGCCTTCGCCATCCACCATCTGCAGCCGGTCGGCATCGCCGTCCAGCGCGATGCCGACCTGGGCGCCGCGCGTCTTCACTTCCTTGGCCAGCAACTCGGGATGCAGCGCGCCAACGCCCTTGTTGATGTTGAAGCCATCCGGATGCACGCCGATGGCATGCACCTCGGCGCCCAGCTCTCGAAAGACGTGCGGCGCGATGTTGTAGGCGGCGCCATGGGCGGCATCCACCACGATCGTCATGCCGTTCAGGTCGAGGTCGTTGGGGAACGTGCTCTTGCAGAATTCGATATAGCGGCCCTGGGCGTCCGACATGCGGCGGGCGCGCCCCAGCCCTTCGGAGCTGACGCAGCCCAGCGGCTCGTCCAGCGCGACCTCGATCGCGGCTTCGATCTCGTCGGGCAGTTTCATGCCCTGCGCCGAGAAGAATTTGATGCCGTTGTCCTGGTAGGGATTGTGCGAAGCGCTGATCACGATGCCCGCGACCAGGCGCAATGCGCGCGTCAGGTAGGCCACGGCCGGGGTCGGGATCGGGCCCGCCAACAGCACGTCGATGCCGGCCGCCGACAGACCGGCTTCCAGGGCCGATTCCAGCATGTAGCCGGAAATGCGGGTGTCTTTGCCGATCACGACCTGCGGGCGGCTGCCGCCGCGCCCCGCGTGTTCGCGCGCCAGCACACGGCCGGCGGCGTAACCCAGGCGCAACGCGAATTCCGCGTTGATCACCGGTCCGCCGACTTCGCCGCGAACCCCATCGGTACCAAAATACTTGCGTCGGATCATGAAGTGATAGCTCCTTGTTCAGCCGCCTGCCATACCTTGAGCGCGTCGACCGTGGCCGCCACATCGTGCACTCGCACGATGGACGCGCCACGGGCCACACAGGCCAGGGCAGCGGCAATGCTGCCGGGCAGCCTGTCGCCGACCGGCCGGCCAGTGGCCTGGCCGATCATGGTCTTGCGCGACAAGCCGATCAGCAATGGATAACCGCCGCTGCGCAAGCTGGACAGCCGGCGCAGCAGTTGAAAGTTCTGGTCGGCGGTCTTGCCGAACCCGAAGCCCGGGTCCAGCACGATGCGACGGGGGTCGACCCAGGCGGCGCGCAGTTTCTGGGCGCGCGCTCCCAGGAAGAGCCCGATCTCGCCGATCAGGTCTGAATATTCGGGCGGCGTTGCCTGCATGGTGCGAGGCTCGCCTTTCATGTGCATGACGCACAGGCCGCAGCGCGATTGCGCTACCGCCTCGATGGCGCCAGGCTGCCGAAAACCGTAGATGTCGTTGATCATGTCGGCGCCGGCATCCAGCGTGGCGCGCATGACCTCGGGCTTGAAGGTGTCGATGGACAAGGGCACGCCGCAGTCGCGCAACGCCTCGATCACCGGCAGCAAGCGGTCCAGTTCGTCGGCCACCGAAACCGGGTCGGCGCCGGGGCGCGTGGACTCGCCGCCCAGATCGAGGATCTGGGCGCCTTCGTCGATGAGCTGGCGCGCGTGGGCGACGGCGGAATCGGTATCGTCATGCTGGCCGCCGTCGGAAAACGAGTCCGGCGTGACATTGACGATACCCATGACAAGCGGGCGCTCGAGATCAAACTCGAAGCGCCCGCAAAGAAAGTTATTTGCCATAACTCAGGACGGAAGACCTCAGACTGCAGCCGCCGTATTGCCGCCTGCTGCCAGGCCGCTCGGGGGCGTGTCGGGCGTATCCGACGGGCCCTGCGGCGTCTTCGGGGGACGCGGGGGGCGGCCCTCGATGATGTCGTTGATCTGGTCGGCGTCGATGGTTTCCCATTCGAGCAGCGCGGCAGTCATGACTTCGACCTTGTCGCGGTTTTCTTCCAGGATCTTGCGCGCCACGCCGTATTGCTCGTCGATGATGCGGCGGATCTCGGAATCCACCTTCTGCATGGTGGCTTCGGACATGTGCGTGGTCTTGGTGACGCTGCGGCCCAGGAAGACTTCGCCTTCGTTCTCGGCGTAGACCATGGGGCCCAGTTCGTCGGTCATGCCGTAGCGCGTGACGATGTCGCGGGCGATGGCCGTGGCACGTTCGAAGTCATTCGAGGCGCCGGTGGTCATCTGGTCCATGAAGAGTTCTTCGGCGATACGGCCGCCGAACAGCACGGCGATGGTCGAGAGCAGACGGCTCTTGTCCATGCTGTAGCGGTCGGTTTCCGGCAACTGCATGGTCACGCCCAGCGCACGGCCGCGCGGGATGATGGTGACCTTGTGGACCGGGTCGGTCTTGGGCAGCAGGCGGGCAACGATCGCATGGCCGGACTCGTGGTACGCGGTGTTCTTGCGTTCCTCTTCGGGCATGACGATCGAGCGGCGCTCGGCGCCCATGATGATCTTGTCCTTGGCCTTTTCGAAGTCGGACATATCCACCGTGCGGCCATTGCGGCGAGCGGCGAACAGCGCGGCTTCGTTGACCAGGTTGGCCAGGTCGGCGCCCGAGAAGCCAGGGCAACCGCGCGCCAGGATGGTCGCGTCGACGTTGGGCGACAGCGGCACCTTGCGCATGTGGACCTTCAGGATCTGCTCGCGGCCACGGATATCGGGCAGCGGCACCACGACCTGACGGTCAAAGCGGCCCGGACGCAGCAGCGCCGGGTCGAGCACGTCGGGACGGTTGGTGGCAGCGATCACGATGACGCCCTGGCCGGATTCGAAGCCGTCCATTTCCACCAGCATCTGGTTCAGGGTCTGTTCGCGTTCGTCGTTGCCGCCACCCAGGCCGGCGCCGCGCTGGCGACCCACCGCATCGATTTCGTCGATGAAGATGATGCAAGGCGCGTGCTTCTTGGCGTTTTCGAACATGTCGCGCACGCGGGCCGCGCCCACGCCGACGAACATTTCAACGAAGTCCGAACCCGAAATGCTGAAGAACGGCACCTTGGCTTCGCCGGCGATGGCCTTGGCCAGCAGCGTTTTACCGGTACCGGGCGAGCCGACCATCAGCACGCCGCGCGGAATACGACCGCCCAGCTTCTGGAACTTGCTGGGGTCGCGCAGGAAGTCGACCAGTTCCTGGACGTCTTCCTTGGCTTCATCGCAGCCCGCCACATCGGCGAAGGTGATCTGGTTGGTGTTTTCGTCGAGCATGCGGGCGCGCGACTTGCCGAAGCTGAACGCACCGCCCCTGCCGCCGCCCTGCATCTGGCGCATGAAGAACACCCACACGCCGATCAGCAGCAGCATGGGGAACCAGGACACGAAGATGCTCATCAGCAGCGATTGCTCTTCGCGCGGCTTGCCCGAGACCTGCACGCCGTACTTGAGCAGATCGGAGACCATCCAGAGGTCGCCCGGCGAGGTCAGGGTGTAGGCACGGCCCGCGTCCGGGGTGACGTACAGCACGTCGCCGCCAGGGCCGCCTTGCACGTCCACCTTGCGGATACGTCCCGCCTTGGCGTCGTCCATGAACTGCGTGTAGGTCACGCCGTCCTGGGTCTGCGCGCGTCCGTCGAACTGCTTGAAGACCGTGAATAGCACCAGGGCTATCACCATCCAGACGGCGACTTTCGAAAATGAATTATTCAAGGTCGATCTCCTGCTTTCGATTCCGACCGGCGACCGCGCACCCGCATATGGCACAGTCACAAGTATGTCAATAGCCCATTCTACCCTGTTGGACCGGGTTGCGTCCTGGGAACAGCCGGGGCCTCTAAATTACGTCTGATTCGTGATTTTGCTGGTCGTTGTCTCGGCAGGCCGGCCGTGGCCGACCGGGGGGTTTCTTCTGACCGGGACGCGAGGCCCCGGCATGGGTTATTTCAGATCGCGGGCCACCAGAAAGGTTTCGGAGGACTTGTCCCGCGACGCCTTCGGCTTGCGCTCGACCACCCGCTTGAAGTGCTGCTTGAAGCTTTGCACGATCTGCGAGAAGCCAGTTCCGTGGAAAGCCTTGACGATCAGCGCCCCGTTGGGCTTGAGATGGGCGAGCGAAAATTCCATCGCCAACTCGCACACATGCTGGATGCGCGCGGCGTCGGCGATACCCACGCCTGACAAGTTGGGGGCCATGTCGGAAATTACAAGGTCTACCGCGCGCGATCCGACCATGTCTTCCAACTGTTTCAAAATGTCATCTTCGCGGAAGTCGCCCTGGATGAATTCGACGCCCGCCACGGGCTCCATGGGCAGCATGTCGAGCGCGATGATGCGTCCGTCCACGACGCCGCCGGGCCCGGCCAGGCGCTCGCGCGCCACCTGGGACCAGCTGCCCGGGGCCGAGCCCAGGTCGATGACCAGGTCGCCCCGGCGCATCAGTTTCTCGGTGTCGAGGATCTCGATCAGTTTGAAGGCGGCGCGGGCCCGGTAGCCCTTCTGTTGCGCCATCTTCACATAGGGATCGTTGATGTGCTGGTGAATCCAGTCTTTAGAGAATTTATTCTTGGCCATTACCGTACAATTCCACGCATGCCTATATTAGAACTTACCTCTCGTGAGCGCAGCGACCTTCGGTCCGCCGCTCACCCTTTGCGCCCCGTCGTCCTGATTGGCGACAATGGCCTGACTGAAGCCGTGCTCAAGGAAATCGATCTGGCACTCGCTTCCCACGGCCTGATCAAGGTCCGCGCCGGCGGCGACGACCGCGAGGCTCGCGATGCCATGCTGTCGACCATCTGCGACACGCTGTCCTGCGCCCCCGTGCACCACCTGGGCAAGACCCTGATTCTTTTCCGCCCGCTGGCCGGCAATATCAAGCCCGCCGCGCTGGCCGCCATGGAACCGGAACGCCCTGCCTCGACCAAGCGCCGCGCTTCCGAGCCGCATACGCCCAAGAAGCTGGCCGCCGAAGGCAAGACCTTGGCCAAGCGTCCGCGCCGTTCCGAAACCGAAGAGCCCAAGCAGGCCAAGACCCGCTTCGTGCCCCAGGACCAGCTGAACAAGAACGGCAAGCCGATGCGTCCCAGCAACAAGAAGACGGCCTCGAGCGGTCACGGCATTCCGCGCCGCGCCGGCAGCGCGCTCAGCCTGCGGGCCGGGGCTCGCAGCGGCACCAGCCGCAAGTCGTCGCCCAAAAGATAGAACCCGGGCACAAAAACGGGCGCTTTACGCGCCCGGTCCACCATAGCGTTCCGCCTTGTTGCCGCGGAAATCCTGACGAACGCTACGTTCTGGCTATGGTGTTTTGCTGATGTTACCGCTATTGGCAGGCGTCAGATGTAACGCACGCCCAGGACTTCATATTCGCGAACGCCAGCCGGGGCCTTGACCTCGACCACATCGCCTTCGCTCTTGCCGATCAGTGCGCGGGCCACGGGGCTCGACACGGAGATCAGGTTCGACTTGATGTCGGCTTCGACGTCGCCGACGATCTGGTACGTCACACGGTCGCCCGAATCCAGGTCTTCGATGTCGACGGTAGCGCCAAACACGGCGCGGCCTTCGGCCTCGAGGGAGGACGGGTCGATCAGGTGGGCATTGGAAAGCGTGCCTTCAAGTTCGGCAATCCGGCCCTCGATAAAACCTTGGCGCTCGCGAGCCGCATCGTATTCGGCATTTTCCGACAGATCGCCCTGCGCGCGCGCTTCAGCGATAGCGTTGATGACGGCGGGACGTTCCACGGTTTTCAGCCGCTGGAGCTCTTCTTGCAAGCGCTCGGCCCCGCGCACGGTCAAAGGAATGGCAGACATTGTCGTTTCCCAAACAAAAGTAGAAAACGCCCCCGACGGAGCGTTCTCGGTGTGAAGGTCTTGGACCTGACGCAGTAGGCGTCCGGTCGGCTCGCCAGGCGGATGCGGCAAGCTGCGACCAAAACAAAACCCCGGCTCGGGTCGGAACCGGGGCAATCAAGGCCATATTGTGGTCAAAGTCCACGGGAATTGCAAGCCACCGGAGAAACCGTCGTTTTCGGCGCATTTCGCCGCTGTAACCCGCTAAAACCCGTCGTTTCTCAAAACGGTCTTGTTTTCGACCCGTCCCCGACAAGCCGCCCCCTGCCCCGCCGGAACATCGCCGCGTCCCGCCGTTGCATAAAAGATACTCACCGATAACCCGGATATCGGGACGCCCCCGGGTTTCTGTAAAAACGCCCTGTTGTATTCAATAAAAAAGGTATAACCGACAAATCGGCCCATTAATAACAATTAAATACAAGTCGGAATCAACCGGCGATTTTCCTTATTCAGACCCGAGGGGCGCTGCGGCCAAAAAACATAATGCGGCCGCCGCGTGTATCGATCGATTGTGCGTGTTGCAGATTGGGCGGACGCATCGCAGTCATCCGGCTCGACGTTTGCCCCTCTACCGCAGCGCCCATGGGCTTGGGGCCCGCGCCGGCGGTGGAGCGCGTTCAAGAACGGGAGCTCTCATGCTGGAAAAACTGAAAGTCCGTACGGGAATGATGCTGGTGCTGGCCTGCTTCGTCGTGACCCTGGCGCTGGCTTGCGGCCTGAGCTGGATGAATGCCGAAAGCAGCGTGCGGGAAATCGAGGACCTGAATAATGTGGCCGTGCACCAGGTCGACCCGTTGTACGAGGCCAATGGCGCCCTGCTGCGGACCCGCCTGGCGCTGGGCGCCGGGATTGCCGACCTGCAGGCGGGTGCCAACGACCAGGCCGCAGCGGCCGAAGCGACCGCCGCCGAACAGCTGCAGCTGGCACGCGAGCGCTTCACCCGCTACATGGCAGTACCCAAGAGCGAACGCGGCCAGGAACTGGCCCTGGTGCTGCAAGGCCGCTTCAACACCTACGCGGCGGCGCTGCAGGAGCTGGATTCGGCGCTGAAGGAACGTTCGGTCGCCCGCTACCAGCAAGGCGAAAGCGCCGTGCGGCAGTCGGACACGGATTTCGCCAAGGACATGCAGGTTTTCCTGGCGCGGGTGCAGGAACGCAGCGACGGGGTGCTGGACCGCTCGCAGAACACGTATACGACGGCCAGGGTGTCGTCCATCGTGCTGCTGTCGGTGGCCGTGCTGCTGGCCGTGCTGTGCTGGGCCTTCATCCGCCGCGGCGTGCTGCTGCCGTTGCAGGACGCGGGCCGCCACTTCGACCGCATTGCCGCGGGCGACCTGACCCAGCGCGTGGACGCCCGCTCGAACAACGAGATCGGACTGCTGTTTTCGGCGGTCAGGCGGATGCAGGACGGGCTGACCCGAACGGTGACGACGGTGCGCCAGGGCGTCGAGGAAATCAACGTCGGCGCGGCCGAGATTGCCGCGGGCAACGCCAACCTGTCCAGCCGCACCGAAGAGCAGGCGGCGGCGCTGGAGGAAACGGCGGCCACCATGGAACAGCTGGCCGCCACGGTCAAGCAGAACGCCGAGAACGCCGCCCAGGCCAACCAATTGGCCGCGGTGAGCATGGAAGTGGCGCAACGCGGCGGTCATAGCGTGGGCCAGGTGGTGGCCACGATGCAGGGCATTTCCGACAGCTCGCGCCGCATCGCCGACATCGTTTCGGTGATCGACGGCATCGCCTTCCAGACCAACATCCTGGCGCTCAACGCCGCCGTGGAAGCGGCGCGGGCGGGCGAACAGGGCAAGGGCTTCGCGGTGGTGGCTGGCGAAGTGCGCACGCTGGCCCAGCGCGCGGCGCAGGCGGCCAAGGAGATCAAGGCCTTGATCGAGACCTCGGTCGACACGGTCGCGGCAGGATCGGCGCAGGTGTCGGCCGCCGGCCAGACGATGGAGGAAATCGTGACCTCGGTGCAGCGGGTGGCCGACATCATGGGCGAGATCTCGGCAGCGTCGGCCGAGCAGGCCGGCGGCATCGACCAAGTCACCCTGGCGGTGTCGCAGATGGACGAGGTGACGCAGCAGAACGCCGCGCTGGTGGAAGAGGCCTCGGCGGCGGCGTCGGCGATGGAAGACCAGGCGCGGCGCCTGTCGGAGGCCACCGCGGTGTTCAAGACCCAGTCGGGCCAGGTGATCGAGGCGGCGCCGGTACGGGTGACGGGCCGGGCGCCGGCCTCGCGGCTATCGCGGCCGTGACACAGCGTGGGCCTGGGCGGGCGCTATGCCGGCCCGGGCCTGCCAGCAGCCCCCCCTGGCCCGTGCCGGCTACCCGTCGCCGGGTCCGGGCCTGCCGCCCTACCCCTGTTTCTTGCGGCGCAGCAACGCGTACAGGATGATCGCGCCGAAGGTGGCGGTACCGATGCCGCCCAGCGTGAAGTTGCCCAGCTTGACGGTGAAGTCGCCCGCACCCAGCACCAGCGTGACGGCGGCCACGATCAGGTTGCGGTTGTCGCTGAAGTCGACCTGATTCACGACCCAGATACGAGCCCCGGCGATGGCGATCAGGCCGAACACCACGACGGACATGCCGCCCAGCACGGGAGCCGGGATGGTCTGGATCAAGGCGCCGAACTTGGGCGAGAAGCCCAGCACGATGGCGATCAGGGCCGCGATGACGAACACCAGCGTCGAATAGATGCGAGTGACCGCCATTACGCCGATGTTCTCGGCGTAGGTGGTGACGCCGGTGCCGCCCACCGCACCCGACACCATGGTGGCCACGCCGTCGCCGACGAAGGCGCGGCCCAGGTAGCGATCCAGGTCCTGGCCGGTCATGGCGCTGACCGCCTTGACGTGGCCCAGGTTCTCGGCGACCAGGATGATGGCGACCGGCACGATCAGGCCCATCGCCTCGGCCTTGAAGACCGGTGCCGCGAAATGCGGCAGCCCGAACCAGGCCGCGGCGTACACGGCGGAAAAGTCGATGGGCTTGCCCAGGTTCAGGCCATTGGCGCAGATGGCGTACACCACGCAGGCCAGGATCAGGCCGACCAGGATCAGCAGGCGCTGCACCATGCCCTTGGTGTAGACGGCGATGCCGCCCACGCACACGATGGTGACAATCGCCATGACGCTGTCAAAGCCCGAGGCGCCCATGGCGCCCTTGGCGGCGATGGGTGCCAGGTTCAGGCCGATCACCGCGACCACCGCGCCGGTCACGACCGGCGGCATCAAGGTATCGATCCAGTTGGCGCCGCCGCCCGCGCGGGCGTTGACGATCCAGACGATGACGCCGATCAGCGTGTAGGCCAGGCCGCAGGCGATGATGGCGCCCAGCGCCACGCCGATATTGGCATTGGCGCCGCCGCCAGCGTAGCCGGTCACGGCGATCACGCCGCCGATGAAGGCGAAGCTGGACCCCAGGTAGCTGGGCACCCGGCCGCCGACGAACAGGAAGAAGATCAGGGTGCCGATGCCCGACATCAGGATGGCGACGTTGGGATCGAAGCCCATGAGCAGCGGCGCCAGCACGGTGGAGCCGAACATCGCCACCACGTGCTGCGCCCCCATGGCCACGTTCTTGGGCCAGGAGAGCCGTTCATCGGGCGCGATGATGACACCGGGCTCGGCGTCGTCGGCCAGGCGCCAGCGCGGAAAATAGGAATTGGACATGGATTCCCCGGGGGTGATTGGTGTGAGCGGGCGCCAGTGTAAAGGGGGGCGGGAACGGGCGGCAACTTAAGTTCCCGGTCAGAATGCCGTATTAGTGGAAACCCCAGTCATTCTTCCTCCTGGAGATCCTCATGGCCATCAATTCCATCGGCGGCACCTCGCGCATCGGCAGCATCGCCGACCTGTGGGCGCAGAAGATTCAGGCCAACAAGGAAGCCAAGGATGCCAAGGATGACAGCCAGGGCGTCACCGTGACGCCCGACGGCAAAGTCCGGGTATCGAATGCCGGCGCCATGAAAGTGGGTCAGTCCAAGGAGACAGAGTCCTCCGACAACGACGACACCTACACGCGCCAGATCAAGGAGCTGCAACGCCAGCTCAAGCGGATCATGGAACAGATCGAGCGCGTGCGCGCCAGCAACGCCTCCGCCGAACAGAAGGCGACCCAGCTGCAGGCGCTGAACTCCCAGGCCATGCAGATCATGGGCCAGATCCAGAAAGTCATGGAACTGCAGGCCAAGGCGGCACAGACCGCAGCCCGCGCAGCTACGCGCGCGTAAGCGCCTGCGGGCGTGCCCCCCGCCCCTTTTGCCTGCCCCGGCATTGCGGTACGCGACGCCGCGGCTGATGACGCGCATCAAAATTTCTGATTGGACGCGTGGCGGGCGCAGCCTTTAAGGTCTCCGGACAAATCAAAAAACCACGGAGACAAACCATGCATGCAATGCGCACAGCCCTTGCAGGGGCGCTGCTGGCCGCCTGCGCGGCGCCGGCCCTGGCGGGCACCGTCACGGTCATCACCTCGTTCCCGAAAGACCTGACCCAGGCCTACAAGACCGCGTTCGAGAAAGCCAACCCGGGCATCACGCTGGAAATCCTGAACAAGAACACCGTGTCCGGCATCGCCTACGTGCGCGAAACGCCGGCCGGCCAACGCCCCGAGGTGTTCTGGGCCAGCGCCCCCGACGCGTTCGAGGTGCTGGGCCGCGACAAGCTGCTGGCCAAGTCATCGGACGTAGCCAACAAGGACGTGCCGGACAAGATCGGCAACTACCCCATCAACGACCCGGGCGGCATGTACCTGGGGCAGGCGCTGGCCGGCTACGGCATCGTCTACAACACGCGCTACATCAAGGCCCACAACATTCCCGCGCCGGTCGAATGGAAGGACCTCTTGGCGCCGCAGTGGTTCGGCCACGTCGGCATCACGTCGCCGTCGCGCTCGGGCACCATGCACCTGACCGTGGAAACCATCCTGCAAGGTGAAGGCTGGGACGACGGCTGGAACACCCTGCTGCGCATGTCGGGCAACAGCAGCGCGGTCACCGAGCGTTCGTTCGGCGTGCCGGACGGCGTCAACAATGGCCAGTTCGGCGCGGGCCCGGTCATCGACTTCTTCGGCCTGTCGAGCAAGTATTCGAAGTTCCCCGTGGAATTCGTCTACCCATCGGAAACGGCCATCGTGCCGGCCAACATCGCGCTGATCGATGGCGCCAAGAACACCGAGGAAGGCAAGAAGTTCATCGCCTTCACGCTGAGCCAGGCTGGCCAGGAACTGCTGCTGGAACCCAAGATCTCGCGCCTGCCCGTGCTGCCGTATTCGGCGCTGGCCGGCAAGGTGCCGCAAGGCTATCCGGACCCGGCCGAGATCGCGCGACGCAGCAAGGTCCAGTTCAACGCCGACCTGTCGCAGACGCGCTACTACGTGGTGCAGTCGCTGTATGACCAGACCGTCACGTTCCGACTGAAGGAATTGCAGGCGGCCACCAAGGCGATCTACGACGCCGAGGCCAAGCTGGGCGAGAAGGCCAAGAGCGGCAAGCCGGCCGAACTGTTGGCACAGGCGCGCAAGCTGGCGTGGGCCCCGCTTGTCGATGGCAACAAAGCCGCCGACCCCGCCTTCCTGAAGATCTTCAGCGGCAACAAGAAGGACGCGGCGGTCAACCAGCAGATCACACAGTTGGAAGGCGAATGGAACGGCACGGCCAAAAGCAATTATGAGCAGGCCGTGAAGCTGGCGCGGGAAGCGGCAGCGCTGTAACGCAGGACCTGCCGGGCGGGGGGCTCGCCCCGCCTGCGTGACCGCCGGCCCGGCCCTTGCCGCAGGCCGGCGGGCACCGCCTGTCTTCAACCACAACGGGAATCTCGATGAATCTTCCGGGCCATACCCGCCTGCCCGCCGGCCCCGTGCTGGCCGCGCTTCTGGTGCTGGGTTTCCTGGCGCTGTTCCTGGCCGTGCCGGTGGGCACCGTGTTCTACACGGCGTTCGTCAATGCGGACGGCAGCTTCACCACGGGCCATTTCGGCGCCTTCTTCAACCAGCCTCTGATGCGCGAGGCCTTCTTCAACAGCCTCTACGTCGCGGGCTGGTCCGCCCTGCTGGCCTCGCTGATCGCGGTGCCGCTGGCGTATTTCACGGTGCGCTTCGACTTTCGCGGCGCGCTCATCATCCAGACACTGGGCGTGTTGCCGCTGATCATGCCGCCCTTCGTGGGCGCCGTGGCCATGCAGCTGATCTTCGGCCGCTCGGGCAGCGTGAACCTGCTGCTGAACGATTGGTTCGGCTTCACCATCCCGTTCATGGACGGGCTGAACGGCGTGATCTTCGTCGAGGCCCTGCACTACTTCCCGTTCATCCTGATGAACCTGGTGGTGGCGCTGCGCAACATCGACGGCGCCATGGAAGAAGCGGCCTTCAACCTGGGGGCGCGCGGATTCCGGCTGTTTCGCCGCGTGATCTTCCCGCTGGCGCTGCCCGGTTACGTGGCAGGCACGTCGCTGGTGTTCGTGAAGGTGTTCGATGACCTGGGCACGCCCCTGGTGCTGGGCACCACCAACATGCTGGCGCCGCAGGCCTATCTGCGCATCACCCAGGTGGGCCTGGAAGATCCGCTGGGCTATGTGATCAGCGTGATCATGATCGCGTTTTCGATCCTGGCGCTGTGGCTGTCGGCGCGGGTGCTCAAGGGCCGCGACTATTCCACGCTGCAAAAGGGCGGCAATTCGATCCAGAAGCGCAAGCTTCGGCCGCTGGAGAGCACGCTGGCCTATGGCTGGATCGCGCTGGTGCTGCTGCTGGTGCTGTCGCCGCACATGGGGGTGCTGCTGCTGTCGCTGGCCAGCGTCTGGAGCTTCGCGCCGCTGCCCGACGGCTACACGCTGGCGCACTACGCCGCCGTGTTCAGCGAGTCGCAGGGCATGATCGCCAACACGCTGCTGTATTGCGGCCTGGCCGCGGGCGTGGACGTGATCCTGGGCACCGCCATCGCCTACCTGATGCTGCGCACCCGCCTGCCGGCCCGCCAGTGGCTGGATTTCCTGGCCTCCGCCGCGCTGGCGATTCCCGGCATCGTGCTGGCGATCGGCTTGCTGCGCACGTTCCGCGGCGTGGAGATTCCCGGCACCGGCACGCTGCTGACCTCGTCGTGGATCATCATCATGATCGCGTACTCGGTGCGGCGGCTGCCGTATGCGCTGCGCTCCTGCGTGGCCTCGCTGCAGCAGATCAACGTGTCGCTGGAAGAGGCCGCGCAATCCATGGGCGCGACCCGCATGCGCACCATCCGCCGGGTGGTCGTGCCGCTGATGGCCGGCGGCATGCTGGCCGGCTTCGTGACCAGCTTCGTGACGGCGGCAGTCGAGCTGTCGGCCACCATCATGCTGGTCACCAAGGACAGCCAGGCGCCGATGAGCTACGGCATCTATCTGTACATGCAGAGCGCGGCGGGCCGAGGGCCCGGGGCCGCGCTGGGGGTGCTGGCGGTGGTGGCCGTGGCCGTCGGCACGTATGTCTCGCACCTGCTGGTGGAACGCGCCCAGGCGCGCCAGCGTCCGGCGCGCGGCGACGAGGCTTGAACCAAGGGGAAACAACATGAAGAAAGTCAGCGTTGAATGCCGCAATATCCGCCTGTCGTACGGCAAGACGGAAGTGCTCAAGGACGTCAACATCAGCATCGAACCCGGCGAGTTCTTCGCCCTGCTGGGGCCGTCGGGGTCGGGCAAATCGACCCTGCTGCGCCTGATCGCGGGCTTCAACCGCCAGAACGCCGGCCAGTTGCTGGTCGACGGCAAGGACATCAGCGGCATCCCGCCCTGGAATCGCAACATCGGCATGGTGTTCCAGAACTATGCCCTGTGGCCGCACATGACCGTGTGGGACAACGTGGCGTTCGGCCTGGTCGAACGCAAGCTGCCGCGCGACCAGATTCGCGCCAAGGTCGAGGCCGCGCTGGAACTGGTGGGCCTGTCGCAGTACGCCCGCCGCCGGCCCAACCAGCTGTCCGGCGGCCAGCAGCAGCGCGTGGCGCTGGCCCGCACCATCGTGATCGAACCGCAAGTGCTGCTGCTGGACGAGCCCCTGTCGAACCTGGACAAGAAGCTGCGCGTGCAGATGCGCCAGGACCTGCTCAGCCTGCAACGGCGACTGGGTATCACCACCATCTTCGTGACGCACGACCAGGAAGAGGCGATGACCACCGCCGACCGCATGGCCGTGCTGGACCATGGCGTGGTGCAGCAGATCGGCGCGCCCAGCACGTTGTTCGACTATCCGGTGAACCGCTTCGTGGCCAACTTCGTGGGCACCATGAACGTGCTGGAAGGCAATGTGCGCGAGCGCACCAGCGGCAGCGTGGTGCTGGCGGTGGAAGGCGTGGGCGACCTGCATCTGCCGCTGGCGGCCGAAGCCCCCACGGCGCAGCGCCTGGCGGCGAGCTTCCGGCCGCACACGGTGCAGATCGAAATGGCCGACGGGCTGGGCGATGCACGCTACGTGTGGCTGCCGGGCGTGGTGGAAAGCAGCGAGTTCCTGGGCGAATTCACCCGTTACCAGGTGCAGGTGGGCGAACAGCGCCTGACGGCCGACCAGTCGCACCTGGCAGGACTGTCGCCGTTTCCGGTGGGGGCGCCGGTGTCGATCGGGCTGGAGCCGACCCAAGTGCGGCTGCTTGCCGCCTGACGCCGGTTCCCCTACAAAGGCGCCATGGAAATCTATCAGATACGCGCCTTCGTCACGGTGGCCCGGCTGGGCAACCTGACCAAGGCCGCCGAAGCCCTGTCGCTGACCCAGCCCGCCGTCACCGGGCAGATCAAGGCCCTGGAACAAAGCCTGGGCGTTGCCCTGTTCGATCGCAGCGGCGGGCGGCTGGCGCTGGCCAAGGCCGGCGAAATGCTGCTGCCCACGGCAGAATCGCTGCTGGTGCTGGGCGCGCAGTTCAAGTCCGAAGCGCAGCAGTTGCAGGGCAGCCTGCAGGGCGTGGTCGAACTGGGCGTGCCCAGCGAAAAGCCCGACTTCCTGCGGCTGGGGGAACTGGCCTCGGCGATTGCCCAGCGGCTGCCGCTGATCGAACTGAAGACGCAGACCCTGCCCACCGCCACGCTTGCCGAACAGGTCAGCACCGGCCGCTTGCCGGCGGCGCTGACGATTGCCGCGCACCCGCCGCGCGGGGTGCTGTGGCAGCCGCTGCGCAGCGTGCGCTACCGCATCGCGCTGCCCAAGGAACAGGCCGCGGTGCTCAAGCGCGGCGGCTGGCGCGAAGTGGCACAGTTGCCGTGGCTGGACGGCCCGGCCGGCAGCCATACCCACCTGCTGCTGCGCGACATGTTCGAACGCCACGGCCTGTCGCCGCGCGTGGCCATGCAGCACGACGACCAGGCCAACCTGGAAGCGCTGGTGCGGGCGGGCGCCGGCTGCGCGCTGCTGCGCGAGGAAACCGCGCTGGCCGGTGCGGCCTCGAACGACTTCATCGTCTGGGGCCAGGCGCGCGCCGACGCCATGCTGGGCTTCATCCTGCCCTACGAACGCGCTAGCGAGCCCGCGCTGGTCGCGTTAAGCTCGGTCATTCAAGCCATCTGGAAGCCGCGCGCGCCGATCGCGCCCGACCCGCTTTGAGCCGGGCCCGCGCCCTTTCCCCACCGTATCGATATTGCAATGACTGAAATCTGGTTCATCCGCCACGGCGAAACCGACTGGAACCGCGAACGCCGCCTGCAAGGCTGGAAAGACATCCCGCTGAACGAATTCGGCCGCAACCAGGCCAGCCTGCTGGCGGCGCGCCTGCGCGAAGAAGCCCGCCACACGCCGATCCACGCCATCTACAGCAGCGATCTGCAACGCGCCCACGCCACCGCCGTGCCGGTGTCCGAGCAACTGGACCTGCGCGTGCGCGTCGAGCCCGGCATCCGCGAGCGCGGCTTTGGCGTGCTGGAAGGCCTGGATCACGACCGCATCGACGTGCTGGCGCCCGAAGCCGCTGCCGCCTGGAAAAGCCGCGATCCGCTGCGCCCGCTGGACGGCGGCGAAACGCTGGGCCAGTTCCAGTCGCGCGTGATCTCCACCGTGGATGACATTGCCAGCCGCCACGACGGCGAGCGCATCCTGATGTTCACGCACGGCGGTGTGCTGGACATCATCTGGCGCCATGCCAGCGGCGTGCCGCTGAATGCGCCGCGCGACGCCGCGCTGCTCAATGTCAGCATCAACCGGGTCGGCGTAGAGGGCCGCCAATGGCAGGTGCTGGATTGGGGCGACGTGGGCCACGTGGCCGCCGAAGTCGGCGACGACGTCGTGCCGTGATGCCCTGGGGCCTGGCCGCCTCGCGCGGCCTGGCCCGCAAACTCCCCTACTGCCCCGCCTTGTCCGCCTTGCGCGGTTTGCGCGGCGCGTTGCGCGCCAGGCGGTCGTAGACGGCATTGGGCAACAAGCGCATCAGCTTGGCCACCACGCCCATCTGCCAGGGAATCACCGTGTACGACGTGCCGCGCCCGATGGCCGCCTGCGCGCGCCGCGCAAAGGCGTCGGCATCCATCAGGAACGGCATGGAATACGGATTGTGCGCGGTCATCGCCGTGCGGATGTAGCCCGGCGCGATGGTGACGACGCGAATGCCGTCGCCCGCCAGTTCCAGCCGCAGGCTTTCGCAGTAGGTCACCACCGCAGACTTGGAGGCGCTGTAGGCGCCCGCCCCAGGCAGGCCGCGCACGCCCGCCACGCTGGCGATACCCACCAGCCGCCCGCTGCCGGCAGCCCGCATCGATTCCACGAAGGGTTCGAAGGTAGCCACCGTGGCGAGCAGGTTGGTGTCGACGATGGCCTTGAAGACATCAAAGTCTTCGGTGTGGCCGGTCAGCGTGCCCGCGCTGATGCCGGCGCTGGCAATGACCACATCCACCCGCCCCTGGCAGAAAGCAATGAAATCCTGTGCGGCGGCATGCAGCGCCGGGCGATCGAGCACGTCCACGGCATACCAGCGGTGCTGGCCCGGCAGACTGTCGGCCAGCTCACGCAGCGCGTCTTCGCGCCGCCCCAGCAGGCCCAGCGTGGCGCCGGCTGCGGCGTATTGCTGGGCCAGGGCTCGGCCCAAGCCGCTGCTGGCGCCGGTAATGAAGACTCTGTCCATGGATTCGCCTGGGTCGGATGAAAAAAGGCGGCGCCTCCCGCCAGGGAGGGCCGCCCGATATCCTACAGGAAGGCCGGCGCCGGGGATTACAGGAAGATCAGCGCGAAGATCGCCGCCACCAACGCCCACTTGGACAGGTAGTACAGCGGCTTGCTCTTTTTCTTGAGCGCCTTGCCGAAGCGCCGCACCGCGTACACCACGCCAAAGATGCGGTTGATGCCGCCGGTGGCGTCGCCTTCCTGGTTGGGCGCCGCTGCAGCACGCAACAGAAACCCGCCCACCACCCGATTGAACGCCTGCGCCCAGCGGTAACGCATGGGGCGCTCGACGTCCGCGAACAGGATGATGCGGTTCTGGTCGGTCTTGTTTTCGGCGTAATGGATGAACGTTTCGTCGAACACCACCGCCTGGCCATCGCGCCAGTGGTATTCCTGGCCGTCGACGTTGATATAGCAGTCGGGGCTGTTCGGCGTGATCAGGCCCATGTGGAAACGCAACGAACCGGCGTAAGGGTCGCGGTGCCGCGGCAGGCGGCTGCCCGGGGGCAACGAGGCGAACATCGCCGCCTTGATGGTGGGAATGCCTGCCAGCAGCTGGGTCGTGACCGGACAGAGGGCCTGGGCCGACGGATGGTCTGCGTCATACCATTTCAGGTAGAAACGCTTCCAGCCGGTCTTGAAGAAGGAATTGAAGCCCGCGTCGTTGTATTTGTCCGAGGCCTTGATGTGGCCGTCGCCATACAGGTTGACGGCCTCTGCCCGGATTTCGTCGCAGCGTTCCAACAAGACCTTCAGCTCTGGAAACTGGTCCAGATCGAGATAGGGCTGGTTGGGCACGCTGGAGAACGCGTACATGAAGCAGTTCAGCGGCGCCGTGAACGTGGAGTGATCCAACGCCTGCCGCGAGAACCGGTGCCTGACACGACCACGGTAGTGAACTACCGTGGCGCACACAATGAATAACGCCAGAATGAACCATTTCATTCTTTTGCCCTCACCTTACTTCACTTGCAGCGCGCCCTCTGCGCGCCCAAGCATTATTTGTCAGTTAAAGACGCGTGCAGTTCCTGCAAGGGGTAAACCTGCAGGCCCAGACCTTGGCGCAAGTACTGCATGCCTTCGACCGCGGCGCGGGCGCCAGCGATGGTGGTGAAGAAGGTCACGCGGGCAGCGAGCGATTGGGTACGGATGGTGCGCGAGTCGACGATGGCGTTGCGACGTTCTTCGACGGTGTTGATGACCAGCGAGATTTCGCCGTTCTTGACCATGTCGACGATGTGCGGACGGCCTTCGGTGACCTTGTTCACGCGCTGCACGGGAATGCCGGCCGCTTCGATCTCGGCCGCCGTGCCGCGCGTGGCGACCAGCTTGAAGCCCAGGGCGTGCAGGCCGCGCGCCACTTCGACGGCGCGGGGCTTGTCCTGGTTCTTCACGCTGATGAACACCGTGCCGGATTCCGGCAGGCGCACGCCCGCGGCCAGCTGCGACTTCACGAAGGCTTCGCCGAAGCTCATGCCCACGCCCATCACTTCGCCGGTCGACTTCATTTCCGGACCCAGGATGGTGTCCACGCCCGGGAACTTCACGAACGGGAAGACGGCTTCCTTGACCGAGAAGTAAGGCGGCACGACTTCCTTGGTGATGCCCTGGGCCGCCAGCGTCTGGCCGGCCATGGCGCGCGCGGCGATCTTGGCCAGTTGCAGGCCGGTGGCCTTGGACACGTAAGGCACCGTACGCGAGGCGCGCGGGTTCACTTCCAGCACGTAGACGTCGCCGCCCTGGATGGCGAACTGCACGTTCATCAGGCCGCTGACGTTCAGGGCCTTGGCCATCATGGTGGTCTGGCGCTTGATCTCGGCGATGACGTCGGCCGACAGCGAGTAAGGCGGCAGGCTGCAGGCGGAGTCGCCCGAGTGCACGCCGGCTTGCTCGATGTGTTCCATGACGCCGCCGATGAAGACGGTTTCGCCATCGGCCAGGCAGTCGACGTCGACTTCGGTGGCGTTGTTCAGGAAGCGGTCCAGCAGCACCGGCGAGTCATTGCTGACCTTCACGGCCTCACGCATGTAGCGTTCGAGGTCTTGCTGCTCGTGCACGATTTCCATCGCGCGGCCGCCCAGCACATAGCTGGGACGCACCACCAGCGGGTAGCCGATTTCGGTGGCGTGGGCCAGGGCCTCGCCTTCGGTGCGGGCCGTGCGGTTGGGCGGCTGACGCAGGCCGAGCTTGTTGAGCAGCTTCTGGAAGCGCTCGCGGTCTTCGGCGACGTCGATGGATTCAGGGCTGGTGCCGATGATGGGCACGCCGTTGGCTTCCAGGGCGCGCGCCAGCTTCAGCGGGGTCTGGCCGCCGTACTGGACGATCATGCCGACCGGGTTTTCCTTGTGGACGATTTCCAGCACGTCTTCGAGCGTCAGGGGTTCGAAGTACAGGCGGTCGGACGTGTCGTAGTCGGTGGACACGGTTTCCGGGTTGCAGTTGACCATGATGGTCTCGTACCCGTCTTCGCGCAGCGCCAGCGCGGCATGCACGCAGCAGTAGTCGAATTCGATGCCCTGGCCGATGCGGTTCGGGCCACCGCCCAGCACCACGATCTTCTTGCGATCGGTGGGGGCGGATTCGCACTCTTCCTCGTACGTGGAGTACATGTAGGCGGTACGGGTGGCGAATTCAGCGGCGCAGGTGTCCACGCGCTTGTAGACCGGACGCACGTTCAGTTGGTGGCGCAGCTTGCGCACTTCGGATTCGGCCGAATCCAGCAGGAACGCCAGGCGGCGGTCGGAGAAACCGCGGCGCTTCAGTTCCCACAGGGTGGCGTAGTCCAGATCGGCCAGCGTCTTCTGCTCGAGCGCGAGCTCGATGTCGACGATTTCCTTGATCTGCGACAGGAACCAGGGGTCGATGTGCGTGATGGCGTGCACTTCGTCGAGCGTGAAGCCCTGGGCGAAGGCGTCGCCCACGTACCAGATGCGTTCCGGACCGGGCTCGCCCAGCTCGACCTGCAGCTTTTCGCGGTCGGTGGTTTTCTGGTTCAGGCCGTCGACGCCGACTTCCAGGCCGCGCAGCGCTTTCTGGAACGATTCCTGGAAGGTGCGGCCGATGGCCATGACTTCACCCACGGACTTCATCTGGGTGGTCAGGCGGGCGTCGGCGGTGGGGAATTTCTCGAAGGCGAAACGCGGCACCTTGGTGACCACGTAGTCGATCGACGGTTCGAACGAGGCGGGCGTGGCGCCGCCGGTGATTTCGTTCTTGAGCTCGTCCAGCGTGTAGCCCACGGCCAGGCGCGCAGCGACCTTGGCGATGGGAAAGCCGGTGGCCTTGGAGGCCAGCGCCGACGAACGCGACACGCGCGGGTTCATCTCGATGACGATCATGCGGCCATCGCGGGGGTTGACCGCGAACTGCACGTTCGAGCCGCCGGTGTCCACGCCGATCTCGCGCAATACCGCGATCGATGCATTACGCATGATCTGGTATTCCTTGTCGGTCAGCGTCTGGGCCGGCGCCACGGTGATCGAGTCACCGGTGTGCACGCCCATGGGGTCCAGGTTTTCGATGGAGCAGACGATGATGCAGTTGTCCGCCTTGTCGCGGACCACTTCCATCTCGAATTCCTTCCAGCCCAGCAGCGATTCTTCGATGAGCAGTTCGCTGGTGGGCGAGGCTTCGAGGCCGCGACGGCAGATGGTTTCGAATTCTTCGGCGTTGTAGGCAATGCCGCCGCCCGAACCGCCCATGGTGAAGCTGGGGCGGATGACGGCCGGGAAACCCGAGGTGCCGACTTCGGACGCGATGCGGCGCTGCACTTCCCAGGCTTCGTCCATCGTGTGGGCGACGCCCGACTTGGCCGACTCCAGGCCGATGTCGGTCATGGCCTGCTTGAACTTCTGGCGGTCTTCGGCCTTTTCGATGGCGTGCTCGTTGGCGCCGATCAGTTCGACGTTGTGCTTTTTCAGCACGCCGTGGTGGGCCAGGTCGAGCGCGCAGTTCAGCGCGGTCTGGCCGCCCATGGTGGGCAGCAGCGCATCGGGCTTTTCACGCTCGATGATCTTTTCGACGGCTTGCCAGGTGATGGGCTCGATGTAGGTGACGTCGGCCGTTTCCGGGTCGGTCATGATCGTGGCGGGGTTGCTGTTCACCAGGATGGTGCGGTAACCCTCGGCCTTGAGCGCCTTGCACGCTTGCGCGCCGGAATAGTCGAATTCGCAGGCCTGCCCGATGATGATGGGGCCGGCGCCGATGATGAGAATGCTTTTTAGGTCTGTACGCTTGGGCATGATGCAATCTTTACTTTTGGCCGGACATCAGGCTGATGAACTTGTCGAAGAGCTCCAGGATGTCGTGCGGACCGGGACTGGCTTCGGGGTGGCCCTGGAAGCAGAAGGCCGGACGGTCGGTGAGCTCGAAGCCCTGCAGCGTGCCGTCGAACAGCGACACGTGCGTGACGCGCGCGTTGGCCGGCAGGCTGGCCGCGTCGACCGCGAAACCGTGGTTCTGGCTGGTGATGAAGACGCGCTTGGAGGCCAGGTCCTGCACCGGGTGGTTGGCCCCGTGGTGGCCGGTCTTCATCTTGAGCGTCTTGCCGCCCACGGCCAGGCCCATGATCTGGTGGCCCAGGCAGATGCCGAATACCGGCAGCTTCTTGTCCAGGAACACGCGCGTGGCGTCGATGGCGTAGTCGCAGGGCTCGGGGTCGCCGGGGCCGTTGGACAGGAACACGCCGTCGGGGTTGAGCTTGAGCACTTCTTCGGCGCTGGTCTGGGCCGGCACCAGCGTCAGGCGGCAGCCGCGATCGGCCAGCAGGCGCAGGATGTTGGACTTGATGCCGAAGTCGTAGGCGACGACGTGGAACTTGGACTGGTCGGGCTGGGTGTAGCCTTCGCCCAGTTGCCAGGTGCCTTCGGTCCAGGTGGTGTTGGACTTGATGGACACGACCTTGGCCAGGTCCTGGCCGGCCATGCCGGCAAAGCCGCGGGCCAGTTCGACAGCGCGGTCGGCGTCGGTGCCAACGAAGATGCAGGCGCCCTGGGCGCCCTTTTCACGCAGGATGCGGGTCAGCTTGCGGGTGTCGATGCCGGAAATGGCAACGATGCCCTGGGCAGACAGGTACTCGGGCAGCGATTGCGTGGAACGGAAGTTCGACACGCGGGCGGGACAGTCGCGGACCACCAGGCCGGCGGCGTAGACGCGATTCGCTTCGACGTCTTCGGCATTGATGCCGGTATTGCCGATGTGCGGATAGGTCAGCGTGACGATCTGGCCGCTATAGCTGGGATCGGTGAGAATTTCCTGGTACCCGGTCATCGCGGTGTTGAACACCACTTCGGCAACGGTATGCCCAGGCGCACCGATCGACACGCCTCGAAAAATGGTACCGTCCGCCAGAGCCAGAATTGCAGGAGGGAAGCGGTTGATCCCCTCGGGAAAAAGTTGCGGCAGCACAGTAAACCCCGGTTTTATGAATCGATAATCAAACCTTCGAATTATACCTTGAGCGGCCGTTTTCCCCGGAAAACCGCGCCAAATAAGGCCAGGATCGAAGATTTGGACCGTCGGCAGTGATACGCTAAAGCACCTTCAACCCTGACGTTGTGAGCCGTTTTGTCCATGTCCAGCCAACTTGACGCCCTGCGCAATCACACCACCGTTGTCGCCGACACCGGGGATTTCGAAGCGATGAAGGCGCTGCGTCCCACCGACGCCACCACCAATCCGTCCCTGATTCTTAAGGCCGTGCAGCAGGACGCCTACCGCCCGCTGCTGGAAAAAACCGCCCGCGACCACCGCGGCGCCCCCACCGCCGAGCTGATGGACCGCCTGCTGGTCGCGTTCGGCCGCGCCATCCTGAACATCGTGCCCGGCCGGGTCTCGACCGAGGTCGACGCGCGCCTGTCGTTCGACACCCGCGCCACCATCGAACGCGCCCGTGGCCTGATCGCCCTGTACGAAGCCGCCGGCGTGCCGCGTGAACGCGTGCTGATCAAGATCGCGTCCACCTGGGAAGGCATCCAGGCCGCCCGCGCGCTGCAGGCCGAGGGCGTGCGCTGCAACCTGACCCTGCTGTTTTCGCTGCCGCAGGCCGTGGCCTGCGCCGACGCCAATGTGCAGCTGATTTCGCCCTTCGTGGGCCGCATCTACGACTGGCACAAAAAGGCCGCCGGCGCCGCCTGGGTCGAAGCCGACCACGCCGGCGCGCGCGACCCCGGCGTGCAGTCGGTGACCCGCATCTACCAGTACTACAAGCGTTTCGGCATCGCCACCGAGATCATGGGCGCCAGCTTTCGCAACGTGGGCCAGATCCTGGCGCTGTCGGGCTGCGATCTCCTGACCATCAGCCCCGAACTGCTGACCCAGCTGGCCGCCACCGAAGGCGATGCCCCGGCGCAATTGCGCGCCGATGCCGCCAGCGGCGACATCGCCCGCATCGCCTCGGACGAAGTGGCCTTTCGCACGCAGCTGAACGACGACGCCATGGCCAGCGACAAGCTGTCCGAGGGCATTCGCGCGTTCGTGGCCGACGCCATCAAGCTGGACGCGCTGATCGAAGCCCAGCGCGGCTGACTTTCCTGACCGGTCCGGGGGGCGGCGTGCCGCCCCCCGGACGGTTTTCAGCGGTGGTCGTGCGAGTGCACTTGCAGCGCTTCCAGAAAGCGCGACACCATGTTGTAGGCGGCCACGGTGGCCGTCAGTTCAACCGTCAGCTTGTCCGAACCCATTGCGGCGCGCGCCGCCTGGAACACCGGTTCCGGCACCTGCACCTGGCGCGTCATGGCGTCGGTATAGGCCAGCACCGCGCGTTCGCGTTCGCTGAACAACGTGGATGCCTCCCAATCGGGCAAAGCGTCCAGCTGGGCTTGCGACAGGCCTTCCTTCAGGGCGATCGGCGCGTGCTGGTCGGCTTCGTAGGGCGCGCCGTTGACACTCGCCACCCGCATGATCACAAGCTCGCGAATGTCGCCCGGCAGCGAGGATAATTGCCGGATGGACGTCAGGTAGTTGAGCCAGCCCCCGGCCACGGCCGGGCTGTGCAGCAGCATCTGGTACAGGTGCAGCACGCTGCCGCGCTCGGCAACGATACGGTCCACCAGGGGCTGCGCTTCGGGGTGGGACAGGTCGGCGTAGGGAAGACGCGCCATGAAAACTCCGTAGAGGATTAGGGCCGGTTGGCGCCAAAGAGCGTAAGGCCTTCGCGCGCCAAAAAACCGAGACGCAGCAAATGCACACATTCGCAAGAACTTTGACATAATGACAGCACATTGCGCGCCTCCAGGACAAGCCTAGAATGAATGCGCCCACCCAGTCCCACCCCCCTGTCACGCTCGCAAACTGCGACAGCGAACCGATCCACGTACCGGGCGCCATTCAGCCCCTGGGCGCGTTGCTCGCGTTCGATGCTGCGGGCGTGTTGCGCTACGCGAGCGAAACCGCGCCGCAGGTGCTGGGCACGCCGCTGGCGCTGGGCTACCGCTGCGAACCCGGCGCCTTGCCGCCGGGGCTGGAACACTACCTGTCGGTATGGCTGGACAGCGCCGACCCGGTCTTCGACCCGCTGACGCTGGCGTTGGATGAGCACACCTATGACGTCATTGCCCACCGCAACGCGGATGGCCTGACGCTGCTTGAACTGGAACGCCGCGGCGACGACACCGGTATCGCCGACCCCGCGCGCATCTACCGCGGCATCGAACGCATCCGCCTGCAGCGCGACATTGCCGGCCTCCTGGACCGCACGGTGCAGGAAGTGCAACGCGCCACCGGCTTTGACCGCGTCATGGCCTACCGTTTCCATCCGGACGACAGCGGCGAGATCGTGGCCGAGCGGCGCGGCGACCCCACCCTGGAAGACTGGGTGGGGCGGCGCTATCCGGCAGGCGACATTCCCGCCCAGGCGCGCCGCCTGTATACGGTGAATACGCTGCGCCAGATTGCCGATGCGCAGTACCAGCCGGTGCGCGTGCTGGGCGAGGATCGCCATGACGAGCCGCCGCTGGACATGAGCTTTTCGGTGCTGCGCAGCGTGTCGCCGATTCATCTTGAATACATGGCGAACATGGGCGTGCGCGCCTCGATGAGCCTGTCGCTGGTGATCGGCGGCAAGCTGTGGGGCATGATCGCCTGCCATCATCATTCGCCGCGCCAGATTCCCTACCCCGCCCGCCTGGCGTGCGAGGCGCTGGCACAGGTGCTGTCGGCCGCGCTGGCCAATATCGAAGGCAGCGAGCGCGCCGAACAGGCGCGCCGCAGCGCCGCGCTGGTCAGCCGGTTGGCCGAACGGGTATCGGCGTCCGAAAACGTGCATCTGGCCCTGTCCGGTGGCCCCGATTCCCCTGCCGCGCTGCTCCCCAACGACGCCGCGCTGTGCCTGTGGGGCAACAGCGTGACAGTGTTCGGCGGCATCGCGCCGCGCGGCGAACTGGCCGGCATCCTGTGCGCACTGGACCAGAGCGGCCAGCGGCTGGTGCACACCAGCAACATCGCGCGCGACTATCCCGACCTGCAGACCGACCTGGTGCCGTACGCGGGCCTCCTGGCCTGCAAGTTCGACCCCATGAACAACGGTTGGCTGATCTGGCTGCGCAAAGAGCAGATCGAAACCGTGGTGTGGGGCGGCAAGCCCGAAAAACAGTATGCCGTCGGCAACCTGGGCCCGCGCCTGACGCCGCGCGGTTCGTTCGAAGCGTGGCGCGAAGTCACGCGCGACACCAGCGCGCCCTGGCTGCCCGCCGAACTGGAAGCGGCCGACAACCTGCGCGACGAGCTTTCCCATATCGCCACCAGCCGCGCCGCCGACGTGGACCGCGCCCGCACCGCGCTGCTGGCAATGCTGGGCCACGACCTGCGCGATCCGCTGCAATCCATTTCCATGGCGGCCACGCTGCTGTCGAAAACGGACTCGGGTGCCCGCATGGGCGAGCGCATCCGCTATTCCAGCGGCCGGATGCAGCGCCTGATCTCGCAGGTGCTGGACCTGTCGCGCTTGCAGGCCGGCATGGGGCTGGGCATCGAAAAGCGCGAATGCTGCCTGTCCGAACTGATCAATGGCCTGATCGAGGAAAAGCGCCAGGCCTACCCCGGCCTGCTCATCGAACCCGTCGTGCAGCCCGGCCTGACCCTGATGGCCGATACCGACCGCATCGCCCAGGTGATCACCAACCTGATGAGCAACGCGCGCCAGCACGGCGCGCCGCGCATGCCGATCCGCGTCACGGCGCGCCTGGACGGCGAGACCATCGAACTGACCGTGGCGAACCATGGCGCCCCCATTCCGGACGAGGTCATGGCGCATCTGTTCTCGCCCTTCAAGCCGGAATCCATGGGCCATTCGCGCAATCGCAATGGCCTGGGGCTGGGGTTGTATATTGCCGAACAGGTGGTCCGCGACCACGATGGTGAAATTGCCGTCGGCTGCCATGACGGCCTGGTGGTTTTCACTGTTATCCTGCCGCGCGGCGCTGAAGCGCCGCCCGCAACCCCGCATCCTGGAGACATGATTTGAACGAAGCGCGCTCGCTACGCGTCCTGCTGGTCGACGACAACGAAATGGGCTCAGAACTGCTGGCCGAATTCCTGGCGCTGTCCGGCCTGGAGACCCGCTGCGCCGTCAACGGCGAAGATGCCCTGGCGCAAGTCGCCGCCTTCGACCCGCAGGCGGTGCTGGTCGATATCCTGCTGCCCGACATGGACGGCTACGAACTGGCCCGCCGGCTGCGCGAGCGCAGCGCGTCGACCCGCATCTATGCCCTGAGCGGCCTGGCCCGCCACGAACGCCACGAAGACGCCACGCGCCTGTTCAATGGCTGGATCGAAAAGCCCGCTGATCCCGACGCGCTGCTGAGCGTGCTGCGGCAGGCGGATTGAGGCCGCCGATGCACGCCGATATCCCAGCCCAGGCCCTGGCCGCCGATGGCGTGCGTTTCAAGGTGCTGGCGCAGATCTTTCCCGTCCTGCGGCACGAGACGCTGGCGCCGCTGTCCAACGCCACGCTGGCCGTGGCCATGCTGCGCCAGACGCCGGAAGGCGCCAGCGCCGACGCCCTGCAGCAGCGCTGCCAACGGCTGGCCGGCGACCTGCAGCACATGCTCGAAGACAGCGTCAATGTGGTGCGCGACCTGGACCAATGGCTGGTCGATAACGGCGCACGGCTACCGGCCAACGCGCTGCTGCGCCAATGCCGCAAGCTGCTGTTTTCGCAGCTGATGTGGTCCAAGCGCCAGGTGCGCTGGCCCGACGAGGCCGCCGCGATCGAACTGCCGGCGTTCACCTCGCGCTACCTGGTGATGGCCTGGCTGCTGTGCATGCTGCCATGGCTGCCTGAAGGGGCTGAGCTGGTGCTGGATGCCTCTGCCACGGACGTCTGGCATGCGGATTTTTCAGCGGCGTCCCAGGCGCCCGCGACCCCGCAACTGTTCGACGCGCAAGACATCGCGCTGTTGGCCGAGGCCTCGGGGTGGCGCCTGGAGCGCCAGCCGCAGCGCTGGTCGCTGCACCTGCCGGCCGCCCCGACCGCCTGTTGACAACTCAAAGGAGCTTCGCATGATCTCCCCCGTACACCAGGTCCTGCGGGACGGCACCCGCGAACGCCACGAAACCCTGGACCAAGGCCTGGCCTTGGCCGATGGCGACGTCAGCCGCGCCCATTACCTGAACTACTTGCGAGCCCTGCTGGGCTGGCTGGAACCGGTCGAACAGCGCCTGTGGCGGCTGCAATGGCCCGAGCAATTGCGGGCCTCGGCCCGTGCGGGCAAAAGCGCCCTGATCCGCGCCGACCTGCAAGCGGCCGGTGACGCGGCGCCGGTGGCGCACTGCGCCGACGCCCCGGCGCCAGAGCAGGCCGACGCCTATGCACTGGGCGTGGCCTACGTGGTGGAAGGCTCGCAACTGGGCGGACGCTTCCTGGCCAAGCGGCTGGAAGACATCACCCCGCCCCTGCCGCTGAGCTACCTGCGCGGCTATGGCGACGAGGTCGGTGCGCTGTGGAAAGGCTTTCTGCAGCATCTGGACAGCGCGGCCCAGGGGCACGAGGCGCGCGCGCTGCAAGGCGCGCAAGACGCATTCGACAGCCTGACCGCGTGGCTGCGCAGCCAGCGGGCGTTGCAAGCCTAGCGCGCCCGTCAGTTCCTGAAGGGGCCCGCCACATCCGCGCGACGCCCATGAAAAAGCCCGGCCAGGCCGGGCTTTTTCATGGGCGTCGCGTCATGCGGCAGATCAGAGCTTTTCGGTTTCGCCTGACTTCGGCTGCCACTTCATCAGCCGCTTTTCACCGATGCCGACGATATAGTCCAGCACCAGCGCGAACGCTGTCAGGACCACGATGCCGGCGAACACGGTATTGACGTCGAACGTGCCTTCGGCCTGCAGGATCAGGTAGCCCACGCCGCTGGCCGAGCCCAGGTATTCGCCCACCACCGCGCCCACGAAGGCCAGGCCCACCGAGGTATGCAAGCTGGAGAACACCCAGCTGGTGGCCGACGGCAGGTACACGTGGCGCAGCAGCTGGCGCTGGCGCGCGCCGAGCATGCGGGCATTGTCCAGCAGGGTCGGGCTGACTTCACGCACGCCCTGGTAGACGTTGAAGAAGACGATGAAGAACACCAGCGTCACGGCCAGCGCGACCTTGGACCAGATGCCCAGCCCGAACCACATGCCGAAGATCGGCGCCAGGATCACGCGCGGCATCGAGTTGGCCGCCTTGATGTAAGGGTCCAGGATGGCGCTGGCGCGCGGCGACAGGCCCAGCCAGAGGCCGAAAGCCAGGCCCGCGATGGTGCCGATGAAGAACGCCAGCACCGTTTCGGTCAACGTGACCCACAGGTGGGTGTAGATGTCGGCATTGGTGACGAACCACGCCCAGATGCGGCCCCAGACCTTCAGGGGTTCACCGAAGAAGAAGGCGACCTTGGAATCGCGCGAGGCGATATGCCAGACGCCCAGGATGATGACCAGCAGCAGCAACTGCCAGAAGCGCAGGCTGGCGGAACCGGGTTTGAACGACTTGGACATAGGTCAGGCCCGCTTCTGTTGGGCATAGCCCTTGAGCACTTCTTCGCGCAGCACGGCCCAGATGGCCGCGTGCAATTCGACGAAGCGCAGGTTGTTGCGCACTTCGGCCACATCGCGCGGACGCGGCAGATCGATCGCGAATTCGCCGATGGGGTGCGTGCCCGGCCCGGCCGACAGCACCACGACGCGGTCGCTCATGGCGATGGCTTCGTCCAGGTCGTGCGTGATGAACAGCACGGCCTTGCGCTTGGCCATCCACAGGTCCAGCACCTCGTTTTCCATCAGTTGGCGCGTCTGGATGTCGAGCGCGGAAAACGGCTCGTCCATCAGGATGATGTCGGGGTCGCGGATCAAGGTCTGGGCCAGCATGGCGCGTTTGCGCATGCCGCCGGACATCTGGTGCGGATAGCGGCCCTCGAAGCCGCCCAGGCCCACGCGGCGCATCCATTCGCGGCCGCGTTCCTGGGCTTCGGCGCGCGGCACGCCGGCAAAGTCCAGCCCGGCCACCACGTTGTCCAGCGCGCTGCGCCACGGCAGCAGGGCCTCGCCCTGGAACATGTAGCCGGCCCGTGAATTGATGCCGGACAGCGGCTGGCCGAACACTTTCACCTGGCCCGACGACGGCGCCAGCAGGCCGGCGCTGACGTTGAGCAAGGTGGACTTGCCGCAGCCCGTGGGACCCACCACCGACACGAACTCGCCTGGCGCGATGGCCAGGGTCGTGTCGCTGACGGCGGTGTAGCGCTGCGAGCGGTCGTCGCGGGAGACAAAGGTGCAGCTGATGTTTTCCAGCGAAAGCGCGGCTTCAGCCATTGGGGTATTTCTCGTTGGCGCGGCGCGCGAAGTCGTTGGTCCAGACCTTGGAGGCGTCGATCTTGGCGCCGTCGAAGTCCGCCTGGTAGGCGGCCAGGGCCTTGAGCGCCGTGGCGGCGCCGTCTTCGGGGATCAGGCCGTCGGGCGACAGGCCTTCCAGGCTCTTGCCGATGGCGGCCTTGTAGACGGCCGGATCACCCAGCAGATAGGTTTCGGGCACGACCTTGGCGATCTCGTCGGGACCGGCCTTCTGGATCCATTTGTCGGCGCGCACCAGGGCGTTGGTCAATGCCTGGACGGTGTTCGGGTTGGCGTCGATGAACGCCTGCGGCGCATACAGGCAGCCGGCCGGCATGTTGCCGCCGAAGATGTCCTGGGTGTCCTTGAGCGTGCGCGTGTCGACGATGATCTGGATGTCGCCCGGCATTTCCAGCATCGACACCACGGGGTCGGTGTTGGAGATGGCGTCGATCTGGCCGCTGCGCAGCGCCGTGACGGCTCCTGCGCCGGCGCCCACGCCGATGATGGACACGTCGGAGGCCTTCAGGCCGTGCTTGGCCAGGAAGAAGCTGACCACCATGTTGGTGGACGAGCCCGGCGCGGTCACGCCGATCTTCTTGCCTTTCAGGTCGGCCGGGCCCTTGTAGTTGGGCATGTTCTTCTTGGACACGCCCACGCCGATCATCGGCGCGCGGCCTTGCAGCACGAAAGCGCGGTAGAACTGGCCCTTGGACTGCATGGCCAGCGTGTGCTCGAATGCGCCCGACACCACGTCGGCGCTGCCGCCCACGACCGCCTGCAGGGCCTTGGAGCCGCCGGCAAAGTCGGCGATCGACACGTCCAGGCCTTCGTCCTTGAAGTAGCCACGGGCCTCGGCGATGGACAGCGGGAGGTAGTAGATCAGGGGTTTGCCGCCCACGGCGATCTGGACCTTGGTCTTCTCCAGCTTCTGGGCGCGCACGATGGCGGGGGCCATGCCCATGACGCCGGCGGCGCCGGCCATCTTGAGCAAATCACGGCGTGTGACTGACATGTGTTGTCTCCTTGGGATCAGGTCTACCGATAGCGCCAGTCTGCGCCAGCTTGTCGATAGCCGCTGAATCATACCCCAGCGATTTCAGGACTTCCTCGGTATGTTCCCCTAATTCGGGGCCTATCCAGCGGGTGCCGCCGGGGGTCTCGGAAAGCTTGGGCACCACCGCCGGCAGCTTGACCGGACGGCCGTCGGCGAACTGATGCTGCTCGATCATGCGCCGCGCCAGGAACTGCGGATCGGTGAACATGTCGGCCACGCTGTAGATCTTGCCGACCGGCACGTCGGCCGCCTTCAGGGTGTTCAGCGCGTCGTCAATATCGCGGCCGCCGCACCAGGCCTGGATGGCGCCGTCGATCTCGTCCACCCGGCGGGCGCGGCCATCGTTGCGGACCAGGTCCGGGTCCGTGGCCAGGTCGTCGCGGCCGATGGCCCGCATCAAGCGATGAAAGATCGCGTCGCCATTGCCGGCGATGACGACGTTCTGGCCATCGTGGGTCGTGTAGGTGTTGGACGGCACGATGCCGGGCAGCGCGCCGCCGGTGCGTTCGCGCACCACGCCGGCCACGTCGTACTCGGGCACCAGGCTTTCCATCATGTTGAAGACGGCCTCGTACAGCGCCACGTCGACCATCTGGCCCTGGCCGGCGCGGCAGGCCTCGCCCGTCTGGCCATTCCAGCGGCCGCCGGTGGCATCGCGATGGCGCAGCGCCATCATCGCGCCGATCACGCCGTGCAGCGCCGCGATCGAATCGCCGATCGAGATGCCCACGCGCAGCGGCGGCCGGTCGGGATGGCCCGACACGTAGCGCAGCCCGCCCATGGATTCGCCGATGGCGCCGAAGCCCGGCTGGTCTTTCATCGGGCCGGTCTGGCCATAGCCGGACAGGCGCACCATGATCAGGGCGGGGTTGATGGCGCGCAGCTGCTCGAAGCCCAAGCCCCATTTTTCCAGCACGCCGGGGCGGTAGTTCTCGACCACGACGTCGGCGTCCAGCGCCAGCTTGCGGGCGATCTCGCGGGCGTCGGGGTGCTTCAGGTTGAGCGCGATGGATTGCTTGTTGCGGGCCTGTACCGTCCACCACAGTGAATTGCCTTCGTGCAGGTGGCGCCAGCTGCGGATGGGGTCGCCGCCGCCCGTGCCGTCGGGGCCGTGCGGGGTTTCGACCTTGATGACGTCGGCACCGAATTCGCCGAAGATGCGCGCCGCGAACGGCCCGGCGATGAGCGTGCCGAGTTCCAGGACCTTCAGTCCGGTCAGGGCTGACATGATGGGTGTCTTCCTCGTGGGGTCCGCGCCGTACGTGCGCCGCGGATCGATTTTGCGAGCGGTACAGGATACCCTGCCCCGCCCCGCCGCCCCAAGGAAAGTGCGCGCCCCATGGACGGCGCAACGCGCGCGCAGCCAGGGCTGCGCAGGGAATTCAGGTGGTCTTGCGTTCCATCAGCGCCCAGGCGATGGTGCCGGCGTCGACGTATTCAAGTTCACTGCCCGCGGGCACGCCGCGCGCCAGGCGCGTCACGCGCAGGCCGCGCTCGCCCAGGGCTTCACCCAGGAAATGCGCGGTGGTCTCGCCTTCGGCCGTGAAGTTGGTGGCCAGGATGACCTCTTGCACCACTCCGTCGGTGGCCCGCCGGATGACGCGGTCGAAATCCAGTTCGCGCGGCCCGATGCCTTCCAGCGGCGCGACCCGGCCCATCAGCACGTAGTACAGGCCACGGTAGCCGTGGCTGGACTCGATCATGTTCTGGTCGGCCGGCGTCTCGACGATGCACAGCAGGGAAGGATCGCGCTTGGGATTGGCGCAGGTGGCGCACACGTCTTCTTCGGCGAAGCTGTTGCAACGCGAGCAATGACGCAGGTCGCGCACCGCGCCGGCCAACGCCCGCCCCAGCATGTCGGCCCCCTGGGGGTCGTGCTGCAGCAGGTGATAGGCCATGCGCCGGGCCGAGCGCACGCCCACGCCAGGCAGGCGCCGCAGGGCCTCGATCAGCGAGACGAGCGGTTCGGGTTCGGGCAGTAGTGGATCCATGGCGCGGCGAAATCTTGCGGGCGGCAATGGCCGCGCCGCGGGGTGCGGCGCCGGCCTGGGCGTTCGATCAGAACGGCAGCTTCATGCCCGGGGGCAGCGGCATGCCGGCGGTGACGGACGCCATCTTTTCCTGGGAGGTGGCTTCGGCCTTGCGCAGCGCGTCGTTGAACGCAGCGGCAACCAGGTCTTCGAGCATGTCCTTGTCGTCGGCCAGCAGCGAGGGATCGATCTCGACGCGTTTGACGTCGTGACGGCAGGACATGGTGACCTTGACCAGGCCGCCGCCCGCGGCGCCTTCGACCTGGATCTCGGCCAGGGCGTCTTGCGCCTTCTTCATGTTTTCCTGCATCTGCTGCGCCTGGCGCATCAGGCCGGCCAGTTGTCCTTTCATCATGATCGAGTTTCCTTGAACGAGGGGAATAAGGGGATTTGCCGGCGCCTCAGGCGGCGGCGGAAGGGGGATCGACGTGGCGGATCGAGCCGGCCACGACATAACCGCCGAAATCGGACAGCAACGCCTGCACGAACGGGTCGACGGCGACCGCGTCTTCGGCGGCCTGCTGGCGCGCCGCGCGCTCGGCCTGGGCCACGGCGTGGGCCGTGGCTTCGCCAACGGCGCCAACGTCCACGTCCAGGCGGATGCCCTGGCCGAAATGTTCGCACAGCACGGTCTGCAGGCGCACGCGGCTTTCGCTTTCGGCCAGCGTCCTGACCGCCACGCGCAGGATGACGGCATCGCCCTGCACGCCGGCCCATTCGCTTTGGCGGGCCAGTTCGGCGGCCAGCCCGGTCACAGGCAGGCGCGCGGCCAGCTCGGGCCAGGCGGCAGAGGTCATGTCGGTGATGCGGGCGCGCGCCTGGCGCTTGCGCGCCGGGGCGGCGCCGTCACGCCGGGCGGGCGCGGGCGACGGCACGGGG
>NZ_CADIJO010000018.1 GCF_902859705.1 Achromobacter deleyi | reverse complement strand
AGGTGCCTTGACTGGTTCGACCGCTGATCGAAACCTGACCCACCGGAGCGGTATGCTCCCCAACCTGGACTCTACTAAGTAGCTAGTGGCCCTGAGAAAGGGGGCAGGTCATGGGTGCTTATGCGAAATCCCTTCGGTATAGATCGGCCAAGATTAAATTGGCTGTTGCTGTTGATTTGGCCTCTCGGATTTATGAATCGAAAATAAGGTGTCAGACTACTTTTTCGGCCTGAAGATGACTTGGTGAAAACGTAGTCTGACACATTGTTTTTCTTTTTTGGCCAGTGCGGAGTAGGGATGAAACATTGGTTCATTCGAGATGGTTCTATTAGGACGGTATGTCAATTTGTTCTTACGATTTTCGGTGTCGCTTTGATTTTTTTGGACGTAAGGATATGGGATACCGGTTGGATTTACCTAGTTGGCCTTGTTCTGGCGGGCGTCGGCGGGATTTCCGGAAAAGCGACCGCATTAAGAATAAAGCCGTTTGAGGGTGCCCCTTATCCTCCGGGCTGGCTTGAAAAAAGGACAGAAGGCGGCGTCGCAAGAGATGGTGAGACTGAAAAAAAGAATGAAGATAAGGTGTAAATTTAAATTTCGACTTAAAGAGGGCTCTTTTAAAACGTAGTCTGACACTGAGGTTTTTCCACGAATTTCCAGGGAAATCTCAGCGTCAGACTACATTTTTTAGGTTCTGACATGGCAATCAAAAATGTTAGACAAGTCCTGGGGGACGAGTATGATCAACCTCTCAGAGATGCGCTTCTTGCGGCGCTTAAATATAGAGAAGCCACTGCCGTTAGTGCATCGACATGGATTGGTGGTTCTCAGGAATTGGATGAGGCGCGGTTCGAGTTGGATGGGTATTTAATCACAGTAGATGCTGAGACTTACATCGGGATTGCCATCTCTGGTCCTGAATTTTTGGTTGATGATCTAGTGAATGATGTTGTTAGTCGTTTGAGTAGATCCGGGCGCAAAAATAACTTGTCAAAATAAGGTGTCAGGCTACGTTTTCAAAGAGCGCTCTTGAGCGCCGAAAACGTAGCCTGACGCCTTATTTTTGCGGCTGGAGTTGGAGAACAACCAACTCGCCTTGCCGGGGGGGCGGAATGGTTGCGTCCGGAGGTGTGATTGCAGGAGCGGGCGCGGAACAGGGACGAGGAATAGTGCGTCGCGGTTGCCGGATTCGGGTACGGGATACGAATTGAGTCCCACCGAGAAAATTAAAGTGTCAGACTATGTTTTCGACATCGGCGTTCGCCGGATGGGGGCATTGCCTGCATCTCGGGCGTGTGCAATTGCGATATCGTTTGAGCGCATCGCTGGGTGAGACACGCGATGGACATGAGGGAAGATGATCAAATGAAAATCACCGCTGTATTCCCCGGCCTGCCCGACACCGCCGAGGCCAATCTTGCCGACTATGCGAAGTACTTCCTGGCGTACCGTAGAACAGATTGGGAGGCGGATGGGTGTGACGCCCAGTTCACCTGTCGATTCGAGGGCGGCGAGGTGGTGCTTTTCGTCGTGGATTATTTCGGTAAGGGAATCTCTCTGCGCTATGACTGCAACGTGCCCAATGCCAAGGCGGGATCGTGCTGGTACAGCGTGGGGCAAGCCGAAGCAATGCAGGACATCGTGGATGCGGACACCGATCTCTATCTTCCTTTGGGTTCTTGCCTGCCGCCGACGCTGGCCTTTGCCGTGCTGGATGACTTTTTCACGAATCCATTGGAAAAATCCCACAAGGTCGCATGGGTGAATGCCGAGGACCTGGATTGGTCATCCATCGATTAGGCGGGCGCCGTACTTACGCACGACACCTCTGGAGAATAAGATACCGTCCTGCCCGTCGAGCGTTCAGACGTAATCAGGGCAGATCGGTCTGTTGTTGACGGTCCGTTGCCGAGCCAATTCATCCCTTCATTGATCTCACATGCCATGCCAATTTCTGCCGCCGACCTGATTGCGCAGTTTGACCTGCAGCCACACCCCGAAGGGGGCTATTTTCGTGAAACCTATCGTGCGGCCGATTCGATCTTGCGGGCGGCAGATGGGGCATCGCGGTCCGCATCAACGGCGATCTATTACTTGTTGTGTGATGGGGCGTATTCCTCGTGGCACAGGATCGGCTCGGACGAAATCTGGCATTTCTACGCGGGCGATCCGCTCGAGGTGTGGGTGCTCAGCGAGGGCGACGGGTTGACGGTCCACCGGCTGGGTAACCCGCTTACGCATCCGGGCAGTGTGTTCCAGGCCGTCGTGCCAGCGGGATGCTGGTTTGGTGCGCGCTGTGCGGCGCCTGAGCATCTCGCGTTGGTGGGCTGCACGGTCGCGCCGGGTTTCGAGTTTTCTGAATTCGAACTGGCGGACGCGGCGGCGTTGGCCGCGGCGTTTCCAGAGTACGCAGAATCTGTTGCACAGCTCGCGCCGCACCCGAAGGCATGAACGCAAAGCGCGCGCCGTTCATGGCGGCTGCGTCCCACGACTTGCCCACCCCTGCAGTCACCGCCACTGCGGCTGGCTCGACCCCAACGCGCTGGCGGGGTAATCCCACGCTTGCGCGATGTCACCCACCCGCAGCGGTGCGTTGACGCGCCGCACCGGGCCCCACGAGGTTTCTTCGATTGCCGCCGTCAGGTCCTGCGGCGATTCGGGCGCCAAGGCCGGTCCGCCCTGCAATGCGCCCGCATGCGCCACCAGCACCTGCGCGGTCCGTGCCAACGAGGCTCGGGCGCTGCCGCCCACGCCGCTCGCGTAGCGTTCGGTCAGGCCGCGCAGCGCTGCCGTGGCCATCAGGTAGCCGGTGGCGTGGTCGATGGCCTGGCAGGGCAGCGGCACGGGGCGGTCGCTGCCCGCCGCGCGCATGCCGGCATAGGCAATGCCGGTGCTCATCTGCACCAGGCTGTCGTAGCCGCGGCGGCCATGCCAGGGGCCGGTCCAGCCGTAGGCGTCCAGCGACACATCCACCAGCGCGGGGTTGAGGGCGCGGCGGCGGTCGGCGTCCAGGCCCAGGCGCGCCAGGGCGTCGGGGCGGTAGCCGTGGATCATCACGTCGGCCTGACCCAGCAACTGTTCGAGCACGGCGCGGTCGGCGGGGTCTTTCAGGTTGAGCCGCGCGCAGCGCTTGCCCAGTACCACTTCGGGCACGGTGCCGGGTTCTTCCCAGCCGATGGGGTCGATGCGCAGCACGTCGGCGCCAAAGCCCGCCAGAAAGCGCGTGGCGACGGGGCCGGCCAGGATGCGGGTCAGGTCCAGCACGCGGATGCCTTGCAGCGGGCGCTGGCGCGGAATCTGCCAGCCGGGGCGGGCGGCTTGAACGCCGGTCGCGCGGTGCAGCAGCGGTTCGGCGGCCACGCTGCGGCCCTGGGGGTGGGCCGCCCAGGCGTCCAGGCTGCGCATGGCGGCGGCGCAACCGTTGTGTTCGACCACGGCCGCTTCCAGGTCGTCGGCGCGCCAGCGGGCCACGGCCTGGGCGACGGCGGCGCGCTCGGCCGCGACACCCAGCACGGCCAGGGCGGCGTCGCGATGATGGGGGGCGTTGGTGTGCAGCCGTATCCAGCCGTCGGACGCCAGATAGTCGCCCGCCACCGCATCCCAGAGCGGCGGGGACGTCCAGCCGACGGGACGCAGGGTGGTGCCGAACCACAGGGATGCCAGGCGCCGGTCGACCTGCACGGGCGCCAGGTCGCCAGACCCGGCGGCGGCGAATTCCGCCAGCGCCAGGCCGGCGGCGCCGATGGCGGCGGTGGCGAAGTCGGTGACGGCAAAAGCGGACGGCAGCGCGCCGTGGCCGGTCACGCTGACACCGGGCAAGCGGGCGGCGTCGCCGCCGGCGGCGAGCCAGAACTGGCGCAGGTAATCGGCGAAGGCGGGGGGCGGCGAGATCGGATCGTGGTGGGAGGCGGACATGGCGTTTCCTGGTTCATCAAGCAATGTCGACAGCCTATTCTTCTGGTTTTAATTGTCAATATTGATTAAATTAATCAACTTATCGAGCGGGCCGACTGCCGGGTGGCCCCGCCGCTTGTGACTTTGCGACCTTTCTTCCCCCTCTGCGCGCCATGCCCAACTACCTGTCTTCTTCCGAAGCCGCCGCCCGCCTGGGCGTGTCGCGCCAGACGCTGTACGCCTATGTCAGCCGCGGCCTGCTGCATGCCGAAGCGGGCGACAGCCACCGCGAAAGCCGCTATCTGGCCGACGACGTCGAACGGTTGGCCGCGCAGCGCACGCGGGGCCGCAAACCCAAGGAAGTCGCCAAGGCGACGCTGAGCTGGGGGCTGCCGGTGCTGGAATCGGCCATCACGCTGATCGAAGACGGGCAGATGTACTACCGCGGCGTCAACGCGGTGACGCTGGCCGAGTCGGATTCGGTGGAGGCCGTGGCGGCGCATCTGTGGCAGTGCGATGCGCGCACCGCGTTCGGCGGGCCCGCGCTGCCGTGGCCCGACGGGCTGGCCGGCTTGCTCGCGCAGCATCGCGGGCAGCGTGCGGAAAGCTCGCTGCTGCCGCTGTTCACCGCGGCCAGCGACGACGATGCGACCGCGTTGTGGCAAGGCGCCGCGGCGCGCCAGGCGCAGGGGTGCGGCGATCTGGTGCGCATGCTGGCCGCGTGCCTGTTGCAGGCGCCGCCGGATACCTCGCCGATTCACGTGCAGTGCGCCCGCGCCTGGGGCCTGGACGCCGCCGGTGCGGATCTGGTCCGGATGGCGCTGGTGCTCAGCGCAGACCACGAATTGAACGCATCGAGTTTCACGGCGCGTTGCATCGCATCCACCGGCGCCAGCCTGCGCGCAGGCATCGTCGGCGGCCTGGCGGCGCTGACGGGCGGGCGCCATGGCGGCACCACGGCACGCGTGGAAGCGCTATGGGACGAGCGGGACCGCGGCGGCGACGCGGGCGCGACCTTGCGCGAACGCCTGGCGCGCGGCGAAGACCTGCCGGGTTTCGGCCACCATCTCTACCCGGGCGGCGATCCGCGCGCGATCGCCATGCTGGGCCGCATCCTGCCGCAGCGCGCGGCGTGGCAGTCGTTCATCGACCAGGCGTTCGGCTTGGTGGGGCAGCGTCCGTCGCTGGACTTCGCGCTGGTGGCGGTGCGCCGCCACCTGGGGCTGCCGGTGGGCGCGGCATTCGGCCTGTTCGCGCTGGGCCGCTCGATCGGCTGGCTGGCGCATGGGCTGGAGCAGCGCGGCAGCCAGAATGTGATCCGGCCGCGCGCGGCGTATACCGGCGTGCGGCCGGAAAAGCCGGCTTAGGCTTCCGCCTTCGACAACGTGACTTGCCCGAACGTCATCCACACATACGCCGTGTCCGACGCCTGTGCGCGATACGCGCCGCTGGCTTCGCCCAGGCGCATGGCGACGGCGGTGAATTCCCAGGCCTGTTCGTCTTCGCAGGCCACCTGGCGGGTGGTGTAGGCGGGCAGGCCGTGGGCCTGGCCGAAGGCCTGCGCCAGTTGTGCGTGTTCGGCCAGTTCGGCGGGCACGGAAGGGTGGTCCCAGCCCCACAGGAAGGAGCCGTCGGCGCTGTTGGTGGTGCCGACGATCTGCACCGGCGCGCGGGCGATCATGCCGCCGGGCAACTGGAACAGGATCAGGCCGCTGTCCATGTCCACGGACCATTGCTCGGCCTCGTCCAGGTGCCAGGTGCCGCAGTGCGCGGCGGTGGCGGCGCGAAGGCCTTCCAGGCTCTGGGCGATATAGGTGGCGGCGTCAAAGGCTTGGGCGTTGTCGGACATGCGAAGGCTCGGCAAGTGAGAAAACCGATAGCGTACCCGCAAGCGCGGCGGCTTGCCCGTGCCCGGCAGCGCGGTCAGGCGCGCGTTCCAGGGGGCAAGCGCCTGGCCGTGCGGCCCCGCGCGGCCAGGCTCGCGTCTTGCGCTGCTACGCGGCCGCGTTGAACCGCTGCGCCAATTGATCGCACTGCCTGGCCAGCAAGGCCGCGTCGACCCCGACCGCGGTGAACAGGCTGCCCGCGGCCATGTAGCGCCGCGCCAGCGTTTCGTCCACGGTCAGCACCCCGGGCGCCTTGCCCGCCTTACGAATGCGGGCGATGGCGGATTCGACCGCGGCCACCACCTTGGGGTGGCCGGGTTCTCCGGGGTAGCCCAGGCTGGCGGCCAGGTCGGCCGGGCCGATGAAGACGCCGTCCACGCCGTCGACGGCCACCATGGCGTCCAGCTGTTCCAGCGCTTCGCCGGTTTCGGCCTGGATCAGCAGGCACAGTTCGTCTTCGCAGCGCTGCATGTAGTCGGCGACGCGGCCATAGCGGGTGGCGCGCACGGTGCCGCCCACGCCGCGTACGCCGCGCGGCGCATAGCGCATGCCGGCCACGGCGTGTTCGGCTTCGGCGGCGTTCTGCACGTAGGGCAGCAGCAGGGTCTGCGCGCCGATGTCCAGGTAGCGCTTGATCTGCAGGTTGTCGTTCCAGGTCGGGCGTACGACGGGATGGCAGGGGTAGGCGGCCACCGCCTGCAACTGCGCCATCACCGTGGGCAGCAGGGCGGGTGAATGCTCGGTATCCAGCAGCAGCCAGTCAAAGCCCGACCCGGCCACGAGTTCGGCGCTGTTGGGGTTGGCCAGCGTGACCCACAGGCCGGTCTGGTGGCGTTGGTCGCGCAGGGCCCGCTTGAATGTGTTGAGGGGAAGTTGCACGGCCGTTTCCTTACGAGAAATGCACCGAGATGCTGCCCAGCGGACCGTAGTCGGCGTGGATGGTGTCGCCCTTGGCGACCGCGACGGTGCGGGTGAACGAGCCGGCCAGCACGACGTGGCCGGCTTGCAGGCCGGTATCGTGCTGCGCGAGTTTGTTGGCCAGCCAGACGATGCCCATGGCCGGGTGTCCCAGCACGGCGGCGGACACGCCCGACTCTTCGATGACGCCGTTCTTCAAGAGCAGCGCGCCGACCCAGCGCAGGTCCACGTCCAGCGGCCGTACGGGGCGCCCGCCCAGGATGATGCCGGCGCAGGCGGCGTTGTCGGCGATGTTGTCGACGATGCGGCGCGGGTACTTGCTGCGCCCGTCGATCAGTTCCAGCGCCGGCACCACGTAGTCGGTCGCGTCCAGCACGTCGAACAGCGTCACGTCCGGGCCCTTGAGCGGCTTGCCCAGCACGAAGGCAAGCTCGACTTCCACGCGGGGCACGATGAGTGTATCGGTGGCGATGGTGTCGCCATCCTGGAAGAACATGGTGTCCAGCAAATGGCCGTAGTCGGGTTCGTTGATGCCGACGGTGCTTTGCATGGCCTTGGACGTCAGGCCGATCTTGTGGCCGCGCAGCCGCGCGCCGGCCGCCAGCTTGGCGGCGATGATGCGTTGCTGGATGGCGTAGGCGTCGTCGATCTCGATGCCGGGAAAGGCCTGGTCCAGCTGGGTGGTGGGCACGCCGGTGCGTTCGGCCTCGATCAGCAGGTCGGCGGCGCGTTGGCGGGAGGCTTCATTCAACATGGGGCTTACCTCAAGAGCGCGCGGCCGCTTCGTCGGCCACGGGGTTGGAGAGCGTGCCGATGCCCGAGACTTCCACCTCGACCACGTCACCGGGTTTCAGGAAACGGGGCGGCGTGAAGCGCACGCCCGCGCCGATCGGCGTGCCGGTGGAAATGACGTCGCCGGGTTGCAGGGTGGTCCAGGTGGAGATGTAGCGAATCAGTTCATCGAACGGGAACATCAGGTTGGCGGTGGTGTCGTGCTGGCGAATCTCGCCATTGACGCGGGTGGTGACGGTCAGCGGCGCGCGGGGGTCGAACTCGTCGGCGGTGACGAGCCAAGGGCCCATGGACCCGCTGGCGTCCCAGTTCTTGCCTTGGGTGACGTTGAACTTGCCGTGGCGCAGCCAGTCGCGGATGGTGCCTTCGTTCAGGCAGGTCAGGCCGGCCACGTGCGACCAGGCGTCGGCTGCGGCGATGCGGCGGCCAGCCTTGCCGATGACCAGGGCGATTTCGCCTTCGTAGTCCAGCTGTTCGGATTCCGGCGGCCGCAGCAGCGGCTGGCCGTGGCCCACGAACGATTCGGGAAAGCGCGGGAACACGCTGGGGTATTGCGGCGGCGCGCTGCCGTCTTTGTATTCTTCGTTGCGGTTGCCGTAGTTGACGCCCACGCAGATGATCTTGCCGGGCGCGGCAATGGGCGGGCGCAGGGTCAGGGCCGCCAGCGGCAGCGTGGCGTCCAGGCCCGCGGCCAGGTCGGCCAGGCGCGGCAGGGCGCCGGCCGCCAGCACGGCATGCAGGTCGGCATGGCCCTGCTGGCTCAGGTCGACGACCGCGTCGCCGCGCAGCAGGCCGAAGCCGGGGCGGCCCTGGTATTCAAAGGACAGGAGTTTCATGCGTCGAATCCAAAAAGGCGGGCCGGGTTGTCGACCAGGATTTTCTTGAGCGTGGCGGCGTCGCCCGCGTAGCGGTGCAGCTGATCCACCAGGCGGCCCTCGTCGGGCGGCTGCTTGACGGACACGGGGTGGGGCCAGTCGCTGCCCCAGACGACGCGGTCGGGGTTGGCGGCGATCAGCGCATGGGCCAGCGGCACCACGTCGTCCCAGGGCGGGCCGGATCGCGACAGCTTTTCGGTCAGCGACAGCATTACCCAGAAGTTGCCCCGGCCCAGCAACTCGACCAGCTTGCGGCGCGTGGGGTCGTCGGCCCCGGCGGTGGGATCGGCGCGGCCCATGTGGTCGATCAGCACCGGAATGTCCAGCGCTTCGAACTGCGCCGCCTGCGCCATCATGCCGTCGGGTTCGGGCTGGAATTTGGCGTACCAGCCCAGTTCGCGGATGCGGTCGATGGCGCGCTGGAACGTGGCCGGGTCCATGCTGATGCCCAGGCCCTGGCGGGTGAAGCGCGCGCCGCGCACGCCCGCGTCGTGCAGCCGGGCGATGTAGGCGTCGTCGCGTTCGGCCAGCACCAGCGCATTGGCGCAGCCGCGGTAGCCGGGGCCGGCCGTGGCCAGGCCGTCCAGCACCACCTGGTGGTCGGCGCCGTAGGTGGTGGCCTGCACGATGACGCCGCGCTCGATGCCCAGCAGGCGGTGCAGGCGCAGCGCGGTGTCGATGGTGGCGCTGGGCATTTCATAGGCCGCGCCGGGACGCACCGGGTAGCGGTCGACGGGCCCGAACACGTGGAACTGGCTGTCGCAGGCTTTCGGCGGCAAGGTCTTGGCCGGCGCGGTGGGGTGGGGGTGAAAGGGCAGGTATTGCGGCATGTTGGTCCTTGGTGTTGACAGGCCCTAGCCCAGCACCGCGACGAAGTCGCATTCGATGAGCTTGTCGCCGTCCAGGTCCGCCTGCATGGTGTGGCGGGCAGGGCGATCGGCCGGGTCGGGAAAGGCGCGCAGCCACACGGCGTTGAGCGCCGCGCGCTGGCTGCGGTCGCGCATCCAGACGGTCATCTTGGCGATCTGGCCGAGCGACCCGCCGCCCGCTTGAACGATGCGGCGGATGTGGTCGAACATCAGCTCGCACTGGCGCTCCAGCGTGTCGCCGTAGGCGCCCGTGGCCGGGTCCGTGCCCTGGATGCTGCCGGAATACAGCAGGTTGCCGACGCGGCAGGCGGCGGGAATGGGGTTCTTGTGGCTGAAGCCTTCGGCGTAGATGCTTTGTCGTGTCATGGTGTGTGGCCAGGGAAGGGAGTCGGGAGCGGGCAGGGTCGGTCGGCGCCACAAGGCGCCTTGCGCAACCTAGTTGGCGGTGATGCCGGCGCGTTCGATGATGGGCGTCCAGCGCGCGTCTTCCGCGGCCAGGTAGCGGGTGAAATCGGCGGGCGAACTGGCCTGGGCATCGGCGCCCAGTTCCTGGAAGCGCTGGATGATGTCGGGCTGGCGCAGGATCTTGTCCAGCGCCTGGCTAAGCTGCGCCAGCACCTCGGGCGGCGTGCCCTTGGGCGCGAGCAGGCCGGTGAAGGTGGCGGCTTCCATGCCGGGCACGCCGGCTTCGGCAAAGGTGGGCACGTCGGGCAGCGACGGCACGCGCTGCGCCGTGGTCACGGCCAGGCCGCGCGTGCGGCCTTCCTTGATGTACGGCAGCGATACCGAGATCTGGTCGAAGTTGAAGTCCACCTGGCCGCCCAACAGGTCGGTGGTGGCGGGGGCGTTGCCCTTGTATTGCGCCGTGGTCCAGCGCGCGCCGGTCAACGATTGCAGCAGTTCGCTCACCAGGTGGTTGGTGGTGCCGGCGCCCGGCGAGGCCATGTTCAACTTGCCCGGTTCCTGTTTGGCCAGCGCCAGCAGGTCGCCCAGGGTCTTGACCGGCAGGCCGGGCCGCACCTGCAACACCAGCGGCGTGTACGACACCGAGCTGATGGGTTCGAAATCGCGGTCCCACTTGTAGGCCTGGCGCTTGAAGATCAGGGGGCTGAACAGCAAGGGCCCGTTGGCCGCCATGAACAGCGTGTAGCCGTCGGGCGCCGAGCGCGCCACCTGTTCGCCTGCGATCATGCCGCCCGCGCCCGGCTTGTTTTCCACGATGAACGGCTGGCCGAACGCCGCCTGCAGGCCCGGCCCGATCAGGCGCGCGGCCACGTCCACATTGCCGCCGGGCGGGTAGGGCACCACGATCTTCACGGGTTTGTCGGGCCAGGCGTGGGCCAGGGTCGTCACAGCGGTCAGCGCCAGGGCGGCGCAGGCTTTGGCAAGCGGGTGCATGGGTTTGTCTCCTTGGGTTGTTCTGTTGTTTGGACAGACTCTAGAAACTTGCCCGCCGGGCGACAACGCCAAAATTTCGAAAAAGTCCGAATGTTGGACTTATTGCGGGAATCGCGGTTTGTCCGGATTCACCGACCCCCGGAAAACCCGGGAAAATGGGCGCAAAGCTATCGTCGGCCGCGGTATTGGCCGGCTTTTCAGGTTCAATATATGGACGTCTTGTGATGCGTATCGCCGCCCCGGAACTCACCCCCGAACAAACCTACAAGCTCATGAGCGGGATCGTGGTGCCGCGCCCGATCGCCTGGATCACCACGCTGGGGCCGGGCGGCAAGGTGAACCTGGCGCCGTTCAGCTGCTACACCTTCGTGTCCAACACGCCGCCGATGCTGGGCGTGAACATTGGCCGCAAGGCGGGGCTGCGCAAAGACACCGCCCGCAATATGCTTGAGCACGGCCATTTCGTGGTGAACATCGGCAATGCAGATCTGCTCGATGCCATTCACGCCAGCGCCGAAGAGCATCCGCCCGAAGTCAGCGAAGCCGAACTGCTGCAGCTGGACGTGCTGCCGGGCGAGGTCATCGCCACCCCGCGCCTGGCTGCGGCGCCCGTCAGCCTGGAATGCGTGCTGCACAGCGTGACGCCGTTTGGCGACACGGGCGCGGAATTCTTCGTCGGCGAAGTACGGCTGTTTCACATCCGCGATGGGCTGGCGCGCGACGGCAAGATCGACACCACCTTGCTCGACCCCGTCTGCCGCATCGGCGGGCCGAACTACGCACGGCTGGGGCCGCTGATCACCAAGCGCACGCTGCGCCAGACGCCCAAGTCGGTCATGGGCCAGGACACGCCATGAGCGCGCGGGCGGGCGGCATATCGGGCGACGGCAACGCACTGCGCGGCACGGTGGACGATGACGATACGCCGCGCGGCGCGGCGGCGGGCATCGAGGCCGACGACGCGCTGCCCGGCGCGCAGACCGTGCGCCGCGCCATGGCGATCCTGCGGCTGGTAGCCTGCGGGCAAGAGCGGGGCGTGCGGCTGATCGACCTGGTGCGCATGTCCGGACTGAACCGGCCCACCGTACACCGCTTGCTCAAGACGCTGGTGCAGGAAGGCGCCGTCGAGCAGGACGCGGCCACCCGGCGTTACCTGATCGGCAGCGAGATCAGCCTGCTGGGCCTGGCACGCACGCGCCGCTTTCCGCTCTTGACGCTGGCCGATCCGTATCTGGCCGAACTGGCCGACCAGGTGGGCGACACCGTCTTCCTGAGCGTGCGCCACGGCCACGATTCCATCTGCATCGGTCGCAAGACCGGGCATCATCCGATTCAGGTGCTGTCGATCGAAGTGGGCGTGCGCCGGCCGCTGGGGCTGGGCGTGTCGGGCGTGGCGCTGCTGTCGTGCCTGGACGCGTCGGAAAGCGCCTCCATCGTGCAGGCCAACGCCGCACGCCTGGCGGTGGCGGGGGAATCAGTCGACGACATCCTGCGGCGCGTGGACCAGGCGCGCGCCAGCGGCATTGCCCACGCGCCCAACGGGCTGATGCCGGGCACCAGCGCGGTGGCGCTGGCCATTCGGGCAGACGATCGCGAACCGCTGGGCGCGGTGACGGTGACGGCCATGGCCGACCGGCTGGCCGGCGGCCGCCTGGCCCAGGTGGTGGAACGCATGCGCGACCGCGCGCAGGCCATCGCGCGGCGCCATGCCGAGGTCAGCGAACGGCGGCGGTAGGCCTGGGCAGTGCGTACACGCGGGTGTCGCGGCCGTAGTGCGTTTCGTTGGCCTGGTACACGAAGCCCAGCTTGTGCAGCACGCGCTGCGAACCCAGGTTGTCCGGCCAGGTGACGGCGAACAATGCCGTGATGTCCAGCGTGCGCCAGGCATAGTCGCACAGCTGGCGCGCGGCCTGGGTGGCGTAGCCGCGGCCCCAGGCGGCCTGCTGCAGTCGGTAGGCCAGTTGCAGCCGGCCGGTGTCTTCCAGGCGGGTCAGGCTGATCCAGCCGACGGCCGGGCCGTCCGGCGCCACCACGGCCCAGTGGCCGATGTCGTCCACCGGTTGCTGCAGCCAGTCCAGCAATTCCTGGCGGCGCGCGTCGGTAGCGGGTTTCACGCCGGTGCTGTGGCGCATGACCTCGGGGTCGGACTCCAGGGCCAGGATCATCGGCACGTCGTCTTCGCGCAGGCGGCGCAGGGTGACGGGGGCGGCAGGCGGTATCACGGCGCAGTGCGTCAGTACGTCAGCGAGGCGCCGGTGACGACCTCGTACAGGAAGCGGTCCAGCCGTTCGGTCTGGCCATCGGGCCGGTCGAAGAAGGGCGCTTTTTCCAGGGCCTGCAGCGTGGTTTCCAGGTAGGCGTGGATCAACGGAAAGCGCGGGCCTTCCTTGGCCTCGCCGACCTGCATCTTGATGGCCAGCAATTCGTTGATCTCGTCGCGCAGCGCCGCGTCGGTCACCATGGCGTCGGCCAGGTCGGCAAAGCGCATGGGCGGAATGCCGCGGCCGCTGTCGATCCATTGCGCGGCCAGCACCGGGCGCAGCACGTACAGGTATTTCTTCAGCCGCACGGTCTCGCCTTGCAGCGACTCGCGAAAGTTGCGCCCGGCCATGGCCACGTAATGCCAGCGGCCCTTCATCTGCGAAAAATACTCGCTGCGAAAATGCCGCAGCCAATCGCTGGTGGCCTCGTCCTGGCGGTACAGCACGGGTGAATCCAGCCACTCGAACAGCGTGGGGTTGGACCCGCGCAGCAGTTGCAGCGCCTTGCGCAGTTCCCAGCCGGAGACGTCCAGTTCGTCGTCAATCGGCAGCTCGATCACGTCGCGCTGCGGCGACACGCGCAAGTACCAGTCCAGCTTGTGCACGTACAGAAAGCGCACGTCATAGTCGCTGTCGGGCGAGGCAAAGCCCCAGCCGCGGCTGCCGGATTCGCAGGCGAGCAGCACGCGCACGTCGTGGCGCTGTTCGATGTGTTCCAGGGTGGCCATGACGCGTTCGCGGATGGCCGGATCGATGGGGTGGGCGTGCAGGATGGAGGTCATCCGGAAATGCTATCACTGCGGCCCGCGATCTGCTGCTTCTGCCGCCAGCGCCGCCTGCACCGCCGGCCGCGCGTCGATGCGGGCCTGGTACTCGGGCAGGCCGGGCCAGCGTGCCAGATCAATATCGAATTGGGCTGCCCACCGCAGCACCGTGTACAGGTAGGCGTCCGCCACGCCGTAACGGTCGTCCAGCAAGGCCTGCCGGCCGCGCAGCGCGGTGGCCAGGTAATCCAGCCGTTTTTCCAGCCGCGCCTGCCACCACGTGCGAGCATCCTCGGGCAGGGCGCGGTTGAACAGCGGCCCGAAGCCGCCATGGATTTCGGTGGAAATGAAATTCAGCCATTCCTGCAGGCGGCTGCGGGCCCAGCTGCCGGCGGGCGGGGCCAGGCCAGCCTCTGGGTGCTGGTCGGCCAGGTACTGCACGATGGCCGGGCCTTCGGTCAGCACCTGGCCGTCGTCCACTTGCAACGCCGCGACGTAGCCCTTGGGGTTGACGGCCAGGAAGTCGCCGTCGTCGGCGGTGCGCTTGGTCTGGTTGTTCACCCGCACCAGTTCGAAGGGCAGGGCCAGTTCGCGCAGCACGATGTGCGGCGCCAGCGAGCAGGCGTTGGGGGCGTAATACAGCTTCATGCGGGCATCCTGAATCAATCGAGAAAACGGGTTCAAGGCGTCAGCTTGGGGCCGCCACAGAAATCCGTAAAATCAATCTTTCAGAAACCAGACATAAGCTGAACTGATGCCATGATGAACCTGATCCATTGGCGCCTGCTGCTGGCGGTGGCCGACGCCGGCAACATCACGCATGCCGCGCGCCAGGTGGGCATGACGCAGTCCGGCGCCAGCCAGGCCATCGCCCAGCTTGAGCAGCAACTGGGTGCGCCGTTGTTCACGCGCGAACGCCGCCAAAGCGTGCCCACGGCGCTGGGCCTGCGGGTGGCGCAGGAAGCGCGCGCCATGCTGGAATCGCTGGGCCGCATCCAGACGCTGGCGCGCGCGGCCACGGGCACGGCCGGCGGCGTGCTGCGGCTGGCCAGTTTTCCGATGGTGTTCTCGACCATCCTGCCGCCGGTGTTGCGGCGTTTTCGCCAATTGCACCCGGGCATCGAGGTGATTGCGCTGGAAGCCAGCGACAGCGAGGTCGAAGACCTGCTGGCCGCCGGCACGGTGGACGTGGGCGTGGTGCTGAATCCGCCGGCCCGGCGCGGCGCCTGCCCCCTGGGCGCGGACGACTGGGTGGCGGTGCTGCCGGCGGCGCACCCGCTGGCGCTGGGCGCGTCGGTGCCCTTGGCGCAACTGGCGGCGCAGCCCTTTGTGCTGGCCACCGGGGGCTGCACGGCGCATGCGGGCAGCGTGGCCGCCGACGCCGGGCTGGCGCTGGCCGACGTGCGCGCCCGGGTCATGGAATGGTCCAGCGCCTTTGCGCTGGTGCGCGACAACGTCGGCGTGGCGCTGGTGCCCGAACTGACGCTGCCCGAGAACCGCCGGGGCCTGCGTGTGCTGCCGCTGGCGGCGCCCGTGCAGCGGCGCTTCGCGCTGGCCGCGTCGGATCAGGCCAGGGACGCCCCGGCCGTCCAGGCGCTGTTCGACATGTTGCGGCGCGATGACAGCCCTGGCCGCGCCCCGCGGTCGCGGGCCGTGCTCGGTCATCGCGCCGACATGACGCCGCTCTAGCATCCCGTTTTTCGGCGAGGCAACATGATCATCCGCAATGCAGAGGTCGGCGACAGCGCCGACATCGTTGAACTGCTGGCCCAATTGGGCTACCCCGGCACGCAGGCGTTCGTGCCCGAGAAAATCGAGCGCCTGCTGGGCCATCGCGATGCCGAACTGCTGGTGGCCGAGGACGGCGGCCGGCTGCTGGGATTCATCGGCCTGCACTTCATGGTGCAGTTGGCCTTGCCGGGCGACTTCTGCCGCATCACCTATTTCTGCGTCAGCGATTCGGCGCGCGGCAGCGGCGTGGGCCGGGCGCTGGAAGAGGCGGCGGCATCGTTGGCGGTGGGGCGCGGCTGCGACCGCATCGAAGTGCATTGCCACGAGCGGCGCGTGGACGCGCACCGCTTCTATTACCGCCAGGGCTACGAGGAATCGCCGAAGTACCTGATGAAGCGCTGCCAGCGCTGAACGGCCTTGCGGCGCGGCGCGGTCAAGCCGCCGCCAGCGCCGCGGCCAGGGTGCGTGCCGCCGGCCCCAAGGGCTGGTCGATCCGGTGCGCCAGGTAGACCTCGGTCGCCACCTGGCTGCCGCGTCCCAGGCTGCCGGTGGGCAGGCGCAGCAGGCGGCCTTCGGCCAGGTCGCGTTCCACCAGCCACAGCGGCAGCCGGCCCCAGCCCACGCCGGCCAGGATCAACGCATGCTTGGTGTCCTGCCCGCTGACCCGGCAGGTCTGCGGCGACAGCACGGCGAAGTCGCGGCCGTCGCTGAGCGTGGACGGATCGGTCTGCACCACCTGCACGTGGTCGGCCAGGTCAGGCGCGGCCAGCGGCTTGCCATCGGCCACGTGTGCGGCCAGCGCATGGCCGGCGCCCACCACCGCCACCATCTGCACCGACGACAGTGCCTGCAAGGCAATGCGCGGATGGCGGAAATGCTCGCCCGCCACGATGCCCAATTGGTGGCCGCCGGCCAGCAGCGCGGCAATCGGCCCGCCCAGCGGCAGCACGGCCACGCGCGTGGCCACCGACGGATAGACCGCGCGCAGCCGGTTCAGCGCCGCGCCCACCTGGGCAATGGGATACAGCGTATCCACCACCAGCGACAGTTCCAGTTCGACCCCTTCACCCAGCCCCTGGGCGCGGGCCCGCATGGCATCCACGCGCAGCAGGATGTCGCGCGCATTGGCCAGCAAGGCCTGGCCTTCGGGCGTCATGACGGGGCGGTGGCCGGTGCGGTCGAACAACGGCACGCCCAACTGCGCTTCCATGTTGGCAATGGCGTGGCTGACGGCCGATTGCACCCGCGCCAACTGCCGCGCGGCGGCGCGGAAACTGCCGGTGTCGGCGACGGCGGCAAACACGCGTAGCTGGTCCAGGGTCAGGGCGTCTATCATCGGGCGGCTTGATCTGTTTTTTAGATCGGTTTCATCAAAAGATTATCACTTATCAGAATCGGTTCCACCCGGCATGCTGGCGGCTTCGCCAAGCGAGGAGAGGCAAGGATGGACAAGGCAGAAGGCACGGCGCAGGCCGGCCAGCCGGCAGGTACGCGCTGGGGCGCGGTGCTGGCGATCGTGGGCGCAGGCGTCGTGGCGTCGTTGCAGGTGGGCAAGGTGATCATCGCGGCGCCGCTCTTGCGCCGCGATCTGGGGCTGGACCTGGCGTCCATCGGCACGCTGACGGCCGTGTTCTCGATTCTGGGCGTGCTGGGCGGCATTGCGGCGGGCGGCATCATCGCGCGGTTCGGCGCGCGTCGCATGCTGTTGTGCGGCCTGCTGGCCACCGCGCTGGGCACGGCGGCGGGCGCGCTGGCGCCGGGCTATGGCGTGTTGCTGGCCACGCGCGTGGTCGAAGGCCTGGGCTTCCTGCTGATCACGGTGGCCGGGCCGGCAGCCTTGCAGCGCATCGTGCTGCCCTCCAGCCGCGACCTGGCCTTTGCGCTCTGGAGCTGCTACATGCCCACCGGCATGGCCGTGGCCATGCTGGCCTCGCAGGCGTTTGGCGACTGGCATGCCTATTGGTGGTGCGCCGGGGCCGCGGTGCTGGTGGCGCTGGCCTGCGTGGCCGCGCTGGCGCCGGCCACGCCGGGCGGCAAAGGCCTGTCGTGGGCCGGCCTGCGCCAGGACACCACCGACACCCTGGGTGCCGCCGGGCCGATGCTGCTGGCCGCCTCGTTCACGCTCTACAGCCTGATGTTCTTTGCGCTGTTCACCTTCCTGCCGGTGCTGCTGATGGACAAGCTGGGCCTGCCGCTGGCCACCGCTGGCCTGTACAGCGCGGCAGCCAGCGCCGCCAACATCATCGGCAACCTGGGGGCGGGCGTGCTGCTGTCGCGCGGCTGGCGGCGGTCGACCCTTATCGCCTGCGCCAGCGTGGCGATGGGCGTGGTGGCGCTGCTGATCTTCCGGTCGGTGTTTCCGGCGATGCCGACCTTTCTCCTGTGCGTGCTGTTTTCGGCGGTGGGCGGGCTGATCCCGGCCACGCTGCTGGGCACCGCGCCGCTGGTGGCGCCGCGGCCGGCGCTGACGGCCTCGGCCGTCGGGCTGGTGATGATGGGCAGCAACCTGGGCCAGGTGATCGGCCCGGTCACGGTGGGCGGGGTGATCGACCGCTATGGCTGGGCGCAGGCCTCGCTGATCGTCGCGGCCGCGGCGCTGGGCGGCGTGTTCATCGCGTGGCGATTGCGCCGGCTGGGCGGGGCCGGGCTGTAGGCGCAGGCAGAATCCTCGGCGCAAGGGGGCGGACGGCGTCATGGCGGCGGGACGATAGCTCGGGGCGATAACGGCGGGGAAATCATGGCGGCGGCCGCGCGCCACGCCGCACGCACGTGCAGCTGTCACGCGTCAGGCCTATCATGCAAGCTCGTCTTCCCTGGAGCCGCCATGTCTTCCTCGCCTGCCCCGCGCCTGGTCATCTTCGATTGCGACGGTGTCCTGATCGATAGCGAAATCATTGCCGCGCGCGCCCAGTCGCGCGCGCTGGCCGAACACGGCATTGCGATCACCCCGCAAGAGGCGGCCCGGCGTTTTGCCGGCATCCCCGACGCCGACATGTGGCAGACGCTGCAAGACGAAAACGCGCGCGTGCTGCCCGAAGACTTTCCGCGCGCCTACGCCGATCGGCTGCAAGACACCTTCCGCCAAGAACTGCGTGCGCTGCCCGGCGTGCGCGAGACCCTGGCCGCGCTGCGCGAGCGCGGCATCGAATACTGCGTGGCCTCCAGCAGCACCCCGCCCAAGCTGGAAGCCGCGCTCAAGCTGGTCGGCCTGTGGGAGGAATTCGCGCCCCATGTCTTCAGCACGGCGCAGGTGGCGCACGGCAAGCCCGCGCCCGATGTGTTTCTGTTCGCCGCGCGCCAGATGCGCGCCGCCATCCTGGACTGCGTGGTGGTCGAAGACAGCGTGCCCGGCGTGCGTGCCGCCCGGGCCGCGCGCATGCGGGCGGTGGGCTACGTCGGCGCCTCGCACAACGGGCCGGACCAGCGCCAGCGCCTGTTGGACGAAGGCGCGTTCGAGGTCATCGATGACTTGCAACGGCTGACGGACATCATCTGATCTCGTACGGTCACCGTCGTGACGTCACCGCAGCTACGTCGCCGCAGTGACGACACTCGTCACGCCGCCGCGGGCACGGCCTCGGGCTTGACCCGCACCGCGCGCAGCACCCCGATCACCAGCAGCGCGATACCCACAAGCGTCAGCGGCTGCGGCATGCTGCCGCGCAGGATGAAGGCATAGGCCAGCGCCGCCAGCGTCTCGAACACGATCAACTGCCCGGCCAGGGCGGTGGGCAGGCGCTGGCTGGCCTCGTTCCAGCACAGCGTGCCCAGCCACGACGAGAACAACCCGATGATGATCATCAAGCCCAGGAACACCTCGGGCCGCGGCCCCAGCGGCATGGCGAAACCGCTGCCGGTGGCGGCCATGCCGCCCCATAGCAGGCCGTAGCCGGCCAGCGCCAGCGGCAGCGTCGCCACGCCCTGGGCGGTGGCCCAGGTGCGCGGGCTGCGGCCGGGGTGGTCGCGCAGCCAGTCGGCGTTGCGCAAGGGATACCAGGTCCAGCAGGCCACCGCGCCCAGCGCCAGCACGGCGCCGATGGCGTAGCGCGACAGGTCCGCGTCGGCTTCCTGGCGCAGCGCCTGCAATTCCACCTGGTTGACGCAGCCGATGCCCAGCGCGATCAGCGCCAGCGATGGCGCCAGCCGCTTCCAGGGCAGCCGGCCGTCGCGCCGCGCGTTGCGCAGGTTGGCGCAGATGGCGATCACCACGGGCAGCGTGCCGATGATCATGGTGGGCACCGGGCCGCCGGCGCGCTGGATGGCGCTGGCCAGGCACAGGTAATAGAGCAGGTTGCCAATCGCCGCCAGCTTCAGCGCTTCGATCCAGTCGGCGCGCGTCAGCTGGCGCAGCGCCTTGCGGTCCAGCCAGGCCAGCGGCAGCGCGATCAGGCCGAACGCCAGGTAGCGCGCCACCGATTGCAGGGCGGCGGGGTATTCAGGCAGCAGCAGCGGGCCGACGAACACCAGCCCCCACATCAGGCCGGCCGCCAGGGCGTACATCGTTCCTGCCCACATAGACACTCCCATCGCAGATTCAATACAGACGGGCAGTCTAGCGATACGGGCGGGGGCAATCTTGTATGAGATTGCTGCGCTGGGCCGGCTAGGCCCGCACCTGCTTCTGATACCGCCCCGGCGTCACCCCATAGCGGCGGGTGAACGCACGCGTCAGGTGGGCCTGGTCGGTCAGGCCGGCGGCCAGCGCCGGGGTTTCGCCCGCGGCCAGCAGGCGCTTGGCCTCGAACAGGCGCAGCGCCATCAGCATCTGCTGCGGCGTGGCGTGGTGCTGCGCCTGGAAACTGCGCAGGAAATGGAAGGGGCTCAGCCCGGCGACCTCGGCCAGTTCTTCCAGCGTCAGGCGCCGCGACAGATTGGCGCGCAGGTAGTCGATGACGCGGGCAAAGCGCGGCGCGGCGGCCGCCTGCAAGGGCCTGGGCACGCGGGCGTGGCGGCGAAATTCCGCCAGCAGCGCATACAGGGCGCTGTCGAACGCCAGCGGTTCACGCGCCTGCCACAAGGCATCGAGCAAGGCGGTGACGCGTTGCGCGCTGGCGGCATCGTGGCCCACGGCGCAGTCGAACCACCAGTCGGCTTCGCCGGTGACCCGTGCGACCACGGCGGGGTCGATGTAGGCCATGCGGTAGCGCCAGCCGCCCTCGGTCTCGGCCTGGCCGGTGTGCAGTTCGTCGGGGTTCATCAGCACCACCGACCCGGACGGGGCCAGGTGCTCGGCGCCGCGGTAGCGAAAGCGTTCTACGCCGGTTTCGATCGCGCCCAGGCCAAAGGCTTCGTGCGTATGCGGTTCGAACGCGTGGCGGATGATGTGGGCGCGGTACAGCTCGACGCCGGGCCGGTGCGCCTGGCGGCGGAATTCGGCGCGGTCGTTGGGGTGGTCGAACGCCTGCGGTACGCCCGCGATGATTGGTTCAGCGGGCGCGGCAGCGCCGCGAGGGGGAGGCAACAGGGAAGCCATGCGGGAATTTAAACATGATTGCCATCCTGCATGGCTGCCAGCCGCGCCAGCAGCATCTCGCGTTCGCGGGCGTTCTGGGTCATGCCGGCCGCGCGCTCGAATTCCACGGCCGCCTCGGCGCGCCGGCCCAGCTTGGCCAGCAGGTCGCCGCGCACGCTGGGCAGCCAATGGTAGTTGGCCAGCGTCGGGTCCTGGGCCAGGGCATCGGCCAGGTCCAGCCCGGCCTGCGGGCCGAACGCCATGCCGACGGCCACGGCGCGGTTCAGTTCCACCACCGGTGATGGCTGGGCGCGCAACAGCCGGTCGTACAGCCCCACGATGCGCGGCCAGTCGGTGTCGGCGGCCTGCCGCGCCCGCGCATGGCAGGCGGCCAGGCCGGCCTGCAACGCATAAGGCCCATCTGCGCCGCCCAGGTCTTCGGCCCGCGCCAGCGCCGCCAGGCCGCGGCGGATCAGCAGCGTGTCCCAGCGGCCCCGATCCTGTTCCAGCAGCAGCACCGGGCGGCCCTGGGCGTCGCTGCGGGCATGCAGCCGCGAGGCCTGCAATTCCATCAGCGCCACCAGCCCGTGCACTTCGCTTTCCAACGGCGCGAGCTGGGCCAGGATGCGGCCCAGCCGTAGGGCTTCGTCGCACAGCGCCGGGCGCATCCAGTCTTGCCCCGACGTGGCGGCATAGCCCTCGTTGAAGATCAGGTAGATCACTTCCAGCACCGAGGCCAGGCGCGGCGCGCGTTCCTGCGGACCCGGCACCTCGAACGGCACGCCGGCCGCGGTCAGGCTGCGCTTGGCCCGCACGATGCGCTGCGCGATGGTGGATTCCGATGCCAGGAACGCGCGTGCGATCTCGGCGGTGGACAGCCCGCCCAACAGGCGCAGCGTCAGCGCCACCCGCGCCTCGGTGGACAGCACCGGGTGGCAGGCCGTGAACACCAGCCGCAGCAGGTCGTCGCCGATGTCGTCCTGGCGCGCCGCGTCCAGCGCGTCGACGAAATCGGGCTCGACGTCGGCCTGCAAGGCTTCGAGTTCGTGCCCGATCTGCTCGTGCTTGCGGTGGTGGATGGCGTCCAGCCGCAGGCGGTCGCGGGCGCGGTTTTTGGCGGTGGTCATGAGCCACGCTCCGGGGTTGTCCGGCACGCCGCTGGTTGGCCAGCGCTCCAGCGCGGCCACCAGCGCGTCCTGGGCCAGTTCTTCGGCCAGCCCGACGTCGCGCACCAGGCGCGCCACGCCGGCAATGACGCTGGCGGCCTCGATGCGCCAGACGGCCTCGATGGCGCGGTGCGTGGCGGCGGCGTCCGGCGGGGTCATGCCTGCGGGGTCTCGCCCGGCACCATGTAGAACACTTCCCAGATGTGGCCGTCCAGATCGTCAAAGCCGTGGCCGTACATGAAGCCATGGTCTTGCGGCTGGCGCGGCACGGTGGCGCCCGCGGCCTTGGCGCGGGCCACCAGGTCATCGACCTCGGCACGGCTTTCGCAGGACAGCGCGATCAGCATTTCGGTGCTTTGGGTGGCGTCGGCGATGGGCTTGCCGGTAAAGCCCTGGAAGAAGGGCTTGACCAGCAGCATGACGTAGATGTCGTCGCTGACGACCATGCAGGCGCCCTGGTCGTTGGTGAATTGCGGATTGAAGGTAAAGCCCAGGCTCTTGAAAAAAGCCTGCGACTTCTGCATGTCATTGATGGGCAGGTTGACGAAGATCTGTTTGTGCATGGCGTGCCTCGGGTTGGCGGTAACAGAGGGGATCAGCGGTGAATCAACGGCAAATCAACGGCCGTTGCCGGGCAGGGCGCGAAAGCGCTCGATGGCCTCGCCGGCGCCCAGGTCATCCAGTTCGTACAGCTGGCGCACTTCGATTTCGCAGGGCTGGTCGGGGAACGGCTCGGGAAAGCGCAGCGTCCATTGCAGCGCTTCTTCGCGCGAGCGCACCTGGATCAGGGTGTAGCCGGCCACCAGTTCCTTGGTGTCGGCAAAGGGGCCGTCCACGACCTTGCGTTGGCCCTTGCTGTCGTACTGGATGCGCCACCCCGCCGACGAGGGGCGCAGGCCGTTGGCATCCAGCAGCACGCCGGCCTTGGCCAGGGCTTCGTGGTAGGCGCCCATGGCGGCTAGCAGGCTGGCATCCGGCAGCACGCCGGCTTCGCTGTCGGACGTGGCGCGCACGATGATCATGAATCGCATTGCAGTCTCCTGGTGTCGATGGCAAGGCCCCAGTTTTGGGGCTTGTACCGGCACGACGCATGGCGCAGGGCCAAATCGACAGCGGCATCACGAATTCAGGGTAAATACCTAGTCGATGGGTCGGCTGCTGGCCTGTTGCTGCCAACGGCCGGTCGGACGATTACAGGAAACAGGGCCCCAGTTCCCGCACTTCGACCGTGGCCCACTGGGCGGCCGGGCACTCGGCCGCCAGCTTCAAGGCTTCGTCGCGGCTGTCGGTGGTCAAGAGGAAAAAGCCGCCGATCATTTCCTTGGCTTCGGCGAACGGGCCGTCGACCAGCGTGCGCTGACCGCCGCGCACTTGCAGCCGTACGCCGTCGGCATCGGACTTGAGCGATTCGGCGGCTTTCAGCAGTCCGCGCGATTGCAGGCCTTCGGCATAGCGCAGCATCTGCGCGTAGGCCTCGCGGCCCTCGTCCGGCGTGCGCTCGGCGCGTTGGCCCGTCGGTTCGACTATCAGCAGCATGTACGGCATGGTTTCTTCCTGGTGAACGGCGCCCGGCGCGCGTTTTCGAAGGGGGCAGGCCGCCAGATTACAGCGGTTTGCGGCAGGCCGAGCAAGCGTTTGCACGGGCGAAATAAAACCGGCCGAAGCCGGTTGTTGCAGACCAGGCCGAAGCGCCAGGATCAGGAGTCGCCGGGCTTGGCGGCCGCCGCGGTCTTGTTCACGGCCTTGCCATCGCCCGCCTTGGCCTCGCCCTGGGCGGGCTTGGCCGGCGCGGTGATGTCCATGATCAGTTCCACCCGCCGATTGGCCGCCCGGCCTGCGGGGGTGTCGTTGGACTCGATCGGACGCGTTTCGGCATAGCCCACCGCGCGCAGACGGCTGCCGGCCACGCCGTCGCGCACCAGTTCGCGCAGCACGCTGGTGGCGCGGCTGCTGGACAGTTCCCAGTTCGAGGCGAACTGGCGCGTCTGGATCGGCACGGGGTCGCTGTGGCCTTCCACCGACACCTGGTAGGCGTTCTTGTTCAGGATCACGGCCAGGCGCTTGATCACGTCCAGCCCGGCCGGGCTGAGCGTGGCCTGGCCCGACGGAAACAGCAGTTCGTTGCTGATCCGAAAGCTCACCGATTGCTCGTTGATGATGACGTCGACCGACTTGCCCAGGTCGCCCAGGCCCAGCGATTCCTTGGATGGAGCCTTCAGCGGCTTGGCGGCCTCGGCCACCACGACGCCGTCGGCCGGCGGTTCGGCGTTCTCGGCAGCCGCCGTGGCGACGGGGGCGGGCGGTTCGGCCCAGCTGGCCGGAATGGCGACCGCATCGAATTCGGAATACTCGCCGTCATAGGTCGGCAGGCCCTTGGTCGCCAGGGTGCCGACCAGGTCCACCTGCTTGTCGCCGGCTTCGTAAAAGCCGCCGTGCAGGCGCGACACCGCCAGCAGCACCACCAGCATGGCCAGCAGCAGGGTGATCAGGTCCAGGTAGCTCAGCAGCCAGTTTTCGGCGTCCTGCTCGACCGTTTCCTCGACGTGCCAGCGGGCATAGCGGTCCTTGCGCTCGCTCTTGGTCGGGCGCCAGCCGCTATTGGCCGCCGCCTTCTGCGCGCGCATCTGGGCCTGGCGGGCCTGCTCGATCCGCTGCGCCAGGGAAGGGGAAATCAGGCTCATTGGCGCGCGGCGGCGGGGCGGGTAATGGAAACGGGCTTGGCTGCGGCCGCGGCGACCTGGCCTTCGGTCTTGGCGCGCGGGGCCGAGGCCCCGCCGTCGTAGATTTCGTCTTCGACGTGCATCACGAACGAATTGAGCGTTTCGCGCACCACGGCCGGGCCGCGCTTCTCGCACATCATGGCGATGCCTTGCAGCACCATGTTCATGGATTCCACGCGGCGCGCGGTACGGCGTTCCAGCTTCACGGCGATGGGCTTGCAGACCAGGTTGGCGAGCAAAATGCCGTAGAAAGTCGTCATCAGGCCGATGGCCAGCTGCTGGCCGATCATCGTCATGCTGCCGTCGCCCAGCACCGCCATCAGGTTGATCAGGCCGATCAGCGTGCCCAGCATGCCGAAGGCGGGGGCAAACGTGGCCATCACGCGGAACATCTGCGCCTCGGCCATTTCACGGGCCCGCAGCCGCGACACGCGCCACTGCAGCAGTTCGATGATCTGGTCTTCCGGCGTGTTGTCGATGATGAGCTGCACGCCGGTGCGCAGGAACGGGTTGGTGACCTTTTTCAGTTCCTGCTCGACCTTGTGCACGTCCGTGTTCATCCACAGCTGCGCCATCGACACCAGTTCTTCGATGTCGCGCTGCTGGTCGTGCTGGTCGTTGCGGAATACCGTCACCACCAGCTTGAACACCCGCATCACTTCGGACAGCGGGTAGGCGATGAACAGCGCGGCGCAGGTGCCGCCCAGCACGATGGCCAGGCCCGGCAGGTTGAAATACAGGCCCGGGTCGGTGGCGGCCAGCGCGACGACGATAACCAGGGTAAGCAGGCCGACGACGGCGCCGATGACGGTAGACGGATTCATGGATCTTGCCCGATAGCGAAGGCATTCCGTTCACGGAATGCCGGATGGTGGCAAATTCTAGCCACGGACCGGGCCGGCCAATCGGGAAGAAAACGGGGCGAAAGGGGCGGTAAGCGCCGGCTTAAACCGCCTGTCAGGGTGCGCGCCGGGGCGCGTCGCGCAAGAAAACCAGGGAGACGCGCCAGGGCGCGTCACGGAAGAAAAATAGGGGCGGATTAAGGGCGGATGAAAGAGGGATCGGCCGCCGTCACTGCGCCGGCCCGGCCGAACGGGCGGCCTGTTGCCGCCGCGCCCGCCATTCGTCGCGGGTGATTTCCCACACTTCGGCCTGCATGCGGCCCGAGACAAAGCCGCGTTCTTCCGTGGCCACCAGGCGCATGCCGGTGCGCCGCGACAGGTTGCGCGAGCCATCGTTGGCGATGGCCTTGGGCGCCCGCAGCACCGGCTGGTCCAGCACGTCGAACCAATAGCCGGTGACCACTTCGCTGGCCTCGGTCATGTAACCGTGGCCGCGAAAGTCCGGGTCCAGCCAGAAGCCGCGGTTGTTGCCGGGGTCGTCCTGCATCAGGCTGATGAGGCCGATCAGGCGATCGGGTTCGGCGCGCGTGCGCAGCGACCAATGCCACTGCACGCCGCGCCGCATCGCCGGCAGCGCCACCTGTTCCACATAGGTGCGCGCGCCGTCCGCCGGGTAGGGCCAGGGCACCTGGTCCGCCAGGTAGCGCACCACTTCCCATTGCGGAAAGATGCGCTGGATGGCCGGTGCGTCGTCCAGCCCAAGCGGCGGCAGGATCAGGCGTTCGGTGGCAAGCGTGGGCAGCGCGGCGGCGTCGGGCATGGCGGCGGGGGCGTCGGGGTCCGGGGTGGGGGAGCGGATATGTATATCATGGGCGACATATCGCGGCCGAACGCCGTGGGTCCTGGAAGTGTGCAAGCAGGGCCCCGGGTTGCCGCAGCAACGGAGAAAAACATGAATGCAGCCAACGATAACGTCAGCATGGCGCTTTTTTGCGACTTCGAGAACGTGGCGCTTGGCGTGCGCGACACGAAGTACCAGAAGTTCGATATCCGCCCGGTGCTCGAGCGCCTGCTGCTCAAGGGCAGCATCGTGGTCAAGAAGGCCTATTGCGACTGGGAACGCTACAAGGAATTCAAGGCGCCCATGCACGAGGCCAATTTCGAGCTCATCGAAATTCCCCACGTGCGCCAATCGGGCAAGAATTCGGCCGACATCCGGCTGGTCGTGGACGCACTGGACTTCTGCTACACCAAGTCGCACGTCAACACCTTCGTCATCATCAGCGGCGATTCCGATTTCTCGCCCCTGGTGTCCAAGCTGCGCGAGAACAACAAGAAGGTGATCGGGGTGGGCGTCAAGCAATCCACCTCGGACCTGTTGATCGCCAACTGCGACGAATTCATTTTCTATGACGACCTGGCCCGCGAAGGCCAGCGCGCCGCCGACGCCCGCCGCGACAATCGCGGCGCGGCCAATCCCACCCAGCGCCGTTCGCCGGACGAAGAACGTCGTCGCAAGGAAGAGCTGGAAGCCCGCAAGACGCAGGCGGTGGACATGGTGGTCGAGACGTTCGAAGCCCTGATGGCCGAGCGCGGCGACAGCGGCAAGGTCTGGGCGTCCGCCCTGAAAGACGCGCTCAAGCGCCGCCGGCCGGATTTCAACGAGTCCTACTACGGCTTTCGCGCCTTCGGCAACCTGCTGGACGAAGCCCAGTCGCGCGGTTTCCTGGAAGTAGGCCGCGAAGAGAAATCGGGCACCTACGTGTATCGCGACAACGCGGGCGGCGGCCAGGCGCGCACGGGTGGCAAGCCCGGCGTGCGCGCCTTGGCGTCGACGTCGGGGCAAGACAGTCAGGCAGAGGTTTCTGCCGCTGACGAGGCCGATGCCAAGCCGGCCCGCAATGCACGCGGCGGCCGCAAGCATCCGGACGCGTCGGGTGGCCGCGGTGGTCGTGGGGGGGCGGGCCGCGCCTCGGGGCGTCATGAACCGGGCCGCGAGGGCGATGAACCCGTGGCGTTGCCGCTGTGGGGCGTAGAACCTACCGCCGCGCCGTCGCAGGCGTTCGAAGTGGATGCGGCGCAATCGATGCCCGCAGCACCGTTCTCCGCGCCGGCAAGCAGCGAATCACCCTTCGAGGAGCCGTCGACGTCGTCGTCGCCCGACGCGGCGCCGCAGGTCGACAACAAGAGCCGGCGCGGGTCGCGCGGCGGCCGTGCGGCGGCGAAAAGCGGTCGGAACGCGGCGACTTCCGGTGCGGACTCGGCCGCATCCTCCGCGGCGTCGGCCCCAGTCTCGGCTGGGACCGCGCCTGCCGCGGAACCCGCCGCTGCGCAAGCGGCGCCTTCCCGTCACGCGAGCGAACCTGCGTCGACGCCGGCCGGCACTGAGCCGGCCGCGACAGAATCCGCCCCGGCTGCCGGCCGCAAGCCTGCGCGTGCCGCGAAGTCCGGCCGTCGTACGTCCGCGGGGGCGTCAAAGCAGGCGGAGGCGTCTGCGCCGGAACCCGTCGCCGAACCCGCGGCCAAGCCCGCCCGCAAGACGGCCACGCGCGCCCGTCGCCCGCGCAAGGCGGCCGACGCCGAATAATCCCTCGGCCATTGATCCGGCGGTCATTGATCCGGCGGTCATGGCAGGTTACGAGGCCTGGCGCCTGCGCCAGGCCTCGATCATTCCAGCCCCAGGGGCCGGCGTTTTCGGTCAATCGTTGCCGTAACGTCCTGGCGTCACCCCATACTCACGCTTGAACATCGCGATGAACGCGCTGACGTTGTCATAGCCGGATTCCAGTGCGGCCGCCGTCACGCTGTGGCCGGCGGCCAGCATTTCCTGGGCGCGCATCAGCCGCGCCTGCTGGCGCCACGCGCCCAGGGTCAAGCCGGTCTCTTCCAGGAAACGCCGCGCCAGCGTGCGCGGCGCCATGCCGATGTCAGCGGCCCAGGCAGCCAGCGGACGCGTGTCGTCCGGCGCATCCGACCAGGCCAGCGCCAACCGTTGCAAGCGCGGGTCGCGCGGCAGCGTCAGCCCGTTTCCCGCGTGGGGCAGGGTGCGGATCTCATCGCGCACAAGCTCGACGATGCGGGTGCGGGCGGCGTCCTGGTCTTCGGCCGGGTCGTTCCAACTGGCGGCGCGTTCTACCGCGGCCAATAGCAACGCCGACGCCCGCAACGCGCATGGCTGTTCCGGCAGGCCGGCGCAGGCGGCCGGGCTCAGATAGGCGCTGTAGCCCGCATACGGGCCATGCGAACGCAATCCGTGCGGGCAGTGGGGCGGAATCCAGATCGCGTGCGCCGGAGGCGCCACCCATTGCCGGTTGCCGGCGTACACCGTCAGCAGGCCGCGATAGGCGCCGAACAATTGGCCGCGCGCGTGCTGATGCATGGCCGTATGCCGCAGCGTCGCATCGTGCCGGCGCACCGCCAGCAGGCGGGGGCCGCGGGGCGAGCCGGCCAGGTCGGGGGCGATCAAGGGGGGTGAGGCAGGGCGAGTCATGGCAGAAACACGGTATCGATTGACCAAATTACCGCAGATTTGCCGAACCTGCGCGCTTATCGTGAACCCTGTGCCTATCAACAGGAGAAAACCATGAAAGCACAGGATGTGTTGGCCGACGATCAGAACGAGGGCAGTTTCCAGGGCGTGACCGTGCGCAAGGGCACGGTCGGCGCCTTTCTAGCCAATGCGCGGGTCTGGAACGACCCCGCCGCCACGCCGCAGGCGCGCGATGACGCAGAGCGGGATATGCGCGAGGCCATGCCGGCGTTGCGCGCGCTGGGCCTGTTCGATGTGTTGCAGGTGCGCGATGCGGCGCTGCGCCAGTGGCTGGACGCCGCCTAGCCGGCCTTGCGACGCTGGCCGCCCCGCGCTGGCGGGTGTTCTAATCAGGCATTCACGGGCGTCAGCCCTTGATGCGCCGCCGGCGGCAGATCGCCATGGCCCGGCCGCGCATCGCTTGCCGGATTCTTCATGCAATACGTTCTTGTCAGCGCCTGTCTTCTGGGCAAGCCCGTGCGATACGACGGGCGCGCGGTGCCCAACGACCACGCCGTGTTGGCTGGTTGGCTGGCGGCCGGCCAAGTGGTGTCCGTCTGTCCGGAAGTGGCCGGCGGCATGCCGATCCCGCGTCCTCCCGCCGAAATCGAACCCGGCGCCACTGCCGCCTCGGTGTTGGCCGGGCGCGCCCGCGTGGTGGCGGTGTCGGGCGACGACGTCACCCAGCCGTTCGTGAACGGCGCCCACGAAGCCCTGGCCGCGGCCCGCAAGCATGGCATCCGCGTCGCGGTGCTGAAAGAAGGCAGTCCGTCCTGTGGCAGCGGCTATGTCTACGATGGCCGCTTCGCGGGCGTCAAACAGCCCGGCGTGGGCGTCACGGCGCAGTTACTCACTGATGCCGGTGTGCGCGTCTTCAGCGAGCACCAATGGGCCGAGGCCCAGGCCTGCCTGGCGCGGTTGCAGGCGCAAGCCGATGGTGCGCCGACGTCGTCGCCGGTCAGGCGCGACCCGGCGTCGCCACGGGACCCGGACTGTTCCTCCCCGGAGGCCGGCAATGGGATTTAACGTCGGTGATTGGCTGATACTGGTGGCCGTGGCGGCCGGCGTGGTGTCGGCCTGGCGCCTGTTGGCCGGCACGGGGCGCGGGCGCTTGCTGGCGCGCGTCGGGGCGGGCGTGTCGGCGGTGTTTTCAGCGTTTTTCTTCTGGCTCTGGTACGCCATGTACCTGAAGTGGGACTTCAACGAGCTGGGCCGCTACTACGATCCAGATGAAGGCGTGGTGTATACGGATTCAGGTTTCGTCTGGGTGCTGCCTGCGGCGCTGGCCTTGGTGGCGGCCATCTTCTTTGCCTGGCGCGGCTGGGGCGGCCGGCGCGGTTGAACGCTGCGCGTGGCGCGGCGAATTCGCGGGTGTCGACCTGATGCGGATGGCGGGCCGGCGTTGCCGTCGGCCCGGATCAAGGCGTCAGTTGGCCCGGTAACCCTGGCTGTTCATGCAGGAATCCAGCGCGCGGTTGTAGGTATCCACCATGACTTGCGTGGTCCATTGCGAGATCGTGGCCGGGTCGTAGCCGCTTTGGTTCATGGCCCAGCGGCGGCATTCGTTGGATGCGTTGGCCTGCGCCTTGTTGACCGGGGCGGGGGCCGAGTATTGCACCGGCGCGTATTGCGGTTCGGGCGCGGCATAGACCGGGGGCGCCGCATACACCGGCGGGGCGTCGTAGACCGGCGCGGCGTAGACGGGCGGGCTGTAGTAGGCCACGCCCGGCGCGTAAGTCGCCGTCTGCACATAGGTGGGGCCGGAATTGGCTGCCAGGATCAACCCGGTGGCCGCCAGCGCCAATGCGCCACCGACCCACCAGCCGCTGCTGCCGCCGCCGCCGTGGGAATGGTGGTAACCGCCACCGTGATAGCCGCCACCGTGGTAGCCGCCGCGATACCCGCCCGCGAAGGCGGGGGAACTTGCTACGGCCAATGCCAGCGCAACGCCGACCATCCGACCTGTAAACCGCTTCATGATCTTGCTCCTGATCCGCCAGGCTCCGCTTGTTGCAGCAGCTGGCGATACCCGTACTGTAACGCCGCCAGCGCGCAATAGTTGTGTCAAGAACTACGGAGATTTCAAGTGATTTCAGGGCTTTACGGCCGCTGCGCTGCCGTTCGTTGCGCGATCGGACTAACGGGATGGGGTACCGGCCGGCGCGGCATCCTTGGCGCCCGGTTGGCCGGGCGCGGGCAGCTCGCGCATGAACGGCGATCCGCCCGGGTTGTTGCAAGAACGCGACTCTCCGGCCTTGAGATGAATGGCAGCATTGTCGTCAAACTTATCAGCGTTGCGGTCCTGCGTTTCGTAGGTTTCGTAGCCCGGTTTTTCGACGCACCAGTTCCAGAAAAAGACTTCCGATCCGTGGATGGCCAGGACTTCGACGCGCCATTCGTGGCGCGCATCGAAATGCGCGCGGCCGTCGGCCGACGTGCGTGCTTCCTCGCGGAAACGGTCAAAACCGTACGGGTAGGCGCCTGCGATCAACACCACTCGCGCATCGCTGATGGGCTGCGAGGCTTCGTCCAGCACGGTGATGCGCGCGGCGGGCTGCAAGGTCTTGTGGGTGGGGTAGGGAATGCAGCCGGACAGCATCAAGGCCAACGCTGCGGCGCAACAAATAGGGATGGAACGCAACAATCGCAACATTGCCAGCTTCTATGTATGTGGGAATGTATGGCAAAAATTTTGGAAGGATAGTAATTTCACGCGATGACGACGGCACTACCCCCCTCAATACCGCAAGACAAGCGTTTGACCAAAGGTGAACGCACGCGGCTGCAGCTCTTGGAAGTCGCGGCGGCGGAGTTCGCGGAACGCGGCTTCCAGCATACCCGCATCAGCGACATCGTCGCCCGCGCGGGCGTGACGCAACCGGTGTTCTATCAGTACTTCGCCAGCAAGCAGGCGGCCTACGACGAGCTCGTGGGCATGTTCGCGCAGCGGTTGCGCACTGAGGTCTGCCAGGCGCGGCTTGACGACGACCTGCAAGGCCTGCCGCAAGACGTGCGCATACGGCGCGGCGTTTGCAACTGGCTGGCGATCTTGCAGGAAGATCCCAACCTGACGCGCATCGGCTTTTTCCAGGTCGAGGCGGCCGAAACCTTGAAGGACGAGCTGGTGGTGATGATCGCGGAAAACGTGCGCATCGAGCAGCGCGCCGGTCTGTTCCGCCAGGACATCGCACCCGAATGGCTGGCCCATGCCTTCATGGGCGTCATCGAACGCTTCACCCGGCAGATGCCGGATGAACAGCAGCGCGAAGCGCTGGCCGACTTCATCACCAATATGTTCCTGGAAGGCGTGCGGCAGCGCTGACGCCGTCACGCCAACGGCATCGCCGCGGCGCAGGGCGCCACGGCGATGCGCTGTCTATTCGACCCGGGCGCCCGACGCGGTGACCAACTTGCCCGCCGCGTCCCAATCCGCCTTGAGCAGGTCCTGGAATTGCGCGGGCGACTTGGCCTCGGCTTCGACGCCCAGCGACGCCAGGCGCGTCTGCACCTTCGGGTCGGCCAACACCTTGTTCACCGCGGCGTTGATCTTGTCGCGTTCGGCGGGCGCAATGCCGGCCGGCGCCAACAGGCCCAGCCACGAATCGAAGGCATACCCCGGCAGGCCGCTTTCGGCCACGGTCGGCAGGTCCGGCGCAAAGCGCGAGCGTTGCTTGCCCGTATAGGCCAGGAACACCACGCGCGGGTCATTGCGATAACCGGTCACGCCGATGGTCGCGGCCGTCACGGCAGCAACCCGGCCGGCCAACAGTTCGGTCACGGCATCGCCCGTCGACTTCATGGGAATGTGCTGCATCTGCGCGCCCGCGGCGGTCAGGAACGACGCCATGCCCAGGTGCGAGGCGCTGCCGTTGCCGGCCGACGCATAGTCGTAGGCGCCGGGCTTGGCCTTGACCGCCTGGATGAACTCGGCCGTGTTGGCGGCCTTCAGCGCGGCGGACGCCAGGATGATGTAGCCGGTGTTGCCCAGATAGGCCACGCCGGTGAAGTCCTTGTAGGGGTCGTAGTTCAGGTTCTTGTACAGATAGCCGGCGATATGGTGGCTGGCCGCGGCCAGCACCAGCGTGTTGCCGTCGGGCGTGGCGCGCGCCACCTGGGCGGTGCCCACGGTGCCGCCGGCGCCCGCGCGGTTCTCCACCACGATCGACGCGTTCAATGCGTGGCCCAGCTCGTCGCTGATGGCGCGGGCGATGGTGTCCTGCACGGCGCCGGTGCCGTACGGCACCACGATGCGGATCACGCGCTGTTCGGCGTGGGCGGTGCCCAGGCCGGCGCCGGCCAGGGCAGCCGTCAGGGCCAGCAGGACGGCGCGGCGGGCGGGGGACCGGGTTCGGTCGGAAGTTTCGGAGTGAGCGGCGCCGGACGGAATGAGGCGGGAACGAATGGGGCGGGACGGGATGCGACGGGTAGGCATGGGACGGGGATGCTCGTGAAGTGTTACGCGGCGTCGGACTCTACCGGCTCGGTCCGCGCGCACCAACGATTAATTCCCCGCTTGCTTATTCCCGTGCGTTATTGGGGCGCGTGCGTGGTCACCCAGGTTTCATGCAGGTGCCGCCAGCGGGGGTGGCCGTCTTCATCAGCGATGAAGCTGGCCGTGGCCCGCCGCACCGTCGCGCCGCCGTGCCAGGCGTGCGATTCGCGATAGGTCAACACCGCGGAATCTGTGCTGGCATGCAGCACCGCGAACTCGTCGATGCGGATGGAAAGCCCGGGCCGGCTGCCGGCCAGGCGCGCGAACAGGCCAGGCAGCGCGCCGTCGGGCAGCCGCTGCCCGTCGGTCGTGACCATGCTGAAGTCGTCGGAAAAATACGCCAGCAGGCGCGGCAGGGTGTCGGATGGCAGGCCGGTCTGGCCGATCCACTGTTCGATCAGGGCGTGGGCATCGTGCGCCGCTCGGCGGCAATGGTCGGAAAAATCTGGCATGAAGAAGGGGCTCCGGCAGGGCGCCTGCGGCAGGGCGGGTGGATTTCGGAGCGCCATTCTAGAAATTGAATTGTTCGAAAAGAAGACCTGAACGGTAGATATACTGTTCGTGAATTTTTGACAATCTACCGGGGCACGCATGATCAACCTGAACCGGCTGGCAATGTTCGTGGCCGTGGTCGAGGCCGGCTCGTTCACGGCCGCGGCATTGGCCTTGGGCACCACCAAGGCGGTGGTCAGCTTCAATATCAAGCAGCTGGAACACGAACTGGGGGTGGCCTTGCTGGTGCGCAGCACGCGCCGGCTGGCCATGACCGAGGCGGGCGAAGGTTTCTACGCAGACTGCGCCAACCTGCTGCGCCAGGCCGATGCGGCAGTCGACACTGCGCGTGCCGGGCAGGGCGACTTGTCAGGCAGCCTGCGCGTGACGGCCAGTGTCGACTACGGCAACCGCGTCGTGGCGCCCGCGCTGGCGGCATTCGCGCGGCAGCATCCGGGGCTGCGCATCCACTACCAGGCGGGGTCCGCGCACGCAGACCTGATTTCAGAGCGGCTGGACCTGGCCATCCGGGTGGGGGCGCAGGAAGACTCGCGCCACCGCGCCGCGCGCATCGGCGAATTCAAGCTGTTGCTGGTGGCCGCGCCGGACCTGCTGGCACGCCATGGCATGCCGCGCACGGCCCAGGCGCTGGCCGCGCTGCCGTGGCTGGCCAACCGCGCGGGGCGTAGTGACCGCTGGCGGCTGGCCGACAGCAAAGGGCGCGAACACGAACTGCGGGTTGAACCCGTGGCGCAGGCAGATACCGCGTCGGCGCTGCTGGCGTTTGCCCTGGCGGGCTGCGGCGTGGCGGCGCTGCCGGACTGGCTGTTGCAGGAACCGCTGGCGCGCGGTGAATTGCGGCGGGTCTTGCCGTCGTACACCCTGCCGCCGCAGCCGGTGTACGCGGTGTACCCGGACACGCGCCACGTCAGCGCCAAGGTAAGGCAGTTCATTGATTTCCTGCGGGAACGCAGTGGAGGGTGACGCGATCGGCGCAACCCGCGTCCCGCGATGCGGGGCGGACTACGCCACAGTGGCACCGCCATGGTTCGCAGCGCGCAGCGCATCCGCCGGATAAAGATGGCAAGCCACCACCGCCCCGTCACGCGGCGTCAGCGTCGGCCGGTCCTGGCGGCATTGCGGCATGGCGTGGCGGCAGCGCGGGTGGAACGGACAGCCGGGCGGCGGATGCAGCGGGTCGGGAAACGACAGCCCCAGCCCGGTATCCGGAATGCCCAGGCCCGGCTCGGGCGTCAGCACCGAGGCCAGCAGCGCCTGGGTGTAGGGATGGCGCGGGTCGTGGAACAAGCGTTCGGTCGGCGCGGATTCGACCACGCGGCCCAGGTACATCACCGCGACATGCGTGGCAATGTGCTCCACCACCGCCAGGTTGTGGCTGATGAACACATAGGTCAGGTTGAATTCCCGCCGCAGGTCCATCAGCAGGTTCATGATCTGCGCCTGCACCGATACGTCCAGCGCGGACGTCGGCTCGTCGCAGATGACCAGTTCGGGGTGCATGACCAGGGCGCGGGCAATCGCCACGCGCTGGCGCTGGCCGCCCGACAGTTGCCCGGGCGTGTTGTGGGCCAGCCGCGGCGGCAGGCCCACGCGTTCGAGCATCTCGATGGCGCGGCGCATGCCGGGGTTGGGAATGCCGTGCACTTCCAGCGGCAGCGACACGATGGACGCAATCGAGCGGCGCGGGTTCAAGGACGAATACGGGTCCTGGAAAATGGGCTGCACCCGCCGGGCCAGCGCGCGGCGGCTCAGTTGGCGAATGTCCTGGCCGCCCAGGTGGATGGCGCCCTGGGTGGGTGGAATCAGCCCCAGCAACACACGCGCCAGGGTGGACTTGCCGCAGCCCGATTCCCCCACGATTCCCAGCACCGAACCGCGCGGTACGTCCAGGTCCACGCCGTTCACGGCCTGCAAGGTGGTGCGCGGGCGGAACATGCCGGTGCGGATCGAAAACTGCCGGCTGACGGCCCGGGCTTGCAAGAGCGGCACGGCGTCTGCCGACGCGGGCGCGGCCGCGTCGAGCACGCCAGCGAGCGAGGCACCGTGATCTTCCGTGGCGGATCGATTCAAGGGCGTGTTCATGCCAGGCCCCCATCCGTGCGGATGCAGCGCCATTGCGGCCCAGGCGCATGCCCATGCACCGGCACCGTGTCGCGGCATTGCGGCTGGGCGTGGGGGCAGCGGTCGATGAAGGCGCAGCCGCGCAATTCGCCCACCAGCGACGGCACCACGCCGGGAATGGTGCCCAGCGGCTGGCCCGGCGCGGTGCGCCCGGGCACGGGAATACAGCCCAACAGGCCCTGCGTGTAGGGATGGCGCGGCGCGGCGAACAGGCCGGCCACCGGGCCTTCTTCGACGATCTGGCCGGCGTACATCACGGCCACCTGCCGGGCAATGCGCGCCACCACGCCCAGGTCGTGGGTGATGAGCACCATGGCGATGCCCAGTTCGGCCTGCAGGTCGGCCAGCAACCGCAGGATCTGCGCCTGGATGGTGACGTCCAGCGCGGTGCTGGGTTCGTCGGCGATCAGCAGCTCGGGGCCGCACATCAGCGCCATGGCGATCATGACGCGCTGGCGCAGCCCGCCGGACAACTGGTGCGGGTATTGGCCCAGGCGCTGCGCCGCGGACGCGATACCGACTTTTTCCAGCAGCTCGACCGCCCGGTCGCGCGCCTGCTGGCCGCTGGCCCGGCGGTGGTGAATGTAGTGTTCGGTCAGTTGGTCGCCGATGGGGTAGGCGGGGTTCAGCGCGGTCATGGGTTCCTGGAACACCATGGCCATCTTGTTGCCGCGCAGCGCATTGACGCGGCGCGGCCGGGCGCCGGACAGGTCTTCGCCCAGCACCGCCAGCCGGCGGGTGCTGCGGCGGGCCGCCTTGGGCAACAGGCCCATGATGGCGAGCGAGGTCATGGACTTGCCGCAGCCCGATTCGCCCACCAGGCAGAGCGTTTCGCCGCGCGCCACCTGGAACGACACATCGCGCACCGCGTGCAGCGTGCCGCGCGGGGTGGCGATGTCCACGGTAAGGCCTTGTACGTCCAGCACGATGTCCGTGGCGCTCATGTCAGGCTCTCTCTTCGGGGGTCAGCAGTTGGTGCAGGCCGTCGCCCGCCAGATTGATCGCGAAGATCAGCAGCGCCAGGGCCGACCCGGGAATGGCGATCAGCCAGAACGAAAAGAACATATAGGCCTTGGCCTCGGAAATCATCAGTCCCCACGACGGCAGCGGCGGCTGCACGCCCAGGCCCAGGAATGACAGCGAGGCTTCCAGCAGGATGGCGCTGGCGGCTTCGAGCGTGGCGATGACGATCAGGTGCGGCACCACGTTGGGCAGCACTTCGCCCCAGACGATGCGCCAGGTGGACGCGCCGGCCGCCTGCGCCGCCGACACGTATTCCAGCGCCCGCACCTGTTGCGTGGCGCTGCGCATGACCACGGCGTAGCGGTCCCACTTGAGCAGGCCCAGCACCAGAATCACCACCCAGAGCGAGCCGCCGACGATGGCCACGGTGGCCAGCGCCACCAGGATCACCGGCATCGACAGGCGGGTGGTCACCAGAAACGACACGGCCATGTCGACCTTGCCGCCAAAGTAGCCGGCCGCCATGCCCATGGCGGTGCCGATCAGGCCGGAAATCAGCGCCACCGACAGGCCGATCAACAGCGAGATGCGGGCCCCGTAGAACAGGCGCGACAGGTAATCGCGGCCCAGCTGGTCGGTGCCCAGCGGATGCAGCCAGGTGCCCTTGGCGTACCAGACAGGCGGGGCGGTGCGGTAGGCCAGGTCCTGGTAGTAGGGGTCGTGCGGCGAGATCCAGGGCGCGAACAGCGCGATCAGCGTGATGATCAGCAGGATGCCGCCGCCGGCCAGCAGCGCCTTGTTGCGGCGCAGGCGGCGCCAGCGCAGGGCCGACGCGGTCAGTTCGGGCGATTGGGGGGCAAGGGTAGCGGTGGTCATGTCAGGACACCCGGATGCGTGGATCAAGCCACGCGTTGGCGATATCGGCGGCCAGCGTCAGCAGCACGTACAGCACCGACAGCAGCAGCACGATCAGCTGCATGACGGGGTAGTCCTTGTAGGTGATGCTCTGGTAGGCCAGGTAGCCCAGGCCGTCCAGCGCGTAGATGGTTTCAATGACCACGGACCCGCCCAGCAGGTAGCCCAGCTGCACCGCGGCCAGCGCCACCACCGGCACGATGGCGTTGCGCAGCGCGTGCTTGAAGATGATCTTGCGGGCCGGCAGGCCCTTGGCCCGTGCGGTGCGGATGTAGTCGGCCCCCAGCACTTCGACCATGCCGGCCCGGATCAGTCGCATGAAGGCCGGCGCCACGTAATAGCCCAGCGCAATGGCCGGCATGACGAAATGCTGCCAGCTGCCGCTGCCCGACACCGGCAGCAGCCGCAGCGAGATCGAGAACAGCATGATGAGGATCAGCGCGAAGAAGAAATTCGGCAGCGCCTGCCCCAGCACCGCCACGGCCAGGCACAGGCGGTCGATCCAGCTGCCCTTGTACAGCGCGGCCAGCACGCCCAGCGGAATGGAGATGGCCAGCGCAAAGGCCAGCGCGCCCAGGCCCAGCAGCAACGTGGTCTTGAGCTTGGACAGGATCAGCGGCCCGGCGTCGGTCTTGAAATACACCGACGTGCCGAAGTCGCCTTGCAGGATGTGCCACAGCCAGTCGGCATACTGCACCACCAGCGGCCGGTCCAGCCCGTAGGTCTTGCGGATCATGTCGATGTCGGCCTGGCGCGCGCCTTCGCCCGCCAGCGCCAGCGCCGGATCGCCCGACAGGTGCAGCAGCAGGAAGGCCAGCACCGACACCGTCAGTGCCACCAGCACCGCCAGCCCCAGCCGCCTGATCGTGAAATAAAGCATGCGTGAATCTCCACCTGGCCCATGGCCCATGGCTCGTGAGGCGGCTGGGGAGCTGTTCGCCGGCCCCGGCCGCCAGTCCGTCAGCCGTTTATTTCCAGCTCATGTCCCAGAACCGGATCAACTCGTCCGAATAGGGCTTGAAGTTCAGGTCCTTGGTGGCCACGTAGTAGGCCGGCAGCGTCCAGAGCGGCACGGCGTAGGCCTTTTGCGCGATCAGGTCCAGCGCCTGCTTGTACAGGCCGTTGCGGGTGGCGCTGTCGATGGTGTGGTCGCCCTTGTCGAGCAGGTCGCGCACCTGCGCATCGCGGGTCACGTCGTCGTTGCCGAAGGCGAAGTACACCGGCGTGGACGCGGACACGTCGTTGACCAGGTTGGATGCCCAGGTCTGGTGGGTCAGCGCGGCCTTGTTGGCGCGGATCATGTCGCGCATGGCGGCGTATTGCAGGAAGTTGAGCTTGGCGCGGATGCCCACGGCCTGCAGGTAGTTGATGATGGCTTCGGTCTGGTTGCGTTCGCGGTAGGCGACGATGTCGATGTCAAAGCCATTGGGGTAGCCGGCCTCGGCCAGCAGCTTCTTGGAAAGGGCCGGGTCGTACTTGTACGTGGGGGTGACGTCCTGCGTGCAGCCCGCTTGCGACGGCGTGCAGATGGCGTTGATCAGCCCGCCGCCTTCGCCCACGATGTTCTTGAGCATGGCCTGCCGGTCGATCGCGTGGATGATGGCGCGGCGCACCCGTTCGTCTTTCAGTTGCGGGGCCGGCGTGCCTTCCTGGATGTTCATCTGCATGAAGACGATGCGCATGGTGTCGCCGGTGACCATCTGCAGCGGCGGCAGGCCGCCCAGCTGTTCGGCCTGGTCTTTCGGCACGCTCATGATCAGGTCTTCGCCGCCCGAGATGACTTCGGCCATCTGTGTCTGGCGGTCGGGGATGAAGCGGATGACCACCTTGCCGATCTTGGGCTGCGCCTTGGGCGAGTCCTTGAAATAGTCGGTGTTGCGTTCCAGCGTGATGGACTTGCCGGGCTGGTAGTCCACCACCTTGTAGGGCCCGGAGCCCACGGGCTTCGCGTTCATGCCCTTGGGGCCGACTTCCTGGTAGTACTTGGCCGGGTGGATGGCGGCGGTGGTGGACAGGTATTCCTTGGCGCCGGGGAAGGGTTCCTTGGTGGTCAGGCGCACCTTGTACTTGCCCAGCTTTTCAACCTTGTCGATCCAGGCCACGTTCTGCTGCGTGACGGCCTTGTTCTTCGGGTCGGCCACGTAGTTCAGCGTGTACACGACCGAATCGGCGTCGAATTCTTCACCGTTGTGGAATTTGACGCCTTCGCGCAGCTCGAATTCCATGGTCTTGTCATCGACCTGGGTGAAGCTCTTGGCCAGCTGCCCCTTGTATTCGTTGGTGACCGGGTCGCGGTACAGCAGCGTGTCCCAGACGTTGGCGGCGATGATGACGCCGATGCGCACGTTGTTGTAGTACGGGTCGACGCTTTCGGGCGCCTGGTCGTAGGCCATGCGCAGGGTGTCGTCTTTCTTGCCGGCATGCGCGGGCAGGGCGGTGAGCGCGGCGGCGCCCAGCAGCAGGCTGGCCAGGGTACGCAAGGGCAGGCGCGGCAAGGGCCGGCGCAACAGAGAGAAAGGCAACGGAAAGCGGAACGGAACGGAATTGACGCGGCGGTCGGCCATGGCGAGGCTCCTGTGGACCGGAACGGTGGAACGGAATACTGCCGGGTGCTGCATGAACCGAAGCGGCGTCTGGGCCGTCGGTTCACATGAATCAGTCACTGCGGTACTGCGTATCTAACGTCTCTGGGCCGGGATGCGCCACCCCGATTCTTATAGGTTTTGTCGTCGCGCCTGGGAAAGGCTTATGAAGAATCAGACGGGCTTACTTGCAGGGCCGACACGCTTTTCAGCGCCGCCTCGCATTTGCGTTGGAGATGCTCGCGCATGATGCCGGCCAGGCGGTCGGCGTCGCGCGCTTGCAGGGCGTCGGCCATGTCGATGTGCTCGCGCATGGCCTGGTCCCACTTGCGCTGGTTTTCGTTGGACACGAAGCGCAGGTTCTGGATGCGTGCGTTCTGCGCGTCGTACAGCTGCTTGAGCAGGTGGTTGTGCGCGGCCAGGCTGATGCGTTCGTGGATGTCGCGGTTGGTGCGGAAATAGGTGGGCAGGTCGCGGCGGGCGTGGCTGGCCATCATCTCGAAGGTCAGTGCGCGGATCTCGGCGATTTCGGCGTCGGTCGCGCGTTCGCAGGCCAGCCGGCACGACATGGCTTCCAGGCCGCCGATGACCTCGAAGGCCTCGCGGATGTCGGCCACGCCCAGCGCCACCACCTGCGCGCCGCGGTTTGGTTCGATGCGCACCAGGCCTTCGGCGGCCAGCACCCGGAAGGCCTCGCGCAGCGGGGTGCGCGACACGCCCAGCCGGTCGCACAGGGCGCGTTCGTTCAAGCGGGCGCCCGGGGCGAATTCGCCCTGGATGATGCGTTCGCGCAGTTGCCCGGCCACGGTGGCGGGCAAGGTGCGGCCGGCCCCCGGCGTGGGGCGCGGCAGGTCGGTGGACGACCCGTCAGGGACGGCGCCGGCAGCCGGGGCTGCGGGCAGGGCGTCCGGCATCAGGCTGGGATCGCTGCGCATTGGTATACAAAAATTCCCCGTGTTTTTTCCGACTATAAACCGTGGCCCAAGCCTTTAATCATGGGTGAATACCCTAGCTTATAGGCTTAAAAACAATGGGATAGAGTGGCGCATGACGTAGCCGGGTTTGCCCCGATTGCGCCGTTGAACCGCTGCGCCTCTTTCGTTGGTATACAAAAAAATCCCCTCCAAGGCTACGCATGCATCCCCTTGAAACCTCTCGTTCCGGCCGGCATTTCCTGCAGATTCCCGGGCCCACCAACGTGCCCGACCGGGTGCTGCGCGCCATCGACCAGCCCACCATCGACCACCGCGGGCCGATGTTCGGCCAGTTGGGGCTGGCGGTGCTGGCGGCACTGAAGCCCGTGTTCCAGACCGAGGCGCCGGTGATCATCTTCCCGTCGTCCGGCACGGGCGCGTGGGAAGCCGCGCTGGTCAACACGCTGTCGCCCGGCGATCGCGTCTTGATGGTCGAAACCGGCCACTTCGCCAGCCTGTGGCGCAAGCTGGCCGGCCGCCTGGGGCTGGAAGTCGATTGCCTGGCGGGCGATTGGCGTCGCCCGGTGGATGCCGCGGCCATCGGCGCGCGGCTGGCCTTGGATGCGCAGCACGCCATCAAGGCCGTCTGCGTGGTGCACAACGAAACCTCCACCGGCGTCACCAGCGACATCGCCGCGGTGCGCGCCGCCATCGACCGCGCCGGGCATCCCGCCTTGTTGATGGTGGACACGATTTCGTCCCTGGGCTCGGTGGACTACCGCCACGACGAATGGGGCGTGGACGTCACCGTGGCCGGCTCGCAAAAGGGCCTGATGCTGCCGCCCGGCCTGGCTTTCAATGCCGTCGGGCCGCGCGCGCTGGCCGCTGCCGATTCGGCGCGGCTGCCGCGTTCGTACTGGGACTGGCGCGAGATGCTGGCCGCCAATGCGCGCGGCTATTTCCCGTACACGCCGTCCACCAATCTGCTTTACGGCCTGCATGAGGCGCTGGCCATGCTGCAGGCCGAAGGCCTGCCGCAAGTGTTCGCACGCCATCAGCGCCATGCCCAGGCCACGCGGTTGGCGGTGCAGGCCTGGGGGCTGGAGCTGCTGTCGCTGGACCCGGCCGCCCACAGCCCCGCGTTGACGGCGGTGCTGATGCCGGCGGGCCACGGCGCGGACGCCTTTCGCAAGGTCGTGCTGGACCGCTTCGACATGTCGCTGGGGCAGGGCCTGGGGCAGCTGTCCGACCGCATCTTCCGCATCGGGCACCTGGGCCACTTCAATGACCTGACGCTATGCGGCACGCTGGCCGGCGTTGAAATGGGCTTGGCCGCAGCGGGCGTGCCGCACCGGCCCGGCGGCTTGCAGGCCGCCATGGAATTTCTGGCCAAGGCGCCCTGACGGCGCCGGCCCCCCTTTGAACGGTGGCCGCGTCGGTTCATGGCGCGGTCACGCAACCACCAGGAAATGCAATGAACGCGCTTATGCAGCAGGCGATCCAGTTCGCCAACGACCATGAATCCACCTGGGACCGCAGCGTCAACGGCGTCTTCGGCGTGCACCAGAACGACCCGCCGCCCTGGAACCGGCTGTTGGGTCCCATCCACGATCGCGGCCCGGTGTCGGGCGTGGTGGTGGTGGACGGCAAGACCGTGGCCGAATGGGGCGAACCCGAACGCGCCGACCTGACCTTCAGCGTGGCCAAGCTGTACCTGGCCATTCTGGCCGGCGTAGCCCACGACCGGGGCCTGTTGCCCGACGTGGACGAGCCCGTCGGCAAGCGCGTGCCGGGCATTGGCTTTGACGACGGCCAGAACGCCCGCATCACCTGGCGCCAGCTGCTGCAGCAGACCAGCGAATGGGAAGGCGAACGCTTCGGCGTATCGGACCAGGCCGACCGCTACCGCGCCGTCACCTTCGGCGTGCCGCCCGATGGCAAGAAGGGCGACGCGCGCCCCTTGCAGACGCCCGGCACATACTGGGAATACAACGACGTGCGCATCAACCAGCTGTCGTACGCGCTGCTGCACCTGTTCCGCAAGCCGTTGCCCGAGGTCTTTCGCGAAGCCGTCACGCGGCCGCTGGGCGCCAGCGAAAACTGGCAGTGGGTGGGCTACGACAACGCCTGGGTCGAGATCGACGGCCAGCGCATGCCGTCGGTGCCGGGCGGCTCGCACTGGGGCGGCGGCATGTCCATCAGCGCGCGCGACCAGGCGCTGATCGGCCAGATGCTGCTGAACGATGGCTGCGCGGCCGACGGCCGGCGCATTCTGTCCAGCGAATGGCTGGCCGCCATGCGCACGCCGTGCGCCATCGCGCCGTACTACGGCTACCTGATCTGGCTGAACCACGAAGGGCGCGTGTTTCCCAGCGTGCCGGCGTCCAGCTTTTTCGGCGTGGGTGCGGGCAGTTCGTTCACCTGGGTCGAACCCGAACGCAAGATGGTCGTGATCGTGCGCTGGCTCAATTCGGCGCATGCCGATGCGCTGTTCGGCAAGATCCTGGCGGCCGTCGACGCGCCGGCCAGCTGAACGAGCCTTGCCCCGGAATCCCTGCGGCGCGCAGGGATTTTCCGCGGCCTGTCAGCATTCTTCTGGCAACATGACCCATCCGCTCGCCGGGCAGCCGGCGGGCGTGTTCGCATTTGCCAAGCAACCAAGGACACATTCGCCATGAATTACCGCCGACTGGGAACCAGCAATCTTCGCGTTTCGCCCCTGTGCCTGGGCACCATGATGTTCGGCGAGCAGACGCCCGACGACGAGGCCGCCCGCATCGTCGCGTCCGCCCGCGACCACGGCCTGAATTTCATCGACACGGCCGACGTCTACAACGAAGGCCGGTCCGAAGAAGTGGTGGGCAAGCTGCTGGCCGGGCAGCGCCACGATTGGGTGCTGGCCAGCAAGATCGGCAACGTGGTGGGCAAGGCCCCGAACCAGTCGCGCTACTCGCGCCAATGGCTGATCCGCGGCGTCGAACAGAGCCTGTCGCGCCTGGGCACCGATTTCCTGGACATCCTGTACCTGCACCGCGACTACCACGAAGAAAACCTGGAAGAAGCGCTGTTCGCGCTGGGCGACCTGATCCGCGCGGGCAAGCTGCGCAGCTTCGGGCTGTCGAACTTCCGCGGCTGGCGTATCGCCGAAACCCTGCGCCTGTGCGAAAAACTGGGCGTGCCGCAGCCGGTAGTGTGCCAGCCTTACTACAACATGCTGAACCGCGGCCCTGAAGTCGAGATCCTGCCGGCGTGCAAGCATTACGGGCTGGGCGTGGTGCCGTACAGCCCCATCGCCCGCGGCGTGCTCACCGGCAAGTACCTGCCGGGCCAGGCGCCCGCGGCGGATACCCGCGCCGGGCGGGGCGACCGCCGCATCCTGGCCACCGAATTCCGCGAAGAATCGCTGCAGATCGCCCAGCAGCTGGTGCAGCACAGCGCCGCGCGCGGCGTGCAGCCGGGCCACTTCGCCACGGCCTGGGTGCTGGCCAACCCGATCATCACCAGCGTCATCGCCGGCCCGCGCACCCTGGCGCAGATGGACGACTACTACGCTGCGCTGGACGTGAAGATCACGCCCGAAGACGAAGCCCTGGTCGACACCTGGGTGACCCCGGGCCATGCGTCCACGCATGGCTACAACGACCCGAACTACCCGTTCTTCGGCCGTCCCGTCGCGGTGGCCTGACGAGGGCAAGGGCGGGGCCGCAAGGGTGGGCCGTCCAGAAAGCCCACCCGCTGGGCACTTTCAACGCGCCGCCGCCGGCTCCGCAATCCCATACAGCAGCATCTGTTCGGCCACGGTCGCGATGCCCAGCCGGGCAATCCGGCCGCGGCGTTCGGCATCGATCATGCTGGTGATCACCGTGATCAGCAGCTCGGTCAGCGCGGCCGCCGTGATGTCCACGCGGAACACGCCTTCGCGCTGGCCCCGCAGGAAAAACGCGTCCAGCGTTTCCTGGTAGCCCGACCAGCTGTCCATGACGTCGGGCTGCAATTCCGTGTCCGGCTTCCAGTGATACATCAGGAAGATCGCCAGTTCCTTGTGCGCCAGATGCTGTTCGATCAGGTTGCGCACGGCCTCGCGCGGCGCGGCGCTATCCAGCCGTGAATTGATCAGCGCCTGCTTCATCACCTGGGCCCCGTGCGTCATCAGGCGCGTCACCAACTGCTCGCGCGTCTGACAGAAACGGTACAGCGTGGCCTTGCTGACGCCCACCGCGCGGGCCAATTCCTGCAGCGTGGCGCGCGGCTGGTCGACCATCGCCAGGGACAGCGCAATCAGCAGCCGTTCGTGGCCGGCATCGTCGGACATGGTTTCTCTCTCCCTCATTGTTCCGTTCTTGGGACGGTATTGGATCATGACTGATTCAATTTGCGCAAACTTACGTCAAATTGGCAAGTAAAGACTTGTTAAGGTCTTAAAAGAGGCTACATAGAATTAAATGAATCATTATTGATTCAAATTAATCTCTAAGGTAGCATTCAGACCTTATTCAGTTCAAGACGCCGCGGGCGGGAGGTAAAAGTGATCAAGCATCAACCATGGCGCTGGCCCGTAGTGGCGGTACTGGCGGCCGTGCTGGCCGGCTGCGGCGGCGACGAAATGGCCGCGGGTCAGGCCGAGCCCCGGGCGGTGCAGGTCGTAGCGGTGCAGCCGCAGCGCTACGACCTGGCCAGCTCGCTGCCCGGCCGGGTCGAACCCATGCGGGTGGCCGAAGTGCGGGCCCGCGTCGCCGGCATCGTGCTCAGCCGCAATTTCGAGGAAGGCGCCGACGTCAAGGCAGGCGACGTGTTGTTCCGCATCGACCCGGCGCCGTTCAAGGCGGCGCTGTCGCGCGCCCAGGGCGAATTGGCCAAGGCCGATGCGGCCCTGTCCGATGCCCAGGCGGTGCTGCGCCGCTACACCCCGCTGGTCAAGATCGAAGCCGTCAGCCAGCAGGACTTCGACACTGCCAGCGCGGCGGTCAAGAGCGCCCAGGCCGCGCGCCGTTCGGCCCAGGCCGACGTCGAGACCGCGCAGCTGAACCTGGACTACGCCACGGTCAAGGCGCCGATTTCCGGCCGCATCGGCCGCGCCCAGGTCACCGAGGGCGCGCTGGTCGGCCAGAACGAAGCCACCGTCATGGCCAAGATCCAGCAACTGGACCCGATCTACGTCGACTTCACCCAGCCGGTGGCCGACATGCTGCGCATGCGCGAAGCCATGCAGACGGGCGAACTGGGCCAGGAAGAGGGCGCCGATATTTCCATCAGCATCGATGGCGCCGACCGCACCCGCAGCGGCCGCCTGCTGTTCTCGGACATCGCGGTGGATCGCGGCACCGGCCAGGTGTCGTTGCGCGGCGAATTCGCCAACCCCGACGTACTGCTGCTGCCGGGCATGTATGTGCGCGTGCAGACCCGCCAGGGCGTCGACCCCCAGGCCATCCTGGTGCCGCAACGCGCCGTCACGCGCAGCACCGACGGCAAGCCGCAGGTGCTGCTGGTGGGCGAGGGCGACGTGGTGCAGACCCGCCTGGTGCGCACCGGCACCATGCGCGGCGCAGACTGGCACATCCTGGAAGGCCTGTCGGCTGGCGACCGGGTCATCGTCGGCGGGGTCAATGCCGCCGTGCCTGGCCAGAAGGTCAGCGTGACGCCCGCGCCGCAAGCCAAGGTCGCGGCCGTGCCGGGCGGGGACGCCGATGCGGTTCGCTGACCACCGCGCGCGGGTCGTGCCGTAGACCCGCCCGTCTCCTCATGCGCCGCGGCCCAGCGCCGCGCGCCCGCCCATCCGAGGTTAGATCATGTCCAAGTTCTTCATTGGCCGCCCCAAATTCGCGTGGGTGGTGGCCATCTTCATCTCGCTCGCCGGCATTCTGGCGATTCCGTCGCTGCCGGTGTCGCAGTTTCCGGTGGTGGCGCCGCCCCAGGTGACCATCAACGCCATCTATCCCGGCGCGTCCGCCAGCACCCTGGTGGACTCGGTGACCAGCGTCATCGAAGAGGAATTGAACGGCGCCAAGAAGCTGCTGTACTACGACTCGTCCAGCAGCTCCAGCGGCAGCGCCGAAATCACCGTCACGTTCGAGCCGGGCACCGATCCCGACCTGGCGCAGGTCGACGTGCAGAACCGCATCAAGAAGGCCGAAGCCCGCCTGCCGCGCGCCGTCACGCAGCAGGGCCTGCAAGTGGAGCAGGCCAGCTCGAACTTCCTGATGATCTACGCCCTGACCTACAAGGGCGACGATACCGGCAAGGACGTGGTCGGCCTGTCTGACTACGCCGCTCGCTATATCAATAACGAGATCCGCCGCGTCAACGGCGTGGGCAAGGTGCAGTTCTTCGGCGCCGAAGCCGCCATGCGCGTCTGGATCGACCCGCAGAAGCTGCTGGGCGTGGGCCTGTCGGTGGCCGACGTCAACGCCGCCATCGAAGCGCAGAACGTGCAGGTGCCGGCGGGCAGCTTCGGCAGCCGGCCGGGTTCGCCCGAGCAGGAACTGACCGCCACGCTGGCCGTCAAGGGCATGCTGGATACGCCCGAGGAATTCGGCCGCATCGTGCTGCGCGCCAACGCCGACGGCTCGACCGTCAAGCTGGCCGACGTGGCGCGGCTGGAAGTCGGGCGCCAGAGCTACGACTTCGAAACCCGCCTGAACGGCAAGACCGCCGTGGGCGCGGCCGTGCAGCTGGCGCCGGGCGCCAACGCCATCGAAACCGTCAAGGCGGTCAAGGCGCGGTTGCAGGAACTGTCGGCCTCGTTCCCGGAAGACGTCGCCTATTCGGTGCCGTTCGACAGCTCGCGCTTTGTCAGCGTCGCCATCGAAAAGGTGGTGTACACGCTGTTCGAAGCCATGGCGCTGGTGTTCGTGGTGATGTTCCTGTTCCTGCAGAACGTGCGCTACACGCTGATTCCGTCCATCGTCGTGCCGGTGTGCCTGCTGGGCACCTTCGCGGTCATGTCGCTGCTGGGCTTCTCGGTCAACATGATGACGATGTTCGGCATGGTGCTGGCCATCGGCATTCTGGTGGACGACGCCATCGTGGTGGTCGAGAACGTCGAACGCATCATGGCCGAAGAAGGCCTGCCCCCGCGCGAGGCCACGGTCAAGGCCATGAGCCAGGTGTCCGGCGCCATCGTCGGCATCACCCTGGTGCTGTCGGCCGTGTTCCTGCCGCTGGCCTTCATGAGCGGCTCGGTGGGCGTGATCTACCAGCAGTTCTCGCTGTCGCTGGCGGTGTCCATCCTGTTCTCGGGCTTCCTGGCGCTGACCTTCACGCCGGCCTTGTGCGCCACCTTCCTCAAGCCGATTCCCAAGGGCCATCACGAGAAAAAGCGCGGCTTCTTCGGCGCCTTCAACCGCGTCTTCGCGCGCCTGACCGACCGCTTCGTCGGCCTGAATTCGCGGCTGGTGCGGCGCACCGGGCGCTACATGGTGATCTACGCGGCCATCGTGGCGGTGCTGGGCGTGCTGTACATGCGCCTGCCCGAATCGTTCGTGCCGCCCGAAGACCAGGGTTACGTCATCGTCGACATGCAACTGCCGCCGGGCGCCACGCACCTGCGCACCGACAAGGTGGTGGCCGACGTGGAACAGCACCTGATGTCGCTGGACGCCATGGGCGACGCCTTTACCGTCATGGGCTTCAGCTTCTCGGGCACGGGCCAGAACGCGGGCATCGCCTTCCCGTCGCTGAAAGACTGGTCCCAGCGCGGCAAGGGCCAGGCCGCCACCGACGTGGCCGATAGCGTCAATGGCCGCTTTGCCGCCATCGACGACGGCACGGTGATGGCGGTGAACCCGCCGCCCATCGACGGCCTGGGCAACTCGGGCGGCTTCGCGCTGCGCCTGCAAGACCGCGGCGGCCTGGGCCGGGCGGCGCTGACGGCGGCGCGCGACCAGCTGCTGGCCAAGGCCAACAGCTCGCCGCTCATCGCCTACGCCATGATGGAAGGCCTGGCCGATGCGCCGCAACTGCGCCTGGACATCGACCGGCAGAAGGCCGAAGCGCTGGGCGTGGGCTTTGACACCATCAGCACGGCCATCTCGTCGGCCTATGGATCGGCCACGGTCAACGACTTCGCCAACGCCGGCCGCTTGCAGCGGGTGGTGGTGCAGGCCGACGTGCGCGACCGCATGACGCCCGAAAGCGTGTTGCAGCTGAACGTGCCCAACAAGTCGGGCGGCATGGTGCCTCTGAGCGCCTTCGTGCAGACCCATTGGGAAAACGGCCCCGTGCAGATTTCCCGCTACAACGGCTACCCCGCATTCAAGATCGCGGGCGACGTGGCCCCCGGCGCCAGCACGGGCCAGGCCATGGCGGAAATCGAGCGCATCGTGTCCGAACTGCCGACCGGCATCGGCTACGAATGGACCGGCTTGTCCTACCAGGAAAAGCTGGCCGGCGCGCAGGCCCCGATGCTGTTCGCCCTGGCGTTCCTGGTGGTGTTCCTGCTGATGGTGGCGCTGTACGAAAGCTGGGCCATTCCCGCGTCGGTGATGCTGATCGTGCCGATCGGCGCGCTGGGCTCGGTGCTGGCGGTGACCGTGCTGGGCATGTCCAACGACGTGTACTTCAAGGTGGGGCTGATCACCATCATCGGGCTGGCGGCCAAGAACGCCATCCTGATCGTGGAGTTCGCCAAGAGCCTGCGCGAGCAGGGCCATACGCTGGTCGACGCCGCGATCGAGGCCGCCAAGCTGCGTTTCCGCCCGATCGTGATGACGTCCCTGGCGTTCATCCTGGGCGTGGTGCCGCTGGCATTGGCCACCGGGGCGGGCGGCGCCAGCCAGCGCGCCCTGGGCGTGGGCGTCATCGGCGGCATGCTCAGCGCGACGCTGCTGGGCGTGATCTTCGTGCCGGTGTTTTTCGTGTGGGTGCTGTCGCGGTTCAAGGGCAAGCGGGCAGCCGCCCCGGCCCCCGCCACTGCCCCCCAGGAGTGAGATCCCTATGAACGCAACTTTCATCGTTTCGCGGCTGGGCGCCGCCATCCTGACGGCGGTATTGGCCGGTTGCTCGATGGCCCCCGTGTACCAACGGCCCGACGCGCCGGTGCCGGCCACCTGGAACCAGCCGGCCGGCGGCCAGAACGGCGCGCCGTCGGCGGCCGCCACCCTGGACTGGCAGTCGTTCGTCGTTGACGAAGACCTGCGCCGGCTGGTGGCGCTGGCGCTGGACAACAACCGCGACCTGCGCCAGGCGCTGCTGAACATCGAAGCCGCGCGGGCCCAGTACCGGGTGCAGCGCGCGGACCAGCTGCCGGGCATCAACGCCCAGGGCACCGGCACGCGCCAGCGGGTGCCGGGCGACCTGAACGCCAGCGGCAACGCCGGGGTGCAGAGCAGCTACCAGGCCGGGCTGGGCCTGACATCGTTCGAGATCGACCTGTTCGGCCGCGTGCGCAGCCTGTCGGATGCCGCCTTGCAGGAATACCTGGCTACCGAAGCCAATGCGCGCGGCGCACAGATCAGCCTGGTGGCCGAAGTGATCCAGGCCTACCTGGCGCGCGACAGCGCGCTGCGCCGCCTGCAGGTCACGCGCCAGACGCTGGACAGCCGCGAGGCCTCGCTGGCCCTGACCGCCAAGCGGCGTCAGGCCGGCGCGGCCACGGCGCTGGACTACCAGGAAGCGCTGGGCCTGGCCGAACAGGCGCGCGCCGACCTGGAACGCATCGACCGCGAAGCCCGCCAGGCCGGCAACGCGCTGGCGCTGCTGGTGGGCGTGGGCGACCTGGGGCCGTTCCTGCCCAAGGGCCTGATCGCCGCGGCCCCCCTGGTGCAGGAAATCTCGGCCGGCGCGCCGTCTGAATTGCTGGAACGCCGGCCGGACATCCGCGCCGCCGAACACCAGTTGCAGTCGCGCAATGCCAGCATCGGCGCAGCCCGCGCCGCGTTCTTTCCCAGCATTTCTCTGACCGGCATGTTCGGCAGTTCCAGCGCGGAACTGTCGAACCTGTTCGACGGCGGCCAGCGCGCCTGGTCGTTCACGCCGCAGATCACGCTGCCGATCTTCGCCGGGGGCCGCAACACCGCTAACCTGGACCTGGCCAACGTGCGCCGCGACATTGCCGTGGCGCAGTACGAAAAGACCATCCAGTCGGCCTTCCGCGACGTGTCCGATGCGCTGGCGGCTACCGACACGCTGCGGCGCGAAGAGCAATCGCGCCGCGCGCTGGCCCAGACCAGCGCCGAGGCCCAGCGCCTGTCCGAGGCGCGCTATCGCGGCGGCGTCGACAGCCACCTGCGCTACCTGGACGCGCAGCGCCGCGCCTTCGCGGATCAGCTGTCCTATATCGAGGTCGCGACCCAGCGCCAGGCGGCGCTGGCCACCTTGTTCAAGGCGCTGGGCGGCGGCTGGCCGGCGTCAGCGCCCGCGCCGACCGCGGAGCGGGCGATAGAGCAGTCGCGCCATCCCGCGGCGGCACCCGCCCTTGAGCCGGCACCCGCCCCGCGAGGCTGATGTGCGGGCCTACGCCTTGCGCAGGGCGGCGGCGCCGACGGGCGCCGCCGTTTCCTGTGCAGACGTCCGGCCGCCGCGCCCGATCAGCCACGCGCACAGCGCCGACACCACGCCCGCAAACAGCACGTACAGGCAGATCAGCCAGGGCTGGCCGCCGCCGCTTTTCAGCAGGGCGGTGGCGATGATGGGCGTGATGCCCGAGGCGAAAATGCCCGAGAACTGATACACGAACGAGATACCGGTGTAGCGCACCTTGGCGTCGAACAGCTCGCAGAACAGCGCGGCCTCGGGACCATAGACGGCGGCATACAGAATGCCCAGGGGAATGATGATGGCCAGCCACACCAGCATCATGTTGCCCTCGCTGTTGAGCATCAGCCAGAATCCCGGAAAGGCGGATATGGCCGTGATCAGCGAGCCCCAGCAATACACCCGTGAGCGTCCGATCCGGTCGGACAGCCGCCCGAAATAGGGAATGAAAAAGCACATCACCAGCGCCGCGGCCATGACGCCGATCAGCGCCTCGGTGCGCGATATCTGCAGCGTCTGCGTCAGGTACGAGATCGAGAACACGCCGAAGACGTTGAAGAACACGCCGTCGATGTAGCGCGCGCCCATGCCCTTGGCAACGTTGCCGGGGTAGCGGCGCATCATGTCCATGAAGGGAATGCGGCTTTCGGCGTTGTCGCGCTTGACCGCGGTGAACTCGGGCGTTTCCTTGATGTTCAGGCGGATGTACATGCCCACCAGCACCATCGCGGCCGATGCCAGGAACGCGACGCGCCAGCCCCAGGCCATGAACTGCGCATCGGTCAGCAGCGTGGACAGCAACGCCACCGTGCCCGACGCCAGGCACAGCCCGATCGCCAGTCCGATCTGCGGGATCGACGCGTAAAAGCCCTTTTTCCCCGGTGGCGCGTATTCATAGGCCATCAGCACCGCACCGCCCCATTCGCCGCCCAGGCCGATGCCCTGGAACACGCGCAACAGCAGCAGCAAAATGGGCGCCCAGATGCCGATGGTGTCGTAGGTGGGCACCAGGCCGATCAGGAAGGTGGACACCCCCATGATCATCAGCGTCATCACCAGCATGCTCTTGCGGCCGATGCGGTCGCCGAAATGGCCGAAGATCAGCCCGCCCAGCGGCCGGGTGATGAAACCCACCGCAAAGGTGGTGTAGGCCAGCATGGTGGATACCAGCGGGTCGCCCGTGGGGAAGTACAGCTTGTTGAACACAATGCCGGCGACCACGCCGTACAGGAAAAAGTCGTACCACTCGATGGTGGCGCCGATCAGCGACGCGGCGACGACTTTGCGCACCGCGGTTTCGTTCTGCTTGGCCATGCCTGTCTCCTTTGGTGGGGCGGGCGGCGCTCTGTGGCGCCGCTGCCGCGGAAATCGCTATCTCATGCGGGTCGATCCTGAGGGTTCATCGGCGTTGTCTCGTTGCCGCGTTGCCATTACGCGGCTTGCTTCTGGGGCGGGCGCTCGGCCTGCGGCTGCGCCTGGGTGCGTCGGCGCTCGGCTTGCAGGTCCTGCAGGATGAAGTCGGCCGCGCGCTCGGCCAGCATCACCACCGGCACATTGGTATTGCCGGATACCAGCGTCGGCATGATCGAGCAGTCCACCACCCGCAACCCGTCCACCCCGTGCACGCGCAGGCGCTCGTCCACCACCGCCAGCGGATCGCTGCGCGGACCCATCTTGGCCGTGCCGGATGGGTGGAAGATGGTCGCGCCGTACTCGCGGCAGAAGTGCAGGATCTCGTCGTCGCTGCGGATCTCGGGGCCGGGCCGGAATTCCCGTTTCATCAGGCCGGCCAATGGCTCGGTGGCGGCCAGGCGGCGCGCGTACTTCACCGCCGCCACCGTCATGCGGCGGTCCAGTTCGGTGGACAGGTAGTTCGGCTGCATCGACGGCGCCTCGAACGGATCGGCGCTGCGCAAGCGCACCGCGCCGCGCGAGGACGGCCGCAGCTGGCAGACCGAATAGGTGCAGCCCGAAAACGGATGCACCTTGCCGCCCGCCATGTCGGCCGACAAGGTGGCGAAATGAAATTGCGTGTCGGGGCTGGCGCTAGCCGGGTCCACCCGGCAGAACAGCCCGCCCTGGTTGATGCCCACGGCCAGCGGCCCGCCGCGAAACAGCAGCCATTGCAGCCCCATGCCGACGCGGCCATGCAGGGTGCGCAACTGGTCGTTGGTGGTGATGGGCTGGCGGGTTTCGTAGATCAGCCGGATCTGCAGGTGGTCTTGCAGGTTCTCGCCCACGCCGGGCAGGTCACGCACCACGCGGATGCCGAACGGGCGCAGCAGCGCCGCCGGCCCCACGCCAGACAGCTGCAAGAGCTGCGGCGATTGCAGCGCGCCGGCGCACAGCAGCACTTCGCGCCGCGCCCGCAGCGTGCGCACCTGGCCGCCCTGGCGGTAGCGCACGCCCACCGCGCGGCTGCCTTCGAACAGCACCGCCATGGCATGCGCATCGGTCTCGATGCGCAGATTCGCGCGGCCCTGCGCCGGGCGCAGATAGGCCACGGCGGTCGAGCAGCGGCGGCCGTTGCGGGTGGTCAGCTGGTAATAGCCTACGCCGTCCTGCTCGCCGGTATTGAAGTCCTGCACCTGCGGCACGCCCAGCGCCTTGGCCGCGCCGATCAGGCCTTCCACCAGCGGATGCGGCGTCTTGATGGAGGTGGCGTTCAGCGGGCCTTCGGTGCCGCGCGTGTCGCCCGGCCCCAGGTCATTGTTTTCCAGTTTGCGGAAGTAGGGCAGGCAGTCGTCCCAGCCCCAGCCGGGGTTGCCGGCCGCGGCCCAGGCATCGTAGTCGCGCCGCTGGCCGCGAATGTAGATCAGCCCGTTGATGGCGCTGGAGCCGCCCAGCGTGCGGCCGCGCGGCCAATAGATGCGGCGGCCCAGCATGTTGGGGTCGGGGTCGGTGTAGTAGCCCCAGTTCACCACTTTGTGGAACATGGTCTTGCCGTAGCCGATGGGAATGTGGATCCACGGCGAGCGGTCCGGCGGACCGGCTTCCAGCAGGCAGACACTGTGTTCGCCGCTGGCGGTGAGGCGGTTGGCCAGCACGCAGCCGGCCGAGCCGGCCCCCACCACGATGTAGTCCACGGCATCAGACATTTCTGAATTTCTCCCTGGTGTGGCCGATCCGGCGCGGGTTGCGTAACTCGGACGGATGGCGCGTTTACCCTGCTTGCCGCCGCGCCGCGCACTTATATACTGGCCCGCAGGACGGGATCGGCGCGATGCGCGCGCAGGCTGCATCTGTGGCGATTCTAGGAAGCGATCAGACGAAAGAAAGCGCGATCCGCGCGCCAACGGGGAAATGGAACAGAACATGCCTCTTCGGTTTCAAAATCGCAGTGCAGCATCGCCGCAGGCGGCGGCCGAAGGCGCCGAGGCGCCGGACGATGCCCGGTCCTTGCGCGCGTTGCGGGTGCTGGACTACCTGGCGCGGGCGCAGCATCCGCCCACGCTGGCGCAACTGGCGCAGCGGCTGGAGATGCCCAAGTCCACGCTGATGCGATTGCTGGCCGCGATGCAGCGCGCCGGTTACGCCGCCGCCACGCCGACTGAAAACGGTTTCGTCCCCGGCCCACAGGCCACCGCATTGGCGCTGTCCACGCTGCGCGCGTCCGCCTTCACCCGCGCCTGCCGCGCCGTGCTGGCGCAACTGGTGGGCAAGCTGGGCGAAACCTGCAACCTGACTGCGCCCGACGGCGACCAGGTCGTCTACATGGAACGTGTGGAAACCATTGAACCCTTGCGCTTGTTCTTCGCGGTGGGCAGCCACGTGCCGATGCATTGCACCGCCAGCGGCAAGCTGTTTCTGGCGTCCATGAACCGGCTCGAACGCGGCCGCGTGCTGGCGCGCTTGCCGTTGACGCGCAACACGCCGCGCACGCTGACCGACCCGGCGCGGCTGGAAGACGAACTGGAACGCCTGGCCGCGCGCGGCATCGGCATCGACAACGAGGAATTCGTGCGCGGCATGAGCGCCGTGGCCGTGCCGGTGCGCGATGCGCAGGACCGCGTGGTGGCGGCGGTGGCCTGCCACGCGCCCACGGCCCGGCTGATGCTGGACGACCTGCTGCGCGCCGTGCCGGTATTGCAGGACGCAGCGCATTCGATGAGCGAGGTGCTGGCGCAGCACCGGCCGGGCGCGTGATGGGTTTAGGGCCGCGCGCTATCTGGAAAATCCGCGCAGCGCGCCGCGTCGTGCCGACAGCACCCGCAGCGGGGCCATCGGAAAGCGATCTGCGTCGAACCCGCGCACGTCCACCCACCCCGCATCGCGCAGCGCCTGCGCCATGTCGCCCGTTCGCGTCACGCGCCGTCCCAGCAGCAGCATTGGCAGGTAGTACGGCAAGACCCGCGCGGCGGCATCCGCGTCGGCGGGTATTTCGGCATGGGCAATCACCAACTGCCCGCCCGGCGCCAGCGCGTCGTGCATCTTGCGCAGCGCCGCCTGCGCATCGGGCACGAAATGCAGCACCGACGAGCACCAGATCAGGTCGTAGCCGTGGCCGATGTCGGCCGTTGCCAGATCACCGCCGATGACGCTCATGCGGTCAGCCAGGCCGGCCGCGTCGATGTTCTCTTGCGCCACGGCTACCGTGGCGGGCCAATCGAACACCACGCCGGTGGCGCCGGGCCGGTCCTGCACCAGCGCGATGCCTATCAAGCCCGGGCCGCCGCCCAGGTCCAGGATGCGTTGCGCGCGGGCGGCCGCCGGCACGCAGGCGATCGCCTCGCGCGCCGCGGCGACCGCGATGGCGCGCTGTTCCTGGCCGATTTGCACCCGCGCCGCGTTGGCCCAGGCGCCGGCTTCGGGCTGCACATAGGGGTCCATGGCCGGGCCGTCCTGCGGCAACAACTGGCCCAACTGCTCGCTGAAGTGCAGCAGCGACCGGCGCCGGTAGCGCCAGGCGTCGGCGCAATAGCCGGGTTGGCCCGGCACGAAATGCTGCGCCGCCAGCGGGGCGCAGCAATACTGTGGCGGCTCGCCTTCCAGGCGCCGCAGCAGCCCCAGGCTCCAGAGCATGTCCAGCAAAGGCGTGACGGCGGCAGGCCGTAGCGCCATCGCCTGCGCGACCTGAGCGGCATCGGCGGGCGAGGCTAACTGTTCGAACACGCCCAGTTCCAGCGCGGCGTCCAGCGCCGCGGATTGAACGGGGGCTGCGGCCAGGTCCCAATAACGTTGCAGGGGAAGGGGAGAGGCAGGCATCGGATTCCTCGAATTGAAGGGCATCCCGCAATGGTATTTATTTCTGCGAACGCCTATCATTCACATTCATATGCGTACCGGATCGATTCGTATGCGGTTCGGCGTGCTGCCCGCTTTTCGATACGCTTTCGCCCTTCATGTCCCTGCGCCTTGCCGCCACGCTCGCCCGTCCCGCCGCCGCCCTGCGCCCTGGCTGGCGCCGCGTCGCATTGCCGGCGCACGCTGGCGATTGCCACGCCGACTGGCTGGACCTGGATGCAGACCTGGCCCTGGTGCATTCGCGCTACACCCCCAGCCAGGACCTGATCGAGGAATCGGCCGCCGGGCAGGGCGGGCGCACGCTGGCCATCACGCTGGCCTTGCACGGCGCGTCGGCCTACTGCGGCGCGGATGGCTCGGCGCTGGATTTTCGCGGCGGCCACACCACCGTCACGTCCTTCGGCCGCCGCCATGGCGAACGCCGCTATGCCGGCGGGGCCACCGTGTCGCAGCTGCGCCTGCTGGTCGGCGAACCCGCATTGCGCCGCTATGCCGGCGACGCCCAGGCCAACGCCTTGCTGGGCGACGGCACCTTGCGCCAGCTGGCGCAAGGCCGCACGCCAACCGACCTGGCCGCCCTGGCCAGCGAATTGGTCCAGGGCTGCGATCCGCTGGACGGCCACATCAAGGCCCTGACGCTGCTGTCGCGTCAGTTGCGATCACTGGCGGCCCCGCCGGAACCCGGCCGGCTCAGCCAGGCCGACATCGCCCGGCTGGAACAGGCCCGCGCGCTGATGGTCGAGCAACTGGACCGCGACCTGACCGTGCAGTACCTGTGCCTGGCCACCGGCCTGAACGAGTTCAAGCTGAAAGAGGGCTTTCGCAAGCACTACGGCACCAGCCCCGGCCGCCTGCTGACCGAACTGCGCATGCGCCGCGCCTGGGAATTATTGGAAACCGGCTGCCAGGTGGCGCAGGCGGCATATCGCGTGGGCTACCGGCATCCGGCCAACTTCAGCGCGGCCTTCACCCGCTTTCACGGCCGCACGCCCAAGTCGGTGTTCGGAAAGCGGCGCTAAAGCCGCCGTACGGCCCGGGCCTGCGCGAAGGCCCGGTTACGCCTCAAAGCGGTGCGTGGGCATGCCCTGCGCGCCGCGACAGGCTTTCCCACGTGGCCACCACGATCATGATCAGCGTGGTCAGCCCGCCCACCATCAGGTTGTCGGTCACGAAGGCCACCGGCGCCAGCACCGCCAGCAGCACCAGGCCGACGATGTGCGACAGCGGAAACCGCCCGTACACCACCGTCTTGTAAATGGCGTTGCCCAGCAGGTACAGCGCCGGCCCGCCCACCAAGGCCGCCGCGGCCGCCGTGGTGATGCGCCCGTCCGGGTGCAGAATCACCAGTTCATTGGCCACCGCCGACACGATCACCCCGGCAATCAATATCACGTGCACATAGTGGAAGTAGGCGCCGACCCTGCCCGGATCGGCGTGGTGGGCGATGGCATGGCTGCCGTCCTTGCTGCTGGTGTCGAAGTACACCCACCACATGGCGGCGGTGCCCAGAAAGGCCGCCAGCAGCGCGATCAGAGTCGGCGCATCCCAGTGCGGATGCTCGCCCAGCGTGGCCCCGGTGATCAGCAGCGTTTCGCCCAGCGCCACGATGACAAACAACTGGCAGCGCTCGGCCAGGTGGCCGCCTTCGATGGTCCAGTCTCGGGTGGTCGAACGGCCCAGGCCCGGCAGCCAGAACCCCGTCATGGGCGACAGGTATTCGCAGGCCACCGCCAGCGCCCACAGCGCCAGCCGGGCATCGCCGTCAGCCAGGCCGCCCGCGATCCACAGCACCCCTGAAATGCACAGCCAGCCCAGCATGCGGCGAAAGTTCGGCGCCAGCGGGTGCGACGGCCCCAGGTGCAGCACTACAAACAGCGTGCGCCCCACCTGGATCAGCACGTAGCTCATCGCGAAGATCAGCCCGTTCTCGCCAAACGCGCCCGGCAGCACCGCAGCGGCCACCAGGCCCGCCAGCATCACCGCGAACAGCATCAGGCGCATCGGCAGCGCGTCGGGGTCGAACCAGTTGGTGACCCAGCAGGTGTACTGCCACCCCAGCCACACCGCGAACCACAGCACCAGCGTGTGGATGGCGCCCATCAACGTCAGGTCGTGCAGCAGGCTGTGAGACAGCTGGGTGACCGCGAAGACGTAGACCAGATCAAAGAACAGCTCGACGAAGGTCACGCGGGCTTCGTGGCCGTCCCGGCGGCGCAACAGGTTGGCGCTGGCAAGGAATGTCATGGCGGTGGGCTTCCTGTAGAAGGGGCGCCGCCAGATTACTGCAAGCCCCTTGCCGCCGCCGTAAAGAATTTAAAAGTCGTGGGCCGGCAGGTCGCGGTTGCGCGACCGCACCAGCGCACCGCTCAGCAAACCGGCCACCGCGGCGATCCCGGCGCCCGCCAGAAAGGTCAGCTGGTAGCCGCCGTTGAGTGCCACGACCGGCGCTGCGCCGCCTGCGGCCAGCGCCGTGGTGCGGGCCGCGGCCAGGCTGGCCAGTACCGCCAGCCCCAGCGCGCCGCCCATCATGAACGCGGTGTTCACCACGCCCGATGCCAGGCCGGACTGGCTGGGTTCCACATCGCTCATGGCCGCCAGCAGCATGGGGTTGAAGGCAATGCCCGCGCCCAGCCCCAGCAGCAGCATGCCCGGCAGCACGTCGGCCACGAAGCTGCCGTCGATGGGCGCGCGGGCAAACAGCGCCAGCCCCAGCGCCGCCAGCAACAGGCCCGTGGTCAGCGGCCCGCGGATGCCAAAGCGCATCACCAGCTTGGCCGACAGCCCCAGCGAAAACGCCGCCATGATCAGGTTGGCCGGCAGAAACGCCAGGCCCACCTGCATGGCGTCGTAGCGCAGCACCAGCTGCATGTACAGCGCCGACACGAAAAACCAGGCAAACATGGCCGCCGCCCACAGCACGCCCACGACATTGGCCGTGGCCACGTTGCGCAGCCGGAACAGCCCCAGCGGCATCAAGGGTGCCGCCACGCGCGCTTCGATCAGCAGGAACAGCGCCATCAACAGCACCGCCGCGCCGATCAGCCCCAGGGATTGCGCCGACGTCCAGCCGGCCTCGTTGCCGTTGACGACGGCGTACACCGCCAGCATCAGCGACGCCGTCACGGTCACCGCGCCCGCCACGTCCAGCTTGCCGCCCGCCGCCTGCGCCTTGGCCGCCGGCAGCAGCCGCAGGCACAGCGCATACACCAGCACGCCAATGGGAATATTGACCAGGAAGATCCAGTGCCACGACAGCGCGCTGGTCAGCAAGCCGCCCAGCAGCACGCCGATGCTGCCCCCGCCCGCACAGACAAAGCCGTACACGCCCATGGCGCGGGCGCGCTCGCCGGCCTCGGTGAACAAGTTCATGATCAGCGACAGCGACACCGCCGACACCACCGCGCCGCCCAGCCCCTGCGCCGCGCGGGCCGCGATCAGCAGCCCCTGGCCCTGCGCCAGGCCACAGGCCAGGGACGCCACGGTGAACAGCGTCAGCCCCGCCAGGAACATGCGGCGGTGGCCCAGCAGGTCGCCCAGCCGCCCGCCCAGCAGCAGAAAGCCGCCGAAGGTCAGCATGTAGGCGTTCACCACCCACACCAGCGATGTCTCGGTGAAATGCAGGTCTTCGCGAATCGAGGGCAGGGCGACGTTGACGATCGTGGTGTCCAGCACGATCATCAGCACGCCCAGGCAAAGCACCATCAAGGCCCACCAGCGTTGCTTGCCGTGTATGCCATGCGTCATGGGTTGAATCCTTCGCCGCGCGGGCGGGTAATGGGTCGGCAATGGTAGCGGGCCGGCACCCGCAGCGCGCTAATGGGTCAACCGCCCGCCGCTGATCATCCAGCGGGTCTCAAAGCGGTCGATCAGCGCGCCATGGGCTTCGGCCCAGAACGTTTTCTGCAGCGGCATGGTAACGCTGCCGCCTTCCGCCAGCATGTCAAAAATGCGGTGGGCGTCCGACACCGTGGGATACGCCAGCGACAGCGCCATGCCCTGCTTGCCGGGGTAGGGGTGCCCGGCGGTGGCGTCGCTGGCCATCAGCAGTTGTTCGTCCAGCGCCAGGCGGGCGTACATGATGCGTTCGGCATCTTCGGCCGACAGGTCCGGCATGGCCGCGTCCGGCGGCGCGTCCGTGTAGCGCAGCAACGCTTCGATGCGCCCGCCCAGCACGCGTTCGTAGAATTGCATGGCCTCGGCGCAGTTGCCGTCGAAACTGAGATAGGCGGATAGTCGGGGCATGAGGGGTCTCCTTTGGTCAGGGGCCGCGACGGCAGGCGCCGCGTCGTTTTATGATGGCTGTCGGCAATCGCATCGGTCGCAGAGACACGACCGCCACCCAAGGAGCCAGGCCATGCAACAAGGAAGCTGCCACTGCGGAAAGATTACCTTCGAAGTCGAAGGCGAGCCGTCACAGGTACTGGAATGCAACTGTTCGCACTGTAGCCGCAAGGGCTACCTGCTGTGGTTCGTGCCGCGCGGCAAGCTGCGCATCACGTCATCGACAGACAGCCTGTCGACCTACAAATTCAACAAGCACGTGATTGCGCATCACTTCTGCGCCCACTGCGGCTGCGCGCCGTTCGGCTTTGGCGCCAGCCCCACCGGCGAGGCAACTGCCGCGGTGAACGCGCGTTGCCTGGTCAGCGTGGATCTGGCGGGCCTGACGCGTATTCCGTACGACGGCCGCAACGCCTGACGCCATTGTCGCACCGGGCCACGGCCCGGGAAATCCCCGCCGCAAAATCCGGGCCTCATCACGCTGTCCGGGAAACCTCTTATTGTCCGCGGCGCCAGCGCATCCCTATGATTCGCCACAGGATCAGCACTGATCCCAAGGCGCCAGGCCCAGGCCCGCGCCGCAGTACCCGGTAGCACCCCGCAGCAATAACTGCTGCCCGAACTTTCCGTCTGGCTATAGAAGCCCCCGACTCACACGCACTGCGTGGTCGGGGGCTTTTTCGTTTTCAAATCCGCAACAGGAGACCGCATGCAAGTTTCACAGCCGCAGGACGCCGCGCCGTCCGCGATCCGGGTGGCCAGCGTGCAGACCGCCCCGCAAATGGGGTGCGTGGCCGCCAACCTGGCGCGTTCCATCGAACTGGTCGAACAGGCCGCCGCCCAGGGCGCGCAGCTGGTGGTGCTGCCCGAACTGGCCAACACCGGCTACATGTTCGAGAGCCGCCAGGAAGCCTTTGCACTGGCCGAAACGGTGCCGGACGGCCCCAGCGCCCAAGCCTGGATCGCGCTGGCGCAGCGGCTGGGCATCTATCTGGTCGCCGGCATCGCCGAACGCAGCGGCGACCGGCTCTACAACGCCGCGCTGATCGCCGGCCCCGCCGGTTACCTGGGCACCTACCGCAAGCTGCACCTGTGGGGCGACGAAAACCTGTTCTTCGAACCGGGCGACCTGGGCCTGCCGGTGTTTCACACCGAACTGGGCCGCTTGGGCGTGGCCATCTGCTATGACGGCTGGTTTCCCGAGGTCTACCGCCTGCTGGCCATGCGCGGCGCCGACATCGTGGCCGTGCCCACCAACTGGGTGCCTATGCCGGGCCAGACGCCCGACGGCCCGGCCATGGCGCATGCGCTGGCCATTGCCGGCGCCCACAGCAACGGCCTGACCGTGGTGTGCGCCGACCGCGTCGGCACCGAACGCGGCCAGCCGTTCGTGGGCCGCAGCCTGATCGTCGGCTCGCAAGGCTGGACGGCTGCCGGCCCCGCCAGCTTCGACCAGGAAGAAGTGCTGGTCGCCCCGGTGGACCTGGCGGCCTCGCGCCGGGCGCGGCAGTTGAACGCCTTCAACCACGTGCTGCGCGACCGGCGCTGCGACCTGTATGACGAACTGCTGGGCGCCACCGACGCGCCCCGGCAGGGCTGAACCCGACTCTCTTCACACCCCACGTACAACGGCGGATAGCCGGCCCCCAAGGAGAAATTCCATGACGTTCTTGCAGCGCAGCTTCCCCCGCAGTTTCCTTACCCGACTTTCCTTCGTCGCCTTGCTGGCCGGCGCGGCCGGTGCACAGGCCGCCGAGCCCTTGCGCATCGGCGTGCCGGTCGGCCTGTCCGGCGCCAACAGCGTCGTCGCACCCGGCGTGGTGCAGGCTTCGCAACTGGCCGCCGACGAAATCAATGCGGCCGGCGGCATCCTGGGCCGCCAGGTCGTGCTGGAAATCGCCGACGACGCCTCGGGCGCGGTCGGCGCGCAAAAGGCCTACGACACGCTGGTGTTCCAGAAAAAGGTGGATGCCATCATCGCCATGGAAACCAGCGCGGCCCGCAACGCGGCGCTGCCCATCGTGTCGCGCGGCAAGGTGCCGTACATCTACACGTCTTTCTACGAAGGCCGCTCGTGCAACCGCTGGATGCACGTCAACGGCTGGGTGCCCGAACAGCAGGTGGCGCCGGTGGTCGACCACTTCATGAAAGAACGCGGCGCCAAGACCTTCTTCCTGGTGGGCAGCGACTACGCGTTTGGCCGCGGCATGCTCAAGTTCACCCGCGAATACATCGAAAAGCAGGGCGGCCGCGTCGTGGGCGAGGAATACCTGCCCATCGACGGCTCCGACTGGACGCCCGTCGTGTCCAAGATCCGCTCGGCCAACCCCGACGCGCTGATCAGCTCCACGGCCGGCGGCGGCCCCAACGTCAGCCTGGCCAAGCAGGTCAAGGCCGCCGGCCTGACCATGCCCTACGGCAACCTGGCCATCGACGAAGCCACCGCCAAGACCATGGGCGAAACCGCCGTGGGCATGTACCTGTCCGCGTCGTACCTGACCAGCATCGATACCCCGCAGAACCGCAAGTTCCTGGACGGCCTGAAAGCCAAGTTCGGCGCCGACGCCAAGACCGCCAACGAGTTCTCGGGCCCGCAGTACGAAGCCTTCTTCCTGTACAAGGCCGCGGTCGAGAAGGCCGGCAGCACGGATTCGCAGAAAGTCGTGCAGGCGCTGAGCGAAGTCTCGTTCGACGGTCCGCGCGGCCCGGTCAAGATGGACCGCCAGCGCCACGCCGCCCTGACCATGCGCCTGGGCCAGGTGCAGCCGGACGGCTCCATCAAGATCCTGCAGACCTTCAACCAGGTGGACCCGGGCGCGCAATGCCCGGACCTGAAGTAACGCTTCCTGGCATGACGCAACACGCGCCGCCGGCCTGGCCGGCGGCGCTGGAGAGCACTATGGGTTTGATGCTGGACATCCTGAGCACGGCCGCCATGCTGTTCATCGTGACGGCCGGGCTGATGATCATCTTTGGCGTGATGAAGATCGTCAATTTCGCGCACGGCGCCATCATCACGCTGGGCAGCTACGCCAGCCTGGTGGTCACGCAGCTGGGGCTGGACCCCTGGCTGGCGCTGCCCTGCGCACTGGCGGCCGGCGTGCTGGTGGGCATGGCGGTCGAACGGCTGATCGTGCAGCCGCTGTACAAACGGCCGCTGGACGCCATCCTGGCCACCTGGGGGCTGGGCATCGTCATCGGCCAGCTCATCACCATGGCCTTTGGCCGCGAAGTGCAGTTCGTGGATTCCCCCATCCAGGGCGCCGTGCCGTTCCTGGGCACCGAATATTCCGCCTACCGCCTGTTCCTGGTGCCGTGCGCGCTGCTGCTGTATGCCGCCATGACGCTGCTGCTGAACGGCACCCGCTTCGGCGTGCGCACCCGCGCGGTCATCATGAACGAAGACCTGGCGCGCGGCCTGGGCATCAACGCCGAACGCATCCGCTTCACCACCTTCGGTCTGGGCGCCGGGCTGGGCGCGCTGGCCGGCGCGCTGATCACCCCGCTGTCCAGCGTGGACCCCGGCATGGGACTGCCCTGGCTGGTCAGCGCCTTCATGCTGGTGATGGTGTCCGGCAACTCGATCACCGCGCTGCTCGTGACCTGCCTGGTCTACGGCGCCTGCCAGGTGCTGGTGAGCGTGTACGTCAGCCCCATCCTGGGCGGCGTCACCATCGCCGTGCTGGCGGCCCTGACCCTGCGCCTGCGCCCCAAAGGATTCGCCCATGACTGATACCTCTCTAGCGCAACAGGCACCGGCCGCGCCCGCTGCCGACGCCCGCCGCAGCGCGCGGGGCCGCGACCTCTTGTGGCTGTCCGTGCTATGCCTGGCCCTGACGGTCGCCGGCCCCTGGCTGTTCGACACCTACCTCTTGAACGTGCTCATCAAGGCGCTGTTCTTCGCTGTCGCTGCCGTGACGGTGGACATCCTGTGGGGCTACACCGGCTACCTGACCTTCGGCCAATCGGCCTTCTTCGGCGTGGGCGCCTATGCCGCCGGGCTGGCCTTCACCCACTACGGTTTTTCCCCCGCCACGGCCGGGCTGGCCGTGCTGGTGGCCGTGGGCGGGGCGGCCCTGCTGGCCCTGGTCACCGGCTGGCTGTCGTTCTACCGCGGCGCCTCGCCGTTCTTTGCCACCGTCATTTCGCTGGTGCTGCCCATCGTGCTGACCCAGGTGGCGCTGTCTGGCGGCACCTACACCGGGTCGTCCTCGGGCCTGACCGGCTACGACACCTTCGACCTGTCGCTGGAAGCCTGGTACGTCATCGCCGCCGGCGGCCTGTCGATCGTGTCGCTGCTGGCCTGGGTGGCCGTGCGCAGCGACGGCGGCCGCATCCTGGTGGCGCTGCGCGACAACGAGGCGCGCTGTAGCTACCTGGGGCTGAACACCGCCCAGTGGCGCATCGCGCTCTTGGTCGTGTGCGGCGCGGTCGCCAGCCTGGCGGGCTTTGGCTACGGCGCCTTCAGCGGCGTGGTCGCGCCGGAACTGACCGGCCTCGTCTTCGGCACCGAGCTGATCATCTGGGTGGCGCTGGGCGGGCGCGGCACCATATGGGGTCCGGTGCTGGGCGCCATCCTTATCAACGTGGCCGGTTCCTACCTGAGCGGCAACCTGCCGTTCGTGTGGCAACTGCTGCTGGGCGTGACCTTCATCCTGGTCATCCTGCTGCTGCCGCGCGGCCTGTTGCCGCTGCTGCTGGCGCCCCTGCGCAAGCGGCGTCCGGCCCCGGCGCCGCACCTGGTGGCCCGCCCGCTAGCGGCTGCAGGGCAGGGCGGCCCGGCCGCCCCGCGCGCCCTGGGCCTGTCCGGCGTCGCCAAGCGTTTCGGCAGCCTGAAAGTGCTGGAAGGCATCGACCTGCAAGCGCGCGGCGGCGAACTGCTGGGCCTGATCGGCCCCAACGGCGCCGGCAAGACCACGCTGATGCGCTGCATTGCCGACGGCGCCGAGCGCACCGACGGCGAGGTCGAACTCTGCGGCCATCCCGTGCGCCGCGACGGCCCCGAGCAATGCGTGCGCTTCGGCCTGGGCCGCAAGTTCCAGAACGCCAACATCTTCGACACCCTGACCGTCGCCGAAAGCCTGCGCATCGCCACCACCCTGCGCGAACGGCCCTCGTGGCGCCGCCGCGCGCCGCAGCTGGCCTTGCCGGCCTACGCGCTGGAAGTCCTGCGCATGACTGGCCTGGACCAGCAGCTGGACAGCATCGCGCGCGACCTGTCGCACGGCCAGCAGCAGGCGCTGGAACTGGCCATGGTGCTGGCGCTGGAGCCGCGCGTGGTGCTGCTGGACGAGCCCACCGCGGGCCTGTCCAAAGACGAACGCGCCCGCATCGGCCAGGTGCTGTCATCCCTGGCGCACACCCACGGCCTGTGCTGCCTGCTGGTCGAACACGACCTGGACTTCGTGGCCGAAGTCGCCACCCGCATCATCGTGCTGCACCAGGGCCGCATCGTCATGGACGGCAGCTTCCGTGAAGTCGTCGAATCGGAACTGGTGCGCACCATCTACGCCGGCAATGCCCCCACGCCCCAAGGAGCCGCCACATGACCCCCGCCACCCCGGCCCTGCACCTGGAAGGCGTTGCCAGCGGCTACAAGGGCGCCGTCGTGCTCAACGACATCTCGCTGTCGGTGCCCAGCGGCGCCTGCGTGGCGCTGCTGGGCAAGAACGGCATGGGCAAGAGCACGCTGCTCAAGACCGTGATGGGCTACCTGCCCAAGCTGCGCGGCCGCGTCAACGTGGGCGCGGTCGACGCCACCCGCCTGCGGCCGCACGAGGTCGCCCGCTGCGGCGTGGCCTACGCCGCCCAGGAACAGCCGCTGTTTCCCGACCTGAACATCCGCGACAACCTGCGCCTGGGCCTGGCCCACGACAAGCTGTTCGACGAACGCTTCGGTGAAATCGCCGACCTGTTTCCCGTCTTTGCCAGCCGCCTGCGCCAGCAGGCCGGTACCCTGTCGGGCGGCGAACAGAAAATGCTGCTGGTCGCGCGCGGCCTGATGCAGCGGCCCGCCTTGCTGCTGCTGGACGAAATCACCGAAGGCCTGCAGCCGTCCGTCATCGACCGGCTGGGCCGCGCGCTCAACTGGGAACGCGAGCGCCGCGGCACGTCCATGTTCATCGTCGAACAGAACGTGGCGTTTGCCCTGGACGTCGCCGACCGCTACCTGGTCCTGAAGCAGGGCGCCATCGTCGACCAAGGCGAGGCTGGCGCACCCCAGGCGGTCGGCCATATCATGGGCCACTTGAAGGTATGAAGCCCAACACACTTTGCAAAGGATGCCGTTATGACCCCCCGCAATGACAGTGACGCCGCCGGGCAGGGTTGGCGCATCGGCGTGCTGTACTCGCGCAGCGGGGTCACCGGCACCACCGAAACCCAGCACTTCTTCGGCACCGTGCTGGCCGTCGAAGAAATCAACGCCCTGGGCGGCGTGCTGGGCCGCCCGCTCGAACCCGTGGTCTACGACCCCCGCAGCGACAGCGAAGAATACCGCCGCCTGGCCGCCCGCCTGCTGCTCGACGACGAAGTCAGCGTCATCTTCGGCGGGTGCACCTCGCACTGCCGCAAAGCCATGCTGCCCGTCGTCGAACGCAGCAATTCACTGCTCTGGTACGCGTCCGTCTACGAAGGCTTCGAATATTCGCCTAACGTCATCTACACCGGCGCCGCGCCCAACCAGGGCAGCATGCAGCTGGCCGCCTACCTCATCCAGCACTGCGGCTCGCGCATCTTCCTGGTCGGCGCCGACTACATCTACCCCCGCGAAACCAACCGCATCATGCGCGACACGGTGGAAGAACACGGCGGCGAAATCCTCGACGAAACCTACCTGCCGCTGGGCTGCGACGACAGCGACATCATCGACGTCGTGCGCGACATCCGCCGCATCCAGCCCGACGTGGTCTTCTCCACCCTGATCGGCGACGACGCCCAGCGCTTCTACCGCCGCTACCACGAAGCCTGCCAGGCCGACCCCGCCGCGCCCCACATTCCCATCGCCAGCCTCACCATGGCTGAATCCGAGGTTGCCGAAATCGGCGCCGAACTGTGCGTCGGCCACATCACCGCCGCCACCTACTTCAACACCGTCGACAGCCCCGCCAACGCCCACTTCCTGGCCCGCTGGCACGCCCGCTTCGGCGAGCGGCCCGCCAGCGTCTACGCCGAAAGCGCCTACAGCCAGGTGCACCTGTTCGCCCGCGCCCTGCAACGCGTGGGCAGCATGGACACCCGTAAACTGGTCCAGGCCGTGCACCAGGTGGGCTTTGACGCACCCGAAGGCCGCCTGTCCATCCTGGCCGAAAACAACCACTGCGTGCTGACCCCGCGCATCGGCGTCTGCCGCGCCGACGGCCGCTTCGACATCGTCTGGGAAAGCGGCGAACCGGTAAAGCCGGACCCCTACCTGACCGCGTTCGGCCTGGACGAATTCTGGTTGAAATAAGCATGGACCATAGCCTTCGCCGCCTTTATGAAGACCTGCGCAGCGTCGCGGTCGCCGTGGCCTATCCGCCCGGCGAAGACCGCGACCTGCTGGTCGAACAGCTCAAGCGCATCGGTTGCCGCATCCACCTGTGCTGGCCGTTTCCCGACAAGCCCCCGGCGGGCGCCGACGTCGTCTTCTTCCAGGTCTCGCAGTGCGGCCAGAACAGCTCGGCCTGGTCCGCCAGCGAGGTCGAGGCCACCCTCATCGCCCTGTCCGAATACGAAACCCCCACCACCTTGAAGCAACTGCTCAAGAGCAACGCGCACGGCGTCCTGACCCGGCCGTTCCGGTCCGCCGGCATTCTCAGCACCCTGGTGCTGGCGCGGTCCGCCAAGCAGTTCCAGAGCCGCCAGCAGAACAAGATCGACAAACTCGAAAACACCATCAAGGCACGCCGCGTCATCGAAAAAGCCATCCGCGTGCTGATGGACCACCAACGCCTGGACGAGCGCGCCGCCTACGAACACATGCGCACCCGCGCCACCGGCCTGCGTGTCAGCGTCGCCGAGGTCGCCGCCATGATCATCGAGGCCAGCGAAGCCATGGAAAAACTGGGGCTGGGCGGCGCTGCACGCCCCGACCCCACCCCCGGAGGAGGCAAGGCATGAAAGTCCTGATCGCCCGCATGAACCACGAGACCAACACCTTTTCGCCCGTGCCCACGCCTTTGTCGGCCTTTGGCAACGACGGCCCCACCTATGGCGCCCAGGCCTATGAAGAAAACAAAGGCAAGCGCACCGCCATGTCCGCCTTCATCGACCTGGCCGAGGCGCGCGCCGCCACCCTCGTCACCCCCGTGTCCGCCACCGCCTACCCCAGCGGCCGCGTCGACGGCGACGCCTACCGCCAACTGTGCGACCGCATCGTTGCCGGCGCCCACGGCTGCGACGCCATCCTGCTCGACCTGCACGGCGCCATGGCCGTCGAAACCACCGACGACGGCGAAGGCGATCTGCTCGAACGCCTGCGCCAGCAAGCCCCCGACGTGCCCATTGCCGTCGCCCTGGACCTGCACGGCAACGTCACCCAGAAAATGGTCGACAACGCCGACGTCATCATCAGCTTCAAGACCTACCCCCACATCGACATGTACGAAACCGGCGAACACGCCGGCCGCATCCTGTTCGACTGGCTGTCTGGCGGCCCCCGGCCCACCATGGCCTGGCGCCGCCTGCCGCTCATGAGCCACACCCTGCGCAGCAACACCGCCGAAGGCGCCATGCGCCGCGCCGTGCAGGCTGCCCGCGGCGCTGAGGCCGGCGGCATGCTGGGCGTGTCCGTGCTCGCCGGCTTTGCCTTGGCCGACATCCCCGATCCCTGCCTGACCGTCGTCGTCGTCGCCGCCCGGGATGCGGACGGCGCCGACCGCGTCGCCGCGGGTCTCGCCGCCGCCATCTGGGAAGACCGCGACGGCTTCGTCTACGAAGCCGAACCCCTGGCCGCATCCCTGGACCGCGCTGTTGCCGTCGCACGTGGCGCGGATCGTCCCGTGTTGTTGCTGGATCATGGCGACAACTGCATGTCCGGTGGCACCTGTGACACGATGGATGTGCTGACGGCCGCCGTCGACGCCGGCCTGACCGGCATCGTCGCCGGGCTGTACTGCGATCCCGAAGCGGTCGAGGCCATGATCCAGGCCGGGGAGGGGGCGAGGGTGGAACTGCCAGTCGGCAACAAACGGCCCATCCCCTCCATCGGCCGCCCCGCCGCACCCGTGACGCTGCGCGGGGTTGTGCGCGCCATCACCGACGGCACCTACGTCATCAGCGGCCCCACCTACACCGGCCAGACCGCCTGCATGGGCCGCAGCGCCGTCCTCGACATCGGCGCCGCCCAGTTGGTGGTCACGGAAAGAACCCACGAACCCTGGGACCTGGGCGTCTTCGAAAGCCTGGGCATCAACCCGCGTGAGGCTCGCTTCATCCTCGTTAAATCGCGCATGTACTGCCGCCCGGTGTTCGTGCCGATTTCGTGCGCCTTGATTGAATGCGACAGCCCGGGGGTGACCAGCTCGGATTTCTCGTTGTTTCCGTATCAACGGAGAAATCGTCCGCGGTATCCGCTGGACCCGTTCAAGCCGGCGTCGGTTTCGCCGTGACGCTGTGCGGACCCGTCCATGGTGCTGATCAGTACGTTTCCCTGAATCCGTAGGGCACATTCGCAAGGGGATGCCTGTCGCTTTCGTAGGATGTCGCCCGGCATCCTTTCTAGGCGGGCTGTCCGACTCCTTCCTATGAATCCGTCTGACTATCCCCTCACGAGGCCGTCCGACAGTTCTTCATGAAAGAGTCCGGCACCTTTCCCACGGCTTGAACCGAGCCAGCCTTTCCAGTTCAATGGAACATTGCGCGGGCGGCACTGTCGCCGCCCGCCGGTTTTCCTGTCGGAGTGGCGTATGGCAACGGTGCATTTGCTGTCGGACGAAGAAGTCCGCAAGAATCCCCAGGCGTGGGCGGTGTTCGAAGACATCCGCGCCACCCGCAAGTCCGATTTCGTCAATAACTTTTGGCGCGCCCTGGCCAACGACCCGCCGCAACTGGAGCGCGTCTGGGCCCAGCTGAAACAAGTCATGATGGCCGAAGGCGAACTCTCGCCCCTCGTCCGCGAAATGATCTACATCGCCGTCTCCACCGCCAACGGCTGCACCTACTGCATCCATTCCCACACCGCCGCCGCCCGCGCCAAAGGCATGACCGACGGCCAGCACGCCGAACTGCTCGGCGTCATCGGCATGGCCGCCCAGACCAACGCCCTGGTCACCGCCATGCAGGTGCCCGTCGACGACGCCTTCGCCGTGAAGTAGGGCGGCGCCGTGGCCACCATCCCCCTGTTCCCGCTATCCAACGCCCTGTTCCCCGCAGGCGTCATGCACCTGCGCATCTTCGAAGTGCGCTACCTGGACATGATCCGCCGCTGCATCGCCGACGGCACCGAATTCGGCGTCGTCGCGCTGCTGGCGGGCAACGAGGTGCGGTCCCCCGAAGGCACCGAGACCCTGGCGCCCGTCGGCACCCTGGCCCGCATCGACGCCTGGGACGCGCCCATGCCCGCGCTATTGCAGTTGCGCTGTGTCGGGACAAGCCGTTTTCGGCTGGTTTCCAGCCAACTGGCAAAATACGGCCTTTGGATGGGCGAAATCGAACCCATCCCCGACGACCCGATCCTTCCCGTGCCTGCCGCCTTGCAACCCTGCGCCGACGCGCTGGGCAGTTTGGTCGCCCAATGGCAACAAGAAGGCCTACCCGCCGACCGCATGCCCCTCGCGTCGCCGTACCGGCTGGATGAGTGCGCTTGGGTGGCTGATCGCTGGTGTGAGTTGTTGCCGATGCCGGCGGCCGAGAAGGTTCGGTTGCTGGCGCTGTCGGACCCCGAGGTGAGGCTGGCGGCGGTGCATGCTGCGCTGGATGGTCGGCTGCCGTAAGACGGGGTTGACGTGCGCGACTGGGGAAGAGCGGCCTAACCGCAGCAGACGCTTGGCCTCAATCGGGCCGTAACGGGTCGCGGCGGAATCGCAGCGGGTCGGGCAAGCATTATTTTTTGGACACCATGAATATAAGAATCGACGAAGGCCTGCGCGCCTATATTGACCCCTTGACCGACGACGAGCGCGAAGCCCTCGAACGCAGCTTGTTGGCTGAAGGCTGCCGCGACGCCCTGGTCCTGTGGGGCGACTTGCTGGTCGATGGTCATAATCGCTACGCCTTGTGCATGAAGCACGGTATCGAATTCCAGACGCGTCAGAACACGTCCTTCAAGTCCATGGAAGACGTCCATCTCTGGATGATCGAAAACCATCTGGGGCGTCGCAGCGTCTCCGACTTCCAGCGCGGGGTGTTGGCCCTGCGCAAGAAAGAAATCTTGCAATCCCGCAGTGTGCCGCCTTGGGAAGACGACGGTAGCACCCCGCCACCTCCGATTCCCCCCGCGCCGCCCGCCGCTGCCATCAGCCGCCAGACCCTGGCGCGCGAAGCGAGGATTAGTAGCAGCACCCTAGGCCAGATCGAAAAAATCCAGAAAGCCGCTGCCCCGGAACTGGTGCGTGCGGTCAAGGACGGCGCCATCTCCATCAACGCAGCCGCCGCCGTCTCCACGCTTCCCCCTGAACGCCAGGCCGCCGCCGTCGCCGGCGGCAAGAAAGAACTACAACAAGCCGCCCGCGAAGTCCGCCAGGCCAAGGCCCCGCCACCGCGCGAGGCTGTGCCGGATATTCCTATCGAGAATATCGCTGACTTGCCTGCCGAAGTGACCCGGCTGCGGGAACTGCTGGCGAGGTTGACGGATGAGCGTGATCAGTTGAAGAAGAAGATCATGCATTTGACCGTGGCGCTGGCGGAGGCGCGTAATGCGACGGGTAGTGGGGACGACTAAGGACTTGGAGCAGAACATGCCCCAACAGCAACTATTCTCAGAAGACCGTCTCGACGCATGGTTCGACGGCTCCGCCATTTGCGTCGTTGCGGTCGGCACGCATGGTGATCCGCTGGATCTAGACGAGGAAGAGGTTAGGGCACTGATCGCCGAGCTTGAGTTTTGCTTGGCGTAATCCAAAGGTGTTGATCAATAAGCCCATCAGCCCACTTCATCAACGTTGTTGATTCGGGCAAAGTATCTACAGGACCGCGCGCCCTGCATGCGCTCGTACAAAGGGTATACGCACACGCACTGTGATATGCAATAAAAAGCTCATAATCCCGCGCAAAGTTATTGATGCATTATAACAAAATCAATTTCTCAAGGTCGCGAAATGGGGCTAGTCAATGAAGGTAATCCCCCCATTCTTAGCGATTGCCAGAAGTAGGAACGCTACGCGGCCATGGCCAACCGCTGTTTTGGGGTAAATCCGCCCAGGGCCATATTTGGGCGCTCATAATTGTAGGACCACCTCCATTGCGTGGCGACGCGCTGTACGTGGTCCAGATCTTCCCAGTGATATTGGGACAGCCATTCGTAGCGCACGGTCCTGTTGAACCGTTCGACGTAGGCATTCTGTTGTGGCTTGCCCGGCTGGATATATTCGAGCTTTATACCCCATGCCCTGGCCCAATCGACAATTGCCGCCTCATCGCTTTTGCGGGGGGGGGGGGATTACTGCCGCATTCGGTCAAAAATTCCGAATAAATAACAGTGGTCTGAGCTGACACCATTTTTTCGGCAGCACTTACTTTGGGCTCTTTCGCACCTTCGACATTATATAGCTAATCGGTTTCGGCTTGAGCAGCGGCTTTTCCACCTTCCGACACCGCTCCGCACGCAACGAAACCGTAGCCTGACACCATTGATTCCACGATTCAGAGGACTGAACAAAAAATATACCTCGTAAATAAGTTCTAGTGCCGCCTTATTTGACGCATCAATGAGGAGTAAATGGGTAAGACTACGTTTTCGAGGGATCTCTCGTCGAAAACTCAATCTGACGCCCCACTATTGCGTCGGGATAATACATGTTACTGTGGATTTGCAGCTAACAGATGTTCAATCGCCGCTAAAACAAATTTTGCGGATATTAGAGCTCCATACTCGTGGAGCTTGTCATCCTTGTCATCGTCGCATAAATCGACGACAACTTTTGCGCAGACATAATGAGGGTTGTAGCCCAATATTTGGACTGCCCGCTTAATTCCAAATATTTCCATATCTAATCCGCCGACCTTTCTATGAATTTCTCCAACTTGCGTCATGAACTTTGGATCAGCGATGACGGCCGAACCGCTAGTAAAAATAGCTAGAGATGGGGAGTTTTGTGCAGTAGGACGGTATCCGCGAAAACCGGATTCTAGAGATGATAGAAAATTTTCGTCTCCAATTAAATGGCGCAGTGCAGCTAGTGTAGTTACCGAAGTCGATACTTGGTACGGATCCTGGGAGAAGCCGTCGACAGTCCATTTTCCCGACTGATATTCATAAACCATCTCGGAAATCAGCAGCTGCCCCAGAGCGACTCGGCCTTTGAACCCTCCGCAGATCCCGCTCATGGCCACTATGCTTGGTTTGTACCGATCTACACACACCGCCGCTATAGCAGCAGCGTTAACCAAACCCATTCTGGGTAGCAAAATAGCTGCTCCGACTTTTCCCGAAATACTAAAATCAAAGGAGGTGAAGCTGCCCCGTGTTGTTTTCTGGCCGTTATTTGAAAGGGCATAATATGGTCGCATTTCCTCCTCCAAAGCGCAAAATATTAAGAAATCCATTTTGGTATTCTTTTTTGCTTGAACGAGCAAATGATTTAATGTGGATTTCCAACTATCGCTTGCAAAATCCGAAAGTATGCATCCATGCGCTTCGAAATATTGTCTTAATATTTTGAATTCATCTGGATATGCACTTATGGCTATAAGCTGAGCCCCACTCTTCCCCGATTTTACAATCGATTCAATTATCGTCCTGCCATTTTCAGTTTCGGTTCCACCTTTGTAACTTGGAATCCGAATATCGATAATAAAAAGATCAATATCTTGTTGGAGGTGGGCAGTAAATTCGGGTATGCAATCGGCAAGGAGTATGTCGCTGGGTCTAACGCCGGAAGCATGGAGATGCTTTACGATGGCATCGCGCTTTTCATCGTTGTCTTCAATTACTAGAACCTTCATTTGCGTATTTTCCGGAGACTCGAGGTTATATTCTTAAGTACGTCTTTGGAGTTGTATTTGTATAAGATGGACGCTAATACCTTTTGGCCGTATTTCTCAAGGATCGGGCGGGCGCATTCCTTTAACTTGACTTTGACCCCTGCAATGACAAAGTCAGGATATTGAGTAACAATTATTATGTTGGTCGTCCGGCCTGCTGATTTGAGCGCGCGGAGTATCTCCACTCCACCTTGTGCTTGGTCGTGTCCTTTGGTTTCGTTTCGCTCCTCTGCTGTAAAAGTTGGCAGTGCCATGTCGAGAATAATTAAATCATATATATTTGTTCTGACCGTCAATACGGAGTTTCTGACGCTGTCTACGATTTCTGGACAAACTCCAAAGACTTCTTGTACGCACTGCATGAGTTCGTCACGCTTATGGATTTCGTCCTCAACTAGAAGTATTTTCATGGCGCCTCTTCGATGTCAGAAGAATCACTACTGATTTCAGCTCTTAATTTGAACCTCAAAGAAATTTCTCGGGTAGCCGCATCGGTACTGAAAGAAACGGTATGGCGGCCCTCGCTTAAACGAGATAAAAATTTTACTTTCTTTATTCCACTATATCCTTCGGTAACCATATCGCTACCCGATTCTCTGGCTTGAATGGCGCGTTCGATTCTTGATACGCATTCATAGTATTTGTTTGTTTTGGCCTTGGAAGTGACTGCTATATAAACCTCGTCTAACAGTGAATCTCCAACTTTTTCATTGTCCATTTTTATAGATATCGTCTGGCCTTCGTCCCCATGTGTATAGGCATTTTGCAATAAAACTGCCAAGCAATCATATATCCGGTGGACAGAAATTCCTGTATATTTTTTGTCCAGGCATTCTCCGGTCCAAGATACTGTCGCCTCCGACTGGCTTAGATCCAAGAGAATAATCTGAATTAGTTCTCGCACGGATGCAGGAACAAAACCTGTCTGCGGAACTTGAAACCAACTGGCGACCTTTCTAAAAACACCGTTGATAGCCTCAAACAAATCTGCTTTTAAATTATTTTCTAATGCGCTCTCGTATTTGAAAAAGTGTTGTGCGATTGATTCTTTTGCTTCATTTAGTAGTGTTGTAGTAATAAATCTGGAAGCGTTCTCCAATTGTGGAGATATCTGTTTCCAACACGTTCTAATAATTAACTCATTGAGAAGTTCTGCGCCGCCAGCGCTTCTTAACGTTCGCGTTAATTGTAATATATTCTCTTTGGTGCTCGCCTCTTCTGGATCAATCTGTGCGTTAAAAAGGCTGGAATTTGACTTGAATTGAAGCTGTTCTTTGCGGAGCTTTTCTAGCATAAAGCTGTAGGACGCCATCCAGCTTTTGATGCACTTTCTAAAATTCGGACTTGCCCAAAGTGATCGATATGCGTCTTTTTTGAAAACTGTATCTACTGGCGCTAGTAGCACGCCCTGAAGTGTGTTGTGTCGAATACGGCGTCCCAAATATGACTCAATGCCGAATTCATTATTCAGGCAAAATTCTTCAAATGCATCTTTAAATATTTCAGATATAAGTGTGTGGTCGGTGTTGAGTAATTTAATAATTACAACTTCGTTTTGATTGGATTCAAGATTTTCATTGGCGCTATTTATCGCTGCGATAAGCTTGGGATAAATGTTGCGGTACTCTTCTGCGTAAATAGATGGATTTGCGTCCAACCACTTCTTCATGGCGACTCCATCGACATACATACGGCTAGAGTCGAAATATTTCTGGAGCGTGGCTACCTTGAATCGAGTGACAATGGCGTCCGCTTCCATAATATATTCGATGCGGTTTAATTTTGTACCAATTGATCGAAGAATGTCGCGTCGAATTTCGGAAGCCTCTGAGGCACTTTTTATTAATGTGTAAAGTTTTTCTAGCGTTACTTCATCGAGAGATACTACAAGATAATTTGCGACTGACGGAGATGTGGCTACTAGCCAACTTATAAAATCTCGTATTGATCCGTTGTGGTGTGTCTGTACATAATTTATAAACTCCTCACGAAAGTCAAAGTCGACGTCTGGATCAATTGATTTTTTTCTGTACAAAGCTAAGGCTAGTACCGCCACCAGTCCCTTTGAAGTTCCGGGGGCGGTTGAATATAGAGTTTTGAGTTCATTCTCTGTAAGTAGGACCTCTAATCCTGTTGTGTTGTCGAATAAAAATTGAATGTCCTCAGCGGTTAGACGGATAATGTTGAGTCGGCTTGAGATGAATCTTAAGAAAAGATAAGTCCTATAAAAATCGTCTAATTCTAAAGAGTTTGATAGTACTTTCGTGGTCTCGACATCCATGCGGGATGTCAAAACATCCTTGTCATGAAATTCGTCACCGATGCCTACCGTAGGTGTGCCTTTTATGTCCTGAACAAGTCGTACGCCTATGACTCGGTCAAGATCGTTACGAATTCTTGTATAATGTTTGCGCTCGAGGAATGCGGAGCTGGCTCGGTAAAGATCCAAGGCCGGTTCATTGTCCGAGTTTTGATTGGAATAGTGCGCCGTAATTATCGATTTCGTGGGTTCGCCGGAACAAGTACTTGAAATATCGTCTAGTTCTTTTAGTAGGTTGCTATCCAGATGAGTGCGAATATTTAAGCTCGCGGTTGATAGCCTATTTTCCAGATTTAATATAATAATAAAAGAATAGATTGTATCTACGAGTGAGCTTTCACATGCTCGCAGAAGAAAGCCTGCCACGTCGGCTTCGTCGACTGGTGTGGGTACCAGATTACTGAGAGCAATAGAACAGCGAAAATCACCGTTTTTGATTCGACTAGCCATACTTCCGGTGCGTCGACTGGCGACGGCGAACAGCGATAGTTTTGTACCTATGTTCTCTAGTGCGCTTGATTGCAGTCCAACAGCATCAGCATGTTGAGCGTTTTCTTCTATGCTAGCTATTAGTTCTAAATGATCTGATGTTAGTATTCTGCTAGTTCGAATATAGGCAAGTTTGAAGAAGAGGAAATTGGATGCGCCGAAGCGCTCGCTAAGAGATTCAAGTAAAAGCAGAGCTTCGGTTGTTTCCTTTTCCTCAATAAATGAGAGTTCTCTTATTAATTTGCAGATTTCGAGCGAATCGGTTATGGATGAATTGACGTAACCGACTGTGTAGCAAACTTCAGCCCGTACTTCGAGAGGGACGAGGCTGTATGTCTTGTAGATATCACTGGAAGTTGCTTTGTTGCCTTTCCGCGACTTGAGCCCATTAGGACCTTTAACGATTGCCCCCGCCAGCATGCCGTCAGCGCAAGAGTTGCCCTTTCGAATAGCAGCAACCTCTTTGGCGCTAAGGCGAGGTTTCAAGCTGTAACCCCTAATCAAGTTTCTTTTGGCCTTGCTCTCTAATCGTCCAATCAGGCTATAAAGGTCTGACGATAATTTGCGCTGGGGGGGCTGAAAAGTCATGTCTTTGCTTCCGGAGTCTGGTTAGGATAAGTCTCTCAATTTCGTACTTTACCTGAAATGTAAGATTTTGCATCAGTGAGGGGATTATATGTATCGGTAGTAGAGCATCGAGTTTCCCGGCGGTCATGAGCAAGGGGGTCAAACTACGGTTTCCGCCCATCCCGCCCACTACGGACGCTCAACCAGCAGCAAAAACATCCCTCCCCACAAAACCTCCCCATCCCACGCCATATACTCCCCCCACTACCTCCCCAAAGGTAGTCCGGACTGGAAGCCGGAAAGCTATAGGCGTACAGCCGCAACGCATGCGGCCTGACTCAGCCCTATAGGAGGCAGCCCCATGCTGCACCACCCCCTCACGCAAAACCCCTGGTCCGTCGACACCGACTGCGAATTCGGCCCAGTCTCCCTCTCGCATCTCCTCCAGATAGACCGCGCCCGCTACGCAATCCAGACCATCGTCCGCATGGTCGGCAATAGTGCAGCTGAACCCGATGCGACGGGCGCATTGCCGCTGGACGCCTGGGCAGTAACGGCGTTGATAGGCGGGGTGGAGGGGTTATGCGAGCACATCGGCACGTTGACCGACGCGATGCTTGAACAAGCACAGTCGGGCCAGGGCGGCAACGCAGACGGTGACGGCGCGACGCACGACGCGCCGGCTGCGATTCAATAGTCAGGCAAGGCCGAGTTGGGTTAACTTGATCCGCTCGGCAAACCCCAAATCCCTCACCCCCCATGTTCCAGCTACGCCAACTGAAAATCTTCATCGCGGCAGTGGAAACGTTGAGCTTCACGCAAGCCGCAAAACGGGTGCACCTGTCGCAACCCAGCGTGACGGAACAGGTAAGGGCGCTGGAAGAGGCCGTCGGGCAGCCGCTATTCCTCCGCCAGAACAATCGCCTGCAACTGACCCCAGCGGGAGAAAAGCTGGCAGTCCGGGCCCGCGAGTTACTAGCCCTGGCGGACGACACTTTCCGCGAGGTTCGCGATAATGCCGCCGAGCCGGCCGGCACGATCCGCGTCGCGGCCCCGCAAACGCTGTGCACCAGCATCCTGGTCCCGCAACTGCTGCACTTCGCCGCGACGCACCCCGACGCCCAGGTGGCCGTCCAGGAAAGAAACTCCCAGGCCACCGCCCAGGCCGTGCTCAACGGCACTGCCGATCTGGGGCTGGTGCACGGGTGGCCGGCCAGCGACGCCAATCTGCACGTGGAAGTCATTACCCGGGATATGCCGGTGGTGGTTTTTTCGGCTGAACATCCCCTGGGCCTGTCGTCCGGCCTGGTCACGCCGGATGCCCTGGCGGCGTTGCCGCTGATTGTCACGATGGAAGGGTGTCGCTATCGGGAATATCTCGAGGCCCTGTTGCAGGAAGCCCCGGCGCGGCCCCGCATCCGCGGCGTTGCCGACAGCGTTCCCGCATTGATGCAGATGGTGTCCGCTGGGTTGGGCGTATCAATCTTGCCGAGAATGGCCATGAACCCGGCCGGGACGATGCCTGGCCCGTCGGGAGGGGCCATGAAGCCCGCTGAGGCAATGCCCCGCGTCGAGTGGCGGCCGCTGGCGACCCGCAGCGGGGAAGGGCTTCCCATCTGCCTGCTCACCCAGCCCCGGCCACCAGCCCGCCACGTCGCCGCGTTCATCGACATGATCCGCCTGGCGGCTACGCCGTCAGACGAGCCGATGCCCGCCGTCCACGTGCAGCACCGTGCCGGTCGTGTAGCCATTGCCAAGTAGAAAGACGATGGCATCGGCGATGTCGTCGCCGGTGCCGACCCGGCCGACCGGTAGCCGTTCGGCCATGGCAGCCAAGAGCGATTCACTGTCCGCGCCCGCGACGTCGTTCCAGATGGGCGTGCGTACCCACCCCGGCGATACGGCGTTGATGCGCAGCGGCGCAAGCTCCACGGCCATGGCACGCACGACGCCTTCCAGGGCGGCATTGATGGCGGCGACGGCGACGCCTTTGGGTCTGGGGCGGTAGGCGGCAATGCCGGATGTGAGGGTGATGGAGCCGTGCGCCGGCATGCGCGGTGCACCGTGTTTGGCCAGCAGGATGGGCGCGATGACCTTTGAGCGGATGGCGCGGTCCAGCGCGTCCAGTGGCAGCTGCGGCAGCAGTTCGTAGGCGCCGCGGATGTCGGCGGCGGTGCAGATTACGTGGTCCACCGGGCCTGACGCTTCGAACAGTTGTTGGACTTGTGCTTCGTCGGACACGTCTGCTTGAAGCAGGATGGGGTCGTTGAAGGCGGGCGCTTGCTTGGGGGCCTTGTCGCCCAATGCTCTCAACTGCTCGCGCGCCGCCTCAAGCTTGTCGCGGGACCGGCCCACGATCAGCACCTGGCAGTGCATTTTCATCAAGCGCGCACTGACGGCCAGGCCCATGCCCGAGTTGCCGCCGACGACCATGACCCGCTGTCCTGCAAGGCTGTTGCCCATGTTCCATTCCTTGAAATCTGTGTGTGGAATGGGCGATGTTGGCGCGCCGCTCGGCCAGGCGCCAGCAGGAAGGTCTGATAGGGGTATTGGTCTTGCCGATGCGGCTTGCGAGCCTGTAGCGCTCGGCAGCAGGCCGGTTGCCGATCAGTTGCTATTGATCCAGGTCTGCGTATCTCGAATGAACCACGGCAGATTCAGCCTTTCCCCTTCGCCCGTCTGAATGGTCAGGTTCTGCCCCGAGGACGCAGCGCCGCTGGGCACGGGCTTGGCCGCCGTGGGCGGCCGGCTGCGGTAGTCCATATCGGTGCGCTTGGGCGGCGCGTCCGCGCAGGCAGTCAGTGACGCGCAGGCGACGGCGATCAGGATGGGGGTGAGGGCGGAACGAAGGGGCTTCATGGTTTGCGGATTCCTGCGAGTGGCACAGGCCGGGGTGCCGGACTATCAAGGCCTCGTATCCAATACCTTACTCGCAATGCTGAGCCTCTGTGCGGGATAAGATTGTGGGTGGTCTGTGTGGCGCTCAAAGGGCTTGGCCAAGCTGCCGGCGCGCACTTTCAAGTCTTGAGGCATCCTACGCGCAGGCCGTCCACATTCACGATGTCACGGAGCCGATATGAAATTCATTCAGACATTGCAAACGTCGTTCAAGAATCGTCGGCGCTATGCGCTTGCTGATCTTCCGAGCTGGCTGGTGTTGATAGCGACGATGGGGGCCATCGCCATAGCGGGGTTTTGGGGGAAGCAGGCAATCGTATTTGGAGACCTTTTTGTTGCCGAGTTTGATAGATATGGGCCTTTCTACTGGCAAGCGCTTTTCTGCTTTGTCGGGCTTGGTTGCCTTGGTTTCCTGGCGCTGATGTGGGCTCTCATAGCCGATCATTTGCGAAAGAACTTGCAGAGCAGGTTGTTCTCAAAAGCATAGTTTGGTCCCACCCACTTCTGAGTGGATAACAAAAGTGGGCTAGAGGGTGCTCTGCTGGTGAAACGGTGCCAGGCTAGTTGTCGAACGCCGACATATAGCCTGACATCGTTGGCCCCTCGATTAGCGACCCGCCCAATCGATAGTCCCCGCTTCCGGGCAAACCCACGACCCTTGCAGCCGTTCCCGAATCTCCGCCAAACTCTGTTCGACCAGCAGCTTCCCATCCCGAAACACCGCCACCAACGCGCCGCCTTCCGCTTGCTCCGCCGTCTGTTGATCACGCAGCACATACCCGGTGGCCGTTTCATTGACCCGCAGCAAGCCCTTGGCCGACCGCTTCACGCCTGAATCCGTCACGGGGTCCTTCACCAGTTCCTGGGCCTCGCCGTTGACCTCGGCGTACGTCGCCTTCAACGCCCACCCAAACGTGTCACGCGTCAGATACTGATAGGTATACGACCCGATGCCCAAGACAACGTTGCCCGACGCAAAACCCTTCTTCTCCAGCCGCACCAGAATGTCCCGACCCCGGGCCAACGTGATCGAATCGCCGTAGATCAGGCCGACGTGCGAGTCCAGCAGTTTGTAGCCGCGGTCGGTGACGACGCCGCCGAAGGTGTCCCACAGGCATTGCACGGTGCCTTTGACTTCGGGTTCGCGCAGCGTTTGGGCGGCACGTGCTTCCTCGTCCAACCGCCAGTACATGCCGGTCGCAACATCGCGCACCGCTTCGAAGCCTTCGCAACGGGCGGCCGCCAGTGCCGCGGCGTCTTTCACGCTGGCCACGTCGGTGCAGAAATAGCCGGTCAGGATCTTCACCGGATCCCCCGAGTCCGGGCGGAACACGACCTTGGCGTTGCCGAACGGATCGGGCTGACGGGCCAGGATTTCCGGCTTCAATGCCGCCGCAAAGTCCGTGACGACTTGCCAGAAGTCCCAGGTATCCGACACGACCGACACGATGCCGGCCGGATAGACCTGGGTGACCAGGCGGCGGATGGTTTCGATTTCGCCTTCCTTGCTGCCCAGGCACATGACCGAGTGTTCGGTGGCGGGGACCGAGCCGCCGATCAGTTCGCGATCGGAATCCGCGCCGTACAGGTCTTCCAGGTAGTCAATGGCCGGAATGGTGTCGGTGCCGGTGAACGACAGCAAGTGACCCGCGCCGCTCTTGCGGGCGTCGTACAGGCCGGACATGCCGCGCATCGAGAAGTCATGGCCTTGCCAGTTGACGAAGTCCATCGGGCTGCCGGTCAGGCGGGCGAAGTAGGTGAGAAGCTTGCGGTATTCAAACGCGATGGTGGCGACGGTGGAGGCCTTCCAGGATTCGCAGCTGAACAGGGTTTCGATGTAGGTCACCAGCCACGCGAATTCCGGGCGGGTGTTGACGAAGGTGACTGGGGGCACGCGGATGTCGACGCGGGCGCCTTCGGGCAGCGAGCGGATTTCCAGGGGCAGGTAGCCCAAGTCGTACAGGGCTTGCAGGTGGTCGACGGTGACGGCGCCCTTGCCCAGGGCGTTGTCGACGCGGCGTTGGTACTGGCGCACGGCGGCGCCTGCGGGCTTGCCGAAGAATTCGCGGTTGAACAGGTCGATCAGGATTTCCTTGATGAAGCCTTGCAGGCCGAACCAGACGATCTTGTTGTCGAACAGTTCAGGCAGCACGGGCGCCAGCCGGGCCGAACGGGGCGTGAAGTTGGCCAGGATCTTGTTGGTGCCCTTGGGGTACTGAAAGGGGTGGCCGGTCTTGTAGAAGTCGGCTTGCAGGAAGGGGTTGATGCCGTTCTTGACGGTGAGGGGAGCGGGGGCGTTCATGGTGCGGACTCCTTCTTGATACTTGATCGTTGATGCTTAGTTGTGGGGGCCGGCGGGCGTGGGGTTGACGACGACGGGCGCATCGGCGCCGTCGGAACCGGTCCAGTCGTAGGCGGTGTAGATGCCGGCAAAGCGGGCATTCAGTTCGGCCATGCCTTTGCTGAAGAGGCCGTGCGTGACGTACAGGTACAGGGGCTGGCGGGTCGTGTCGCGCAGGGCGGCGGCCAGTTCCAGGAAGGTGCGGCCGCCGTCGCAGATGTCGTCGACGATCAGCACGGGCTGGGCGGGGATGTCATCGGGCACGCGGGTCTCGGTGATGCGGCCGGTTTGCGGATCGCGGACTTTTTCGGCGTAGCGCACGTCGGGCACGCCCAGCTTCTTGGCCAGGGCCTGCACGCGCTTGCGGGCGCCGGCGTCGGGAGCCATCAGGGTGACGCCGTTGGCAAAGGCGGGGGCGGCCAGGGCATTCTTGAGAAAGGCGCTGGCGTCGACCACGCGCACGCGTTGCAACAGCGCGGGGGTGACGTCGCTGTGGGGCTCGACGATGGTGACGGTGGCGTATTGCTGGTCGTTGATCAGTTTGCAGAACACCGCGGCGCCCAGCGCTTCGCCCGGGTTGCAGACGCGGTCTTGCCGGGCGTAGGGCACGTAGGGCATGTCCAGGTGCACGGGCACGGCGGGGTTCAGGCGGCGCAGGGCGTCGGTCAGCATGAGCAGCTGCATGACGTCGTCGGCGGACTTGAGCAAGGCGTGGATGCGGAATTCGCTGGCGGCGTCGGCTTGGGCTTGCAGGCCGGCGGGCACGGTGACCTGGCTTTCGCCGCCGGGGAACACGAACGCGGCCGGGGTGGCGCTGTGGCGTTGTCCTTCTACTACCGCTGTGATGGTGAACATGATCAGGCCTTAGTGGCAAATTAAAACTAAGTGAGGCCAGTATAAGCCTACTTATTGTTTGTTTGCAACTATGTTGGGTTCAAGAGAGAGGGGGGACGCTTATCCGACGCTACGGTCGAACAGGGTGAAGTCCTTCAGGCGATAGAGGCGGGCAGGGCGTTGGGCGCCTAGCACGTAGTCCTCGGTGGCTTGCAGCACGTCCCAGGCTTCCATCTTGCGGCGGAAGTTGGATTTCTCCAGGCGGGTCTGCAGGATGGCTTCGTAGGTGTGCTGCAGTTCGGTCAGCGTGAAGCGTTCCGGCAGCAGGAAGAAGGGCAAGGTGGAATAGCTGGACTTGCCGCGCAGCCGGGCAACGGCGGCGGCCACGATGGCGGCGTGATCGAAGGCCAGGGGCGGCAGGGCGTCGACGCTGACGAATTGGAAGGCGGCTTGCGTCGAGGCTTCCAGCTCGGCGGCGGGCACCAGCGCGACGTAGGAAACGGACAGCGACCATTTACGCGGATCGCGGTCGGGGCCGGAGAAGACCTGTAATTGCTCCAGGTAGCGCGGCTCGAACCCGGTCTTGTCCCGCAGCACGCGGCGGATGCTGGCTTCGGTGGTGGCGTCTTCGTCGACATGCACGACGCCGCCGGGCAGGGCCATGGCGCCCTTGAACGGCTCGCGGCCGCGCGGTTGCAGGGCGATTTCCAGGCCGGTTGCGCGCAAGGTGAGCAAGACGGCGTCGACGGTGACAAGGGGTTGGGGGTGGTCCAAGTGGGGTTCCGTAGGCGATGCTTCGGGGTAAGGTGCCACTAAGCGGGGGATTGGTCAACCGCGCCTGGCCGTATGACTGCGCAGGTCAGCTGGCCTGAGCCTTCAGCCTCTCTGATCATCCGGTGCGTCGTCGATCGCCAGCCGTCCTGATCTTCAGTCGACCCGCTCGAAATCCGGCAATTTGAAGGTCTTGTTGTTCAAGGCATCGGTGCCGCCGTAAAAGCGCATCGCGGGAAGGGGGCGCTTGCCGGCAGTGGGTATCCAGTTGCTTTCCAGGCCGGCGGGGGCCTTGGGGCCGACGTAGAGGGTGACGCCGCCGTCTGCGTTTTTCTTCATCTGGCCCAGGTCGTAGGAAGACAGGGTGGTGCGGTTGGTGTCGCTGTAGATGAACGACATGGTCGCGCGGTTGTAGACGGTCAGGGCCCAGAATTGCTTGACGGGCATCTGTGCGGGCACGTCGATCTTGTAGAGCTTGCCGGCTTCCAGCGGCTTGCCGTCGCGATCGGCCATCGCCATCAGGTATTGGGTGGCGGGCGAGTCGCTCAGTTTCTTGGGCATGTAGGTGCACCAGTAGTATTCGGCGGCCCGCCCGATCAGGTCGATGCTGTCTTCGTATTCGAAGGTAAAGCGCTTGTTCTGGTCGGCCATCAGCAGCGACGCGTAGTGCCTGTCGGGCCAATAGAATTTGTCCTTGGGCATGTTGTCGAACCAGTGCTGCAGGTAGAACCAGGCATCGATCGCGGCCTGGCGCATGGCTTTTTTCGTCAGGTCGTCGGGGGCGAAGGGTTTGCCGCGTTCGATGCCCAATGAACGCAACATGCCGAACATCACTTTGTCCTGCGGGCGCGGGGGCTCTACGCTCATGACGGCATACATGTCTTCGAAGTGGCGTTCGTCATAGAACGGCAGGGTGGGATAGACCTGGTCGATGGGGTCCAGAAAGCGTTGCTGGGGCGGGTGCTGCGCGTCGGCCAGGTAGTACATGCGCAGACGCTTGGCATAGCGATAGGCGTCGGCGGCCGTCTTGCCCGCGGCCGGCACCGAACGAAACGCCAGGGCGATCCGATAGTTGGGCGATGCGATGTGGATGTAGCCCGCAGGCACCTTGCCGGTGTATCCGGGCGGTGTGAACAGCAGCTTGCCGCCTTTGCCTTTGTCGACGCCGGACGGGCCGACGTCCGCGATGGTGAACTGCCACGCATCCACGACTTGCCCATAGACGCTGCCATCGGCCCCGGCGGCGGGCAGCTCCAGCACGACCGGGCCTTTTTGCAGGTCGGTAAAGGCGGCGATATAGGGCGTGGTGCTGTTGGCGGTGATGGCTTCCAGCTTTGGCGTGGCCGGCGCGGAATAGGCAATGATGTCGTTGTCCTTGGCCCCCAGGTTGTCGAACGCGGCGCGCCTGAAACTGTATATCGCAATGGCGGGCATATTCCACAACACGGCTTCGAAGGCGCGCTGGTATTTGATTTGATAATCGAAGTCCTGGATCGAGCTTTGGGCGCCCTGGGGGGGCTGGCCCCCCTGCGTTTCAATACCATTTTGCGCAAAACCTGTCTGAATGTTTATCAGCGAGGCGGCGAGCATTGCGGTGACAAGCGGGGTGACTTTCGACATGGCCAGTGCTCCAGGCTTGGATTTACGGGCAAACACGCACGAATCACTATAGTCAGGCGCAAATCGTTCCGCTACTCTCATTTTTGCGCCTATGTCACGGCACAGAGATCGAATTTGTCTGCATCCGGGAGCCATCATGAAGAGAGCTATCGTTGCTGCAAGTCTGTTAGTCATCGGCCTGCCGGCCGTTGCGCAAATTCCAGATAATCTCGCCAAGGACGCCTACATCTATGGCTATTCGATAGACGAGGCCTATAAATTCTTCTATGAAACCGCCGTCAAGACGGACACGCCCTTGAACCGGTTTCAGAATATCCGCCACCTGGCGGATGACAAATACACCGCCCACCCCACCATCAATAACGACACCCTGCACCTGATGGGCTGGCTGGACGTGGCCGCCGAACCCGTGATTGTCAGCGTGCCGGACATGGACAAGGGTCGGTATTGGATCCTGCACACGATGGACATGGGGCACTACACGACCTCGATGCTGGGGTCGCGCACGCGGGGCAACAAGGGCGGCCATTTCATGTTTGCGGCCGCCGACTGGAAGGGCGAGGTACCCGCCAGCGTCGATGAGGTGATCCGGGTCGATTCCAACCTGATCAAGCTGATGGGCCGCATCATGGCGACGACGCCGGACGACGAAAAAGTGGCGCTCAACTACATGGATGACTGGAACGTGCGCACGCTGTCGGCGTATCTGGGCGTGCCGGGCCCCAAGGCCAAACAGCGCACCTATATCGACCCGGCAAAGAGCAACTGGATCACCCGCGTGAATTTTGTGCTGTGCGACGGCAGCATGGGCCGGGCGGATAAGAAATGGCTGGATCAGTACAAGGCCGTGGGTCTGGCACCGTGCAAGAAAGATCTGACCAAAGAGCAGCTTGCCGCAGCCAAAAAGGGTGAACAGCTGGGCATGGCGCATATCAAGGAACTGGCGCCCAAGATGACGAAATCCGGGCAACTGCTGGGCACGCGCGAGCAACTGGGCCAAGGGCCGCGCGAGCTGTTCGCGGAAGGCACGTATATCGGGCAATGGGGGCTGCCGCCCGAGGAAAGCATCTACCTGAAGTCAGAGACGGGCAGCGATGGCAAGCCGCTCAATGGCTCGGGCGGTAAACAATACCGCATTCAGTTGAAGGCGCCTGACGTCAGCCAGTTCTGGTCGTTCACGGTGTATGGGTCGGATAACCGGTTGATGGCCCATAACGCACTGAACCGCCATAGCCGCGGCGACCGCAGCCTGAAACCCGATGCCGACGGCACCTACACGATCGAACTTGCCGCCAAGGGCGACGCCAGCAATCCCAATTACCTGCCCATTCCCGAGAAGGACGCGTACATCATCATGCGGATGTACGGCCCCAGCAAAGACATTCAAGACGGCGGCTATAAATTCCCGCCGATCGAAGTGGTCAAGCCGTAGCGCGTTTGGGCGGCATGGGCGTTGGGCGCCAAGCTGGCGCTCAACGCGGAGGCGCTACCAACGATACGTCGCCGTCGCCATCACCCTGCGCCGCTCGCCATACCCGCAGTTATACGAATCGCAATTGCGCCCCAGGTAGACCTTGTCGGCCAGGTTCCGCGCATTCAACGTCAGGCTCCAATGCTGGAAGTCGTAGCCCAGCATGGCGTCAAACAGGGTGTAGGCCGGCACCTTGGCGGGGGCGGAACTGTTGGCGCCATCGGTGGCGCCGACAAAGCGCACGCCCATCCCCACCTTGATGCCGTTGGCAAAGCGATAGTCGCCCCAGGCCGAGGCCTGGTTGCGCGGGGTGGCGGTGAGCTGGGTGCCGATCTTGTCGGGGTTGGCGTTCTTGGTGACGCGGGCGTCGGGCGTCCAGGTGTAGGACAGCAGCAGGTTCATGCCGGTGATGGGCTGCATGGCCATTTCCAGTTCCATGCCACGCACCATGACTTCGCCCGTCTGCACGGGCACCATCTCGCGGTCGAAGGTCATGACGTTCTGGCGACGCAGGTCGAACAGCGCGATGCTGTAGCTGTCGCGGGTGCCGGGCGGCTGGTAGCGCAGGCCCACTTCGTATTGACGGCCGGTTTCCGGCTTGAAGGGGCGGTTGGTCTTAGGGTCGACGGTGGTGATGGGCAGGAACGACGTGCTGTAGCTGGCGTAGGGTGCCAAACCGTTGGGCGCCAGATACACCAGGCCGGCGCGGCCGGTGAATTTGCTGTCGGTCTGGCGGGACGAGCTGCTGTCCAGGTGGTTGTCGGTATCGATGACGGACCGGTCATAACGGCCGCCCAGCGTGGCGACCCAACGGTCCGCCCATTTGATCTGGTCTTGCAGATACAAGCCGGTCTGGGTCAGGGTGGACGTGGTGTCCTGATAGGGGTCGGGTATGGTGACCGGCTGGCCGTACACCGGCGAGAAGATGTCGATGGACGGGGCTTCGCCGAAGAAGGTCTTTTGCTGGTAGCGGCCGCGTTGCAGGTCCAGGCCGACCAGCACGGTGTGCAGCCAGTCGCCCGAACGCAGCTTGGCCTGCACCTGGTTGTCGAGGGTACCCAGGCTGCCGCGTTCCCGGCTGCCGAAGACCACGCGGCCGACCTGGCGGTAGTTGGCGGGCGAATGCGGGTTGGCGGCGTCTTCGGTCAGGAATCCGCTTTGGTAGACCTGGCGGTAGTCGGTCTTGATCTCGCCGTAGCGGGCGTTCTGGCGCACGGTCCAGACGTCATTGAACCGGTGTTCGAGCTGGTAGCCGACATTCCACTGATCCTGGTTGTAGCGGTCTACGTCCGGTTCGCCGACGAAGGTGTGGGTGGGTATGCGGCCGTTGGGGGTGGACAGCAGCGTGCCGTCGACCGGCAGGAAACCATAGGAATTGCCTGCGCGTATCTGCGATACCTGGCTCAGCAGCGTCAGTGTGGTGTCGCTGGACGGGCGCAGGGTCAGGGCGGGGGCGATGTAGAAGCGCTTATCCTTGACGTGGTCGACCTGGGTGTTGCTGTCCAGGCCAATGCCGGTGATGCGATAGAGCACTTTGCCGGCCTCGTCCACCGGCCCGGAAAAGTCGCCCGCCACCTGGCGCTGGGAATAGTTGCCGACCTGAACCTGCAATTCATGCAGGGGCTCTTCGGTGGGGCGCTTGCTGACGACGTTGACCATGCCTCCCGGCGAGTTCTGGCCATACAGCACCGACGTCGGCCCGCGCATGACTTCGATGCGTTCGGCGCCGTAGCCTTCCACCCGCCAGATGGAATAGCCGGCGTTGTTGCGCAGCAGAAGGCCGTCTTGGTAGAAGCCGGGCGAATACGCGTCGAAGCCGCGAATCGACAGCCAGTCGTAGCGCGTATCGAAGCCGTCGAAGGTCTTGACGCCAGGCGTGTAAGCCAGCGCGTCGGTTACGCGCGAGGCGGCCATGGCGGCGATGCGGTCCGCGGTGACCACCGAGATGGACTGCGGCGTTTCGATCAGGGCGCTGTCGGTCTTGGTGCCTGTGGCGCTGCGGCGGGCGACGTAGCCGTCAACGTGGCTGTAGGCGGTTTCTCCGGCGCCGGTGACCACGACGGGCGCCAGCACGGTGGCGGCGCCGGACGATTCGGCAAGGGTGCGCACGGCGTAGCTGTTGTCGCCCACGGGCACCGCCTGCAAGCGGTGGCGCGCCAGCAGGGCGGCCAGGCCGTCGCGAACGTTGGCGGGGGCGTCCAGCGCATCGCTCTGCTTGCCGCGCATCAGCGTCGGGTCGAACGACAGCGTGATGCCCGCCTGGCGGGCGTAGCTGTTCAGCGCGTCTTCCAGGTTGCCGGCAGGGACGCGAATGGGCTTGCGGGCGGCGTCCGCGCTTTGAGCCCGGGCGGTCTGCGGGGCCAAGGCCGGCGCCAGGGCGGCGGCCGCGATGAATGTCCAGGCCGTCAGGCTGCCGCGGCGAGGCCGTGTCCTGGATCGGTCGGTGGGGGGTGTGGGGCAAGGCAGGCGCGAAAAAGCGGGGCGGCGCGGCGGCATGGCAGGCATATCCTTGGATTCAAAAGAGGCAATACCTGGTTGCCGGACGAACCCCGCAAAACCCGCAATCGATCTGCAAAATATTTTCTAGCGCGCCGTGACCGTCAAGGCATCGGCCGGCCCAGCGACCACGCGCACCGGCAGGGTGCTGGCCAGCACCTTCAGCGCCCGGGCCGCGGGGTCCGCGCCGTCCAACTGGAAGACGCCCGACACCCGCAGGTCCGCGGCGTCGGGGGCGCAGGCCAGCCCGGCCGACCGATAGCGCGCCAATTCCGCGACGAAGCGGCCCAGCGGCATCTGCTTGACCACCAATACGCCCTGGGTCCAGGACGACGCGTCGAACGCGGCATCGGCCAGGCGCTCGGGTGCGGCGCCGGGTGCCCGCACGCGGATGCTGTCGCCGGCCTGCGCCAGCACGGGCAGCTGGTCGCCGGAATGCACGGCCACCTGCCCCTGATCCACATGCAGCCGGGTGGCCAGGGCCGCGCCGTCTTGCTCCAGCCGCACCCCAAAGCGCGTGCCGATGGCGTGCAGCCGCGCGGCGGGGGTGTCCACCCACAAGGGCCGACGCCCCGAGAACGAGCCGGCGTCGTCGCCCGTGGTGATGAAGATTTCGCCCTGGTCCAGCACCAGCAGCCGTTGGGCGGGCGTGAACACGACGCGGGCGCGCGTATCGGTGTTGAGCCACAACTCGGTGCCGTCCGGCAAGACAACACGGCGCCGTTCGCCCACCGCGGTGTGGTACTGGGCCCGTTCCTGCCAGGCCGACAGGCGCAGGCTCAAGAGGCCCACCATCGATGCCATGGCGCCCAGGCCCAGCAGCTTGAGCGCGCGGCGGCGCCCGTGGCTGCGGGCCTGCATGGCGCGGGCGGCCTGCAAGGTGCCGTAGGCCACGGGGCCCGCGGGGCTTGCGGCCATCTCTTGAAAAGGTTGTTCCACCGCGCGCACTTGCTGCCAGGCGGCTTCGTGGGCGGGGTCGGCGGCGCGCCAGGCGTCGCAGGCGGCGCGGTCTTGCGCCGTGGCCGCGCCGGAGGCCATGCGCACGGCCCAGGCGATGGCCTGGTCCAGCGGATCGGGCGCCAGGGCGCGGGGTTGGGCGGCCGGCGTCACGATGCCGACTGCAATGCCAGGCAGTGGCGGATGGCGGTGGCCATGTACTTTTCGACAGAGCTGAGCGTGACGCCCAACTGCTCCGCAATGCGGGTGTAGGGCAGGCCTTCCAGCCGCGACAGCAAAAAGGCGCTGCGCGCCTTGGGATTCAAGCCGTCGAGCATGGCGTCGACGCGCACCAGCGCCTCGATCAGCAGCAGGCGGCCTTCGGGGGACGGCGCCTGCGGTTCGGGCAGCGCGGCCACGGCCTGTTGGTAGGCCCGTTCCAGCGACAGGCGGCGCACATGGTCCACCACCAGCCCGTGCGCGATTGTGGTCAGCCAGGCGCGGGGTTCACGGGCTTGCAGGGCGGCCTGGGGGCGCACCAGTACCTTGACGAAGGTGTCGTGCGCCAGGTCGGCCGCGTCGATGGCATTGCCCAGCCGGCGGCGCAACCAATGCCGCAGCCATTCGTGATGGTCGCTGTAGAGCGCGTCGACAGTATCGGGGGAGGGCATTGCCGGCACGATGGAAGGCCAAATGGGGCAAGTACGGCCTGGGGGTGCCGCGTTTTCTTAATAAAAATCGGACTCAATACGGATTGTCGTCGGGAATGCGGGGTTCGGCAATAGGGGTTATTGCGCCCGGAAATCGGGACATCGACGTGCCGTGGCCGGCAGCGCTCGTTACGCCTGTGGGTTGAGCAGGCGGACGCAAGCGTCCACCAGGTCATCGAAGTGATGCAGCAACACGTCCGGCTTCAGGTCTGCCGCCGGAATCTCGGTGTAGCCGAAGCTCACCAGGATCAACGGCGTGCCGGCCGCCCGCGCCGCGCCGGCGTCGGGGGCGGCATCGCCCACCATGACTGTGCGGGACAGGTCGCCGCCCACGGCCTGCACGGCCTCGATCAGGTGGGCCGGGTCGGGTTTGGAGGCGGTGACGGCGTCCAGGCCGACCACGCCGTCGAACAGAGGCGCCATGTCCAGCAGGGTCAGCAGGCGAACGGATAGCGCGGTGGGTTTGTTGGTGCAGACGACGAGCTTGGCGCCGGCGGCCTTCAGTTGCTGGATCGCATCGATCACGCCGGGAAAGGGCCTGCTTTCGTCGGCGATATGTTCGCGGTAGCGGTCGACGAACTGCGGAAAGAGGTCGGCGCTGCGGGCTTCGGGTTCCGGCTCGCCGGCCTGGGTCAGCGCCCATTGGATCATCCATTTCGCACCGCGGCTGACGTGCGCCTTGGCCTGCGGGTAGGTCACGGCGGGGTAGCCGGCCGCTTGCAGTACGGCGTTGATGGCGCCGACCAGGTCCGGGGCCGATTCGACCAGCGTGCCGTCCAGGTCGAAGGCGATGGTGGCGTCTTGCAGGGCGGTATGGGTGGTCATGGGGGGGCAGAGGCGGGGTCGGCGGGATGAAATGAACGGCGGCAGCCTGCGCGTTGTCAGGCCTGGTTCGGGTTCGCCTGGCTCAACATATCGATCCGCCGCTGATGGCGTCCGCCTTCGAACGGTGTTTCCAGGAACGCGCTGACGCATTCCCGCGCCACTTCGAATCCCGTGATCCGGCTGCCCAGCGCCAGGACGTTGGCATCATTGTGCTGGCGGCTCAGGCGGGCCATGGTGCTGTTCGTGCACAGCGCCGCACGGACGGCGGCAAACCGGTTCGCGGCGATGGAGATACCGATGCCGGACCCGCAGATCACCACGCCTTGCTGGGCCTTGCCTTCGGTAATGGCCTGCCCCATGGCAAAGCCAAAATCGGGATAGTCGACCGACGCCGAGCCATGCGTGCCCAGGTCCAGCCATTCGATGTCTGTGAACGCCTGTTTGAGTTGTTCTTTCAGGTCGTAGCCGGCGTGGTCGGAGGCGATGGCGATGGGCATGGGGGCTTGGATTTCAATCGGATTGGCGTGGGGCGTTGCAGGGGCAGTCGTGGAGGGCCACTGCCGTGCAATTGTGACATCAGTCACGCATCAACGCCCGCACCCCGGATCCGCATCCTCGGCAATCGCGCGAATGACCCGCGCCGGGTTGCCGCCCACCAAGGTGTTGGCCGGCACGTCCCGCGTCACGACCGAGCCGGCACCGATCACGGCGTTGTCGCCCACGGTGACGCCGCCGATGACGGTGACGCCCGCGGCGATCCACACGTTTTTTCCGATGACGATGGGCTTGGCAACGACGCTGCGGTGGCGTTCGGCTGGGTCCAGCGGATGGCCCGAGGTGATGAGGCTGACGTTGGGGCCGATCAGGACGTCGTCGCCGATGTCGATGCCGCCCAGGTCGTACATGGTGCAATTCTGGTTGATGAAGACGTTGCGACCGATACGGATGCTGTCGCCGCCGGTGGTGTAGAACGGCGGGATCAGCGAGAAACGTTCGTCCAGCGTCTGGCCGATGAGTTCGCTGAACACCGCGCGGATCTGATCCGTGTCGTCGTAGGTCAGGCGGTTAAGCACCGGCGTGATGCGCAGGGCGCGCTTGACACTGGCCACCATCGCGGCGGATTCCGGGGTTTTGCGGGGAATGGTGGTGCTAGGCGGATTGGGCATGGTTTGAACGGACAACGTGGACGACGCGGACGCCTTGCCAGTGTCGTCCAGATTGGCCGGTTGAGCCATACCCGTCACCGAAAGCGCGACGCTTTCAGTTCGTCTGGCCGATGGCGTTACGCGCCGCTGGCCCCGATTCCATCCAGTTCCGCTACGGCCTGCGGCGACAGCTTCAGCTGCGCCGCCTGGACGTTCTGCCGCAGATGCGCCACGGACGACGTGCCGGGAATCAGCAGGATGTTGGGCGAACGCTGCAGCAACCACGCCAGCGCGACCTGCATGGGCGTGGCCTGGCAGTCGGCGGCCACGCGTTCCAGCGTGGCGGACTGCAAGGGCGAGAAGCCGCCCAGCGGGAAGAAGGGCACGTAGGCTATGCCTGCCTGCGCCAATTGGGTGATCAGGGCGTCGTCGTGGCGATGCGCCAGGTTGTACTGGTTCTGCACGCAGACGATATCGGCAATGCCGCGGGCCTGGGTCACCTGCTTGGCGGTGGCGTTGCTCAGGCCCAGGTGGCGCACCAAGCCTTTGCGCTGCAGGTTGGCCAGGGTGGAGAACATGGGTTCGATGTCGCCCTCGGCCGGCCCGGCCACGTCGAACATGAGCCGCAGGTTGACCACGTCCAGCACGTCCAGACCCAGGTTGCGCAGGTTGTCGTGTACGGCGGATTCCAGTTCGGCCGGCGTTGCGGCCAGCAGCCACGAGGCGTCGGCACCCCGGCGCGCGCCGACCTTGGTGACCAGGGTCAGGTCATCGCGATAAGGGTGCAGGGCTTCGCGGATCAGTTGGTTGGTGACGTGCGGGCCGTAGAAGTCGCTGGTGTCCAGGTGGTTGATGCCCAGTTCGACGGTTTCCTTCAAGACGGCGATGGCCTGGGCCTTGTCTTTGGGCGGGCCGAAGACGTGGGGGCCGGCCAGTTGCATGGCGCCGTAGCCCAGGCGGTTCACGGCGCGGTCGCCCAGTGAGTAGGTGCCGGCTTGTTCGATGGAGGTCATGACGCGGGTTCCTGAGGGGAGGGGGAATGGACGTCAGTCTAGGCCTGGGAGTACCGTACGACAATCCAGCGTAATCGCACAGCTTGTGCGGAATTCAGAACAATCGAGACCGGCCATGCAAGACCTGCAAGACATCAGCGCTTTCGTGGCCGTGGCCACGCACGGGGGCTTTCGGGGCGCAGCCCGCCACACGGGCGCCAGCGCATCGCAACTGAGCGAGGCCGTGCGCCGGCTGGAAACCCGGCTGGGCCTGCGGCTGTTCAACCGCACGACGCGCAGCGTGGCGACCACGGCGGCCGGGCAGCATTTGCTGGAACAACTGACGCCGGCGCTGAACGCGGTGGAATCGGCGCTGGACGTGGCCAATCGCTTTCGTGACCGGCCGGCGGGCAGGCTGCGGCTGAATGTGCCGCTGTCGGCGTCCCGGCTGGTGCTGCCGCGCATCATCCCGCCGTTTCTAGCGGCGTATCCCGAGATTCGGCTGGAAGTGGTGGTGGACGACCGTTTTGTGGAATTGCTGCAATCGGGCTGCGACGCGGGCATACGCTACGAAGAAAGCATGGACCAGGACATGGTGGCCATTCCGATCGGCCCCAAGCGCCAGCGGATGGGGGCGGCGGCCTCGCCTGCGTACCTGGCCAGGCACGGGCGGCCGACGCATCCGGACGATTTGCGCAACCACCTGTGCCTGCGCGGGCGCTTTTCCAGCGGGGCCATGCCGGCCTGGGTGTTCGAGCAGCCGGGCAAGCGTGTGACGGTGGACGTGGACGGCCCGTTGATCGTGAGCCTGGGCGAAGCGGCCGACCTGGCGGTGGATGCCGCCGTGGGTGGCGCAGGCGTGGTGTATCTGTTCGAAGACTGGCTGCAACCCTACCTTGACCGCGGCGAGCTTGAACCGTTGCTGCAAGACTGGTGGCCCAGCTTTACCGGGCCGTTGCTGTATTTCCCCGGGCGCCGCTATCTGCCGGCGCCGCTGCGCGCGTTCGTGGATTTCGTGCAGACGCAGCGCTGGTAGGGGCGTGCCTATTTTCCCGGGCTTGCTAGCGCGCCGCTGCTGCGTTTTCTGAACTGCGCCGCTTTGTAGCGGTTGCCGCATTGGGCCATGCTGCACCAGCGGCGCTTGTGCGACTTGGTGCGGTCGTAGAACCACAGGATGCAGTCCGGGTGTTCGCACTGCTTGACCAGCGAGAAGTCGCCGTCGATGAGCAGGTGCGCGGCCGCTTCGGCCACGGGCCCCAGCAAGGACGCGATCGCGTCGCCCTGCGGGCGGCGGGCCAGCACGAATCTGCCCTGGTCATCGCGTTCCAGCCGCGGGGACGTCAGATACCCCTGCAAGTATTGATTCAGGCGGTCGACATCGACGTCTTGCCCCGCTTTGCGGGCGGCGATCAGGTCATGCACCACATTGCGCAGTTGCTTGCCCTGGGCCAGCAGGTCTGCCGAGGCCACGCGCGGGGGCTTGCCCGGGGGCGCCACGTGGTGGCGTTCGAGCCAGCGCATGACGTCGTCGCCGCTGTTCCAGAAATCCACGATCTGGTCGTCGCTGCGGGCCTGGGTGTTGAGCAGGTCCATCGCCAGGTGGTCGCCGATCATCGGCGGCTCGGTCGCGGCGCCGTCGTGGCGGTGTTCTGCGGTGGTCATTGGGTAACCCTTAAAAATGATGTTGACAGGTTATCACGATCTGAGGCAGACTGCGCAAAAGTAACCAGTGAAAGTTAATTTAAAAAGTTACTTTGTCACGAACCTCCCTTTGCAAGGAATCGCCATGAATGCCACCCCTCCCGCTGTCGATCACGCCAACGCCGCCCTTCGCCCCGAGGCCGTGCGCCACGCCACCCTGGAAGTCGACGGCGTCAGCGTCTTCTACCGCGAAGCCGGGCGTGCGGATGCGCCCACTGTGCTGCTGCTGCACGGCTTTGGCGCGTCGTCGTATATGTTCCGCAACCTGATACCGGCCTTGGCCGGCGACTACCACGTGATCGCCCCGGACCTGCCGGGCTTTGGCCAGACGACGGTGCTGCCGGGCGTGGATTTCGCCTACACCTTCGACAACCTCACCTCGGTTATCGATGCCTTCACGCAGGCCAAGGGCCTGACGCGCTACGCGGTGTATGTGTTCGACTACGGCGCGCCGGTGGCCTGGCGCCTGGCGGTCAAGCATCCGCAGAAGATCAGCGCCGTCGTCAGCCAGAACGGCAACGCCTACGAAGAAGGCCTGAGCCCCGGCTGGGCGGACATGCGCCGCGCCTGGAGCGCGCCGACCGCCGAAAACCGCGAGGCCCTGCGCCGCTTCAACACGCCGGACATGATCAAGTGGCAGTACGTCGAAGGCGTGGAAGACGCGTCGCTGATCGCGCCCGAGACCTACCAGCTGGCATCGGCCGCCATTGCCCGCATTGGCGACGAGCCGCAAATGGATCTGTTGCTGGACTACGGCAGCAACGTCAAGCAGTACCCGCAGCTGCATGCGTTCTTTCGCGAATACCAGCCGCCGACCTTGGCGATCTGGGGCAAGAACGATCCTTTCTTCCTGCCGCCGGGGGCGGAAGCGTTCAAGCGCGATAACCCCCGGGCCGAGGTGCGGTTCGTGAACAGCGGCCACTTCGCCATCGAAACCCACGGGGCGGAGATCGCGGCGGCGATGCTGGAATTCCTGAACCGCAACGTCAAGGCGTAGCGCTGTGTAGCGCGAGAACGGCGGGGCTCGGCGAGCGCCGCCGTCGGGGTGTGGGGGCAGGGGCTTTCATAACCTACTAAAAGTAGGCTACGATTGGTACATAGCAATTTCACCCCAAAGGTCCCCGACATGCATGCGCTTATCGTTGTCTCCCACCCCGACAAATCTTCCTTGACGCACGCCATTGCGAATCACGTGGCGCAGGGCGTCACGGCGTCCGGCTCGCAGCATTCGTTTGAAATCGCGGACCTGACCGCGGAAGGCTTCAACCCCACCTTCACGCAGGAGGACTCGGCCTTGCTGCTGTCGCGCGGCACGCCGCCGGCCGATGTGGCTGCCGAACAGGCGCGGATCGACCGCGCCGATGCGCTGGTGCTGGTCTACCCGGTGTACTGGTGGTCGTTTCCCGGCCTGCTGAAAGGCTGGATCGACCGCGTGTTCACCAACGGCTGGGCCTATGACGACGACATGGAAGGCAAGCTGGTCAAGAAGCTGGAACGCCTGAACGTGCACTTGATTGCCAATGGCGGCGCCGATATGCGAACCTACGCCCGGCATGGCTATTTCGGTGCGATGAAAACGCAGATCGACCACGGCATCTTCGGTTATTGCGGCGCGCGTGTCGCTTCGTCGGAATTGATGGTGCCGTCGGATGCGGGTTTTCCGACGTCGCACCTGGATGCCGCCCATGCCATCGGCCAACGCATCTTTGCCGCGCCGCGATGATTCAAACCCCCTGAACCGAGACCCCATGCCTGCTGCCCCAGCCCCCGAACCCCGCCGCCGTTTCACGAAGGAAGGGCGGCTGCGGCAGTTATTGGATGTGTCCTGGCAGTTGATCCGCGATGAAGGCACCGATGCCTTGACGTTGGGGCGGCTGGCGCAAGAGGCGCAGGTGTCCAAACCCGTGGTCTACGACCATTTCGGCACGCGCAATGGCTTGCTGGCCGCGCTGTACCAGGATTTCGACCTGCGCCAGACGGCCATCATCGACGAGGCCATCGCGGCCAGCAAACCCACGTTGAAGGACTTGGCCGACGTCATTGCGTCGCGGTATATCGCATGCGTGTTGACGCAGGGCCGCGAGATTCCCGGCGTGCTGGCGGCGCTGGACGGCTCGCCTGAACTGGCCGCAGTAAAACGCCAGTATCAGCATGCCTTCATTGAAAAGTGCCAGCAGATATTTTCGCCGTTGGCGGGTTCGAAGACGCTGACGCTGGCGAGTCTGTGGGGCATGCTGGGGGCGGCCGACGCGCTGTCGCAGGCGGCGGTGGAAGGCGAGATCACCCCCGAACAGGCGCGGGAAGAGTTGGTTCAGACCATTTTGAATATGGTCAAGCGTCGGTCACGCGAGCCTTGATTCTTATTTGGCGGATTCATTTGGCGGATTCATTTGGCAGAATCGCGATAGGCGACGGCGTACAGGGCCGTCAGCACGAACGTGATTGGCACGCACAGCAAGACGCCCACTGCGCCCCACAGGGCATCGATATTCGTCAGGTCGAGCCGCAGTTCGACCAGGTCGCTATTGAAATAGCCGGCCACTGAAACCAGCAACAGCAGCATCGCCATCAGCGGCCAGCGCGGATAGCGCATCGTGGCGCGAATGCTGCGAAAGCCGTATTCACCAGTCGCCGCCACGCGCGGCAGGCACAGGCCATACACGGCCAGCAGGTAGCAGACCGGCACCCAGATCAGCAATTGCACGGCCACCAGCGCGGCCCAGAAGCGCGCATCTTCCGCGCCGTTGAGCAATACGTAGACGATGAACGGCACGTCGCCGTTGGCGCGGGTCAGCACGGCCAGCGCAATGGCGAACAGGGCCAGCAGCACCAGATGGCGCGCGTCGCCCGTACTGCCTTGTGTGGCATCGTTGCGGCCGGCATCGCCAAGGACTACCACGCGATGCCAGGCGTACGTCATTTTTGCAAAGGCGATCAGGTTGACCAGCGCCAGCACGACCCACAGCAGGTCGATGCGCTGATACAGGCGCGTGGTCATCAGGGCGAATGGCAGCGACAACGTGAAAATGGCCAGCGACCACGGCGCGGCGGCCAGCATGGCGCTGCCTTGCCGGCGCAGGGTGTGCGCAGTTTCAGCGATAAAACGACCCGCCCCGAGAGTGTTCGACACAAGATTCCTAGCTGGAAATAATGGGCCTCGTTTATACCCCAGCCGTGGCATCAAGTATGAATAATGGTTTCAGACTGAGAACATTGTTGTCGGGCGGCGAAAATCGTGACGAGGTTCGCCGCCCGATGACGCTTCAGTCTGCGGCGATCAACGCGCTGCCGCCAAAGCCCCCATGGCGTGTCGCATGAAAGTCAACGTGGCGTCGTCGGCCCAGGTGCCGGCGGTGAGTTCAGGCTCGGTCATCAGCGCATGGCGGAATTTGGCGTGCGTGGCCGGGTCCTTGCCGGCGTAGGTGCAAAACAGTTCCAGCCATTGCCGCGCCAGGTCCAGGCCCGTGGGCGACGTCGGTGCCTGGCCGGCGTCGATGGCATCGCGTACGCGGCCCATCAGCGCCGGCCATTCGCCCATGCGGTCGCGGTAATGCGCGCGCATGAACCGGGCTTCTTCCTGCGTCAGGTGCTTTTCGTACAGGCGCAGTTTGCTTTCCGAGAAGGCTTGCAGCACGTAGTCCCGCATGGCCGGCGAAATGCCGATGTGTTCCTGCATGGCCGGTTCCTGCTCGTGCATCTGGTTCAGTTTCACGAGCAGGCGCGGATCGCCATTGGTATCGCGCAGCAGCAGCGTCATCCAGCGCAGCGCCAGGGCTTGCGAGCGCGCATCTTCGAAAGGGACGCCGCTGTCCATCTGCTGGCGCACGTCCTTGATCAACGCCAGCCAGTCGGCGTCGTCATCGCGGCTGCGGCCGTACATCGGCAGGCGAGCCAGTTCTTCCGGGGAAAAGTATTTGTCGTACATGGTCATGAGTTCCAAAGTGGTCAGCCAATCGGCCAGCTCCGGTTCGGCGCCCCTTGCCAACTGGCCTTGCAGCTGCGCGAGGCGTTCGCGCAGCCGGGCGGCCTGTTGAATCTGGCGGTCGAGCATCGTGATCTGTTTGGCGATGATCTCGTCCAGCGGCGTGCCGGGCTGGTCCAGGGTGGCGCCGATTTCAGCCAGCGGCAGTCCGAAGCGACGCAATGCCTGAATCTGATGCAGTCGGGCAATGTCGTCGCGGCCGTATAGCCGGTAGCCGTTGTCGGCGCGCGCCGAAGGCGTCAAGAGGCCGATCGCGTGATAGTGGTGCAGCGTGCGGACGGTCAGTCCGCTGCGCTTGGCCAGTTCTCCGACTTTCAGTCGCATGAGGTTCCTTCGTTGTTTACGCAGGCCGGACTTTGGGGGATGACGTTACGTGAGGGTCAAGCGGGGGATATTAAAGACTGCGCAGGAAATCGATCAACGCCCGGTTGACCTGTTGCGGGGCTTCCTGCTGCAGCCAATGCCCCGCGCCGGGAATGATTTCACGGGCGCGCAATTGCGGTACCAGGGCGGGCATGGCGTCGATGATCTGGTCCATGCCGGGAATGGCCAGGCCGGTGTCGCGTTCGCCCACCAGAAACAGGGCGGGTACGTCGACCTTTTTGCCTTCCAGCGCGCCCTGCAATGCCCAGTTGCGGTCCAGGTTGCGGTAGTAGTTCAGGCCGCCCCGAAAACCGCTGGCTTGATAACTTTGGACGAACACCGCCAGGTCCGATTCGGTCAGCCAGGCGGGCAAGGTGCCGGGCACGGGCAGGGCATCGAGCAGGCCGCGCCCGGTGGGCACCATGCCGAAGGGGTTGGGCGTGGTGGGGTCGTTGCGCGGCCCGGCATCGCCCGACGCGGCGAAATAAATGGCACGGAGGGTGGCGTCGACGTCGCGTTCGAATTCCCGTTCGGCCACGCCCGGTTCGTTGAAGTAATGCGTGTAGAAGCGGGCGGCGTCGGTCTTGGGGAACAGGCGGCTGGGCGGGATGGGCGCGCGGCCCATCATGGGTACGCCCAGCGCGGCCACGGCGCGAAAACGGTCGGGGCGCAGTTGCGCGGCTTGCCAGGCGATGTTGGCGCCCCAGTCGCCGCCGACGATCACGGCGGTGTCGGCGCCTTCGCTGTCGAGCAGGGCGACCAGGTCGCCGATGACGTCCAGCGTGGTGTAGGCGGCGGCGTCTGCCGGGCGGTCGCTGGCGCCGTAGCCGCGCAGGTCGGGGGCCACGGCGCGAAAGCCTGCCTGGGCCAGGGCGGCAAGCTGGTGGCGCCAGGCATAGGCGGTTTCAGGAAAGCCGTGGCACAGCAGGACGAGGGGGCCTTCGCCCTGGGCGGTGACGTGCAGCGTGATGCCGTTGACGGTGACGTGGCGGGTTTGCAGATCGGTCATGGTGGGGCTCGCAGGCGGTATCCAGTGCGGATATAATACCGTAACAGTCAAAGTTACGGTATTTCAACATGGCCTACGACACCCGCTTTGCCCGCCTGCTGCATGTGCTGGTCCACATGCATCTGCGCGGCGGCACGACCACGTCCGGCACGCTGGCGCAGATGCTGCATACGAACGAGGTCGTGGTGCGGCGGACCATGGCGGCGCTGCGTACGGCGGGCATGGTGACGTCGACCGGCGGGCGCAAGGGCGGCTGGACGCTGGCCCGGGCGCTGGACACCATTACGGCGCGAGACGTGTACGAGGCCATCGGCCACGGCGCGGTATTCACGATCGGGCCGGCTGACGATAATCCGGCGTGCCCGGTGGAGCGGGCGGCGAACCAGCTGGTGGCGCAGGCGCTGGGCGAGGGCGAAGCCGCGCTGTTGCAGCGGCTTGGGGGGACGGTGTTGTCGGACCTGGCGGCGCAGATCACTCCTCTGGCGGCATCCGATCGGCAAACTCCGCTGCCGACAGGCTGAAATCCTCGATCAAGGCGTTGCTCAATTCAGGGCACACGCTGCCCTGCATCTGCCGCAACCATAGGTGGAATTCGGCAAAGAACGCATCGGTAGCCGACGTCAGTTCAAACACCCCGGAATCCGTATGCGTCAGCGCGAGCGCGGCCACGATGCGCTGGAACTGCGTGGGATGGGCGGCGATATTGTGCGGCGGCACCTGCATCAGCGCGCGGATCAGCTTCATTTCCTGGGCCAGGTCCAGGATGGTCGGCAGGCCGGCCAGTTGCTTGCTCAGGCTATGGATGTCCATGTCTTTGTCCCTCCAGCAGCACTATTCACGAAAATAATTCGTAGATAAGCGGGAATTTATATCGTTTTGAGGAATAGGGCGCGCGGCTTTGTAATGCAGGTTCGCTTAACGCCATTCACGCTTCGAAGACTTTCCTCTCTATGAATCCCATCGGATACCGCATTCTCCCCCGGTCCGCGCCCGCCGTCTCTGCCGACGTGCTGGCCGGTTTTGCCGCCATCGGGTCGGCCCAGATCAGCGACTGCATGAATCGCCTGTACGGCGTGGCCGGGCTGCGGCCATTGCATGCCGGCCACCAGCGCACGGTGGGCCTGGCGCTGACCGTGAAGACCCGCCCGGGCGATAACCTGATGATCCACAAGGCGATTTCGCTGGGTGGCGCGGGTGACGTGATCGTGGTGGATGGCGCGGGCGATACCAGCAACGCGCTGGTCGGCGAGCTGATGATGATGGACGCGCAGGGCCGCGGCATCGAAGGCTTCGTGATCGACGGCGCGGTGCGCGACCTGGACGTGTTTGCGCAGGGCCAGTTCGGCTGCTTTGCGCGGGCGGTGTCGCACAAGGGGCCGTACAAGGACGGCCCGGGCGAGATCAATGTGCCGGTGTCGGTGGGCGGCCAGGTGGTCAACCCCGGCGACGTGGTGGTGGGCGATGCCGATGGCGTGGTGGTGATTCCCGCCGAGCACGCCGAAGCGGTGCTGGCGCTGGCCATGAAGAAGGAAGCCGACGAAGCCGTGGCCAAGGAAAAGCTGCGCGCCGGCACGTACACCAAGCCCTGGCTGGAAAAGACGCTGGCCGAGAAGACGGGGGGCGCGAAATGAGCCAAGCAACCCCTGGCCAGACCGGCGCCGAAGGCGGCCGCCCGGTGGACCCGAGCGCAGCCGCTGCCGCGCCCGCGCGCCCCGGCATCGTCGCCGACCGAATCAAGCGCATCAAGCTGTCGCCCAGCGTGGCGGCGCGCGCCATCATTGCGGAACTGCGCGAGCAGGGCCGCCGCATCATCGACCTGACGATCGGCGAGCCGGATTTTTCCACCCCCGAACACATCCGCCAGGCCGCCACGGCGGCGATGAACCGCGGTGAAACCAAGTATCCGCCGGCCCAGGGCACGGTGGCGCTGCGCAAGGCGGCCCGCGGCCATCTGCTGGAGGCGACCGGGGTGGACTACCCGGTGGCCCGCATCATCGTCAGCACGGGCGCCAAGCAGGTGATCTTCAACGGCCTGGCCGCCACGCTGAACGACGGCGACGAGGTGCTGATTCCCGCGCCGTTCTGGGTCTCGTACCCGGACATGGTGCTGGTGAACGGCGGCGTGCCGGTGGCGGTGGCGACGACGCCGGCCACGGACTACAAGCTGACGCCCGACGCGCTGGAACGCGCCATCACGCCGCGCACGAAGTGGCTAATGATGAACGCGCCGAGCAATCCGACGGGCTCGGTCTACACTGCCGACGAGCTGCGCGGCCTGACCGAGGTGCTCAAGCGCCATCCGCAGGTGTGGCTGATGACGGACGACATCTACGCGCGCCTGAATTTCACGGACACGCCCACGGTGCACCCGCTGCAGGTGGCGCCCGAACTGGCCGACCGTACGCTGGTGGTCAACGGCGTGTCCAAGGCCTACGCGATGACGGGCTGGCGCATTGGGTATGGCGCCGGGCCGGACGAGCTGATCAAGGCCATGGCGATTCTGCAATCGCAAAGCACGTCGGGCGCATCGTCGGTAAGCCAGGCGGCGGCGCTGGAAGCGCTGGCCGGCCCGCAGGATTGCGTGGCCGAATTCGCCCGGGTGTTCCGCGAACGCCGCGACCTGGCGGTGGCCGAATTGTCGGGCGCCCCGGGGCTGGACATCGTGGTGCCGCAAGGCGCGTTCTACGTGTTTCCGGACTGCTCGGGCCTTTTGGGCAAGCGCACGCCGGGCGGCGACGAGATCCGCACCGATACCGACCTGACGCATTACCTGCTGCGCGAAGCCGGCGTGGCGGTGATCGATGGCCACGCGTACGGCGCGCCGGGCACGTTCCGGCTGTCGTTCGCGGCATCGCTGGACGATATCCGCCAGGGCTGCTCGGCGATCCGCGAGGCGTGCGCCAAGCTGGCGTAGGGCGATGGCCCGCACTGGAAAGCCATGGCGTCCGGCGGGCCTATTCTATTTTCTTGACCATAAACACAAGGGGAATCAACCATGACTTACCGTTCACGCATCGCCGCCTGCCTGGGCCTGGCCACGCTGTTGCTGGGCACTGCCGCCCAGGCCGACCAGGTGGCCGACATCAAGGCGCGCGGGGAATTGATCTGCGGCACGCTGGGTACGTCGCAGCCGTTCAGCTTCCAGGACGCCGCGTCGCGCCAACTGGTGGGCTATGACGTCGACGTGTGCAAGCTGGTGGCCGACAAGCTGGGCGTGAAGGTCAGCTACAAGCTGCTGTCGGTGGCGGCCCGCGTGCCCGAACTGAACGAAGGCCGGGTCGACATCCTGGCGGCCAACCTGGGCTATTCGCCGGACCGCGCGCAGCAGATCGCGTTCAGCCACGCCTACTACGTCAGCCCGCAGAAGCTGCTGGTGCGCAAGGATTCGGGCCTGGACACGATTGAATCGCTGAACGGCCGCCGCGTTGGCGCGACCAAGGGGTCCAGCTCGGAGCGCGAGATCAAGCGCATCCTGGACAAGTCGCAGGTCATTGGCTATGGCGACAGCTCGGCCACCTACCTGGCCCTGCAGCAAAAGAAGGTGGACGCGCAGTTTGCGTCGGAACTGGTGCTGGCACGCCTGGTGCTGCAAAGCCCGCCCACGGCGCCGGTCAGCGTGATCGCCAAGTCGGTGTTCGACGAGCCCTGGGGCCTGGGCGTGCGCAAGACGGAGCCGGGCTTTCTGCAAGTGGTGAACCAGGCGCTGGACGAAGCCGAAAGTTCGGGCGTGGCCGCGCAGCTCTTTGACAAGTGGTTTGGCGCGCAGACGCCGTACAAACTGGAGCGCGGGTTCAAGATCGGCCCCATCGCGGGTTGAGCGGCGGTTGCGTTTCATGAGCCTACTTGACGCTTCGCAATACCAGCTGCTGGTGAGCGGCATGGCGGTGACGCTGCAGCTGTTCCTGGTGTCCTGGGTGATGGCCTTCACGATCGCGGTGACGCTGGTCGTGGTGCGGGCCACCAACCTGGCGCCGTGCCGCTGGCTGGTCGATGCCTATGTGGAATACCACCGCAACGTGCCGCTGCTGGTGCAGGTGCTGTTCTGGTATTTCGGCATGCCCGAGCTGCTGCCGGAAGGTTTCCGGCTGTGGCTGTACCAGCACAACGCCGAGATGTCGCTGGCGGCCATCGCCCTGGCGCTGGGGTCGGCCGCGTACATCGCGGAAGACATCCGCAGCGGACTGCGCGCCATTCCCGGCACGCAGTTCGAGGCGGCCCGGGCGCTGGGCGCCAGCTACCTGCAATGCATGCGGTTCGTGATCGTGCCGCAGGCGGTGCGGATTTCGATCCCGCCTCTGGTGGGCCGTGCCTTGCTGCTGTTCAAGAACACCAGCGTGGCCATGGCCATCGGCGTGATGGAACTGACCTACCAGGCGCGCGAGATCGAAAACGAAACCTACCGCACCTTCGCTACCTTTGGCGCCGCCACGCTTATGTACCTGCTGGGATCTTTCCTGATCATGCTGATCGGTTCGCGCATCTATGCCCGCTACCGCCTGAACCGCGGAGGCCACGGTGCTTGATCTGCTATTGCAATACTGGCCCACGCTGCTGGTCGGCCAATACCCGAATGGCCCCTTGGGCGGCCTGGCGCTGACGCTGATCCTGGCGGCCTGCGGCCTGGCCTTGTCGCTGCCGCTGGCGCTGGCCATCGCGCTGGCGCGGGTCAGCCCCTACGGCTGGCTGCGCGTGGCCAGCAAGACGCTGGTCAACGTGGTGCGGGGCATGCCGCTCTTGATGCTGATCTTCTGGGCCTATTTCGTGGTGCCCAAGCTGACGGGGCAGGTGATCAGCGGCTTCTGGACGCTCATCGCCGCGCTGGTGGTGTACGAAAGCGCCTACCTGTCGGAAGTGATCCGCTCGGGCATCGAGGCGGTGCCGCGCGGCCAGATCGAGGCGTCGCGCTCGCTGGGCGTGGGCTACTGGACGACGATGCGGCGGGTGGTGTTGCCGCAGGCGCTGTTCAATGTGCTGCCCAGCCTGACCAGCCAGTTCGTGTCGACGGTGAAGGAAACCTCGCTGGGCTATGTGATCAGCGTGAACGAACTGACGTTCGCGGCCAACCAGGTCAACAACCTGGTGCTGACGCAGCCGCTGCAGGTGTTCGGCATCCTGGCGATTATCTACTTCGTGGTGTGCTTCAGCCTGAGCCGCGGCCTGTCGTGGCTGGACCTGCGCATCCGCCGCCAACGCGCCATGGCCTGAGCCGGCGCCAACGGAATCTTTTCATGATCAAGCTTGAGAAAGTCAATAAATGGTATGGCGAGCACCACGTCCTGAAGGACGTGGACCTGTCGGTGGCGCGCGGCGAAGTGCTGGTGGTGTGCGGGCCGTCGGGCTCGGGAAAATCGACCATGATCCGCACGGTGAACCGGCTGGAACCCATTGAGAAAGGCCGCATCCTGATCGATGGCGCCGACATCTACGCCAAGGGCGCCAACCTGAACGCGCTGCGCCAGAAGATCGGTTTCGTGTTCCAGCAGTTCAATCTGTTTCCGCACATGAGCGTGCTGGAAAACGTGATCTTCGCGCCGGTCAGCATCCGCAAGCAGCCGCGCAAAGAGGCCGTGGAACTGGCCCGCCAGTTGCTGGCGCGAGTGGGGCTGGAGCACAAGATCGACGCCTATCCGGGGTCGCTTTCCGGCGGCCAGCAGCAACGGGTGGCGATTGCGCGGGCGCTGGCCTTGCAGCCGCCCGTGATGCTGTTCGACGAACCCACCAGCGCGCTGGACCCCGAAATGGTGGGCGAGGTGCTGCAGGTGATGAAGGGCCTGGCCAAGGACGGCATGACGATGGTCTGCGTGACCCACGAAATGGGATTCGCGCGCGACGTCTGCGACCGGGTGGTGTTCATGGACGCGGGCGAGATCCTGGAAATGGATACTCCGGAACGCTTTTTCAGCGCACCCAGCCATCCCCGGGCGCAGCGTTTCCTGGCGGACATCCTGCATCCGCGCGGGTAGGCGGCGTCTTGCGCAGGGCCGGCCGCCTGGCGGGCGCCTGCGCAGGCCCCGAGGCAGCGCGGCGCCGCGGTCGACGATAATGTGAGGGTTTCCATGCGATTCGCATCCACCGCCGCGATGTACACCCTTAAACAGCTAGAGGCCTTCTACTGGAGCTCGCAACTGGGCAGCTTCAGCGCCTCGTCGCGCAAGCTGCACACGACCCAATCGGCCGTGGCCAAGCGGGTGGGCGAGCTGGAAGCCTTTGCCGGGGCACCGCTGTTCGAGCGCCGCGCCAAGAAGCTGGTCATGACCCCGCAGGGGCGCAAGCTGTTCGAACTGGCCCGCGAAATGCTGGACCTGAACAGCCGCATCGTGCAGAACATGGCCGACCCGGCCAGTTTCGAAGGCGTGGTGCGGCTGGGCGTGACCGAGCTGGTCGGCATGACCTGGCTGGCGCGGCTGGTCAGCCAGATCAGCCTGCGCTATCCGCGGGTGCAGCTGATGCCCGAGATCGACGGCGGCATCACGCTGTACGAACGGCTGGAACAAGACCAGCTGGACCTGGCGATCATGCCGGGTCCGTTCTGGAGCTACCAGTACGACTGCGTGCACCTGGGGGCGGTGACCAACGTCTGGATGGCCAGCCCGGCGCTGGACATCGATTTCTCGGCGCGGCTGACGCCGCAGGACCTGGCGCCGTATCCGGTGATTTCGCAGCCCACCAATTCGGCCTTGTCGCACCTGTACGACGCCTGGTTCGCCGAACAGGGCCTGCCGGTCAAGCGGGTGCTGACCTGCAACAGCCTGGGCATGATGGCGCAATTGACGATGCTGGGCCTGGGCATCAGCTACCTGCCGGGCGCCTATTTCGCGCCGCTGGTCGAGCGCGGCGCGCTATGCCAGCTGGACGTCAAGCCCGACCTGCCCACCATCAATTACTACGCGGTGCACAAGAAGAACATCGTCAATCCGGTGGTATCGCGGGTGATCGATATTGCGCGCGAGGAATGCGGCTTCGAGGTCGCGGGGGCCTTCTTGCCGCATGTGCCGCCGGCCGCCCGGCCGGGCGAGGCGTAGCCGGGCCGGGGCTGGGCCGGCACGAGGCGGTTGCCGCCCCGGCGCCGCCGGCCGTCCATGGCCGCAATGATCGGGCTTAACCGCAGCGGATGGCGGTCATGACGTCCTGTTTGTCCACGATCAGGTTCAGGCGGGTGTCGTTGTATTCCATGGTGACCAGTTGGCCCGGGCGCAGGATGCGGCCGGTGGTGGCGCCGCTGCGGCCGCGCAGGTCTTCCAGGACGGCGGGGGTGGCTTTCTGGCCGATCTGCGATTGCAGGCCGCTGGCGTCGCAGGTCTTGCCGGTGGGGCGGCCCGACGACGAGGCGCCGTAGGACGGGCTGGACGAGGAGTCGGAAGCGGAAGCCGGGCTGCTTGAGCTGGAATCGGTGGACGCGGAAGCGGACGAGGAACGCGGGGCTCCGGTATTGGCGCAGGCGCTCAGCGCGGCGACCAGCAGGACGGGAATCAGCTTGCGAATCATGAATTACTCCTGAAAGATGTCCGAGGCGCGTTCACCGTGAAAGTTTCAGCGCCGGGGAAAAACATCATAGACCAGCCGCCTGCGCCGCGCTTGCCGGGGAAAATATCTATTCCAGTTGGCGCCCCTTGGTCTCGGGCAGCAGCAGCGCCGTCAGGATGACGACGGCATAGGCGCCTGCCGCGAACACGCCGATCGCCCAGCCCAGGCCGTGCTGCTGGCTGAGAAACCCCACCAGACTGGGAAACAGGGCGCCCACGCCGCGCCCGAAGTTGTAGGCAAAGCCCTGGCCGGTGGCGCGGACGTTCGAGGGGAACAGTTCGGTCAGGTAGGCGCCGATGCCGCTGAAAATACCCGAAGCCGCGAAGCCCAGCGGAAAGCCCAGCACCAGCATCTGGCCGTTGGTCAGGGGCAGTTGCGTATAGACGTAGACGCTGACCGCGGACAGCACGGAGAAAATCAGCAGGTTGGCGCGGCGGCCGAGGCGGTCGGCCAGGTAGGCGCCGGTGATGTAGCCGCAGAATGAGCCCGCGATGATGACGAGCAGGTAGCCGCCGGTATTGAGCACGGACAGATTCCGTTCGACTTTCAGGAAGGTCGGCAGCCAGGTGGTGATTGCGTAGTAGCCTCCCTGGACGCCGGTGCACAGCAGCGACGTGACCACGGTGGTCTTGAGCAGGGCGGGCGAAAAGATGGTCCAGAAGGATGCCGCTGCGATGCCGCTGGCCTGGCGTCGCTGGAACATTTCGGGTTCGGGGACGTGCTTGCGGATGTAGAGCACCAGGAAGGCGGGCAGCACGCCGATCCAGAACAGGCTGCGCCAGGCCCATTCAGGCGGCAGCACGGAAAACGCCAAGGTATAGAGCAGTGCGGCGGCGCCCCAGCCCACGGCCCATCCGCTTTGCACGGTGCCTACCGCTTTGCCGCGATGCTGGGCGCGGACGATTTCCCCCATCAGCACCGAGCCGACGGCCCATTCGCCGCCAAAGCCCAGGCCTTGCAGGGCGCGCAGGACGAACAGTTGTTCAAAGTTCTGCGCGAAGCCGATGGCGACCGTGCAGACTGAAAACCAGATGATGGTGTATTGCAGGATGCGCACGCGGCCGTAGCGGTCGGCCAGGATGCCGGCCAGCCAGCCGCCCACCGCCGAAAACAGCAGGGTGACCGTACCCAGCATGCCGGCCTGGCCCTTGTCGATATGCCAAAGGGTCATCAGGGTGGAAATCACGAAGGTAAAGACCATGAAGTCCAGGGCGTCGATGGCCCAGCCGCCGAACGCGCCGATGAAGGTGCGACGCTCGGTCGTATTCAATTCTCGAAACCATTGCATGCTGTGTCTCAGTGATGGGGGGACGGATGTTTCGGCACGGCGGCCGCGGCGATCTCAGATCGCGGCAAAGCCGTAGAGGTGTTGGGGGTTGGTGACGAGGATGCGTTGGCGCAGGTCGGCGTCGGGCGCCCAGTCAGCCAGCTGGTTGCGCAGGCGGCCGGTGTCGACCATGCGGGGGATGTGTACGTGCGGCCAGTCGCTGCCCCAGAGCATCCGGTCGGGCGCCGTCTCGATCAGCGCACGCGCCCAGGGCGTGACGTCGTCGAAGTCGTCGAAGCGTTCGCTGATGCGATAGGCGCCGGACAATTTGACCCACCAGCCGTGGTCTCGCACCAGGTGCTGCATGGCCTGAAAGCCGGGGCTCTGGATGCCGTCTGCGACGGGGGCATGGCCCATGTGGTCGATCACGCCGACGACGGGCAGCCGGCGCATGCGGGGCAAGAGCTCGGGCAGGCGGCGTGCGTCCAGCAGGAATTGCAGGTGCCAGCCGCGTTCGGCGCAGCGGTGGGCCAGGGTATCCATGGCGTCAAAGCCGACGCCGCCGCCGAACAGGACATTGATGCGCAGGCCGCGCACGCCGGCGGCATGCATGGCGTCGAGCTCGCGGTCGCTTGCCGACGGGTCGACCACGCCGACCCCGCGCAGACGTTGCGGGTGGCGCCGCAGCACTTCCAGGAAGTAGCGGTTGTCGGTGCCGTGGACGCTGATCTGCACGAGGACGCCGCGCGTCATGCCGGTGGCGTCCAGCATGGCCAGGTAAGACGCCTCAGGGGCTGGCGGCGGCGTGTAGGTGCGCTCGGGGACGAAGGGGTAGGCGTTGTTGTCGGCGGCGACTACGTGGGCGTGCGTGTCGCAAGCGCCTGCAGGCAGGGGGAACCGGGCGGCGGCGACCGTGGGCAGGGGGCCCAGGCAGAGCGGAGGGGCGGCGGGCATGAAACGTGTCCTTGCGGGGGAGGGTTGCGAAGGACACTATCGTAGATAAGAAAATTGCGTATGTGATCAAAAGCGCCGGGATATAGGACGGGCAGAGAGAACCTGCAAAGGTTTGCTTGCGGACGCCAAGTCTTAATGGAAATTGCGGCTGGGCGTACTGAGCCCGCCGAGCAGGTCGGACAGGTCCACCAGCCGCTGCGCGATCAGGTGGCGCACGCCGTCGACGTTCTGCCAGGTGCCGTACACGCCGAGCAGGCTGGAGCCGAGCAGTTCGCGGCGCTGGCGTTCGATCAGTTCGGGACGCACCACCACGTTGACGGGGCCGGTTTCGTCTTCGAGGGTGACGAAGATGACGCCCTTGGAGGTTTGCGGCCGCTGGCGCACGGTGACGATGCCGCAGGCGCGAGCCACGCGCTTGTCGGGGTAGCCGTTGAGCACGGCGGCAGGCTGGAAGTTGCGGGCGGCCAGTTGCGGGCGCAGCAGGTCCACGGGATGGCGCCGCAGGGTCAGGCCGACGCTGCGGTAGTCGGCTGCGACGGTCTGGCTTTCGGACGGGGCGGCCAGCACGGGGGCCTCGGTTTCGTGGATGGAGGCGTCGCGCAGCAGATCGCGGCTGTGGACGCTGGCGGCGGCTTCCCAACTGGCCTGGCGGCGATGGCCGGCCAGGGTCAACAGGGCGTCGCTGGCGGCCAGGGCATTGAGGTCGTGGCGGTTCAGGGCCGCGCGGCGGGCCAGGTCGCCGGTATTGGCGAAGGGGGCGTCGGCGCGGGCGGCCTCGATGCGGCGCGCGGTGTCTTCGCGCAGGCCCTGGATCAGGCTCAGGCCCAGCCGCACGGCGGGGCGGGCTTGGTCAGCGGGCGGCGCGTGCGGATGCGCGGGGCGCGGCGCTTGCCCGTCGGGCAGGGCTTCCAGCGCCGAGTCCCAGCTGCTGACGGTGACGTCTGCCGGCAGGACCCGCACGCCGTGGCGGCGAGCGTCCTGCACCAGTTGCGCCGCGGGGTAAAAGCCCATGGGCTGGGAATTGAGCAGGGCGGCCAGGAAGGCCTCGGGTTCGTGGCGCTTGAGCCATGAGCTGGAATAGGCCAGCAGGGCGAAGCTGGCGGCGTGGCTTTCAGGAAAACCGTATTCGCCAAAGCCTTCGACCTGCCGGAACAGGGCTTCGGCGAATTCCAGCGTGTAGCCGTGGGCCAGCAGGCCGCCCACCAGCTTGGTGCGGTATTTGTCGACGCCGCCCTTGCGCTTCCAGGCCGCCATGGACCGTCGCAACTGGTCGGCTTCGCCAGGGGTGAAGCCGGCCGCGACCACGGCGATCTGCATGACCTGTTCCTGGAAGATGGGCACGCCCATGGTGCGGCTGAGCACGCCGCGCACGCGTTCGCTGGGGTAGCTTTCTTTTTCGCGGCCCTGGCGGCGGCGCAGGTAGGGGTGCACCATGCCGCCCTGGATCGGGCCGGGCCGCACGATGGCCACCTGCACCACCAGGTCGTAGTATTTGCGCGGCCGCAGGCGCGGCAGCATGCTCATCTGGGCGCGCGATTCGATCTGGAACACGCCGACGGTGTCGGCGTCGCAGATCATGTCGTAGGTGGGGTCGTCGCCTTCGGGGATGTCTTGCAGGCGCAGCGGCTGGCCGCGGCGCTGGCCGGCCAGTTCCAGCGTGCGCCGCAGCGCCGACAGCATGCCCAGCGCCAGCACGTCGACCTTGAGCAGCTTGAGCGCGTCCAGGTCGTCTTTGTCCCATTGCACGACGCTGCGGTCGGCCATGGCGGCGTTTTCGATGGGCACCAGCCGCGACAGCTTGCCGCGCGAAATCACAAAACCGCCCGGGTGCTGCGACAGGTGGCGTGGAAAGCCCATCAAGGTCTGGGCCAGCGCGGCCCACTGGCGCGCCACCTGGGATTCGGGGTCCAGCCCGCAGGCGCCCAGGGTGCGCAGCATTTCCTTCTTGCCGTCCCACCACTGGTGGGCGCGGGCCACGGCGTCGATCACGCCCAGGTCGACGCCCAGCGCGCGGCCGGTGTCGCGCAGCACGCTGCGCGGCCGGTAGGAAATCACCACCGCGGTCAGGGCGGCGCGCTGGCGGCCGTATTTTTCGTAGATGTACTGGATGACTTCTTCGCGGCGCTGGTGTTCGAAGTCGACGTCGATGTCGGGCGGCTCGTTGCGTTCTTTGCTGATGAAGCGTTCGAACAGGTTGTTGCCGCGCTGCGGGTCGACTTCGGTGATGCCCAGGCAGTAGCAGACGGCCGAGTTGGCGGCCGACCCGCGGCCCTGGCACAGGATGCCGGCCTTGCGGGCGAACAGCACGATGTCGTAGACGGTCAGGAAATAGGCTTCGTAGTGCAGGTCGGCGATCAGGGCCAGTTCTTTTTCGATCTGCTCGGAGACGTTGGCCGGCACCCCGGCCGGAAAACGCCGCGCGGCGCCGGCCAGGGTTTCCTGGCGCAGGAAGGTGGCGGGCGTGTGGCCGCGCGGGACGATTTCGTCGGGGTATTCGTAGCGCAGTTCGTCCAGCGAAAACGCGCAGCGGCGCGCCACCACCAGGGTCTGGGCCAGGGCGTCGGGCGGATACAGGTTGGCCAGCCGCATGCGGCTGCGCAAGTGCTGTTCGGCATTGCCGGCCAGCGCGTAGCCGCACTGCGCCACGGACTGATGCGTGCGGATGCCGGTCAGAGTGTCGTGCAAGGGCTTGCGCGAACGCACGTGCATCTGCACCTGGCCCAGGGCCACCAAGGGCAGCTCGGCGGCCTGCGCGGCCTGTTCGACGGCGGCGCGATGCAGGTCATCGCGCGAGCGGTACAGCAAGGTCAGGCCGACCCAGGCGCGGCGTTCGAAGGTGGCGGCCAGCCAGCGCGCCTGCTGGGCCATGCGGTCGGGGTCGTCGCCGTAGGTGGGCGACAGGATGGCCAGGCATTCGGGCAGGTGGCGCAGGTGCGCATAGCCGGGTGGCGGGTCGGTGAAGTCTTCGGGCGCCAGGCGGTATTCGCCCTTGGGGGCGCGGGTGCGCGCCAGGGTGATGAGTTCGGACAGGTTGCCGTAGCCCTCGCGGGTTTGCGCCAGCAGGGTCAGGTCCAGCGGCGCGGCGTCGGGGCCGGCGCGCAGCCGGAAGGTGGCGCCGATGATGAGCGGCAGCTTCTGGGTCTTGGCTTCCATGTGGGCCCGCACCACGCCGGCCAGGCTGCATTCGTCGGTGATGGCCAGGGCCGCGTAGCCGAGTTCGGCGGCGCGGGCGGCCAGTTCTTCGGGGTGCGAGGCGCCTTGCAGGAACGAGAAGTTGGATTGGCACTGCAGTTCGGCGTAGCCGGGCAGCCCGATCAGCGGATCGGGGGCGTCAGGGGAATCGTCGAACGGTTGCATGGCGGATCGCGGGGCGGAAGGGCGCCGTCAGGCGTACAGGCCGTGCAGGAACCAGCGGGCGTGTTCGTCGTCGCGTTCGCGGTAGATCCAGTAGCGCGCGCGGGCGGCGTCTTCGGCCACGAAGTAGTCGCGCACGGTCAGGGCCGGGTCCCACCAGCCGCTTTCGATGCGTTCGGGGCCGCGCATCAACCGCAGGGCCTGGCCGGCGTATTGCGGGCGGTGGCCGGACAGCTTCAGGGGCTGCGGCGGATCGAGCAGCCAGAAGGGGCGGTCGAGCGTGGCGGGCAGGGGCTCGGCGCGTTGCGGGGCATCCAGCGCATCGCCCCAGGAATTGGCGGCTTCGGGGCGGTGGTCGGGCGTGGGACAGGGGCGGCGCACCTGGTCGCGCCCCAGCCGCGCGGCCAGCAGGTCGAGCAGCCGGGCGTGATCGGCTGCGGTGCCGCCGGGTTCGGGAAAGAGGGTGGTGCTGGCGGCCGGCTGGTCGACCGTGTCGGGGGCCAGCAGCGCCACCGCGATGACGGGGGCTTCGAGCGTCAGGCGGCCAAGCTTTTCGCGCAGCAGGTTGAGAATCTGGGGCGCCTGCCAGACGGGCTGGGCCAGGGCCAGTTCGAGTTCGGTGGGCGGGCGTGCGTGGCGGCCGCGTTCGTGGTCCAGCCGCAGCACCACGCGCCGCACCGCCAGTTGCCGCGCGGCCAGCCAGCCGCCCAGTTGTTCGGCCAAACGCCGCGCCACGGCCAGCACCGCGTCGGTGTGCTCGACGTAGTCCATGAGTTCGATGCGGCGCGAGAAGCTGGGCGGCGGTTCGATCCAGCGGTGCAGTTCGGGCGACTGGCCGTAGGCGGCATCCAGGGCCTGCAGCAGGTCGGGGGCGCTGCGCCGTTGCAGGCCGGCGCGGGGCAGCGCGCGCAGGTCGGCCAGCGTGTGACAGCCGATGTCGTGCAGCCAGTCCAGCCGCGGCTGCGCCTGCGGCAACAGGGCCACGGGCAGGGCGTCCAGGCGGCGCGCCAGCGTGGGCAGCGCCAGGGTGCGGCGCAACCGGG
>NZ_CADIJO010000017.1 GCF_902859705.1 Achromobacter deleyi | reverse complement strand
TCTTGCAGGGTGTGGGCGACTTCGATGCCGGCCAGCACGCCGATGATGCCGTCAAAGCGGCCGCCGCTGGGCACGGTGTCGCAATGCGAGCCGGTGGCAATCGGCTTGCGGCCAGGGTTGCGGCCGGCGCGCGTGCCGATCAGGTTGCCGCCGGCATCCACACGCGTCGTCAGGCCCGCGGCTTCGAATTCGGCGCGCAGCCACTGGCGCGCTTGCAGGAACAGCGGCGAGAACGCGCGGCGGGTCCAGGGCTGGTCGGGCAGGGTGAAGCGCGACAGGGTTTCGACACGAGCCCACAGGCGGTCGGCGTTCAGGGGCGGAAAGACGGGCAAGGCAGCGGTCGAAGCGGCGGGGGAGGAAGGCGAGGCAGGCATGGCGTAAGGCAGGGGGTGTTGCGGAAAAGGCATCGGCGATTATGGCATGTCACCCCATCACCCCATTACCTCGTCGCCACCAGCCCCAGTTGCGCGCGCCGGGTCCAGCGCTGCATCATCAGCACGGCCACCACCGCCAGCCCGATGGCCAGGCCGCTCCAGATGCCCACGCCGCGCCAGCCGGCCTGGAACGCCAGCCACGCGCCGCAAGGCAGGCCCACGCCCCAGTAGCCGATCGCCGCATAGATCATCGGCACGCGGGTGTCGTGCAGCCCGCGCAGCATGCCCGCGCCCAGCACCTGCGCGCCGTCCACGATCTGGAACACGGCAGCCACGGCCAGGTAGCTGACCGCGAAGGCTAGCACCCGCGCATTGGCCGGGTCGTGCACGTCCATGAACACCGACACCAGCGCATAGGGCACGGTCACCATCAGCAGGGCGGCGATCACCATGGCGCCGATGCCCAGGCTGAAGGCCGTCCAGCCAGCGCGCGCGGCCGCGGCGGCATCACGGGCGCCTTGCGCGTAGCCGACCCGCACCGTGGCGGCCTGCGCCACGCCGTAGGGAATCATGAAGGTCACGCTGGCGATCTGGATGGCAATGGCGTGGGCGGCCAGTTCCGCTTCGCCCAGCCAGCCGATCAGGAAGGCGGCGGCGTTGAAGATGGTGACCTCGAAGGCGGTGGCCACCGCGATCGGCAGGCCCAGTTTCCAGAACGCCTTCAAGCGCGGCCAGTCAGGCTGGAACAGGTCGCTGAACAGGCGATAGCGCCGAAAGCGGCGGTCGCGCAGCACCACGATCACCATGCCCAGGAACAGGCACAGGCTGGCCAGCGCGCTGGCCACGCCCGCACCGATCAGGCCCAGCGCCGGAAAGCCCAGGTTGCCGAACACCAGCACCCAATTGCCCAGCACGTTGAACAGAATCGCGCCGATCGCCACGACGAAGGCCCAGCGCGGCTGTTGCAGCGCGGCCATGAACGAACGCAGCACCAAAAAGCCCAGGAAGGGCGGCATCGCCCACAGCAGCGCGCGCAGGTATTCGCCGGCCAGCGCCGCCAGTTCGGGCGGCTGGCGCAAGAGGATCAGGATGTGTTCGCCATACCAGAGCGCCAGGCAGCCCGGCACGGAAATCAGCACGGCGCTCCAGAAGCCCTGGCGCACCGTGCGGCGCACGTCGCGCACCGAGTTGCGGCGCGCGCCCTCGGCCCGCGCCGCCATCGGCGCCGTGGCGCTGACCAGGCCCAGCGCAAAGAAGGCGATGGCCGAATACAGGTTGGCGCCCAGCGCGCTGGCGGCCAGCGGCTGCGAGCCCAGGTGGCCGATGAACATCACGTCCGTCACGGTCATGGCGATCTGGGCCAGATTGGTCAGCACCAGCGGCAGGGCCAGCAGCAGGGTGGCAACCAATTCACCTTTCCAGGCGGCGCGGCGAAGGGCGGGCATGCGGTGTCTCTTGTTATAGGAGCCCGCATCTTAAACGCCCGTCGGGGTTAACCCGAGGATGCCCCCATGCCTGTCCGGGGCATCACGAGGCGCGCGCCGTCACCGCTGCCGCCACGCCGGCTCGCGCTTTTCCAGAAACGCGCCCACGCCTTCGCGCGCTTCGTCCGAACTGCGCACGGCCGCGATGCGTTCGACGGAATCGGCGATCAGCGCCGCGTCCAGCGGCTGCCCGGCGAAGTCGCGCACCAGCCGCTTGCTGGCCTGCACCGCCTGCGGGCCGTTGTCGCACAGCGTGCGGCAGATCGTCTCGGCCTCGGTGTGCAGTTGATCGGCCGGCACCACGCCGTGCAGCAGCCCCATGCGGAACGCGGCGGCGGCATCAAAGCGTTCGGCGGTCAGGAAGTAGCGGTTGGCCGCGCGTTCGCCCAGGGCACGGATGACGTAGGGGCTGATGGTGGCGGGCAGCAGCCCCAGGCGGGTTTCCGACAGACAGAAGTGGGCGTGGTCGGCGGCCACCGCGATGTCGCAAGCGGCCACCAGCCCCAGGCCGCCCGCATACGCGTCGCCATTGACGGCGGCCACCACCGGCTTGGGGCAGGACCACACGGCGCGCAGCATGTCGGCCAGGCGGGTGGCGTCGGCGCGGTTGTCGGCGTCGGTAAGCGTGGCCATCTTGCGCATCCAGTTCAGGTCGCCGCCCGCGCAGAAGGCCTTGCCCGCGCCGGTCAGCAGCACCACCCGCACCGCCGCGTTGTCGCCGGCCTGTTGCAGCGCCGTGGTCAGGGCGGCGATCAACGTCTCGTCGAAGGCATTGCGCACGTCCGGCCGGTTCAGGGTCAGGCGGGCGATGGGGCCGTCAAGAACGACCTCGAGCGGGGCGGGCTGGGGCATGCGGGTCTCCTGGTAATTGACATTTACTCAATTAGTAACCTGGAACCTACGATTGAATCCATAGGGTAATACGCTTGAATAAGATGGGCCGCCGATAAATATTGAGTTATCCTCAACAAAAAGACACGATGGAGCGAGACATGAGCCTTACCCCCGCCCGCGACGCCGCGGCGCGCTATGCGTCGGTGTTCCGGCCCGGCCTGTTCGACGGCCAGACTGTCATGGTCACGGGCGGCGGCAGCGGCCTGGGGCGCTGCACCGCGCACGAGTTGGCCGCGCTGGGCGCGGGCCTGGCGCTGGTGGGCCGCAAGCCCGAGAAACTGGAAACCGTGCGCGACGAGATCGTGGGCATCTATCCCGAGGCCGCCGGCCGCATCACGCTGCACGCCTGCGATATCCGCGGCGAAACCGGCGTGCGCGGCGTGGTGGCGGATGCGCTGGCCGCGCATGGCGCCATCGACGGCCTGTTCAACTGCGCGGGCGGCCAGTTTCCCGCGGCGCTGGAAGACATCAGCTTCAATGGCTGGAACGCGGTGGTGCAGAACAACCTGCACGGCACCTTCCTGGTGGCGCGCGAGGTCTATGTGCAGCACATGCGCCAGCACGGCGGGGCCATCGTCAACATGCTGGCCGACATCTGGGGCGGCATGCCCGGCATGGGGCATTCGGGCGCGGCCCGCGCGGGCGTCTGGAACCTGACGGAAACGGCGGCCTGCGAGTGGGCCCATGCCGGCGTGCGCGTCAATGCGGTGGCGCCCGGCTGGATCGCGTCCAGCGGCATGGACAGCTACGACGAGGGCTATCGCGCCGTGCTGCGCGACCTGAAGACCAAGGTGCCGCTGCAGCGCTTCGGTACCGAGGCCGAGCTGGCCGCGGCGGTGGTGTTCCTGCTGTCGCCGGCGGCCGCCTTCATCAATGGCAGCGTCATCCGGGTGGACGGCGGCGTGCCCAACGCCCGCCATTCGTGGACGCTGCCGCCCGCGCAAAGAAGCCAGCCCTACGACGGCTTTCCTCAGTATTCGCCGCCGTCCTTGTTTTCGGAAGACTGAAGCCGATGCAGGGCGTCTTGCACTTCGCCGCGAAACCGCGCCAGCGCCAGCGCGTCGCGCTGCGGCGGCTGCAGGGCCTGCCACAGGAAGTCGACCAGCTGGTCGGCGGTGGCGGCCACGTCGACCTTGGCATTGCGCAGGATGGCGTCCCACAGCACGTGTTCCATCGGGCCGTACACGGCCGACCGCAACAGCCGCAGCGGCATGTCCTGGCGGATGTGGCCATCGGCCTGGCCCTGCGCCAGGATGCGCATCAAGGGGGCGGTGTAGCGCCGCTGCAGGCCGGCGTAGACTTCACCGAAATCGTCGTTGCGGGCGCGGCCTTCGGACAGGATGAAGGCGCACAGCCCGGTGCCTTCGGCCAGCAGGTGGCGCAGATGGGCGTGCACCAGGTAATGCAACTGCGCCCGCGGGCCCTGCACGTGCGGCAGCTTGTCTTCGACCTTGGCGATGATTTCGTCGTACCAGTCGCTGATGACGCGCACGCACAGTTCGCGCTTGCCGCCAAAATACGTGAACACCGTGCCTTCGGACACGCCCAGCCGCTGCGCGATTTCGGTCGTGGTGGCGGCCTGGAAGCCCGCTTCGGAAAACACCTGCCGCGCTACCCGCAGGATGTCCCGTATCCGTTGTTCGGACTTGGCGCTGGCCGGCAGGCGGCGCATCGGGACGGGAGCGGTTTTTTCCATGGGTGCGGCGGCGGGGCGGCAGGCCTGTGCAGTGGTCGACGGCCCCTATCATAACGACACGAACACAAGAATAACGACACGGAGACGAAATCATCATGCTGTCCAGAACCGACACCTACGCGCAATTGGCGGACACCTTCCAGTGGCGCATTCCGGCGGCCTACAACATCGGCGTGGATGCCTGCGACAAGTGGGCCGACGGCAGCGGCCGCCTGGCGCTCATCCATGAAAAGAACGACGGCACGCAGACCCGCTACAGCTTTGACCAGATCAAGGCGCGCTCGAACCAGCTGGCCAATGCGCTGCGGCGCCAGGGCGTGCGCCGCGGCGAGCGCGTGGCCGTGTACCTGCCGCAGGCGCCCGAGACCGCGGTGACGCACATCGGCGTCTACAAGCTGGGCGCCGTGGCGGTGCCGCTGTTCACGCTGTTCGGCGTGGACGCCATCCAGTACCGGCTGGCCGACAGCGGCGCCACGGCGCTGGTGACCGATGCCGAAGGCTGCCGCCGCCTGGCCGAGATCCGCGCCAGCCTGCCGGACCTGAAGGCGGTCTATTGCATCGACGGCGCGGGCGAGGGCGGGGCGCTGGCGTTCCATGCCGCGCTGGACGCAGAATCGGACGCGTTCGACCCCGTGGATACCGCGGCCGACGATCCCGCCGTCATCATCTACACGTCGGGCACCACCGGTAAACCCAAAGGCGCGCTGCATGCGCACCGGGTGCTGCTGGGCCACCTGCCGGGCGTGGAGATGTCGCACGAATTCTTCCCCGAGCACGCCGCGCTGATGTGGACCCCGGCCGACTGGGCCTGGATCGGCGGCCTGCTGGACGTGCTGCTGCCGGCCTGGCACCACGGCGTGCCGGTGCTGGCGCGGCGCTTCGAGAAATTCGATGGCGCGGCGGCCTTCGACCTGATGGCGCGCCATGGGGTCACGCATACCTTCCTGCCGCCGACCGCCCTGAAGATGATGCGCGGCATGACCCAGCCGCCCGCGCCCGGCGCGCTGGCGCTGCGCTCGGTGGCCAGCGGCGGCGAATCGCTGGGCGCCGAACTGATCGACTGGGGCCGGCGCGTGCTGGGCGTGACCATCAACGAGTTCTACGGCCAGACCGAATGCAACATGCTGGTGTCGTCGTGCTCGTCGCTGTTCGACCCGTGCATCGGCGCCATCGGCCGCGCGGCGCCCGGCCATCGGGTCGCCATCGTGGATGACCAGGGCATCGAAATGGCCGATGGCCAGGAAGGCAACATCGGCGTATTGCGGCCCGACCCGGTGATGTTCCTGGGCTACTGGAACAACCCCCAGGCCACCGCCGAGAAGTTCGCCGGGGATTATCTCCTGACCGGCGACCAGGGCGTGCGCGATGCGGACGGATTCATCCGCTTTGTCGGCCGCAACGACGACGTGATCACCAGCGCGGGCTACCGCATCGGGCCGGGCCCCATCGAAGACTGCCTGCTCGGCCACGCGGCGGTGCGCATGGCGGCGGTGGTGGGCGTGCCCGATGCCGAGCGCACCGAGGTCGTGATGGCCTATGTCGTGCTGCACGACGGCATCGAAGGCGACGACACCCTCGTCAAGGCCCTGCAAGCCCACGTGCGTACCCGCCTGGCGGCCCACGAATACCCGCGCCGCATCCGCTTTGTAACCACTTTGCCCACCACTGCCACCGGCAAGATCATCCGCAGGGCGCTGCGCGACGGGGGCTACGAGTAAGCCGTCTCAACCCGTGACAATCTCGTCCGTCTGGTCGGGTTGACGGCCGACCCAGCGCTGCAAGTATGATGGCGCAAACATGTATACGGCCCCATGCAATCGGGGCCGTATCGCCATTAGCCTTAGTATGGAGATAACCCTAATGAATAAGCCCTTGGACGGGGGCCTGGCGGCCTTGAACGTACCCGCATACGTCAAGCACCGCGGCCTGATCGACTGGGTCGCCAGCGTGGTGGCGCTGGCCAAGCCGGATCGCGTCGAGTGGTGCGACGGTTCGCAGGAAGAATACGACCGCCTGTGTGAACTCATGGTCCAGTCCGGCACGATGCGCCGGCTCAATCCCGCCAAGCGCCCCAATTCATTCCTGGCCTGCTCCGACCCGTCCGACGTGGCGCGTGTCGAAGACCGCACCTTCATCTGTTCGGACCGCGCCGAAGACGCCGGCCCCACCAACAACTGGGCCGATCCCGCAGAAATGCGCGACACCCTCAATGGCCTGTTCGACGGCGCCATGCGTGGGCGCACGCTGTACGTGGTGCCGTTCTCGATGGGCCCGCTGGGTTCCGACATCGCCCACATCGGCGTCGAACTGTCCGACAGCCCCTACGTGGCCGTCAACATGCGCATCATGACGCGCATGGGCAAGCAGGTATACGACGTGCTGGGCGCCGACGGCGAATACGTGCCGTGCGTGCACTCGGTCGGCAAGCCCCTGGCCGCCGGCGAGGCCGACGTGGCCTGGCCCTGCAACCCCACCAAGTACATCGTCCACTTCCCCAAGAGCCGCGAAATCTGGAGCTTCGGCTCGGGCTACGGCGGTAACGCGCTGCTGGGCAAGAAATGCTTCGCGCTGCGCATCGCGTCCACCATGGGCCGCGACCAGGGCTGGCTGGCCGAACACATGCTGATCCTGGGCGTCACCTCGCCCAAGGGCCGCAAATACCACGTGGCCGCCGCGTTCCCGTCGGCCTGCGGCAAGACCAACTTCGCCATGCTGATCCCGCCGCAAGGCATGGACGGCTGGAAGGTCAGCACCATCGGCGACGACATCGCCTGGATCAAGCCGGGCGCTGACGGCCGCCTGCACGCCATCAACCCCGAGGCCGGCTATTTCGGCGTGGCCCCGGGCACCAGCGAGCAGACCAACTTCAACGCTATGGCCACGCTCAAGGCCAACGTCATCTTCACCAACGTCGCCCTGACCGACGACGGCGATGTCTGGTGGGAAGGCATGACCGACACCCCGCCCGCGCACCTGATCGACTGGCAAGGGCAGGACTGGACCCCGGCCATTGCCCGCGAAACCGGCCGCAAGGCCGCGCACCCCAACGCCCGCTTCACCGCGCCGGCCGCGCAGTGCCCGTCCATCGACCCCGAATGGGAAAACCCCCAGGGCGTGGTCATCGACGCCTTCATCTTCGGCGGCCGCCGCTCGACCACCGTGCCGCTGGTCACCGAAGCGCGCAGCTGGGTCGAAGGCGTCTACATGGCCGCCACCATGGGCTCGGAAACCACCGCCGCCGCCGTGGGCCAGCAGGGCGTGGTGCGCCGCGACCCCTTCGCCATGCTGCCGTTCTGCGGCTACAACATGAGCGACTACTTCAACCACTGGCTCAAGCTGGGCAAGCAGCTCGAAGCCGCCGGCGCCACCTTGCCGCGCATCTACTGCGTCAACTGGTTCCGCAAGGGCCCCGATGGCAAGTTCGTCTGGCCCGGATTCGGCGAAAACATGCGCGTGCTGCGCTGGATGCTCGGCCGCATCGACGGCCAGGCCGGCGGCGTCGACCAGGTCTTCGGCGTGTCCCCCAGCTACCAGGACATCGACTGGACCGGCCTGGAATTCAGCCCCGACAAGTTCGACCAGGTCATGTCCGTCGACGCCACCGCCTGGCGCGACGAACTGGCCCTGCACGACGAACTCTTCGGCCAGCTGGCCCAGGGCCTGCCTGACGACCTGCCCGCCACCAAGGTCAAGATCGAAGGCCGCCTGGCCGCCTGACGGCGGTCACGCGCCAGCAGAAACGCCGCGCACGGCAACGTGCGCGGCGTTTTTTTTCGAGCGGCCCCGGGTCAACGTCATGTCGCCTTCGTCCCGGCGCCGTCGTGTGCCATGTCGTGCACGCCCTCCGAACTACGGCACAATTCCCTTATGAAACTCGACGCCGAAGACCTCGCCAAGATCACCTCGCTGACCCTGGCCCACTACGAAGAAAGCGCCCAGTCCTTCGAGGCCGGCACCCGCGACCACGACGTCAGCCAGAACATCGCCGCCTTGCTGCGCCACATCGAAGGCCAGGCGCCCCTGGACATCCTGGATCTGGGCTGCGGCCCCGGCCGCGACCTGAAAACCTTCGCCGCCCTGGGCCACCACCCCGTCGGCCTGGACGGCACCCCCAGCTTCGTCGACATGGCCCGCCAGGCCAGCGGCTGCGAGGTCTGGCACCAGGACTTCCTGCACCTGTCCCTGCCACCGGCCCGCTTCGACGGCATCTTCGCCAACGCCGTCCTGTTCCACATCCCCAGCCAGGAACTCCCGCGCGTCCTCAAAGACCTGCACGCCACCCTCAAACCCCGAGGCATCCTGTTCAGCTCCAACCCCCGCGGCGGCAACCAGGAAGGCTGGAACCGCGGCCGCTACGGCACCTACCACGACCTGGACACCTGGCGCACCCTGCTGCAAGCCGCCGGTTTCGAAGAACTGGAACACTACTACCGCCCCGAAGGCCTCCCCCGAGACCAACAACCCTGGCTAGCCAGCGTCTGGCGCCGCGTGGGCTGACCCCCATCACCGCTCCTCACCCAGTGAGGAGGCCCGTCACCCACCTCGCACCCCCACCGCCACCAGCGCGCAGCGCACCCCGCCCCACCTTCAACACCTCAAATGCCGATCGTGGCCGCCCGCGCGGCCGCGATTCGGCGACCCCGCAAATCCCATTCCCTGACCACAGGTCCAGCACCGCAACCCCCCGGCACGACGTAGCCCGTCGGGCAGCCGTCCCTGGCAGCGAGCAACCTCGATGCGCCCGAGGGAATCGGAAGGGAGCCGAAGGCGGACGACGATGACGACGGGGCAGTCCGGAGCGAAGGCTCCGGACCGCAATCGTGGGCGCTCGCTGCCAGGGACGGCTGCCCGAGGGGCGGCCCACGAAGCCCCCGTCTCCGCAAGCCCCATCTCACCAACACAATCCAATAAATCACCTAAGAGTTTTAAAGCAGCACAAAAGTAGTACTACGAATCCACACTCCATCGCACCCCTCACTCCCAGCCAAATCCGGATACCCACCGCACCCCCCGGACAATCCCCCCCCAAAAACCTCCACACCCCCCATTCCCCCGCACCCCCCGGATACCCAACGCCAAATCCGGATAACGCCCCTCACCACAACCCAGCCACCATCCGCCTCGTCATCCCGCCCCACACGAGGTCTTCCCATGAAAGGTCTGGCTCACAAAACCGCCATCGTCACCGGCGGCGCCACGCTCATCGGCGCCGGCGTCGTTGCCGCCTTGCGCGCCTACGGCGTACGCGTTGCCGTCTTCGACATCGACACCGCCGGCGGCGAACGCCTGGCCGCCACCGACCCCGACGGCATCCGCTTCTGGCCCGTCGACATCACCGACGACGCCCAGCTTGCCCGCGGCGTTGCCGATGCCGCCGCCCACTTCGGCCGCATCGACTTCCTCGTCAACCTGGCCGCCACCTACCTGGATGAGGGCGCCGCGTCCGGCCGCGCCGACTGGCTGCGCGCCCTGGACATCAACGTCGTCAGCGCAGTCATGGCCGCGCGCGCCGTTCACCCGCACCTCGTTGCCGCAGGCGGCGGCGCCATCGTCAACTTCACCAGCATCTCGTCGCGCGTGGCCCAGACCGGCCGCTGGCTCTATCCCGTGTCCAAGGCCGCCATGCTGCAAGTCACCCGCAGCCTCGCCATGGACTACGCCGCCGACCGCATCCGCGTGAACTCCGTGTCGCCCGGCTGGACCTGGTCTCGCGTCATGGACGAAATCACCGGCGGCGACCGCGCCAAGACCGATCGCGTGGCCGCCGACTATCACCTGCTGGGCCGCGTCGGCGACCCCGCCGAAGTCGCCGAGGTCGTGGCCTTTCTGCTGTCCGACCACGCCAGCGTCGTCACCGGCGCCGACTACGCCGCCGACGGCGGCTATTCCGCCATGGGCCCCGAACAGGCCCGTCCCGCCATCCCGCGCCTGGCCGAATAAGGCGCGATCGACCCCATCCCGCGCCAGGCCAGGCCGGGCGCACCCGACCCCATGCAACGGTCCGCCACCGCGGCGGACCCGCACCCAAACAGGAGAACACCCCATGCGTCGAATCGCCATCGTCGGAGGAGGGCAGGCCGGTCTGCCCCTGGCCCTGGGCCTGCTGGACAAAGGCTACGAGGTCACCGTGGTCACCAACCGCGAACCGGACAACATCCGCCAGGGCAAGGTCATGTCCAGCCAATGCATGTTCGATGCCTCGCTGCAGGTCGAGCGTGACCTGGGCCTGAACCAATGGGAGGCCCAGTGCCCGCCCGTGGAAGGCATCGGCCTGGCCGTACCGCACCCCGAACGCCCCGGCCACAAGCTGATCGACTGGGCCGCGCGCCTGGACCGGCCCGCGCAGGCGGTGGACCAGCGCATCAAGATGCCCGCCTGGATGGAATTGTTTGCGGCCCGCGGCGGTCGCCTGCTGATCCAGGACGGCGGCGTGGCCGAGCTGGAAATCCTGGCCGCCTCGCACGACCTGGTGCTGCTGGCCGCCGGCAAGGGCGACGTCGTCAAACTGTTCGAGCGCGATGTCGCGCGCTCGCGCTTTGACAAGCCGCAGCGCGCCCTGGCGCTGACCTATGTGTTCGGCATGAAGCCGGCGCCAGAATTCTCGCGGGTGGCCTTCAACCTGATTCCCGGCGTGGGCGAATACTTCGTGTTTCCTGCGCTGACCACCGGCGGCCCCTGCGAAATCATGGTGTTCGAAGGCATTCCCGGCGGTCCCATGGATTGCTGGCGCGACATCAAGACCCCGCAGGAACACCTGCTGCAAAGCCTGAACATCCTGCACACCTTCCTGCCCTGGGAGGCCGAGCGCTGCGGCTCGGTGGAACTGACCGACGCCAACGGCATCCTGGCCGGCAGCTTCGCGCCCACCGTGCGCAAGCCGGTGATGACGCTGCCGTCGGGCCGGCTGGTGTTCGGCCTGGGCGATGCCGTGGTCACCAACGACCCGATCACCGGCCAGGGCTCGAACAATGCCACCAAGGCCTGCGCCGTCTACCTGGACTCGATCCTGGCGCACGGCGACGGCGAATTCACGGCGCAGTGGATGCAGCAGACCTTCGAGCGCTTCTGGGACTACGCCAGCGCGGTGGTCGACTGGACCAACTCGATGCTGCTGCCCCCGCCGCCGCACCTCTTGCAGTTGCTGCAGGCCGCCGGGGATGCGCCCGAGCTGGCCCACGCCGTGGCCAATGGCTTTAACCATCCGCCCAGTTTCTTTCCGTGGTGGAGCGATCCGGCGGCGTGCGAGGCCTTCATCGCCGCCAAGTCACCGCGGGCGGCTGCGTGATGGCGGCCCTGGACTGGGGCAGCACCGACCTGCACCCCAAGGTCCTGCGCGGCGTGCTGGGCAGTTACCCGACCGGCGTGGCCATCGTGGCCACGCGTTGTCCGGACGGCCGCAACGTCGGGCTGACCATCAATTCGTTCGCGTCGCTGTCGCTGGACCCGCCGCTGGTGCTGTGGAGCCTGGTGAACCGTTCGCCAAACCTGGCGGCGTTTCGTGATTGCCGCCACTTCACCATCAGCGTGCTGGCCTGTGGCCAGGAAGCGCTGGCGCGGCGCTTTGCCGACCCGGCGGTGCCCGACAAGTTCGACGGCACCGCGTTGCACGAAGTGCCCGAGGGCGTGCCCGCCATTGTCGGTGCGGTGGCCACGCTGGTCTGCGCCAACGACCAGCAAAGCCCGGCGGGCGACCACCTGCTGCTGTTCGGCCGGGTGCTGCGCGTGGCCAGCGTGGCCGCCACGCCGCTGGTGTTCCACGCGGGCCGGTTCACCGAATTGCTGCAACCGAATTGACGCGCCGCCCCATCGACGCCCCGACCCTGACGCAACCGAACTGATTCCCCCATGACCCAACCTTCAACGGCCGACCCCCAGATCATCGTGGTGGGCAGCGGCATGAATTCGCTGGTGTGCGCCGCCTTGCTGGCGCAGCGCGGCAAATCGGTGCTGGTGCTGGAACGCAACGACCGCCTGGGTGGCTGCATCCGTACCGAGGAACTGTTCCCCGGCTATCGCCACGACGTGCTGTCCAGCTGGTATCCGCTGTTCGTCGGCAGTCCGGCCTATGCGGCGCTCAAACCCGCCTTGCAGGCTGCCGGACTGGAATTCGCCCAGTGCGGCTACACCACCGGCCTGGTGCGGCCGGACGGCAGCGGCGTGGCCCTGAAGCAGGACATCGAAGACAGCGTGCGCCGGCTGGACGCCTGGGCGCCAGGCGACGGCCAGGCCTTTGGCGCCATGGCGCAGCGCCTGTTCGGGCAAGACGCGGCGCTGACCTTCGGCCTGCTGGGCCAGAACCCCTACGGGGCCGGCATGCTCAAGCTGCTGTTCAAGGAATGGCGCCGGCGCGGCCTGGACGGGCTGCTGGGCTTTGCCGCCGATTCCCTGGAGAGCTTTCGCCGCTGGTCCGAGCGCGAGCTGCAGTCCGATGGCGTGCGCGCCCTGATCGCGCCATGGGTGCTGCACACCGGCCTGGGCCCGGACGATGCCTGCTCGGCGCTGATCGGCAAGCTGACCTTTGCCGCAGTGGTGGCCGGCGGCATGCCGGTGGTCAAGGGCGGCAGCCAAGGCGTGGTGGATGCGCTGGCCAAGGTGATCGAACAGCACGGCGGCCGGCTGCTGACCCACACCACGGTCGAACGCGTGCAGACCCAGGGCGAAGGCCGGCGGCGCCGCGCAGTGGGCGTGCGGGCAGGGGGCCGCGAGTTTCGCGCGACCGAGGCGGTGGTGTGCAACGTCGTGCCCGGCCAGCTCTACGGCACGTTGTTGCCGGATGCGCCCGAACCCGTGCGCCAGCGCGCCGCCGGCTATCGCCATGGCCGCGGCGGCATGCAGATCCATTTCGCGCTGAACGCGCCGCCCGATTGGCTGACGCCGGAACTGCGCCACGTGCCGCTGGTGCACCTGACCGACAGCATGGAACAGGTCTGTGCGTCGGTCACCGAGGCCAACAACGGCCTGTTGCCCGCGCGGCCCACGCTGGCCATCGGCCAACCTACGGCGGTGGACCCGTCGCGCGCGCCGGAGGGCGGCTGGATCCTGTGGGTGCAGATGCAGGAACTGCCGGTGCGCATCAAGGGCGACGCCGCCGGCCTGATCGCGCCGCCCGCCGATGGCCGCTGGACCGAGGCGCTGCGCGAAGCCATGGCCGACCGCGTACAGGCGCGCCTGGAAGCGGTCATGCCGGGCCTGGCGTCGCGCATCGTCGGGCGCCGCAGCTACAGCCCGGCCGACCTGGAATCGCTCAATTGCAACCTGGTGGGCGGCGATCCGTACGCGGGCGTGTGCTCGCCCGACCAGTTCTTCTGGCTGCGGCCCTTTGCCGGCGGCCACGGCGCGCGCGGCCATCGCACGCCGCTGCGCAATCTTTTCCACATCGGCGCCGCCACCCATCCGGGCCCCGGACTGGGCGGCGGTTCCGGCTATCTCGTCGCGCAACATCTCGCGCCCCGCGGGGGCAGGAGCGGAACATGAAGAGACACCTGAAACGCCGGCTGGCTTGCGCCGCGGCATTGGCGCTGGCAAGCACCGCGGCGCACGCCACGGAAGGCGGCGGCTTGGGCATCTATCCGGACGGCCTGGAGAACTTCATGTCGGGCGCGCTGCCGCCGCCTGGCGTGCACATGCTGATCTACGGCGGCGGCGCCCGCTACGACAAGCTGCGCGGCAACGACGGCGAACGCCTGCCGGTGCCGGACTTCAAGGTCGACGTCAACGTGCTGGCCCCGCGCCTGATCTGGGTGACGCCGCAGCAGGTGCTGGGCGGCCAGCTGGCTTTCCATGCCATCGCGCCGTTGCTGGACGTGACCTTCAAGGCGGGCGGCCAGCGCTACCGCAGCACGGGCCTGGGCGACATGACGCTGGGCGTGGCGCTGGGTTATCACCTGTCCGAATCGCTGCACTACGTGGTCGGGCTGGACATGTACGCGCCCACCGGCGAATACAGCCGCAACGATCCGTCCAGCCTGGGCAAGAACTACTGGACCGCGCAGCCGGTGTTCGCGCTCAGCCGCATCAGTCCGGATGGCTTCAACGCCGACCTGAAGCTGATGTACGACTTCAACTTCCGCAATTCCGCCACGGACACGCGTTCGGGCCAGGCCATCCACGCTGATTACGCGGTGGGTTGGGGCGTGGGCAAGGGCTGGGTGCTGGGTGTGGGCGGCCATGCCTTCCAGCAGGTCACCGACGACAACGGCCCCAACAGCGCCGCCGGCCGTGCCCGCGCCTTTGGCGTCGGCCCGTCGGTGCGCTACATGAACGACCGGGGCTGGCTGTTCACCGCCAAATGGCAGCAGGAATTCCAGGTCAAGAACCGGCCGGAAGGCCAGCAGCTCTACGTCAAGCTGGCCATTCCGTTCTAAAGCGGCGTGCGGCGGGTCCGCCCGGCAAGCGGGCCCGCCGCGGGGAAGGGGGGCGGCAGGAGGGGGCGGCAGGGCGGGGCGTAACCCGCCTGTCGCCGCGAATGGGCTAGACTCAAGGCCTCTCTTCGTTTCAAGTTGCCATCCATGATTGTGAAAGCCCTGCGTGTCGGTGTGGGTCAACTGATAGTCCTGGGCGACGCGCTTACCCGCCCGCGCCCGCAACAGCGTTCGGCGCAAGGCCAGGCCGCCGTCAACCGCGAAGCGGCTGCGCTGTCGCTCTATCAATTCCATGCCTGCCCGTTCTGCGTCAAGACGCGGCGCGCCATCCACCGCTTGAACGTGCCCGTGGCGCTGCGCGATGCCAAGGGCGATCCCCAGGCGCGCGCCGAATTGCAGGCCGGCGGCGGCAAGGTCAAGGTGCCTTGCCTGCGCATCGAGGAACCGGGCGGCACGCGCTGGATGTACGAGTCCAACGACATCATTGCCTACCTTGAACAACGCTACGCCAACGTGGCCTGACGGGTTCACGCCATGACCCGCACCTTCCGCCGCCGGGCTTTGAGCGTGTGCGCGGCGGTGGCGCTGGCGGGCTGCGATTCGTCGCTGCCGCCGCCGCCCGCCGGGTCCAAGTACACGGCTGAAACCCTGGCCACCCAGGAAACCCCGGAAGAACTCCAATTCAAGGGCACGCTGGCGGGCAAGCCCATCCACCTGCTCATGCATGAATGCAAGGTCTACAAGGTAGACCCGGCAGAGGGCGACAACGTGGCCTGGACGCTGGTGCTGGAAGGCGACTTCTACCCGCTGCCCACGATCTGCGTGCGCCAGGAACTGACGGTGGGCAAAGGCTTCATCAAGGCCTTCATCGGCCGCCAGGCATTCGGCGCGGGCGGCTGCTGCACGGGCACGCCGGAATACCGCTCGACCGACGGGCTGACCTGGAAGCCGCGCTAGCCCTCGCAATGCGAATGCGCGTTTGGGCGGAAGGCCCCGTGCGTCTTGCCGATCGTGCCTCGCCTGCCGAATTCGTCAGCCGTGGCGGCGCAGGCTCTGGCTGGGGCTTTCGCCGTAGCGCGCCTTGTAGCCGGTGCTGAAACGGCCCAGGTGCGCGAAGCCCCAGCGCAGCGCCACGCCGGCGATGTTCTGGCATTCGCCCGACACCAGTTCGGCGCGCGCGCGTTCCATGCGCAGGTCGCGCAGGTAGTGCATCGGGCTGACGCCCAGGAATTCCTTGAAGCCGGCATACAGGCTGCGCACGCTGACGCCCGCGATGCGCGCCAGCTGTTCGGCGCTGACCGGTTCGTGCGCATGCGCCTGCAGATAGTCCTGCACGCAGCGCACGTGGCGCGGCAGCACCGCGGCGCGGCGGCTGGCCGGCGTGTTGCTGTAGTTGTGGGGCAGGGCGGACAGCAGCGTCGCGGCCACCAGCTGTTCCATCTGGTGCACGATCAGCTTGTGCTCGGCCAGGTCAGTGTGCTGCGACGAGCAGTCCAGCAGATACGCCATCAGGCAGCGCCACGCCGGGCACTCGCGCCAGCGAAAGCCCAGCTGGAAGCGCAGCGGCCGGTCCAGCGTCACGCCCAGGTGGCCTACCAACGTGCGTTCCAGCAGCGATCGGCCGATGCGCAGCATGAACTGGTCGTTGTCGTCCGCCCAGCGCATCGCCAGGTCGTCGTCGGGGCTGACCACCGAAGCGACCTCGGGCGTCGAATCCACCCGCTGCGGGCCGCTTTCGATGGTGGCCGTGCCCGACAGCGGCATCTGCACCAGGAAGAAATCTTCAAGCGGCCCCGGCCGGATCTCGACATCCGCGCCATAGCGCAACCGGTTCAGCGACACCTCGCCCAGCGGCTGGTGATGCATGCGGGCATCGAGCCGCTGCCGCGGCCCCACCACGCCCAGCAGATGCGGCCGCATCACCCGGCCCACCATCGACCGCGCTTCGTCCAGGTCACCCGACGCGAACAACTGCTGCGCCGGCATCGCCAATACGGCATCCACCCGCCAGGCGGCGGATCGGGCGTCTGGCGCAGACGGACAGGCTTTTTCAGGCCGGGTAGGCCCGCGCTCGGCATTGCTGCGATAAGTCGGGCTTGCCACGGCCGGGCCACGCTCGGCCGACCGCGGCTCGACCGACGGCCATGACGTGCCGGCATCGGACTGCATCGTGTTCAGCATGGCCGGGATTTCCTCGCTCTTGTCCAGGTGTCCGGCCTGTCGCCGCCGGGGTCCCAGGCCCGTCGCGCCGCTTGCGGCATGGGCCTTTTGATGGCCCCAATAGTAAAGCGCCGCCGGCCCCGCTGACCTGCTGGAAAACCCGTCCCGGAAGCGGAAAAACTATCCGTTTTTCGCAGCGCCTATCCGCGGACTGCGCAAAACAGGCCACCTTCGCAATGAAGGGCCGCGCTGTCTTGCTTTGCCGCGAGAATCGGCTGGCGGGCAGGGACGCCGATTCGGCCCCGCCCGCCGGGTCACGCGCCTTAGTGCATCTGCCCGTACTTGCCGGCGTTGAAGTCCTGGATCGCTTCGACGATTTCGGCCTGCGAATTCATCACGAACGGTCCATAACCCACCACCGGCTCGTCGATCGGCTCGCCGCTCAGCACGAGGAACACGGCGTCGTTGTTGGCTTCGACCGTGATCGAATCACCGTCGCGGCCGAACAGCGTCAGCTGCGCATCGCGCGCCACCGATTCGCCGTTCACCAGCACCGTGCCGCGCAGCATCACCAGCATGCTGTTGCGGCCCGCGGGAATCTCGAACGTCGCCGACTTGCCGGCGGCCAGGCGCACGTCCCAGACGTCGATCGGCGTGAACGTGCGCGCAGGCCCCGCCTGGCCCGCGAAGCTGCCGGCGATGACGCGCAGCGACCCCGCGTCGTCCGGCAGCGACACCACCGGAATATCCGCGTTCAGCAGGCTTTGATAGCCAGCGGGGGCCTTCTTGTCCTTGGCCGGCAGGTTCACCCACAGCTGCACCATTTCCAGCTCGCCGCCCTGGCGCGTGAAGGCGGGCGAATGGAATTCCTCGTGCAGGATGCCCGATGCCGCCGTCATCCATTGCACGTCGCCCGGCCCGATCACGCCACCGTTTCCGGTGGAATCGCGATGCTCGACTTCGCCGCTGTACACGATCGTCACGGTCTCGAACCCGCGGTGCGGATGCTGGCCCACCCCGCGCGGCTGCGTGGCCGGCGCGAACTGTGCCGGACCCGCGTAGTCCAGCAGCAGGAAGGGGCTGACATCCTTGCCCTTGTCCCCATAGGAAAACATCGAGCGCACCGGAAAGCCGTCGCCCACCCAGTGGGGACGCGGACTGGCATGCACACCCAGAATCTTCTTCATGATCGTCATTCCTGTTGCGCGGCCCCTACGGGGCCGTTCGTCATACCTACCAAGATAAGGGCGACAGGCTTGTTTCGGTAGACCCTGGTATTGATAAGCACTGTTCCATCAACAGGACACTGGGCGCGTTCCTGTCGGCTCACGTATCCTTGCGCCATGTCTTCACCTGCAGCCCCCTCCCGGGCCACGCCTGCCGACCACGTCCAAGGCTTTGCCCCTGTCGCCGCCGCCGACGCCCGCATCCTGGTCCTGGGCTCGATGCCCGGCATCGCCTCGCTCAAGCAAGCGCGTTACTACGCCCATCCGCGCAATGCCTTCTGGCCCATCGCGGGCGCGGTCCTGGGCTTTGACCCCTCCCAGGACTACCCCGAACGCCTGGCAGCCCTGCAACGCGCCCGCATCGCGCTCTGGGACGTCCTGCAAGCGTGCGAGCGCCCCGGCAGCCTGGATGCAGCCATTCGGCCCGACACCCTGGTTGCCAACGACTTCGCCGTCTTCCTGGCAGAGCATCCTCACGTGGTGCGCATTTGCTTCAACGGCGGCAAGGCGGCAGCGCTTTACCGTCGGCATGTGCTGCCCGGGCTGGATGCCGGGCGGTCCTTGCAATATGTCGACCTGCCCTCCACCAGCCCGGCCCACGCTGCCGCCAGGTTCGACGAAAAGCTGGCCGCCTGGCGGCAGGCGTTGACGCTGCCGGCGTGACCCGCGGCCGAGTGACGAGACCGGTGTAGGCCGGCCCGCGGTCAACGGACCACGGTATCGGCCACCAATTCCAGCCCGGCCCCCGGCACGGCCACCTCGCTCAACAGGCCGCTCAGGTCGCCGGGCTGGGCCGCGGGCGTACCCGAACGGCTGACGCGGATTTCGACCTGGACGCGGCCGGCGCTGGACAGCGTGGCCTGTGGCGACATGGCGTTGCGGTCGTCCAGCGTGAAGGCGCGCGGCAGGTCGGACACCTGCAGCTTCAGCACGGCCAGCGGCATGCGCGAACCGGATACCGGACGCGCCAGGATGAAGACGGTATCGGTGGGTCGCACCTGTTCCCGCAGGGCGGGAGCGATGCTGGCGTGGCCGCTGAGTTGGCCGGGGGCGGCGGACGGCGCCGCCGTCGCGGAGACAGGGCCCGGCGTGGGACCCGGCAGGGCGGTTTGCGGCGTAGGGGCTGCCCCCGCCGGTGGTGGCGCCGGTCCGGTCGCCTGGCGCTGCGCGTTGCCGTTCCCCCCGTTCGCCTGCGCCATTGCGCGGGCTTGGGCGATGTTCGATTCGATCTGGCGCGCGGCCTCGGATTCGGGCGGCAGGATCGCCTGCAGGCGTTGCCAATACCCTAGTGCTTCTGCGGCGTCGCCCCGCCGCAGCGCCATCATGCCGGCCAACGCCAGGGCCTTGGGCTGGTCCGGCTGGGCCGCCAGGGCCTGCGCAACGGCGGCGATGGACCCGGCATCGGGCGCGCCCTGGTTGGCGGACAACAGCGCATCGGCCAGGTCGGCCAGCACCTGCGGCTGGTCGGGCACCAGGCGCAACACCTGGCGGTAGGCGGCCGCCGCGTCGGTGTAGCGGCCCAGCGTTTCGTAGGAACGGGCCAGCGTATACCAGCCGTCGGCATCGTCGGGCGCGGCGCGCAGGCGCTGGGCCAGCGCGTTGACGGCCAGGGCCATGCTGTCGCCATCGTCGCCGGCATGCGGTTCGGCCGCATCGGCCTGCGCCAGCGTGGCGGCGGCGCGCGGGTTGCCCAGGTGGCCATACAGCAGGGCCGCGGCCAGCGGCAGGGCCAGGCTCAGCAGGCAGGCCGCGGCGACGCCGGCGCGGTGGCCGGTGGCATGCGGCGCGCCGCCGCCGCGTTGTGCCAGGTCCTGCAGCAGGTCGCGCTGCAACTCCTCGTCGGCGCGCGCGGCGGCGTCCGCGCTCAGCGCGCCTTCGCGCAGGTCGCGTTGCACCTGCTCGCGCTGGGCGCGATAGAAGTCGCGCAGGCCGGTATCGGCCTCGCGGGCGGCGGCCGGGGGTGGGCGGCGCAGCAGCGGCGGCACCAGGCACAGCAGGGTGGCCAGCAGCAGGACCAGCACGGCAAGCCAGAGCGGGGTCATGGGCCGGAATCCAGGTAACGGGCCGCGCGGGCGCGTTCGTCAGCCGTCAGCGGCGGGCGCGACCGGGGCCGCCGTGCCAGCGTGCGCAGCAGCACCGCAAAGCCCAGCGCCAGCAGCGCGAACGGCCCCAGCCACAGCAGCCAGGTGACGGGTTTGAAGGGCGGGTCGTAGCGCACGAAGTCGCCGTAGCGGTCTTCGAAGAAGCGCATGATCTGGGCATCGCTGCGGCCCTCGGCCAACTGCCCGCGGATCAGGTTGCGCATGTCGTGGGCCAGCGGCGCGTTGGATTCGGCCAGGGTCTGGTTCTGGCACACCAGGCAGCGCAGGCCGTGCGCCAGGTGTTCGGCGCGCTGCTCCAGGTCGGGCGAGAGCGGCGGCGACGGCGCCTGGGCGCTTGCGGGACTGGCCAGCAGCAGGGCCAGCGCGATCAGGGCGGCGCAGGCGCTTATTCGTTTCCTCATTGCAGCGACTCGATCATCGGCTGGATCCGCGTGCGCCAGATTTCCGGCGTGATCAGGCCCAGCTGCTTGTAGCGGATGCGGCCGGCGCCGTCGATGACGAAAGTCTCGGGGACGCCGTACACGCCGTATTCGATGCCCACCCGGCCATCGACGTCGCTGGCGGAAGCAATGTACGGGTCGCCATGGCGGCCCAGCCAGGCCAGCGCGTCCTCGGGCTTGTCCTTGTAGTTCAGGCCATACAGCGGCACGCCGTGGCGCCGGGCCGCTTCCCGCAGCACCGGCAGTTCTTCGCGGCACGGCGCGCACCACGAGGCCCATACGTTCAGCAGCCAGACCTTGCCGCGCAGCGACTGCACGTCCAGCCGCTGGTCGGGCGCGTGCAAGAGCGGCAGGCTGATGGCGGGGGCCGGCTTGTCGATCATGGCGGACGGCACCGCGCGCGGGTCGCGCGACAGGCCCAGCGCCAGGAACACGGCCATGGCCAGGAACACCGCCAGGGGCAGCAGGTAGCGCAGCATCAGGTGCCCTCCCGCGAGGCCGTGGGCATGGCGCGCGCGTGGGCTTGCGGGGCGCGCGCTTCGCCCTGGCGGTAGCGCTTGTCGCCGGCCGCCAACAGGCCGCCCAGCGCCATCAGCAGGCAGCCGGCCCAGATCCACGCCATGAAGGGCTTGACCTGGATGCGCACCGTCCAGGCGGATCCGCCGGCCGGCTCGCCCAGCGCCACGAACAGGTCGCGGGTGAAGCCGCTGTCGATGGCGGCCTGGCTCAGCGGCATGTCCTGCACGGTGTACAGGCGCTTTTCGGGATACAGCGTGGTGACCGGCCGACCGTCGCGGGTGACGTGGAATTCGGCGCGCTGGGCGCTGTAGTTCGGGCCGGTGGCGGGCGCCAGGCCGGCAAACACGAAGCGGTAGCCGCCGGCCTCTTGCGCCGCGCCCGGCTCCAGCCGCAGTTCCTGCTTGACCTCGTAGCCGTTGGCCAGCGTGGCGCCGGCAATGAAGATGCCGATGCCGGCGTGCGCCAGCAGCATGCCGTACCAAGACCGCGGCTGGCGGCCCAGGCGGCGCAGCCAGTGGCCGTCGCCGTCGGTCAGGCGCTGCCAGGCGTGCGCGGCCGCGCTGGCGACCGACCACGCCGCCAGCCACAGGCCCAGCATCACCAGCGGCGAGCCCAGCCGGATCGGGCCGGGCATGGCTAGCGGCAGCAGCACGGCGGTGGCCACGCTGACGGCGAACGCGATGCGCAGCCGGCGGCCCAGGTCGGGCGCCTGCGCCTGCTTCCAGCGCGCCACCGGGCCCACGCCCATCAGGAAGATGGCGGGCGTCATCAGCGGCACGAACACGGCTTCGAAGTAGGGCGGGCCGATCGAGATCTTGCCCCAGTCCAGCACGTCCAGCACCACCGGGTACAGCGTGCCCAGCAGCACCGAGGCAGCCGCCACGGTCAGCACCACGTTGTTGCTCAACAGCAGCGATTCGCGCGACAGCAGCGCGAAGCCCCCGCCCAGGCCCACCTTGGGCGCGCGCCACGCGTACAGCGCCAGCGAACCGCCCACGATCACGGTCATGAAACCCAGGATGTACAGGCCGCGGCCCGGGTCCACCGCGAAGGCGTGCACCGACGTCAGCACGCCCGAACGCACCAGGAACGTGCCCAGGATGCTGAGCGAAAACGTGCAGATGGCCAGCAGCACCGTCCAGCTGCGGAAGGCGCCGCGCCGCTCGGTGACGATCAGCGAATGGATCAGCGCGGTGCCCGCCAGCCAGGGCATGAACGACGCGTTCTCGACCGGGTCCCAGAACCACCAGCCGCCCCAGCCCAGCACGTAATAGGCCCAGGCGCTGCCCAGCAGGATGCCCAGCGTCAGGAAGGTCCAGGCGGCCAGCGTCCACGGGCGCACCCAGCGGGCCCACAGCGCATCCAGTTCGCCGGACAGCAGCGCGGCGATGGCAAAGGCGAAGGCTACCGAAAAGCCCACATAGCCCATGTACAGCATCGGCGGGTGCACGATCATGCCCGGGTCCTGCAATAGCGGGTTCAGGTCGCGGCCCGCCATGGCCGGCGGCATCAGCCGTTCAAAGGGGTTGGACAGGAACAGCAGGAACAGCAGGAAGCCCACGCTGATCCAGCCCATCACCGCCAGCACCCGGCCGGCGAAGGCCGGCGGCAGGCGCCGGCTGCACAGGGCCACGGCCAGCGTCCAGGCCGTCAGCAGGTACAGCCACAGCAGCAGCGAGCCTTCGTGGCCGCCCCACACCGCCGCGAAACGGTAGGCGGCGGGCAGGTCGGCGTGCGAATTGGCGGCCACGTACAGCACCGAATAGTCGTTCTGCAGAAAGGACGCCGCCAGGCAGCCGATGGCCACGGTGGCCAGGCCGAACTGCGCCACGGCGGCGGGCCGCGCCACCGCCAGCCCCGGATGCCAGCCGGTGGCCGCGCCGATCAGCGGCAGGGTGCCCTGGACGATCGCCGCCAGCAGCGCCAGGATCAGGCTGAACAGGCCGATTTCCGGGATCATCGCGAGTCCGCCCGCAAGGCGCCGGGGCGTGTGCCCGCCGCGGATTCGGAACCAGCGCCGGTGCGCTGGGCGGCGCCGGAGCCGCTCGCGCCGTCATCGGCCCTGGCGCCCGCCGTGGCCCGCTTGATCGCATCGGCGGCTTCCGGCGGCATGTAGTTTTCATCATGCTTGGCCAGCACTTCGGACGCCTGGAACACGCCGTCCGCGCCCAGCTTGCCGGCCGCCACCACGCCCTTGCCCTCGCGGAACAGGTCGGGCAACAGCCCGCGGTAGACCACCGGCACCGAATGCACCGTGTCCGTCACGACGAAGCGCAGCGACAGGCCGTCGGCTTCGCGCTTGAGCGAGCCTTCCTGCACCAGCCCGCCCACCCGGAAGCTGCCGCTGCCGGGCGCTTCGTGCGCGGCAACCTGTGTGGGCGTGAAGAAGAACACCAGGTTCGATTGCAAGGCATTGAGCACCAGCGCGGCGGCGGCCGCCAGCAGGCCCAGGCCGGCCGCCAGCGCCAGCGCGCGGCGCTTGCGCGGGGTCATGGCGCGTCTCCGCGTTGCCGGGCCCGGGCGCGTGCGCGGGCCCGGCGCCACAACAAACCGGCCTCCAGCGCCAGCAGCGCCAGCGTCACGCCATAAGCGCCCAGCAGGTAGGGGCCATGGCCCTGCAGCGAGAACAGCGCGTCCCAGCTCATCGCGCCTTCTCCTCGGCCTGCATTGCGGCCTGCACTGCGGCCGGTTCGCGTTCGGCGATGATGTCGCGCACCCGCGCCAGCCCCACGGCGGCGCTGTACAGCCAGAATGCCGCCACCATCAGCAACATGGCGCCGAGCATCACGTGCGCCATGCTGGGCGCCGTGGTCAGGTTGATGGACGCGCCCTGGTGCAGCGTGTTCCACCAGCGCACCGAGAAGTAGATGATGGGCACGTTGACCACGCCGGCCAGCAGCAGGATGGCGCCGCCGCGGTCGCCGCGGCGCGGGTCGTCGCTGGCGGCCTGCAAGGCCATGAAGCCCAGGTACAGGAACAGCAGGATCAGTTCCGACGTCAGGCGCGCATCCCATACCCACCACGCGCCCCAGGTGGGCTTGCCCCACAGGGCACCGGTCCACAGCGTCACGAACGTGAACAGCGCGCCGGTCGGGGCCAGCGCCCGCATCATCATGAACGACAGCCGGGTCTGCAGCACCAGGCCCAGCGCGGCATACAGCGCCATCACCAGGTACAGGAACATCGACATCCACGCCGCCGCCACGTGAATGAACAGGATGCGGTAGACCTCGCCCTGCTGGCTGTCCACGGGCGCCACCACCAGGCCCACATACAGGCCCGCCGCGCCGAACAGCGCGGCCGCCAGCGCCAGCCAGGGGATCAGCCGGCCGGCCAGCGGATAGAAGCGGGCCGGCGAGGCATAGCGCAGCCAGCCGGGGCGGGACGCGGGGGCGGCCGGGGCGAACGGGTTCAGGGCAGGGGGCTTGTGCATGGGCGCGTCCTCAGTCCAGCGCCACGCGCAGCGCGGCCGACGCGCTCCAGGGGCACAGCAGCAGGGCCAGGCACAGGCCCGCGCCCAGCAGCGACAGTTGCGGGCCGGCGCCCAGGCCGGCGTGCACCGCCGACACCGCGCCGCTGCCGAAGATCAGCACCGGCACGTACAGCGGCAGCACCAGCAACGGCAGTAGCGCGCCGCCGCGCAGCCCCAGCGTCAGCGCTGCGCCCAGCCCGCCGATCAGCGCCAGCGTGGGCGTGCCCAGCAGCAGCGACAGCACCAGCACGCCGATGGCGCCTGGTGACAGGCCGAATTGCAGCGCCAGCACCGGGCTGGCCAGGATCAGCGGCAGGCAGCTGCTGAACCAGTGCGCGGCCAGCTTGGCGCCCACCAGCAGGGGCAGCGGGTGGGGCGACACCAGCAGTTGTTCGAGTGCGCCGTTGTCGTAGTCCTGCGCAAACGGCCGTTGCAGCGTCAAGAGGATGCCGAGCAATGCGCAGACCCACAGCACGCCGGGGCCGATGGCAGCGAGCAGGGCGGGGTCGGGCCCCACCGCCAACGGAAACAGCGACCCCGCCACCACGAAGAACAGCGCGGCGCCCAGCGTTTCCGCGGGCCGCCTCCAGGCCAGCCGCAGTTCACGGCGCGCCAATTGCCACAGCGTTGCCAGCATCGGCGTAGTCGTCCATATCCAGGGTGTGTTTGCGGGCAGGGGATGCGCCCGGGGCGCGGTGCGAGGCCACCACGGCCAGGCCGCCCGCGGCAAGGTGCGCGTCCAGCGCCTGGTCCAGCAGGTCCAGGCTGGCGGCATCCAGCCCCGCATCGGGTTCATCCAGCAGCCAGAGCGGCTTGCGGCTCAGCACCGCGGCGGCCAGCGCCAGCCGGCGGCCCTGGCCTTGCGACAGGCGCGCGGCGGGCGTGTCGGCGCAATCCGCCAGCCGCCAGGCGTGCAGCGCCGCCGTCGTGTCCGCTTGCGGCGCGCCGGCAATCGCCAGTGCGTAGCGCAGGTTCTCGGCCGCGCTCAGTTCGCCGCACAGGCCGTTGCCGTGCGACAGGAAAGCCATGTCGGCGCAATAGGCGGCGAAGTCGCGGCGGATGTCGCGCCCCTGCCAGTGCACGCTGCCCGATTGCGGTTGCAGCAGCCCCGCCAGCATCCGCAACAGGCTGGTCTTGCCGCTGCCGTTGGCGCCGCGCACGTGCAGCCAATGACCCGGAGCCAGGGTGAAGTCGACCGCGCCCGCCGCGCCGCGCCGGCCGACCAGGGCGGCGGCGTGCAGCGCGTCAGCGGCCCGCATGCGGGCTGTCCTGGCCCAGGCCGGGCACCGACGACAGTTCGCCGGGCGGAATGTTGGGCAGTTTGTGGGCGATGCCCTTGTGGCAGTCGATGCAGGTCTTGCTCTTGTCCGCCAGGTAGGTCGAATGCATGTTCTGCGCCCGCACGCTCTGGCGGGTGAAGTCCATGTAGTCGTAGTTATGGCAGTTGCGGCATTCCAGCGAATCGTTGGCCTTGAAGCGGGCCCATTCGTGCTTGGCCAGTTCCAGCCGCTTGTCCACGAACTTCTCGCGCGTGTCGATGGTGCCGAAGATCTTGCCCCAGACCTCCTTGGACGCCTGCATCTTGCGGGCGATCTTGTCCGTCCAGTTGTGCGGCACGTGACAGTCGGAACACAGCGCCCGCACGCCCGAGCGGTTGGTGAAGTGGATGGTGCCCTTGAGTTCGGCGTAGACGTTGTCGCGCATCTCGTGGCAGCCGGTGCAGAATTTCTCCGTATTGGTGAATTCCATGGCGGTATTGAAGGCGCCCCAGAACAGGATGCCGCCGATGAAGCCGCCCACCGTCAGAAAGCCCAGGCTGAAATGCACGCTGGGCCGGCGGATGATGTTCCAGTAGCGCTTGATGAGGTTGAGCATGGCGGCTCCCGGTGCCTTACTTCTTGTCGGACGCCGGGGCGGTCAGGCGCTTGAGGATCACATCGATGTCCTGATACGTGTTGGACACCAGCGGCTTGGCCTCGGACTGCGGCACGTGGCACTGCACACAGAAATAGCGCCGCGGCGACACCTCGGCCAGCACGTTGCTGTCGCGGTCCATGTAGTGGGTCACGCTGAGCGGCGGCGCCTGGGTCTCTTCGGTATTCACGCGCGCATGGCAGGCCAGGCAGCGGTTGAAGTTCTTGTCGATCTGGTAGCCATCGATGGAATGCGGAATGGTCGGCGGCTGCATCGAATACGTGCGCATCCGCTTGATGTCCTTGTTCTCGATCGGGCTGATCAGCGGCGGATCGGTCTCGTCGGCAATCGGGGTGGGGCCGCGCATCGGGTCCTCGACCTCGAACGGCGGCGCGGCCCAGGCGGCCGTACAGGTGGCGGCGCACACGGCGAAAACTAGAGCGCGTAGGTTCATGGCTGTCTCCGGTACGCCGTTCAGACCTTGACGATCTTGACCGCGCACTTCTTGAAGTCGGTCTGGAACGAGATCGGGTCGGTGGCGTCCAGCGTGACCTTGTTGATCAGCTGGCCGGCGTCGAACCACGGCACGAACACCAGGCCGCGCGGCGGCTTGTCGCGCCCGCGGGTTTCCAGCCGCGTGCGCATCTTGCCGCGCCGCGACACGATTTCCACCTCGACGCCGCGCCGCAGGCCCATCGCCTGCGCATCGTCGGGGTGCATGAAACAGACCGCGTTCGGAAACGCCCGGTACAGCTCGGGCACCCGCCGCGTCATCGACCCGGAATGCCAGTGCTCCAGGATGCGCCCGGTGGACAGCCAGAACGGGTATTCCTTGTCCGGCGACTCGGGGGGCGGCTCGTAGGGCAGGGCGTAGATCACCGCGCGGCCATCCGGATTGCCGTAGAACTCGAACCCGGCGCCCGGCTTCACATAGGGGTCGCTGCCTTCGCGGTAGCGCCACAGCGTTTCCTTGCCCTTGACCACCGGCCAGCGCAGCCCGCGCACCTCATGGTAGGTGTCGAACGGCGCCAGGTCATGGCCGTGGCCGCGGCCGAACTCGGCGTATTCCTCGAACAGGCCCTTCTGCGCATAGAAGCCGAAGGCCTCGGCTTCCTGGTTGGCGTAGTCCTTGTCGCGCTCGGTATTCGGGTAGCGGTTCACCTTGCCGTTGGCAAACAGCACGTCGAACAGCGTCTTGCCGCGGTACTCCGGCTTCTTGGCCAAGAGGTCCGCCGGCCACACTTCCTCGACCGTGAAGCGCTTGGAAAACTCCATCAGCTGCCACAGGTCCGACCGCGCCTGGCCCGGCGCATTCACCAGCTGGTGCCAGAACTGCGTGCGGCGCTCGGCGTTGCCGTACGCGCCTTCCTTTTCCACCCACATCGCCGCCGGCAGGATCAGGTCCGCCGAAATCGTCGTCACCGTCGGGTAGGCGTCGGACACCACGATGAAGTTTTCCGGATTGCGATAGCCCGGCAAGCCCTCGTTCATCAGGTTCGCCGCCGCCTGCATATTGTTGTTGACCATCACCCAATAGGCGTTGATCTGGCCGTCCTTCAGCATGCGGTTCTGCAGCACCGCGTGCGCGCCCACCTTCTCGGGAATGGTGCCCGCCGGCAACTGCCACAGTTCCTCGGCATGCGCCCGGTGCTTGGGGTTCGTCACCACCAGGTCGGCCGGCAGCCGGTGCGAAAACGTGCCCACTTCGCGCGCCGTGCCACAGGCCGAGGGCTGCCCCGTCAGCGAAAACGGGCTGTTGCCCGGCGTCGAAATCTTGCCCGTCAGCAAATGGATGTTGTAGACCATATTGTTGGCCCACACCCCGCGCGTATGCTGGTTGAAACCCATCGTCCAGAACGAGGTCACCCGCACCTTCGGGTCGGCATACAGCTCGGCCAGGTCCTGCAGCTGCTTCTTGGGCACCCCCGACAGCTTGGACGTGTATTCCAGGTCGTAGCGCGACACGAACTTGGCGAACTCGTCATAGGTAATGGGCTTGGAGCCGCCCGCCTTGTCCGCATTCTTGGCCGCCTTCTGCAGCGGATGGTCCGGCCGCAGCCCGTAACCGATATCCGTATTGCCTTCGTGGAACACCGTGTGCTTGTCCACGAACTCGCGGTTCACCCGCTTGGTCTGGATGATGTGGTTGGCGATGTAATTCAGGATCGCCAGGTCCGTCTGCGGCGTGAACGTCAGCGTCAGGTCCGCCAGCTCGTACGAACGGTGCTCGAACGTCGACAGCACCGCCACCTTCGTCTTGGGCGCCGACAACCGCCGGTCCGTCACCCGCGTCCACAGGATCGGGTGCATCTCGGCCATGTTCGAGCCCCACAGCACAAACGCGTCCGCGTTCTCGATGTCGTCATAACAGCCCATCGGCTCGTCCGCACCGAACGTGCGCATGAACCCCACCGCCGCCGACGCCATGCAATGCCGCGCATTCGGGTCCAGATTGTTCGAGCGGAACCCCGCCTTCATCAGCTTCAGCGCGGCATAGCCTTCCCACACCGTCCACTGCCCCGACCCGAACATCCCCACCGCCTCGGGCCCCTTGTCCTTGAGCACCCGCTTGAACTGCTCGGCCATCACATCGAAAGCCTGGTCCCACGACACCGGCGCGAATTCCCCATCCTTCGCGTACTTGCCGTCCTTCATGCGCAACAGCGGCGTCGTCAGCCGGTCATTGCCATACATGATCTTCGACAGGAAATAGCCCTTGACGCAGTTCAGCCCCTTGTTCACCTCGGCGTTGAAATCCCCATGCGTCGCCACCACCTGGTTGTCCTTCACCGCGACGTTCACGCCACAGCCGGTCCCGCAGAACCTACAGGGCGCCTTCGACCACTTCAGCTTCGCCGCTTCCGACTCCGTCACGATGTTCTGCGTGAATCCCACCACCGGAATCCCCGCCACCGTCGCCGCCGCCGCAGCGGCCGATTGCTTGATGAAATCCCTACGGGCCATTGCCATCGTCGATCTCCTCGTTCATCGCCGCCAACGTATCGGCATGCTGGTAAACCAGCGCCGACGCCAGCACGCCATCGAGCCGCTGTATCTGCGAAATCCGCGCCATCATCTCGTCGGTCGTCGGGGCCTCCAGCGTCACCACCAGCTTGCCCATGTCGGACGCCCCATGAATCTCGGCACCCGCCACCGCCAACACCGCCGCCCGCACCTCATCCAGCCGACGCGGCGACGCATGCACCACCAGGCTGGCAATATGCAATTCAGGGGAAGCCGGCAAAGCTGCCGGCAGAGGATGCGCGGACATGGGGAACGTTCCGTCGCTATCCATCAGCTGCCCGGGGGACCGGCAATCAACTGATAGAACCAAACGATGAAACCGTAGCCCGCGACAATGATCACCGTAAGAACGGGGGCCATGACAGCCGTCAGGAACAGAAAACTGCGCAACTCCTGAGGCCTTGAGTAGCCATCTGACTCGTCTGACACACACCACCTCACCAGGACAGTTGGGGTATTGCGTTTAACGTGCGGATGTCAAAGCTTTTAGCAGATGCGTTTTGAACGCGTCAATGTTGCGCCACAGCGAAAACAAGGCAAAAACCGCTATATATACAAGCACATAGCGACAGAGGCAGATGCGCCCCGTCAGCACGAAGCGGTGCGCCCAAACACGCAACCAAAACAACGTGGCGATTGGCCACAGCACCTGCCAAACAGCCAACCAGACAACCCACGCATACAACAATTGGAGCCTGGGGCGTCGGCGGCCTGCCGAGCGCGGCCGTGTAGAGGGCGCCCGGCGGAATCCGAAGGCAGGCGGCGGAGCCGCCAACGAGGATGAGCACGGGGAAGTCCGGAGCGAAGGCTCCGGACCGCCCTCGTAGGCCGCGCTCGGCAGGCCGCCGACGCCCCAGGCGGCCCAAGAACACAGCCCTACGCGAGCAAAGAACAACAGCAACTAACCGCTAAGCAACCGCCCCATAAATAACCCGAGCCTGCGCCGCATCCGCCACAGGCCGCCCCAACGCGCGCGCGCCTTCAACCGCCTGCCGAACCAGATCGGCATTCCCCCCCGCCACCGACCCATCCCGCAACTTCAGATTATTCTCGAACCCCACCCGCATATGCCCCCCGAACGCCGCCGCCGTCGTCACGCAAGCATTCTCCTCGGCCCCGAACGCACAAACCGCCCAAGGCAGCGTATGGTCGTAAGCCGCCAGAAACGGCAGCAGATCGTAAGCCGATGACGTCTGCCCCACGCTATAGCGCCCCAGCACGAACAGCACCGACCAGGCCCCCGGCGGCACCAGCCCCCGCGCCCGCAGCGACAGCCAGCGCCGCACATCCCCTTCGTCGTACAGAATGATCTGCGCCATGATCCGGCGCTCTGCCACCCACGCCAGGAACGCCGCCAGCTCCGCCTCAGGGATCTCCGGCACCGCGATCTCCCGCAGTCCCATCGACACCGCTTCCGGCTGCAACTCGCGTACCAATGCGATCTGCTCCGCCGCCTTGTACACCCCCGCCGCCTCGCTCGTCACCTGCACCAGCAGCTCGCGGCCCACGGCGCGGTCCACCGCCGCCAGCGCCTCGCGGTACGCGTGCGCGTCCAACAGATGGCTGCCGTCCGGCTTGCGCACGTGCATGTGCATCATCGCAGCGCCTGCGTCCAGGCAGGCGCGCGCCTCCAACGCCAGCGCGTCCGGCGTCATCGGCACCGCCGGATGGTCCGCCGCCTTCTTGTACGCCCCGTTTGGCGCCACCGTCACGATCACCGGCGACTCGGCCAGCGCCGCGCGGGCAAAGGTAGCCGCGCTCATGGCTGGATCTCCGGCAGTTCCGGCGCAATCAGGTCCAGCCCCGCGCGCAGCAGCCGGTCGTAGCGCGCGCGCTCGGCCGCGATCGTTTCCGGCGTCCAGGTATAGAACCCTTCACCTGCTTTCATCCCGTAGCGTCCGTCCGCCGCGCGTTCCGCCAGGCATTGCGCCGGATGGTCATCGTTGCAGAACGTCGGATACATCGTCGCGCCCGCCGCCGCGTGCACATCGATGCCCGCGTGGTCGCGCTGCATCACCGGGCCGGCCGCCAGGAAGCGGAAGCCAAACCCGAAACGCACCGCCGCGTCCACGTCTTCCGGCGACGCAATACCGCGATCGATCAGATTGAACGCCTCGCGCGACAGCGCATGCTGCAGGCGGTTGGCCAGGAAACCCGGCAGATCCTGGCGCACCTTCACCGGCACGCTGCCGCAGCGGCGCATGAACGCGATCAGCGCATCCGCGCGGGCCTCGTCGCTGGCCTCGCCCATCACCACTTCCACCAGCGGCACCAGGTGCGCCGGCATGAAAAAGTGCAGGCCCAGCATGCGCTCGCGCGTCGTCAGCCCCTGGCTGATCGCGCTGATCGGGAAACTGGAACTGTTGCTGGCCAGCACCGCATCCGGCCGCGCGCGCCGCACCAGACCGGCGAACAGCGCCTGCTTGATGTCCAGCCGTTCCGGCACGCACTCGATCACCAGGTCCACGCTGGCCCAGTCCACCGCGTCCAGGCTGGGCGCCGTGCCCAGCAGCGGCGCATTGGCCTCGCGGCCGATGGTCTTGAGGTTTTCCGCCACGCGGGCGGGCAGCGCGGCGGCGCGCGCGGCGTCCGGCTCGATCACTGTCGTGCGGCAGGCGGCGCGCGTCAGCACCACCGCCACGTCGGCGCCCATCGTGCCGCCGCCCACCACCACCGCATGCGCCGCGCCCGGATTGGGCAGGGCCTTCGCGTCCGTCTGCATGGTTTGCTCCTTATTCTGAAACCGCTGCTGCATCAGTATTGGGCGCCGAGTGTAGAGAAGCTTGTTTGATTGATGAATCAGATTTTTTGGATAGAATGATCGACAAATCAGATCAATAATCGAGGCCGCCGCCAGCATGCAGATCAATCTTTCGATGCGCGATATCGACACCACCCTGGTGCTCGGGCGCACGCTCAACTTTCGCCAGGCGGCCGCGCAGTTGCACCTGTCGCAGTCGGCCCTGTCCACCCAGGTCCAGCGCATCGAGGAATCGCTGGGCGTGAAACTGTTCGACCGCACCACGCGCACCGTGCGGCTGACGGCCGCGGGCGAAGTCTTCATGCAGCAGGCCGCGGCATTGCAGGTGGCGTTTCGTGATGCCATCGCCGCCGTCAGCGGCATCGCCAGCGCCGAGCATGGCCAGGTGTCGGTCGCCGCGCTGCCGTCGCTGGCCGCACGGCTCTTGCCGCGCGTGCTGATGGCCTACCGCCAGGCCCACCCGCAGGTCGCGCTGAAAGTACGCGACACGCTGTCCGGCCCCGCCTTCGACCTGGTACGGGCCGGCGAGGTGGACTTTGCCCTGACCGCCGCCGACCCGCAGCACGCCGACCTGCACTACGTGCCGCTCATGTCCGACAGCTTCATCCTGCTGATTCCCCAGGCGCACCCGCTGGCCAAGTCGCGCGGGCCTTTGCGCTGGGCCGACACGGCGTCTGCCGCGCACGTGTCCATGGTGCATCCCAGCAGCGTGCGCCAGTACACCGAATGGGCCTTTCTGCAGAACCGCATCCGCTTCACGCCGGCCTTCGAGGCCGAGCACCTGACCACCATCGTCGCGATGGTGGAATGCGGCTTTGGCGTGGCGGCGCTGCCCGAGATCGCCGCGGGGGCGGTGGCGCAGAACGGCATCGTGCAGCGGCCGCTGATCGGGCCGGTGGCCGAGCGGTCGATCGGCCTGGTCACGGCGCGCAACCGCAGCCTGCCGCCGGCGGCGGCCGCGCTGGTGGCAACGCTGAGGGAATATCTGGCGGACCCGGCGCGCTGACGGCAGGCGGGAAACCGCGGCGGGGGCCGTGGGCAGTGCGGGGCGCTACGGCAAGGAGACTGACCCCAGGCGCCGCACCTCTCGCGGCTCAGGCCCCGCGCCGGGCCTGTTCCGACGCCAGATAGGCGTCACGCGAGGGCAGCAGGTGGTCCCGGCACACCGCCATCAGCGTGTCGCGGTCTCCGTCGCGTAGCGCATGGATCATGGCCCAGTGTTCCTGGCGGGCGCGTTCGCGGTAGTTGGCCGCGGCCAGCGAGCCGAAGCGGATCGGGTGGGTGCGGCGCGCGTATTCCTCGATGGCCTGGCCCAGCACGGCGTTGTCCAGCAGGCCGAAGAATTCGCGATGAAAGCGCTGGTTGCTGCGAAACACGCGGCGCGCGTCGCCATCGGCCACCGCCGCGTCGTGTTCGCGCTGCACCGCGGTCAGCGCCGCCAGCCGCGCCGGGGGCACGGGCAGCGGCATGAGGCTGGCGGCATGCACTTCGAGCACCTCGCGCAGCGCATACAGCTCCATCACGTCGTTCACCGAAAACGCCCGCACCACCGCGCCCACGTTGCGCTTGCGTTCCACCACGCCCAGCAGTTCCAGGTCGACCAGCACCTGGCGCACCGCGTGGCGCTTCATGCCGAAGCGCGCCATCAGCTCGTCTTCGGTCAGCCGTTCGCGCGGATGCAGCCGGCCGAAGACGATGTCTTCTTCCAGCGCCGCCACCGCTTGCGAGACGGCGTCGGGCGCTTGCGGTTGCAGGGCGTCGGGGGTGATGGCGTTCATGGTGCAGGGCAGGGACAGGGTTATTTCTTGGGCACCGTATCCCGCGTGACCCCGGCGCGCAGGAAGTCGAAATCGACGCCCTGGTCGGCCTGCGTGACGGTCTGCAGGAACAGCTTGCGGTAGCCGCGGTCGGCGGTGGGGCGTTCGACCGGGCGGGCCGCCATGCGGCGGGCCAGCTCGGCGTCGTCCACCAGCAGCGCGATTTCTCGCTGCGCCACCGACAGGCGGATACGGTCGCCATTTTGCACGTAGGCCAGCGGTCCGCCAATCGCGGCCTCGGGCGTGACGTGCAGCACGATGGTGCCGGCCGCCGTGCCGCTCATGCGGCCGTCGGAAATGCGCACCATGTCCTTGACCCCGGCGCGCGCCAGCTTCTTGGGAATCGGCATGTAGCCGGCTTCGGGCATGCCCGGCGCGCCGGTGGGGCCGATGCGCTTGAGCACCAGTACGTCGTCGGCAGTCACGTCCAGCGCCTCGTCGTCGATGCGGCGGGCCATGTCTTCGGCGTCTTCGAACACCACCGCGCGGCCTTCGTGTTCCATCAGCTTGGGGTTGGCGGCCGACTGCTTGATGATGGCGCCGCCCGGGGCCAGGTTGCCGCGCAGCACGGCCAGGCCGCCCACGGGGTAGATCGGGTCGGCGGCGCTGCGGATCACGTCCTGCTTGAAGGGGGCGGGGGCGTCGTCCAGTTCGTCGCCCAGGGTGCGGCCCGATACCGTCAGGGCGTCCAGGTGCAGGAAGGGGCGCAGCTCGCGCAGCAGGGCGGGCATGCCGCCGGCATGGTGGAAGTCTTCCATGTAGTGCTGGCCCGAGGGCTTCAGGTCCACCAGCACCGGCGTTTCGCGGCTGATGCGGTCCAGGCCCGCCAGGTCGATGTCGATGCCCAGGCGGCCGGCGATGGCCGTCAGGTGCACGATGCCGTTGGTCGAGCCGCCGATGGCCAGCAGCACGCGCAGCGCGTTTTCGATGGACTTGCCGGTCAGGATCTGGTCGGGCGTCAGGCGCGAAGCGGCCATGGCGACGGCGGTGGCGCCAGTGCGCTCGGCCACGCGGACCCGGTCGGCCGTGACGGCGGGGGCCGATGCGCCGCCCGCCACCATCATGCCCAGCGCTTCGGTGATGCAGGCCATGGTGCTGGCCGTGCCCATCACCGAACAGGTGCCCACGCTGGCCACCAGCTGGTTGTTGACGTCGGCGATCTCGGGCGCGTCGATCTCTTCGGCGCGGTAGCGGCCCCAGTAGCGGCGGCAGTCGGTGCAGGCGCCCACGCGTTCACCGCGATGCGAGCCGGTCAGCATGGACCCGGTCACCAGCTGGATCGCCGGCACGCCAGCCGACGCCGCGCCCATCAGTTGCGCCGGCACGGTCTTGTCGCAGCCGCCGATCAGCACCACGGCATCCATGGGCTGGGCGCGGATCATTTCCTCGGTGTCCATGGACATGAGGTTGCGCAGGTACATGCTGGTGGGCTGCGAGAAGCTCTCGTGCACCGAGATGGTGGGGAAGTCCATCGGCAGGCCGCCAGCCAGCATCACGCCGCGCTTGACCGCTTCGATCAGCTGCGGCGCGTTGCCGTGGCAGGGGTTGTAGCTGCTGCCGGTGTTGACGATGCCGATGATGGGGCGCGACAGCGCGTCGTCGGACAGGCCGGCGCCCTTGATGAACGCCTTGCGCAGGAACAGGGAAAAGCCGATGTCGCCGTAGTTGGTCAGCCCGCGCGCCACGCCGCGCGACTGCGCGCCGTCGCTGTCGAAGGGGCCTTTGGCGGGCTTGCCGCCCTGGGTGTCGTCCGTCATTTTTGTTCCCGATAATATTATTGATAATCCAGGGGCATGATCATATCCAGCCTTTGAAAGTCGCCGCAAGCGGTTTCAGCAGGATTTTTTATTGATCAAAATAAACGATCAGTCGATAGAAAAATTCTGATTCTTCTATCAAGTTTCGGCTCCTACACTGGCGCGGTTGACGAGCCGGGCGTCCGTTCCATTCCTATACTCATCCCGGCAGGAGACCTACCCATGTCCGACCTGCGCCTGCGGCCTCGCCGCGCCTTGCTGCTTTCCCTGCTGGCCGTCTGCGCCGGCGCCGCGACCCCGGCGATGGCTGCCGATGCGTACCCCGACAAGCCCATCCGCCTGATCGTGCCGTACCCGCCCGGAGGCGCCACCGACGTGATCGGCCGCGTGCTGGCGCAGGAACTGACCGGCGCGCTGGGCCAGTCGGTGATCGTGGAAAACCGCGCGGGCGCGGCCGGCAACATCGGCGCCGACCAGGTGGCCAAGGCGCAACCCGACGGCTACACGCTGCTGATGGGCGCGCTGACCAGCCATGCCATCAACGCCGCGCTGTACCGCGGCCGGGTCACGTACGACGTGGAAAAGAGCTTCGCGCCGGTATCCATCGTGGGCACGGTGCCGCTGGTGTTCGTGGTCAACCCGACGGTGCAGGCCAACAACCTGCAGCAGCTGATTGCGCTGGCCAAGTCGCGCCCGGGCTACGTCACCATGGCCTCGGCCGGCAACGGTTCGCCGCAGCATCTGGCCGGTGAAATGTTCAAGCGCGCCGCTGGCGTGGACATCCTGCACGTGCCCTACAAGGGCAGCGGCCCGGCCATGACCGACCTGATGGGCGGCCAGGTGCTGAGCATGATCGAAACCGTGCCGGCTTCGCAGGCCAGCATCAAGGCCGGCAAGCTGCGCGCGCTGGCAGTGACGTCGCCGCAGCGCGTCGAAGCCTTGCCCGATGTGCCCACCGCGGCCGAGGCCGGCCTGAAGGACTTCGAAGTCAGCTCCATGTTCGGCATCGTCGCGCCCGCCAACACCCCGGCGCCGGTCATCGAACGCCTGAACGGCGAGTTGAAGAAGATCCTGGCCAAGCCCACGGTCAAGGCGTCGCTGCTGAACCAGGGCGCCATCGCCGAATGGACCAGCCCGGCCGATGCCCGCGCCCGCGTGTCGGCCGAACTGGCCCGCTGGACCAAGGTCATCGACGAAGCCGGCGTCAAGCCGGAATAAACCGGCAGGTTCCATCAAAAATAGGGGCGGCACGCAGACGCGGCCGCCCGCATGCGGCCCCCCGGTATCCGGCGGGCCGCATTGTTGCGTCTGCCGGCTGCCGCTTTTGCGCCACATGCCAAAAATAGTCACAAATTTTCGGCGTTATTGTTTGCGTGCATTGCGGTGCAGCACGCAACGGACATGAAGATTGGGATAGATTGAGGAATCATTCATAGCGCGGGTGTCGGGCAGGCACGCACACTCGCCGACTATGTTGAAATATTCCGCAATACAGCATCGGCGCCGGTCCGCCGGGTGGTTGACCCCAAACTGACTACACCGTAATGTTCTTTGCAGCCTTCCTAGGACGGCGGGGGACTCCAATGACTGAGACTCAGGACGAAAAGTCGATCCTGTACCTGCATTTCGGTACGCCTAGCCCGTATTGGAGGCTGGCGGCCGACAGCGATGCGATCGAACTATCCGCCGTCAAGGGCGCCACCAACATTGCCATGGCGCTGCAGCCCGAGCAGGCGCAAGCCATTCGCGCCCTGACCGGCATCACCTCAAGCCTGCGTATCGACATCTCGCTGTATGGCGAGCCGGTACGCCTGCACCTGGTCGGCCGCAAGATCAACCCCACCGAATGGGCCGGCACTGCGTCGGCCCACACCGATACCGATTCGGTCGCGCGCGACCTGGTCGAAGGCCTGTCGTTCGCCGAGACCGTGGTGTCCGAAGCCAATTCGGTCATCGTCATCGTCGACCAGCACGGCCGCGTGCAGCGCTTTAACAAGGTCAGCGAGGAATACACCGGCAAGCGCGAACAGGACATCGTCGGGCGCAGCGTGTTCGACATGTTCATGACGCGCGAAGAGGCCGCGGCCTCGCGCCGCAACATCGCCGAATTCTACAAACGTGGCCAGTCGTACGAGGTCGAACGGCTGATCAACACGGTCAAGGGCCCGCGCCTGTTCCTGTTCCGCAACAAGTTCGTCACCAGCGGCAGCGGCGAAAAGCGCGTCTACCTGATCTGCTCGGGCACCGACATCACCGAAGAACGCCAGGCGCAGGAGCGCCTGCGGGTGCTGGCCAACACCGACATGCTGACCAACCTGCCCAACCGCCACGCCATCACGGCGCGGTTGCAGGCGGCGCTGGCCGAAGGCGAGGGCGCCAGCGGCGGCGTGCTGTTCCTGGACCTGGACAATTTCAAGCGCATCAACGACCACTACGGCCACGGCTTTGGCGACCGCCTGCTCAAGTCGGTGGCAGTGGCCATTTCCAGCTGCCTGTCGCCGGGCCAGACGCTGGCGCGGCTGGGCGGCGACGAATTCATCGTGCTGCAGGAAGGCGCGCAGGCCTGGCAACTGGAAGCCACCGCCGAGCGCATCATCGAACGCCTGCGCGAACCGTTCCGCCAGGAGCTGATCGAGGTCTACACCAGCTGCTCGATCGGCATCGCCATGTACCCGCAGCACGGCGAAGACCTGGACAGCGTGGTGCGCAGCGCCGACATCGCCATGTACGTGGCCAAAGAGGCCGGCCGCCACACCTACCGCGTGTTCCAGCCCGACATGGACCGCCGCAACGCCGACTACGTGTGGCTGGACACCAATCTGCGCAAGGCGTTGGCCGAAGGCCACCTGATGCTGTATTACCAGCCCAAGCTGGCCGGCCGCGGCGGCGACGTCGACAGCGTCGAAGCCCTGCTGCGCTGGCGCTCGCCCGAGCGCGGCATGATCTGCCCCAGCGTCTTCATTCCCTACGCCGAGGAATCCGGCCTGATCTCGCAATTGGGCGTCTGGGTGATGCGCGAGGCCGCGCGCCAGGCCGCGGCCTGGAAGCGCGATGGCCTGAACCTGCGCGTGGCCGTCAACATGTCGGCTCGCCAACTGGATGACAAGGGCGTGGTCAGCGAATTCATGCGGGCGGTCAACGACGCCGGGCTGGACCCCTGCCTGCTGGATATCGAACTGACCGAAAGCTGCCTGATCGAAGACGAAGTCGCCGCGATCGAGCTCATGAAGCAGTTCCGCCAACTGGGCGCGCGGGTGCACCTGGACGACTTCGGCACCGGCTATTCGTCGCTGTCGCAGCTGGCGCGCATTCCGCTGGACGCGATCAAGCTGGACGCCAGCTTCGTGCGCGGCGTGAACGAGAACCCGGTGTCGCAGGCGTTGGCGCGGGCCATCGTGGCCGTGGCCCGTACGCTGGAACTGAAGGTGATCGCCGAAGGCGTGGAAACCCAGGAAGAAACCGCCTTCCTGGACACGCTGGGCGTCGATGCCAAGCAGGGCTACCTGTACGCCAAGCCGATGCCGGCGGCGGAATTCACCGCCTGGCTGGCGCAGCGGCGCCGGCTGCACCTGATCGCCTGACGCCGTGCGTGGCGGCGGGCAGGCCCGCCGCGGCCTGCCCCATTCAATGCATCGTCGCGTCCAGCGTCGTCTCGGCGCCGCCGGACGAGCGCCGGTTCTGCGCCATCACCAGCCGTTCCATGTAGGCCCGGTCCTTCGGGTCGATCATGAAGGCGGCGTCCACCCAGTCTTCGGTGATGTCCATCAGCTCTGACCGCGTCAGCTGCAGCACGCGCTGGCGCGCCCGCAGCATGGCGCGCATGCCGTTGAGCTTGGGCCGCATCACGTCGATGAAGGTGCGGGTGGCCTTGTAGGCGTCGCCCGGCTCGAACACCACGTCCACCAGGCCGCGGGCCTGGAACCATTCGGCGGTGTGCGATTCGCCCGAGCCGATCAGTTCCTCGGCCAGCTTCATGCCCGAGCGCCGCGCCACCAGCGAATAGCCGCCCATGCCCGGGAACAGGTTGAAGGCCATTTCAGGAAAGCCCATGCGGGCGTTGTTCTGCGCCAGCACGAAGTGGTGGGCCAGGGCCGCCTCGAAGCCGCCGCCCAGGGCCGTGCCTTCGATCATGGCCAGCGACACGGCGCCGGTGTCAAAGCCGCGCGTGGCCGCGTGCACGCAATCCACGCAAGCGCGCGCATAGGCGCGCAGCGCCTCGCGCTTGCCCGTGCGGATGGCTTCGGCAAAGAAGTTCAGGTCGCCGCCCACGTTGTAGATCTGCGGCACCAGCGAACCGGTGACCCAGAAGTCGATGGGCAGGCCCGAATCCTTGGCGGCGCGCGCCAGGGTCATGATTTCGTCGATCAGTTCATGGTTAAAGCAGGGGCGCGGCTGGGCGCGCAGCATCATCCACATGACGCGTCGTCCTTCTTCGTAGAACGCGGAGACTTGCTTCAGAGTGCCTGCGGCGGTGAAGGGATGGCAATCCGGATGAATGAGTTGATTCATTAGCTTTCGTCCAATCGATCAAGGTGAGTCGGAGTACTGCGGGGCCAGCCTAAACCAGCTGGCGCCCAGTCCCTCTCATGCAAACCTCGTTCGGCCGGCCAGAGTTCTCCGTAGTGCAAACATCCGAGTGATTGTTGGGAAAACTTTGCATCGGCGGCGCCCGGTCATGCACGTGGATGACGTGCGCCTCGTCAATGCGGATGAGGACCGTCGCGAATTCGCGAGGATCGGCGTTGCCGCGATGCGGGGCCGCGGCCTCATGCAAAAGGAGGGGGCAGACGCTTGTGGCCGCGTGCTGGGACGGTGCGAACGAGGCCTCGTTGTGACGCTGCAACAGAAATCAGGGAATCCCATTAAATGCGAATAATCTCATTTACTAATAAGATTCATTATCGATATCATCGCGGCTCGATAAAACCTACACACTGCTCGCGATGTCTTCGTTTCCTGTCCCGCGCGCCCTGATCCTGGGCGCCGCGTTTGCCTTGCCATTCCCCTTTTCTGCCCTTGCCGCCGAGCCGGCGCAGCTGGCGCCCATCAGTGTCGAAGGCGCCAATGCCGACGACCCCCGCCTGCCCGAAACGTCCACCGCCACCCGCACCCAGACCCCGGCCCGCTACGTGCCGCAGGCCATCGACAGCGTCAAGGTCGAGAACCTGCAGAACTACGGCATCCGCACGCTCGGCGACGCCCTGGCCGGCATACCCAACGTCACCAACGCGCAGGACACGCGCTTTGACTCGCTGCGCATCCGCGGTTTTGATGCCAGCAACGACTTCTACCTGGACGGCATCCGCGACGACAGCCAGTACGTGCGTGACCTGCACAACATCGAACGGATCGACGTGCTGAAGGGCCCGGCGGCGGTGCTGTACGGCCGCGGCAGCCAGGGCGGCATCGTCAACCGCGTCAGCAAGGCGCCGCAGCCGGGCCGCGAATCCACCTTCGAAGCCCAGGCCGGCAGCTGGGACCTGCGCAGCGTCTACGGCGACCTGAGCGCCGACCCCACCGACCACGTCAGCGTGCGCCTGAACATCGGCCAGGAAGAGACAAACAGCTTTCGCCACAAGATCGGCGGCACCCGCCAACTGGTCGCGCCGTCGCTGAACTGGCGCATCACGCCCGACCTGGACTGGCTGGTGCAGTACGAATACAGCCGCTACGACCGCACTCCCGACCGCGGCATTCCCAGCGTCAACGGCCGCCCGGCCGACGTGGGCCGCAGCACCGTCTACGGCAATCCCGACCGCGACTACATCGACGACCGCGCACAATCGTTCCGTTCGCGCCTGTCGTACGCGCTGGCCCCGGGCTGGCAACTGCGCTACACGCTGGCCGTGTTCGCGCTGGACAGCGAGTTCGACAACACCTACCTGACGGGCTACAACGCCGCCACCCGCAAGGTCGCGCGCACCCGCTGGCAGCAGGACCTGTCCACCCGCAACCTGACCAACAACCTGGAAACCGAAGGCCTGTTCCATACCGGCAGCATCGAACATCGTGTGCTGTTCGGCGTCGAACTGGCCAACCAGGACCGTTCGCCCAAGCTCTACACCACCGCCACCCGCGGCCCCGGCGCGCAGGCCGTGCCATCGCTGGACCTGTACGACCCCGACCTGTCGCAGCAGCACAATGGCGCCATGGCGATCAGCAGCGACGCGCGCCACAAGGTCAAGAGCCAGGGCTACTACGTGCAGGACCAGATCAAGCTGGACGACGCCTGGCAGGTGCTGCTGGGCCTGCGCATGGACCGCTTCAGCATCGATTCCACCAACCGCCTGCTGGACGCCTCGGCCAACCGCGACAGCCACGGCCTGAGCCCGCGCGCCGGGGTGGTGTGGACGCCGGTACGCGACCATTCCTTCTACGCCTCGTACAGCAAGACGTTCTCGCCCACGGGCGGCGGCACCATCGGCATCACGCCGAACGCACGCGGCAACACCAACGACCTGGACCCGGAACACACGCGGCAGTACGAAGTCGGCGTCAAGAGCGACTGGCTGGACGGCCAGTTGAGCACCACGCTGGCCCTGTATCAGCTGGAGCTCTACAACCGCCGCACCACCGATCCGGTGGACCCGACCATCGTGCTGCTGACCGGCCTGCAACGTTCGCGCGGCATCGAGCTGACGGCGGCCGGGCGCCTGACGGGCAACTGGTACCTGCGCGGCGGCATCGGCCTGCAGAACGCATCCATCGTCGAAGACAACAACGGCCTGGCCGGCAACCGCGTCAGCAACGTGGCGCGGCGCAACGGCAGCGTGTTCCTGACCTATAAGCCGGCCGAAGGCCTGTACGGCGAAACCGGCCTGACCTTCGTCGGCCAGCGCTACGCCGACAACGCCAACTCGGCCGTGCTGCCCGGCTACGCCACCTGGGACGCGCTGGTCGGCTACCGCACCGGCCGCTGGGACTGGCGCCTGGCCATGCGCAACATCACCGACAAGGGCTATTACGCCTCGGCCACCAGCGCCGGCCAGATCCTGGTGGGCGAACCGCGCACGGTGGTGGCGACGGCGCAGTACCGCTTCTGATCGGGGCGGTTCCGACAAGACGGACGGGCGCTTCGGCGCCCGTTTTTTATGGGACGTTTTCCGGCTTGTTCAGGCTTTGCCGATGAACGAACATGGCACAGTGATGGAGAACGAATGATGCGAAGCAGGGCCAATGACGAGGCGATGGCCGAGATGTACCGCGCTGACCCAGCTTTTGCGCTGATGTTGGTCAATAGCATTCTCGAGGATGGCGATGAATGGGAATTGCAGGTGGTGTCGCACCAGATTCTGCTGGCGATTCGATCGTATTTTTAGGTGATAATGAATATGCTTCTATTCGATAATTCCCATCACCATGAAGGCGCGTCCATGAGCGTCGAGCGGGAGTCTCCCGGCGTTTCCTCGTTTGTCGGCACGCCGAAACAGGCGCAGGCCCGCCTTGGAAAATCGCATGCGGATCAGGTGCTTGTTGTCGAGATCGAGCGCATCAGCACCAGCAAGATGCAAGCGCTGGCTGAAAACATTGCAGTCGTCGCATCTTCGATGTTCGATGCCCTGCAAGTCCGGCAAGACCGTGTATTGCTGGAACAACTGGCAAACGCCCTGGTTCCGCGCAAGCCGGTATCGCCCCGGCTGATCAGGGAAGCCGCCATGCTGGTACAAGCGCGCAAGGCAGTCCTGTCCAGTGGCGATTGGCTCACCGCAGCACAGATTGCCGAGCTTGCCGGTCTGAGCGCTACCAATCCCAGTGCCCAGCCCAACAAGTGGAAGAAGCAAGGGCAGATATTCGCTATTCACCACAATGGCGTTGACTACTTCCCTGGCTTTGGGTTGGCGCGCAATGCCAACTTCCGGCCGGTCAAGGCGCTGGCGAAGGTGATCGACGTCTTTGCGGGGCATAAGGATGGCTGGGGCATGGCCTATTGGTTCATGTCTGTCAGCAGCCTGCTTGGGGGAAAGCGGCCCCGGGATCTGCTGGTCAGCGCCCCGGAAAGGGTGATAGATGCCGCGCGGGACGAAGTCCTGGGGGCCGTGCATGGGTGAGCGTCGCGTGCCAGCCGCGACTGGCAAGAAGCCGCTATGTCGGGCGGGAGCAGAGCCTGGTGCGCTTCCTTCGCCCGATGCCCTGAATGTCACCACCATGCTATTGGCTTCTGGAACGGTGCTGCATCGAATCCATCTGAATCGATATCGCGCAGATCGGTTCAACCGGGGACGGCAAGGCAATGCGCGTTTCAGCCCGATCCGCGATGCACGGGGAAAGCTCATTCCCACGCTTTATGGCGGTTCAAGTATGGATTGCGCCATGATGGAGACGGTATTTCATGACGTTCCACATACCGCGGGTTTAAAGACAGTTGATCGGGCGGCACAGGCCGATCTGACGCACTCTCGCGTTGGAATCACGCGGGATCTGGAAGTCGTCAACCTTGCCAATGTGCCGCTACGCAAACTGGGTGTCAGTCGCAGGCAATTGATTGACACGGGAAGAGACCATTACCCGGCCACGCGAAACTGGGCTGAAGCATTGCATCAAATCTGCCCGCAAGCGCAGGGACTTTGCTGGATTTCGCGACAGGACGACACAGGCCGCGCCGTGATGCTATTCGGTGACCGGATTCCTTTTGGGGTGTTACGTGCACAGGGCGACTCGCGCAGCCTCGTGGATGATCCCGACGCCCGTGACGCAGTGCTTGATCTGGCCGAGCGACTTGGGGTGGCGATCGTTGCGAGAGACTAGGCAGCTCGGGTCCGAGTTGCCCAGGTTCAGAACCCTTCTATCCCGCGCCTGCGCGGCGGCCCAGACTGCGAGAGCCGGGGCCGCTCAAACTTACTGCGGCTCGATCTTCGCGTCGATCGCGCGCTGGGTCCAGATCTGGCGTTGCGATTGGGCAAACGCCTGGTGTTCTGCCAGCGTATTGGGCGCGACCTGCATGCCCAGGGTCTCGAATTTCGCCACGCTGTCGGGTTCCTGCAAGATCTGCGTGATTTCCCGGTTCAGGCGTTCGACCACGGGGGCAGGGGTGCCTTTCGGGGCGGCTACGCCAACCCATACCACCAGGTCGAAGTTCTTGTAGCCCAGCTCGGCCAACGTCGGCACCGCAGGGAAGTCTTTGGACCGCGCCTGGCCCGTGAAGGCAATGCCGCGCAGCTTGCCGCTGTGCATGAACGACGTCACGACCGACAGGTCGGCGAACAGGTAGTCGACATGGCCGCCCAGCAGGTCGGTGACGGCGGGCGGCTGGCTCTTGTAGGGCACGGCGTTGGCGGCGGCGCCGGCCACGCTGTTGAAGGTGGCGCCGGCGATCTGGCTGGTGGGCGAGCCGTAGGCGTAGTTCAGCGGCTTGTCGCGGGTGGCCTGCACCAGCTTGGACACCGAGTCGTAGGGCGAGTCTTCGCGCACCACCAGCATCATCGGGATGGTGGCGATACGGATGACGTGGATGAAATCGCCCGTCGGGTCATAGGGCAGCTTGCGAAACAGGGCCGGCGTGGCCGAGTGGGTCGAGCTGCTGGTCAGGATCAGCGTGTAGCCGTCGGCGGCGGCGCGGGCGGCGGTCGACGAGCCGATGGTGCCCGAGGCGCCGGGCTTGTTCTCGATGACGATCGGCACGCCCAGGCGCGGACCGAGCTTTTCGGTCAGGATGCGCGCGCTGGTGTCGGTGGCGCTGCCGGGCGAGAACGGCACGACGATGGTGATGGGCTTGCTGGGGTAGGCGTCTTCGGCCTGGGCGGCGCCGGGGCCGGCGAAGGCGGCCAGGGCCAGGGCGCAGGCGGCGGCGAACAGGCGCGGGCGGCTGCGGTCCGGAATGGGGGTCATGAAAGTCTCCTGTGTTTTTTCTTGGGGCCCGGCCGTGCGTCGAACCGTCTGCGGGTGGCCCGCGCCGGGTCGCCTGCGGGTCGTCCAGGCCTGCGCCATGATGCGGCCGCCCGGCTTATCCCAACAAGGGACTAATTTTCATAGACCTATTCCGTATCCCGATAAGTGACGGGTCTGGCGGCGATGCCGCGGCGGCAAGGCCGGCCGCGGTCAGCCGTTGTCCGACGCGCTGGCCGAAGCGCTAACCGACGCGCTGACCGAAGCGCCGTCTGGCGCCTCATCGAACCGCGTCGGATCCGGCGCGGCCTCGCGGGCCTGCAACGTCGTTTCCAGGCTGGCCAGAAAGGCGCTGGCGGCCAGCGGCAGCCGGGCGTTGTGGCGCTGGATCAGCCACAGCGCGTGCCCACGCTGGTCCGCGCCGCCAATGGGCGCGGTGCGCAGGCCCAACTGTCGGGCAAAGGCGCAGACGTAGCCGGGCACCACGGTGATGCCCAGGCCGGCGCGCACCAGGTTCAGCACCGACGTCAGCATGCCGGCCTCGATGCCCGAGCGAAACTGCAGATCCAGTTCGCCGCTGATGCGGTCCACGGCGCGGCGCACGCTGTAGACGTTGCGCAGGGTGATGTGTTCATACGCGGCCAGGTCGGCCCAGCGCACGCTTTTCTTGCGCGCCAGCGGGTGGTCGGGGGCGCAGACTGCGTGCATCGCGTCGCGGTAGATCACCCGGGCGGCCAGGCCGTCGCCCGCGATCTCGGTGGACACGATGCCGAAGTCGGCGTGGCCGTGGCGCACGTGCTCGATGGTTTCGTCCGTGTTCAGTTCGAACAGGTCCAGCTTCACGCCCGGATGGCTGCGGTGGTAGCGCGCGATCACGTTGCCCAACAGGCCCACCATCATCATCGGCGAGCAGGCCACGCCCACCGTGCCGCGCTCCAACGCCCGCATGCCGGACATGCTGCGTTCGGCGGCGCGCACGGTGCCCAGGATTTCCTGGGCATAGGCGTAGAAGTCGGCCGCGCCCTCGCACGGCGTGACGCTGCGGGTCGATCGCTCGAACAGCGGTTGGCCGACCTCGGCTTCCAGTTCGGCGCACAGCTTGCTGACGGCCGATTGCGTGATGAAGGCCGCGCGGGCGGCAGCCGTGAAGCTGCGCAATTCATACAGCGCGCAGAACGCGCGCAACTGCTTCAAGGTGATATTCATGGTCGGGGCGGGCAGGGGACAGGCTTGCGGCGGGCCGGGAGCGGCAGGTGTCGCCGCACCCCGGCAGGCCTATTGCCGACCGAGCATATCCCGATCCGCGTCCTGGCGTGGCGCCAGGCTGCGAATCGACCCCGGCGTACGCGAAAAACGCACCGGAATGGACGTGGCCGTCAGGGTGCCTTCGGTGGGGTGCTCGACCTGCTGGAAAAAGCCCGTGGCGGCCAGGTGCGGGTCGTCGAACAGGGCGTCGGGCGTATTGACCCGGGAATGCGGAATGTCGGCATCGGCCAGCCGCGCCAGCCAGTCGTCGGTGGTGCGCAAGGCCACGATGGCGGCCAGGTCGGCGTACAGCGCGTCGAAGTGGCGAGCGCGGGCGGGCGGGCTGGCGTAGCGCGGGTCGGCGGCCAGGTCGGCACGTCCGGCCAGCGCAAAGAAGCGCTGCCATTGCGCATCCGTATAGGGCAGCAGCGCCAGGTGGCCGTCCAGGGTGCGGTAGGGCCGGCGTTCGGGCGACAGTACCCGGCGGTAGCCCATGTCGCCGCGCGGCGGGTCGAAGGTGCGTCCGCCCATATGCTCGATCAGCGTGAACGACACCAGCGTCTCGAACATGGGCACCTCGATCGCCTGGCCGCGCCCGGACTTCTCGCGTTCGTACAGCGCCATCGGAATCGCATAGGCCAGGGTCAGTCCGGCCACCTTGTCGGCCATGATGGTGTTGATATAGGCGGGCGCACCACTGTTGCGGCCTTGCAGGTCGGCCAGGCCGCTCATGGCCTGGATGATGTCGTCGAAGGCGGGCTGCGCGGCATACGGCCCGTCCTGGCCAAAGCCCACCGCCGAACAGTAGATCAGCCGCGGGTTGCGGGCGCAGAGGCTGGCGGCGTCCAGCCCCACCCGCGCCAGCGCGCGCGGCCGCACGTTCGAGATGAACACGTCGGCGCCGTCGACCAGTTCCAGCAGGCGCTGGCGGTCGTCGGGGTGCTTGGCGTCCAGCGTGACGCTGCGCTTGTTGCGGTTCAGGTTCAGGTACGCGGCGCCCATGCCGGGCGAGGCGGCCGGCACCGAGGCCCGGAACACGTCGCCTTCCGGGGACTCGACCTTGATGACGTCGGCCCCCATGTCGCCCAGGATCTGCGTGGCGTACGGACCCATGCCGACCGAGGTCATGTCCACCACCCGCACGCCGGCCAGCGGGCCGGTGGCCGGGGCGGCGGTCATTGCGCCTCCGGGGCGCGCTTGCGGGCCAGGAAGGGCGCCATGTGACGGCGCGGTTCGTCGGTGGTGAAGGCGTTGCCGAAGGCGTCGACGCTGCGGTCCAGCCCGGCTTCAAGGGTGGACGTCTCCCAGTAGCGCAGCAGCGCCTTTTGCGAGCGCACGGCCAGCGGCCCGCTGGCCGCGATGGGGCCGACGGTGCGCTCCACCAGGGCGTCCAGCGCTTCGGCGCCAGGTTCGCACAGGAATTGCAGGAATCCCCAGCGCAGCGCCTGGTCGGCGTCGACAGTGGCGCCGGTCAGCAGCAGCCAGTTCGTGGCGCCCGGGCCGATCAGGGCGGGCAGCAGCACGGCGTGGATTACCGACGGAATGCCGACATGCACTTCCGGCATGCCGAACACGCCATCGCGCGACCCCAGGCGGATGTCGCAGGCCGCGGCCAGTTCCATACCGGCGCCCAGGCAGAAGCCGGGCAGGCGGGCAATGGTGGGCACCGGCACGTCGCGCACGGCGTCGCACAGGTGGCGCAGGTTGGTGATGAAGGCGCGGCCGCCGGCCGGGTCCAGTTCGGCCATTTCATAGATGTTGGCGCCGCCGACAAAAGCCTTGTCGCCGCTGCCGCGGATGACCAGCGCGCGGGCGTCGGGCTGTGCGGCGATCCAGCGCACGGCCTCGGTCAGGCCCAGGGTGACGGGCGTGGCCAGGATGTTCAGGCTTTTGGCATCGTGGATCTGCAAGGTGTACACGCCGCGCTCGTCGCGCTGGACGAGGCTGTGGGCAAAGGCGGGAATGGGGGCGGTCATGGCAAGTGTCTCTTTCGTGGAATCGTTGGCGTTGCCAGCCATCCTAGGCCCGGTCGTTGATCACGACAAACAAGTAATTTTCATGGAATAAGTCTGAAGTGGAATGAATCGGCGGGGTGGGTTCAAGGCAATGGCGAACCGGCCGCGGCGGGAGTAGTCTTGCCGCTACCCGGGCGACGAGCCTGTTCACGACGAGGGTCTACATGGGTGCTCTGACAAGAATCGCGATGATCGCAAGCGTGAGTCTGCTGACGGCCTGCGCCGCGCCACCGCCCAAGCTTGCCGCCAACGAAAGCGTCGAGAAGGTCCCCGTCAAGGTCGCGCTGGAAAACGGCGGCACGGCCTCGGGCGATCTGGTAGTGACCGTGTTCACGCCCGCTGGCGCCGGCAAGCATCCGCTGATCGTCATCAACCATGGCCGGGCGGGCGACCCGGCCGGCCGCGCCAAGCTGGGCCGGGCGCGCTACACGTCGGCCTCGCAGTTCTTCGCGGATGCGGGCTTCGTGGTGGCCGTGCCGGTGCGCCTGGGCTACGGCGCCACCGGCGGCCCCGACCTGGAAACCAGCGGCCCCTGCGGCGACCGCCGCTTCACCCCCATGTTCGACCGGGCCGCCAGCCAGATCAGCCAGGTGGTACAGGCAATGTCGCAACGCCCGGACGTGGACGCCTCGCGCATCGTCGTGCTGGGCCAGTCGGTGGGCGGAGGCTCCACCGTGGCGCTGGCGGCCCAGAACCCGCCCGGGGTCAAGGCCGCCATCAACTTCGCGGGCGGTTCAGGCGGCGATCCCGTGCGATCGCCCGGCAAGCCCTGCGGCCCCGACCGCCTGCAAGCCACCTACGCCGCCTATGGCCAGGCGACCCGCCTGCCCATGCTGTGGATCTACACCGAAAACGACCTGTACTGGGGCCCCGACTGGCCCAAGCAGTGGGTCGCCGCCTACAACCAGGCGGGCGGCCACGCCACGTTTGTGCCGATGGGGCCGGATGGCGAGAACGGGCATAGCCTGTTTACCCATTCGCTGCAGAAATGGAAGCCTATCGTGGCGAAGTTCTTGCGCGAGCAGGGGTTTTCGATGGGGGAATAGCGGGCAGGCGATCAGGCATATTGCGCGAGGCCATTGCCCATCGACCAGTTCTCTTTGGCCACCTCCACCAGGTTCACGAACACGTCTTCCGGGCGAATGCCCGGGCTTTCGGCGAGCAGTTCCGCCGTGCGCGCAAACAACGCTTTCTTCTGTTCCAGCGTGCGGGTGTTGTTGGCGGTGATCTGGATGAGCACCAGGTCATCGCTACGCGCAACGCCCAGGTACGACTTGCCATAGCGGAAGTCCGCCGCGTCATGCTGGGTAATGGTCATGAACTGGTCGTCTTCGGGAACGTTGAAGGTGTCGCGCAGCGCGCGATAGACGCTGTCGAAGATGGCCTGTCTGTAGGCGTCGCTCTTTCCGGTGCGCATTGAGATATGAACGAGTGGCATGTTGGGGTTCTCCTTGGGTTGGACCGCTCCATACTAATCATTCTGATACGCTATGGATGTTTATTTCAACGATAAATATCTGAAATGACTGCGCAATCGCTTGACCTCGATGCCGTGAAAGCCTTCGTCCGCATCGTAGAGCTGGGAAGCTTTACCCGGGCCGCCGAGGCGCTGCAGACGACGCAGGCCGGCATCAGCCTGAAGCTCAAGCGGCTGGAAGACCGGCTCGATACCCGGCTGATCGAGCGCACGCCCCGGTATGTCGAGCTATCCGCAAGCGGGGCAATGTTTCTGGAACATGCGCGTGAACTGCTGGCGGCCCATGACCGCGCCCTGGCGGCATTTTCCAGCGCTCGGCAACGAATCACGGTCGGCATCAGCGATCACGTTGCGGGGCCGGAACTGCCTGCGTTGATCGCACGCATGAACGCGCAAGATCCCGAGTTGTTGATCGACATCCGGATCGGATCGTCCGGCGACCTGCTGCAAAGCTTCGACCGCCGCGAACTCGACACGGTCATCGTCCGCCTGAATGCCGGCCGCAGCGATGGGACCCTGATTGCCGAAGAAAAACTGGGCTGGTTCGCCGCGCCCGGCTGGCAATACCGAGCCGACGAACCCCTGCCTCTTGCCACCCTGGCAGAGCCTTGCGGAGTTCGTGCGCTGGCCGCCAGTCTTCTGGATGCCGCGCACGTCCCCTGGCGAGAAGTCTTTGTCGGCGGCGGCGTGGCGGCCGTCGCGGCGGCGGTCATGGCGGGATTGGGCGTGGCCGCGCTGGCGCCGAGGATGCTGCCATTCGGCGCCGTGGATATCGGCGCGAAACTCGGGCTGCCCGAATTGCCGTCTCTGCCCGTCGTGCTTCACACCCGAAGCCAGGATGCCCGCACACAAGACGCGCTGGCTGCACTTTCCGCTGCGTTTCGCAGCGTGGTGCGCGGGTAGCCGACGCAACCTGCATCGGCCCGGATCGTCGTCCCGCGCCGGGCCATCAACCCGGTTGAGCGGTTTCACTGCGATGCGCCGCAACGCCCGTCGCCAGCGCGAAGCCTTCATCGAGCCACCCGGTAATCCCGCCGATCATCACCTTCACCGGCCGCCCCAGCTGGGCAAACCGTATTGCGCCCCGTGTCGCGCCGTTGCAGTGCGGCCCGGCGCAGTACGTCACAAACAGCGTATCCGCCGGGTAGTCCACGAGTTTGGACTCGACGATCTTGCCGTGCGGCAGATTCAGCGCGCCCGGCACGTGGCCCTGCGCATACAGCGCCGGGCTGCGAACATCCAGCAGCACGAAACCCGGCGCGCCGCTGGCCAGCGCGCTGGAAACATCGGAACAATCGGTCTCGAACTGCATGGCCGCACGAAAATGGGCCAGTGCAGTTTCGCTCTGGGCGGCGGGGATGGCGGTGACGGCGTTGGGGGTCGACATGGTTGAACTCTGCGGGAAGGGGTCGTTGAAACGGTGCCTGGAAAACCAATCCAGTGACGTCATTCTGGCCGTTGGCCGCCATTCGCAGTAGTGGCGTAAATGCCATTCTTCGGTAACATCACGCCATGGCTAATCATCTTGTCGTCGCGCTGGCTTACGACCGGCTCTGTACCTTCGAATTCGGCTGCGTCACCGAGCTGTTCGCGCTGGAACGCCCGGAACTCGGCGTCGACTGGTATCGCTTCGCCGTCTGCGCCAGCGAACCGGGCCCGCTGCGGGCCGCAGGCGGCATCACGGTCGCCGCACCCTACACATTGAAGATGCTGGACCGCGCCGATACGATCGTGGTGCCCGGTTGGCGCGACGCCGACGAACTGCCGCCCGAGCCACTGCTCAAGCGCATCCGCCAGGCCTACCAGCGCGGGGCGCGGCTGTGCTCGATCTGCTCGGGTGTGTTCGTGCTGGCTGCAGCCGGTGTGCTGGACGGCAAGACCGTGACCACCCACTGGCGCTACGCCGCCGCGCTGCAGCGGCGCTATCCGAACGTGCGGGTCGAGCCGGACGCCTTATATATAGACGAAGGCCAGATCATCACATCGGCGGGGTCCGCGGCGGGGCTGGACATGCTGCTGCACCTGGTGCGGCGCGATTACGGCGGCGCCGTGGCCAACCGGGTCGCGCAGCGGCTGGTGGTGGCGCCGCACCGAGAGGGCGGCCAGGCGCAGTTCGTGCCGCGCCCGATGCCCCAGGACGACAGCGGACGCCTGACCAAACTGATGGACTGGATGCGTCAGCATCCCGCCTTGCCGCACACGCTGCGTTCGCTGGCGGAACGCGCCGCGATGAGCCCACGCACGCTGCAACGGCAATTCCACGATGCCACCGGCATGGCGCCGTATGAATGGCTGGTGCGTGAGCGCGTGGCGGCGGCGCGAGACATGCTGGAAGCGCAGACGGCCTTGCCGATTGGACGGATTGCGGAGCTGGCGGGGTTTGGGTCGGAAGAATCGATGCGCAGGCACTTCAGGCGGATCGTGCTGACGAGTCCCGCGGCATATCGGGATAAGTTTGGCCGGGGTGCGGCGCCGCTGAAAGACGAGGGTGGCGACGATATACGGCTGCGCGCAACGTAGATTCCGCCGGAAGATAACAAGTGGACGACATGCATATCCCCGAAACATGGCAGCAAAGACTGGCTGGCGCGGTCATCGAACGACAAGTCATTGGAGAGTCCGGAGCGGAAGTCTTTCGCATCCATTGCGATGACGGGCAAGCGCTATTCCTGAAGTCCGAACCTGCGGGCCAGTTGAGTGAGCTTCCTGGCGAAGTCGAACGCCTTCAGTGGCTGCAACGGCTGGCCCTGCCTGGGCCGACCGTGGTCGGTTTTACGACGGATGACAACCGCCACTGGCTACTCATGACTGCCGTTCCCGGGCGCGATCTGGCCAGCGCGGATGACCTGTCTTCCGCTCAAATCGTGGATGTTCTGGCGAAGGCACTCCGTCGTCTCCACCAGGTGCCGATCGCAATGTGTCCGTTCCACCACCCCCTGGAGGAACGTATCGCTGTAGCCAGAGATCGTGTGAACCAGGGACTCGTCGACGAAACGGACTTTGACGACGAACGCCAGGGGCAGAGCGCTTCGGATGTGCTGGCGGATCTGTTGTCGACGCGTCCGCTGGCCTGCGATCCTGTCGTGACCCACGGTGATGCTTGCCTGCCCAATTTCATGGCAGCCGGCAGCGCTTTCACGGGCTTCATCGATTGCGGCCGCTTAGGCGTCAGTGACAGATACCAGGACCTTGCACTGACTGCACGAAGCATCGCGCGCAATCTCGGGCAAGCATGGGTGGCGCCATTCTTTCGTGAATACGGCGTGGAACCCGACCACGAACGCATGGCGTTCTATTGTTTGCTGGATGAGTTTTTCTGATTGCCGTTATGTCGGGGTTCGATCAATCGGATCACGTCGCAGCAATAGCGCCGAGCGGATCTGAGATTGCCTGAAGGAACTGCCCGGAAACGACCGGGGGAAGTTGCGTGCGTCTATCGCTTTCCGGAGCTCGCTGGAGATGGATTTCTGAGCAAAGTGAACCTGACAAGGTGTTGCGTTGAACAGCTGCAGCGCAAGCCGAGCTATCTCGGCACTCTTGTCTTTGCCGCACCTGATATACAGGGAGATCAAATCCAATTGATCTGTCGGCTCTGAATAGGTGTCCAAGGCCATTACGGTGGCGTCGCCAATCTCGAACACATAGACGTCGCCGCGACCCACTCGAGCACTGTCTTCAAAGTACCCGGAGATGATGGGCAGTAAATCGATATCTGCGCCTAAAGCATCGAATAGTGCCTGCAGGTCGGGATGCAGAGCGACCGGGTCATCGCTGTCTTCTGACCACAGAACAAGATCTCCCATGGAAACGCACAGCTCGAATTCGGTCGCCTGGATTTGTGGGTTCATGATGTCCGATGCAAAGCGCAAAACCGTAGTCTGACACTTTTTCTGAAACACGAAGCAGGAAACGAGAGCCGGTAGCGCGGATCGCTGGCCGACCCGCCGTGTCGTGCGCGCTGATGATTCAGCGCACTGGCAGCAGATATTTCAATCCCTGCGTGAAGCCTCGTGGCGCGACGGTGAGATGATCTTCGTCGTTCAAGACCACCGACTCAAGTTTCAAACCTGGGTATTTTCTGCTTTGCAGCGTCTTTTCCAGGGCTCGGTTGTCGGCGACCATGTCCACCGTCTGGTTGTAGCGTCGATCCCCCTTGCGCAAGGCTTCGTAGGCGCCGACATAAAGAAAGACTTTCGCCTTGAGGTCTTGATTGCGCTTGGCGTAGTTTGCTTCGACCTTCAAGATATGCCGCTTGTCGTACCAGAGCGACGGACTGCCGAGGATATAACCGCTGAACAAGTCAGGTTCGGTGAAAAGAATCTGCGTCCCCAACAGGGCGCCGTACGAGTGGCCCAGGAAGATTGCCGTGGCGGGGTCGGTCCGATAGCGAGCGGTGATGAAGGGTTTGACCTGGTCGCGAAGGTATTGTTGATAGGCTTGCGAATGGCCGTGGATTGAACCGGCAACGTCCGTGCTCGGGCCGTTGGCTGTCGGTGTGTAATCCCGCCGACGGCTGGCTCCGCCGTCCTCGCCTTTTCCATACGACAGGCCGACGAGAATGAACTCCTCGATCTTGGGGCCCTCGACATTCAAGCGGCGCGCAAGCTGGCGGATGATCGGGAAGGCGTAGTCGGCGTCGGTCACATACAGCACCGGGTAACGCCGCTGCGGCTGTTTGGCATAGGACGGTGGCAACGCAACGAAGACCTGGTAGCCGCGCTGGGAAACGGGATCAGGCACGTCCCATACTTCGCTGTCGGCGATCTCGTAAGGATGCCCGTTGCCAGACTGCACCTTTGGCGTCGGCGGAACCTGGGCCTGCGTCGAAGCGCCAAGGGTCCCGAAGCCGATCGTCAGGGCGATCACCAGCGCGTGCGGAAAGTGTCGAGGCATAGGTATTCTTCGTCGAAGAGAGAAACCGTAGTCTGACACTAAATTGCGGCCACACTAAATTGCAGCCGCCAGAAATCCTCCAATCAACGCGACCGTGGCGTCGGGGCTTTCTTCCATCAACCAATGCCCGGCATCCGGGACCACTTCACCGCGTACATTCGTCGCGGCATTGCGCATGACGATCGCCATGTTCTCGCCGAAGGACTTTTCTCCGCCGATGGCGAGCACGGGCATGGTGAGTCTGGTTTTGGATAGTTCGATATTGTCGGCGACGTCTTTCTGGGCGATGGCGTTGAATTGCGCGAAGGCAGCGCGCATCGCGCCCGGCTGGGAATAGAGTTCGGCGTAGTGGCGTCGCGTCGCCTCATCGATTTTCGAAGGCGTGCCGGCAAATTCGTTCCAGAATCGGTCGAGATAGATGCGTTCTCTGCCGGCGACCAGCCGCTCGAAATCCGGCCCGCCGGCATTGAAGTGCCACAACGCGGGCCACAGGATGATCTGGTCCCAAGGCGCAATGCCAGGCACTGGCGCGTCCATCACGACCAGCTTGTCGACTTTGTCGGGGTAGCTCGCGGCATACGCATAGGCGACCATCGTGCCAATGTCATGGCCGACAACGGCAGTCTTGTCCTGCTTGAACGCCGTAACGACCGCACGGATGTCGACAGCCTGTGATTTCTTGTCGTAGCCGCTGGCGGCCTTTGACGAATGCCCCATGCCGCGCAGGTCTGGCACGATCACCAGGTGCGTCTTGGCAAGGTTTTGCGCGAGCGGGCCCCACATGTCGCCGGTATCTCCGAACCCATGGATGAGCACCACGGCAGGCCCCGAGCCGCCGGACCGCACGAAAATGCGCTCACCATCGGCCAGGGTCACGGTCTGGTTCTTGAAGTGGCTGAAGTGATTTTTCATATCGGTACTCCGAATATCACCAGGTGTACTTCACGCCGATCCGCCCGACATACTGGTGGTAGTCCTGCGCGCCCCAACTGCCCGACGCGTTGACCCACCCCGCCCAGCCCTTGGTGAAGTCGCCATGGACGCCCACTTTCAATTCATAGCGGTCCTTGGGATACAAGCCACCGACGGGCAGTTGGTTGAACGACACGGAACTGTCGACGCTGCTGTGCCACCAATTCACGGTCGCGAAAGGTTGCGCCTTGCGGTTGTTGCCCAGGTCCAGCGTGGTGAAGGTGCGTACCCCCAGGCGGGTGATGGTGCCGCTGGAGTCGGCGCGGTCTACCCGGGTGCCGTTCTGTTCCGTGATGCTGTCGGTGTTGCTGTCGACATAGATGATCTGGGCCTGCGGCTCCAGCATCCAGTTTTCCCGCAGCTTGAACGCGTAGCCGGCTTCCGCGGACACCGCCCACGCTTGAGAGTCGTAGTCGACTCGTGGCAGGTCGGTTCCTTGCACCCGGTTGTTGAACCAGCCGTATTGGAACCAGGTGTCCACGTAGGCGCCCAGTTTGGTTTCGTCGTTTTGAAACCAGGTGCCGTACAGGCCCGCGCTGTATCCGTTGACGCGTCCCTTGGCCTTGTAGGGGTTGCCGTCGGCGCGGGCGGTGCTGTCGGCCGTGCCGTAGCCCAGCATGGCCCCCAGATGCAGGCGATCCGTCTCTGAAAACAGTTTCCACTGCGCAAGATCGCCGCCGCCCTGCAACAGGAACAGGTCGGTGCTGACATCAAAATTGCCGTCGCGGCTGTGGCTGCCTTCCCATTTGCCCACCGCGCGCAACCAGATCGATTTGCGCTTGCTGTCGTCATTCGGAAACGCTTGTGACTCGATGAACTGCGGTTCTCCCAGCCGGTCGTGCATGCTCTGCACGAACATCTGCCCGACCAGGCGCTGGTTGGCCAGGTACGCCGCGACTTCGGGCCGGTACAGTGGTTCGGGATCGGGCGTGGGGCCGGGTGGGGCAGGGGGCACGGGCGGTTCCGGTTCCTTTTCAGACCGCAGGTACCAGCTCTGATCGGCGGGGGCCGCAGCAGAGCCCTGGTAGAGCCGATATTCGTAGGGGCCTGCGACGGCCCGTCCGGTCAAGGAAAACGCGGACGCCTGGGTCGTGGCCCCGTTGATGGCGTCGACGACCTTGATGCCGGCGGCCGTAGTCAAGGCCCCCGGCCCGCCGGCATTGGCAATGCGTAAGCCCGTGGCGCCTGTCGCGGCGCCGCCGTCGATGACCAGCCGGTCCGAGGGGGAACTGTCGTCCCCCAGATAGGTGTTCAAGCCGATCAGGCCCCCCCCAGATCCGGTGTAATTGGCGGCGGTCAATGTCTTGAAAGCGCCCGACGACGGCGCCGTGAACAGAATCTGGCTGGCGTTGTTCGTCAGCGAGGTCACGTTCGAACTGCCGGACATGTTCCAGACCGTGCCATTGCTCAGCGAAACGGTGGATGTGGTGCCGGCCTCGGTCAACGCCGACCCATTGAGCGTGGCCCCGGACGCGTTGATCGTGGCGACACTCGTCGGCCCCGCCGCGGGCGCGCTGACGGCGCCTGGCAGAACCGTGACCCCCACCCCGGAAAGCCCCGTCGAGTTGACCCCGGTGGCGGTCGTCCCATCCGGCGCCGCCAGCGGATTGGCTGTGAGCGTCGAGGTGCCGATCACATGCAGCCAGCGCGGCGCGCCCGTCACTTGCGTGCCCGTCAACGTGACTTGCGCGGTGCCGCCGTTGACGGCGATGGCGTCGGATTGCGCGCTGCTCAGCGTGCCGCCCGTCAGGGTCGCGGTGGCCGTGACCCCCGCATCGCTGCTTAGTCCCAAACCCGTCGCGTCGACGCCGCTTGCCTGCAAGGTGGCATTGCTGGCGTTCAAAGTGCCGTTGATCACACGCGCGGCAAACGCGCCCTGGCCGCTGGTGGTGACCGACGTGCCATCGACAGAAAGGGTCGCCAGCGCGCCGCGGGCGTACAAGCCGTGGGAATTGGCGCCTTGCGTCTGGACGGAGCCGCCGGTCAGACTCAGGGCCACATTGTCGGTGGCCGTCGTGCCCCAGGCCGTCGCGCCGGGCGCATTGCTGTTTGTGGACAGCGCCGTGACGTTGGTCCCGATCACGCGCGAGTTCGCGCCGTAACTGAGCAAGTTGTAGCCAGAACTGCCCTGGGTCGTGACGCGTGCATCCTGCAGCGTGATGGTCGACCCCATGACCGCATAGGCGCCGTAGCCCGGCGCCCCAGAGGTGGTCACCGCCACGTTCGATGCGGTGATCGTGCCCGCGTTGGCGAACAGGCCGCTGCCGCTGGCGCCCGCCGTGGTGATGGTGGTGCCGTTGATCGTGGCGTCCGAGCCGATGGCGCCCACCCCGTAGGCCACGTCGCCGGCGGTCGAGATGGTGCCGCCCGTGACCATCAACTTGCCGCGCACGCCATTCAGGGCGTTGGCCAGCGCCCCATAGGCGCCATAGGTGCCGGTGCCGTCCCGATAGGCGTTGCCCCGCGTGGAGATGGCAACGTTGTTGAGCGTGACTTGACTGCCGAAGGCATAGGCGCCCGTCGCGCCCAGGCCTTCCGTGAGGATGGTGGCCTGGGTCAGGGACATGCTGCTGTTGTGGCTGGCGACGACGCCGTAAGACCCGACGGGCAGGCCGCCGACGATGCCGTAGCCGCCGGTGGTATGGATGTTCAGCCCGCCGGCCGACGTCGCCGATACCCCGGTGTTCTGCGTCCACAGCGCGGCTGCCGCGTTCCCTGTGGTCGTGATGGACGCTGTGATGCCGGGCGCGGCGCCGCTACGGAAGGTGATCGTTCCGCCTGTGGCGTAGATGCCGAACGCATTGAAGTTGCTTGCCGAGAATGACACCGATCCGGGGCTGGGGCCCGCTGCGGGATCGACGATCAATGTCCCGCCGGACACGGCCGATGACGTCCCTGGCGTGGTGATCGTGGTGCCGCCCACCACGGTGGTGGTGCCGCTGCCCACGTTGACGGGCGTGCCGATCGGTCCGGGACCGACCGTCTGCGCACAGACATCGTTTACTGCGGGTAATAGCGACCCCGTGGCGACCACGGGATATAGCCAGTGCAGCGCAGAACGCCGCGGAAATAATGAGCCTGATACTAACCAGCGTTTCATAGCGACACTCCAGAAGTTGCGATAGACAACTCATACGGTCAGACTTGATGAAACTGGCAATATCTGTAACTAGGCGAAAAGGCTAACACATGGCGGGGGGAATGGTCGCAAAAAAGAGACTATTGGATCGGCCCGCGTATATTCTCGGTATCTCACTGTTAAGTATTGTCAATAAAAAAAAACGAAGCCAAGCGGCTGCGATATGGTGTCGGTGCTTGTTCCTGCTCCAGCGAGCCGATAAATCCGACGCGAGACGCGTCGGTGCACCTATCGCGATATTTTTGAATATCGCCTGGGAGAATGGGCAGAACGGGTCCACGCTCATCCTGCTGCCTGGAGCGAGAAAGTCACACATACCGAATAAAGCGCTTTTCGACGATTGGCGAGGCGAGGGAGAACGACGTGTTGCTGCAGCAAGGCGGGCGTGAACAACAGACGTGGCGCACCGTGCGCCGCGTCACGCTGGGTTTCGCCGTCGTCTGGCTGGCGCTGGTGGCCGGTCTGGGATGGTGGATTTCGCAGGGGATCGTGTCGGCGCAATTGGCGAGGTCCGCGGCTAGCGCCGAATACGAAGCGAAAACGACTGCGCGCGTCATGGACCGGCTGTTTACCGAGATGGCGAGCGTGGCCAATATGGTGGCGCGGCAGGGCCTGGTGATTGAACTCGCCATGCGTTATCGCACGGATCCCCCTGGGGCCGCCGCGCTGACACGGCAGCAGCGCGCTGCGCAGTTTGCGAGCGATCCGCTGGTGCGCAGAGTCGGCGATTTCATGAACGCGCTGGCCAGTGACCTGCGCTACGCGCGCATTTACATGAATAACATGTCGGACGACACCGTATCGGCCAGCAATTGGGCCGAACCCGACAGCATCGTGGGCATGATCTATTCGGGGCGGCCCTATCTGATTGACGCGCTGCGTACCGGCAATGGCCATTATTTCGGTATCGCGCGTTTGAATAAATCCCCATCCTATTTCGTGGCCAGTCGTATCGAGGACGCGAACGACGTGCCGTTGGGTTCCGTCACGGTCAAGTTCGACGCGCCAGAGGTCGCGCTGTATTTGACAGGGCGCCATGTCGCGCTGATCGTGAATCGTCAGGGGCGGGTGATCACGGCGTCGTCAGAGCCGTTCATGCTGCGCAATGTCGCGGCGCTCCTGCCGCCAGGCATGGTGCTGGCGCCGGATGGTGAAGAAGAGCCAGGCGAACGCATGGACGTGCGCCCGGCAGGCGACTCGGACCTTGCCGACCAATGGCTCATCGACGGCAGGCCTTATCTGCTGAGGCGCCAGCCGTTGTCGGGTACCCAATATCAGCTGCTCACGCTGGCGACGCTGGAACACCTGGCTCCCATGCGCAGGCAGCACTTTTGGATCGCCGGGTTGGTTGCGGTGGTCGGCCTGGTCCTGATTCTGCTGACAGGCCATGTCGCTAGCCAGATCGTCATGCGCCGACAGGATGAACGGTATGCCGCCAACTATGACGCGCTGACCGGCCTGCCGAATCGACGCGCGGTGTTGGCTGAATTGGAGCGGTTGTTTGCGCTGGCGAAGCGGACACAGCAATGGGTTCTGGTAGCGTTTATCGATCTGGATGGGTTCAAACCCATCAACGACACCTATGGGCATGAGGCCGGCGACAGATTCCTGATCGAGGTGGGCCGGCGTATGTCGGCCGGTCTCCGTGCGAGCGACATGCTGGGTCGATGGGGCGGCGACGAGTTCGTTGTGATTGGACTTGTGGATCCGTCCAGGTCCGACAATCCGCAAAGGGTCGTCGACGAGATGCGCAACCGGCTGGCGCAGCCGCTGATCGGTACCTACACCGCCGCCGAGTGCAGTTTCCACTATCGAGGTGCAAGCTTTGGCATCGTCACCGTGGATCCCGCCGTCAGTTCGTTGCAAGCCGCCCTCAAGCAGGCTGATCAGCTTATGTATGCAGACAAACAGGCACGGCGGGCGCAGCAGGCTGTTAAAGGGGGGCAGGCGGGTGAATCTGCGAGAAGGCCGGATACAGACTTGGATGTGGAGGTGCTGAATAAGGTGTGATGTCGGGGGGCAAGAACCGACAGCCCTGTTCCACCTTGGGCTTATCGCAGAAAGACACGACCGCACCACGATCTTGCCTACGGGTGGGGAGCTTTCAGCCGAATCTCGAAAAGAAGACGGGCTGTCGCCGGCGACGGGCCGCTTCCGACCCATTGCAGTCATCCGGCGCACCGAATTTGAGGCTCGCAAGCTGGCCTTGGCCCCGTTAGACAGCCGAAAAAGCCCTGCACTAAGTACCAGCAGGCGAGTGCATCAAGCCGTGTCGCTCCGCGACTCACAGTGGCTTGATCTCCATTCCATGGCCCGGTAGCCACCATTCGGAGAGCATCTCATCTAGCGCATCGCGCTCGCGTTGATCATTAGTCCACGTCCTGGCGAGGTTGAACACTGTCTTCATTCTCGCAAGTTGCTCATCAAGAGTAGATATTTCTCGAGCCTGCAAGCTTCGGGCAACCCCGACGACGCGTTCAAAAGTCTCTTGAGAGAGTTCATTGGGCGCCACACTGAAACTGGTCGCTCCAGTGGGCATCATGACCGGGGGAATCGCCCGAAAGATGAGCCGATGGAGGGCCTTGTCACCGGTAGCCAGCGCGGAATGGCTACCGATCGAATATCCCAGTTGGCGCAGAACTGGTAGTGCCAGCCATGTATTCAGATCCCCAGCGCGATTACGGAGGTACGAGACGTTCATGTAGTCGCTCTCGTCTTTGCCCGCCGGTTGGAAATCCAAGAAAGACGAGAGGTAAGAGTAGGCAGGTTTGGGGTCTCTTTCCCACTTGAATGCCTGCTGCTTCTTTAGCGAAACCCCCAGCGCTGTCAGCGCAATCACACCTGTGAAACGCGGAATGTCGGACTGTCCCATTTCTTTCAAGCGTGCCAGCGATTCATCGACCGGCATCTTCTGCGACAGCAGGCACTTCATGATTGCGACGAATGGAACTATCGAACTGAACTGCCTGCGAAGCGCCCTTTCGTTTTTTATCAATAACTGAACTTGATCGCTTGCGTATCCTGGGCGGAACTTGACGCCGTACTGCGCAAGATTTTCGATCCAGCCATTGATACGGCTCTCGGGGTCATTGCGAAAGCAGGAGTTAGAAAACCACTGTTCTTGGATTGCCATCCAAGGATTTACCACGCAATATCGAAGCAGATCTTCAGATAGTTCGGACAGCCACTGAGACCTGGTGAGGGCATTGGTGTCCAAGAAAAGCTCAAGTTCTCCTCGGCTCCGCTGAACGTTTAGGAACGGCCAAATAACGGCAACTCCTGACTCGGTGCGGTGACAGCGCTGGTCGTAGGGGATGGCTTCATTCATGTGTGCGGGTGTTCTCGAAAGTTGAAGATGAAATATATGTCTTGCCGATAGTAGTCACATATGAATGACTGCTTTTGGCCGATAACAGACCTTTCAATTGATGTGGCTATCCAGGAATTTCGCCATCGTTCGACCATGCCCCGACGTGGACCAGGATGTTCTGGAGCCGACTACGTACATGGTCCGCTTAGCGCGAGATACCATCACATTCAGAATGTTGGGCGTGCTAGTCGCCCACGATCTGGCACCCTGTTGCGCCTTCATCGGGGCTCCCAAAACCGCAATGACCGCTTCGGCCTCCTTGCCTTGGAAGGTATGAATGGTGCCAACACGTTCTTTTAGCCAAGCATTCATGTCCACGTTAAAGGTTTTGAATAGTGCCTCTTCCTGCCGGAGCAACTGCCGAAGTTCGTTGGCAACGATACGGAAGGGCGTAATGATGTAAATATCTGGAGCAGTTACGCCACCCTCGGATAGCCGGTGCAGCAGGTCCAGTACGAGCTTGCCTTCGGCTGGGCACCACTTGGAGTCTCCTGTGCCATCTACATCAAACCACCGCGCTTCACCCAAGATATCGACAATTTTGCTGATCGAAGGCCTGCCGGCGGCGTGCACCATTTGCCCATCGTAGGCAATGTCGTTGGCGATGCGAAACATTGGATCCTGACATCGACGATGTACCAGCAAGGGCAGGCCGACTTCGCGTGTGCCTGCGCTGGCTTGGAATTCGGCACGGTGATACGAGGCTTCGTCCGCCAACGTCTGGGCCGATGCATCCGGGGCCAGCCAACGGACGTTATTGATATTGAAGTGCTTGGCGATCTGTTCGGTCAACATCGTAGGCAGCGATACGACCGGGGGGATTTGTAGGGGATCGCCCACAACGACTGCGCGTTGAGCGCGCATCATGGCGCCGGCTGCTGCCTGCGGTGTTGCTTGGCCGGCTTCGTCCAACAGGAGCCAACCAAAGGATGCCGGAGGCAAGTCGCCCAGCATGCGGTCGACCGACGCAAAAGTCGTCGATACGACCGGGCAGATCAGAAATAGGGTAGTCCAGAGGTCACCCAGTAGCGCCAGTTTGGCTGGGTCCTGAAACGCGCCGGCTTGCATGGCGCCCATAAGAGCGCCGAAGTTGTGGGAGACCCGTTGTGCGTTGACGTTGATGAAGGCGCGATGCAATGCCATCGAGGCTTCAAAGAGTTCCTCTCGTTTGCCCTGGATGGCCGGGGGGATCCAAGGTGTGGCCAGATTCCAAGCTTCATGGCCTTGGGAAAAGAAATCGTCGCCCACCAGGTGTTTGCCAATATTCTCTTTATGGTCTGCTATCGCTAGTTGTAGCCGTTCCAGTTCGTGCAAGCGTGTTTCGAGGGCCTGGTGGCTGAGTGCGTGCTTAAGTTCTGCTTCGTCACTGGCACTTTGCGCAGCCAGATAATCCCTTCTTGATTGAGCGACAGCATTGCGCAGATCTCGCGCTTTTTCGACAAGAGGCGCATATTGAACTTCCCAGTCTCGATAACGACAAGTATTGAATATTCGATGCAGCCACCAGGGTTTGGATGAGCGTGCGGTCTGCTCGCTGGCTTCGGCGTTTCGCAGCGCGTGTTCGGCGCGAGTCAACTGGGATTTGATCTCTTGCGTAAGCGCTGAAAGGCGTTCGTATGCCGCCTGATCGCGTTGATGCGCTTGTTGGGCCACAGTGACGGCGTGACGAGCATTGGGTAGCTTCAGGCATTCTTGCCGGATCGCTTCCAGATGGGACAATTCCCTGTCCAGTTCATTTTTCAATGTCTGGAAGTGGCGGCGGGTCTTCGCCCATTCTGTCCTGGCTTGCTCAGGCGACGGTGGTGCCTCTTTCGTGACAATGATGGGTATTTCGCGTCGGATGAGTTTTCCGGTGCTATCACGAACTTCGCGAATTACCGAATCACCTTTGGCGGCCTTTAGATAGATGCGTAGGCTGTAATCCGGGTCGAACCAGATGGTCTGCTGGAAAGCACTCCGATTCTCCGCATTACCAAGCACGGCTGCAATCAGGCCCCATGTGGTTTCTTCAGGAGGCTTCGTGCCTTGTTCAGCGCGGGTTGTGTTGAGCCGGTCAGAAATAGTCTTGAAATACTGAAAATCTCGGCCAATCGCCTTGGAAGAGGGCAGTTCGCGACTGACGTTCTCAACGGCCTTGTTGTTGCTTGAGGCAACGATGATTTCATGGCCTCTTAGCGACGAGTCTATCCGGTACAAGTGAAAAAACGCGCGATCACCCGCTGGAATTTTGATCCCGGTAGTTTCAAAGGCCAGGGTGGGATCGTCGAATCTGGCCATGGCCGTTGCACGGTCCATTACGCAAGCCGCGACAATATCGCGCAGCAGTGTCGTCTTCCCAGTTCCGGGTGGGCCGTTCACCGCCGCGATACCTGGCGTTTGAGCAATGGAGCTACGCGTTGCATTCACCGCAGCCTGTTGCAGCGTCACGAGAGAATGCCCGCCAGGAGCAGGCCAACGTGCTTGAGGGAAGCTCTTGGGGGCGATGAGCTCTTCGATTAGATCGCGATTACTCAGTAGGTCAGAGCTATGCCCAACTGATTGCAGACCAATATAGCGGGCAAGGGCGGGCGTGACCTCGTTGGCAGCCACCAACTTTCGAATTCTCGCCAGATCATTCAGATAAAACGAGTTCAGTAGAGAGACTTCGGGTGGGTTTTTGGCCTTGTAGTAGTGGTAGACCCTGAACGAGAATTTCGGAGCTTGATAAAAATCTGCGGGAATTTGCAGTCTCTCGACTAGCCATTTGAATGCATCATCGATCAATTTTCGACTCATGGGCAGAGGCTCACCATGTTTGTCATGCTCTACCAAGTGTTCGGTAAAATCTTTGACTAGGCGCTCTTCCAGATCAGCCCATTCACCCAAGCGGGTGATATCGCCTTCCAAGGCAACAGGCAATGCCCAGGCAAAGCTGGATATGGCGACGCCTTTTTCCTGGACCAGATTCCCAATGCGGTCCACTAAAACTGCCGCAATGGCAGACTTTTCCCGCGTACGAGCGCTTCTTTCTTCTTCCGCTCCGTATGTCTGGGTCAGAGCTTCAGTGGCAACCTCCATATCAATTGCGCCAAACACAACCTGATAGAACAGTTGATAGTTCGGGCGAGATTTTTCATCGCGCTGCCAAGGCAATAGGTCTTGATCGAGTTGCGCGATGCAGCGCGCATCGCCATTGGCCAAATCCGCCGGCTGACGGTAGGTCTGCGGAGAAAGTGCTTCCATCGCAGTCCAGGCCTCAATGATCGAGACAGGATCATCTGCGCGTCTGTCGGTGGGTGAGACTCGTCGCGTGGGGAATCGTGCGCTAGCAGTTGGCTGGGCGGGCACAGGACGTGCGCCGTGCAGATTGGCAGGTGTGATGGGCTGACTTCTCTGAGGCTGAATTTTCCGCTTGGTGGGCTGAGAAGAAGGCTGGTTTTCTGGAGAATTTTGAGCAGGGCTGGTTTTTGCCGTGGAAATCTCACGCTGAGGCGCCATGCTTCCCCGAATGAGGTTCGCCAATTGCGTTGCTCGCTCAGTTTTTCGGTAATTGAGTTCGCTCTGAAGTAGCGCCAAGATATCTTGGTTGCTGCGAGCCTGCTCAAAGATGGATTCCAAATCCCCAATGCTCAAACTGAAATATGGTCGTGTTACCCCCAACGTATTTACCCCTATCTGCCATTTCCGTATTTTGCGTTGCCAGAACGGCCAGGCAGCAAGAACGACTGCCGGCCCGTTACAGTCCGACACGTATTATCAATGATTCTGAGGTGCTTCCGCTACGGAAAAAGAAAATATCTCCGGGCGAATGGCGATCACAATAGCGGAGATAAATGTGACCGTCGGGGGGACGGGGTGGAGATTCGCCATATCTTTCTTCTGCTTTTTCGCTCTATCGGAGCGATCACTATTGGCCGGACGCGGACTTTAACGAACGCTTGCTGTTAGGCTAAAGGCAGATCTAGCTCGGTTTTCGCGCTTTGGCGTTGGCCGTCGCAGGCGTCGCTAGTGCGACGCCTGCGGTCATTGAAGCGTCAGCCTAGAACCGCACAGCCAATCTCAGCCCCCCGACTGCTGCCGATTCCCGCCGCCAAACTGCGCGTCATACGCAACCTCCGCCGCTGTATTCCGCGCAATCGGCACGCCCGTTACGGAGAACGTGTTGCCGCCTTCAAACGCCAGTTTCTGCCTGGGTTTGACATCCCCCATGGCATCGCGCCAGCCCAGCGACGCGGTCACGCAGCCCGGGGCGCCCTTGGACTCAAACTCCCACGAGCCGCGCATGCCCAGCGTGGTGCTGGTCACGTCGTCGGTATTGCCCGACCCTCGCAGCGCCGCCTATCCGCCCGATTCCTGGAAGTCGCGCGTGCGCAGTTGGTTCCATGCCAAGGAAATAAGGTGCCAGACTATGTATTCGAGGGGTACTCGTCGAAAACATAGTCTGGCACCTTATTTTCTTTGTTTCCGGCCGGTTGCGGTCACTGATCGGGGGGACTGCCACGCCCTTAATGACTTACCTTCCGGCCGAAGATGTTAGGTGAGTGTACGGGTAACAAATTGCGAGTACGATGCCCGAGCATAACCATCGGTCGGAAATGCGTATGACAATACTGAGCCCCGAAACTCGAGATATGCTGCATGCGTTGACTTGGTATATGGCGGCACGGAAGACCGCGCTGCGAGCAGCCTTGTCGTTTCGCACGCCACTCACCACGCTCACACACACTGATATGCGCGTGCAGTACAGCGCCTATTTCCAGAATCTATTGTCCGCAACTGAGCTAATGCGCGAACCGGCACCACTACCGCCGAAGTCTTTCGAGGCTGAGTTGTATGCGCGATTTGTCTTCCCTGGATTTCAGGACGGTGAGTTGAATTACGAGTACATCAAGTACCTGAGAAACGCCATCGTCCATCGCGGATACGACATCACCTCAGCCTGTCACATGGCCGGTGATTTCCCGATGCTTATCGCGGAACCGAGTTTCCAAAACAACGCTACGAATCCAGCAAAGACCAGGACTTTCCATGCCTTCGATAAATACGTGCTGAACATCATCACGAAGTGTGAGTCGGTGATCGGTGGCGTGATCTTCGACACATTGAACAACGCAGGTGTCTTCCAAGCGGCCATTGATCCACAAGCCGCTATTGCTGACACGCGCACCGCTGTTCATAACTCACATGTGATGCCGGATTGGGCCAAAGCGATGGCTGCAGCAGCGGAACTCAAACCTGAGTGGTTCGTGGATATGAACAACTCAATGAAGGACAGGCTACGCGAAGCCCTAGCGCCGTGCGATATCTTGAATCTAGCCTGAAGGGGTCTATCGCCAACGACTCAAAATGGCCGCGAGCGGACGTCGTCGACGGGCCGAGTCCGACGGATTGCGGTCTTCCAGCCAGTAATTCCGGCCCAGAATTGCAACTTAGCCGACCGTGCTGGTATCGGTTTAAATCAGCGAATTAGCCTTTTTGAAATCCCAGTCCATCTCTCTTTCTCTTACGGTTGATGCAGGCCGTCTGTCCAAAGCCGTCCGTGAAGCATTCATGAACGAGGGCGGTCATGAGTTCTACTATGGTGGAACCCCAAGCAGAGCCGCTGAACATACCCTGCGCAGAAAAGCAGGGCAGTGCATCCCATGGGATACCCTCGAAAATTGCTTAGCAGCTACGAAGTTCCGCCGCAGGCTATGTATCTCCAGCTCACTCCGAGCAAAAATGGATTCATCAAGATTGGCTTCAGCGAAGTCGACCCCTTTAGCCGCCATGACGGAAGCCACCGTGACCGAACCGACCGCCACTGAAATTTCAGCCGCAGCCGCCTCTCATAAGGGCGAATTTTTCCTGATCGACGCCAGTTTCCTGGGCAACGGCGGGGTTCCCGGCATAGCAATCGCCAACGAAGAGAAGCTGATCCCTCCAGGGATGCATGTCGTCTCGCGCCCTGACGGAACGCCAAATCAGTATCCAGAGCGTCCCCACCTGGTCCATGTACCGGAGAAGGGCGCAATGCCACGCGATCTGGAGGAGCTTGCCGGCATATGGATGGTGTCGGAGCCTTTGAAGCAGCTGTTTGAACAAATGGACGCCGAGGCGTTTGCATTTGTGGCCTGCGACTTCAGCCTTGCGGACGGCAGCGCCGGTCCTCAGTACTACCTGGGCAATGTGCTGCGCAGACTGGATGCCCTGGATGAAGCCTCCTCCCGCGTGAGGATCAAGCTCGACCACAATGATCAGACCGGCGAGGACGAGAAGCTCTATAGCCTTGTCGGCGGGGCCAGCCTGGTGTTCAGACAGGATGTAGTGGGAGATGCCCATATTTTCCGCCAGGATCGCATGGGCGCGCCTCCCATCTGCGACCGCGCGATGTTTGACGCATTGCGTGCGGCCAACTTCTCCGGCGTGCGGCTGCGCGATGTAGCCGATCTCTAAGTCGGACGCGCTGCAGCCTCCCCAGTCTCGCGTGAGGCGGGTGTTCCCGTCGTCGCCGCGCTGCCACCCCATTTCCCAACGTCGAGCAAAGCAGATATGCGGTCCTGCGCATAGCGCCATATCTGCGCCGCGCCTACCATGCTGCAAACACAAGAACCCCCAGGGTGGAGACAGCATGAGAATGGCAAGTGCGCTGACCGCGGTCAGCCTGTGGCTCGGTGCGGGCCTGATATCGGCGGCGGTGGCGGCCGGGGCGTATCCCGACCGGCCGGTCAAACTGATCGTGCCGTTCCCGGCCGGCGGGGCCACCGACCTGATGGCGCGCTCGCTGGCGCAGGGGCTGGGCGAAAAGCTTGGCCAGACCGTCGTGGTGGAAAACCGCGGGGGGGCCGGCGGCGCCATCGGCGCCGAGGCCGTGGCCAGCGCCGCGCCCGACGGCTACACGCTGCTGTATTCGACCATGGGCGTGCTGACGATCAACCCGTCGTTGTATCCCAAGCTGCGCTATGACCCGCAGCGCAGCTTCGCGCCGGTGTCGCTGACCAACCTGACCTCCAACCTGCTGGTGGTCAACCCTGCGCTGAAGGTCGACTCGGTGGCTGCGCTGGCCGAGATGGCGCGCCAGCGGCCGGGCGAGCTGACCTTCAGTTCGTCGGGCAACGGCACCACCAGCCACCTGGCGGGCGAGATGTTCAAGACGGCGGCGCATGCCGACATCCGCCACATTCCCTACAAGGGCACGTCGGGCGCCATCAATGACTTCCTGGCCGGCCGCATCTCGATGATGATCGACACCTCGTCCAACTTCATCGAGCAGGTCAAGCAGGGCAAGGTGCGGGCGCTGGCCGTGACCAGCCGCCAGCGGCTGGCGGCGCTGCCCGACGTGCCGTCCATGTCGGAGACTCCAGGGTTCGAGGACTACGAGGTCAGCCTGTGGTCGGGCGTGCTGGCGCCGGCGGGTACGCCGCGTCCGGTCATCGACCGCCTGAATGCCGACATCCAGGCGGTGATGACGTCGCCGCAGATGGTCGAGCGCATGGCCGGCTATGGCATCCAGACCACTCACAGCACGCCCGAGGCCTTTGCCGAACGCATCCGCGTCGATACGGCGAAATGGGCGCACATCATCGAACAGTCCGGCGCGCGCGCCGATTGAGGCCCCGGCCCGACTAGGGAACACCCATGCGTACGATGCTTCGATCCTTGCTGGCGACGGTTGCGCTGTCCGTCGCTGCCGCCTCTGCCATGGCGGCCTATCCCGACCGGCCGGTCATTCTGGTCAATCCCTATGCCGCGGGCGGCCCCGCCGACGTGGTGGCGCGCAGCCTGGCGCGGGCGCTGGAAAAGCGCCTGGGCCAGCCGGTGGTGGTGGAGAACAAACCCGGCGGCGGCGCTTCCATCGGCACCGGCTTTGTGGCGCGCGCGAAGCCGGACGGCTACACGCTGCTGCTGGGCACCTCGGCCGGCCACGTGGTCACGCCGCTGATGCAGAAGACCGTGTACGACGGCGTCAAGGGCTTCGCCTTCTGCTCGGTGGTGGCGGTGCAGCCCATCATGCTGGTGGTCAATCCGTCGCGCGGCATCCGTTCGGTGCCGGCGCTGATAGCCCGCGCCAAGGCCGAACCCGGCAAGTGGAGCTACGGCTCAGCCGGCGTGGGCGGCGCCACGCACCTGGGCGCTGAACTGTTTCAGCAGGTCGCGGGTGTGCAGCTGAACCACATTCCCTATGCCGGCGCGTCGCCTGCCATCAACGACGTGGTGGGCGGCCAGACCGATCTGGCCATGCTGAACCTGTCGGCCAGCCTGCCGTTCATCCGCCAGGGGCGCCTGGTGGCGCTGGCCTATGCGTCGGACAAGCGCTCGCCCTTGCTGCCGGACGTGCCGACGCTGGCCGAAGCGGGCGTGGCGGGCGCGGACGCGGCTACCTGGTACAGCCTGGCGGCGCCGGCCGGCACGCCCGCCGACATCGTGCGCACGCTGAGCGAGACCGTCCGGGCCGTGAACGACGATCCCGACTACCGCCGCGTGATGCAGGAGCAGGCGATAGAGTTGATGGCGTTGTCGCCGCAGGAAGCGGACGCCTACGTCGCCAAGGACCAGGCCGACATGCGCCGACTGCTGGGCGCGCTGGGGCTGCTGGCCAAATGAGGACGCAAGGGACGCATCATCCATGAATTTCGATTTCAGCGAACTGAGCACGACCAATGCCTTCAAGCTGCTGTCCAGCGTGGTGGTGCCGCGGCCCATCGCCTGGGTGGTGAGCCAGTCGGCGCAGGGGCAACGCAACGCCGCGCCGTTCTCGTTCTTCAACGTGGTCAGCAGCGATCCGCCGATCGTGGCGCTGGGCATTGGCCCGCGCGGCGGGCAGCTCAAAGACACGTCGCGCAATATTCTTGAGACGGGCGAGTTCGTCATCAATCTGGTGTCGGCCGAGCTGGCCGCGCAGATGAACCACACCAGCCTGGACTACGTGTCCGAGGTGGATGAGCTGACGCGCGCCGGGCTGGCGACCGAACCGTCGCTGGTGGTCGTGCCGCCGCGCATCGCGCTCAGCCCGGCAGCGCTGGAATGCCGGGTGTGGCAGGTGCTAGATGCCGCGCCGCAACGGGTCATCGTGCTGGCGCGGGTGGTGGCGCTGTACCTGCGCGACGACGCGCTGCTGGATGCGCAGCGCTTTCACGTGGACACGCCCGCGCTGCGCCTGCTGGGCCGCATGCACGGCGCCGGCTGGTATGCGCACACCAGCGACCTGTTCCAGATGCGCGCGCCGGACGCCGCCAACGATCCGGCGGTGCGGCCGGCTCAGGGCCATTGACGCGCGTCACGATTTCGAATCCATAGGGAGCCTTTTGATGAAATTGCATTGGTCGCCGCGCTCGCCCTTCGTGCGCAAGGTGATGATCGTTCTATACGAAGCCGGCATCGCCGACCGCGTGGCGCTGGTGCGCACGCCGGTGGCGATGGACAAGCCCAACCTGGACCTGGTGGCGGACAACCCGTTGATCAAGCTGCCCACGCTGGTGCTGGACGACGGCACGCCGGTGTACGACTCGCGCGTCATCTGCGCCTATCTGGACGGCCTGGCCGGCGCCGGCCTGCTGCCCGCGGACCCGGCCGCGCGCCTGCTGGCCGAACGCCGCCAGGCGCTGGGCGACGGTTTCCTGGACGCGCTGCTGCTGTACCGGCAGGAGCGCAACAAACCGGTCGACAAGCAGACCCAGGCCTGGCTCGATGCCTTCGCGCTGAAGACCCGCGCCGTGCTGGCCGTGCTGGAAGCCGAGGCGCCGGCGCTGCGGGCCAGCCGCTTCGACCTGGGCCTGATCGCCATTGGCTGCGCGCTGTCGTATCTGGACTATCGTTTCCCGGACCTGGCCTGGCGCGACGGCCATCCGGCACTGGCCGCCTGGCACCAGGACTTCAGCGCGCGGCCCTCGGTGCAGCGCAGCCAGCCCGACGAAACCCCTTGAGCGAAGGACGATGATGAGCCGCATTCCCCTGCCCACGCCCGACAGCATGAGCGACGACCAGAAGCGCGTCTACGAGCGCATCGTCTCCGGTCCGCGCGGCCGGCTGGTCGGCCCCTTGCGCGCGGCGCTGCACAATCCCGAGCTGGCCGAGCGCTGGCAGGCGCTGGGCGCGTTGCTGCGCTTTGGCACCAGCCTGCCGCCGCGCGTCAGCGAACTGGCCATCGTGGTCACGGCGCGGCGCTGGAACAGCCAGATCGAATGGCACATCCACGCCCAGGCCGCCCGCGCCGCCGGCATTTCGGATGCGGTGCTGGACGCCATCCAGCATCGCAGCGAACCTGCCTTCGACAACCGCGACGACGAGATCGTCTACGCCTACGCCTGCCAGTTGCAGGAGACCGGCCAGGTCGAGCCCGCGCTCTACGCCGAGGCGGTGCGGCGCTGGGCCGCGGTGGGGGTGGTCGAGCTGACCGCCGTCATCGGCTACTACACCATGGTGTCGATGACGCTGAACGCGCATGAGATCCCGATGCCGGACGACGCGCCCGCGCCGCTGGACGTGCCCGAGCAGGATGGCCGGCCGGCGCTGAGCCGGCTGGCACCGCTGGCCGGGCAGGGCAAGGCATGACCGCCGCCAGCGCCTACGTGCCCGACGGCGTCGAGACGCCGCGCATGCCGGCGGCCCCCGCCCAGCCGCTGCCGCCGCAGGCCTGCGACACGCACTGCCACGTGTTCGGCCCCTACGACCGCTTTCCGCTCTGGCATCCGTCGTCCTATGCCGCGCCCGACGCGTCGGCGCAGCGCTACCTGCGCATGCTGGACACCCTGGGCGCCGCACGCGGCGTGCTGGTGCAGCCCGCACCCTACGGCACGCATCCCGACGCCTTGCTGGACGCGCTGGCGCTGGGCGGCGACCGCCTGCGCGGCATCGCGGTGGCCGACCCGTCAGTCAGCGATGCGCAACTGCAGGCCCTGTATGACGGCGGCGTGCGCGGGCTGCGCTTTGTCGAGGCGCGCGACCCGGCCGGGAACCTGTTTCCGGGCAGTGTCGGCTTCGATCAGGTCGCAGCGCTGGCCCCGCGCATGAAGCAATACGGCCTGCACGCGCAGCTGTGGGCCCCGTGCGACACCTATCTGCGGCACCTGCCGGCCCTGGCGGCGTTGAACCTGCCGCTGGTGATCGATCACCTGGGCAGCCTGGTGCCCGCGCGCGGCGAGCAGGATCCGGCGTTCCAGCTGCTGCGCGGCCTGCTGGCCGATGGCCGGCTGTGGATGAAGCTGACGCTGTGCCGCGTGGGCAGCGCGCCGGACTACGAGAATGCGCGTTTCATCCACGACGCCTTCGTCGCCGCCAACCCCGACCAGGTGCTGTGGGGCTCGGACTGGCCGTTCGTGCGCATGGGCGAGGCCGCGCCCTCGGCCGACGCGCTGGTGGCTGTGGCGCAGCGCTGGCTGAGCGATGATGCCCTGCGCCGCAAGGTGTGGGTCGACAACCCGGCGCGGCTGTACGGCTTCGCCTGAAGCGCTGGCACCGTCAGGGGCTGGCGTGCCACACGCCTTCGCCGCCGATCTCGCGCACCAGGCTCTGGATCTGCGCCGCCACCTCGGTGACGGTGCGGCCCGGTCCCTTGGCGCGGGCGAACGCCATCGAGATGATGCGGCCCATGGCCGGATCGCGCAGCGCGGCGATGCCCAGGCGGCCTTCCTGCACCTCCTGCCAGACCGCGTGCAGCGGTAGCACCGTGTACATGTGCTCGTGCTCGACGATGGACTTCATCAGCGGCAGCGAATCGGCCTCGATGAGCGGCGCGATGGTGATCTTGCGCGCCCGCGCCAGTCCGTCCAGTGCATTGCGCAGGCCGTTGGGCGCGCCGGGCAGGATGAAGGGCAGGCCGTCCAGCTGTTCGAACGCGACTTCGCCGCCGCTCGTCAGGGGATCGCCCGCGGCGCCCACCAGGTACGAATCGACCGAGGCCAGCGCTTGCTCGCCCGGCGGGCATTTGTCGCCATAGCGGTACAGGATGGCGATGTCGACGCGGCTGTCGGTCAGCCATTCTTCGATCTGGCCGCTTGAGCCTTCGAGAATCTTCAGGTGTACCTTGGGGAACTGCTTGCGCAGCCGCGAGAACAGCCGCCGGATCAGCGGATGCGCGGTGGACGGCAGCAGCCCCAGCGTGACTTCGCCGGCCGGTTCGCGTGCCTCGCCGTTCAGTTCCAGTTCCAGCCGTTCGGCGTCGCCAAGCAGCGTGCGTACCAGCGGAAACAGGCGTTCGCCCACCTCGGACAGGTGCACGCCGCGGCCGGTGCGATTGAACAGCCGCGCATTGCATTCGCGTTCCAGCGCGTTGATGCGGCGGCTCAGCACCGACTGGTCCTGGTCCAGGTACAGGGCGGCGCGCGAGATGCTGCCCAGTTCCGCGATGGCCAGGAAGGCCCGCCACTTGTGCAGGTCGGCGGTGACGTCCAGGCTCAGGCCCGTGGCTTTGGCAGGCGGCATGATCGATAAGGCGGCAACGAATTAGACGGCATAAGGGTACGGCAAAAGCGGACCGGCATGGGACTATTCCAGCCCCAGCTTGCCGCGCCGGATCACCTCGCCCCATTTCTTCGATTCGGCCTGCATCAGCGCCTGGTAGGCCTCGGGCGTGGTGGCGGTGGGAATGGCCCCTTGGTCGATCATTTTCTGCCGCAGGGCCGGCTCGGCCAGCGTCTGGGCGATGGCCTGCGACATCTTCTGCACGATCTCGGGCGGCGTGCCGGTCGGGGCGATGATGCCGTAGTTCGATTCCACGATCACATCGGGAAAACCCGCCTCTTTGGTGGTCGGCACATCGGGCAGGCCCTCGAAGCGCGTCGGGCTGGCCACCGCCAGCGTGCGCAGCTTGCCGGCCTTGATGAAGCCCAGCACCGCCGAGGCGTCGCCCGGGAACATCTGCACCTCGTTGGACAGCAGCGCCGTCACGGCGGGCGACGCGCCCTTGTACGGCACGTGCATGATGTCGATGCCGGTCTGCTGCTTGAGCAATTCGCCGCCCAGGTGCGGGGTGGTGACGTTGCCGGCCGAGCCATAGTTGTACTTGCCGGGCTGGCGCCGGGCGCTGGCGACGAAGTCGGCCAGCGTGGCGTCGGGCAGGGACGGGTTGACCACGATCACCAAGGGAATGCGCGCCACCAGCGACACGTACTGGATCCTGGACACGTCGTACGGCACCTTCATCACGTGCGGCAGGCCGGTGATGGCGCCGGGCACGCCGAAGCCGAAGGTGTTGCCGTCGGGCGTGGCGCGCACCGTGGCGTCCACGCCGATGGTGCCGCTGGCGCCGGCCTTGTTCTCGATCACGATGGTCTGGCCCAGCCGCTGGCCCAGCGCCGGCGCCAGCAGCCGCGCCAGGTTGTCGACCGAGCCGCCGGGCGGGTAGGGCACGATCAGCCGGATCGGCTGGCTCGGCCAGGGCGCGGCGGCCTGGCCCGGGGCGGCAAAGGTGGCGCCCAGCAGCAGGGTGGCCACCGTCAGTGCGGTTGCTTGCTTCATCTGTCTCTCTCCTGTGGCGCCGGCTCGGGGCCGGCGCATCGTTGTCATGCGCCTTCCAGGCCGAGCTGCTTGGCGTAGATATTGCGCTGGATCTCGTTGGTGCCGCTGAAAATGGTTGCCGCCAGCGCGTTGACGTACGGCGCCAGCGCGTGCACCTGGCCGTTGCCGTAGCCCAGCCGCATCGCCGCGCCGCCGTATTCCTCGGCGATCTGGATCAGCAGGGCGCCCAGCCGTTCGTGCGTCTCGGTGGCCCAGACCTTCAGCAGCGACAGTTCGGGCGGCAGCGGCCGGCCGGCCTTGGCCAGCTCGGCGAAGACGCTGTACATGGCGGTCAGGTCGGCCGCGTCCAGCCGCAACTCGGCCAGCCGGTCGGCGAATGCCGGGTCGGCCAGCAGGCCGCGCTGGCGCGCGATGCTGTAGATCTGCTGCAAGGCATGGTTGGCGTGCTTGGGGCTGCCGCTGAACAGGCGCTCGAAGCCCAGCAGCGCCTTGGCGATGCCCCAGCCGGCGTTCAGCTCGCCCACGACGTTGGCGCGCGGCACGCGAACCTGGTCGAAGAACACCTCGCAGAATTCCTCGTGCCCCGACAGCGTGCGGATGGGGCGGCGGCTTACGCCCGGGCTGGCCAGGTCGACCAGCAGGAAGCTGATGCCGGCCTGCTTCTTGACCGTCTTGTCGGTGCGCACCAGCATGAACATGTGGGTCGCGTCCTGCGCCAGCGTCGACCAGGTCTTCTGGCCGCTCACCACCAGCTCGTCGCCGTCGACCAGCGCCTCGCAGCGCAGCGAGGCTAGGTCCGAACCGGCGTTCGGCTCCGAATAGCCCTGCGCCCATACCGCTACGCCCGACAGGATGCCCGGCAGGAAGCGGGCGCATTGTTCCGCGGTGCCGTGGCGGATCAGGATCGGCCCCAGCATCACCAGCCCCTGGTCCGGCGCGCGCGCCACGCCGTGGCGTTCGGCCTCTTCGATGAAGGCGATCTGGCGCGCTGGCGACAGCGCCATGCCGCCATGCTCGCGCGGCCACGACGGCGCGATCCAGCCCTGGCGCGACAGCGTGAAATACCAGTTCTTGATCTCGTCCCAGTGCAGCCGCCAGGGCACGTGGCGCAGGTGCTCGGGATAATGGGCGCGGAAAAAGCCGCGCACCAGCCGGCGGAAATCAGCTTCCGGCATGCCGTTCCAGTCGGCCTCGCGCGGGAAGTCGATGGCGGGCGCGGCGGTGTCGTCCTCGGCGTCTTGCGCCGGCAGCGCCGCCAGTGCGCCGTAGCGCTGGCGATGGGCCGCAGCATTGCCCAGCCACGCCGCCAGGTGCAGCGCGCTGCGGAAGTACAGGCTGACGTCGCATTCGTCGGTGTAGCCGATGGCGCCGTGCAGCTGGATCGCCAGCCGCGCCGCTTCCAGGCCGGCGCGCGCCGCACGGGCCTTGGCGCGGCTGGCCACGCTCTTGCGCAAGGTGGCGTCGTCCGGCTGCGCGGCCAGCGCATCCAGCGCGTCCAGCAGGCTGTTGGCCGCCAGCTCGACCTGCATGGCGGCGTCCACCAGCCGGTGCTGCAAGGCCTGGAACGACGCCAGCGGCCGGCCGAACTGCTGGCGCGTGTTCAGGTAGGCCACCGAATCAGCCAGTACCTGCCGCGCCACGCCCACCAGTTCCGCCGACTGCATCAGGCGGCCCAGGTCCAGCGCTTCGTCCACCGCGTCCAGCACGCCGTCGATTGCCAGCAGCGCGTCCGCCGGCACCACGGCCGACTCGATCGCCAGGTGGCAGGCGGCGGTGCCGTCGGCGCGCTCGTGGACGTGCGCGGACACGCCCGGCGTGCCCGCCGCGACGTAGAAGAGGGCGCTGCCGCGCTCGCCGTCGGCCGTGACCAGCCAGCCATCGACGCCGGCCCCGGGGACCACGTGGCGCTTCTCGCCATTGAGCACGTAGGCGCCCTCGCGTTCGATGACGCTGACGCCGAAGGCCGTGGCGGCCTCGCCGGCCTCCAGCTGGCCCTCGGTCTCTTGCCAGGCCAGCCCGATCAGCATTGCGCCGCCGCACACCGCTTGCAACAGCGCGTCGCGTCGCGCCGCATCGACCGGTTCGATCCGCGCCAGCAGCGCCGCCGGCAGCACGCCCGCGGCTACCAGCGGTTCGGGCAGTTGCGCGCGGCCCGCTTCCTCCAGTACCGCCGCCATGGCCCGCCAGTCCAGCCCAAGGCCGCCTTGCGTTTCGGGCACGCTCATGCCGAGCCAGCCGACCTCGGCGATCTCGCGCCAGTAGTCGCGGTCTGGCGGGGCGGCGCTGCGCTTGCGCTGGCGCTGGTCGCGCCGCTGCAGGAAGTCGCGCGCGCTGTCGCGGATCTCTTCGATCAGGTCAGGGTCGATGCGGCTCATACGATGCCCTCCGCCCGCAGGCGGGCAATCTCGTCATCGGCCAGTCCCAGCTCGGCGCGCAGGATCTCGGCCGTGTGCTCGCCCAGCAGGGGCGGTGGCAGGCCGCCCGTGATCGGCGTGCCGGAAAAATGGATCGGATTGCGGATGACCGGCAGGGTGCCCAGTTGCGGATGCTCGACGCTGTCGAGCACCTCGCGGTGGCGCACCTGCGGGTCCTCGAACACCTGGTCCATGGTGTAGATCGGCCCGCAGGGCACGTTGGCCGCGGCCAGCGCCTGGTTCCAGTCCTGCACGGTGCGGGTGCGCATGGCCGGCTCGATCAGTCGCGACAGTTCCGGCTGCGCGGCGGCGCGCTTGGGGTTGGTATCGAAGCGCGCATCGCATCCCAGGTCAGGCAGCCCGATCACCTGGCAGAAGCCGCGGAACTGCGAGTCGTTGCCCACCGCCACCATCAGGTGCCCGTCCTGGCATTCGAACGCCCGGAACGGCGCGGTGATCTGCGAGGCCGAGCCCATGCGCGCCGGCAACTGGCCGCTGGCCAGGTAGTTCATGCCGATGTGCGACAAGGCCGCGATCTGCGCGTCCAGCAGCGCCAGGTCGATGTGCTGGCCCGTGCCGGACACCTGGTCGCGGTGCCGCAGCGCCGCCAGGATGGCGCACACCGCATAGAACCCCGCCGTCAGGTCCGACACTGAATAGCCCGCCTTGACCGGCCCCGCGCCCGGCTCGCCGTCGGGCACGCCGGTCACGCTCATCAGCCCGCTCATGGACTGGAAGATCGGGTCGTAGCCCGGCAGGTGGCTGTAAGGCCCGCTCTGGCCGAAGCCGGTGATCGAGCAATACACCAGGCGCGGATTGACGGCCGCCAGCGCCGCGTAGTCCAGCCCGTAGCGGCGCAGGTCTCCGGCCTTGAAGTTTTCGATGACGATGTCCGCCTGTTGTGCCAGCTGCCGAACCAGCGCCTGCCCCTCGGGCCGGGAGATGTCGATGGTCAGCGACTTCTTGCCGCGGTTCATGGCCACGAACGACGAGGTCTGCGGGCTGGGCGCGCCGTCGCGGCCGGGCATCGGGTAGCCCTGGTGGCGCACGTCGTCGCCGCGCCCGGGGCGCTCGACCTTGATCACCTCGGCACCGAAGTCGGCCAGCATCTGCGCGGCCCACGGCCCCGAGAACACCCGGCTCAGGTCCAGCACCTTCACGCCGTCCAACGCGCTCGTCATGTCGTCTCCTTGTGTCTTTTTTCGAAGTGCAGGCAGCGCCCGGCCTTGTTCCGACGGCGCCACCGCAATAGCTGTCATGCGTCCCGCCTGGGGCGCCGCTAGCGGCCCTGGAACACCGGCGCGCGTTTTTCCAGGAAGGCGCGGCGCGCCTCCATCGCGTCTTCGGTCTTGGCGATGGCCGCCGTCATGTCCTGCTCGTAGCGGTAGCCGTCGCGCAGGCTCATGTCCTCGATGGCGTTGAGCGTCTGCTTGGCCAGCATGGTCGCCAGCGGGCTCTTGGACGCCAGCTCGCGCGCCAGTTCCAGTGCGCGTGGCATCAGGGCCTCGGCCGGCAGCGCTTCCTCGACCACGCCCAGCCGGTACAGCTCGTTGCCGTCCACCCGTAGCCCGGTCAGCATCATGCGCCGCAGGCGCGAATGGCCGAACAGCCGCATGCCATGGCGTCCGCCGCCCAGCAGCCCGACGTTGATCTCCGGCAGGCCCACCACCGCGTCGGACGCCGCCAGCAGGATGTCGCACGAGGCCACGATGGCCAGACCCGCACCCAGCGCGGCGCCGTTGATGGCGCCCACCACCGGCTTGGCGCATTCGCGGATGGCATGGAAGCACTCGCGCGTTCGGCGCGAATGCTGCGGCAGGTCGCCCGGCCCCTTGATGGTGGCGGCGCGGTTCTTCAGGTCGGCGCCCGCGCAGAAGGTCTTGCCTTGGCCCGACAGCACCACCGCGCGCACCTCGGGCGTCTCGGAAATGCGGTCCAGCACCCACGCAAGCTCGTTCATCATTTCAGTGCTGAGCGCGTTGACGGGGGGATTGGCCAGCAGGAGGGTGGCGACGCCGCCGTCCAGGCTGACGTCCAGCGCGGTGTAGGGCCCGGCCAGGTTTTCCGGCATGGTCATGATGTGTCTCCTAGTTGTCCGGTCTGTCGAGGCCGGTCAGATGATCTTGCGGTCGCGGTAGTCCTGGATCTGCGCGGCGCTCAGCCCCAGTTCGGCCAGTACTTCGTCGGTGTGCTGGCCCAGCAGCGCCGGCGCGCGGTCCACCCGCAGCGCCGACTGCCCGAAGCGCAGCGGGTTCATCACCTGCGGCACCTCGCCTGCGACGGGGTGGGGCAGGCGCCGCAGCATGCCGCGGTGCTGCACCTGCGGGTCGTCGAACACCTCGGGCACCGTGTTGATCGAGCCGGCCGGCACCCCGGCCCGCTTGAGCAGGTCCAGCCAATGGGCGCGCGGTTCGCGGATGAAAATGGCGTCCAGCAGCGGATCGAGCGTGTCCAGGTTCTTCACGCGCTGGCTGTTGCTGACGTAGCGCGGATCGCGCGCCAGGGTGGGCTGGCCCAGCGCCTCGCACAGGGTGGCGAACTGCGCGTCGTTGCCCACCACGATGACGATGTCGCCATCGGCGCAGGCAAAGGTGCGCTGCGGCTGGATATTGGGATGCGCCGTGCCGGTGCGGCGCGGCACGCGCCCGCCCAGCAGGAAATTCATGGCCTGGTTGGCCAACAGGCCTACCTGCACGTCCAGCATGGCTACGTCGATGTACTCGCCCTGGCCGGTCTGCGAGCGCCGCAGCAAGGCGGCCACGATGCCCAGCGCGGCATACACGCCGGTGGTCAGGTCCACGATCGGCACGCCCACCTTCTGCGGCCCGCCGCCCGGCTTGTCATCGCGTTCGCCGGTCACGCTCATCAGCCCGCCCATGGCCTGGATCAGGAAATCGTAGGCCGGCTCGGCCGCGCGCGGCCCGGTCTGGCCGAACCCCGTCACCGAGCAGTACACCAGGCGCGGGTTGATCGCCGACAGCGACGCATAGTCCAGCCCCAGCCGCGCCAGCGTACCGACCTTGTAGTTCTCCAGCACCACGTCGGCGTCGCGGCACAGCTGCTTGACCAGCGCCTGGCCCTCGGCCGTCTGCAGGTCCAGCGTGATGGAACGCTTGCCCCGGTTGGTGGCCACGAAGTAGGCGCCGTCCGCCGTGTCGCGGCCCTGCTCGTCCTTCAGGAAGGGCGGCCCCCAGGACCGGGTGTCGTCGCCCTGGCCAGGCCGTTCGACCTTGATGACGTCAGCGCCCAGGTCCGCCAGGATCTGGCTGGCCCAGGGGCCGGCCAGCACGCGGCTCAGGTCGAGCACTTTCAGGTTGGATAACAGCGATTGCAACGAACCTCTCCTTGACTGCGATGATTGGCAGCCAGTCTAGGAGTTGGTGCGCGCCGGGGGATGGGCCTGGGGGCGCAAAGCTGTTATGCGGTTTGCGGCGTGATCACCGGCCGCAACAGATCCGCAATCCCGATCCGCTCGGCAAACGCAATCCGCAATTCCTCGGCCAGTGCCAGCACTTCCTCGGCCCCGTCCCCCACGAAATCCACCACCGACCGTGCCGGCCGGCTGCCGGCTGGCAGTCCGACAATGCGCGCCACCTCATCGGCCACCGCCTGCGGCGTGGCCTCGTCCGGCGTCAATGCGCTGAGCCGTTCCCCGACCCGATCCATCACGCCGTCGTAGCGCGCATACGCCGCCACGCGCGCCGTGTCGCTGGGTTTGCCGGCGCTGGGAAAGTGTTCGGTGCCGCGCGTGAACGCACCCGGCACCACGATGGACGTTTCGATGCCGAAGCGCGTCAGTTCGTACGACAGGCTGACCGCCAGCGAATCCATTGCCGCCTTGGCGGCGCCGTAGGGCCCCATGAACGGCGGAAAGCCGCCCTTGGTGGTGGTGCTGCTGATCCACAGCATCAGCCCGGATTGTTGCTGGCGCAGCTGGGGCAGGGCGGCGCGGTTGACGCGTTGGGCACCGTAGAAGTTGGTGTCGAACGCGCGGTGCATGTCCTCGGCCGTGAAGGCTTCGGTGGGGCCGATGACCAGGTGGCCGGCGTTCTGCATGACGACGTCCAGGCGGCCGTGGGCCTGCACGATGGCGGCCACCGCGGCGTCGGCGGACGGTTGCGACAGCACGTCCAGTTCCAGCGGCCGCAGGTCGGCGTGGTGGGCCGCGGCCCAGTCGCGCATGGCCTGGGCGCGCTCGGCGTTGCGGCCAGCGACGTCGCGCATGGTGGCGTAGACGGTGTGGCCGGCCAGGGCCAGGGTTTCGGCGGACAGCTTGCCGATGCCGCTGCCGGCGCCGGTGATGAGGATGACGGATGACATGAGAGAACTTCCAGGAAGGGGCCTGCGGTGCCGCCGTCGCTGCGCGGCACCAGGCCGTTGAATCAGGGGGACGGGCTGCACCCGGCCGTCGAGTCAGGCAATGCCGCCGTTGGCGCGCAGCACCTGGCCGTTGATCCAGCCGCCGTCCTGGCTGGCCAAGAAGGAGACGACGCCAGAGATGTCTTCGGGTTCGCCCAGGCGTTCCAGGGGCGGCATCTTGGCGAAGTGCTCGATCAGCTCGGGGCTCTTGCCTTTCTTGAAGAGGTCGGTGGCGACGGGGCCGGGGGCGACGGCGTTGACGGTGATGCGGCGGCCGCGCAGTTCCTTGGCGAACACGCGGGTGAAGCCTTCGACGGCGGCCTTGCTGGCGATGTAGATGCCGTAGGTGGGCATGTTCAGCGCCAGGGTGGTGCTGGACACGTTGACGATGGCGCCGCCGTCGGCCAGGCGGGCGCCGGCTTCGCGCAGGGTGTTGAAGGTGCCGCGGGTGTTGATGTCGAAGGTCTGGTCGTATTGCTCGTCGGTGGTGTCGGCCAGCGTCTGCAGCTTGAGCACGCCGGCGTTGTTGACCAGCACGTCGATGCGGCCCAGTTCGGCCTGGACGTGATCGAACATGGCGCGCACGTCGGCGCTCTTGGACACGTCGGCCCGCACGGTGGTGGCGCGGCCGCCGGCCTGGCGGATTTCGGCGGCCAGGGCGTCGGCTTCGGTGGCGCCGGTGGCGTAGTTGATGGCGACGGCAAAGCCGTCGGCGGCCAGGCGGCGCGCGATGGCGGCGCCGATGCCGCGGGATCCGCCGGTGACCAGGGCAACGCGTTGGGGGGCTTGGGTGTTCATGTAAGGCTCCGTGGGTGAGTGGGTGAGACGAATCATCGACTATTCCAAACGAAAGATAATTACCCTGGTTTTGCTAACATAATTTCATTTACTTTAATAATCGGGGCCGGTTATGGATCGCTTTCAGGAAATGCAGGTGTTCGTGCGCATTGCCGAGCGGCGCAGTTTTTCGCAGGCATCGGAAGACCTGCAGATTCCCCGCGCCACGGTAACCAACCTGATCAAGCGCATGGAAAAGCGGCTGGGCGCGCGGCTGCTGGAACGCACCACCCGCCAGGTTCGGCTCACGCACGACGGCGAGGCGTATTACCGCCGCTGCGTGCGCCTGCTGGCCGATCTGGAAGAGGCGGACGGCGCCTTTCTGAACACGGCGCCCAAGGGGCTGTTGCGGGTGAATGTGCAGGGCACCCTGGCGCGGGTGTTCGTGGTGCCGGCGCTGCCGGCCTTCTTGGCGCGCTATCCGGACATCGTGCTGCACCTGGGCGAAGACGATCGCCTGGTGGACCTGGTGCGCGAAGGGGTCGATTGCGTGCTGCGCGCGGGCACCTTGCAGGATTCGTCGCTGGTGGGGCGGCAGATTGCGCTGATGCCGCAGGTGACGGTGGCCAGCCCCGCCTACCTGGCGCGCCATGGCGAACCGCGCACCCTTGACGACCTGGCCGGCCACCAGGCGGTGGACTACCTGTCATCTTCCACCGGCCGCAGCCTGCCGCTGGATTTCATGGTGGACGGGCGCAATGTGCTGGTGCGCCCGGCGGCGGTGGTCAGCGTGACGGGCGCCGAGCTCTATGCCAGCGCGGCGCTGGCCGGCCTGGGGCTGGCGCAGGTGCCGCGCTATCGCGTGGCCGATGAACTGGCCAGCGGGCGGCTGAAGGTGGTACTGCCCGATTGCCCGCCCGCGCCGATGCCGGTGTCGGTGCTGTACCCGCAGAACCGCCAGGTGTCGGCGCGGGTGCGGGTGTTCAGCCAGTGGCTGGCCGAGATTTTCGGCCAGGCGTTTGGTCAGACGATGCCGGTCAGGTAGTACACCGCGATCACCAGGAAGACGGACAGCGTCGAGATCAGGGTGATGGCGAAGATGTCGCCGTACGACTGGCGGTGGGTCAGGCCGGTGACGGCCAGCAGGGTGATGACGGCGCCGTTGTGGGGCAGGGTGTCCATGCCGCCGCTGGCCATGGCGGCGATGCGGTGCAGCACTTCCATGGGAATGCCGGCGGCGTTGGCGCTGTCGATGAAGGTCTGCGCCATGGCCGCCAGGGCGATGCTCATCCCGCCCGAGGCCGACCCGGTGATGCCCGCCAGCGACGTGACCGCCACGGCTTCGCCCACCAGCGGGTCGGGGATGGCCTTGAGCGCGCTGGCCACCATCAGAAAGCCCGGCAGCGCGGCGATGACGCCGCCAAAGCCGTATTCGGCGGCGGTGTTCATGGATGCCAGCAGGGCGCCCGACACGGCGCTTTTGCTGCCTTCGGCGAAATGCGCCTTGATGCTGGAAAACGAGAACAGCAGGATGGTGACGATGCCGGCGATCAGCGCGCCCATCACCGCCCACAGCGCGACCTGGTCGTCGGCGTTCACGGGCATGGGCTGGGCCAGGCCGGGCAGGTCGACCTGCGAGCCGGCGGGGTACCAGCCGGGAATCCAGCGCGTCAGCAGGTAGTTGGCCACGCCCACGACCACCAGCGGCAGCAGGGCGATCAGCGGGTGATGCTCGCGTCCGCCGGCCGGGGTGTCGGGTTCGTTGCGCAGGTCGGTGCCGTAGGTTTCACCGGCGGCCGCGGCGCGCTTGCGGCGCCATTCCAGGTAGCTGATGCCGGCCGTCAGCGTGAAGAGCGCGCCGATCAGGCCCAGCCAGGGCGCGGCCCAGGTGGTGGTCTCGAAGAACGTGGTGGGGATGATGTTCTGGATCTGCGGCGTGCCGGGCAGCGCCGTCATGGTGAAGGTGAACGCGCCCAGGGCGATGGCGCCGGGCATCAGCCGCTTGGGGATGCCACCCTGGCGGAACATCTCGGCCGCGAAGGGGTACACGGCGAACACCACCACGAACAGCGATACGCCGCCGTAGGTCAGCACGGCGCACACCAGCACGATGGCCATGATGGCGCGCTCGGCGCCGATCAGGCGCAGCACGGCCTGCACGATGGCCCGCGAAAAACCCGACAGTTCGATCAGCTTGCCGAACACGGCGCCCAGCAGGAAGACGGGGAAATAGAGCTTGGCGAAGCCCGCCATGCGCTCCATGAAGATGCCCGAGAACACGGGCGCCAGCGCCGACGGGTCGGTCAACAGCACCGCGCCCATGGCTGCGATGGGCGCGCAGAGAATCACGCTGTAGCCTCGATACGCCGCCAGCATCAGGAATGCCAACGCCGCCACCACGATAAACAATCCGGTCATCCGGTACTCCTGGAATGAGAGGTTAGGGGGTGTGGAGCTACACCTTAACAAATCAATCCAGGCGGCCGTTTGACAGCGGACAGGCCCGCGCCGCCGCGGGCCCGGGGCGCTTAGTAGGTGGCGCGCAGCGTCAGCATCACGTTGCGCGGTTCGCCATAGATGCCGTAGTAGCTGGACGGCACGCGGGCGTAGTAGCTACGGTCAAAGACGTTGTTCAGCGTCAGCGAGGCGTCCAGGTTGCGGTTGATCTTGTAGCCGACCTGCGCATCGACGACGGCATAGCCGCCTTGCCACGAGACGTTGTTGCGGCTGGTGCGGCTTTGCGTGCGCACCCCGCCGCCCACGCGCCAGCCCGGCAGCACGTCGGGGGTGAAGCGGTAGGTGGTCCAGACCTTGAACAGGTGCTTGGGCGTTTCGGGGTTGACGATCTGGCCTTCCTGCGTGGGGTCCGACAGGTAGCGGGTCTGCAGGTAGGTGTAGCCGGCGTACAGGTCCCAGTTGGGCAGCAGGCGGCCGGTGATTTCGGCTTCCACGCCCTGGCTCTGGGCTTCGCCCTGGGCCAGGTAGCGGCCGGGGTTGGCGTCGTCCGCCACGGCGCGGTTCTTGTCGCGGATGCGGAACAGCGCCAGCGAGGCGTTGGCCGCGCCGTCCAGGAATTCGCCCTTCAGGCCGACTTCGTACTGCTTGCCGGTGCGCGGCTTGAGCGGCTTGCCGTCGGCCGTCATCTGCCAGGCTTCCGAGAACGCGTAGACGTCCGAGTAGCTGGCGTAGGCGGACAGCCACGAATTCAGCTGCGCCACCGCGCCGTAGTAGGGCACGAACTTGCTCACCTCGGGGTCGCGCCGGGTGTCGCCCGGCGTGGGCAGCACCGCCTGCGTGGAATTGCGATACCAGCTCTGGCGCCCGCCCACGATCAGCGTCAGCGGGTCGGCGACGTTCAAGCTCAGCTGGCCGTAGACGCCCATCTGGCTGGACTTGGACTTGTCGCCCGAGGTGTAGGGCAGGTCCGGGTTGGGCACGTCGATGTCGTAGATCGACACGTTGGTGTAGTTGGCGCCGCCCGAGCGGCTGTCCTGGTTACGCTCGGCGTAGTTGGCGCCGATCATGGCCTGATGGGTGCGGCCGAAGAGTTCGAACGGACCCGTGGCATGGGTGTCCATGCCCAGCCAGCGGATCTGGTCTTTCTGCACTTGCACGCGGTAGCCGGCGCGGTCGTTGGCGGGGTTGACCGGGCCGTTGACGTAGCCGTAGCGGCTGTCCAGGTCGGTCGAGCGGTAGTTCATGGACACCTGGCCGGTCCAGCCATTGGCAAAGCGGTGGCTCAGTTCGGTATAGATTTCGGACAGGGTGGTGTCGCCGCGCGCCCAGTCGGTGCCGTAGAAGCCCTTGCGCGGCGAGTCGACGAACTTGCCGTTCGAGTAGATCGACAGGCCGTAGTCGAACGGCGCCATGCGCTGGCGCTGGTAAGCGGCGGACAGGGTCAGCGTGGTGTTGGCCGTGAGGTCGAATTCCAGCGCGCCGTAGACCAGGCCCTGGCGGGTGTTGGCCTTGTCGAAGAAATAGTCGCGGTCCTGCGCGGCGAAACCGGCGCGGGCGTGCACGCGGCCGTCTTCGGTGATCGGGCCGGTGGCGTCCAGCTCGGTGCGATAGTTGTTCCAGGAACCGGCCATGACCGCGCCGGTCAGGCTGAAGGCATCCTGCGGGCGCTTGCGCACCAGGTTGACGGTGCCGGCGGGGCTGCCAAAGCCCTGCAGCAGGCCGGCCGGGCCGCGCAGCACTTCCACGCGGTCGTACAGGGCCAGGTCGAACTGCGGCAGGTATTGCAGGGCGCCGTTGGCCGGGATGCCGTCGAACTGCACGTCGGCTTCGTAGCCGCGCGCGGTGAAATAGGCGGTGCCGTCGCCGTAGGTCATGGCGCTGACGCCGGTGGTCTGGCGCAGGGCGTCTTCCACCGTGACCATGTTCTGGTCGTCCATGCGCTGGCGCGTCACGATCGACACCGAATTGGGAATGTTGCGCACGTCGGCGCCGGTCTTGCTGACGGTGGCCTTGTTGGCGGTGTAGGACGGCACGCCTTCGGTCTGGCCGGGGTCGGACATCTTGTCGGCCGAGCCGGTGACGCGCACCGGGCTCAGTTGCGGCACGGCGTCGTCGGCGCGGGCCAGGGCGGGCAGGCACGCCTGGGCCAGCAGGGCGGCGGCCAGGGTCAGGCGCAGGCGGTGGGGGGCGGTGTGGGGGAAGGCAGCGGGGCGTGGGCCAAAAGCGACAGGGAGGAGTGCGGCGGGGGTCATTTTCTTTTGAAAACAATGGGAATCATTTGCATTAATGATAAAAAGCAAGTTCCCCGGACGCAGGACAGAAAATGTCGAAAAACGGACATAACTGTCCGGATGCGCGTCGTTTGATCCATTGCTATCGAAAACCCGCCAATGCGAGAGTTTCCTTCCGAAGCGCCACCGGTGGTGGCGCGCTCGTTTCACTATGAAGACGGCCAGCGCCAGGAGCCGCATTCGCACGAACGCATCCAGCTGATGTATTCGCCCACCGGCATCATGCGCGTCATGACCGAGGACGGCGCCTGGCTGCTGGCGCCGATGCGCGCGTTGTGGATTCCGCCGGGCGTGGCCCACGAAGTGCGCATGGTGGGCAAGGTCACCATGCGTTCGGCGTTCATTGCGCCGGACGCCGCGCCGTGGCTCTGGAAGGATACCTGCGCGCTCGACGTGGCGCCGCTGATGCGCGAACTGATCCTGACGCTGAACCAGCCGGCCGCGCGCCATGGGCCGGTGCAGCGCCTGAGCGCCGAGCTGTTGCTCAACCTGCTGGCCGGCACCGAGCGCCAGCACCGCCAACTGCCGCTGCCGTTCGACCGCCGCCTGCGCAAGGTCTGCGCGGCCGTGCTGCAAACGCCGGGCAATGACGACACGCTGGAACAGTGGGGCGAGCGCATGGGGGCCAGCGCCCGCACGCTGGCACGCCGCATGAAGGACGAGACCGGCATGACGTTTCACCATTGGCGCCTGCAGGTGCGCATCGACGAAGGCATCTGCCGGCTGTTGCAGGGCCAGTCGGTGGTGAGCGTGGCGCGCGCGCTGGGCTATGCCAGCGCCAGCGCGTTCGTGTATATGTTCCGCAATCTGATGGGGGTGTCGCCCACGCGTTATCTGGAGCAGATTGCGCCGACGTAGCGCGGTGGGTCGGGGCGTGGCTGGCCGGAGCCTGGCCGGCCGATCTTCGTGGCGCGAACCCGCTAGCCTTCCAGCAGCGCCAGCGCCTGCGCGGCGATGTTCAGGTCGATGGCCGCATCGTCTCCATCGCCCAGGAACCACGCGGCCGACAGGCCGCACCAGGCCACCACCCATTGCAGCAGGCGGCGGCGGTCCAGGCCCGATTCATCGACCATGATGTTCAGGCGCCGCTCGAAGCAGCCCGGCACGATGGCGACCGCCGGGTTCGGGTCGGCCAGGTCGGGGTTGCAGAACACGTTGGCGTAGTCGAACCCGCGTTCGCCATAGAGCCGCTTGGGGTCGATGACCAGCCAGCCGCGGTCGCCGAAGTCCAGGATGTTGTCGTGATGCATGTCGCCGTGCAGCACGACCAGGTCTTGCGGATCATCGAGCAGCGCGCGGGCGTGGCGGGCGCTGTGGGCCAGCAGGCCGCCGCGCGCTTGCGCCATCGGCCACAGGTCGACGAACCATTCGCGCAAAGGGCGCAGCGGCGGCAGCGGCTTGGCGCGCGGCGCGTGCAGATCGCGCAGCACGCCGCAGATGATGCGGGTGGCTTCGTCGTCGCGGCCGGTGCGGGCGTAGGCGGCCAGCGAACGCGTGCCGGTGGCGCGTTCCAGCAGGATGGCATCCGCGTCATGCGCCAGCACCCGGGCCGCGCCCTGGCCATCCCACCAGGTCATCAACACGCCGCCCTGGCGCTCGTCTTCCTCGACCGACACCTTCAGCATCGCGGGCACGCCCGCCTGGCGCACCGGCAAGAGCCGCGCGGCGGGCGTGGTGAGGGGGGCGCCGTCGGGCACGAGGTTCCAGCGGGACAGGTAGGGGGCGAACATGGGCGTGTGTCAGTCATCCGACAATAGGCAGGGCAGGCCGAGGCCAGGGGGATTGCGCTATAGCTTACCGGCGTCTGCCATCAGCGCCGCCGCCTTGTGCGCAATGTCGGCCACGCCGAAGCTGGTTGCCAGCGCCTGGCCATCCAGATCGGCCAGCGGCACCCAGCGCGCATCCAGGGCATCGTCGCCAGCCACCGGTTCGCCGGACTGCCATTGGCACAGCACCGCAGTCAGAATGTAGTGCCGGCGCAGCGCGCCGCTGTCGTCGCGGTCGAACACGTCGACGGCATCGAACACCCTCAACGGCTCGGCGCGCACGCCGCATTCCTCGAACAATTCGCGCGCGGCCGCGTCTTCCAGGCGTTCGCCGGCATCGATCTTGCCGCCGGGAAAGGCCCAGCGGTGCTGGTCGGGCGGGTTGGCGCGTTGTACCAGCAGCACGTGGCCGTCGCGGATGACGGCGGCGATGGTGGCGGCGATGGGGCGGGGGACCGGGTCGGGCGCCAGGCCGTCCAGCATCATCGCCAGGCCGAATTCGAAGGTGGCATCGGGGCCTTGCTTGTCCAGCGCCTTCATGGCGCGGGCCAGGGCTGGCGGCGGGCTGGGCGGTGCAATGCGGTCGGGCGCGGCGGCGTCAAAGGCCTGCTGCTCCATCACCGAGCCCACCACATAGTGGCCGATCACCAGCAGCGCATTGGCCGCGCGCAGCGGCGTGAAGCCGGCATCGCACAACAGTTTCAACTGGGCCTGCACGCGGTCGTACTGCGGTTCGGCGGGCCGGGTGCCGGCGTGGATGCGCGCTCCGTCGCGATGAGCCAGCAGCGCCCGGCGAAAGCTGCGGGCGTTGGCCAGCAGGAATTCTTTCCAGTGGCCGCCTGGCGTCGGCATGGCCTGCATGTGGTCGCGCAGCATGGTCTCGGCCAGCGCGTCCAGCAGCGCCTGCTTGCTCTTGAAATGCCAGTACAGCGCCGGCTGCTGCACGCCCAGGCGCTCGGCCAGCTTGCGGGTGGTGAGGCCGTCCACGCCCACTTCGTCCAGCAGTTCCAGCGCGCTGGCGATGACGGCGTCACGTTGCAATTTGGCCATGTCGGGGTTCCTTGTCGAGTGCGGTAATTTATCATCGATCAATGAAACTCCCGATAGTGGCGCCGCGCCCCTTGGGGCACACTGTCAGCCGCGCCGCTTCGAGCGCGATCGACAAGGATGGGGCCTGCCGACAGGCCTCGCAGGGGAAAGCATGGACACGCCAGACCGCCAATTGCGCTATTTCGTGCGGATCGCGGAATTGAAATCGCTGTCGCGCGCGGCCGAAGACCTGGACCAGACGCAGTCGGGCCTGAGCCGCCAGCTGGCCGCGCTGGAAGCGCACGTGGGCAAGCCGCTGTTCGTGCGCACGGGCCGCGGGGTCGAACTGACCGAAGCCGGCACGCGCTTGCTGGACGGCATTCTGCCCGCCTACCGCAGCATCGACCAGACGCTGGAAGCCGTGCGCCAGCGCGAAGGCGTGACGCAAGGGTCGGTGCGGCTGGCCACCGTGCATACGCTCAGCTACTACTTCATGGCCGAGGTCGTGGCGCAGTTCGTCAGCAGCCGCGAACACGTCAACCTGTCGGTCATGGGCCGCAGCTCGCCCGAGGTTGTCGCGCTGGTGGAAAGCGGCAAGGCCGACATTGGCTTTGTCTACGACGCCGCGGTGGCGTCCGATGCGCTGGCGTCCACGCCGCTGTTCGACGACGACATGTGCCTGATCGTGCGGCGCGGGGTCGACGTCGCCGACGGCGTCGACCTGGGCGCCATGGCGCTGCGGCTGGTGGGCTTTCCGCCGCATTACGCGCTGCGCAAGATGATCCACAGCGCGGGCCTGCAGCCCGAATTCGTGGCCGAAGCCGAAACCATCGATGCCATGCTCAAGCTGGTGTCCTCGGGCGTGGGCGCCTGTATCCTGCCGTCGCGCATTCCCGAAAAGCTGCTGGCCGACTACGAACTGCGCAAGGTGGCCATTGCCAGCCCGGTGCTGCGCCGCCGGGTGGTGGCCATTACCCCGGCCCAGCGCCAGCCGCTGCCGCTGGTGGGCGAACTGCTGGACTGCGCGCGCCGCATCGCGCGGGGGTAGGGGCGGCAAGGCCGGCCCGCGGCGGCCGCCGAATACCTGCTATGACCCGCGCTGCATGGCTTGATGCCGCCAAGGTTTCCATACTGCTTCCCATGGCGCGGGGTCCGTCCGCGCCGTCCGCAACATGAGGAGACAGCATGGACAACGCCCTGCGCGAGAAAGCCTATTTCGACACCCGCGCCACCAAGGAAATGGCGCAACACCTGCGCGCCGTGCCGCGCACCACGCAGGAAACCATGGCCTACGCCTGCCGCATCCTGGCGATGACCGAGCAGGAAGCCGGCCTGGCCGGCCAGATCAGCGTGCGCTCGGACCGCCCGGGCGCCTACTGGACGCTGCGCTTCGGCCTGGGTTTCGACGAGGCCACGCCCGCCGATTTCATCGAGGTCGATCGCGACCTGAACACCCTGACGGGCGACGGCATGGCCAACCCGGCCACGCGCTTTCACCTGTGGGTGTACGAGGCCCGGCCCGACGTGCGCTCGATCATCCACACGCATTCGCCGTGGGCCTCGGCGCTGGCGGCAGCGCGCCAGCCGCTGGTGATTTCGCAGATGGACATGACGCCGCTGCACGACGACTGCGCGTTCCTGGGCGAATGGCCCGGGGTACCCATCGCCGACCAGGAAGGCGTGATCATCTCGGCCGCGCTGGGCGCCAAGCGCGCCATCATCCTGGCGCACCACGGCTACCTGACGGCGGGCGCCAGCTGTGAGGAAGCGACGTATCTGTCGGTCTACCTGGAACGCGCCGCGCGCATGCAGATCCGGGCGCAGGCCTTCGGCCCGCTGACGCCGGTGGACGACGCCTTGGCGCGCGAAGCGCACGACTACCTGCTCAAGCCTTCCATCGTGCGCGCCACCTTCGATTACTGGTGCCGCCAGACGCACGGCATCGCGCCGTTGTCGTTGCCCAGCCGTTAAGCGCGGCTTTCCATACCAATACTTCAAGGGGAGTCACGCAGATGACGTCCAAGACACCACGCGCGCGCACGCGCCGCGACTACGTCACGGCTGGCCTGGCCAGCATGATGGGTACCACCATCGAGTGGTACGACTTTTTCCTGTACGGCACGGCCGCCGCGCTGATCTTCAACAAGATCTTCTTTCCATCGTTCGATCCGCTGACGGGCACGCTGGCGGCCTTTGCCACCTATTCGGTGGGCTTTTTCGCGCGGCCGCTGGGCGGGGTGATCTTCGGCCATTACGGCGACAGGATCGGCCGCAAGTCCATGCTGCTGATCACGCTGCTGCTGATGGGCGTGCCCACCATCCTGATCGGGCTGATTCCGTCGTACGAGCAGATCGGCTACTGGGCCGCGGTGCTGCTGGTGCTGATGCGTTTCCTGCAAGGCATCGCAGTGGGCGGCGAATGGGGCGGGGCGGTGCTGATGGCTGTCGAGCATGCACCCGAAGGCAAGAAGGGCTTTTTCGGCAGCCTGCCGCAGGCGGGCGTGGCGCCGGGGTTGATCCTGTCGTCGCTGGCGATGGGGGCCGTGGCCGCGCTGCCCGAAGCCGACATGCTGGCGTGGGGCTGGCGCCTGCCGTTCCTGGCCAGCGTGGTGCTGTTGCTGGTGGGCTGGTTCATCCGTGTCAAGGTGGCCGAATCGCCGGACTTCGAGCAGATGCGCGAGCAGGGCGCCAAGGTGGAAGTGCCCGTGGCCGTGGTGCTCAAGCACCACCGGCGCGCGCTGCTGACGGTGGTGGGGGCCCGGCTGGCCGAAGTGACGTGGTTCTACACGGTGGTGACGTTCTCGCTGGCCTATGCCACGGGCACCCTGGGCATCCCGCGTTCGGTGATGCTGGACGCCACCATCTGGGGCGCGGCGCTGGCGCTGTTCACCATGCCGCTGTTCGGCGTGCTGGGCGACAAGGTCGGCCACAAGTGGGTCTTCATGGCGGGCGCCGTGGGCATCCTGGCCTGCGCGCCGCTGTTCTTCCAGCTGCTGGCCACGGGCCAGACCGCCTGGATCATCACGGCGGTATGCCTGGCGGTGGGATTGGTCTACGCTTGCCTGTACGGCCCCGAGGGCACGCTGTTTTCCAGCCAGTTCCCGGCCGAGGTGCGCTACACCGGCATCTCGCTGGCGGTGCAGGTGTCCGGCGCCATCGGCGGCGGCCTGGCGCCCATCATCGCGACCTGGCTGCTGGCCAAGGCGGGCGGCGATCCGAAGTACGTGGTGGCTTACCTGAGCGCGCTGGGCGTCGTTGCCGTGTTCAGCGCCTGGCGCATGCGCGGCGACACGCCGACGCGAGTGGCGCGGGCCGTGCCGGCCGGCATCCGAACCTGAGGACGACATGAAGACGATCGACTACTACTTCTGGCTGAATTCCGACTGGGCCTACCTGGGCGCCGACCGGCTCGAAGCCCTGGCGGCGCGCCACCAGGCGCGCATCCGCTACCTGCCGGTGGACCTGCCCGATGTGTACTCGCGTACCGGCGGCGTGCTGCTCGGCCAGCGCTCGCCCGAACGCCAGGCCTACCGCGTGGCCGAGCTGGCGCGCTGGTGCCGCAAGCTGGGCATCTTCGTCAACCCCAAGCCGGCGTTCATGTGCCCGGACGCGGGGCTGGCTTCGCGCATCGTCATCGCGGCGGATCGCGCCGGGTTGCCGGTGGCGGCGTTGTACAAGGCCATCCTGAAGGCCGAGTGGTGCGACGAGCAGGACATTTCGTCGCCCGCTACGCTGCACGCGATCGTCAGGCAGCAGGGCCTGGACGCCGACGCCTGGCTGGCCGCCGCCGAGCGCCCCGAAGCCGGGCAGATCTACCGCCAGAACACCGACGCCGCGGTGGCGGCGGGCGTTTTCGGCTCGCCGTCGTACGTCTACCGCGGCGAGCTGTTCTGGGGGCAGGACCGGCTGGACATGCTGGAAGAGGCGGTGGCCGCGCCGGTATAGCGACGCGTGGCCTGATCGGGCCGGGGCGGGCGTGAAGCGCGGCTACCCGGCCCGGCCATCCTGACCGACCGGGCCCCAAGCGCCGGCTACTTCGCCGCCGTCTTCACCAGCGGGCATGTCGACTTTGACAAGGGCATGAAGGCCTCGTCGCCCGGCACCGTGGCCACCAGGTGGTAGTAGTCCCAGGGCCGTTTGGATTCAGACGGCTTTTTCACTTCGAACAGGTACATATCGTGCACCATGCGGCCGTCTTCGCGGATGCGGCCATTGGCGGCGAAGAAGTCGTTGATGGGCATGGCCTTCATCTGCTTCATCACCGCGTCCGGCGCGTCGGTGCCAGCGGCCTGCACCGCCTTCAGGTAGTGCATCACCGATGAATAGGTGCCGGCCTGGCTCATGTTCGGCATCTTCTTGAGCTTGTCGTAGTAGCGCTGCGACCAGGCGCGCGTCTGGTCGTTCATGTCCCAGTAGAAGGCCTCGGTCAGCATCAGACCGCTGGCCGCATCCAGGCCGATGGCGTGGATGTCGTTGATGTACAGCAGCAGGCCGGCCATCTTCTGGCCGCCCTGGGTCAGGCCGAATTCGCTGGCCGCCTTGATCGCGTTGACCGTGTCGCCGCCCGCGTTGGCCAGGCCCACCACCTGGGCGCGGCTGGACTGCGCCTGCAACAGGTACGAGGCGAAGTCGCTGGACCCCAGCGGATGGCGCGCGGCGCCCAGCACGGTGCCGCCGCGGGCCTTGACCACGTCGGTGGCAGAGGCTTGCAGCGTATGGCCGAAGGCATAGTCGGCCGTCAGGAAGTACCAGCTCTTGCCGCCGCGGTCGACGATGGCGCGGGCGGTGGTGTTGGCCAGCGACCAGGTGTCGTAGGTGTAGTGCACCGAATAGGGCGAGCACAGGTCGTTGGTGATGCGTTCGGTGCCGGGGCCGCTGAAGACCACGATCTTCTTTTTCTCGCGGGCCACTTCCAGCACCGCCAGCGCCGGGGCCGAGCCGGCCACGTCCATCACGGCGTCGACTTTCTGCGTGTCGTACCACTCGCGGGCGCGGGCCGCGGCGATGTCGGCCTTGTTCTGGTGGTCGGCCACCAGCAGGTCGATCTTCTTGCCCAGCACCGTGCCGCCGAAGTCGTCGATGGCCATCTGCGCGGCGGTGGCGCTGCCCTTGCCGGTCACGTCGGCGTAGACGCCACTCATGTCCAGGATCAGGCCCAGCCGGACGATGTCGTCCGAGATGGCGGGGGCGGACTGGGCGGCGCCTGGGCCGCTCCAGGCCAGGGCGGCGGCCAGCACCGCCGCGCACGGGGCAAGCCGCGCGTAGCGGCGGCGGGTCTGGGGGCTGCGTTGCTGCGAAATCCGGGGCATCGGGGTCATGGTTGTCTCCATTTATGGTTATGCCGGATACGTGCGGGGAACAGCGGGCGCTTGGGCGGTCAGCCGCGCCTTTTCTGGAATAGCGGGGGGCGCCGCGTGCGCCACAGGCGCGGCTAGCGCTGCGTCAGCAGGTCGAATTCCATGCGGACCTTGCGGAACGGAAACTCCAGCCGCGCGAAATACACCACGCGGCCGTCGATGCAGGCGTAGCGGCGCAGTTCGGCCACGGGCGAGGACACGGGAATCTGCAACGATTCCGCGGATTCCTGGCCGGCCTCGATCACGTTGAGCACCTGGCGCGCTTCGCTGATGCGGGCGCCGTAGAACTGGTCCAGCACCGGCGCCACGGTGCTTTTCTGGATGCGGGCGCGGTGCTTGCGAAACAGGCTGCTTTCCAGGAACACCTCGCTGTAGCAGAAGGGGCCGGCATCGGTGGTGTGCACCCGCCGCAGGTACTGGAAACGGCCATCGCGGTCGGCCTCGCACGGCATGCCCAGGGTGTCCGGCAACGGCGAATCGGCGCTGGATTCCACTAGCGACACGGTGCCCAGCTGATTGCTCAGTTCCACCGTTTCGGCCCAGGTCTTGGGAATCAGCAGCGTGGGCGTTTCGGGCAGCGCGGCATTGACGAAGGTGCCTGACCCGCGCGAACGCCGGATCAGGCCGTCCTGCTCCAGCAGGCCGAAGGCCTGGCGGATGGTGGCCCGCGAAATGCCGTAGGTGTCCATCAGCGATTCCAGCGGCGGAATCTGCTGGCCGGGCCGCCAGGTGCGGTTCTGGATGTGGCTGCGAAACAGCGCGGCCGCCTGCAGGTACAGGGGCTGGGGACTGTGCGAAAAAAGCTTGCGCGCGGGCATGGGGGGCAGGATCAGGAAGAGAGTGGGGCGGCGAGCAGGGCGTCGGCCATGTCGCGCAACCGGTGTTTCTGGATTTTCACCGAATTGGCGCTTTCCACCGACGGAAAGGCGTCCAGCGCGGTAAAGCCCACGGGCACCTTGAAGCCGGCCATCGCCTGCTTGCACGCGGCGGTCCAGCCGGCGGCATCCGGCGTCGCACCCGGGTGCAGCAGCACGAAGGCGTAGGGCACGGTCTTGCCGTGGCGGGTGGCGCCCACCACCTGGCAGGCGCGCACGCCGGGCAGGGCTTCGACGACCTGTTCGATTTCCACCGGGTTCACCAGAAAGCCCGACAGCCGCAGCGAATCGCCCATGCGGGTCTGGAACACGAACTGGCGCGGGTTCAGCGTGTAGCCCAGGTCGCCCGTCTTGAAGTAGCCGTCTTCGGTAAAGGCGCGGGCGGTGGCGTCGGGGTTGTCCAGGTAGCCCTGCATCAGGCTGGGTGACCGGATTTCCAGTTCGCCCGACTCGCCGTGCGGCAGCACCGCGCCGCTGGCCGGGTCGCGCGCCCGCACGCGGGCGTCGGGGTAGACCAGCGTGCCGCCGGGCTGGTGGCGGGCCGACACGTCGCCTTCGGCGGCCTCGCGTGGCTGGCCGGCCACCAGGGCGATCAGTTCGCTGGATCCATACAGGCCGGTCAAGGGCACGCCGGCCTCGCGGGCCAGGTCCAGCATGTGGTCCAGCGCGGGCGTGAAGCTGGCAAAGCCGAACAGCCGGGCCGAGGCAAAGCCGCCGGGGGCAGCCGCGCGCATCATGGCGACCAGCGCTTCGTTGTTGGCATAGGTGTGCGTGACCCGGTGGCGCGCCACCGCGGCGGCGGACTCGGCGGCATCGAACACCGGCGCGCACACCACCGGCGCGCCTTGCGCCAGGCCGCCCACCAGGGTGGCAAAGCCGAAGGCGCCGCAGAATGGCGCGCTGGCCAGCACGCAGGTGCGGTCGTCGTAGCCGAAGGCGTGGGCCACCGCCGCGCCGTGGCGCAGCAGCGTCGTCTGGTCGTGCAGCACGAACTTGGGCTGCGAGGTTGTGCCGGACGTGGTGAAGCACAGCACGCCGGCATTGGGCTGGGCGGACGGCGGGGCGTCGGGGCAGGCCAGAAGGTCGGCGTAGCGGTAGAGCGGCCGGCCGTTCAGGCAAGCCTGGGAAGACGCGTCGTCCGCCCCGCCTTCGTCGGCGACCGCCACCACGCCGCGCAGCCGCGCCAGGTGTTCGGGCGCGACGTCGTTCAGGATGCCCTGGAAGTCGATGCCCTTGAAGCCCGGCCAGAACACCAGCCAGTCGGCGCGGCCGCGGCCCAGGATGTCGGCGACTTCCAGCGCGCGAAAGCGCGTGTTCACCGCCAGCACCAGTGCGCCCAGGTGGGCGGCTGCCAGGAAGGTCTCGACCCAGGCGGCGCAATTGGGCAGCCACACCGCCACGCGGTCGCCGGGCCGCACACCGGCGCGCGCCAGGCCGGCGGCCAGGGCGCGGCTGCGGGTGCGCAGCTGAGTGTGGCTGATGGGCTGGTCGCGGTCGATCAGCGCGGGGGCATCGGGCTGGCGCGCGGCCAGGGCGTCCAGGTGCTGCGAAAAGGTGGCGGCGATCGGCGTCAGGCGCGGCGATTCGGACGCGGCGGTGGACTTGGCGGCGGACGGGGCCGGGGCAACAGGCTGCGTCATGGCTTACACCGTGGCGATGGGAGTGACGGGCGAACCCACGGCGCCCGGCATGCGCAGCGGCGGCGCGGTCAGGAGAAAGCGGTTGCGGCCCTGCGTGTGCAGCCAGTCGGCCAGCGCCTTCAGGTACCACAGCTCGGCCAGCGGCACGCCCAGCTTGAACAGGCAATGATGGTGCAGCGGCAGGATCGAATGGCCGGGGCCCGAGGTACGCGCCGGGTAAGCTTCCACCGCGTAGTTGTCGGCGCAGATGGCCGCCACGCCGCTGTCGGTGATCCAGCCCAGCAGCGCCGGGTCGGCGCCGTCCAGCACCGCGCTGGTCTGCTCGAGCCGGTGCGGATCGGGCTGGCCGTTCATTTCCACCAGCGTTTCGGCAAAGCCGGTGCGCAGCACCAGCATGTCGCCGGGTTCGACCACCACCTTCTGTTCGCGCATCGCCGCCTGCAGCTGGGTATGGCCGACCAGCGTGCGGCCGGGGCCGAAGGCGCGCGCCAGGTCGATCAGCACGCCGCGGCCCTGCATGCCTTTTTCGGCGTAGCGGTGGATGCCGAGCTTGCGGGCATACGAACCGCCGGGCGGGCAGCAGTCGCCCGGGGCGGCGTCGTCGCCGCCGAACACGTCCACGCCGGCCGCATAGCCGTTGTAGTAGACGCGGCGGGCCTCGCCGTCGCCCTGGATGTCGAACTGCGCGCCTACGTGGCACAGGCCGTCCCATTGCGTCGAATACTGCATGCTGAGCGTGACCTGGTCGTCGGACAGCACGTCCACGGCCTCGGGTTGCAGGCGCGACATGGCGAAATTCAGGTAGGGGGCGCCGTCGCGAAACGTGGGCTTGAGCACTGGCGGATGGCGGCGCGGATTCAGCACGTTGCCGCCGGGCAGGTCCAGCGGCAGCGACAGGCAGAACACCTTGCCCGCGCGCACCTCGCGCACGGCTTGCAGCACCTTTTCCTCGGTCAGGAGGTTCAGCCGGCCGATCTCGTCGTCGGGGCCGAAATCGCCCCAGGTGGATCCTTCGGGCCGTTGCGTCCAGCGTTTCATGGGCATGTCTCCGGTCTGTTTTTCGTGTACTTGTGAATATAGTCCGTATTTACGTACTATAGGAAGCACCTGCTGGCCGCACGCGCCGCAAGCCGTGTCGGCCGATGGGAAAAAAATGGCAATCCGCCGCCGGTGGAGCCAACAGAAATCCGCAATCAGCGGATTCGCGAGGAGACAGATCCATGACGCATTCCCTGCATCGTCGTGCCGGGCGGCGGGCGCTGGCCGCGGCCGCCCTGGCCGCGCTGGCCCTGTCCGCGGCGCACGCCGCGGGCTATCCGGAGCATCCCGTCACCGTGGTCGTGCCGTATCCGCCGGGCGGCGGCGCGGACATCTTCGGCCGCGCCATCGCCAATGCGCTGCAGCCGGGCCTGAAGCAGACCGTGCTGGTCGAGAACAAGCCTGGCGCCGGCGGCAACATCGGCATGGCCTACGTGGCCCGCGCCAAGGCCGACGGCTACACGCTGGGCCTGGGCACCATCGGCACGCAGAGCATCAACCAGTTCCTGTACGCCAACATGACGTTCGACCCCGAGCGCGACCTGGTGCCGATCGCGCTGGTGTCCACCACGCCCAACGTCATTGCCGTCAGCGCCAAGTCGCCCTACAAGACCGTGGCCGACGTGATCCAGGCGGCCCGGCAGTCCAAAGACAAGAAACTGACCTATGCCTCGCCCGGCATCGGCTCGTCGGTGCACCTGACCGGCGCCTATTTCGAGGCGATGGCGGGGGTGACGATGCTGCACGTGCCGTTCAAGGGCACGTCGGCGTCGCTGCCGGCAGTGGCGGGCGGCCAGGTGGACCTGCTGTTCGACAACCTGCCGGGCGCGTTGGCGCAGATCAAGGATGGCAACCTGGTGCGCGGCGTGGCCGTCACTTCGGCCACGCGTGATCCGTCGCTGCCCGACCTGCCTACCGTGGCCGAGTCCGGCCTGCCGGGCTTTGACGTCACGGCCTGGTTCGCGCTGTATGCGCCGCGCGGCACACCGGAACCGGTCGTCAGGCAACTGATCGAGGCCGCGCGTACGGGCCTGGCCAGTCCGGCCATCGCCACCAATTTCGCCACCATGGGCGCCCGGCCGGGTACGCTGTTCGGCCCCGACCTGGGCGCCTTCGAGCGCGACGAGCGCAAGAAATGGGGCGGCCTCATCAAAGACAAAGGAATCACCGCGCAATGAACCCTTCTCCCATCGCATTGGTGACCGGCGGCAGCCGCGGCATCGGCCGCGCCATCGTCGCGCGCTTGTTGCAGGACGGCTTTCGGGTCGTCAATTTCAGCCGCCGCGCGCCTGACGAAACCTTGCCCGGCGAGACCTTCCAGTCTGTCGACCTGGGCGATGCCGCGGTGACTGTCGCGGCGGCCGGCGCGCTGGTCGCCGCGCAGCCCGTGCTGCACCTGGTCAACAACGCCGGCATGATCCAGGTCGCCGATATCGAATCCGTCACGCAGGAAGACCTGGCGCGCACCGTGGCGCTGAACCTGACCGCGCCGCTGCTGCTGATGCAGGCGCTGCTGCCGGGCATGCGCCAGGCCGGCTACGGCCGGGTGGTCAACATCGGCAGCCGGGCAGCCCTGGGCAAGCCCGGCCGCTCGGTCTATGGCGCCACCAAGTCGGGCCTGGTCGGCATGACGCGCACCTGGGCGCTGGAGCTGGGCAAGGCCGGCGTCACCGTCAACACGGTGGCGCCGGGGCCCATCGCCACCGAACTGTTCGACCAGTCCAACCCGCCGGGCGAGCCGAAGACCGTGGCGCTGGAAGCGTCGATTCCCGTGGGTCGGATCGGCCGGCCTGAAGACGTGGCGCATGCAGTGTCCGGATTCATGGACCCGCGCGCGGGCTTCATCACCGGGCAGGTGCTGTACGTGTGCGGGGGAATGTCGGTGGGGCTGGCGGGGTAGGGGCTGGGCGGCGGCAACGGGTGCAGCCGGATCACTTCGTGCGCCCGCTGTACAGGGCGGCATCCGACAAGGTGTACCGGCGCCTGCCGACCTGGCGTGGCTATGATGCGGGCATTCTTCGCCCGACGTTGCCGTGATGACCCGCAAGATATTCTGGCAAGACCCGTACCTGACCGCGCTCGACGCCCAGGTCACCGAGGTGGCAGGCGCCCAGGTGCTGCTGGACCAGACGATTCTGTTCGCCTTTTCTGGCGGCCAGGAAAGCGATGCCGGCACGATTGCCGGCTATCCCGTGCTGCAGGCGGCCAAGCGGGGCCTGGACATCGTGTACACCTTGCCCGCCGATCACGCGATCAAGGTGGGCGACAGGGTGGCCACGCAGCTTGACTGGGACCGCCGCTACCGGCTCATGCGGCTGCACTTCGCGGCCGAGATGGTGCTGCAGCTGATTTACCAGCGCTGTCCCGGTATCGTGCGGACCGGCGCGCACATCGCGCCGGCCAAGGCCAGGATCGATTTCACCAGTGAGCACAGTCTGGCGCCGCTATTGGCCGGTATCGCTGGCGATGCGCAGGCGCTGATCGACGCCGATCATTCCATCGTCACGGCCTTCAGCGACGCTGGCGCCGAGCGGCGCTACTGGCGGGTCGACGGCTTTGCGCAGATGGCGTGCGGCGGCACCCATCCCCGCCGCACGGGCGAAATCGGCGGTGTGTCGCTCAAGCGCAGAAATCCGGGTCGCGATCGCGAACGCGTGGAAATTGTTCTGGCCTGAAGGGCGCGGCGGCGTTCGGATCAGGCTGCGGGCCGGTTCCGGCCGATCACGTGCCGCAACGTCTTGCCGGACACCTTGCCCGAGGCCTGCAAGGCCTCGGCGCGTTCCTGCCGCAGCCGGCGCAGCACCTCGGCCGGCGTCACGCCGAAATGGGCGGCGAACTTGCGCTGGAAGGTGCGGCGCGACATATGGCAGGCGTCCGCCATGTCGTCCACCGACCAGCGCGCCGACAGGCTGGCTTCGATCTTTTCCACCAGGTCGCGAAACGGCGCGGCCATGCGGTCCTGCAGCCGCAGCGACTGGCTGTACTGGCGCTGGTCGCCATTTCTGCGCATGAACACGACCAGGCGCCGCGCCACGTCCTGCGCGACTTGCGCGCCGACATCGCGTTCGATCAGGGCCAGCGCCAGGTCGATGCCGGCCGTGACGCCCGCCGACGTCCAGATGGCGCCGCTTTCGATATAGATGCGGTCGTCTTCCACCCGCAGGCCGGGGTGCAGCTGGCGCAGCCGGTCGGCCGAGCGCCAGTGCGTGGTCACGCGGCGGCCCTCGAGCAGGCCGGCCGAGGCCAGCAGGAAGGCGCCGGTGCAGACGCTGCACGTGCGGCGCGCCTGCGGGCTGCGGCGGCGCAGCCAGGCCAGCGTTTCGCCGTGGGCGCTGGCCTGGTCGATGCCCGGGCCGCCGGGCACGAACAGCATGTCGATCGGGGCGTCGTCGTCCTGGGCGAAGGTGGCGTCGGCCTGCATGCGCAGGCCCTGGTCCCAGGTGGACACCACCGGCGTGGCGGCCACGGTGGCCAGTTGGTAATAGGGGGCGCCGCCTTCTTCGTTGGCGGCGCTGAAGGCCTGCCAGGGGCCGGCCAGGTCCAGCGGCTGGAAACCGTCGTACAGCAGGAACACAATGCGTTTTGGCGCGATCGCGGACGCATTTGGCGCACGCTCGCCGGCGCGTCCGCCTACGCTGGCGTTTCCATTCTGCGAAGGAGCATCGTCATGCATGTGAATATTCTCTTGTTCGAAGGGCTGACCCAGCTGGATATGACGGGGCCGTACGAGGTATTGGCCGCCGCGCCTGGCTTCACCGTGGATTTTGTCGCAAAAACGCTCGCGCCGGTGCGTAGTGATCGCGGCCTGCGGTTCGTGCCGACCCAGACGCTGGAATCCGCGCCGCCGTGCGATCTGCTGGTGGCGCCCGGCGGGCCGGGCACGGATGATGCCATCGTTGATCCGGACTGGGTAGCCTTTACCCGCCGGCAGGGGTTGGCGGCGGGTCACGTGTTCGGCATCTGCACGGGGTCGCTGCTGCTGGGGGCGGCAGGCCTGCTGCGCGGCAAGCGCGCGTCCAGCCACTGGCGGGCACGCGAGCTGCTGGCGCATTTCGGCGCCATCCCCACCGACGAACGCCTGTGCGTGGACGGCAAATTCTTTACGGCGGGCGGCGTCACGTCCGGCATCGACATGGCCCTGAAAGTGGTGGCCACGCTGTGCGGCGACGACGTGGCCAAGCAGATCCAGCTGCAGATCGAATACGACCCCAAGCCGCCGTTTCCGGGCGGCACGCCCAAGACGTCGGAGCCGGCCATCGTGCAGCGCTACCTGGATATGTCGCAGGCGCGGTTCGAGACGCGCCGGGCGGCGGTCGAGCGCGCCGCGGCGGTGATGCCGCGGGACTAGGCGCCTGTTGCGCGGGCGGGGGCTTGGCGCCGGCCTGCCCAGGCCGCGGGTGGGCGCCTAGCGCCCCAGATGATCCAGCGGCAGCGGACCATGCGGCTTGACGGTCTGGATCGCGAAGTTGCTGCGGATGTCCTTCACGCCGGTCAGTTTCAGCAGGGTGCCGAGCAGGAAGGTTTCATAGGCGCGCAGGTCCGGCACCACCACCTGCAACAGGAAGTCGGATTCGCCTGACACCAGGTGCGCGGCCACCACTTCGGGCAGCGCGCTGACTTCCTGGCGGAACTGGGCGGCGTCGCGCTCGTGGTGGCGTTCGACCTTGACGCCCACGAACACGGTCAGGCCCAGGCCGACCTCGTCGGGCGCCAGCCGCGCTTCGTAACCCTGGATCACGCCGGCTTCTTCCATCAGGCGCACCCGCCGCAGGCAGGGCGACGGCGACAGGCCGATCTGCTCGGCCAGTTCCACGTTGGTCAGGCGGCCGTTCTTCTGCAGAGCTTCCAGGATGCGGCGGTCGTAGGCGTCCAATTCACGTTTTGGCATGGAATTGATTTGGTATGTCATTGATTGGTGAAGTATGCCAATAATGCTACTTCAAGTGGCAGGAATAGAAAGCACATGCCGATGCCTTTTCCCTAGAATGACCCTCATTCCAAGTCGTTGAAAGAGGGTAGTCATGGCCGATATGGCGTTGTTCCTGGGGGCGTTGCTGGTGGTCTATGTGGTGCCCGGGCCGGACATGATCCTGCTGCTCGAAACCGGCGCCTTGCGCGGCCGGGCGCCGGCCCTGGCCGTGGCAGTGGGCCTGGCGATTGCCCGCGCCGCCCATGTGACGCTGGCCGCGCTGGGGCTGGCGGCGCTGTTCAAGACGCATCCGTGGGCGTTCGACGCGGCGCGCACGGTGGGCGGCTGCTACCTGGTGTGGCTGGGCGTGCGCCTGCTGCGCGCCGGGCCGCTGTCGTATGACGTGGCGACCCAGGCGCAGGCCGCCGCGCGCGGCAAGGGCCTGGGCGCGGCGCTGCTGAGCGGTGTGCTGACCAATGTGCTCAATCCCAAGGCGCTGTTGTTCTGCTCGGTGCTGCTGCCGCAGTTCGTGTCGCCGGCCCAAGGCAGCATCGGCCAGCAGTTCGCGGTGCTGGGCGTGGTGCTGGTGAGCCTGGGGCTGACGTTCGACGTGCTGTGCGCCTTGGCCGGCGGTGCGCTGGGCCGCTGGCTGGCGGCCCGGCCACGGGTACGCAAGTGGCAGGGCGCGGTGTTCGGCACCGCGCTGATCGGCTTCGGCTTGAAGCTGACGTTGAGCCGGTAGGCGCAGGGGGCGGCTCGGCCAAATAAAACGGGCCTGAAAAATGGGCCTGATGAATAGGCCAAAAAAAGCCTGAAACTCAGATCAAAAAAAATGGGCCTGACATACATCAGGCCCATTTGTCATCTGCGGCGTTGCCGGCGCATTACTTGCCGAAGGCAAAGGACGTTTCGTCCTGGTCCTCGGCCTCGCCATCCGTTTTCACCGGCTTGGGCTGGGCGCCATCGGCCAGCATCTCCGCCTGCGTCAGGCCCTTGGTCAGTTCCAGGGCCTGGCGCTCGAACAGGCGCCGGTACAGGCCGCCCTTCAAACGGATCAGCTGGTCATGACTGCCTTCTTCGATGATGCGGCCACGGTCCATCACTAGCAGGCGGTCCAGCGCGCGCACGGTCGACAGGCGGTGCGCGACCACCAGCGTGGTGCGGCCGACCATCAGGCGTTCCATGGCCTGCTGGATCAGCACTTCGCTTTCGCTGTCCAGGCTCGAGGTGGCCTCGTCCAGGATCAGGATGGGCGCGTCCGCCAGGAACGCCCGCGCGATTGCCACGCGCTGGCGCTCGCCGCCCGACAGCTTCACACCGCGCTCGCCCACCAGCGTTTCATAGCCCTTGGGCAGCGCCATGATGAAGTCGTGCGCGCTGGCCAGCCGCGCCGCGTGCTCGATCTCGGCCTGCGTCGCGCCGGGGCGGGCGTAGGCGATGTTCTCGGCCAGCGTGCGGTGAAACAGCACCGGTTCCTGCTGCACGATCGCGATCTGGCTGCGCAGCGACGACTGCTTCACCTGGGCGATGTCCTGCCCGTCGATGGTGATGCGGCCGCCGTTCACGTCATACAGGCGCTGGATCAGCTTGATGAACGTGGTCTTGCCCGACCCGGAATGGCCGACCAGCCCGACGCGTTCGCCCGGGGCGATGCGCGCCGAAAAATGGTCGTACAGCGCCGTGTCGTGCCGGCCGTAGCGGAACGTGACGTCCTCGAAGCGGATTTCGCCCGCCCCGACGCGGATGTCGCCCGCGCCGGGCCGGTCGTCCACGCCCAGCGGATGCCGCGCCATGGCCACCAGTTCTTCCATGTCGTTGACCGAGCGCTGCAGGTTGCGGATGTGCATGCCCACGTCGCGCAGGTGGCCCTGCAGCATGAAGAACATCGTCAGCGCGAAGGTGATGTCACCGACGCTGGCCTGGTTGCGCGACCACAGGAACAGCGACGCGCCCAGGATGCCGGCCTGCATCGCCACCAGCATCGCGCCCTGGACGCCACCGTTGATGGTGGCGCGAACCCAGGTGCGGCGCGTGCGGCGGCGCCACTTGTCGACCACGCGCCCCAGCCGGGTTTCTTCGCGCGTTTCGGCGCCGAAGGCCTTGACCACGGGGTTGCAGCTGACGGCATCGGCCAGCGCGCCGCCCATGCGCGTATCCCAGGCGTTGCCCAGCCGCGCGGCCGGCGCGACGTAGCCCAGCGACAGCGCCGCGGTGACGGCGATGTACAGCACCGACCCTACGCCGACGACCAGGCCCATGATGGGCCAGTGCACGCCCAGCAAGGCGGTGGCGCCGACCAGCATGACGACGGACGGCAGCAGGGCCACCAGCAAGGTGTCGTTGAGCACGTCGACGGCCCACATGCCGCGGGTGATCTTGCGCACGGTCGAGCCGGCAAAGCTGTTGGCATGCCAGTCGGTGGAAAAGCGCTGCACGCGGTAGAAGGCGTTGGACACCATTTCATTCATCATCTTCAGGGTGAAGGTGATGATGTTCTGGAAGACCCCCTGGCGCAGCAGGGTGCCGCCGATGCCCAGGGCGATCAGCAGCCAGAACGAGGTGATGGCCGCGCCCCAGATCATCTCGTCGGCCGCGGCACCGGACGCGACGGCGTCGACCAGGCGGCCGGCGTACAGCGGGGTCAGCACGTCGGCCAATGCGGACAGCAATGCCAGGCCGATGATGACGGCAGTGCGCCAGGGCTGGGCGCGCCAATAGCGGAAGGTAAAGCCGAGGACGTCCTTGAAGGCTTGTCCTCGCAGATCGATTTTTGTTCGATTCATTGCGATTGGCCGGCAACGCGGGGATGCCGGATTCCTTGTGGGAAAGGGGGTGATACGACCTGCACAGCGAGGCGCAGGCATTGCGTTCAAGGGGTTGGAGCGGGCACGGAGGACCAGTCGCCAGGTAACCAGGCGATGGGTCCGCGCGGGCGACGACTACTTAATGGCGTCGCGGAGATACGCGCGGGATGGCGGTATGCGGATTTGTCATCTTGCGCCTCCCAGGTGTAGGTGAAGGGGGAAAGTTGGGCTTGGGCCCGAAAACCGGGCGTTGGCCCGGATTGATGATTTTATAGATGTGGTGTAGGGGAATCAACCCGGTGGGGTGGGCATGTGGGGTTTTTCTGACGATCGCTTCTTGGGGAGAGGGGCGTTCTTGAGACGCCTGTCGCGGCGGGGATGGGGGGAGCACGGGGCTACGATTGCGGTCCGGAGCCTTCGCTCCGGACTGCCCCTTCGTCATCTTCGTTGTCGCCTTCGGCGACTGCCTTCAGATTCCCTCGGGCGCATCTACACGCCCCGTGCTCCCCCCATCCCCGCCGCGACAGGCTCACGGTTTGCCTTATTGGCGGCTGTTGCGTTTGGCTTCTTTCTTTTGAGGACTGGGTCCGTTCGCCTTTCGGAGTGGGTGACGGGAAGGCCTTTCTTTGCTGCCAAAGTGGCTACGGGGGTAGCGTACTTGGGCGTTGGGGGCGCGCGGTGGGGGAGGCGCCACGTTTGTGGGGGTGGCGGCGGGTCAGGTTGGGATGGGTGCGTTGCGATCCTGGGTGTACGCGCCCTGGTGGCTGGCGAGTTTGGCGTAGGCGCCTTGTTTGCGCAGCAGTTGGTCGTGGGTGCCGGATTCGGCGAGGGTGCCGTTTTCCAGGACCAGGATCAGGTCGGCGTCGCGGATGGTGGAGAGGCGGTGGGCGATGACCAGGGTGGTGCGGTGGCGCATCAGGATGTCCAGGGCGCCGCGGACCTGCAGTTCGGACAGGGTGTCCAGGTGCGAGGTGGCTTCGTCCAGGATCAGGACGGGGGCGTTTTTCAGGAAGGCGCGGGCGATGGAGATGCGTTGGCGTTGGCCGCCGGAGAGTTGCATGCCGCGTTCGCCGACGCGGGTGGCCAGGCCGTCGGGCAGGGTCTGGACGAAGGACGTGAGGGCGGCCTGGTCCAGGGCGCGGGCCAGGTCTTCGCGGCTGGCGTCGGGGCGGGCCAGGCGGATGTTGCCTTCGAGGGTGTCGTTGAAGAGGTAGGTGTCTTGCGTGACGAGGGCGACGCGTTCGCGCAGGCCGTCCAGGTTGAGCTGGCGGACGTCGACGCCGTCGAGTTTGACGGCGCCCTGGCGCGGGTCCCAGAAGCGCAGGAGCAGGCTGGCGACGGTGCTTTTGCCGGCGCCGGAGGCGCCGACGATGGCGACGGTGGCGCCAGCGGGGGCGGTGAAGGTCAGGTCGCGCAGGGTGTCCTGTTGCTTGCCGGGGTAGGCGAAGTGGACGTGGTCGAAGGCCAGGGACAGGCCGTGGGCGGCGACGGGCGGAGGCAGGGGGCCGTCGGTGACGGGTTCGGGTTCGTTGTTGACGACGTGCAGGCGGCGCGTGGCGGCGATGGTGTCGGCCAATTGGCGGCTGACCTGCGAGATTTCGGAGACGGGCAGGAAGGTGGCCAGGGCGATGAGCACGAGCAGGGGCAGCATGCTGGCGGACAGGGCGCCGGCGGACACTTGCAGGGCGCCGACGACGGCCACGGCCAGGCCGCCCAGGCCCATGGCGACTTCGAACCAGGCGGTCTGGCGCGAGAGGTCGCGCAGGATGTCCAGGCGGCGGCCGCGGTATTGATGGGCGACCTTGAGGAATTCGTCGCGGCGGCGGCCGGTGGCCTGGAAGGCGGTGAGGTCGGCCAGGCCCTGGATGGTGTCGGTGGTGTGGGCGCTCATTTCGCCAAGGGCATGGCGGGCGCGATCGCCCAGGGCGTCGACCTTGCGGCGGCCGCTGATGGGCGAGACCAGGGCATAGGCCAGGAAGGGCAGCAGCGCCAGGGCGACGGGCCAGCTGTAGACGGCCAGGAAGCCCAGCACCGACAGAGGCACCAGCACCGAGACGATGGCGGGCGCGATGGTGTGGGCGTAGAAGTACTCGACCATTTCGACGTCTTGCGTGGCCAGGGCGACCAGGTCGCCGGAGCGCCGTTGCAGCAGGTAGGCGGGGGCCAGCCGTTCGAGCTTGTCGTAGAGCTTGACGCGCATGTCGGCCAGCAACTGGTAGGCCATGGCGTGGGCCAGCCAGGATTCCAGCCAGTGGAACAGGGCGGCGAGCGGCGCGGCGATGAGCAGGCCGGTGATGAGGGCGCCGGTGTCGCGGCCGTCGCGGATGGCGGCGACGACCAGGGCGCTCAAGACGCCCACGCCGATGAAGGCGGCGACGCGCGCCACGCCCAGCAGGATGGTGGCGATGAGGGTGCCGCGCCACGGGCGCACGACGGACAGCAGGGTGCCGAGCGTGGCGCGCCAGCCGACCTGTTCGGCGTCGGCGTCCAGCGGGCGCAGGGCGGGGCCCTGGCCGCCGCCGCTGTCGTTGCCGGTGTTGTTGCTGCGGCTGTCGCCGGCATCGGCGGGCGATTGGGCGGTGTCGGTGGCCGTGCGCAGGGCGTCGCTGGCGGCGGCCGGCGGGGCGGCCAGGGCCACGGCCTGTTCGTGCATCAGGCGGTAGTACAGGCCGTGCTGCTGCATCAGGTCGGTATGGGGGCCTTGTTCGACGACGCGGCCCTGGTCGAGCACCAGGCAGCGGTCGGCGCCGATGACGCTGGCCAGGCGGTGGGCCAGGATGAGGGTGGTGCGGCCGGCCATCAGGCGGTCCAGCGCCTGCTGGATCAGGGCTTCGTTTTCGGTGTCGACGGACGACAGCGCTTCGTCCAGGATCAGGATGGGTGCATCACGCAGCAGGGCGCGGGCGATGGCCACGCGCTGGCGCTGGCCGCCCGACAGTTGCAGGCCGCGTTCGCCGATGCGGGTGGCGTAGCCTTGCGGCAGCGCCATGATGAAGTCGTCGATGTTGGCGGCGCGGGCAGCGGCGCGCACCTGTTCGTGGGTGGCGTCGGGCCGGCCCAGGCGCAGGTTGTCGTCGATGGTGCCGTGAAACAGCGTGATGTCCTGGCTGACCAGGGCCATGTGGCTGAGCAGCGTCTGGGTATCGATCTGGTTGACGTCGTGGCCGCCGATGCGGATGGCGCCGGCCTGGGGCACGCATTCGCGCAGCAACAGGCGCACGATGGTGGACTTGCCGGCGCCGCTGGGGCCGACGATGCCGACGCGTTCTCCGGCCGCAATGCGGAAGGACAGGCCCTGGTGGGCGTGGCGTTCCGGGGTGTACGAGAAGGCGACGTTGTCGAATTCGATGGTGGGGTCCAGCCGCGCGGGGGCGGTGGCCGCGTGAACCTGGGGCGCGGCGGTCTTGGGGCGGGCGTCCATCAAAGCATGGATGCTGAGCGCGGCGGACTGGCCGAGCATGCCGCGGTGCAGGACCGAGCGCAGGTCGCGCAGCGGGCGGAAGATCTCGGTGCCGGCCATCAGCACGATCAGCAGGGCTTCGACGCTCATGTCGCCGGCGGCCACGCGCCAGGCGCCGACGGTCAGCGCCAGCGCGGCGCCCAGGGCCACGCCCAGGTCGCTGATGCCGCGGGTGAGCAGGCTGACGGACAGTACCCAGAAGGTGTTGTCCGACAGTTTGCGGGCGCGGGCGGCCAGGCGTTCGCCCCAGGCCTTGCCCTGGCCGTAGGACTTCAGCGTGGGCAGGCCCTGCACGGCGTCCAGGAATTCTTCGCCGAATTCATTCAGCGAACGGGTGCGCGCCAGGCTGGCGCGGCGGTCGAGCATGTGCACGGCCATCGGGCCGAACAGCGCGAACAGCGCGGCCACCAGGAACACCAGCGCGGTGGGCACGTCCCAGAAGGCGATGACGGCGAAGATGGCGAACGGCGCGGCCGCGGCGATGGCGACCTGCGGCAGGTATTGGCCGAAGAAGGTCTGCAACTGCTCGACGCCGTCCACGACGGTGAGCATGACGCCGCCGGTGCGCTGGTTGGCGAACCAGGCCGGGCCCAGCGCCACGATGCGGTCGTACAGCCGGGCGCGCAGCGCCTGCTGCACGTCGGCCGAGCAGCGATTGGCCTGCACCGTGCGCAGGTGGTCGAACAGGGCGCGCAGCAGCACCATGGCGCCGGCGCAGATGGCGGGCGTGAGCCACTGCTGCCACGGGGCGCCGTCGAACACGCGCGCCAGCAACTGGCCCAGGAAAACGTAGCGGGCGATGCCTGCGGCCAGCGCCAGGAGGCCCAGGAAAATGCCGCCCGCCATGGCGGCGCGCAAACCCTCGGTCAAGCGCCAAAGCCTGGAATCGAAATACATATCAATGCTCCCTCTGAAGCCTGAATGGTCACGCATCCGGCAGCGGCGCGAAAGCGATAGTTATTCAATCATGGGTTGAGATAAACTCAACCCTATGTCCGATCTGCCCACCCATACGCCGCCCTTGGCGGCCCTGCGCGCCTTTGAAGCCGTTGCCCGCCTGGGCAGCCTGAGCCGCGCCGCGGTTGAACTGCACGTGACCAAAAGCGCCGTCAGCCACCAGCTGCGGGCGCTGGAAGCCGACCTGGGGGTGAGCCTGCTGCGGCGCGGGGGTACGGTGCGGCGCGCCGAAACCACCGAGGCAGGCGCCGCGCTGCTGGCGTCGGTACAACAGGCCTTGACCCTGCTGGAGACCGCCTGCCGCAATGCGCGGGCCAGCGCCCGGGGCAAGCGCCGCTATAACCTGAACGTGTCGGCCAACCCCTCGCTGGCGGCGCTGTGGCTGGCGCCGCGCATCGGCCGGTTCATCGAATTGCACCCGGACATCGACATCCAGGTGTTCCTGCACGCCAGCCAGGACCCAGCCTGGAAGGCGCAGGACATCGACCTGGCATTCCTGCACGTGCGCGCCCTGGGGCCGCACCTGGCCGCGCCGGGCGACATTCCGCTGATGACCGAGACCGTGGTGCCGGTATGCAGCCCGGCGCTGGTGGCGCCGCAGGATCGCGACGACCCCAACGTCTTCGCGCGGCACCGCTGGCTGGAAGAAAAGCACATCGACAGCCCGGAAACCGACTGGCGCACCTGGCGCCCGCGCCTGGGCCTGGCGGAAAGCGCCGGCCAGGACCCGCTGGTGCTGTCGGGCCTGAGCACGGTGGTGGCGGCTGCCGCGGCGGGTGTGGGCATCGCGCTGGGCCGCGCGCCGCTGATCGATGAAGAACTGGCCAGCGGCCGGCTGGTGGCGCTGACGCCGGGCCTGCGCATGCCGGGCTCGTGGGGCTACGTGATGCGCATCCATGCCAATCGGCCGATGGACGCGTCGTTGCCGGCGCTGGTGGAATTCCTGGCCGAAGAGGGCCGCGCCGCCGCGGCATGGCAGAATCCGGTTGCGGCGCGCAGCTAGCGCGCCGGCCCGCGGCGCCATCTGGCGAACGGGCAAGTGTCCGCGGTCCCTTCCTGTCGAGGCGTCCTTGAATACCTTGGTTCAATTGCTGTTGCGCCCGCTGCGCGCCTGGCTGTTGCTGCCGGTCTTGCTGTTGCCGCTGTCCGCCCAGGCGCAGGCCGCGCCCACGCCGGGTTGCGACGATTTTCTGGCGGCCCTGACGAACAAGCCCGATTTCATCGAATACCAGGGTTGCCGCCTGGAAATGCGCACGCACGGCAAGCCGCTGGTGGCGCGCTACCGGGTGGATGGCGCAGCCGCTGCGCTGGCCGAAAGCTATCTGCGGCGTCAATTTGGCATCGCGCCGCTGCAATACCAGTGCTGCGGTTGGCAGACGCCGCCGCAGTTCTGGCGCGATTCCCGCACGGGGGACGGCTACATGATCGGCTTCGGTTCCGAAGAAACCCTGCTGTCGTCCCGTTCGCAGTGGGACCAGATTCCCAGCTTTCACATCCGCATCGAGCGGTACACCGAAGAGCCCTGACGGGCGGGCGCGGCCCGCGCCGCGCCACCCCTGCTGGCGTGGCCGCCCTAGCCGTCGGCCAGCTCCATGCTGCGCGTCACTTCTTCCTGCACCCGTTCCCAGATGGCGCGCTTCAGCTCGACGAAGCGCGGCGACAGCTGCACGTCCGCGCTGCGCGGGTGGGGCAGGTCGTTCTGGATGTCCTGCACGATGCGACCGGGCTTGGACCCCATGACCGCCATGCGGGTGGACAGCGTCAGCGCCTCGTCGATGGAATGCGTGATGAAGACAATGGTCTTGCCGCTCTGCTCGTAGATCGACAGCAGCTGTTCCTGCAGCACCTGCCGCGTCATGGCGTCCAGCGCGGCAAACGGCTCGTCGAACAGCATCACGTCCGGGTCGTTGGCCAGCACCCGCGCGATGGACACGCGCTGCTTCATGCCGCCGGACAGCGCATGCGGGTACTTGTCGGCCGCCTGCTTCAGGCCCACCATCTCGATGTATTTGCGGGCGATGGGGGCGCGTTCCGCGCGCGACAGGCCGCGCATCTTCAGGCCGAATTCCACGTTTTCCTGCACCGTGCGCCAGGGAAACAGCGCGTACTGCTGGAACACCATGCCGCAGGCCGCCGTGACGTCGGTGACCGGCTTGCCGTTCACCGTCACCGTGCCCGTGTTGGGGGTGATGAAGCCGGCCATCAGGTTCAGCAAGGTGGACTTGCCGCAGCCCGAAGCGCCCAGCAGCACCAGGAATTCGCCGCGCTTGACCGACAGGTCCACCTTGTCCAGCACGGTGATGTCGCCATAGGCCTTGGACACGTCCTGCAGGTGGATCATCGTGTCGTTGCTTATCGTTGCCATGCCAGTACCCATCGTTCAAGTAGACGCAGACAGAGGTCGGTGACCAGCACGGTGAAGCTGATCAGCACCATGCCCAGCACCACGGTATCGGTCTGGAAGAATTCCTTGCCGTTCATGATCATGAAGCCCAGGCCTTCCTTGGACGCGACCAGTTCGGCCGAGATGACGCAGGTCCAGGACAGGCCCAGGATGATCTTCATGCCCGACAGGATCTGCGGCAGACAGCCGGGAAACAGCACTTCGCGCATCACCTGCCAGCGGTTGGCGCCCAGGTTGCGCGCGGCCCGCACCAGCACGGGGTCGATGCTGCGCGAGGCCTCCATCACGTAGAGCAGGGCGGGTACGAACGAACCCATGAAGACGATGCTGTACTTCTGCGTCTCGGTGATGCCGAACCACAGCAGCGACAGCGGAATCCAGCTCATGGACGGCAGCGGGCGCAGGAACGAGATGATGGGGTCGAACACGGCGCGCGCCACCTTGGACGTGCCCAGCAGGATGCCCAGCGGAATGGCTACCGCCACGGCCGCCAGAAAGCCCACCATCACGCGCCGGGTCGAGGCCAGCACGTTGTAGAACAGGGTGCCCTGGTCGGACATCGACAGGGCGCGGGCCAGCACCTGCGACGGCGCGGGCAGGAAGATCGGGTCGACCGCGCCGGCGCGGCACAGGCCTTCCCACAACAGCAGGAAACACAGCAGGGACACCACGCTGACCCAGATCAGCGTGGTATCGCGGGGAGCGGTACGCGTGGACATGAGGCGACGGCTCCGGGCTTACAGGTACGAGGCCTGGACCCAGTCCTTGACCGTCGGGGCGCGGTCGATCTGATTCAGGGACACCAGCATCTCGGCCAGCTTCTGCATGCCGCTGACGAAATTGCCCGGGTCGACCATCAGCGCCTTCTGGTCGGCTGCGTTGTACCACTGGGTCTGCTTGATGACGCCCAGCTGGTCGTCGCGCGACAGGCCGGTCAGTTCCAGCAGCACGCCGGCCGCTTCCTGCGGCTGCTCGGTCAGCATAGTGTTGGCCTGGAACACGGCCGCCAGGAACTTGCGCACGGCCTCGGGGTTGTCCTGGCCCAGCTTGGCGCGGGTCAGCAGCACGTCCGGGCCGGGCGTGATGGCGTATTGCTTGTAGAGCGAGAAGGCGGTGTCGTCCAGCAGCACACGGGTGCCGGGCACGGCCTTGATGCGGTCGAAGGCCGGCGTCCAGGCCACGGCAGCATCGATCTGCTTGCCCTGGTAGGCCGACAGGATGTTGGTGGCGGGCAGGTTGATGATGGACACGTCGCGGTCCGGGTCCAGCCCGGCCTGGCGCAAGACGTCCAGCAGCAACACGTGGGCGCTGGACGCGTAGGTCACGCCGATCTTCTTGCCCTTCAGGTCGGCGACCGACTTGACGTCGTCGCGCACCAGCACGCCTTCGGCGCGGCCGAAGTTGTTGGGCGTGGCGATCACCTGGAACTGGCGGGCGCCGGCTGCCATCAGGGCCAGCGACGAGACCACGCCAGTGCCGGCCAGGTCGATGTTGCCGGCCATCACGGCGCTCATCCGGTCGGACGAGGTGGCAAAGCTCTGCCACTTGATATCCAGGCCCTGCTTGGCGAACAGGCCCGTCTTCAGGGCGATGTAGGCCGAGTAATGGCCCAGCCAGGCCGAGCCGCCGTAGGTGTAGGACGCCCCGGCGGCGCGGCCGATCATCGGAAAGCCCAAGGCGCTGGCCCCGGCCAGCGCGGCGGTGCGGACCAGCATGGCGCGGCGATTCATGTTCATGCGATTTCCCCTGCTTGAATGGTGATGGACTGAACGACTGATGTCGCCGGCACTCTGCGGTGCGGCTGCCCAGACTTTCGCCCGCCGCCGGGGCGCCGGCCTGTATATAAGCAATGCCGATGCTCTAAATCCAACGCGCTTATATTTCGATGGCCCGGGAAACGCGGGTTCACACTCCGGCCACTTGTTCTTGGAGCCAAGTCGTGAAAAGTTATGACGTGATCGTGATCGGGGCGGGCGTGATCGGCAGTTCGGTGGCCTTCCACCTGGCCGCGTTGGGGGCGAAGAATGTGCTGGTGCTGGATCGCGCGACGATCGGCGCGGGCACCACCTCGCAATCGTCCGGCATTCTGCGCACCCACTATTCGGTGCGCGAGAACGTGGAACTGGCCCAGCGCTCATGGGGCGTGTTCAACGATTTCGCCAACTACCTGGGCGACGACGAAGCCTCGTGCGGCCTGGTCAAGTGCGGCTACCTGATCAGCGCGGCCGACAACGACAAGCTGGAGCCGCTGCGCAGCGCGCTGGCGCAGCAGCAGGCCCAGGGCATCGCGCTGGAATTGCTCAATGCCGCGCAGGCCCGTGAACTGCTGCCGATCGCCACCTTCGACGACGCGGCATTGATCGGCTTCGAGCCGGATGCGGGCTTTGCCGATGCCTACCTGGTGGCCACCAGCTTTGCGCGCGGCGCCCGCCGCCGCGGCGTCACCATCCGCGAAAACGTCGACGTGCAGCGCCTGCTGGTCGAGAACGGCCGGGTCATCGGCGTGTCCACGTCCGAAGGCGATTTCGCCAGCCCGCTCGTCATCAGCACGCAGAACATCTGGACGTCGGAACTGGCCGCCTGGACGGGCGTGGCCATGCCCGTCCTGCCCGAACGCCACGCGGTGCTGGCGCTGGAATGCGAGGCCGCGCCCTATACCTATTCGATGCCGGTCTACAAGGACCTGGCCTCGCCCGGCATGCTGTATTGCCGCAGCTACGGCGGCAACCAAATGCTGGTGAGCGAGGGCGTGGTGGGCGAAACCCTGCAGCACAGCGACGCCGAGCAAGGTGATATTCCGCTGGATTACGTGGCCGAGGTCGGCGCGCAGGTGGCCGAACGCTTTCCGGCCTATGAAACCGCCGGCCTGGCGTCGTCGTGGACGGGCGTGTACGACGTGACGCCGGACTGGAACCCGGTGCTGGGCCGGGTGCCTGGCGTCCAGGGGCTGGTGGTCGGGTTCGGCTTTTCGGGCCATGGCTTCAAGCTGTCGCCCACCGTGGGCAGGGTGCTGGCGCAGGAAGCGCTGGGCCTGGCTACCGATGTGTCGCTGGCGCCGTACGCGCTGAGCCGCTTTCAGCGCGGCGCGTTGCTGACCGGGAAGTACGGCCTTGGCGCAGTTTCCTGAAACCGGCGGCGCCCGGCGCGGCCCTTGGCAGGCGCTGCCGCCCGAGCCGTGGAAGAACGGCGGCGGCGTGACGCGCACGCTGGCCGCGGACAAGGATGCGGCCGAGAGCGCGGCGGCGCGGTGGCGCGTCAGCATCGCGGACATCACGCGGGACGGTCCGTATTCCCGTTTCGCGGGCGATGACCGCGTGTCGGTGGTGCTGTCCGGTGCGGGGGTGGTCTTGCGTGATACCCGTGCGGGGTTGCGCGATGAATGTCTCCCGCGGGGCAATGCAGGAGTGCCACTGCGCGACGCAGGAGTGCCACTGCGCGACGCAGGAGCGCAGGTGTGCGACGCAGGAGCGCAGATTTGGCTGGCGCCCGGCCAGCCCGTCGCCTTCGCGGGCGACGCGGCCTGGCACGGCACGCTGGTCGACGGCCCGGTGCAGGTGCTGAACCTGTTCGTGCGGCGCGGGTCGGCGCGGGCGCGGGTGCGCGGCGTGAACCTGGCTTCGCCAGCCGGGCCGGCAGACGCGCCGGCTGGCGTGTCAGCCGGCGCGTTGGCCTTGGCAGACGGCGCCGCGCGGCATCTGCAGCTGTGCGTGGCGCTCGTCGCGGGCCGCTGGCAGACGCCGGATGGCGCGACGGAGCTGGCCGCGGGCGAATTCCTGCTGCGGCGGGCGGCCTGTCCCGGCAGCCCGGTGAATCCCGGCGATCCCGGCGCGGCCGCAGGCCAGGCCGTAGACGCCTTCACGCCCAGCCCCGGCGTGTCACGGCAAGCCCCCGGCCTGGCCGCCGTATTGCTGGACATTTTCTACTGACCCAGGAGTCTTTTCATGAAGGTAATTGCCGCGGTCAAGCGCGTGGTGGACTACAACGTCAACGTACGCGTCAAGGCCGACCAGACGGGTGTCGACATCGGCAACGTCAAGATGTCGATGAACCCGTTCGACGAGATCGCCGTCGAGGCCGCCGTGCGCCTGAAAGAGCAGGGCATCGCGACCGAGGTGGTGGCCGTGACCTGCGGCGTCGCGGCCGCGCAGGAAACGCTGCGCACCGCGCTGGCCATCGGTGCGGACCGGGGCGTGCTGGTGCAGACCGACGTCGCCTTGCAGCCCCTGGCGGTGGCCAAGCTGCTGCGCGCCGTGGTGGCGGCCGAGCAGCCGGCGCTGGTGATCCTGGGCAAGCAGGCCATCGACGACGACGCCTGCCAGACGGGCCAGATGCTGGCCGCGCTGCTGGGCTGGCCGCAGGCCACGCAGGCCAGCGCCATCCAGATCGAAGACGGCCGCGCCCGCATCACCCGCGAGGTCGACGGCGGCCTGGAAGTGGTGGACCTGGCGCTGCCGGCCGTCGTCACGGCCGATCTGCGCCTGAACGAACCGCGCTACGTCACGCTGCCCAACATCATGAAGGCCAAGAAAAAGCCGGTGGACGTGACCTCGCCCGACGCCCTGGGGGTGGACCCGGCTTCGCGCCTGGAAACCCTGCGGGTGGAATCGCCCGCCGCGCGCGCGCCCGGCATCAAGGTGGCCGACGTGGCCGCGCTGGTCGACAAACTCAAGCATGAAGCAAAGGTGATCTGATGACCGTCCTGGTAATTGCCGAACACGATGGGCGCACGCTGCACGGCGCCACCCTCAATGCCATCGCTGCCGCCGCCCGGCTGGCGCGGCCGATCCACGTGCTGGTGGCCGGCGACGGCGTGCAGGCGGTGGCTGACGCCGCCGCGCAGGTGGCGGGCGTGGATCAGGTGCTGCTGGCGCAGGCGCCGCATCTGGCCGACGGCCTGCCCGAGAACCTGGCCGCGCAGGCGGTGGCGCTGGCGGGCGGATACACGCACGTCTTCCTGGCCGCCACCGCGCAGGGCAAGAGCGTGGCGCCGCGCATCGCCGCGCTGCTGGACGTGGCGCAAGTCTCGGACGTGATTGACGTGGTGGCCGCCGACACCTTCAAGCGCCCCATCTACGCGGGCAACGCCATCGCCACGGTGCGCAGCGCCTATCCGGTGGTGGTGGCCACCATCCGCCCCACGGCGTTCGATGCCGCCGCGGGCGGCGGCAATGCCCCCGTGCAAGACGTGGCCGCCGTGGCCGATACGGGGCTGGCCCGCGTCGTCAGCCGCGAGATCGTCACGTCCGAACGCCCCGAACTGGGCGGCGCACGCACCGTCGTGTCGGGCGGACGGGGCCTGGGCAGCGCGCAGCACTTCAAGCTGCTCGATCCGTTGGCGGAAAAGCTGGGGGCGGCGCTGGGCGCCTCCCGTGCGGCAGTGGACGCGGGCTATGCGCCCAATGACTGGCAGGTGGGGCAGACGGGCAAGATCGTTGCGCCTGAACTGTACGTGGCGGTGGGCATCTCGGGCGCTATCCAGCACTTGGCCGGCATGAAGGATTCCAAGACCATCGTGGCCATCAACAAGGATGGTGATGCGCCGATCTTCGGCGTGGCCGACTACGGCCTGGTCGCGGATCTGTTCGAGGCCGTGCCGGCGCTGACCGCGGCGCTGTGAGGGGCGCGCGCCCGTCGCCGAGGGTGGCGCCGGTTCGTCAGCGGATCGGCGCGCCGCCGGGCGGGCTGGCGCGCAGAGGGGCCGGCCTGCACAGGGCCTGGCGGGATCAACGCCGCAGGCTGCGCCAGAGCGTGGCCGGCGGCAGGCCGAGCGCAGGCGCGATGTCTTTGTGCACCAGCCGTTCCATCGCCACCAGGATGACGTCGCGCGCCTCGGTCGGCAGCTTGCCGACTTCTTGCGGGCGGGCCGCCAGGTAGAAGCTGCGCGACAGGCTGGCGTCGTCGCTGCGCGCCATGCCCAGGAAGGGCGCCAGCGGCAGCACGCGCAACTGGTCGACGAAATGGCGCGACTGCCAGACGCACAGCGGCGTGCTGATGCCGAACCCCAGTCCGGCCGTGACCAGGCTGAGCAGGGGATCGGTGTTGTCGAATTCAAAGGTGCGCTCGATCATCACGTCGTGCGCCTCGACCAGGCGGTCGATCTCGGCGCCGATGAACGAGCGGGCGCTGTAGCGGATGAACTGGGCGCGCTTGCCCAGTTCTTTCAGCGTGGTGATGCGGTCCATGTCCATGGTGCGCGGCACCACCAGCACGTAGGGCTCGCTGAACAGGCTGGTCTTGCGGATGCCGGGTTTGCCGGTGGCCGCGCTGGTGGTCACCACCAGGTCCAGTTGCCGATCTTCCAGTTGCTTGTCCAGCACGGGCGTGATGCCCGACCACAGGCGGATCTGGCGCGACGCGCCCGACAGCCCGTGGATCAGCGTCGGCCCCAAGGTGCCGGCAAACGAGTCCACGCAGCCGAAGCGCACGATGTTGCGCTTGGCGCGGCTGAGATTGCGCACGCTTTCCGTCATGTCGCCCGCCTGCGCCAGCAGCCGGGCGGCGTGCTCGAACAGCAGTTCACCGGCCGGTGTGGGGCGCGCCGGCCGCGTGCTGCGGTCCAGCAGTTCGGTGGACATGGCCGCTTCGAGCTGCTTGATGCGCTGCGATACGGCCGCCTGCGATAGCCCCAGCAAGCGCGCCGCGCCTGAAACCGACGCCGCTTCCACCACCGCCACCCAGGTCAGCAGCAGGCTCCATTCAGGATAGTTCTCGGTAGCGCTGACCGAAAAGCGGTTCATGGGCGGCGGCATTCAGGCGGGCGGGGGGCCGGCTCAGCGCTTGCGGGCCAGCGTCTGCGCCAGCGCGGCGCGCACCAGGCCTTCCACCACGGGAATGACCTTGTTCGCGGCCTGCGCCTGGTAGCCGTAGGGGTAGGCCTCGTCCATGTAGGTGGACTGGCACATCTCGAGCTGCACGGCGTGGATGTCTTCGGCCGGCGAGCCATAGTGGCGCGTGATGTAGCCGCCCTTGAAGCGGCCGTTCAGGGCCGAGGTGTAGCCGCAGCCGGGCAGCCGTTCGCCGATGGCGGCCAGGATGTCGGGGGCGCAGCTGGCGCCGTCGGCGGTGCCCAGATTCAGGTCGGGCAGCTTGCCCTCGAACAGGCGCGGCAGCACGCTGGCGATGGAATGGGCTTCCCACAGCAGCACCGTGCCGTGCTCGGCGCGGATGCGGTCGAGTTCTTCGCGCAGCTTGGCGTGGTAGGGCTGCCAGTAGTTCTGCACGCGATGCGCGCGTTCGTCGTCGGTCAGGGCGGCGTCGCTCAGGTACAGCGGTTCGCCGCGGAAGGTATGGGTCGGGCACAGGCCGGTCTTGGTCTGGCCGGGGTACAGGCTTTCGTCGTCGGGCGAGCGGTTCAGGTCCACCACGTAGCGCGAATAGCGTGCGCCCAGCACCGAGGCGCCCAGTGCGTCGGCGAACTGGTACAGCGTGTCCAGGTGCCAGTCGGTGTCCCCGGACTGCTGGCCGACAGGCGTCATCCGGGCGCGCTGCGCGTCGGGAATCTGGCTGCCGAGATGGGGAATGGAGATCAGCAGCGGCGCGGACCCGCGGCTGAAGTGATAGATGTCGCTCAAGGGAAAACTCCGGGTGGCAAAGGCAATGCACCGCGGACGGGCGCGGTGCGCCTGTATGCTAGGCAGCGCCGCCCGCCGCGGTTATTGCATCAGTTTAGTGGATATTGATGATCGACATCGCTGATGCAAAAGCGCACTGCATCACCACTGCCAGCGCATTCCCACCTTGCCGTTCCAGGCGCTGGCCTTGCCGCCCGAGAAGGTTTCCTGGTAGCCGCCGCTGGCGTACAGCACCATGTTGTCGCTGACCGAGCCGCTGACGCCCAGCAGGATTTCGGTCCAGCTGCCGCTGACGTCGCTGCGGAACGGGATGTAGCCCGTCTCGGACGAGAACTCGGTCTTGGGGTTGCCCATCGCTTCGTGCAGCACGCTCAGGCGGCCCCACGTGGTGATGGTGCGCGGCTTGCTGCTGTTGTCCAGCGCCCAGGTGCGCGCCAGCCGCACGCCCAGCCGGCCGACCAGCGATTCCACGTTCTTGAAGCGCACGTTGGCCGCGCCGTCGTGGGCCGAGTCGATGTTGACCCATTGGTAGGTCAACTGCGCCTGCGGTTCCAGCACCCATTCCGGATTCAGGCGGAAGGGGTAGCCGCCTTCCACGTTGGCGGCCAGGCCCAGGCCGTCGGTCTTCAGTTCGGGCAGGTCGCGGTAGCCGTTGGCGCGGATGCGGTACCAGGTGGCCATCACGCCGGTGTCTACATACCAGTCGGTGGGACCGTAGTGGGTCCAGTAAGCGCCCAGCGAATAGCCGTTCAGGCGGCCTTCGCCGGCCTTGTTGCCGTCGTAGTTGTCGACCTTGGTCTTGGCGTAGCCGATGGCCCCGGTCAGGCCGGCCATGTCGCGATGGCCGTCATCGCGCTGGCGCCGCCAGAGGTCGGCGCCCATCTGCACGCCGTTGAACTCGTAGTCGTAGCGCGGCCCTTCGTTGCCGTAGATGCCGTCGGCCGAGCCTTCGCGTTTGCCGCTCATGCCGATATAGCGGCCCCATACGCGGTTGTTGCTCAGCGCCAGGGGGTCGCCGTTGGCGTTGCTGCGGCGTTCCTGCTCGCCCACGCGTTCGTGCAGGCTGTCGATCAGCGTGTGCCCGTATTGCAGCGCGGTCGGCGCCAGCGAGCCGTAGATCGACACTTCGGGGCGATAGTCCGGCACGCCGGTGGGCGGCTCGGTGGTGCCGGGGGGCACCTGGCACAGCGAGGCCGGCACGCCCGGCTTGGCGCAATCCACCGTGGACCGCAGGAACCAGCTGTTGGGATCGCTGCCGTCGCGGCTGCCGCGATACAGCGAATATTCATACGGACCGGCCACTGCCGGCGCGCCCAGCGAAAAATTGCCGGCCGAGGTGGTGCCGCCCGCGCCGGCCTGCACCACCTGGATGCCATTGCCCGGCGTGGCCGCGCCCAGTCCGCCTACGTTGGTGATGCGCAGGCCCGTGGCGCCGCTGGTCGCGCCGTTCTGGATGATCAGCTTGTCGGACGGCGCGCCATCGCCGGCCAGGCGGGTGTTCAGCGCCATGGTGGCGTTGTTGCCCTGGTAGTTGCCTGACACCGTCAGCGTGTTGCCGATGCCCGCGCCGGCCACTTGCAGCAGCGCATTGTTGGTGACGTTGCCGGTCAGCGTGAAGTTGCCCTTGGCGCCGCCCGCCAGCCCCGGCGTGGCGTCTGCCACGGCAAGGGTGCCGTTGTTGGTGACGTTGCCGGTCACGCTGCCGTAGCCGCCCAACGTCGCGCCCGACGCCACGGCGACCGCGCCGCCGCCGGACAGGGCGCCGGCGCTGGCGGCGCTGCTGCCCACCACCAGCGTGCCGGCGTTGACGTTGGTGCCGCCGCTGTAGGTGTTGTTGCCGTTGAAGGTCAGGATGCCGGCGCCGGCCTTGGTCATGCTGCCGGTGCCGGTGATGCCTTGCGATACCGTGCTGTTGAAGCCGTTGGTGTCGATGGTGCCGCCGCCCGTGTCCGCGACGATGGCGCGGCTGGCCGCCAGGTCGAAGGCCGAGCCCAGCTGCAGCGTGCCGCCGTTGAAGGTCAGGCTGCCGCTGGTGGCGCCGAAGTTGCTGTCCTGGCTGGCCGACAGCGTGCCGCCGTACAGCGTCCATGGCGTGACGGCCGTGGTGGCGTTGGTCAGCGTCCAGGTGCTGGTGCCCGTCTTGTGAAAGGCGATGAAGCCCTGGTACTGCTGGCCGGGGCCCACGTCCGACACGCTGAAGCTGCCCGACGCGGTGCCGCCCAGGATCAGCGTGTTGTTGCCGGTATTGGCATCGACGATGCCCGAGATGCTGGAACCCGCATGGATCTCCAGCGAATTGGTGCCGGCCGTGAACTGGATGGCGCGCGCCTGGGTGCCGGTGCCGGACAGGCCGCCCGTGATGACGCCTTCGTTGACGATGGCGATGTTCTGGCCCTGGATGCCCACCCCGCCGGCGCCCGCTGCGCCGGTGCCGCCACCGGCGCCGGCCGTGCCGCCTTCCCCGCCGACCCCGCCGGTGATGGTGCCGCGGTTGAGCACGCTGCCGCCGTTGTTGGTGACCAGCACGCCGTTGCCGCCCGCGCCG
>NZ_CADIJO010000016.1 GCF_902859705.1 Achromobacter deleyi | reverse complement strand
TACTACAATCACGACCGTATCAAGCTCAAGCTGAAAGGCCTGAGCCCGGTGCAATACCGAGCCCAGGCCTTCGGGCTTTAGTTGACCGTCCAACTTCTGGGGGTCAGTTCAATGTGCCGGGATTTTTTTGCCTGTGCAAATGGGCGCCGAGGCGTTACCCGCAAATTCTTCCGCGTTATGCTGCAAGCTTCTGACAGGAGTACTCCACCATGTTGCTGCAAGCTTCCGATTCCACGTTGCTCATCGTCGACATGCAGGGCCGCCTGATGCCCGTGATCCACGACGGCGATGCGGTGCTGGCTACGGCGCACAAGCTGGCGCAGGCGGCTCGCCTGCTCGAGGTGCCGGTGGTGGCGACCGAGCATCACAGCAAGATGCTCGGCGTGACCGTGGCGCCGCTGAACGAGCTGGTGCAGTCCACGTTCCAGAAGATGCATTTCTCTTCCACGCGCGAGCGCGGCTTTGACGCCTGGCTGCCGGCTGCGCGCAAGACCGTGCTGGTGGCGGGCTGCGAGGCCCACATCTGCGTGTTGCAGACCGTCATCGGTTTGATCGATGCGGGTTACAAGGCGGTGCTGGTGTCGGATGCGGCAGGCTCGCGCAAGCCGTCCGACCACCACGCCGCGCTGCGCCGGGCACGTGCCCATGGCGCCGAGATCGTCACTTCGGAAATGGCCATTTTCGAATGGATGGACACCTGCGAGCATCCGCGCTTCCGCGACGTGTTACGTCTGGTCAAATAGTGCGCAAGCCCTGCAACACGGCCCAGGGGAACCGCAAAGATTCCCTCGCCCTTTGACACAATTCCTGGGCAAACCTCACACCGTCCCCCGGGATATTTTGCGATCCTGAAGGCTCCAAACCCATAGGGGTGTCGTGCGCTCGCGTCTTGTTCAGGGGCGGCCCCGGGTACAAGAATAGGAGCCTCATCATGAAGATCGCATCTGTTTCCAAAATCTGTGTCGCTGTTGCCATGGCTGCCACGATGGCAGGTTGCTCGTCCTGGGACAGCATGAGCCATCGCCAGAAGAGCACGGTGGGCGGTGCGGCGCTGGGTGGTGTGGCGGGCGCCGTCATCACCAACGGCGGCATCCTGGGTACCGTGGGTGGCGCAGCCATCGGCGGTGTCATCGGCGACCAGGTCGGCAAGCACTAAGCCCGCTGCGGCAAGGGCACGCCGGCCCTGGGTGGGCCGGTGCCCGGGGCAGGTATCCATGCCTGCTGCCGCCCGCGCTGAGTGTTTCGCCCATGAAAAAACCCTCGGGAAACCGAGGGTTTTTCGTTTGTGCGCGAACGTGCCGCGGGCCGCGCAGAACGTCTGCGCGGCGCGTGCGTCAGGCTTCGCTTTGCGGCATTTCGATCTTCACTTCCAACACTTCGAGGGTGTCCTGGCGTTCCAGGTGCACCTTGATGTCTTCGGGGTTGATCTTCACGTACTTGGAAATGACCGCGATGAGTTCCTGCTGCAGCTGCGGCAGGTAGTCGGGCGAGTCGCCGCGGCCCCGCTCGTGGGCCAGGATGATCTGCAACCGCTCCTTGGCGACGGAAGCGGACGATTTCTTTTGACCAAGCAGAAACGACAGGAAGGACATTGCTTACTTGCCTCCGAACAGGCGTTTCAGGAAACCCGGCTTCTCGTAGTCGGTAAAGCGCAGGGCCTTGTCTTCGCCAAGGTAACGGGCCACGACGTCCTTGTAGGCTTCGGAAACGTCGGTCTCTTTCAGGTGAATGGCGGGCAGGCCTTGGTTGGACGCCTGCAGCACGGCTTCGGATTCGGGAATGACGCCGATGAGCTTGATGCGCAGGATGTCTTCGATGTCGCCCAGCGACAGCATTTCGCCGTCGACCACGCGCTTGGGGTTGTAGCGCGTGAGCAGCAGGAATTCCTTGACCGGCTCGCCGCCGTCGACCGCGCGCTTGGACTTGGCCGCCAGGATGCCCAGGATGCGGTCAGAGTCGCGAACGGACGAGACTTCGGGGTTGGTCACCACCAGCGCGTCGTCGGCGAAGTAGGCGGCCATCAGGGCACCCGTTTCGATGCCGGCGGGCGAATCGCAGACGATGTAGTCGAAGCCCATTTCCTTCAGGTCGTTGATGACCTTTTCCACGCCTTCCTGCGTCAGCGCGTCTTTGTCGCGCGTTTGCGAGGCGGGCAGGATGAACAGGTTTTCAAGCTGCTTGTCCTTGATCAGCGCCTGGTTGAGCGTGGCTTCGCCTTGGATCACATTGACGAAGTCGTACACCACGCGACGCTCGCAGCCCATGATGAGGTCGAGATTGCGCAGGCCGACATCGAAGTCGATGACAGCGGTCTTGTGGCCCCGCATCGCGAGGCCCGCGGAAAAACTGGCGCTCGTCGTGGTTTTACCCACGCCGCCTTTGCCGGAAGTCACCACAACAATGCGTGTCATGACGATCAAACCCTTATGTTCGAATAAATCGCGTTATCGTAAAGCAAAAAGCCCATGTAAGGCTTCTTACAGAATGTGTTGCCGTCAGGCCTTGAGCGCCTCGATGCGCAGCGTGTCGCCATCCAGCCGCACCAGTGCCGGTTGGTTCTGCAGCGACTTGTCGAGCTTGTCTTCCACCACACGGTACACTCCGGCCACGGCCAGCAGCTCCGCATCCAGGTGCGTGGTGAAGATGCGCGCCGACGTATCGCCGCGCGCGCCGGCCATGGCCTTGCCGCGCAGCGGTCCGTACACGTGCACGTTGCCGTCGGCGATGACTTCGGCGCCCTGGCTGACCATGCCGATGACGACCAGGTCGGTGTGGCGCGCATAGACGCGCTGGCCGGACCGCAGGGGCTTGGTGATGACGAGCGCCGACGACGATTGCGGCGCGGCCGGCGTCGGGCTGGGCGCCGACGTGGTACTGCTGGCGGCGCGCTCGGGCAGGGGCTCGGCGGACTTGGCGGCCGCGGTGTCGGCGGACTTCTCGGCGGGCTTGTCCGCGGGCGTGTCGGCCGGCGTGGGCGCGGAGGCGATCTCGACCGCGGCGGCAGGCACCGACGGCACCGGCGTGGCGACGTCGTTGGGCGGCGCGGTGTCCACCACCGGCATCGGGCGGGCTGCGGGCGTGGACAGTTCCACGGGCGTCAGGCCCGCGGCGCGCGCAGCGGCCAGGTTGGCGCCTTCGGCGACCACGCCGATGGGGGGCAGGTTATGCCCGCGCAGCGCCGCGACCAGCGCGGTCCAATCGATTTTTTCCTCGACGCGGCTGGCGTCGATGACGACGGGTTCGTTCTCGAAGAAGCTGCCCGCATCGGCCATGCGCTTGGCCAGCGCGGCGTTCAGGCGTTCGGGGTCGGCGCTGTGCAGGACCACCCGGATGGCATAAAGGGTGGCGCTCTTGAAGTCCAGGGCTAGGGATTCAGTGTTCATCTTGAGTGGGGCTGGCGGTTCTGTGCGCCCGAAAGGGGCGCATGCGACCGGCTGCGCAATGTCGGGGATGATAACCCGCCCCGGGGCCGTTCAATCGTTCGGCCAAGGGTAAAAACCGCCCAGTTTGCGGGTGGCATCCGCCGCGGCGGCCACCACCAGCGCCGCGTGGTCGCGTTGCAGGCGCGGCGTGGGCATGGTCAGCGTGACCGCTCCGGCCAATTCACCCGTGGCATTGAAGACCGGCGCCGAGATGCCCGACAGCTCGGGCATGCGGTCGCCTTCCAGTACCACCACGCCGCTCTGGCGGATGGATTCGTAGGGCTCGCCCGGCGCGCCCCCGAACGCCGTCAGCACGCGGCCGCCCGCGCCCCGGTCCAGGGGCAGCAGGTCGCCGGCCTTGATGTGGTCGCGCACCGGCTGCGGCGAATCGACCCGGTACAGGCACAGGCGGTGTTCGCCCTGGCGCACGTGGAACGCGGCGCTTTCGCGGGTGAGGCGCGCCAGTTCCTGCAGCACCGGCATGACCACGGCTTCCAGCGAGAACGAGGCCGCGTAGACCCCATGCAAGCGTGCGATCTCGGCGCCCAGGGCGTAGTGGCCGTCGGCCGTGCGCTGCACCAGGCGGCCGTGTTCCAGCGAGGCCAGCAAGCGCAGCACCGTGCTTTTGTAGAGCTGGGTGCGTTCGGCCAGTTCGGCCAGGGTCAGTGACCGGTCGCCCGTGCGGAAAGCGGACAGCACCGACAGGGCGCGGTCCACCGCGGCGGCGCCGCCGGGCGCTGCGTGCTGGTCGGCTAACGAGGGTTGGCTGGCTTTTCTGGGCATGGCAAAGCGGCCTTTCGGGCAGGCAGGGTTGACACCCGGAATCCGGATGGGGAATAATTTATAGAACGTCGTTCTATCTTATAGAACACTAAGGAGAAAGTCAATGCCCCAGATTCTAGTCAGCGAGGTCGGCCCCCGGGATGGGTTGCAGAGCATCGCCGCCGTCATGTCCACGCCCGCCAAGCTGCGCTGGATCACCGCGCTGGCCGCGGCCGGCCTGCGCGAAATCGAGGTCTGCTCGTTCGTGCCGCCCAAGTTGCTGCCGCAGATGGCGGACGCGGCCGATGTGGTGGCGGGCGCCCGGCAACTGCCCGGCCTGGCCGTGGCGGCGCTGGCCCCGAACCTGCGCGGCGCCCGCGCGGCCTTCGAGGCGGGCGCGGTCAAGGTCACGCTGCCCGTGTCGGTCAGCGAGGCCCATTCCCTGGCCAACGTGCGCAAGACCCACGCGCAGATGCGCGACGAAGTGGCCGCCGTGGTGGCCCTGCGCAATGCGCAATTCCCCAACGTGAAACTGGAAGCCGGCCTGTCCACCGCGTTTGGCTGCACGCTGGCCGGCCAGGTGCCGCAAGCCGACACGCTGCGCCTGGCCGTCGCGATGGCGCAACTGGGCGTGGACGAAGTGGGGCTGTCCGACACCACCGGCTACGCCAACCCCGCGCAGGTCAAGCGCCTGTTCAAGGCCCTGCGCGCCGAACTCGGCGCACGCGCGGGCGGCGCCCACTTTCACAACACCCGCGGCCAGGGGCTGGCCAATGTGGTGGCCGCGCTGGAGGCCGACGTCGACACGTTCGACGCCAGCCAGGGCGGCCTTGGCGGCTGCCCGTACGCGCCCGGCGCCACCGGCAACATCGTCACCGAAGACCTGGTGTTCCTGCTCGAGTCGATGGGCCTGGATACCGGCATCGACATGAACGGCCTCCTGGCCGCGCGCGACGCGCTGCAAGAGGGGCTGCCCGGCGAACCGCTGTACGGCCACGTGCCCGACGCCGGCCTGCCCAAGGGCTTCATCTACGCGCGGGAGGCCGCATGAATCCGCAATCGCACGACGCCGCCGCACAAACCGCCACCCAAACTGGCGAGGCGCCGCTGCCGCTGGCCGGCATCCGGGTGGTGGAATTCACCCACATGGTCATGGGCCCCACCTGCGGCATGATGCTGGCCGACCTGGGCGCCGAGGTCATCAAGATCGAACCGGTGCAGGGCGACAACACGCGCCGCCTGAAGGGCTCGGGTGCGGGCTTTTTCGCCATGTTCAACCGCAACAAGAAAAGCCTGCCGGTCAACCTGCAGGACCCGCGCGGCATCGAGCTGGTGCTCAAGCTGATCGCCAGCGCCGACATCGTCAGCGAAAACTTCAAGGCCGGCACCATGGCCCGGCTGGGGCTGGACTACGCCACCCTGTCCAGGCTGAACGAACGCCTGATCTACGTCTCGCACAAAGGCTTCCTGCCCGGCCCCTACCAGCACCGCACCGCGCTGGACGAAGTGGTGCAGATGATGGGCGGCCTGGCCTACATGACCGGCCCCGAAGGCCGGCCCTTGCGTGCCGGCGCCGCGGTCAACGACATCATGGGCGGCATGTTCGGCGCCATGGGCGCCATGGCCGCGCTGCTGGAACGCGCCCGCACCGGCCGCGGCCAGGAAGTGCAAAGCGCGCTGTTCGAGAACAACGTGTTCCTGGTCGGCCATCACATGATGCAGTACGCCGTCACCGGCAAGCCCGCCGCCCCCATGCCCAGCCGCATCTCGGCCTGGGCCGTGTATGACGTCTTCACCGTCAAGGACGGCGAACAGATCTTCCTGGCCGTGGTGTCCGACACCCAATGGAAATTGTTCTGCGAGGCCTTCGGTTTCGCCGACCTGGCCCAGGATGCGCGCCTGGCCGGCAACAACGACCGCGTCGAAGCCCGTTCGTGGCTCATGCCCATGCTGCGCGAACGCATGGCGCCGCTGGCCGCCGCCGACATCGCCGCTCGCTTCGAGGCCCAGGGCCTGCCCTACGCGCCGATTGCCAAGCCGCAGGACCTGTTCGACGACCCGCACCTGACCGCCACCGGCGGCCTGGCCGACATCACCTTGCCGCAAGACGGTGCGGGCAGCGGTGCGGGCAGCGGCGGGGCAGGCAATGGTGCGGCTGGCAAACACGCCAAGGTGCCGCTGCTGCCCATCACGCTGGGCGGCCGCCGCCCCGGCGTGCGTACCGATCCCCCGGCACTGGGCGCGCAGGGCGCCCAGTTGCTGGAAACCCTGGGGCTGAGCGCGACGCAGATCGCGGCCCTGACCGAAGCCGGCGTCGTAGGGCCGGTGAACTGACCGCGACCGCCCCGGCCGCCACCAAGAATCCTTCTGGAGACAACCGCATGAATCCCTTCCCGCGCCTTCTTCCGCGCTGCCTTGCCGCGGCCGTCCTGGCCGCCGCCACCCTGGCCGGCGCCGCGCCCGCCACCGCCGCCGCCTATCCCGAGCGCCCCATCAACCTGGTCGTGCCCATGCCCCCGGGCGGCGGCACCGACGTCGTCAGCCGCCTGCTGGCCGAACGCCTGGGCGTGGCCACCGGCTGGAGCCTGGTGGTGCAGAACAAGCCCGGCGCCACCGGCAACATCGGCATGGACTACGTGGCCCGCGCCCAGCCCGACGGCTACACCGTCGGCATGGGCCAGGCCGCCAACCTCGCGATCAACCCGGCGCTCTATCCCAAGATGCCGTTCGACCCCAAGAAGGACTTCACCCTGGTCGGCCTGATCGCCGCCCAGCCCGTCGTCCTGGTCGTGCGTGCCGATTCGCCCTACAAGACCCTGGCCGACCTGGTCGACGACGCCAAGAAAAAGCCCGCCTCGTCCCTGCGCCTGGCCTCGGCCGGCAACGGCACCATCGGCCACATGTCCGGCGTCATGCTTGCCCGCCGCGCCGGCATCGAGTTCCTGCACGTCCCCTACAAAGGCGCCGGCCCCGCCGTCACGGACCTGGTAGGCGGCCAGACCGACCTCTACTTCATCACCCCCCAGACCGCCTTCCCCCTGCTCGCCGCCAACAAACTGCGCGCCCTGGCCGTCACCTCCAACACCCGCCTGGCCGCCTTGCCCGACGTCCCCACCGTCGCCGAATCCGGCTACCCCGGCTTCGAAGCCTCCGCCTGGACCGGCCTGGTCGGCCCCGCCCACATGCCCCCCGACATGGTCACCCAACTCAACGCCCGCATACAGACCGTCCTGAAAGAACCCGACCTGATCAAACGCCTGGAAGCCGAAGGCAGCCAACCCCTGGGCGGCACCCCCGCCGACTTCGAGGCCTACATGAAATCAGAAACCACCAAATGGGCCGACGTAGTCAAGGCCGCCAACATCAAGATGGACTAGGCAGGGCAACAGCAATAAGGCAGGGCGCCCGCGCTAAGCGCAGTCGAACAGACAGGGCCCCTGCCGACACACGCAAAAGCGACCCGCACACCCGCCAACGGGCCACCCCAACAAGGCGCGCTGCGCGCAAGCGCTCCGCGCACACCGCCACGACGCACGAAACCGCGTAAGTCCCGGCAAGGCCGCCCGCGCGGCCGTCCGGGACGGGCCCCGCAAACTCCCCCCTCCCACTCCGGCCCAGCAGCGCCCCAACCCTCGCAACCCGTAGCCCCTCGTGCCGGGGATCTGTGGGGCGAGCAACCTCGATGCGCCCAAGGGAATCCGTAGGGAGCCGCAGGCGGACGAGGATGACGCAGGGGCAGTCCGGAGCGAAGGCTCCGGACCGCAATCGTGGGCGCTCGCCCCACAGATCCCCGGCGCGAGGGGCGACCTACGAAGAAACAACCCTGCAACCCAACCCCCCCCAATAAAGGCCGCGCCCCGTCGCACGCCGCGACATCCCATTCCCCCGGACGACCCACAAAAAAAAAGCGCCCCACAAAGAGGCGCCTTTCTCAAAAAGAAGATCTCAGACAGAGACCCAGGCAGCAACTCAACCCTGCCCCCAGGAATCCCGCAACGTAACCACCCGATTCAACACCGGCTTCTCCACAGAAGACTCCTTCAAGTCCGCAGTGAAATACCCCAACCGCTCAAACTGCCAGGTCGCCCCAGGAACCGCCAAGGTCCCCGGCTCCAGCCACGCAGTGACGGTCTGCTTCGAATTCGGATTCAGGCAAGCCAGGAAATCCTTGTCCCCGCCATCCGGCCGCGCATCCGCAAACAACCGGTCGTACAGGTGGATCTGCGCCGGCACCGCATGCGCCGCGCTCACCCAGGTGATATTGCCCTTGACCTTCACGCTGTCCGCGCCCGGCGTACCGCTCTTGGTCTCCGGCAGGTACTCGGCCTGCACCTCGACCACCTCGCCCGCCTCGTTCTTCGTGAAGCCCGTGCAGCGCACCACGTAGCCGTACTTCAGGCGCACCGTATTGCCCGGGAACAGGCGGAAATACTTCTTCGGCGCTTCCTCGCGGAAGTCGTCACGCTCGATCCACAGCTCGCGCGACAGCGGGAATTCGCGCACGCCCGCTTCCGGATCGTGCGGATTGCGCGGCGCCGTGCAGACTTCGGTCTGGCCTTCCGGGTAATTCGTGATCACCAGCTTGATCGGGTCCAGCACCGCCACCGAACGCGCAGCGATCGGGTCCAGGTCGTCGCGCACCGCTTGTTCCAGCAGGCTGTAGTCGATACGCGAATCCGACTTCGACACCGCCGTGCGGTCGCAGAACAGGCGGATCGAGGCCGGCGTGTAGCCGCGGCGGCGCAGGCCGAAAATGGTCGGCATGCGCGGGTCGTCCCAGCCGTCCACGTGGCCTTCGCGCACCAGTTGCAGCAGCTTGCGCTTGCTGGTGACCACGTAGCTCAGGTTCAGGCGGGCGAATTCGTACTGGTGCGGCAGCGGCTGGGCCAGCTTGCCCAGCTCGGCCAGGCGCGTCAGGATCCAGTCGTAGAACGGGCGCTGGTCTTCGAACTCCAGCGTGCACACGCTGTGCGTGATGCCTTCCAGCGCGTCTTCCACCGGGTGCGCCCAGCTGTACATCGGGTAGATGCACCACTGGTTGCCCGTGCGGTGGTGGGTCGCATGGCGCACGCGGTACATGACCGGGTCGCGCAGGTTGATGTTGGGCGACGCCATGTTGATCTTGGCGCGCAGCACCAGGCTGCCGTCCGGGTGCTTGCCGTCGCGCATCTCGCGCAGCAGCGTGATCGACTCGGCGGCCGGGCGGTTGCGCCAGGGCGAGTCGGTGCCGGGTTCGGTCAGCGTGCCGCGGTTGGCGCGGATCTCTTCGGGGCTTTGCTCGTCGACATAGGCGTGGCCGGCCTCGACCAGCGCCTCGGCGAACTCATACATATAGCCGAAGTAGTCGCTGGCGAAATACAGGTTGTCGCGGCCGTCGGCCTTCCAGTCGAAACCCAGCCAGTGCACGGCCTCGATGATGGCGTCGACGTATTCCTGGTCTTCTTTCTCGGGGTTCGTGTCGTCGAAACGCAGGTGACAGACGCCGCCGAAATCGCGGGCCAGCCCGAAATTCACGCAGATGCTCTTGGCGTGGCCGATGTGCAGGTAGCCGTTGGGCTCCGGCGGAAAGCGCGTGCGGATGCGGGCCGGATCGGGCTCACCCTGCTGCTGCACGGCCGCCGGGCCAGGCTTGCCCGCCCAACGCTTGCCCTGGAAGCGGTTGGCTTGCAGGTCGTCTTCGACGATGTTGAGCAGGAAATTGGATGCAGCGGGGGTCGGCGTCGTGGCGGAGGTCATTCTTGAAAGAATAGGAAAAAGCAGCGACAAAGCGTCAATTTTGCCACGTTCCTGAGAAGGGCCATTTCCAGGGGGGCCGCAAGCGGTTTCAAACTGTCCCCCATCGTCATGTAACTGGCTCTACACTACGGGCCATCATGGATATTTCCACCCTATCTTTGGCCCGCGCGCAATTCGTGGCCAGCCTGAGCTTCCTGGCGCTGTTCCTGGCCGTGGCCCTGGCGCTTGCCTGGGTTCTGCTGTTCTTCAAGATTCGCGCCCGCGTGTCCGGGCAGGGCGGCTGGACGGCCGCCTACCGCTTCTGGGTCCGCATCTTCGCCCTGTCTTTCGTCCTCACCCTGGCCGCCTGCGTGCCGGTACTGATCCAGCTGGGCAGCCTGTGGGCGGGCCTGATGGACAAGATCGGCAACATCGCCGGCCCCTTGCTGGGCTACGGCATCCTGTCCGTCTTCATCCTCAAGTCCTGCTTCCTGGGCGTCATGCTGTTCGGCCAGCGCCGCGTGTCCGACGGCGCCCACACCCTGGCGGTGCTGATGGTGGCGGTGGGCCAGCTGGTCGCGCTGTTCTGGGTGCTGGCCTTGCAATCCTGGATGCAGACGCCTGACGGCGCCGTGCTGGTCGACGGCCGCTACCAGGTCTACGACTGGGTGGCCGTGGTGCTGAACCCATCCGTCGGCTGGCGCATGGGGGTGGTGGTCGTGGGGTCGGCGCTGGCGGCGGCCTTCCTGATGATGGGCGTGACCGCGCTGCAAGCGCTGCGCCGCCCGCTGGACGACGGCGAACGCTGCACCTTCAAGACCGGCCTGGCCATCGCGGCCCTGGCTGCCGTGCTGCAAGTGCCGGTGGCCACGGGCGCCGGGCAGATGGTGGCTCAATACCAGCCCGCCAAGGCGGCCGCCGCGGCCGGCTACTGGGAAAGCGGCACCGAGCCGCGCCTGGTGCTGTTCGGCTGGCCGGATGCCCGCGCCCATACCAACGTGGCCGACTGGACCCTGCGCAATGCCGGCGGCATGTGGCTGCACCGCAATGAAGACGGCACCTACCAGGGCCTGGACAAGTATTCCGGCATGCTGCCGCCGGTGGCGCTGACCTTCTGGTCGCTGCGGGTGGCGGCTGGCCTGGGCCTGCTGATGCTGGCCGTGTCCTGGATCACTTTCCTCTGGACCTGGCGCCGGGGCCTGGACGTGGCCGTCCTGCCGCAATGGTGGCAGCGGGTGCTGTGCGGCATGATGTTCTCGGGCGGCATCGCCGTCGTGGCCAGCTGGTGGGTGTCCGTCATCGGCCTGCAACCCTTTGCCGTGAACGGCACCGTCACGCAGTCCGAAGTACTGGGCGCGGTGTCCTCCAGCACCGTGCTGTACGGCCTGGTGGGCTACGGCCTGCTCTACGCGCTGCTGCTGGCGGCCTTTGCCGGCATGCTGTTCCACGCCGCGCGCTACGGCGTGGTGCCGGTGCGCAAACTCGCCGGAGGCACGCCATGATCGCCATGCTGGCCGCGTCGCAAGGCCTCAGCCCCGAAGATCCTTCCTTCTGGATGCCGCTGGCGTTCATGGGCCTGCTGTTCGTCGTCATTGCCGCCGGCATGGTGCTGGACGGCTTCGACCTGGGCGTGGGCATCCTGCTGCAACTGGCGCCCGAGCAAGAGCGCGGCCGCATGATGAGCCTGCTCAGCCCCTGGCGCGATGCCAACGAATTCTGGCTGCTGCTGGGCATGGGCCTGTTCGCCTCGGCGTTTCCATTCGCCTGGGGCGCGGTGCTGGGCAAGCTGTACGGGCCGCTCACCTTCATGGTGTTGGGCGTGGTGCTGCGCAGCGTGGCGTTCGAATTCCGCATCCGCGCCCGCACCGAGGCCAAGCCGCGCTGGATCTTCGCATTCTGGGCCGGGTCGCTGATCACCGCGTTCGGCCAGGGCATGCTGCTGGGGCGCATCGCCACTGGCTACCAGTCCGACGCCGGCTATGGCTGGTTCGCAATGTTCGTCGGCCTGTGCGCGGTGGCGGCCTATGTGCTGCTGGGCGCCTCGTGGCTGGTGATGCGGGTCGATGGCGACCTGCAACGCCGCGCCGCCAACTGGGCGCGCCACGCGATCCGCTGGACCGCGGTCGGCATGGTCGCCATCGCCGTCACGCTGGGCCTGGCCAACGCCGGCATCTTCTATAAATGGAGCAACATCGCCCATCTGAGCCTGGCGGCCACGGTCTGGGTGCTGATGCTGGCCGGCTTCGTGGCGGCCGAAATGCTGCTGGCCCGCCTGCCGGGCCGCGCCGACCGCTTCAGCTGGTTGCCGTTCGTGCTGTGCGTGGCGCTGTTCCTGTTGATGCTCAGCGGTCTGGCCTACAGCCTGTTCCCCTACCTGATCCTGGACGACATGACGCTGTGGGACGGCGCCGGCGCGCTCGGCTCGATGCGTCTGGTGATGGCGGGCGCGGTGGTGGGCATTCCGGTGGTGCTGGTGTTCAACATCCTGGCCTACCGCTCGGTGTTCGGCAAAGAGCGTGCGCCCGTGCCGCTGCTGCCGCCGCCGTCACCCTGACGGGCGCCGCACGCGCTACAGCACCGGCCGCGCCACCCGCTGCAGGATTTCTTCGCCGTAGGCTTCCAGCTTGCGCGCGCCCACGCCGCTGATGTGGCTCAGCGCATCCATCGATTCAGGCTGGGCCAGCGCGATTTCCCGCAGCGTGGCGTCGTGGAAGATCACGTAGGCGGGCACGCCGTGGCTCTTGGCCACTTCGCCGCGCCAGGCGCGCAGCGCCTCGAACACCGGTTGCAGCTCGGCCGGCAGGTCCACCGCCGCGGCCTTGGCCCGGGTGCCGCCGGTCTTGCTGGAACGGGCCTTCTTTTCGGATTCGCGCCGCAGCATCAACTGGCGTTCGCCCTTGAGCACTGCGCGGCTGCCTTCGGTCAGGGCCAAGGTGCCGAACCCTTCGCTGTCCACCGTCAGCAGCCCTTGCGCCAGCAATTGGCGCAGCACGCCGCGCCAGGCGGTGTCGCTCAGGTCTTCGCCCACGCCGAACACGCTCAGCGTTTCGTGGCCGTGCTGGCGGGTGCGGTCGGTGACCTTGCCGCGCAGGATGTCGATGATGTGGCCGGCGCCATAGCGCTGGCCGCGTTCTTTCCACAGGCGGTACACGGCCGACAGCACTTTTTGCGCGGCCACGGTGCCGTCCCAGGCCTGGGGCGGGTCCAGGCAGACGTCGCAGTTGCCGCAGGCGGTGATCTGCTGGCCGAAATACGCCAGTAGCCGCACCCGGCGGCATTCCACCGTTTCGCACAGGCCCAGCATGGCGTCCAGCTGCTGGCCCAGGCGGCGGCGGTAGGATTCATCGCCGGGGGATTCATCGATCATGCGGCGCTGCTGCACCACGTCTTGCAGGCCGTAGGCCAGCCAGGCCGTGGCGGGCAGGCCGTCGCGGCCGGCGCGGCCGGTTTCCTGGTAGTAGCCCTCGACCGACTTGGGCAGGTCGATGTGGGCCACGAAGCGCACGTCGGGTTTGTCGATGCCCATGCCGAACGCGATCGTGGCGACCATCACCACGCCGTCTTCGCGCAGGAAACGCGACTGGTTGGCCGCCCGCACCTGGGCGCTGAGCCCCGCGTGGTAAGGCATGGCGTCGATGCCCTGGTTGCACAGGAATTCCGCGGTTTCCTCGACCCGGGCGCGCGACAGGGCGTACACCACGCCGGATTCGCCCTCGTGCTCGGTGCGGATCATGTCCAGCAGCTGCTTGCGCACTTCGTTCTTTTCAACGATGCGGTAGCGGATGTTGGGGCGGTCGAAGCTGGAAACGAAGTGGTGCGCGTCGTCCAGCGACAGGCGGTGGGCGATCTCGGTGCGGGTCTCGGCCGTGGCGGTCGCGGTCAGGGCGATGCGCGGCACGTTGGGCCAGCGCTCGTGCAGCATCGACAGGCCCAGGTATTCCGGCCGGAAATCGTGGCCCCATTGCGATACGCAGTGGGCTTCGTCGATGGCGAACAGCGCGATGTTGCCGCGGTCGAGCAATTGCAGGCAGCGGTCGGTCAGGAGCCGTTCGGGGGCGACGTACAGCATGTCGAGTTCGCCGGCCACGAAGGCTTCTTCGACGTCGCGCGCCACCCGCCATTCCTGCGTGGAATTCAGGAACGCGGCGCGCACGCCCAGTTCGGTCAGGGCGTCGACCTGGTCCTGCATCAGGGCAATCAGCGGCGACACGATGATGCCGGTGCCTTCGCGCACCAGGGACGGAATCTGATAACAGAGCGACTTGCCGCCGCCCGTGGGCATCAGGACCAGCGCGTCGCCGCCGTCGATGACTTGCTGGACAATGGCTTCTTGGTCGCCGCGGAAGGATTCGTAACCGAAAACGCGCTGCAGGACACCTAGGGCGCGCGCGTCAGACATGGGGATAGGCCGTGAGCATCATGGCGGGGATTTTAAGCCGCAAATCCGGATGGCCGGTCCGAGGGGGATATTTCCGTCCGCCGGGCGGGCCGCGTCACCAGCTGAGCCAGGTGCCGCGCATGAAGGTATCGACCGGCATGCTGAGGTTGGCGCGCCACTCGTAATTGCCGGAAATGATGTCGCGGTCGGCGCCGACGGCCAGCTTGACCTTGGGCGCCACGAACATGCTGTGCGACAGCCCGACGCGCTGTTCGGCCAGCGCCGAGCCTTCGTGCAGCCCCGAATAGGTGCCGCTGAGCGTGCCCCAGCCGGTGATGGGCACGCCGGCCGACAGCGTATTGCGCGTCTGCGGCGCCGCGGCCACGCCGCCCGAATAATTGGACAGGTCGCCGTAGCCGGCGCCGATCTGCTCGTTGGTGTAGCCCAGGTTGACAGCATCGGCCACGTCTACGTTGTAGCCAAAGCGGTAGCGCCAGGCGCTGGACGCGTCGTACGAGCTTTGGGTGGCGCCGGCCTGGAACGTGCCGTAGTCGCCGGCCGCGTAGGTGGTGCCCATGCCGCGGGTGGTCAGGGACGGGGCGCTTTGCATCTGGCCCTCAAGCGTCAGCACGGGCGTCAAGCCATAGCGCACGGTGCCGCTGCCGACCGAGGCGCCATAGTCCACCGCGCCGGACGTGGCGGACGGGTCCATGCGGTTCAGCTTGCCCAACGACGACGAATAACCGAAGCCGCCGGCGGGCAGAGTGCTGCCCGCGCCGAGCGAATTGGAAATCTGCAGCCCGCCCACCGGGGCACTGCTGCCCCAGGCCGGGGCATTGGCGCTGATGTTGCCCACGGCCACCGTCGGGCCGCTGGTGTTGTTGTAGACCCAGTTGCGGTCGCCGCCGTAGCGCAGGCCGTCCTGTCCGCTGACCGAGGCGAACCAGGGACGGCTGGGGCGCGAAACGCCGGACACCACGACGACGGGGCCGCTGGGTATGTCCCCGCTTTGCAGGTCGAAGGTGTATTCGGGAGGATCGGCGGTGGCCTGTGCCGGGGTGCAGCCCAGCGCGGCGGTCGTGTCCTCGCCCGTCAGCGTCGAGCCCGTCCCCGGTATCAAGTCCGTGTCGGCGGCGCCGACCACGCTGGTGTCCATGGCGGGTTCGGCCGATTGCAGGTCGCAGGGGGTCGGGTCCAGCGGCACCGCCCGGGATTCGATCGACGGCGCAGGGCGCACGGGCATCGGCTGCACCGGCGAGAGCACGCCGATACCGCGCGCCACGTAGGCGGGAACCGGGGGGGAGGAGGCTGCGGACGGGCCGCCGAACGCCGGGATGAGCGGGCAGGCCAGGCCTGCCGTCAACGCCGCGTGCAACAGCCGTCTGCGCCAGATTGCAGGGGCGACCATAACGACAGTGTAGAAAGGGGACGCTGCCGCAGCTGTAAACGATCTTTAGTAAACCGGACCAGGGAATGCGGGCAGTGCCGATCATTTTAGGGCCAGTTGCCGCCGGTCCGCCATGCCTGCGCCAAGTGGGCGCCAACGCCGGCAAACATCGTGCAACAGGTATATTTCAGATGATTTCTTGCCCCTTGCCCCGGGGCGCGGACGGCTCCACTATGGCAACCATGGACACTCACCACACCAAGCTGCTGGTCGTCGACGACGACCCGGCCCTGCGTCAGTTGCTGGCCGACTACCTGAACCGCCACGGCTACGACACCCTTTTGGCGCCCGACGCCAGCGACCTGCCGTCGCGCATCACCCGCTATGCCCCTGACCTGCTGGTGCTGGACCGCATGCTGCCCGGCGGCGATGGTGCCGACGCCTGTCGCCGCCTGCGCGAACAGGGCGAAGACATCCCCGTCATCCTCTTGACCGCCCGCGACGAAGCCGTCGACCGCATCATCGGCCTGGAAGCCGGCGCCGACGACTACGTCGGCAAGCCCTTCGATCCGCGCGAGCTGCTGGCCCGCATCGAAGCCGTGCTGCGGCGCAAGCGCGGCCCGTCGGCCCTGACCAAGGACGCGCCCGTGTCGTTCGGCCCGTTCCTGTTCGATCCGTCCACCCGGCAGTTGTCGCGCGAGGGCACCGTGGTCAAGCTCACCGGCGGCGAAATCAACCTGCTCGAAGCCCTGGTGCGCAACGCCGGCAAGCCGCTGTCGCGTGAACGCCTGCTGGCGCTGGCCCGTGACGACGATGCCGGCGAGCGCAACGACCGCGCCATCGACATCGCGATCCTGCGCCTGCGCCGCGTCATCGAAGACGATCCCAAGCAACCCCGCTGGATCCAGACCGTCTGGGGCATCGGCTACCGGTTCTCGCCCTGATGCGCCTGTCCCCCGGTTTCCTGGTGCCGCGGTCGCTGCGCGCGCGGCTGATCCTGCTGATCCTCGGGTCCGTGCTGCTGACGCAGGCGGCCACGCTGGTCACGGTGTCCTACTTCCGCCACAAGTTCATGGAAGATGTGGCCATCGGCTACATCACCACCACCATCCGTACCCTGCGCGCCGCCGTGTCGCAGGTGCCCGCCGAAGACCGGGCCGATTTCGTGCGCGCCGCCTCGCAGAACCAGTGGCGCCTGTGGTCCCGGGTGTTGCCCGCCGAAGCCAAGCTGCAGCGCTTCAACGGCCGCCGGCCGCCGCCGCATTCGTCGCAGCGTCCGCCTCCGCCGCCGCCCCCGCCATCGTCCACGCAATTCCAGGGGCCGCCGCCTCCGCCCGACATGCGCGTCGACGAACGCGAGGTCGAAAACGGCCACGAACAGCGCGAACGCGAGCGTGAACGCGAAGAACACGTGCGCCGCTACAAACCCGAGCCCGACGACGTGCGCCGCGACCTGCGAGCGCTGGTGCAGCAGCTGAACGAACGCCTGAACGACGGCACCCGGGTGGCGCTGTCGCGCGGCCCGACGCCGGAAATCTTCATCTCGCTGGCGCCCAACCCGGCCAGCGAAGACGCGCCGCGCCTGCGCGAATGGCTGGTCATCCCGCTGGACCGCCTGGACCCGCCAGTGGCCACCCCCTTCATCGCCGCCTGGCTGGGCGGGCTGGGCCTGTTGCTGTTGCTGGCGGTGGGTTTCTCTTGGCACATCACCCGGCCCATCACCCGCCTGGCCGACGCCGCCGACCGCCTGGCCGCCGGCCAGCCGCAGCGGGTGGAACCCTCCGGCCCTCACGAAACCCGGGTGCTGGGCGAACGTTTCAATGCCATGCTCGACGCGTTGGCCGAGTCCGACTCGGTGCGACGCACGCTGCTGTCCGGCCTGCCGCACGACCTGAAGGGGCCGCTGTCGCGCATGTGGCTGCGCATCGAGCTGGCCGACGATTCCGCCCTGAAGGAAGGGCTGCGCACCGACCTGCAGGACATGCAGCACATGGTCGACCAGTTCATCGGCTTCGTGCGCGGTACCGACCCCGCGGCCTACCGCTACGCCTCGATGGTGCTGCCCGACTGGCTGACCGAACGCGTCAACGCCTGGCAGGGCGCCGGCACCGACATCCACCTCAAGACCACGGGCGACGACGCCGCGCTGGTGGTGCAGGGCGATGCCGTGGCGCTGGGCCGCCTGCTGGACAACCTGATCGGCAATGCCCTGAACCACGGCGCACCGCCCGTGGACGTCTGCCTGCGGCGCGAGGGCGCGTTCGCGGTGCTGGACGTGTCCGATCATGGCCCCGGCATCGTGCCCGAACGCCGCCTGGAAGCCCTGCGGCCCTTCAGCCGCCTGGACGACGCCCGTACCCGTACCGGCAGCGTCGGCCTGGGCCTGGCCCTGGCCGAGGCCATCGCCCGCGCCCACGGCGGTTCGCTCGAGCTGCTGCAGGCCGAATCCGGCGGGCTGTGCGTGCGGGTCAAGCTGCCGGTGGCCGAAGGGGTCTAGGGCCGGCCGCGGGCGACGGCCCTGTTTTCGAGACAGGCCGGTCCCGCGCGCGGCCATTACGGTACGATGCAGCATCCTGCTTCGCATCCCGTTTTTCCGCACCATGGCCATCCAGTCCGATTCGCTCTCTTCCCGACCCGACGCTCCCCGCATCGTGGCGCCCCAACCGGTGTCGCCCAACGAGGAATCGATCGAGCGCGCCCTGCGGCCCAAGGCGCTGCAAGAGTACGTCGGCCAGCAGCGCGCCCGCGAACAGCTCGAAATCTTCATTGCCGCCGCCCGCAAGCGCGGCGAAGCCCTGGACCACGTGCTGCTGTTCGGCCCGCCGGGCCTGGGCAAGACCACGCTCGCTCACATCATTGCGCATGAAATGGGCGTGCAGCTGCGCCAGACCTCCGGCCCGGTGCTGGAACGCCCCGGCGACCTGGCCGCGCTCCTGACCAACCTGGAAAAGAACGACGTTCTGTTCATCGACGAGATCCACCGCCTGTCGCCCGTGGTCGAGGAAATCCTCTACCCCGCGCTGGAAGATTTCCAGATCGACATCCTGATCGGCGAAGGTCCGGCCGCGCGCAGCGTCAAGCTGGACCTGCAACCCTTCACGCTGGTCGGCGCCACCACGCGCGCCGGCATGCTGACCAACCCGCTGCGCGACCGCTTCGGCATCGTCTCGCGGCTCGAGTTCTACAACGCCACCGACCTGGGCCACATCGTGACCCGCAGCGCCGGCCTGCTCAACGCGGGCATCACGCCCGATGGCGCCGCCGAAGTCGCGCGCCGCGCCCGCGGCACGCCGCGTATTGCCAACCGGTTGCTTCGCCGTGTGCGCGACTACGCCGAGGTCAAGGCCAGCGGAACCATCGACGCCGACGTCGCCGGCCGCGCGCTGGCCATGCTCGAAGTCGACCCGCAGGGCCTGGACCTGATGGACCGCAAGCTGCTCGAAGCCATCATCCACAAGTTCGACGGCGGCCCTGTCGGCGTGGACAGCCTGGCCGCCGCCATCGGAGAAGAGCGCGACACGATCGAAGACGTGATCGAACCCTACCTGATCCAGCATGGTTACCTGCAGCGCACGCCGCGCGGCCGCACCGCCACGCTGACCACCTGGCGCCACCTGGGCCTGACCCCGCCGGCCGGCGCGGCCAGCGGCAGCGGCGAGTTGTTCGGCAAGTAAGCGGGCGGGCAGGCAGGGCGGCGGCGCGAATACCGCCGCGGGTTTATGATCCGAGGGTTTCGATTCCGACTCTCTCCGCGATCAAAGGACCGTTTCCATGCTGCCCGAACTGCCCTCTTTCGACGATGTCGTCCGCGCCAGCGAACGCCTGGCCGGCAATGCGCACCGCACGCCCGTGCTCACTTCGACCACGGCCGACGCCATCGCCGGCGCCTCGCTGTTCTTCAAGTGCGAGAATTTCCAGCGCATGGGGGCGTTCAAGTTCCGAGGCGGCTTCAACGCGATCGCGCGCCTGACGCCGGAACAGCGCGCCGCTGGCGTGGTCACGTTCTCGTCGGGCAACCACGCGCAGGCGATTGCGCTGGCTTCCAAGCTGCAGGGCGTCAAGGCCACCATCATCATGCCGCTGGACGCCCCCGCGGCCAAGCGCGCCGCCACCGAAGGCTACGGCGGCCATATCGTCACCTACGACCGCTACACCGAAGACCGCGAAGACATCGCCCGCCGCATCCAGACCGAGACCGGCGCCACGCTGATCCCGCCCTACGACCACGAGGACGTCATCGCCGGCCAGGGCACGGCCGCGAAGGAACTGTTCGAGGAAGTCGGCGAACTGGACTACCTGTTCGTCTGCCTGGGCGGGGGCGGCCTGCTGTCCGGCTCGGCCCTGTCGGCATTCGCGCTCAGCCCGCGCTGCCTGGTCTACGGCGTCGAGCCCGAAGCCGGCAACGATGGCCAGCAATCGCTGCGCAAAGGTGAAATCGTCCGAATTCCGGCGCCCAAGACGCTGGCCGACGGCGCCGCGACCACCCACCTGGGCCACCTGACCTTCCCCCTCATCCAGAAGTACGTGCGCGATATCGTGACCGTCACGGACGACCAGTTGGTGACCACCATGAAATTCTTCGCCGAGCGCATGAAGATGGTGGTCGAACCCACGGGCTGCCTGGCGGCCGCGGCCGTGTTGCAGAACGTCGTGCCGGTGCGCGGGGCGCGCGTCGGCGTCATCATCAGCGGCGGCAACGTCGACCTTCCGGCCTACGGCAAGTTGCTGGCGGGCTGAGCCTGCCCGCGGCGCCGGGGCGCCGAATCGCCCCGGCACGGCCGCCTGCGTGCTTGCGGCCAACGCCCGTGCAGGGCAGAATCGGGCTTGAATCCTGAAGAACAGGGGCTGCTCCATGCGTATCCTTGTCATCGGCGGCACCGGCTTCATCGGCCGTCACCTCATCGCCCGGCTGTCCGGCGCGCAGCACCAGATCCTGGTGCCCACCCGCCGCTACGGCCAGGGGCGAGACCTCCAGCTTCTACCGACCGTCACCTTGCTTGACCGCGACGTGCACGACGATGCCGCGCTCGATGACCTGGCGCGCGGCTGTGACGCGGTGGTGAACCTGGTGGGCATTCTGCACGGCAAATCCGGCCGTCCGTACAGGTCGGATTTCGCCCAGGCGCACGTGCTCCTGCCCCAACGCATCGCACGGGCTTGCCGCCGCCAGGGCGTGCGCCGCCTGTTGCATGTCAGCGCCCTGGGCGCCGATTCCGCCGGCGCCAGCATGTATCAGCGCTCCAAGGGCGACGGCGAAGCCGCCATCCAGAAAGAACTGGCCGACTGGCGCGAGGGCGGCTGGACGATATTCCGCCCGTCCGTGGTGTTCGGACCCGACGACAATTTCACCAATATGTTCGCGCGGCTGGCGCGCTGGCTGCCGGTGCTGCCGCTGGCCGGTGCGCAGGCGCGCATGCAGCCGGTGTACGTGGGCGACGTGGTGTCGGCCATGGTCACCGCGCTGGGCGATTCGCACACCTGCGGCAAAGCCTACGAACTGGGCGGCCCGCAGGTCTACACCATGGGCGAGATCGCCCGCCTGTGTGCGGCCTGGGGCGGCCATCCGCGCCCGGTGATCGGCGTGCCGATGGGCGTGGGGCGCTTGCAGGCGATGCTGTTCGAATGCCTGCCCGGCAGGCCGCTGATGTCGCGCGACAACCTGGATTCCCTGCGCCGCGACAATATCTGCCTGGGGCCGATCGCCCCTGAACTGAACGTGGTGCCCACCGGCCTGGAAGCGGTGGCGCCGGGTTACCTGGCGCCCGTGCGCTAGCGGGCGGCGCGACCGGTCCGCTTGACGCCGTTCAGCGCACCAGCGACTTCAAGGCCTGCTTGATACCGTCCGACACGCCCACGCCTTCGGGCAGCGTCTTCAGGGCGGCCAGCGATTCTTTCTCGGAATAGCCCAGCGCCAACAGCGCGTTCAGGATGTCGGACTGATTGTCCGGCGTAGCGTGCGAGGCGGCGCCGATGTCCGCGCCCAGCTTGCCGCGCATTTCCAGCAGCAGGCGTTCGGCGGTTTTCTTGCCGATGCCCGGCACGCGGGTCAGGCGGCCCGATTCCTGCAAGGTAATAGCCTGGGCCAGGTCGGCCACCGACAGGCCCGACAGCACCGACAACGCCGTGCGCGCGCCGATGCCGCTGACCTTGATCAGCTCGCGGAAGGCGCTGCGTTCGCCGGCCGTGGCGAAGCCGTAGAGGATGTGGGCGTCTTCGCGCACCGTCAGGTGCGTGTACAGCGTGACGCGCGCGCCGGTTTCCGGCAGCGAGTACAGCGTGCTCATGGGCACGTCGATGTCATAGCCCAGACCGTTGACGTCCACACAGACGGTGGGCGGCAGTTTTTCGATCAGGGTTCCGGTAATGCGTCCGATCATGGGGCGATGGCCTGGCAGAAGAGGGGGCCGCGAAAGCCGCGGCGAATGCCGGGATTCTATACGGGTCCGTACGGCGCGTGGGCGCCGGGGGGGCTCAGCCAATCAGGCGGCCGTTGCGGATGCGCGTCTTGCCGCTCATGCGCAGGCTGGTGCCCAGGCGTTCGAGCTTGTCCTGCAGCGGACCCACGTGGGCGTGGCAGATGGCGCAGGCCAGCGCATCGGCCGAGTCGGGGGCGGGGGTGCCGTCCAGCGCCAGCAGGTGCTGCACCATCATCTGCACCTGTTCCTTGGCCGCGCGCCCGGTGCCCACCACCGCCTTCTTGATCTGCAATGCGGTGTATTCGTGCACCGCCAGCGAGCTGTCGGCCAGCGCGCATAGCGCCGCGCCGCGGGCCTGGCCCAGCAGCAGGGTCGAGGCGGGGTTGGTGTTCAGGAAGACGATTTCCAGCGCGGCCACGTCCGGTTGCGTGTCGCGGGCCACCTGGCGCAGGTTGTCCAGGATGACCTTCAGGCGTTCGGACAGCGTCAGCGCCGGCGGGACCACGATGGTCCCGCTGGCCACATAGCGCAGCCGCGAGCCGTCGGCATCGATCACACCGAAGCCGGTGCGGCGCAGGCCGGGATCGATGCCGAGGACGCGCATCAGTGGCGGAAGTGGCGGGTGCCGGTCAGCACCATGGCGATGCCGTGCTCGTCGGCCGCGGCGATGACTTCATCGTCACGCATGCTGCCGCCGGGCTGGATCACGCAGGTCGCGCCTGCCGCCACCACCACGTCCAGGCCGTCGCGGAACGGGAAGAACGCGTCCGACGCCACGGCCGAGCCCTTCAGGGTCAGGCCGGCGTTTTCCGCCTTGATCGACGCGATGCGGGCCGAGTCGATGCGGCTCATCTGGCCGGCGCCCACGCCCAGGGTCATGCCGCCGCCGACGAACACGATGGCGTTGGACTTGACGTACTTGGCGACCTTCCAGGCGAACGCCAGGTCGCTCATTTCCTGTTCGGTGGGCTGGCGCTTGGACACGACCTTCAGCGCTTCGCGCGGCACGTTGTAGGCGTCCGGGCTTTGCACCAGCCAGCCGCCGCCCACGCGCTTGACGTCGAAGGCGTTCTGGCCCGTGCCCATCGGCACTTCCAGCACGCGCACGTTCTTCTTGGCGGCCAGGATGGCCAGCGCGGCGCCGTCATAGGCCGGCGCCAGCAGCACTTCCAGGAACTGCGCGCTGACGGCTTCGGCCGTGGCGGCGTCCACCGGACGGTTGAAGGCGATGATGCCGCCGAAGGCCGACGTCGGGTCGGTCTTGAACGCCTGCTGGTACGCGCCCAGCGTGTTGGCCGCCACGGCTACGCCGCAGGGGTTGGCGTGCTTGACGATGACGCAGGCGGGCGCTTCGAAGCTGCGCGCGCATTCCCAGGCGGCATCGGCATCGGCGATGTTGTTGTACGAGAGTTCCTTGCCTTGCAGCTGGCGGTAGTTGCCCAGGAGGCCGGCCGAACGCTGCGCGTCGACGTAGAACGCGGCGGTCTGGTGGGGGTTCTCGCCATAGCGCAGCGCCTGTTCCTGCTTGACCTGCAGGGTCAGCGTGCCCGGCCATTCCTGGCGGGCCGGCACGGCGTCCTGCGCGGGCTCGGCTTCGGTCAGGCTGGTCAGGTAGGCGGCGATGGCGCCGTCATAGGCCGCGGTGTGGGCGTAGACCTTGGCGGCCAGCGCCAGGCGCAGGCCGTACGAGGTAGCGCCGCCGTTGTCCATTTCGGACAGCACGCGCGAGTAGTCGACCGGGTCGATCACGACCGTCACGCCACCGGCTTCGGTGCCGTGGTTCTTGGCGGCGGCGCGCAGCATCGCCGGGCCGCCGATGTCGATGTTCTCGACCGCGTCGGCGAACGTGCAGTCAGGCTTGGCGACCGTTTCACGGAACGGATACAGGTTGACCACCAGCATGTCGATGCGATCGATGCCCGCCGCCTTGATGGTGTCCATGTGCTCGGCGCTGTCGCGGCGAGCCAGGAGGCCGCCGTGAATCTTCGGGTGCAGCGTCTTGACGCGGCCGTCCAGGATCTCGGGCGAGCCGGTGTGGGCGGCCACTTCGGTGACGGTCAGGCCGGACTCGGCCAGCAGCTTGGCGGTGCCGCCGGTCGACAGCAGGCGCACGCCACGCGCGGCCAGCGCGCGGGCAAATTCAACGATGCCGGTCTTGTCGGACACCGAAAGCAGGGCGGTTTCGATTTTCATGGTGAGGGACGGGAGTGGGGCGCGTACGCCTTTCTCGCTTCAGGTCGGGATGGAAAAACGGGGAAGGGACGGGCCGGCGGGCCCGGCCTCAAGGCAACGCTATACCTGGATGTTATGAGCCAGCAGCTTCTTGCGCAGGGTGTTGCGCGTGATGCCCAGCATTTCGGATGCCCGCGACTGGTTGCCGCCCGACCGTTCCAACGCCACTTCAAGCACCGGGCGCTCCACGCAGCGCATCACCATGTCCCACATATCGTGGGGCTCGGATTCACCCAAGTCTTCGAAATAGCGCTCCAGGCTGGCGCGCACGCATTCTTCCAGGACATCTTTCTTGCTCATTTGAGTACAGATATTTTTATGTTGGTGTTGAGGCGGTTATGCCGCCAGCAGGGCTTTCGCGACAGGCGCCGGGTTGTTGCCGTCGCGAGAAATAGTGAGAAACCAGTCCGACACCGCCCGCCACTGGTCGCGGGTGTTGTCGATGAGGTTCATGCGGTCGCGGAACGAGTCCGCATCCGGCAGGCCGTCCAGATACCATCCTATGTGCTTGCGCGCCGTGCGTACGCCGGTGTGTTCGCCATAGAAGCGGTAGTGGTCGTCGAGATGTTCGAGCAGCAGTTCGCGCATTTCCCCATAGCTGGGAGGGGCCAGTGTTTCGCCCGTGCGCAGGTAGTGGTCGACTTCGCGGAAGATCCAGGGACGGCCCTGGGCCGCCCGGCCGATCATGACCGCGTCGGCGCCAGTGTAATCCAGGACGCGTTTGGCTTTTTCCGGCGAGTCGATGTCGCCGTTTGCGATCAACGGAATCTTCAGCTCGGCGCGGACGGCGCGGATAGTGTCATATTCCGCCTCTCCCGTATAGAGGTCGGCGCGCGTTCGTCCGTGCAGTGTCAGGGCGGCGATGCCGGCGTTTTCGGCCATCCGGGCCACGCGCAGGGCATTGCGGCTGTCGCGGTCCCAGCCGGTGCGGGTCTTCAGGGTGACCGGCACGCCCAGCGGCGCGCAGGCCTCGACCACGGCGTCCAGGATGCGGGCGATCAGGTCTTCGTGGCGCAGCAGGGCCGAGCCCGAAGCCACGTTGCAGACCTTTTTCACCGGGCAACCCATGTTGATGTCAATGATGCGCGCGCCCTTGTTGGCGTTGAACACCGCCGCCTCGGCCATCATGGCCGGGTCGGCGCCGGCGATCTGCACCGACACCGGGGCGATCTCGCCGTCGTGGTTCAGGCGGCGCGAGGTCTTGACGCTATCCCACAGCTTGGGGTTGCTGGCGGCCATTTCCGAGACGGCATAACCCGCCCCCAATTTCTTGCAGAGCTGTCGGAAAGGACGGTCCGTCACGCCCGCCATGGGCGCGACAAGAACGTTGTTGGGAAGGGTCCACGGGCCTATGCGCATGCTCACATTTTAACCGGCTCGATCGAACCCTCTTTTTCGTCCTGCAACAGCTTGGTAACAAGTGGACGAAAAACAGGGGCGATCAGGCGCGGAAACCCGTCAGCAGATGTTGCGCCAGCGGCGCCCGCAGGGGCGCGGCCAGGTCCAGCCCCAGCAGGGCCAGGCCACAGGCGTGCTCGACCGGCGCCAGGCCGGTGGCGAAGATGCGCGGCATCAGGTCGGTCAGGCCGGCCGTCACCACGCGGTCGAACTGGCGTGCGCGGCCGAAATCGGCCAGCGCGGCGGTGGGGCTGGCGTTCGGCTGGGCCAGCCAGCCGCCCAGCGCCTGGGCCAGCCGTGCGGCGTCGCGCAGCCCCAGGTTCAGACCCTGGCCGGCCACGGGGTGCAGCGTCTGCGCCGCATTGCCGATGGCCGCCACGCGGCCTTGTACCAGCGCGCGACGGGCGCTGAGCGCCAGGGGAAAGACGTGGCGCGGCGCGTGGCACGACAGGCGTCCCAGGCGGTCGCCGAAAGCGGCGGACAGCGCCTGCGAGAACGCGGCGTTGTCCAGCGCAGCGAGTTCGGCAGCGCGTTCGGGCGCGCTGCACCAGACCACGGAATAGGCGTCGGGAAGTTGCGGGTGCGGCAGCAGCGCCAGCGGGCCCTCGGCGGTAAAGCGTTCCCATGCCCAGCCGCGGCGCGGCAGGGTGGCGTGGGCGGTGGTGAGCAGGGCGTGCTGGCCGTAGTCGCGCCGCAGGTCGCTGGCACCGGCGCCGTCGGACTGCACGGCGATGCGGCAACTGAGCGCAGTGTCGCCCTGGCTGATGCGCACGCCGTCGCCGTCCTGGCCGTCGATCTGGGCCGGGGGGCCGGACAGCAGCGTCACGCCGCTGGCGGCCACGCGTTCTTCCAGCCTGGCGTGCAGCGCCGAATACGCGACCACGCAGCCCAGTTGGGGCACGTCGAAATCGGTGTGCTGGATGACGCTGCGGCCCAGGCGGCCGCGCTGCGACACATGAATATTGAGGATGTCCGCCGCCTTCGCGGGCCAGGCGTTCAGGGATTCCAGCAGCACCCGGCTGCCGTGGTTCATGGCCAGCACGCGGGGATCGGCCGCGGGGATGGCGGCGTCGGGCGTGACCGGTGCCGGCGATGCGCCGGCCAGCAGCGCGATGCGGGCCGGGTCCGGCGCCACGCGTGCCAGCATCAGCGCCAGCACCCGGCCCACCGGGCCGGCGCCAAGAATCGCAATATCGAAGGCGGAGATAGTCATGCCCGGATTTTACCCGTCCACTACAATCCGGGGCAGCCGGCGCGGCTTGGCGCCAGGGACCTTTCTACCGGTTGAACGACATGACGCAGCTCGAGGCTTCTTCTTCGATTTCCGCCGCCATCGCCCGCCGTCCGCGCGGCAAGGTCGCCGTCGGCCTCTTGGCCTGCCTGTTCGGCTGGCTGGGGGCGCACTGGTGGTACCTGGGCCGCCGCCACGCCTGGCTGGTGACGGCCGTGGCGCTGGTCAGCCTGTTCTGTGCGTTCCGCTACTACCCGGTCTGGTGGGACAACCCCGCCTTCTTCGTGCTGTTCATCCCCATGATCGACGGCTTCATCGAAAGCGCGGTGTTCTCGCTGATGCCCGACGAGAAATTCGACCGTCTCTACAATCCGGGCCTGCCGCCGTCCAGCAAGACGGGCTGGGGCCCGGTGCTGGTGGCGATCCTGGCCTGCCTGATCGGGGCGACGGTGTCCATGTTCGCCATCGCCATGGTGGTGGTGTACGTGTGGGTGGCCATGGGCTGGCTGGATGGCCTGACGCTCTGACGTTCTGCCGTCGCGATCCCGGCCGGCCCTATTCGCGCATCAGCGCCTCGATCTCGCTGGCCTGCACCGGCACGCCGCGCGTGATCAGCTCGCAGCCTTCGTCCGTCACCAGCGCATCGTCCTCGGTGCGGATGCCGATATTCCAGTAGGCCTCGGGCACGTCGTCGGCCGGGCGCACATAGATGCCCGGCTCGATCGTCAGCATCATGCCGGCCTGCAGCGTGCGCCAGGGGCGGTCGGCGCCATGTCCGGCGCCCGGCTCGCGGTAGTCGCCCACGTCGTGCACGTCCAGGCCCAGCCAGTGGCCGGTGCGGTGCATGTAGAAGCGGCTGTAGTCCCCCGATTCGATCACGCCATCCAGCGAGCCCTTGAGCAGTTTCAGGTCCAGCATGCCCTGCGCCAGCACGCGCACCGCGGCCTCGTGACCGTCGTTCCAGCCGCGCCCGGGCGCGGTGGCCTGCGCCGCGGCCTCTTGTGCGGCCACGGTCAGGTCGTACAGCGCGCGCTGCGGTCCGCTGTAGCGGCCGTTCACGGGAAAGGTGCGGGTGATGTCGCTGGCGTAGCTGTCGACCTCGCAGCCGGCGTCGATCAGCACCAGGTCGCCATCGCGCAGGACGGCTTCGCCGGCAGGGTAGTGCAGCACGCACGCATTGGCGCCCGCGGCCACGATGCTGTTGTAGGCCACCGCCTGCGCGCCGTGGCGGCGAAATTCATACAGCAGTTCCGCTTCCAGTTCGTATTCGCGCATGCCGGTTCGCGCCACGCGCATGGCGCGGGCGTGGGCGCCGGCCGAAATCTTGGCCGCCCGGCGCATCGCGGCGATTTCCGAGGGGTCCTTGATCAGCCGCATCTCGGCCAGGATGGGGCGGATGTCCTGTTGCCGCTGCGGCGGCGTGTGGCCGCCGCGGCTGGCCTCGCGTGCAGCGGCCAGCCAGCGGTGCAGGCGGCCGTCGGTGCGCTTGTCACCGGCCAGCGGCGCATACAGCGTCGGCTGGTCCAGCAGCAGCTTGGGCATCAGTTCGTCCAGGGCGTCCAGCGGCTGGGCGTCGTCGAACCCGAAATGCTCGGCCGCCGCCTCAGGGCCGAAGCGGTGGCCTTCCCAGATTTCATGTTCGATGTGGCGCGGGCGGCAGAAAAGCAGGGCGCGGTCGGTGGCGCCGGCCACCAGCACCAGCCAGGCGCCGGGTTCGGTGAAGCCGGTCAGGTAGAAAAAGTCGCTGTCGTGGCGATACGGGTATTCGGCGTCGCGGTTGCGGATGGCTTCGGGCGCGGTGGCCAGGATGGCGATGCCGCCTCCGTCCGCGCGCATCCGGTCCATCAGGCGCTGGCGCCGGGCGGCGAAGGGGGCGATGTCGTCGGGAGGCAGGCTCATGGGTAATGGGCGCAGGGCGCCGGCGGGAAGCTGGAATGCCATTTACTTTACTCGCCGTGCCGCCGATGCGACAGTGCGGCCGCATTCCCGCCCGCGGCGCGCGGATTCACTGGACTGTCATGCGGGCGCTGCTACAATCGCGGCTCTGTCATTGGGGAGTAGCCATCCTTTGTCCCCAAAGGAGTTAGCGTCAACAGACTTGGTGGTTCGGTACCGCGTAGCGGTTGCCAGAACTCCATGGCGCTAACGGTCTTCGTGTCGCGGCCCGCCCGCGCACGAATCAGCCAGGCGAGACCTTTGGCCGCGTAGCGTTCACCCTAGCCGGGCGAGCCGTTGCGTCGCGCCAATTGGTTTCCGCTCGTCCGGCTGCGTCTATATGTTGCTCACCCTTTTCCTGTTTTTCCTGTCCGCGGCAGTGATCTATTTCGCCTGCGAATTCTTCGTCAATGGCGTCGAATGGGTCGGACATCGCTTCCATCTGGGCGCCACCGCCACCGGCACCGTGCTGGCAGCCTTTGGCACCGCCTTGCCCGAAAGCGCCGTGACCTTCATGGCCGTGGTCTTCGGCGACACCCCCGAACAGAAAGACATCGGCGTCGGCGCCGCCATGGGCGGCCCGCTGGTGCTGGCGACCCTGGCCTACGCCGTCGTCGGCTTTGCCCTGTGGCGCGCGCGCCGCGGCCAACCCGCACAGGCCAACTGTATCAACGCGGACCAGCGCCGGCTGGCCCGCGACCAGGCCTGGTTCATGGGCATCTTCGTCTTCAAGGTCGGGCTGGGCCTGTTGGCCTTTGCCTGGAAGCCCTGGCTGGGCATCCTGTTCCTGGCCACCTACGGCCTGTACATCAAGCGCGAACTGAGCAACGACGAGGAAACCATCGACAGCGAAGACCTGGAGCCGCTCAAGCTGCGTCCGCGTGATGACAATCCGTCCATGTTCTGGGCGGCCACCCAGACCATCCTGGCGCTGGTCGTGATCGCGGGCGCCTCGCACGTGTTCGTCAACCAGATCGAATTGCTGGGCGTGGCCATGGGCGCGTCGCCGCACGTGGCGGCCTTGCTGCTGGCGCCCGTCGCCACCGAACTGCCCGAGATCATGAATGCGCTGATCTGGGTGCGCCAGGGCAAGGAACGCCTGGCGCTGGCCAACATTTCCGGCGCCATGATGATCCAGGCCACCATTCCCAGCGCGCTGGGCATCTTCATGACGCCCTGGCTGCTGGATGGCCCGCTGTTGGCGGCCGGCCTGTTCACCATGCTGTCCATCAGTCTCTTGTGGCTGCGTTTCCGCCGTTCGGTCATGAGCGTGCCGGCGCTGTCCGCGGTGGGCGGTTTCTACGCCTTGTTCGCGGCCTACCTGGGCTGGCATTTCTACGCCTGACGCAAGGTCTTGGTGCAGGGGGGATTGCAGGCCGCAAGCGGTCTGCGTCCTTTTTCACACAAAGCGGGCCTTTTCTATCCCTAAACCTTGTCCATCAGTGGAAACCCGCGTAAAATTCCGCTGTTATCCATCTCAGGAGCAGTCTTCGTGAATACCGATTCCGGCGAAAGTAGTCGATCTTGCATCGACGTCGCTGTTTAACAGGTCCACGCAGAACTCCGTCTGCCGCAGCCTGTTGAACAGGTTGCGGTTGTATCCCAAGCCCCAGGCAGCATCCGGGGCGGCAGCGCAAGCCCACGGCTTGCCGGGATTCTCCCCCAACATCATCCGCCAGAACCGCCGCTAGTCGCAGCGCCAGCGTTCGCGCACGTCTTTTTCGTGCCCGCCCGCCCAGCGCCGTGCGTGTGTGCGCGCGTATCCACGATACCGCTCCCCATTTTGCAATGGAGGTCGTTATGCGTTTCTTCGACTTGTTCCTGCGCCGCGCAGGCGTAGACCGTGCCACCGCCCTGGGCCGCCGCCGCGGCACCTCGCGCCTGACGGTCATCTGTCCGCGCGACGAGCTGGGCGCCCTGCGCAAGCAGATCTGCCTGGATTTCAGCGCCGCCGGACTCGACGTTTCGCAGGTGCAGATCGACCAGGGCACCGACCCCGGCATGGCCTCGGCCTGCATCACCGTCAATTGCCCGCCCGAACTGCGCGGCGAGCTGATGTCGCAGGCCCGTCGCCTGAGCGCCAACCCCGCCGTGCGCCACGTGCATTTCGGCGCCCAACCGCTGGCGGCCTGAATCCGCCCCTATTCACCCAGGAGAGACCATGCCCAGTGCCATAGACCCCGAGCCTCGATTGCGCCACGTGCGTGGCGCCCGCTTGCCTGTCTGACCTGTCCTCTCCTTGCGAGCCGACTGGCCGGATAGTCTCCCGGTCCGTACGGAATCCGCAGCCCTGAACCTCCGGCCAGGCCCGCCCCGCGCGCGCCCGTTCCGCCGGCCCCGGTTCTTCCGCTAGTTTCCCGTTCCGCTTCACGCACTCCCGGCGCGCCCATCGACGCGATCCGGACACCGGCAACATCGCCCCGGTGCCTGCGCACGCCTGTACGTGGCGGATTCGGCCTGTCTTGCACAGGTCGTGGCCCCGTGCTGCCTGCGATCCGGCCCGGCTGCCTGTCGTCCGTGTCTCCCAGAACAACACCAAGAACACGAGCACTCCGATGTTTAAATTCCTCAAGACCTTTTTCTCTTCCGCCGCCGGGCTGCGGCGGTCGGGGCGCCACTTCCGGCGTTCCCCCATGCTTGAAGGCACCGGCCAGGCGGTGGCCGCTACCGCCTCCGACGCGTCGCGTCGTGCCAACCGCCGCATGCTGGATGTGTCCCGCATGGACTTCGATGCGCTTTTTTCCCTGTTTCGCAGTGGCCGGGGCGGCCTGTCGGAAGTCCAGGCCGACGAGGCCCGGGCGCGCTACGGCGCCAACGAGGTCGATCACGAAAAGCCGCTGACCTGGTATGCCCACCTGTGGCAATCCTTCCGCAATCCCTTCAACCTGCTCCTGACGGGCCTGGCCAGCCTCTCCTGGGTCACCGACGTCTACATGGCCGAACCCGATGACCAGTCCTGGAAGGGCGTCATCATCATCGGCTCGATGGTGGTGATCTCGACGTTGCTGCGCTTTGTGCAGGAACGGCGCTCGAATCGCGCTGCCGAAACCCTGAAGGCGATGGTGCAGAACACGGCCACCGTGTTGCGCAGCGACGCGGCCGGCATGGCCGAGGGCGATGCCCGGCGCTTTTTCGGCGCCACGCTGCACGCATCCGGTTCGCGCCAGATCGAAGTGCCGCTGGCCGAACTGGTGCCAGGCGACGTGGTGCTGCTGTCCGCGGGCGACATGATCCCGGCCGACTGCCGCATCCTGGGCGCCAAGGACCTGTTCATCGCGCAGGCGGCCTTGACCGGTGAATCGCTGCCGGTCGAAAAGTACGCCGTGCAGCGTGTCGACACCGCCAACGCGCTCGAACTCGAGAACATGGCCTTCATGGGCACCAATGTCGTCAGCGGGTCCGGCAGCGCCCTGGTGGTGGCGACTGGCGCCGGCACCTATTTTGGCCAGTTGGCGGGCCGCGTGACGCAGACCTCGCGCCTGCCCACGCAGTTCCAGCAGGGCATCAACCGCGTGAGCTGGGTGCTGATCCGCTTCATGCTGGTGATGGCGCCGATCGTGCTGCTGATCAACGGCTTCACCAAGGGAGACTGGCTGGAAGCGCTGCTGTTCGCGCTGGCGATCGCCGTGGGCCTGACCCCGGAAATGCTGCCCATGATCGTCACGGCCACCCTGGCCAAGGGGGCGGTACGGATGTCGCGGCGCAAGGTGGTGGTCAAGCGGCTGGATGCCATCCAGAACCTGGGCGCCATGAACGTGCTGTGCACCGACAAGACCGGCACGCTGACGCAGGACCGCATCGTGCTCGAGCGCCACACCGATGTGTATGGCGCCACCAGCGACGACGTGCTGGCCTATGCCTACCTGAACAGCTACTACCAGACCGGCCTGAAGAATCTGCTGGATGTCGCCGTGCTGCGCCATGCCGAGGTCGAGCGCAAGCTGGACCTGGCCGCGCGCTATCGCAAGATCGACGAGATTCCGTTCGATTTCTCGCGCCGCCGCATGTCGGTGGTGGTCAGCGAAACCGAAAACGGCCGCGAACACCACGAGCTGATCTGCAAGGGCGCGCTGGAGGAAATGCTGTCGGTCTGCACCCGCTTGCGCGTGGGCAACGACGTGCACCTGCTGACGGACGCGCGGCGCGCGGACATTCGCCGGGTCACTGCCGACCTGAACCGCGACGGGTTGCGGGTCATTGCGGTGGGCGTGCGCGAACTGCCGCCCACGCAGCAAGCCTATGGCGTGGCCGATGAATCCGACCTGGTGCTGGTGGGCTATATCGCCTTCCTGGATCCCCCCAAGGAATCCACGGGTCCGGCGCTGGCCGCGCTGCGCGATTCCGGCATCGAAGTGAAGGTGCTGACCGGCGACGTCGAACTGGTGACGCAGAAAGTGTGCCGCGAAGTGGGGTTCGAAGTTCGCAAGGTCTACCTGGGCGACCAGATCGAGGCCATGGACGATACCCAGCTGGCCCTGGCCGTGCGCGAGGCCAACGTCTTCGCCCGCCTGACCCCGGCGCACAAGGAGCGCATCGTCCATATGCTGCGGACCCAGGGCAATACCGTGGGCTTCATGGGCGACGGCATCAACGACGCGCCGGCCCTGCGGGCTGCCGACGTGGGCATCTCGGTGGACTCGGCGGTCGATATTTCGAAGGAAGCCGCCGACATCATCCTGCTGGAAAAAAGCCTGATGGTGCTGGAGGATGGCGTGATCGAAGGCCGCAAGACCTTCTGCAACATGCTCAAGTACCTGAAGATGACCGCCAGCTCGAATTTCGGCAATGTCTTCTCGGTGCTGGTGGCCAGCGCCTTCCTGCCGTTCCTGCCGATGCTGCCGATCCACCTGCTGCTGCAGAATTTGATGTACGACATATCCCAGACGGCGATTCCGTTCGACAATGTCGACGAAGAGCTCCTGAAAAAGCCGCAGCAATGGGACCCGGCCGGCCTGGGCCGTTTCATGGTGTTCTTCGGCCCCATCAGTTCCATTTTCGACATCGCCACGTACGCACTCATGTGGTACGTCTTCCAGGCCAATGCGCCTGAGCACCAGACGTTGTTCCAGTCGGGCTGGTTCGTCGAAGGACTGTTGTCGCAGACGCTCATCGTGCATATGATCCGCACACGCAAGATCCCGTTCCTGCAAAGCCGTGCCGCCTGGCCCCTGATGGCCATGACGGCCATGGTCGTCGGGCTGGGGCTGTTCCTGCCGTTCTCGCCGCTGGCGGGGTACTTTCAGCTGCAGGCGCTGCCCTGGTCCTACTTCCCGTGGCTGGCAGGGATCCTGTTGAGCTACTGCGTCCTGACGCAACTGCTCAAGGGCATCTGGGTCCGCCGCTACGGCTGGCAATAGTCAAACCGAACCACCTGGCGGCGGGCAGGGCGCCCGCCGCGCACTCAGGAGATAGCTATGAAAATCACGACTGTTGCCAAGACGCTGATGGCGGGCGCGGCAGGGTTTCCCTTGATGGCGTACGCGGGGGGCGATGGCCCCGGCGTACAGCTGTATGGCGTGGTCGATGCGGGCATCGCCACCACGCACACGTCGGGCCAGGGCAGCCACAGCGGCCTGCTCAATGGCGGACTGACCGATTCCCTCTGGGGCCTGCGCGGCAGCGAAGACCTGGGCGACGGCTGGAGCACGCGCTTCCAGCTGGAAAGCGGCTTCGACCCATCCAGCGGCAAGCGCGCCGACGACGACCGCCTGTTCAACTATGGCGCCTGGGTCGGGCTGGCACACGAGGCCTATGGCGATCTGCGCCTGGGCCGCCAGTACACCGTCGGCAAGACCTACGGCAATGCGCTGGAACTCGCTTCCTGGAAGGAAATGGGCATGGGCGCCACCTTCAAGGCGTCCGACAACTACCAGTTCAGCAACCTGGTCAATTACTACACGCCGACCTGGCAGGGTTTCCAGGCGGGCATCGGCTATTCGTTCGACGCCGACGGCCGCGACCGCTTCCAGACCGCCGCCAACAACCGGGCGATCAGCCTGGGCCTGAAGTACGAGGACGGTCCGCTTCTGGCGGTTGCGACCTGGGACCAGATGCGCCTGGCCGAACCGCCGGCCGGCAACAGCGGGCGGCCCCAGGCCGTGCAGCTGGGCGCGTCCTACGACTTCGAGGTCGTCAAGGTATCGCTGGCCTGGTCGCGCCAGCGCAATGGCTATGTCGGCCTGGACGGCGGCGATCCCGACAACCTGGGCCAGAACCTGGGGCCGGCGGCGTTCGCGCGCGGCGGCACGGTCAACGCCTGGCTGCTGGGCGCCAGCGTGCCGGTCGGGCATGGCGCCGTGGTGGTGCAGTGGTCGCTGGCCAACCCCGACTGGAAATGGGACGACGGCGCGAAGGCGCGCAACGCGCAGCTGGTGACGCTGGGATACACCTACGACCTGTCGCCGCGCACCACGCTCTATGCGTTCGCCGGCTACACGTCCAACTACACCCTGGATAACCAGTTCGATCCGGGCCATTCCCACACGTCGCGTTTTGGCACGGGGATTTCGCACCGCTTCTGAGCCGGACGGGGGCCGCCCGGGTCTACTACAATCGACCCGGTTGCGCGTTTTAGGCCCAGGCGGCTCCCCCCGCCGGCAATTTCCGGATGACACGCATGGACAGTCTCGAATGGCTCATACCCTGGGAGTTCTCTCCCACGCTGGTGGCCTCCTTCCTGGTGGCCATCGTGCTGTTCGTGCGCGGTCAACGCGTCCACCACGTCTCGGCTGCACGGCGCGTGCTGTTCTGGGCGGGCATGGTGCTGCTGTACCTGTCCATGCACACTCGCCTGGACTACTACGCCGAGCGCATGTTCTTCATCCACCGCATCCAGCACCTGGTGTTGCACCACCTGGGGCCGTTGCTGGTCATGGCGGCGTTTCCCGGACAGGTCATGCGGGCAGGGCTGCCGATGTCCTGGCGCCTGCGGTTGCGTGATTTCCTGCGCACGGGCGCGGGCCGCGCCACCGTCACGGTGCTGACCCACAAGATTTTCGTGCCGACCCTGTTCGTGTTCCTGGTGCTGGTCTGGCTGATTCCGTCGGTGCAGTTCTATTCCATGCTCGACTGGCGCCTGTACCGCGTGATGAACTGGTCCGTGGTGATCAGCGGCTTCATGTACTGGAACCTGATCCTGGACCGCCGCCCCAGTCCGCCTGCCGCGATGACGCCGGGCGGCCGCGTCATTTCTCCCATCCTGACCATGCTGCCGCAGATGGTGGCGGGGGCGGTCATCGCCTTCACGGAAAGCGATATCTATCCCTTGTTCGAATTGTGCGGCCGTGCGATTGCGATGTCCGCGCAAACCGACCAGACCATCGGCGGCCTGACCATGTGGATACCGGCCGCGCTGGTCGAAGTGATCGGCCTGATGGTCGCGTTGGGCACGCTGATGCGCCTGTCGTCCAAGGGACGCCTGCGCAAGGCTGATCGCGATGCCATGGCGAAGGCCCGGGCCCGCGCCCGCGCGGCATCCGTCTAGAGCCTGGCCGCGGGGCTGTCCAGAAGTCTTTGCGGGAAATCGCGCCGCGGCGCTTGCCGCGGCAGCCGGATCAATCCGTCAGCAGGCCGTGGTACTTGCGGCCCAGCGCCACCGTGGCCTGGAACATGCCCGCTTTGTTGCCGCAGTCGTAGCGCGTGCCTTCGTAGCGGTGCGCATACACGGCGCGTTCGCGCATCATCGAGGCGATGCCGTCGGTCAGCTGGATTTCGTTGCCGGCGCCCATCTTGGTCGAGCGCAGGTGGTCGAAGATGGCGGCTTCGAGTACGTAGCGGCCCACCACCGCCAACGTCGAGGGCGCGGCCTCGGGGTCGGGCTTTTCCACGATGTGGGTCACACGCTCGGTGCGGCCGTCGGCGCGCGTGTCGCTTTCCTTGGTGGCGACAATACCGTATTTGCGAGTGTCTATTCGCGGCACGTCCTGAACGCCCAGCACGCTGGCGTTCTGGGCGATGGCGACGTCCACCAGTTGTTTGAGTGCGGGAGTATCGGCATCGATCAGGTCGTCGGCCAGCAGCACGGCGAAGGGCTCGTCGCCGACAGCGGGAGCGGCTGACAGCACGGCGTGGCCCAGACCCAGTGGCGCTGATTGACGGATATAGAGGCAATTGACGTGGGCAGGTAGAATGCCCCGCACCATGGCCAGAAGCTCGTGCTTGCCTTTGCTTTCGAGGTCGGACTCGAGCTCGGGGGCGGAATCGAAATGGTCTTCGATGGCGCGTTTGTTGCGCCCGGTGACGAAGATAAGGTCTGTAATGCCCGCAGCCACGGCTTCTTCGACGGCGTATTGAATCAGCGGCTTGTCGACCACGGGCAGCATTTCCTTGGGCATCGCCTTGGTGGCGGGCAGGAAACGCGTGCCCATGCCGGCGACGGGGAAAACGGCTTTACGGACGGGACGCATTGAAACCTCTTAGGGGGTAACGATGAAACATTTTAAGCGCATCGCTATCATAGGCTTATGAACCGCAGGAAAATGCCATCCATTTGCTCGATTGCGCAACGGGGCGCGATCGCTGGAATCTGCCTCGCCCTGGTCGCGCCCACCTTGCCGGTGGCCGCCTGGGCCCAGCCCGTGGGCCTGCCCACCATGGGCGCCGCGTCCGCCGCGGATCTATCGCCCATGCTCGAGCGCAGCCTGGGCGAAGCCATCATGTCGCAAGGCCGGCGCGATCCCACCTACATCGACGACCCCGAACTCAGTCAGTACCTCACCAGCATGGGGCGCAAGCTGGCGTCCTTTTCGCCGGGGGCGGTGCCCGACGTCGAAATGTTCGGCGTGCGCGATCCCGAGATCAACGCGTTCGCCATGCCGGGCGGCTTCATCGGCGTCAATACCGGGCTGATCGTGTCTTCGGGCAGCGAGTCCGAACTGGCGGCGGTGCTGGCGCACGAAATCGGCCACGTGGTGCAGCGGCACATCGCCCGCGGCATGACGCAGCAGAACCAGAACAGCATGGTCATGCTGGCCAGCCTGGCCGGCGCGCTGCTGGCCGCGCTGGCTGGCGGCGGGGGCAACCTGGCCATGGGCGTGGCCGCCTTCGGCCAGGCTGCGGCCATCAACCGCCAGCTGGGTTTTTCACGCGATGCCGAACGCGAGGCCGACCGGGCGGGCTTCACCATGCTGACCAAGGCCGGCTTCGATGCCCAGGGCATGGCGCAGATGTTCTCGCGCCTGATGAACGCCTCGCGACTGAACGAAGGCGCGGGCGGCGGCTCGTGGGCCAGCACCCACCCGCTGTCCATCGAGCGTATGTCCGATGTGCAGAACCGCGTGCGCTCGCTGCCGCCGTCGCGCCATGTCGACAGCGACGACTTCTGGTACGTGCGCGCCAAGATGCGCGTTGTACAGGGGCGCGACGCGGTCAGCCTGCGCTCGGCGACCCAGCAATTGCAGGACGAGGCCCAGGCCCTGTCCGGCGTGCGCCGCTCGGCCGCCTACTACGGGCTGTCGTTGCAGGCCTTCCAGCGCAACAGTCTGGACGACGCCGAGCGCTTCCTGGGACAGGCCTCGGCCGATGGCCGCGATTCGCCCCAGATGGCCAAGCTGGCCGTCGACATCGCCCTGGCCCGCAAGGATTACCGGCGCGCCCAGGACCTGGCCCAGGCCGCCATCCGGCGCTGGCCCGAGCAGCGGGCGCTGGGGCTGGCTTATGCCACGGCTTTGCAAAGCAATGGCCGCCATGCCGAGGCGCAGGAGTACCTGCGCGCCAAGATCAAGCAGTGGGGGTCTGACGAACCCAGCCTCTATCAGATGCTGGCGCAAAGCGAAGAGCGCACCGGCAAGCCGGTGCAGGCGCGCCGCGACCTGGCCCGCTACTACGTCATGACCGGCGCGTTCGCTGCGGCCGAGTCGCAGCTGCAGCAGGCGCGCGGCATGTCGACCGACTTCTACGAGCAGTCGCAGATCGACGTGCAGATCAAGGAAGTGAAAGACAAGCTGGCTGAAGAACGCCAGCTGCTGGAACGTTTCAAGTCGGGTTGATCGGGGCGCACGGCGCCGGCATGGCGCCAGCGCCTGTGGCCTTACAGCCCGGTCTCGAAGAAGCGGCCCAGCCGCTGCGGCAGCCAGCCCAGGTGCGCGGGGAACGCGCCCGTCGGAAAGCCGGCATGGCCGCCATCGGTGGGCTGGTGCAGCAGGATGCTGGACGAGCATTCGTCCGGCTTGGGCAGGGCGCTGGCCGGAATGAACGGATCGTTCAGCGCATTGAGCACCAGCGTCGGCACGGAAATCTGCGGCAGCCACGGCTTGCTGGACGCGCGCGTCCAATAATCCAGTGCATTGCGGAACCCGTGCATCGGCGCGGTGTAGGCGTCATCGAAATCACGCAGGTCGCGCGCATGGGCAATGCGCATGACGTCGATGGCGCCAGGGTAGCGGTGGGCCTTTTCCAGCACCTTGTGCTTGAGCGTCTTGAGGAAATGGCCCGTGTACACCTTGCGGTTGAAGAACCCGGTGGACAGCGTCTTGCCGCAGGCCACCAGATCCAGCGGCACCGAAACCCCCGCGCAGGCGGTCAGCCAGGCGGTGTCTTCGTGGTGCTCACCCAGGTATTTCAGCAGCGCATTGCCGCCCAGCGACACGCCCACGGCGTGCCAGCGCGCGTGCGGAATGCGGTCGCGCACCGTCTTGAGCAGGAAGCCGACTTCGGCGGAGTCGCCGGAGTAATAGGCCCGCGCCAGCCGGTTGGGCACGCCGGAGCAGCCGCGAAAGTGCGCGATGACGACAATCCAGCCGCGTGCGCGAAAGTGATGCGCGATGGACTGCGCGTAGCGGCTGTTGCTGCCGCCTTCCAAACCGTGGAACAGCAGCAGGGCCGGGGTGTCGGCCGTTTGCGGCAGGGATTTCCAGTCGGCGTCGGTCATCCAGCGGGCAGCGGCGGTCTTGCCGTTGGCCACGGGCAACTGGCCGCTGACCGGCGCGCCATCGGCGGCCTTGTGCGGGAACAGGCCGGGGCCGGTCCAGTCGAAATCGACGAAATCGGTGTCGGGCGTTTCAACGCGGTCGCGCACGAAGGCAATACGGTGGTACTGCGCGAACAGCGCGGCGTAGACCGTCTGGGCATCGCCTCCGGGCAGCCAGGAGGGAACAGGGCAGGGCGTTGAATCGAAACGAGCAGCAGCCAACAAATCCACCCGCCTCAGTGCAGCATGTCGGGTACGTCGTGCAAATCGAGCACCCCGGCTTCCGTGGGCGCCGACGAGGCATGGTGCATGACCATGCGCCATCCGGTGGGACCCTTGTGGTAGATGTTGGTGGCGTAGCAGTTGGCGAACTGCGTGCCTTCCCGCGTGCGCACGGCGACCTGCTCGACCAGCACGTGCACCGCGCACATCATGCTCAGCATGACCAGCGGGCGCAGCGGGCGGATGTGCAGGGGGCCATTGGCCAGCACATGCTGCCAGGACTCGTGCACCGCCGAGTGACCCACGATGCGCAGGCCCCCCGGGTGGATGCAGACGACTTCCTCGTCGTCCGCCCACACTTGCATCAGGCGGACGGAGTCCCCCTGCTCAAGGGCTTCGTAGAACGCGTGTTCTGCTTCTTCGGGCGTGGCGAACATGATGGCGGGAATGGTTTGGCGGTTGCGGCGAAGGCTCAGTGGTGGCCGTGCAGCACGGTGCCGGGCTTGAGCCGGTATTCCGCGCCACAGTAGGCACAGCGCGCCGAGCCGTTGCGAGCGACGTCCAGGAAGACGCGCGGGTGCATGCTCCACAGCGGGGCCTTGGGACCCGGACAGAAGACGGGCAGGTCTTCGGCGCCGACTTCGATGACTTCGTGGGGGTGCGGGACGGCGGCCGGGGCAGCAGCGGTCATGGAATTTCCTGAATAAAAATACCGGTGATCGGTAGGTTGGGGCAGTAATGCCGCCCTGGCGGGCAGGGCGGCGCGAATCAGACTTTGCTCAGCCAGTGATGGTACTTCGGGTTGCGGCCATTCACCATGTCAAAAAACGCTTTCTGGAGCTTCTCGGTGATGGGACCGCGCCGGCCCGAGCCGATCTGGCGGTTGTCGACCTCGCGGATCGGCGTGACTTCGGCAGCGGTGCCGGTGAAGAACGCTTCGTCGGCAATGTAGACGTCGTCGCGGGTCAGGCGTTTGGTAACAATGCGCAAGCCGAAGTCGGCGGCCAGCGCGTGGATGGTCGAGCGGGTGATGCCGGTCAGGGCCGAGGCGATCTCGGGCTCGCAGAGCACGCCGTCCTTGACGATGAACAGGTTCTCGCCGGAGCCTTCGGCCACGAAGCCTTCGGTGTCCAGCAGCAGGGCTTCGTCGTAGCCGTCCTGCAGGGCTTCGGTGTTGGCGAGGATCGAGTTGGCGTAGGTGGTGGCCACCTTGGCGCGCGGCATCGTCACGTTGACGTGCTGGCGGGCGAACGACGACACCTTGACCCGGATGCCCTGAGACAGCGCTTCTTCGCCCAGGTAGGCGCCCCAGGGCCAGGCGGCGATCGCCACGTGCACCTTGGCACCCTTGGGCGACACGCCCATTTTTTCGGGGCCGTAGAACACCAGCGGACGCAGGTAGGCGGATTCGAGCTTGTTTTCGCGCACCACCATCCGCTGGGCTTCGTTGATCGTGTCGCGATCGAAGGGCATCGGGATCTGGTAGATGTGCGCCGAATTGAAGAGCCGGTTGGTGTGGTCTTCAAGGCGGAAGATCGCCGTGCCGATCTCGGCATGGTAGGCGCGCACGCCTTCGAAGACCGACAGGCCGTAGTGCAGGGAGTGTGTCAGGACGTGCGTGGTCGCGTCGCGCCAGGGCACGAGTTTGCCGTCATACCAGATGAAGCCATCGCGGTCAGCCATCGACATGGTCTGCTCCCCTCTCAATGTGAGGGCCGTATTGTATCAAGCGGCGAGGTTACAATAGGCCCCTATTCGCGCACCGGCGTGGTGCCTTCGGGCCGCCGCGGCCCCGGCGGGCGAGCAGGTTGTCGTGAGTTTCCTTCCATAGAGTTCCCATGTCGTCCTGTCCGAATACCCAGGGGCCTGCCGTTGTCCTCTGAGTCCGCGTTTCCCGAAACCGAAGACCCGCGGGTGGTCCGCCAGGAGCGCGTCGCCGCGTTCCGGGCCGGGGTGCACGCCATCGTGCCGGCCCTGATCGCCACCGCGACCTGGGGCCTGGTGACCGGCGTGGCCATGGTCAAGTCCGGCCTCACCGAGTCCATGGCGCTGGCCATGACCCTGCTGCTGTACGCCGGCTCGGCCCAGCTCACGTCCCTGCCCCTGATCGCCACCGGCGCGCCGCTCTGGCTGATCTTCGCCGCGGGCTGCGTGGTGAACCTGCGCTTCCTGATCTTCGGCGCGGCGTTGCAACCCTATTTCCGCCACCTGTCCTGGCCCAAGCGTCTGGGGTTGGGGTACTTCACCACGGACATGGGTTTCGTGCTGTTCATGCCCCGTTTTGGTGATGCGGCCGAGCGCGGCACCCGTGAGCAGCTCTGGTATTTCATCGGCGCCATCGCCCCCGGCTGGCTCGTCTGGCAGTCTTCGTCCATTGTCGGCATCTACCTGGGCACCATGGTGCCGGCCGGCTGGTCGCTGGACTTCGCGGCGGTGCTGGCCCTGTTGGCCATCACGGTGCCGCTGGCCAATTCCAAGCCCATGCTGGTCTCGATGCTGGCGGCCGGCGTGGTTGCCTGGACCGGCCAGGTGCTGCCGCTGCGCCTGGGTCTGGCGGCGGCGGTCATTGCCGGCGTCGTGGCCGGCATGTGGGCCGAACGCTTCTTCAAGGCGCGCGCATGACCCTCTGGCCGTCCGAGATCTACGTCTATTCCGCCATTCTGCTGCTGGCGCTGTGCAGCGTGCTGACGCGCGCCGGCTTCATGCTGTTTGGCGACTACATTCCTTTGCCCGACGGTGTGCGCCGGGCCCTGCGCTATGCGCCGGCCGCCGCGCTGACCGCCATCGTGGTGCCGGACCTGCTGCCCTGGAAGGCCGGGCTAGGTCCGATTTTCGACTACAAGCTGGTGGCCGGCATCGTGGCCATCCTGGTGTTCCTGCGCACCCGCAGCGCGGTGCTGGTCATCGTCGTCGGCATGGTGGTCCTGTGGGGGCTGCGCTGGCTGGCGGGCTGACGGCCGCCGATTGCACAGGGTGTGTCCACCTGCTGGACACATGTGACGCGCGCCAGGGCTGCCTGGGCGGGCTGGCGGGGCATTCGCGGGGCCTTCCTGACACGCGCTTGCGCGTGTGGTAGGCCGGCTGCGCTAAAATCAACTTATCCACAGCAATCCGGGCCTGGTACTGCCCCTCATAAGTATCGAAACCAGAATGCGCCACCTGGCCTGCAAGGCAGGGTGCAGATTGCCCGCGACGCGCCCGCGCGTCAGGGTGGTTTGCACGTGGCCGCGCGAGCGTGGCGCGCGTTCCGGTTGTCCTGATGCGTATGCATGTGCAGTGCTCGCAGCACTCTCGTTTTGTTCTTTTTCACTGGTCCCGGTATCTGCCAAACCCTGATGACTGAATCCACTCAATCCGCAGCACCCACCGCCGCAGCGCCCGCGCCTACGCCCACGTTCTCCGACTTCGGGCTGCATCCCCTGCTGTTGCAATCCATCGCCGAAACCGGCTACACCACGCCCACCCCGATCCAGGCGCAAGCCATTCCCGTCGTGGTCGAAGGGCGCGACGTCATGGGCGCCGCCCAGACCGGCACCGGCAAGACCGCCGCGTTCACGTTGCCCATCCTGCATCGCCTGATGCCGCTGGCCAACACCAGCGCCTCGCCCGCGCGGCACCCGGTGCGCGCACTGATCCTCACGCCCACGCGCGAATTGGCGGACCAGGTCTACGAAAGCGTCAAGCGCTACAGCAAGCAGACGCCCCTGCGCTCGGCCGTGGTGTTCGGCGGTGTCGACATCGGTCCGCAAAAAGAAGCGCTGCGCCGCGGTTGCGAAGTGCTGGTCGCCACGCCGGGCCGCCTGCTCGATCACGTCGAACAGAAGAATGTGAACCTCAGCCAGGTCGGCATCCTGGTGCTGGACGAAGCCGACCGCATGCTCGACATGGGCTTCCTGCCCGACCTGGAACGCATCATCCGCCTGCTGCCCGCGCAGCGCCAAGGCCTGTTGTTCTCGGCCACGTTCAGCAACGAAATCCGCAAGCTCGGCCGTTCGTACCTGAACCACCCCGTTGAAATCGAAGTCGCGGCGCGCAACGCCACGGCCACCACCATCACGCAGATCGCCTACAAGATGGCGGGCGACAAGAAGCGCGCCGCGGTGGTGCACCTGGTGAAGTCGCGCGGCCTGAAGCAGGTCATCGTGTTCTCGAACACCAAGATCGGCACGGCGCGCCTGGCCCGCGAACTCGAACGCGACGGCGTCAAGGCCGAATCCATCCACGGCGACAAGACCCAGGCCGACCGCATGAAGGCGCTGGAAGCCTTCAAGGCCGGCGAACTCGAAGTCCTGGTCGCCACCGACGTGGCCGCTCGCGGCCTGGATGTGGCCGGCGTGCCTTGCGTCATCAACTACGACCTGCCGTACAACGCCGAAGACTACGTGCACCGCATCGGCCGTACCGGCCGCGCGGGCGCCTCGGGCGAAGCCATTGCCCTGTTCACGCCCGACGAAGAGCGTTTCCTGCTCGACATCGAAAAGCTGATCAAGCGCGAAGTGCCGCGCGGCACGCTGGACGTGCCGGCCGATCTGGTGGCCCGCAGCCATGGCCGCGGTGAAGATCGCGAGCGCGGTTCTTCCTCGCGTGAAGGTCGTGGTGAGGGTCGCGAGAGCCGCGAAGGCGGCCGCGAGCGTGGCCGTTCGTCCGACCGCCGTTCGGGTGGGGGCTACGGTTCCAATTCGTCGCGCCAGCCGGTGGACGATTTCTTCCTCAAGCCCTACGAACCCTCGGCCGCGCCGGCCCCGGAACAAGAGCAGGCCCCGCGCCAAAATGGCAATTCGTCCGCGCCCAAGCGCCAGATCGCCGTGTTGCTGGGCGGTAGCCGAAAGTGAAGTGAGCAGGGCGCATGCGGTATGCGCCCGATGCCCCAAAGAGAAAGCGCCCTGGCCGGGCGCTTTTTGTTTGCAGGTCGTTCGCTGATGAATCAGGCCGCGAGCAGCCGGGGCAGGTCGGGCAGGTCCGATGTCACTGCCGGGCTGTCTTCGTTCAGGCTTTCCAGCAGGCGCTCCAGGTGGCCGATATGCGGCAGCATGGGGCCATAAAACACCACGCGCCCCTGGATCTGGACCATCAGGGTAGGGAAATTTTCGACGTCGACTTCGCCCAGCAATTCGGCATGGTCTTCGATGTCGATCCAGGCGAATACATGCTGGCGCAGGGTGCCGGAAAGCGTGCGCAGCTTGGGCCGGTATTCGCCGCAGGTATCGCACCAGGCGGCGCAGAAACAGGCAATCAGCCACGACTGCGGCGAGGCCGCCAGTTGGGCGCGCAGGGCGGTCAGATCGGAACCAGGTACCAGGAGTGTCATACGAGCGAAGGCAAGCGTGTTTGACTATCATACCCGGGATGCCCACCTTATATTTGCCATGCCATGACCGCCTTGCGCACTGATCCCCAAGCCCCCGGCGCCGGCCGTTTTTCCGGGCCCGCGGGCAGCGTGGCGCAAGCCTTCAAGCGCGCGCTGGTTTCGCAATGCCACCCGTCGATGCTGTTCGCGGTGCTGCTGCCTTTCCTGATTGCGCTGGTCGGCGCCTTCCTCTTGCTCTGGCTGTTCTGGACGCCCCTGACCGACTGGTTGCGTGTCGAGGCTTCGCACTGGGACTTCGTCAACCGCACCGACGAATGGCTCGTGGCGATGGGGCTGTTTTCGCTCAAGATCTACCTGATCCCGGTGATCGCGGCCGCCATCCTGCTGCCGGTGTCCGGCATCCTGGGCCTGGCCATCGCGGCCGTATTCGTCATGCCGCTGGTATTGCGCCATGTCGGCCAGCGCGAATACGCCGGCCTGGGGCGGCAGGGCAAGTTTTCCACTGCCGTCAGCGTCTGGAACGCGGTCTGGGTGTCGGCGGCGTTCGCCGCCGGCTGGCTGCTCACCTTGCCCCTGTGGCTCGTGCCGCCCATGGCCGTGGTGCTGTCGGTGTTCTGGTGGGCCTTTGCGTTCTCGCGCATGATGCGCCTGGACGCCATCGTTGAACACGCCAGTCCCGCCGAACGCAAGATCATCCTCAAGCGCAACAATGGCGGCTTCTGGGTCATCGGCCTGATCTGCTCGCTTCTGAACCTGCTGCCGCCCGCCTGGATCATCCTGCCGGTGTTTTCGGCGCTGGTCTATGCGCACTACGGACTGGACGCCGTGCAGCGCCTGCGCCAGGAACGCACGATCGACGTCGACTGACGCTCCTGCCTTTCCCTCATTCAACCGCCTCAATCTGGAACCGGACATGGCTGCAGAATCTGCCTCCCGCCGCATCGGCCTCATCATCGTCGGCGACGAAATCCTGTCGGGCCGCCGCCAGGACAAGCATTTCTCCAAGGTCGTCGAACTGCTCGCCGCGCGTGGCATGCAACTGAGCTGGGCGGAATTCCTGCCCGACGAGCGCGATACGCTGGTGGCCGCCTACCGCCGCAGCTTTGCCACCGGCGACGTGGTGTTCTCGTGCGGCGGCATCGGCGGCACGCCCGACGACCACACCCGCCAGGCGGCGGCCGCGGCGCTGGACCTGCCGCTGGCGCTGCACCCCGAGGCCGAGCAGGCCATCGCCCTGCGCACCGCCGAGATGGCGGCCAAGGGGCAGGGCACGGCCGACATGAGCGCCCCCGAAAATCAGCAGCGCCTGCAGATGGGCGTCTTTCCGCAGGGTTGCGAGATCGTTCCCAACCCCTACAACCGTATCCCGGGCTTCTTCATCCGCGACCACACGTTCGTGCCGGGGTTTCCGGTCATGGCCTGGCCGATGCTCGAATGGACGCTCGATACGCGCTATCGTGCATTGCAGCATGTGCGCCAGCACGCCGAGCATTCCTTCCTGGTGTTCAGCATGCCCGAATCGCGCATCACCCCGGCCATGCAAACGGTCGAAACCCGCTGGCCGGGCGTGCGCGCCTTCAGCCTGCCCAGCGTCGGCGAAGCCGGTGGCACCCCGCATATCGACCTGGGCGTCAAGGGCGAACCCGGGGCGGCCGCCGAGGCGTTGGAGTTCCTGCGGGGCGAAGTGCTGCGCCTGGGCGGCAAGCTGGCGCCGCCTGCCAACTGAAGCCGGATACGATCAAAACGGGGGGCGTCCCCGTTTTGATGGATAAAAAAGCGGTTGCCAAATCTTCCCGCAAATTTCACAATACGGGAAAGAACTGTTTGCTGCGTTGCCGCAAGACTGGTCTCTTTCGGTGGCGCCGCACGAGCCCCTTTCCCTTCCTATGTCCCGTCTTCCCACCACCCGCAATGCCCTGGACGCCGAGGCCGATGGCGCGTCGTCCCATCCGATCGCCATCCAGGTCATCGAGCGCGCCATGCGCCTGCTCGACGCGCTGGCCGCGCAACCCGAACCCGTCACGCTCAAGGAACTGTCCGCGACCACGGGGCTGCACGCCTCGACCGCGCACCGCATCCTGAACGACCTGGTCGTCGGCCGCTACGTCGAAAGGGTGGACAACGGCCTGTATCAACTGGGCATGCGGCTGCTGGAACTGGGTTCTCTGGTCAAGGGTCGGCTCAATGTGCGCGAGGCTGCCATTTCGGCCATGCGTTCGCTGCACAAGCTGACCGGCCAGACCATCAACCTGTCGGTGCAGCAGGGCGACGAAATCGTCTATATCGACCGCGCCTGGAGCGAGCGCTCCGGCATGCAGGTGGTGCGGGCCATCGGCGGACGCGCACCGCTGCATCTCACGTCCACCGGCAAACTGTTCCTGTCCACCGGCGATACCCGCCAGGTGCGTGCCTACGCGCTGCGCACGGGTCTGGCCGGCCACACCCGCAACAGCCTGACCGATCTCGATCGCCTTGAACGCGAACTCGCGCTGGTGCGGCGCCACGGCTATGCGCGCGACAACGAAGAACTCGAACTGGGCGTGCGCTGCATCGCCGCCGGCATCTTCGACGATACCGGCAAGCTGGTGGCGGGCCTGTCGATCTCGGCACCCGCCGAGCGGCTGCAGGACGATTGGATCAAGGCCCTGGTGGATACCGCCGCCAGCATTTCCGAAGCGCTGGGCTACGAGCCTTCCGTTTCCAGTGGCTTCAACGGGCTGGGACTGGCGGCCGAAGCCATGCGGTCCTGATCACTTGGCGCCCCGTGAATGAAAAAAGCCCCGCAAGGGGCTTTTTCACTACCGGCGCAAGCCGGACGGGGCGCCTGCCGGACACGCCCGCCGTGGCGGACGTGTCCGGCAGGCGCGCCCGCGTTATTGCTGTTCGACGCCAGCTTTCTTGAACAGCTCGGCCCACTGCGGCACCTGCTGCTTCACCTTGGCATCCAGCGCCTGGGGATTGGCGTCGGCGGTCAGGACCGTGGCGCCCAGCTGCTTCATGCGTTCCTGGAATTTCGGGTCGGCCAGGCCGGCCTGCAGGCTCTTGATGAGCTTGTCCACCACCGGCTTGGGCGTGCCCTTCGGCACCCACATGCCATGCCAGATACCGACTTCGAAGCCCTTGAAGCCGGACTCGTCCATGGTCGGCAGCTTCGGCAGGGTGGGCACGCGCTGCAGGCTGGTGACGGCGTAGGCCTTGACCTTGCCGCTGTCGATCTGCTGCGTGGTGTTGGTGGTCTGGTCGCACAGCAGGTCCACCTGCTTGCCCAGCAGGTCGTTCATGGCCGGCGCCGTGCCCTTGTAGGGAATGGTCAAGAGTTGCACGCCCAGGGCTTCGACCAGCATGGTGCCGCACAGGTGGCTGGCGGCGCCGATGCCGGCGTTGGCGAGCGAAACCTTGTCCTTGTTCTTTTTGACGTACTCGGCCAGTTCCTGGATGGTGTTGGGCGGGAAGTCCGAACGCGCAATGATGGTCATGGGCACATCGACCACCAGGCCGATAGGCTCGAAGCTCTTGTAGGGGTCGTACCCCGGATTCTTGTACAGGGACGGCGCGGTCGAGAAGCCGGCGTGCATCAGCAGCACGGAATAACCGTCCGGCTGGGCCCGCGCCACTTGTGTCGTGCCGATGGTGCCGCCCGCACCGCCCTTGTTTTCGACCACGACGGTCTGGCCCAAGGAGTGACGCATGGCTTCTGCCAGCGAACGCGCAACGTTGTCCGTCGGACCGCCGGCGGCGAAAGGCACCACCATATTGATGGGGCGTTCCGGGAATTCCGCGTGGGCGGCGCCGGCCGCGAGCATGGCGCTGGCCGCGAGCAGGGCCGAAAGCGTGCGGGGGATGAAGGTCATGAAGTCTCCGATTGCAGGGTTTTGCTTGCTGCGATGTGTTTTTGATCGCTGACTTATCGTTTGTGTTTGTCTGTCATCAGCGTGCAAGCAGTGTAGAAAAGAATTGATACGCCGTCATGTCCGGTATTTCCCGAATCATGGGAAATCCTTGCGCGCGATCAAACGCGCGCAGGGGCGTGCACTGTTAAAGTGCAAATAGTTGTTGCGTTGCACCAATATTGCTTGACAGGTTTTTTTTGGCCCGTAGAATGTGAATTGTGCAGTGCATCAAACGGGCCGGCGGTAGCTTGTAGTACCAGTTTCCGCGCACGTTGTTAATTTCGTCGCAGACACCATCCTTACCTGCCGGAAAGCCTCCGGCTACCCCTAAAAGGAGCAATTCTATGAGCGCTATCCCGCAACAAGTCCTGGACCGTCAAAAAGCCAGCATCAACACCTTCGTGGCCGCCCAGTCGGCTGTGTTCGCCGGTTTCGAAAAGCTGGTCGAGCTGAACCTGAAGGTCGTGCGCGCCACCCTGGACGAAGTCGCCCAGAAATCGCAACAAGCCACCGAAGTGAAGGACCCGCAAGAAGCCGCGGCGTTCGCCTCCGGCCTGCTGCAACCGGGCGCCGAAAAGGCCCTGGCGTACACCAAGCACGTGTATGACATCGTTGCCGGCGTGCAAGGCAACCTGGTCAAGCTGACCGAAGAACAAATCGCCGAAGGCCAACAGCAACTGACCGACGCCGTCGAGCAGTTCTCCAAGAACGCCCCCACGGGTTCGGAAAGCGCCGTTGCCCTGATCAAGTCGTCGTTGGCCACCGCCAACAGCGCCTACGATTCGCTGACCAAGGCCGCCAAGCAGGCCGCCGAAGTCGCCGAGTCCAACCTGAATGCCGCCGCGAACGCGACCTTCAAGGCTGCGACGGATGCCGCCGACGCCGCCACCAAGGTTGCCAGCCGCAGCCGCCGCAGCGCCTAAGTATTTGGCGCGCAGTGCTGCGCAAATCGCAGTTATGTAGTACTGTTGAGTGACAGAGCAGAGCTGGAATTAGGGCCACCCTTCGGGTGGCCTCTTTTTTTGCCTGCGTTTTGGCTTGCGCTCAGGGGCGCGCGACCGCGCGCACGCATTCGCCCACCAGGGCGGGGCCGCGGTAGATCAGGCCCGTATACAGTTGCACCGCATCGGCGCCGGCCTGCATTTTCTCTTGGGCCTGGCGGCCCGACAGTACGCCGCCCACGCCGATGATCGCCAGGCTGTCGCCCAGGCGTTCCTTCAGGCGGCGGATCACCGCCAACGACAATTCATGCACCGGTGCGCCCGACAGGCCGCCGGCCTCGTCGGCATGTGCCATGCCCGTGACGGCCTCGCGCGACAGCGTCGTGTTGGTGGCGATCACGCCGTCGATACCGTGGCGCGGCAGGGCATCGGCGATGGCGTCGATCTGCTCGGTCGTCAGGTCCGGGGCGATCTTCACGGCCATCGGCACGCGGCGCTGGTGCTGGTCTTCCAGCGCCCGGCGCTTGTCCGCCAGCAGCGCCAGCAGGGCCGACAGCTCGTCGCCGCCTTGCAGCGCGCGCAGGTTCTTGGTGTTGGGCGACGAGATGTTCACCGTCACGTAGTCGGCATGCGGGTACACGCCCGCCAGGCCGATCAGGTAGTCGTCCGCCGCGCGTTCGATCGGGGTGTCGGCGTTCTTGCCGATGTTCAGCCCCAGGATGCCGCCTTGTTTGCGCCACTGGCTGCGCTGCACATTGGCCAGAAAGGCATCCAGGCCCTGGTTGTTGAAGCCCAGACGGTTGATCAGCGCATTGGCGCGCGGCAGCCGGAACATGCGCGGCTTGGGATTGCCGGGTTGCGCGCGCGGGGTCACCGTGCCCACTTCCACGAAGCCGAATCCCAGGTTGCCCAGCGCGTCGATATACGCGCCGTTCTTGTCCAGCCCGGCGGCCAGGCCGATCGGGTTGGCCAGCTGCATGCCCATCAGGGTGCAGGGCGCCTTGGGCTGCGCGTGCAGCAGCTTGCGGGTGGCGCCGCAATCGTAGGCCCGTTGCAGTCCCGACAGGGTGACTTCGTGGGCGGTTTCCGCGTCCATGGCGAACAGCGCCGGGCGGGCCAGGGGGTAGGCGTGGAAGAGGATCGACATGGAGCGGGATTGTAAAGCGTCTTTGGCTGCCCCTGGCGCCGTCCGGCCGCCGTCAGGCCGGATCGGTGGGCGGCGGCGCGGCGGGCGTGGGGGCTTCGCGCCAGCTGCCGTCGATCAGGTACTGGGCCGGGTGGAAGCTGGCCTTGTACGACATCTTGCGGCTGTCTTCGATCCAGTAGCCCAGGTACAGCCACGGCAGGTTCAGCGTGCGGCATTGTTCGATCTGCCACAGGATGCTGTAGGTGCCCAGGCTGCCCGGCACGTCGGGGTCGTAGAAGGTGTAGACGGACGACAGGCCGTCATCCAGCACGTCGATGATGGACACCATCATCAGGATGCCGCCCGGGTCGCGGAATTCGACCAGGCGCGTATTGACGCGGCTGGTCAGCAGGAATTGCGCGTACTGGGTGCGGCTGTCTTCGTCCATGCCGCCGCCGGGGTGGCGGCCCTGCTGGTAGCGCGTGTACAGACGGTAGTGTTCAGGCGACCAGGCCAGTTCCGCCACGAACGATTGCAGGTTGCGGTGATCGCGCCATGCGCGCCGCTGGCTGCGGTTGGGGGCGAAGCCGGCGGTGTCGACCCGCACCGGCACACAGGCGTGGCAATTGTCGCAATGCGGGCGGTAGGTGAACAGGCCGCTGCGGCGAAAGCCCTGTTCCACCAGCTGGGAATACGTGCCGGCGTTGATCAGGTGGCCGGGCGCGGCGACCTGCGACCGTGCCTGGCGCCCTGGCAGGTAGCTGCAAGGGTAGGGGGCGGTCGCGTAGAACTGCAGCGTGGAGAAGGGTAATTCTTTAAGCTGGCTCATCTGGGGTCCCGGCGTGCGGCGCCAAGTCCGTGACGGGATGGGTACATATTAACGCTTAACCCGCAGACCCATGTGGCCTCAGGCGCCGGCTGCGGGATAGTCCGGGGCCGCGCCCGGGCGCGCCAGGGGGATCAGCCGGCCGGCGCTGTCCAGGCGGCCGGGCGCCCAGGCGATGGCAGGGCCGGCGGTCGCGGCGCGCACATGCGCCAGGAAGCGCGAACGCGGCACGGGCTTGGCGCCCAGGCTGGCCAGGTGGCGGGTCTGCTGCTGGCAATCGATCCACTGCACGCCCTGGGCCGTCACATAGCGCACCAGGTAGGCCAGCGCGATCTTTGACGCATTGGGCACGCGCGTGAACATCGATTCGCCGAAGAACATTCGGCCCAGGCTGATGCCATACAGGCCGCCGGCCAATTCGCCGTCGATCCAGGTCTCGATGCTGTGGACATAGCCGGCTTCGTGCCAGGCGCGATAGGCCTGGCGCATGGCGCCGGTGATCCAGGTGCCCGGCTGGCCGTCACGCGGCGCGGCGCATGCCGCCATCACGTCGGCAAACGCCGTGTCGACCCGTACTTCGATGCGCGGGGTCGGGGCGATTTCCTGGCTGGCGACCTGGCGCAGCAGCTTGCGCAGCGAGTGCGAAGGGGCGAAATCCTTGCACGCCAGCACCATGCGCGGATTCGGGCTCCACCACAGAATGGGCTCGCCTTCGGAATACCAGGGGAAGATGCCGTTGGAATAGGCCTGGATCAGCCGGTCGGTGGTCAGGTCGGCGCCGGCGGCGAGCAGGCCGTCCGGATCCGTCAGCGCGAATTCGGCCGGCGGAAACGGCGTGTCTGCAGCAAGCCAGGGCAGCTTCAACGGTGCGATTCGAGGGTGTAGTGGTGAGGGCCGAACGTGCCGCGCTTGCGGTCCTCGAAATAGCGCTGCAGCGTGGTGGCCACGGTGCGAAACGCCAGGTCGTCCCAGGGAATGTCGGCCTCGTCGTAGAAGCGGGCTTCCAGGCTTTCCGGGCCGGGATCCAGCTCGGGGCCCAGCACCTCGGCCAGGTAGAAGACGTGCACTTGCTCGATCTGCGGCACGTCGATGATGGTGTAGATCTCGCCCAGCCGGATGCGCGCGCCGGATTCTTCCAGCGTTTCGCGGCCGGCGCCCTGTGCCGTGCTTTCGCCCAGTTCCATGAAGCCGGCCGGCAGCGTCCAGGTGTTGTAGCGCGGCTCGATGGCGCGGCGGCACAGCAGCACGCGGTTGTCCAGCACCGGCACCGTGCCCACCACCAGGCGGGGGTTCTGGTAATGGATGGCGCCGCAGTGGTCACAGATGTCGCGTTCGCGGTTGTCGCCCTCGGGCACCCGGCGGTTCACGGGCGAGCCGCATTGGCTGCAGAAATTCGCACGGCGGGGCGCGGGGAAGTATTCGAGGGGCGATTTGGCGGTCATGGGGTCGATTCTACCGGCTGCGGCGCCGGCTGGCGCGCCGGGCCGGGGGCGCCGGGGTCCGGCTGCCGAAGCGTTCTTCCAGGTGCTCGACGAACGAGCGCACCTTGGGCGACAGGAAGCGCCGGTGGGGGTACACGGCATACATGGAGATCGGGGTGTGGCCGTAATCCTGCAGCAGCGCCACCAGCCGGCCCGCACGCACATCGTCGCCCACCAGGAACTCCGGCTGCAGGATCACCCCGTGCCCGGCCAGCGCGGCGGTGCGCAGCACGTCGCCGTTGTTTGCCCGCAAGGCCGCATTGACCCGTACCAGGTGGGTGATGCCGTCTTTCTGGAAATGCCATTCGTTGCCCGTGCTGGCATAGGCATAGTGCAGGCAGCGGTGCTGCTTCAGGTCGTCGGGCGTCTGCGGCACGCCATGGCGTTCCAGGTACGTGGGCGCCGCGCACACCAGCAGCTGCTGCGCCGCCAACGGCCGCGCCACCAGCGACGAATCCTGCAGCGGTCCGATGCGCACCGCCACGTCGTAGCCATCTTCGACCAGGTCGACCACGCGGTCGTTCAGGTCCAGGTCGATCACCACGTCCGGATAGCGCAACAGGTATTCGGCGATGGCCGGGCCCAGGTGCAGGATGCCGAAGGACACTGGCGCGCTGACTCGCAGGCGGCCGCTGGGCGCCTGGCCTTCGGCCTGCAGCGACAGTTCCAGGTCGGCCACTTCCGCCAGTATCGGCCGCACCCGCTCATAGAAGGCGCGGCCCGCGTCGGTCATGCTGAGCTTGCGGGTGGTGCGGTTCAGCAGCCGCACGCCATATTTTTCTTCCAGGTAGGCAATTTGCCGCGTGACCACGGAACGGGCCTGGCCCATCTTGTCCGCGGCGGCCGCGAAAGAGCCCAGTTCGACGACCCGGGCGTAGGTCTGCATCGCGGTGTGAGTGTCCATGGCGTGTCCGGTATTGTTACCAATCGGGGAACAATAAGTTGCGATTTTGCATGTTTATCTTTGTTTTTGGAATCGCAAGAATAGCGGCCATGAAGAATCTTCCCGTCCTGGGCGATTCGCTCACGGAGAGTGCAATGATCGATACCCGTACCGCGCCTTATGCCGCGCTTTTGCTCCGCATCGCGCTGGGCGTGATGTTCCTGGCCCATGGCCTGACCAAGCTGCTGGTGTTCACCCTGCCGGGCACCGCGCAGTTCTTTGCCAAGATCGGCTTTGCCGGCTGGCTGGCCTATCCGGTGACCTTCTTTGAAATCGGCGCCGGCGTCCTGTTGATCCTGGGCGTGGTGCCGCGCTGGATCGCCGTCATCGCCACCGTGCAGTTGTTCGTGGCGTCCACCGTCCACTTCGGCAATGGCTGGGGCTTCAGCAACCCGAACGGCGGTTGGGAATACCCGATCTTCCTGTCGGTCGCAGCCGCCGTGCTGGCGCTGCTGGGCGATGGCAAGTTCGCGTTGGTCAAGAGCGGCCGCGGCTGATCGTCTCGCGCATCAGTCTGTCTACCGGATTGGACGTCGCCCCCGGGGCGGCCGGCCCCTAGAATGGTCCGGCCGCCCCGGTATTTTTTATCTGGAGATTCCATGACGTTCATGAAGCGCGCCTTTGGCGCTGTCCTGATTGCCGCCGCTTTGTCACCCGTGGCCTATGCTTCGCCCGAGCAGGAAGCCGCGAATAAAGAGGCCGTGCTGGCCTTCTACGAAAAGGGCTTGAACCAGAAAGACGCGGATGCCGCCTTGAAATACGTGGGCGACCGCTATGTGCAGCACAACCCCAACGCGGCCGACGGCCCCGAAGGCTTTCGCAAATTCGTCGCCTTCCTGCGCGACAAATACCCGCAGTCCAAAAGCGAGATCAAGCGCGTCTTCACCGACGGCGACTACGTGATCCTGCACGTGCACGCGGTGCGCGAGCCGGGCTCGCGCGGCAACGCCATCATCGACATCTTCCGTCTGGAAAAAGGCAAGATCGTCGAGCATTGGGATGCGGTCCAGCCGATTCCCGAGCAATCGGCCAATACCAACGGCATGTTCTGAAGCGGCTCGCCGCGAGAGGCGTCTCGGCGCGTGCCTTATTCGCCGCGCTCCGGCTCGCCTGGCGCGGCCTGGTCGATGGGGTTCGCTTGAAAACCCAACGTGGCGGCCAGGTCGCGCTGATCGATCAGGCGCAGCGGCGCGGGGGGATAAGCGTCCGGCAGCGTGACGCCGATGGCATGCCCGGAATCCAGCGCGTCCAGCACATCCAGCAGCGGCGCGCCGTCCGGGGTTGTCAGCCGGTCCAGCAGCGCAGGCAGGTCGCGGTCCAGCACGATGCCCGGCCCCAGCGGGGTCATGGCATAGAGCTGGCCGCCGTCGTCCAGCCACCAGCCGCTGACGGTATCCACTGCGGCATCGGTGTGCGTCACCAGTGTGCGGCTGTCATCGCTCAATCGGAGCACGTACGGCGCCGCATCCAGCCGCAGGTACACGCGCTGCGGGCCGTTCTGGAAAAACCAGCGGCCGGCCTCGTCGTGTTCGTAATTGCGGTTGATGAAGCCCAGGATCTGCGCATTGGTGATGGACTCGCCCGGACCGCCTTGCGCGGCCTGGCCTTGCGGATGCAGGCGCCAGCGTCCGCGCGCGTCCAGCGACAGCCAGCCGAACACCGCCGGCACGTCGGGCCAGCGGGCGATGGCGTCTTTCACCGAAGGGTCCATGGTCAGGGGCGGATGATGATGGGGGGCGGGTTGATGACGATGGCGGGCGCTGGCATCGGCACTACGACCGGTTGCGGCGCGCCGTAGCCGTAACGGTAGTCGTCGCGGCACTTGCGCTTTTCGCGGTAGTCGCCATTGCGCTTCCATTTGCGCTCGACCTCACAGGCGCCGTCCCAATACTTCTCTTTGTACTCGCCGCGGCCATGCTTATGGCGGTGGTGGTGACGGTCGGAATCCGCCTCGGCCGCCAGGGGCGCCAGCGTCATCAACGTCGCGGCCGACAGCGCCAGCAGGGTGGAGGGGGCGCGTCGCAGCATAGGTTTTTTCTGATTGTGGGGCATGGCTTCGTCGTTCAATGAAAACGGCGTCACCTTAGCAACCAATCGATTGACCGGGCGTAGGGATGGGTAACGAGATGCAGGGGGAGGGGTATTGCAGGAGGGGGGGTACTGGAGGCGCAAGCCGGAATCGAACCGACGTACACGGATTTGCAATCCGCTGCATAACCACTCTGCCATTGCGCCAGTACTGCAAGAAAAAAGGAAGCTCGGTGTTGGCCGGTGCTTCCTTTTTGTATTTGGAGCGGGAGACGAGTCTCGAACTCGCGACCTCAACCTTGGCAAGGTTGCGCTCTACCAACTGAGCTACTCCCGCTTGGGTACTGCTGGGCTTGTTTTCAAGCCTTACTTCACTTGTCTTGGCGGGGCTTTCTAAAAAAGGCCGTGTCCACCAAAGACAGCGATTATACACAGTTTTCCGAATTGTGCCGATGCGTGAGCCGGAAACCGGATCTTCCAACAACGTCGCCGCCGAAATGAAAACGGCCTGCTGCGTAAGCGTTGGAGCGGGAGACGAGTCTCGAACTCGCGACCTCAACCTTGGCAAGGTTGCGCTCTACCAACTGAGCTACTCCCGCGCGGGGCACTGCGGTACTGCTTTGAAGAGGCAAGAGTATACATCAAATCCGCCAAGGGTCAACGAAGCGGGGGCGCATCATGGCCCAGCCCAAATTGCGCTTCTTGGCGCTTTCTCGCCAGGCGGTGGCATTGCACTATGTCGGTACGCGGTGTCGTCCGCAACCCATTGAAGAAAGGTACGAGTGAAATGAGCCAGCGTTTGAATTACTTCGAGGTGTCCGCCGAACTGTCCAAGCACTACCTGGATTTCAGCGCCTCCCTGAAAAAGAAGGCCGTCATCAAGGAATTCAATGACCTGGTGACCATCCGCGCCTCGCAGATCAATGGCTGCGGCTTCTGCCTGGACATGCACGTCAAGCAGGCCAAGATCGGCGGCGAGCGCGAACTGCGCCTGCACCATATCGCCATCTGGCGCGAGTCCAAATTGTTCAGCGCACGCGAGCGCGCCGCGCTGGAATGGACCGAAGCCCTGACCGTGCTGCATCCGCATGGCGTGTCCGATGCGGTCTACGAACAGGTCCGCAGCCAGTTGTCCGAAGCGGAAATCTCGGACCTGACCTTCCTGGTCGTGGGCATCAATGGCTGGAATCGCTTGAACGTCGCCTTCCGCACCGAGCCCGGCTCGGCGGATGCCGCATTCGGCCTGGACAAGGCCGGGTTGAACTGAGGCGCGGCGGGCGTTGGCCCGTATCGTGGTCTGCCAAGGCCTGCCCATCGGGGCAGGCCTTGTTCACATCAGCGCAAGAATCCTGCGGCCCAGCTGTTCGGCCCGTTCCTGCGATTCGATGTTGGTAAAGCTCATCAACAGTCCCGAGCCGCAGGGCGCGGCCGTCGACCAGCGCGACAGCGCGTGCGCATAGATGCCGTTCTCGACCATGCGGCGGGCCAGCGGGCGGTCGGTGTGGTGTCCCTTCATCCTGACCAGCAGATGCATGCCGCCCGGTTGCGGATTGATGGGCATGTCCGGACCGAACACCTTGGACAATCCCGCTGCCGTGGCCTCGCGGCGCTCGGAATACAGCCGCCGCATGCGCTGGATGTGCCGCGCGAAATGTCCCTCGGTCATGAACGCGCAGACCAGCGCCTGGGTCAGGCCGGGGATGCCATTGCCGAGCACGCGATTGACGTCCTCGAAACGCCTGATCTGCGTTTCGGGCACGACCAGGTACGCCAGGCGGATGCCGGGAAACATGACCTTGCTGAACGTGCCCGCGTACAGCACGCGGCCATGGCGATCCAGGCTTTTCAGCGCCGGTAGCGGCCGGCTGATGTAGCGGTATTCGCCGTCGTAGTCGTCTTCCACGATCCAGCGCTGGTTGCGTTCGGCCCACTCCAGCAGTGCCTGGCGCCGGGTCAGCGACAAGGTCACGCTCAGCGGGCTTTGGTGGGCCGGGGTCACCACCGCGGCACTGGCCTGTGGCGCTTGCTCGATGCCGCGCGAGACCATGATGCCCTCGGCGTCCACCTCGATAGGGGCCAGTTCCAGGCCGGCGTGGGTCAGCAGTTCGCGCGTGGGCGGGTAACCCGGATCTTCGACCCACACTTGCTGGCCCGGTTGCAGCAATGCCTGGATCACCAGGTTCAGGCTTTCGCGATAGCCGGACGTGATGAACACTTGCGAGGGCGTGCAATGGATGCCGCGCGCCACCTGCAGGTGGGCGGCGATGGCGGTACGCAGCGCGGGCAGCCCGTCGGCCGGCGGATATGACAGGTCGGCCGCCTGCGTGGCGCGCAGGTGGCGGGCGCCCAGCCGCGCCCAGATCTTGCGCGGAAATGCATCCAGCGCTGGCAGTCCCATCTGGAAGGGCAATACCGACGGCGGGTGGCGCCAGGTGTCGGGGTCCGGCTTGACCGGGGCGGGCGCTGGCTTGGTCACGGTTTGCGCCTGCAGTCCCGGCGTCACCACGGTGCCGGCCTGGCCACGCGGCTGCACATAGCCTTCGGCGTGCAGCAGTGAATAGGCCATCTCGATCGTGCCGCGGGCCACGCCCAGGTCCTTGGCCAGCGCTCGCGCCGACGGAATCCGGTCGCCCGGCTTCAGGGTGCCCTGGGCGATGGCCCCACGAAAGCGGTCGTAGATCTGGCGGTAGAGCGGTTCGTCGCTGGCGGCAGCGGGCGGAAGGCTGTCAATGGGAGACCGCGTCATGGCCTAGTCCAAAGTTCAATTTATGGTTCTTCAAATTATGGCATGGGCTGACTAGCATGATGTCTGCCTCGGTCGGTTCCGGCCGCGGGCCCGATTCACGGCAAGATTGCCAGGACAGGACTATCAAGACATGAGTGACCCGAACATCCGCCACCTAGAAACCGCCGACGAGCTGCGCGCTGCTTTTCCCGTCATGCAGGAACTGCGTCCGCACCTGGCCGACGAGTCTGATTTTGCCGCCCGCGTTGCCCGCATGCGTGCTGAAAACTACGCGCTGCTGGCCGTCTGGGAAGGCGGCGAGCCGGTTGCTCTGGCGGGCTACCGCTACCAGGAAAACCTGATCTACGGCCGTTTCCTGTATGTGGACGACCTGGTCACCACCGAGCGCAGCCGCGGTGGCCGCCACGGCGCGCGCCTGCTGCAGGCGCTGGAAGGCATCGCCCGCCAAGCCGGGTGTGCCAAGCTGGTGCTGGACACCGGCCTGGCCAACGCCCTGGCGCAGCGCTTCTATTTCCGCCAGGGCCTGTTGACCGGCGCCATGCGTTTTTCGAAAGTGCTGGGAGGTCAGGCAGCATGAGCATCCTGCGTTTGACTTGCAGCCCGCGCGGCGTGGGCTCGGAAAGCCATCGGCTGTCCCAATTCGTGGTGGAACACCTGGCTCGGCACGACCCTGTGCGCGGCCGCGATATCGTCGAAATCGACGCCAACCTGCTGCCGCATGTGGATGTGGACTACGCCCGCGCGTTGGGTTCGCCCGCCGACCCAGGCAGTGACGTTTGTGGCCGCGGCTCGCTGCGCCAATCCGATCAACTGATCCAGTCATTGTCCGATGCGGACTATGTCGTCATCGCCACGCCGATGCACAACTACACCGTCCCGTCGGCGCTGAAGGTCTGGATCGATCACGTGGTGCGGGTGCGCAGCACCTTCAGCGTGACGCGCGAAGGCAAGGTCGGCGTGCTGGCCGACCGGCCGGTGTTTGTCGCCGCGTCGTCGGGTGGCCTGTTCTCGGGTCCCGATGCCAGGCAGCCCGACTTCCTGACGCCTTACCTGAAAGTGGCCCTGGCCACGATCGGCTTGAAGCGCCTGACCTTCTTCTCGGTGGAAGGCACCGCCATGGGCGGGCAGGCACTGGATGCGGCCAGGCTGCGCGCGCAGGAACAGATCGCGGGACATTTCTCACAGCAATAGGGCGGCTTGCAGCCCATGCCGCTATCGGGTAAGCGGCGGGCTGCCGGCTACTGATCCATCCACACGTCTTCGTAACCCTGGTCGTCAATGATGAACTTCGCCCCGGGTGGCAGGTGCAGGTAATCCACAACCTGGGGCAGCATCTGCGCCAGATGCGCCGTGTGGACCGGCTGATAGAAATCATCCGCATCGGAATAACCGCCGCAGTGAATGAACCAGCTGATGGTGCCGTTTTCCGGCAGGACGATACGGGTGCCGTAGATGGGCATCTGGCCCGGCGTGGATATGGCGACGGCGATCATGTCTTCGGGAGGCGTGTCAGCCAGGCCATATTTGGCGCAGATGTCGTTGCGTGCTTGCATATCGGGAATCCCTCGCTACATGCGGCGATCTGGCGCACCAATGAAAAAAGGGCCCGCAGGCCCTTTCGTCAATTTACGCAGCGGTTGTGAACGCGCTGCGCATCAAAATCTGGAGCGGGAAACGAGTCATGCACTAGAGCGCTAAGTCTCTGTTTCCCAATCACTTTCTCCACTGTGGTGATCAGCGAAGAACTCAATTATAGCCTTGTTTTTCGCCCTCGGCAACAAAGTTCATCCAACCACTTCCACCAGCGTCCAAGGATGATCCATCCACCCGTCGTTACGCCTGATGCGTCCAGCTGCTGAGCGGGTTCGCTATCGAACTCCAACTTGCGACGATCATGACTTGCGCTCGCTCCGCAGGCAGCGCGGGGTGGTGTCGCGTGGACTACCTGGCACCTGGACGGCTGTAGGACACAACCGCCGGCATCGGAACACCGCAAGTACTCATCTTTACATCGCTGCGGCTAACTTCGCCGGAGCGCAACGCGGCGCCAGTGTAGTGGCAGCCAGCCTCAACGAAGGCGTGCAGCAATCCGGTTCATCTGCTCGATCTCCGCGCGCTGGCCATCGGAAATCGCTTGGCATAGGTTGACGAGTTCCGGATCTGAGAGCTGCGCCTCGCGGCACATGAGGATCGCTCCCGAATGGTGCGGGACCATAGACGCGATGAACTGTCGATCGCCGATTCCGGTTTGAGCACGGGTAGCGGCAAAAGAACCGAGTGTGAGAACGGCAAACAAGCCGTACAGCACGAGATTGAGCCGCCGGTTTGGAAACATGCCGGGCATTGTCGCTAGCATGAAGATGCCCATTGGCGCCCACATAGTGACCGCCATGTAGAGCATGTTGAGATTGTTTCTGAAGTCCCTGGCGCCGTCGATCATGCTGAACATTACGAAGTACATGACGACGAGGCCCAACACCATGTTCACCCAGAACTTGGCGTATGGTCGGCCGTGCTTACCCATCTGACCGGATGTGTGATGTTGATGTTCATGGGAATGTTCAGCCATCTCCGTCTCCTATGTGCTGGGGCAACCTGGCAGGGTCACTGGTACTGCGGCAGATACTTTGTCGATATATCAGCATGTGGAGCGATGCATCACTAACCGCTGATTTCCAGTCCCCAACTGGACGTAGGGGCGTCGAACGCTTCAACTCGCTGGTCTTGAACCGTCTGGATATCAGACCATACCAAATCGGTCTTGATGGGCTTTGCGCCACCTATGACGCTGGTACCGTGAGCGCCAATATCGAGCTTGCGTCCTCATCGCTCGATGGGCCGGCAACTGATCGATTCTTGCATATCAAGCAAGACAAGGCCACCTGCGGCGGACGCCAATGGCCTCCTCCGCCTTCGCTTAGGGCATCGCCTCAAGCGTCCGTCGCAGGCCATAACGACACAACAGCCCTTGGGCAAGAAAGGAGCCGGTGATGTAGCGCACCCGAAAGGAGACGAAGACATGCACAAGGACATTTCAACATCAAAGGTGTTCTATCGTCCCATCGAGGCGGCCATCCGATGGGCTGGGTTGCTGCGGTATCTCCCGATGATCCTGGCCACGATCGCGTCACCGCGTGTCCTGCCTCGGTCGCTGAACTGCCCTCGATGGAATGAGTGCCGGCTGCACTCGGAACGTATCTATGACGGCATCCTCAACGGAGAGCTGCCCTACGGCAAGAACGGGATCACGCTCAATGATCCGAACCTGCTCAATTCTCTGGATCTGACTGTTCGCCATGTCGATCTAAAACGCTGGATGCGCACCCACTATCCCGAGCACCGGCCAGGATTTCTGTTCAGCCGTGGCGAACGCATGGCGCATCCTTTCATCACCATGGAAACAGGACAGGCGATCCTCGTGGAGCGGCTGGCCCTTCAGGCCGCGCTTGAACAAGCCCGACGTGAGATGCGAGAACTGCAGGAGCAGCACGACACGCTACTCAAGCAATCCTCGGTGCTGTTGGCATCCAAGCAATGCGAGATCAGCGAACGGGCGGAAACGACCTATCTCAACATCATTGGAGGGATGTTGACGCTGATGCTGAGCCAGTCGCCTTCAGGCGTGCCCTATTCCAGCTTCAAAACGCAGGAGGCCCTTGTCTCTGCATTGGTCGCCCACTACGGCGGCACCATGGGCATCACTGAGCGCACCTTAAACGGAAAGTTCGCCAACGCTAAGAGGTACGTTCGTAGCGCAAGCGCATGAGGTTATCCAGCTTGTATGTGCAATCGCGGAGATTGCATTTGCAATGTCTTTCCGCAGCCAGGTCTATTGAATAGAGGTCACGCCAACAAACGCCACCGAGCGTTCAGGAGTGACCGCCATGTCGCAGACCCCTGTACTCCCGCCGAACGAGCGCCGCATCCTGCGGCTCGATGAAGTCGAAGCGAAGTCCGGCTTCAAACGCGCCCACATCTACAACCTGATGAAGAAGCGCCAGTTCCCTCAGGCGCTGCGCCTGGGCGTGCGCGCTGTCGGCTGGGATTCGATCGAAATCGACCAGTGGATCGCCGAGCGCCTCAACCACCGGACCTGACCCGCTCTCCCGCGGACTTCCCATTCCCAGCCGGAGAGCGCCATGCAGGTCGTGTCCATCATTTCAACGAAGGGCGGCGTCGGCAAGACCACGACGGCCGCCAACCTGGGCGGGCTCGCCGCGGACGCGGGCCTGCGCGTGCTGCTGCTCGATCTCGACGTGCAGCCCACCTTGTCCTCCTACTACGAACTGACCCAGCGCGCGCCGGGCGGCATCTATGAGCTGTTGGCCTTCAACGAGCGCGACCTTGGCCAGCTCGTGTCCCGCACGATCATCGCGGGCCTGGACCTGGTGCTGTCCGACGACCACCGGGGCGAGCTGAACACGTTGTTGCTGCATGCGCCGGATGGCCGCCTGCGGTTGCGGCATCTGCTGCCAGCACTTGCTCCCCTCTACGACCTGGTGCTGATCGACACCCAGGGCGCGCGTTCCGTGCTGCTGGAGATGGCGGTGCTCGCCTCCGATCTCGCGCTGTCGCCCGTCACGCCGGAGATCCTCGCGGCACGCGAGCTGCGGCGCGGCACCATGCAGTTGCTCGAAGACATTGCGCCGTACCGGCACCTGGGCATCGAACCGCCGCCGCTGCACTTGCTCATCAACCGCGTCCACCCGGTGTCCGCCAACGCACGGCTGATCCAGCAGGCCTTGCGCGACCTGTTCCAGGACAGCGCCGGCATCCGCGTGCTCGCCACCGACGTGCCGGCCATAGAAGCGTATCCACGTGCCGCAACGCGCGGCCTGCCGGTGCATCGGGTCGAGCACCGCCAGCCGCCCGGCAGAGTCGCCCCTGCCGCGCTCGACACGATGCGCGCGCTCGCCAGCGAGTTGTTCCCGCAATGGCAGGACCGACTGGCTCAAGTATCCGGCCGCCCGCAGCGACCTCTTGATCCTGGGAGGCCCCATGGCGAACGCACATGAGCTGGCCCGCGGCCACAAGCGGCTGCGCGCCCTGATCGAGTTCGCGGTCGGTGAGGGCTGGCACGTCAAGCGCACGCCGGGCGGGCACCTCAAGTTCACCAAGGCCGGCTGCGCGGCGATCTACACGAGTTCGACAGCGAGTGACCACCGGGCCGAATTGAACGCCCGTGCGCAGATCCGCCGCGCCGAGCGAGAGGCCCGCATGGCGCCGGCCGGCGGTCGTGGGGACTGCGAGGGGTGCGGCCATGGCTGACATGACCTCGCAGGACATGGCAGGCAAGCTGCTCGCGGCCGGCTTCGAGCGCAGCGGCCCAGCGGCTACGGCCTTGAGCGACCCGATCGCGGACACGCCCATGGTCGTGACGCTGGACCAGTTGCGGCCCTACGACCATGACCCGCGCATGAAGCGCAACCCGGCTTACGAGGAAATCAAGGCATCCATCCGCGAGCGCGGCCTGGACGCGGCGCCGGCCATCACGCGCAGGCCCGGCGAGGACCACTACATCATCCGCAACGGCGGCAACACGCGACTGGCGATCCTGCGCGAACTCTGGTCGGAGACCAAGGAAGAACGCTTCTTCCGCATATCGTGCCTGTTCCGACCATGGCCGGAGCGCGGTGAAATCGTCGCGCTGACCGGGCATCTTGCCGAGAACGAACTGCGCGGCGGCCTCACGTTCATCGAGCGCGCGCTCGGCGTCGAGAAAGCACGGGAGTTCTACGAGCAGGAGAGCGGCGCCGCCCTGAGCCAGTCGGAACTGGCCCGCCGCCTGGCGGCCGATGGCTTCCCCGTCCAGCGGTCGCACATCACCCGCATGGCCGACGCGGTGCGCTACCTGCTGCCCGCCATTCCCACTGTGCTCTATGGCGGCCTGGGGCGCCACCAGGTCGAGCGGCTGTCGGTCATGCGCACGGCCTGCAAACGCACCTGGGAGCACTACGCCAAGGACCGTTCGCTGCCGCTGGACTTCGACAGTTTCTTTCAGGAGGTGCTGGCGCAGTTCGACACGCAGGGCGACGAGTTCGCGCCGCAGCGCGTGCAAGACGAGCTGATCGGCCAGATGTCCGAGCTGCTGGGCATCGGCTACGACGTGCTGGCGCTGGACCTGACCGAATCGGAAAGCCGCCACCGGGCGCTGGTCAGTGACCCGACGCCACCTGCGGCGCAGCCGGCGTTGCCTTCGCCCACCGCCGGCACGCCGACTCCGCCGGGCGCAGCATCGTCCATCGCCACGCCTGCAGCGGCGGCCGGTCCTCCACCCGCCAGCCCTCCGGCGTCCGAGCCCACCTTGCGCCACGACGACACGGCGGTTGGCGAAGCGGCCACGGGAAGCCAGCCGGCCGCACCGGGCGATCTGCTTCGCGAGCACATCGTCTCGCCAGCACCGACGACAGAACGGCTCCAATCGATCCAGCGCATGGTCGCCGACCAGTTGGGCGATGCGCTGCCGCCCGACTTCTCGGCGAGCGTGCTGCAGTCCATCCCGGTGCAAGCCGGCGGACTCTATCCGATCTCCGACGTCTGGTACATCGACGCCGGCCTGGACACGCCCGATCGGCTGCGCATCCACATCGCGCAGTTCGCGCGCGAGATCGCCGGGGAGGCAGGCCTGGACGAGTGCATCGAGGATCGCGCCGATGGCATCGGGTTTGCGTGCCGCGCCCGCGGCCAAGCCCCGTCGCCGCTCGGCCGCGCGGTGCTGACGCTGCTCACTTCCCTGACGGGTCAGCCCGTCGCCGAAGCGGGCCTGGACGGCGCGCAGCTCGCCGCCGACCTGCCGACCCTGTTGCACGGCCAGAGCCAAGGCCATGGCAGCGGCGCAAGGCGCTTGAGCGACACGGCGTTGGTCAAGCTCTTTCGGCTGCTGCGCCTCGCCCGGCGTCTGCTGGACCTGGAAGCCGGCACCACGGCGCCCGGGACGTGAGCGAGGGAGGCCGCATGTCCACATCGCATCCGCTCAACCAGGCCGTGATTGCCCAGGCGCTGTATGACCTTCGCAACGGCCAACTGCGCCGCTGCAAGGCCATGGGCTTCGGCGAGGCCGAGCTGGATGCGCTCAAGCACCCCGCGCTGATCAGCGTGCTGGCCAACGCCAGCGTCTCGTGGTGCTCGGTCACGGTCAACCGCGAAGTGCTGCAGCGCCTGCTCAACCAGGCACAGGACGTGGAGAAGGAAATCGCCACGGTCGATCGCATGCTGCGGCTGGGGGCCAGCACGGAGATGGTCAGCCGCTTCTATGGCCTGACCCATCAGGAAGTCGCCCTGCGGCGGGAGATCCTCGGCCTGCCCAAGCGCAAGGGGCGCCACCCCGTCCTGGACGAGACCCAGGACACCGAACTGTGGCGGCAATGGAAAGCCGTGACCAGCAGCAGGAACGTCGATCTGGAGGACGAGACCTCGATTCTCGATGCGGCCATGGACCTGGCCGAGGGCATGTCGCTGCCGCTCTCGGTGGTCTGGGCCGCGATCAGGAACTGGGTCGATCAGGGATTGGGCTAGGCCATGGCCGTGGACGACACCGCCCCACGAGCCCAGCGCCCTGGCCCCATCGCACTCGCCGACCTGTTCGACGCTGCGCTGAAGGACCTCGCGCCCAAGTCCAGCTCTGGCGCTCCCGCGTCCCTGCCTGCTCCAACGCCCACGCCTCCTACGTCCGGCGACGCCTTCCTGTTCAGTGGCAATCGGCACGAGAGCGTGCCGCGGCGGCTGTTCCTCGACCGCCGCCTGACACCGCTGGAGCGCAACGCCTGGCAGGTGTTCCGATTGATGCTCAACGACGATGGCGTCACGGCATTTCCCACCTATGAGCAGTTGCGCCCCTGGCTGGCGTCGATGCCCTGCGCAGGCCAGGCCTCCCATGAGACCGTGGCGCGGGCGCTGACGCTGCTGCGCCTGACGCGCTGGCTGAGCCTCGTGCGACGACGGCGCGACCCCAAGACCGGTCGCATCCTCGGCAACCTCTACGTCCTGCACGACGAACCGCTGACGCCGTTCGAGGCGATGCAACTCGACGCCGACTACCTGGCCCTGGTCAGCCAGTCGCTGGGGCATTCGGCCAAGGCCGTCCAGGTGGTGGGACTCAACACCCTCCAGGAGATCGCGGACGACCCGATGCTGTCCGGACGCACCTTGCCGTCGCGGCTGCAAGTGCTCGCCGAGCGCCTGGCCGACCAGGGCATCACCGCCTCCGAAAGTTATCCACAGGAGGATGCGGTCCACGATTCCGAAGAAGGGCCCGCGAGCCTTCTTCGGAATGGCGATCGCCCATCTTCGGAATCCGAAGCAGGGCCGAAACCCGCGCCAGACGGCGCTCTTCGGAATTCGAAGCAGGACCGTACAGTACGTAGTAGTCGTATTGATGAAGTACGTACTACCGCGCAGGCGCGTGCGCTGGGCGACCTGCAATGGCCCAAGCGCTTCGCGGAACTGAAGGCGGAACAGCAGGCCGGAGCCAAGATGGCGTTGCAGCAGGTGGACGCTGCCCTGCGGCAGGCCGTGCTGGACGAATGGGCCGCACGGTGCGGCAAGCATGGCATCCGCAACCCCGCCGGTTATCTGTTCGGCATCATCCAGCGCGCCATGCGCGGCGAGTTCAATGCCTGGGCCAAGCAGACCGGCCCGGCACCGCCAACACCATCGGCGGCGCGAGCGCCACCAACCGAGCCGCCGCGCAACGTCGTGCCGCCCGAGGTGGCCCGGCAGCACATCGAGCGCCTGCGCGATCTGCTGCGCAAATCCTGAGCACAGGGCTTGTCAAAGCCGTGAAGTAGATCTCCATGGCGGTCGGCAGAAACGGTCCCCTGGGGACGGCTGTGCGGTGAAGCGCCGGGCGACGGCGCGACATGCTGCGCAAAACCTGAGTAGAGCGCATGCAAGACCATGAAGCAGACCTCCATGGCGCTCAACGGAACGGTCCCCTGGGGACGGCTGCGCGGCGAAGGATCGTGTCGAACGGCAGCGCGACGTGCGGTGCAGCACGCATACCGTCAACAACCGAGGACGGGAACGCCGATGTGAGTGCCCATCTGCGGAGCGGTCCCCAGGGGACCGTTGCGCGCTGCGCCGCCAGCGCGCACAGAACCGGGGGTCGGCTCATTTCGGTTTGTTGACTGACTGCCTTCCGCTGCATGCGGATGCTGGCGGCTCCCTGTCCACCAGCGAGCGATCACCATGGCAACCAGCAACGAACCATTGCAACTCAACCTCGGCTCCCTGCGCAGCGCGATGTCGCTGACGCTGCACACCCACCACGCCTCGCGCATCTGGCATGGCCGCGCCGCCGCCGAGGGGCGACCCGGCATCGTCGGCCTGAACGGCTACATCGCCGTGATGAACAAGATGAAGCGCGGCTCGGAGCAGGACGACCCGTACAGCGACTGGTGGATGTTGCGCATCGAGGAAAAGCTCGACCAGACCAGGACCACGTTGCAATCGCTGCGCGAGCAGGTTGACCAGGCACTGGCCGGCGTGCCTGCGGCGTTGAGCCTGGGTGAGAACCTCAACGTGCAGCCGGTGAAGCTCCCCTTGTTCGTGAACGCGCAGCTCGGCTTTGCCGCCGTCTATCTGCTGGCCGACTACGACGACATCGCCCGCAAGCTGATCCTCGCCCACCACACCGCGCTGATCGATCGCTCGACGTTGGAGCGCTGGCTCAACGAAGGTGCCCACGCGCTGCGCAGCCTGTTCAGCCTGGCCCAGCAATACCGCTACTCGGGCTGCACCCGCGACGACTTCGCGGCCAAGAACGCCGCAGCTCGGGCAGCATTGGAGAAGTTCGGCGAACTGCCGCAGGACGTGCTCGAAGGCATGCGCCGCTCGAAGTTTGCGCCGCCCGTCGTGCGCCGTGGTCTGCAACAGCGTGGTGATAGCGCTGCCGCAGCCGCATCTCCCACCGACGAAGGCGCTGCCGCCGATTCGGCCGAGGCCAAGTCCACAGCCGCCGGCGAGGACGAACCGGCATGAGCGACCCGAACCGCGAACCGCGCTACTTCCGTCGTCTGGAACAGCCAGCCTTCATGCGGCTGGAACACGCGGCCTCTCTAAAAGGCCTTTTAAAGCCTTTTAAAGGTAAAGGGGACTTCGAGGCCTGGGCCAGCCAGTGCTTCGCCATGCGCGACGAGTTGATTGCCCTGGCGCAGCGACAGGTGCTGCCACAGGCGTGCGGGCATCCCTTCCACCTGCTTCCCGTCGAGCTGGCCCAGCAGACCACTGGCGCAGGCACGACCTTTCTTCGCTGGCGCAAGCACGATCGATCGGCCATGGGCGTGGCGTTGTGGCAGGAGCTGATGGCGAGCCCCAGCACGCCGGTCAACCTGCTGCACGACCTGCACGAGATCGAACTGCAGCGCGTCATGCTGAACATGCAGATCAGCCTGCTGCACACCCTGGGCAGGCAAGCACAGGAATGCGCCAGCAAGGCCGCGCAGGCGGACAACACCTACCTGCGCCGGCTCGCGTCCGTTCCTGCCGCAGTGCGCGATCGGTGATTGCGCCTGCCATCCGAGCACGCGCCCGAGCCCAACGAGGCACGGGTATTTCAACCACCACGGAGATTCCAACATGAGCACACAATTCATCGGCGAGGGCAACATCGGATCGCCTCCCGAGTACCGCGAATTCCCCAATGGCAACGACGATCCTCGCCGGTTGCTCCGGCTGAACGTGTACTTCGACAACCCCGTCCCCACCAAGGGCGGCGAGTTCGAGGACCGCGGCGGCTTCTGGGCGCCGGTGGAACTCTGGCACCACGACGCCGACCGCTGGCAGCAGCTCTACCAGAAGGGCATGCGGGTGCTGGTCGTCGGCCGCATGGAGCGCGACCCCTGGACGGACAACGAAGATCAGCCGCGTGAGACTTGGCAGGTCAACGCGCGCAGTGTCGGCATCCTGCCGTACCGCATCGAGTCTGTGGCCCTCAGCCCGAAGCCACAGGAGGCAGAGCCGAAGCCCCAGGCCACCCAGGAATCGACGGCGCCGAAAGAGACCAAGCGCAGGAAGTGATCGGGCATGGAGGGCGGCTGCCGCAGTGCTTCGCCGCCCTCCATGCGCTGCGAATTATCCCCAGGGGATAGCTCCACCAACGTCCACCGAGTTCCACGCGCGCTCCCGGAAATCGCGGCTCTCGGCCCGCACACTTCCGGCCACGCACCTTCCCCGCACTCGCCATTTCATCGGCGTGAAAGCGGTCGCTGCCGCATGCGGCTTGTTTGCTGCTGCCAGGGGCTGCGCTCGGCATCCTCGATCCCAGCAACTCCATGAACAACAGGAATCGGGATGGACGGATATGCGGCTGTTCTTGTGCGAGAAGCCCTCCCAGGGCAAAGACATTGGCCGGATTCTCGGCGCCACGCAGCGCGGTGAAGGCTGCCTCAACGGTTCCGGCGTCACGGTCACCTGGTGCATCGGCCATCTCGTGGAGGCGGCGCCGCCCGAGGCCTACGACGAGCAGCTCAAACGATGGTCCGTTGAGCAGTTGCCCATCATTCCCCAGCACTGGCGGGTCGAGGTCAAACCGAAGACCGCCACGCAATTCAAGGTCGTCAAGGCGCTCTTGGCGAAGGCGACTCACCTGGTTATCGCCACCGATGCCGACCGCGAGGGCGAATTGATCGCCCGCGAGATCGTGGAGCTTTGCGGCTACCGCGGCCCCATCGAACGCCTGTGGCTGTCGGCGCTCAACGATGCGTCCATTCGGGCGGCACTGGGCAAGCTGCGGCCTTCGGCCGAGACGCTTTCGATGTACCACTCGGCGCTGGCGCGCTCCCGTGCGGATTGGCTCGTGGGCATGAACCTGAGCCGGCTGTTCACGGTGCTGGGGCGACAGGCGGGTTACGACGGCGTGCTGTCGGTCGGCCGCGTACAGACCCCGACGCTCAAGCTCGTTGTGGACCGCGACCGCGAGATCGCGCGCTTCGTGTCCGTACCATACTGGGCCATCGCCGTGTCCCTGTTCGCAGGCGGTTCGACTTTCGCCGCGCAATGGGTTCCACCCGATGCGTGCACCGACGACGCAGGCCGCTGCCTGCGGCAGCCGGTCGCACAGCAGACCATGCAGCAGATCCGCGCTGCGGGCAGTGCCCACGTCGTGTCGGTGGAGACTGAGCGTGTCCGCGAAGGCCCGCCGCTGCCGTTCGACCTGGGCACCTTGCAGGAAGTGTGTTCCAAGCAGCTTGGGCTGGACGTGCAGGAAACCTTGGAGATTGCCCAAGCCCTGTACGAGACGCACAAGGCCACGACGTACCCCCGCTCGGACTCCGGCTACCTGCCCGAGAGCATGTTTGCCGAAGTGCCCACCGTTCTCGACAGCCTGCTCAAGACCGATCCCTCGCTGCGCTCGATCATGGGCCAGCTCGACCGCTCGCAGCGCTCGCGCGCCTGGAACGATGGCAAGGTCACGGCGCACCACGGCATCATCCCGACGCTCGAACCGGCGAAGCTCTCCGCCATGAGCGAGAAGGAACTGGCCGTGTACAGGCTCATCCGGTCGCATTACCTGGCGCAGTTCCTCCCTCACCACGAGTTCGACCGCACTGTGGCCAAGTTTTCGTGCGGGGGGCAGAACCTGGCGGCCACGGGCAAGCAGGTTGTCATCCCGGGTTGGCGCCAGGTGCTCGCCGAGCCGCAGGCCGAAGACGGTGATGGCGAGGGCGATACTGCGGTCCGCGCCCAGGTGCTGCCCGCGCTGCCGAAACTGTATGAGGGCCTGGCATGCCAGGTGGCCGACGTCGATCTCAAGGCACTCAAGACGCTGCCGCCCAAACCGTACACGCAAGGCGAGTTGGTCAAGTCCATGAAAGGCGTCGCCAAGCTGGTGTCCGATCCCCGCCTGAAGCAGAAGCTCAAGGATACGGTTGGCATCGGCACCGAAGCGACGCGGGCCAACATCATCGGCGGCCTGATCGCTCGCGGCTACCTCGTGAAGAAGGGGCGCGCCATCCGCGCCTCGGATGCGGCTTTCACTTTGATCGATGCCGTGCCTGCGGCGATTGCCGACCCTGGCACCACCGCCGTCTGGGAACAGGCGCTCGACATGATCGAGGCCGGACAGCTCACCCTGGACGTGTTCATCGGCAAGCAGGCCGCGTGGATTTCGCAGTTGATTGCGCAGTACGGCAGCGCCTCCCTGTCCATCAAGGTTCCCCAAGGGCCGGCATGCCCGCAGTGCGGCGCACCCACGCGCCAGCGCAGCGGCAAGAGCGGCCCGTTCTGGTCGTGCAGCCGCTACCCGGACTGCAAAGGCACGCTGCCAGTCGAATCCGGCAGCTCCAAGCGCGGCGCCTCGCGCCCGCGCCGTAGCGGCCGCAAAGGCTCCTGACCGCCCCCGTTCCCCGTGAGCCGTGCCCGCCTTCGGCGGCGTGGCCCCTGTCCCGCACTCCGCCGCATGCCCTGCGGGACGCCCAGCGCGCAACGCCTTCTTGATCCGTGTGCGCGTCCCGCCCAGCCGTCCCCGGCCGCGGGACCTGAAGGTAGCTTCTCTGCGAGCCGCACCACGCGCGTTCTGTTGATCTGCGTTTCTTCCGCCCTCTGCGAAGGGTCTCCCGGTGGCTTGCCAGGCTGCACGAGCCACCGGGAGACCCTTCGTGGTCAGCGGTAATCGGTGCCGGTGCCCGCCGGTGCAAAAACGGGCTCCCTTTGTGCGCGGATGTGCGCCAGACGATGCCGGCCCCAGCCACGACATGGGCCGGGTGTGATTGCTTGATGAGCAGACGGTTCTAGCGACGACCGGGCCTGCCAATCAGCCCACGGGTGGTTCCTCTTTTCTCCCGAGCCGAAGGCCGTTGGGCCTTCGGCGCCATTCTCCTGCCCATCAACGTCCCGGCCCGGCCATTGGCCTGGGCCACACGAACAGGAGAGACGACATGCACCCTCAACCTTGCGCACCGCTGCTGTACGGCAGACGGAGGTCGAGAACGGCATGCCCGCCTATCGCGCGGCCATCGCCAATGGTACGCTCGGCTGCAGCCGAGGCCGTAGCCCAAAGGCTGGACTACCTCTTTTGCAGAGGTAAACCTCGGGATGAACTGGGCGAAAACATGCCTTATGTGCCCGCCTTACGGCGAGCTGTTTCCGATGCTTCGCGCAGGATTTCCCGCCCCCCATTCGCTGCGATTGCGGCCACGATGACGCCCAGCACCAGATCCGGGATGTTCGACCCGAACCCCATCACCAGCACCCCGGACAGCACAATCGCACCATTGACGATGGAGTCGTTGCTGGTAAAGATCGCTGACGCCTTGAAGTTCACATCTTCCCCGCGATGGCGGCGCAGTAGTCTGAGGCACACTAGGTTCAAAGCCGCGTTCAGCGCGGCCATGGCCATCATGGCTGGGCCGACAGGCTCTTCCCCTCCAGCGAAGCGGCGTAGGACTTCCAACAGCAGCAGCGCGGCCAGGCCGATTAGCAAGAAACCCGACAAGCGGGCCGCGCCCACCTTGACCGTTGCCGCACGACCGACGGCATACAGGCTAACCGCATAGACCGACGCATCGGCGAGGTTGTCCAACCCGGCGCCCATCAGCGCCGTAGAGCCAGCCCAGATGCCAAGGGCAATGCCGGCGGCGGACTGCGTCAGGTTGATCAGCAACACAGTCAGAAGAATCTTTCGGTCCTTCGCATCGCTCGCATCTAGGCGGCCCAACTCGTCGTTTTCGTGATTTCTGTGGTTTTCAGCCATGCATTGTTCCTTCCAAATCGATGGATGCTGAAGCCTGTAGCGGCTGGAGAGTCAAGGCGCAGATGCAACGAACTTGCCACAGGGTCTTCCCGGACGCCCTTGACTCTACCGTAGCTAGAAGGTTTTCCAATCCAGTCAGAGCTTTAGGACAGAACAGATGAGCACCAATGCGCCCCCTTCATTGCGACTGTCATCCGGTATGGCTGCTATCCACTGATCCGTGGCGCCACTGCGGTTGTGCTCTTCGGCGAGCTCGCGACCGGCCGGCCGTCTTTTCCGACGGAGCTACTCACAGTGATCGTCGCGCTCGCTTGTGCCGCCTTGCTAGAGGGCGGGCGGCCTTTCCACTCCCCGTTGAGCCAGTAGCGGCGTTCCAAGCTGTGGTTGGCCGTCGGCGCATGGCTCGGCTTCTTGGTCGTGCATCTGGCCTTCCAGCACTCCAATCTGGGATACCGGGTCGGGCCGTTGGGATTGTTGATCGGGGTGGCTGAAGCCCATCGCTGGCATCACAAGCGTGAGCACGAAGACGCCCAAGTCAACTACGGCGATTTCTGGATGCCCGGGGGCCACTTGTTCAGCGCTTTCCGGTCGCAAAAGCACACGCTGGGCGCCAAAGAGTGACACTCAAGAAAGATGGACTTTCCAATGGACTACGGCCCGCAGCTTGTCTATCCCTTCCGGAGCCGGCCAGCAGCGGCAAACGCTTGCGCTGCTGGCTATACGATCTTGCCCACGTCGCATTCTTGCGCGAGTCGGGCCTTGCGGCTTCTTGCGAAGCGATCGCGAGTTGCGTGGCGTGCCCATGAGTCGGGCCGCGTCGTGGCGCACTGCTACCTTGGCCTGCACCTGCACCTGCGCAGCCACGCCGCGATGCTCGGTCTGGCCTGGAGAACCCGTAAGGTGGCGGAGATTGCGGCGCGCAGGTCGTCCGGCTCGCGCTGGCTCCTGTGGGCCACGCCCTCGGTCGCACGCCGTCTCAAAACGTCAGAATCGCGCGCTTTCGCATGATGGAGCGCGGCACGTGGCTCTCAGAACTGGACCCGATCACTTCCAGCACCGATGACACGCTCGAGCTTCAGGCGGGCTCGGCCAAGCTGTTGAGAATGCCGCACTCGCGCGAGGTTCGGGCGCTATCGCAGGAGCGTCGCAGATCCATTAACTCGCGCTCCAAGGCGCGCAATTCCTTCATCTTGGTCCGCACTTGCGCGATATGAGCGTCGACCAGCGCGTTCACCTCGCCGCAGCCCAACTCTGGCCGATCCCGTAAGTTCAGCAGTTGACGGATCTCATCCAGCGTCATGTCCTTCGCCCGGCAGCGGCGGATGAACAGCAAGCGCTGCAAATGGACTTCGTCATAGAGCCTGAAGTTGCCCTCGCTACGTGCAGGCTCGGGCAGCAAGCCTTCTGACTCGTAAAAGCGCACGGTCTGCACCAAGCAATCTGCCTTCTTGCCCAGTTCACCGATCCGCATCATGGTTGCTTCCTATAAAAAACTTGACTCTATATCTACTAGAGGTTTTCTAATGATGGCATCCGGGGAAAACCTTGTCAATGAAGAGCGATCTATGAACAAAGAACCTTCCAGCCCATGCGCCTGCTCCGGCGGCAATGGCCAACAGACGGCGTGCGCCAGTGAGCAGGCCAGCACTGAAACCACCGTTTTCCACGTGAGCAACATGGATTGCCGCAATGAGGAAGCACTGGTGCGGCGAACGCTGGAGGGCATGCCCGGTGTCGAGCGGCTCCTGTTCGATCTTCCGCAGCGTTTGTTGACCATTTCGCACCGCGAAGTCTCGGCCGATGCCTTGGAGCAAGCGCTGAATTCGGTGGGCATGAAGGCTCAGGCTGTCCGAGACGCCGCCGTGTCGACCACCTACCGCATCGAGAACATGGACTGCCCGAGCGAGGAGAAACTCATCCGCTCGCACCTCGGGGCAGTCGAGGGAATTCAGGACCTCGACTTCGACCTCGCTGAGCGCACCCTGTCGGTGAAACACCTCGCTCAGGCACGCGCGCAGATGGAGCAGGTCCTGGCCTCGATCGGCATGCGCGCCAAGGAGCAGACCTTCGGCCACACGGGGCCGATCGAAGCCGCGGCTGTGATCCCATCCTCGGCCCTGCAGCAGCAACCAACCGCTGCCGTTTCCGCGCCGCCGATCGGCGAGCGGGTGACGTACCGGATCGAGAACATGGATTGCCCGACGGAAGAAGCGCTGATCCGCGACCGGCTGGGCAAGCTGCCGGGTGTGACCGCGCTCGACTTCAATCTGATGCAGCGTGTGCTGGGAGTCCAGCACACGCTGGCGACCTCAGCGCCGATCGAGAAGGCGCTTGCTTCCATTGGAATGCAGGCTGCGCGGCAGGACATGCAGACAGCCACCACGGTACTTCGCATCGCGAAGATGGACTGTCCGACCGAGGAAAGTCTGATCCGCGGCAAGCTGCAAGGCATGCCGGGCGTGCAGGGAATGGATTTCAACCTGATGCAGCGCACGCTCACGGTTCGGCACACACCCGACGCGATCAAGCCGGCAGTCGAAGCCATCGAATCGCTGGGCATGGAAGCCGAGGTCCAGAGGACTGATGAGCCGCGCGATGCCCCGGTGGCCGCGCACAAGACCAATTGGTGGCCGATGGCGGTTTCGGGCGTTGCGGCGGTGGCCGCCGAAGGCGTGTACTGGGTCAACGACGGCAATCATTGGGCCGTGATCGTGCTGGCACTGGTTTCGATCTTCACCGGCGGCCTCAGCACCTACAAGAAGGGCTGGATCGCGCTGAAGAACCTCAACCTGAACATGAACGCCCTGATGGCCATCGCGGTCACCGGCGGCATGGCGATCGGCCACTGGCCGGAGGCCGCCATGGTCATGTTCCTGTTCGCGTTGGCGGAAGTGATCGAGGCGAAGTCGCTGGACCGCGCCCGCAACGCCATTCGGGGGCTGATGGACTTGGCGCCCGAGACCGCGACCGTGCGGCAGGCCGATGGCTCATGGACAGAGCTGCCGGCCAAGGAGGTCGCAAAGGGCGCGGTGGTCCGCGTGCGTCCTGGCGAGCGCATCGCACTGGACGGCCTGATCACCTCGGGTCGATCGGCCATCAACCAGGCGCCCATCACCGGCGAGAGCCTGCCCGTCGAGAAGGCCGAAGGTGACCAGGTCTTCGCCGGAACCATCAATGAGACCGGCTCTTTCGAATACAAGGTGACCGCAGGCGCCAGCGACTCGACGCTCGCGCGCATCATCCATGCCGTGGAGTCCGCGCAGGGCAGCCGTGCGCCCACGCAGCGCTTCGTCGACCAGTTCGCCCGCGTCTACACGCCGGCGGTGTTCGCGGTGTCCGTGCTGGTTGCCGTCGTGCCGCCGCTCGCCTTCGGCGGCGCATGGTTTGACTGGGTCTACAAGGCCCTGGTACTGCTGGTGATCGCCTGCCCCTGCGCTCTGGTCATCTCCACGCCGGTCACCATCGTCAGCGGCTTGGCCGCTGCCGCCCGACGCGGCATCCTGATCAAGGGTGGCGTCTACCTGGAGGGCGGGCGCAAGCTCAAGGCGTTGGCCCTGGACAAGACCGGCACACTCACACATGGCAAGCCCGAGCAGACCGACTTCGTGCCGCTGATCGGCGAGGCGCAGGAAGTTGCCGCCTGGGCCGCAAGCCTCGCGGCACGCTCGGACCATCCTGTGTCTCAGGCCATCGCCCGCAAGGCGAACCGTGACGGCATCGCGCTGCACGAGGTCGACGACTTCGCGGCGCTGCCTGGCCGCGGCGTGCGCGGCCGCGTCGCCGGGCGCATGTTGCACATGGGCAACCACAGGCTCGCCCAGGAGCTGGGCCTGAGCGAAGCGACGCTCCAGGCTCGGCTGGAGACCCTGGAGCGCCAAGGCAAGACAGCGATCCTGCTGATGGACGATGCGACCGTGCTCGGCATTTTTGCAGTGGCCGACACCGTGAAGGAAACCAGCCGTGAGGCGGTGGCCGACCTGCAGGCGCTGGGTGTGCGCACGCTGATGCTGACGGGGGACAACCAGCACACGGCCGCGGCCATCGCTGCCCAGGTCGGAATCTCTGAAGCCCGTGGTGACCAACTGCCCGAAGACAAGCTCAAGACCATCGAAAGCCTGGTCGGCGGCGAGGGCCAGGTGGGCATGGTGGGCGACGGCATCAACGATTCGCCCGCGCTCGCCCGTGCCGACATCGGCTTCGCCATGGGCGCGGCCGGCACCGACACCGCGATCGAAACAGCCGACGTCGCCCTGATGGACGACGACCTGCGCAAGATCCCCGCCTTCATCCGGCTGTCGCGTAGCACTGCGGCGATCCTCACGCAGAACATCGTTCTGGCCCTTGGCATCAAGGCGGTGTTCCTTGCGTTGACGTTCACAGGGCATGCCACCATGTGGATGGCTGTGTTCGCTGACATGGGGGCAAGTCTTTTGGTTGTCGTCAATGGGCTGCGCCTCCTGAAGTTCAAGGCGGCATGAACAATGGATGAACCATCTCTTCGCAAGACGCAGTGGTACTCACTCGCGATCGTTATATTCGCCGGCGATCAGGCAGCTAAGAGCTACATTGACGCGACAACTCCCTTGGGTTGGTCGCACGAGGTGGCGTCATTCTTCAACCTAGTTCACGCTCTCAATCCCGGCGCGGCGTTCAGCTTCCTTGCTGGCGCGGGCGGCTGGCAGCGGTGGTTTTTTCTGGCGATCGCGTTCGCAATATCGGCATGGCTCGCATGGCTGCTCTCCCGGCCGCTGCGCAAAACGGAAGGCCTTTCGTACAGCCTCATTCTGGGCGGCGCATTGGGCAACGCGTTCGACCGCGCCACGCGCGGGCACGTTATCGACTACATCGACTTTCACCTGCACGGCTGGCACTGGCCCGCCTTCAACATCGCTGACATGGCCATCGTGGGCGGGGCGATCGCGCTGGTGGCCCAGTCGTTCATGAGCGTGGAGAACCCGGCCGCCACAAAGGAGTCCCAGTGACATTGGGACGATCCGGAAATTCGCAATGCACACGGTGCAGGACACCAATCTGAAGAGAACGGCCCCCAGCATGAGCGGCCGCGGCTTGGCCCTCATGCTAGCGCCCACCGCCGCTTTTGCTGCAACGCCCTGTTGCGATGGCGGCGATTGCTGCAACGACGTCGCAATGCCTTGCTGTGAATAAACAGCACGCAAGCCAGTTGACCTGGCAATTATGAAAGTCCATCACGGCGATGCTGGCCTTTTTCGTTCCAATGAGCCGTCACGGAGAGGTGATGATGAAGCTATGCCGGGATCCTGCAAGCTTTAGGACGGTCTTCTTTACCGCATAGCGATATGCTGATGTCACCCGTTCGCCTCGCCTGGCAAGTACAAGTAGTTCGTCGCGGTTTTCTGGCCGTGTCCGCCCGCTTCGCTGGCCCTTTTGCCCCAAACAAGCGCAATCATGCCTGCGTTACCACCAAAGTTCGCCCCCGCCAGTTGCTGTTCCTAAAGGGCATCAAGCTCAACGCCATCGCCGACCGGCCAGCGTATTTCGCATCGCTGCGTGCCCGTCGGGGCCAGCCCATCGTCATCCTCGCAGAGCTGGGACCGGACGAGGCATTCGCCCTGTGGAAGCAGCATGTACTGGGCGACAGGCCTCGCTGACCCAGTTTCGCCTCATCCTCCTGACAGCCCCGCACTTATTGCGGGGCTTTCTTTTTTCCGCGTTCGCCAATCGGGGCTGTTGCAAATGCCGATTTCCGGCTGACGCGGCTCGCCTCGCGCATGAAGCTGCCCGCATGTGTCGCTGATTCGTCAGCACCATGCCAGCAGCCAGAGTTTCCAGGCTGCCGCGGATTCTTTCCGCGCTACCCGCCAGTCCGCCATCGCATCGAGTCTGCGGACGCGCGTCACCCGTGACGCCGATGCTTTTTTCTCAACCGCGTGCGGGAGCTGCCATCCCGTGAGGGACGAGGCCCCGCTTTTTCCAAGGAGCCCGTCCATGTCCCAGCAAGCCTCTTTCGGCCAGTTGGCCTTGATCCATTGCGGCAAGTTCCTGCCGCTCGAAATCCTGCATAGCGCCGCCGGCCACTACATCGGCACGCGCGATACAGAAGGTCCCGTTTCGCGGGAATCCTGCCAGTACTTCCGCAGCTATGCCGCGGCTCAACGTGCCCTCGAAAGAGGCGGCTGGTCCCAGCTCGCCACACCCTGATCCAACTGGAGGAACCACGTCATGAACCAGCTTTTGCCCCAGGAAGTCGTCGATCAGATCATGCGGGAAGAGCAGCATTTCGCCGCCGCGCCCCAAGCCTTCTTCGAGGTCTGGAAGCGCGGCGTCGAGATCGCAGGCCCGCAATGGTTTGGCGACGGCACGCGCGAAGGCCTGAACCAGGCAAAGAGCAAGTGGGATCTGCGTCCCGACATGCTGCGTGCCAACGACGCACTCGGCGTCCTGAGCAGCGGGGAACGCATGTTCCTGTCCGCCATGTTCAGCTTCTACAACGCGCGCGAGGGCGGTGCCATGCTCAAGCGCTGCCACTTCCAAGGACTGTCGGACTTCGATGGTCTCGATCTGCAACGTCGCCAGGTGATCGCCGACCTGCTGCTGAACTACAGCGGTTGGTGAGCCGGTCCCTGGCACACCTTCATCACTGCGTTCACGGGACCCCATGAGGGACATGCGCCTCGTTCGAGGCCATGTCCCTCGCGTTTTCTCCCCGCCCAGCGCCATCCGGCATCAGGCGGTTTCCCCTGCGGATGCCATCGTCCGCAAGGGCTGGCTCCGTTCATTCATCGAAAGGAGCCTTCATGGCCAACAACTACTACGAAGCCACCGGCGTTCTCGTGCTCGACCGTGTGACGCCCGTCATCCAGGCGCTGTTCGGCGCCTTCGCGCTGGACGAGAGCCACCCCGGCAACGGGCAGGCCTACATCGCCCAGATCGCCGAGACCACCAATCCGCAATGGCCGGACGTGCTCGATGGCCTGGAAGACCTGGCCACGCAACTCGGTATTCCGATGCCGGACGACGAAGGGCTGTCGATCCCGCCGCTGCTCGAACTGCTCGCCGTGCACTTCCGTGCCGATGAGGACGAAGAGCTGGGGAACTTGATCGACCGTCATTCGTTCGAGGACACCGCCGATCTCGACGCATTGTTTCTGATCGCCACCCGGTTCGATGACGGGCACCACCTGACCGCCATCCAGTTCGAGGGCTGCTGGTACTGCAGCAAGCCGCGGCTGTTCGAGTTCGGCGGCAACGGCTGCTACCTGAGCCGCGAGGTCCGCTTCATCAGCTCCTCCTCCCAGGCCCTCCAGCTCGGCGACCAATTGCGCAAGACCATTGTGGCCGCCGACATCGAAGAGGCTTCGGCCCTGATCGCGCTGGAGACCATCAATCTGCTGGCGGGCGTCAGCGACGAGCCATTCCGCATGAATTTGCGCCGGCGCGTCGCCGAGCGATTGGCCCAAACGCCAACGATCAGCGTCACCTGACGCTGTTTCCTTTCTTTCCACCCACCGGGGTCAATTCCCGGTGGCGGGGATTTGCTCCATCATTATTCTGTTGGAGAAATCCCATGTCCCAGAATCCCAATCCCTTTCTACGCGGCTACTGGAATCTGAAAATCGTCCGCACGCTGTCCATCAGCTACGAGGACGGAAGCCCGCATGTTTGGCGAAACATCCACCCGAGCCAGCAGCACCTCTGCGACGCGGCGCTGGTTTCTTCTCCTTGCATCATCACCAGCGACTTCGCGGTGGTCAGGACTGGCACCGAACCTGTCGGCGCCGCACTGATCGCCGAATGCGACGCGGCTGAAGGGGGCAGCGGCGAAGGCATGGTGGGTGCCGTGGTGTACGCGATCCACGGCGACGACTTCGACGGCCGCCCCGTCCACATTGGCGACACCTATTCGGCCGAGGCCGCACGGGAAGTCGTGCAGCGGTTGAGCTTCGAGACCGGCTACTACAGCCGGTGCTGGGAAATCAGCAGCGCGCACATCAGCCGCGAAACCGGCCAGTACCTGGCCAACCTGGCTGACCTCGCGACGCCGGAGGCCTTTTTGTTCATCGCGTTCCGGATTCCCTACAGCCCGGCGATCGGCGTCAAGCTGATCTCCACGCCCTGGACGGACCAGCACCTGCAGGACGTCGAGGGGATCGCCGCCGAGCAGCTTCGGCAGGAGCACCGCAGCAAGGGCATGCCGGACGAGCTGGCACAGATCCTTGAACTGGCCGGCCAGGCCGACGTGCGCATCCTCATCCTCGATGCCGACGCACCCGTGTTGCCGGGCCTATCGCTGGCCGGCGAATAGCTGCCACACACATCCCCGGCCTTCCTTGTCCTCACCGCATGCCGGCCCGGTCTCCCGCCAGAGAGCCGGGCCGGCGCACTTTCACAGGAGCGATCCCATGTTCCCCGACCTCATCACACCCGCATCCGACTTCGAGCACCAACTCGGAGCCTGCGTCAACGCCATGAGCCAGGAAGATGCCATCGGCCAGATCCTGGTATTCGAGCGCATGAGCGGCACGCTGCACATGCGCCATATCGCCAGCGCCGACCTGGTGGACACCGACGTGGACGACTACGAAATGGTCGTCTTCGACGGTGGCAACACAAGCGGCGACACGTGGAAACACGTGTTCTTTCCGCGTCAGCGCGAGCACTACTTCGTGTACCAAGCCTGATTCCTCCAGCCCCTTTCGAGGGGCTTTTTCTTGCCCGCAGCACAGGAAAACGGTTGTGGTGCGGTGCCGTTTCCTGCGGGCAGGCAGACCGCCCCAGGGCCATGCTTGCCCCATGTTCGTCGGCGTTGCCGGCACATGCCCAGGCAGTCGAGACCTTCGAGGCTGCAAGCGCGGGAAACCGTGCTGGTCGTTTCTTCCTACGGACCTACCGCGTCCATCCACGCCACCCACAAGGGACCTCTCCCTTGCGGGCGGGGAATCCCTTGTTTTTCCTCAAGGAGTTTCCCCATGGATCGTTCCCTCATCAAATCCATGATGCCTTCGCTGGTCGCAGGCCATGTGCCCCGCAACGTGCGGTCGTTCAAGTACCGCGTGTTCGATGATCAGCCGCTGTCCTCAACGCTGGGCTTCGCCATCGACCCCCAACCCTTCGACGGCAAGGTGGTCGCCGCGACCGACGATGCCATCGTCGTCAAGCTCAAGCCTTCCGAGTTCGCGGTGCTCGATCCCAGCCTGGTGACCACGGTTCCTGCCGAAGGCGCCAAGGTGCATGTCCAACCCTATGCCCGTCGTCGCTTCGACGGACTGCGCGCGGACACGCCGGAGGTCATCACCGAGGAGACTTCGGACGGCACGCCGTACACCATCACGAGGCACATCCTCGGCTCGGCGCCGGCCAAGCTGCCCATTCCCACGCCGCAGTGCATGGAGTTGGGCCAGCTCATCGAGCAGTTGGAGGAGATGCCGGCCCCCGATCGCTTCCGGCGCATCACCCACATGCTGGTGGATGCCGGTGCCCGCGACTTCACCTGGGTCGATCCCACGCCCTCCAAGATCATCGAGACCCCGCCGGCGATCAGCTTCACGGTCTCGACCGCGAAGTTCGAGGGCCGGGTGACGATCCTCTACGACCGCGGCGGAGACACCTACGTGGTGGAACTGCACCGTCAGAACGGTGAATCGGTCGAACTGGTCGATCGGCACGACGAGGTGTATTTCGACATGCTCGGCGAAGTGCTGGAGAGGCTCATCGACGACGGGCGCTGGCGCCAGATCGACGTGAGCATCCTCGACGCGAAAGCGGCCCGCAAGCGCCAGGCCGTCCCGGCATGACGCCCCGCAGCGAAACCGGGCGGTCCTGCGGCTGACCCGAGGCATCCGCCACGGCGTTCCAGCCGTTCCGGCCGCGTGCACTACAGGCCCTTCATCCCATCGGATGGAGGCCTTTCTCATTCTTCCACACAGGAGATTTCATCCATGTCACTGCGATTCAAAGGCGCTGACCTGCGCCCCGTGCTGACCGAAGCCATCGCCAATCAGGGGTCGTCTCAGAAAACGGAAAAAAATCGTACGCTAAGAGCCGAAGTGGGCCCTTTAGCAGCAATGCAAAGCTGCGATCAACGGGCAGGAAACATTGCCATGGTGCGCGTTGCACTCTCTCACTAGCGTCGACAGGGCCTCTTCCATCCGCGTGAGGTCCGCCATGCGTGCGCGCACATCGGCCAGCCGGTGAGCAGCCAGTTCGGCCGCCTCGCTGCAATGGGTGCCGTCCTCCAGTTTCAGGAGCTGGCCGACTTCATCCAGGCTGAATCCCAGGCGCTGGGCTGACTTCACGAACTTCACCCGCGCCACGTCCGCCTGCCCGTAGCGGCGGATGCGACCGTAGGGCCGCTCCGGCTGGGGTAGCAAGCCCTTGAGCTGATAGAAGCGGATCGTCTCCACGTTGACCCGGGCTGCCTTGGCGAAGGCCCCGATGGTCAGATTCTCTTGAGCGTTCTCCATGGCGCTTGACTCCGTAGTTGACTACGGAAGTAACGTTACAGCATCAAGCGAAGTCCCGGAAGGAGAACCTTATGTCGGAACCCAAGAACGGCTGCGGCGCACTGGCGACCGGCGGCGTCGCGGCCGTCCTCGCCTCGGCCTGCTGCCTCGGCCCCCTTGTCCTGGTCGCGCTCGGCTTCTCTGGCGCGTGGATCGGCAACCTGACCGTGCTGGAGCCGTATCGGCCGATCTTCATCGGCGCAGCGCTCATCGCGCTGTTCTTCGCCTGGCGCAGCATCTTCCGACCAGCCCATGCCTGCAAGCCCGGCGACGTTTGCGCCGTGCCCCAAGTGCGGACTGCCTACAAGGTGATCTTCTGGATCGTGGCCGCCCTGGTTCTGGTTGCCCTCGCGTTTCCCTACGTCCTGCCGCTGTTCTACTGAAAGGAGATCACCATGAAGAAACTCACCACCCTCACCACCCTCATCGCCCTGGCCGCCGCTCTAAGCGCGCCCGCCTGGGCTGCCACCAAGACCGTCACCCTGTCGGTGCCCGGCATGACCTGCGCCGCGTGCCCGATCACGGTCAAGACGGCTCTGTCCAAGGTCGCCGGCGTCGAGAAGGCCGAAGTCAGCTTCGAGAAGCGGGAGGCCGTCGTCACCTTCGACGAGGCCAAGACCAATGCCGACGCCTTGACCAAGGCCACCGCAAACGCGGGTTACCCGTCCAGCGTCAAGCAGTGAGGGCGTAATCATGGCCGAGGCGATCACCCTCCACATCGAAGGCATGACCTGCACGTCGTGCGCCGAGCACGTCCAGCAGGCTTTGACGAACGTGCCCGGCGTGCGCGCGGCCTCGGTGTCCTATCCGCAGCGGCAGGCCGAAATCGAGGCGGATGCAGGCGTGAGCGTGGCCCCGCTGGTTGCCGCAGTGGCCACGCTCGGCTATCGCGCACGGCTTACCGACACGCCGAACAAGCCTGCCGGCCTGCTAGACAAGGCGCTGGGCTGGCTCGGTGGCGAAACGAAGCATGTTGGCGGTGAACAAGCGCTGCACGTGGCTGTGATAGGCAGCGGCGGCGCGGCGATGGCGGCTGCCTTGAAGGCCGTGGAGCAAGGCGCCCGCGTCACGCTGATCGAGCGCGGCACCATCGGCGGCACCTGCGTCAATGTCGGCTGCGTGCCGTCCAAGATCATGATCCGCGCCGCGCACATCGTCCACCTGCGCCGCGAAAGCCCGTTCGATGCTGGCCTGCCGGCCGCAGCGCCCGCTGTACTGCGCGAGCGGCTGCTGGCCCAGCAACAAGGCCGCGTCGAGGAGCTGCGCCATGCCAAGTACGAAGGCATCCTGGCAAGCACTCCGGCCATCACCGTGCTGCGCGGCGAGGCCCGGTTCAGGGACACGCGCACGCTGACCGTGGCGACCGCTGACGGCGGCACGCACGAGGTGAACTTCGACCGCTGCCTGATTGCCACCGGCGCGAGCCCGGCGCTTCCGCCAATCCCGGGCCTTGCGGACACACCCCACTGGACCTCCACCGAGGCGCTGGAAAGCAGCTCGCTCCCCGAGCGGCTGGCCGTGATTGGTTCCTCCGTGGTGGCGGTCGAGTTGGCGCAAGCCTTCGCCCGGCTGGGCAGCCAGGTCACGATCCTGGCGCGCAGCACGCTGTTCTTCCGAGAAGACCCGGCCATCGGGGAAGCCGTAACAGACGCCTTCCGCGCCGAGGGCATCGAGGTGCTGGACCACACCCAGGCGAGCCACGTTGCCTATGCGGGCGGGGAATTCGTGCTCACCACCGGGCAGGGGGAAGTGCGCGCCGACAAGCTGCTGGTCGCCACCGGTCGCGCGCCGAACACGCGCAGCCTGAACCTTGAAGCGGCAGGCGTCGAAGTCAATGCGCAGGGAGCCATCGTCATCGACCGCGCCATGCGCACGAGCGCACCGCACATCTTTGCTGCCGGCGACTGCACCGACCAGCCGCAGTTCGTCTATGTGGCGGCGGCGGCCGGCACGCGCGCCGCGATCAACATGACCGGCGGCGACGCGGCGCTGGACCTGACGGCGATGCCGGCGGTGGTGTTCACCGATCCGCAGGTGGCGACCGTGGGCTACAGCGAGGCGGAAGCGCACCACGACGGCATCGAGACCGACAGCCGGCTGCTGACGCTCGACAACGTGCCGAGGGCGCTCGCCAACTTCGACACGCGCGGCTTCATCAAGCTGGTGGCGGAAGCTGGCTCAGGGCGGCTGATCGGCGTACAGGCGGTCGCGCCGGAAGCGGGCGAACTGATCCAGACGGCCGCGCTGGCGATCCGCCACCGGATGACCGTGCAGGAGCTGGCCGACCAGTTGTTCCCCTACCTGACCATGGTCGAGGGACTGAAGCTCGCGGCGCAGACCTTCAACAAGGACGTGAAGCAACTGTCCTGTTGCGCCGGATGAGGAAAAGGGAGGTGTTCGATGAACGCCTACAGCCGCGCCAACCGCCGCATCTACGCGGCCTTGTCCGATCCCCTGTCGGCCACCCACCGGCACCGCCTCGACGATCTGCTCAAGCGCCACGACAACGGCAAGACGACCTGGCTGGCCTGGCTGCGCCAGTCGCCCGTCAAGCCGAACTCGCGCCACATACTCGAACACATCGAGCGCCTCAAAGCCTGGCAGGCGCTCGACCTGCCTTCCGGCATCGAGCGGTCGGTGCACCAGAACCGCCTGCTCAAGATCGCCCGCGAAGGCGGCCAGATGACGCCCGCCGATCTGGCCAAGTTCGAGGCACAGCGCCGCTACGCGACCCTGGTGCGCTCGCCATCGAGGGCATGGCCACCGTCACCGACGAAATCATCGACCTGCACGACCGCATCCTGGGCAAGCTGTTCAACGCTGCCAAGCACAAGCATCAGCAGCAGTTCCAGGCGTCCGGCAAGGCGATCAACGCCAAGGTGCGGCTGGCCACCTCGATCAAGCAGGGCACGGTGACGGCCTCGCTGATGCTCAGGAAACTCGGCAGCTACCCGCGCCAGAACGGCCTGGCCGTGGCGCTGCGCGAGCTGGGCCGCATCGAGCGAACGCTGTTCATCCTGGACTGGCTGCAAAGCGTCGAGCTGCGCCGCCGCGTGCATGCCGGACTGAACAAGGGCGAAGCCCGCAACGCGCTAGCCCGCGCCGTGTTCTTCAACCGGCTGGGCGAAATCCGCGACCGCAGTTTCGAGCAGCAGCGCTACCGGGCCAGCGGCCTCAACCTGGTGACGGCGGCCATAGTGTTGTGGAACACGGTCTATCTGGAACGGGCCTCAAACGCCTTACGCGGTCACGGCCAGACTGTCGATGACGCCCTGTTGCAGTACCTGTCGCCGCTGGGCTGGGAGCACATCAACCTGACCGGCGATTACCTCTGGCGCAGCAGCGCCAAGATCGGCGCGGGCAAGTTCAGGCCGCTACGACCGCTGCAACCGGCTTAGCGTACGATTTTTTCCGTTTTCTGAGACGTCCCCAATCAGTGCCGCATTGTCCTGGTCAAGGATCAGGGCGTGTACTTCCTCGCCGAGCGTGGGGAGCGTCGCCCGGATGGGCGCCAGGCACTGCTCGCCTACGCCGTCGGATGCAACCCGGACACCGACCCGTTCGATGACTGGTGGCACCTCGCCGGCCGCGAGCTGGGCGGCGATGACTTCGCGGAGTATTTCGACCCGAAGGACGGCCTGTTCACGCGCCTCCAGCACTCGGCGGACGATCTCGTGCTTTCCGCCACCGCCACGCACCTGTCCTTAGCAGTGGTGCCTCCCGCCTGACGCGGCAACCGCCTCGCAGCCCCCGCATCGGGGGCCTTCTTTTGTTCGCACCGCCGCCATCGCCGCGCGTGCGCGTTTGTCTCCAGCCGCCGAGGCACGCCCCGCCGGCCACAACGCCGGCATGCCACCGGAGACAACCGCATGAACACGCCATCGACCTCGCCGAGGCTGCACCTCCTACCGGTGTCGCTGCGCACGGCCAATGCATTCGTTCTGTCGCACCATCGCCACCACCGCCCGGTCCAGGGCGCGAAGTTCGCCCTGGCCGTCACGCTGAGCGACAGCGACCTGATCCACGGCGTGGCCATTGTCGGCCGCCCGGTCGCGCGGCACCTGGACGCTGGAAGTCACGCGGCTGTGCACCGACGGCACACCCAGCGCCTGCAGCAAGCTCTACGGCGCGGCCTGGCAGGCGGCAAGGGCGCTGGGCTACATACGCCTGCTCACCTACACCATGCCCGACGAAGGTGGCGCCAGCCTGCGCGCCGCCGGCTGGCGGCTGATCGGCGCGCGCGGTGGCGGCGCCTGGAGCCGTCCCGGCCGTCCGCGCGCCGATACCCCCGAGCACCTGCGCGGCGCCAAGTGCCTGTGACAGGCGCCGGGTGGCGCGGACAAAGGGAAGCGCCCGGGTGCCGATTGATTGCTGCCGCGCGCGCGAGGCCCCGCCATGCTGGCCCCATGCCTGCTGACGTCGTCAGCGACATGCCAGGCAACCATCGGTCTTCGAGGTTGCGGCGCAGTTCCCACTGCGTGACCGAGCCAGCTCGCACCGCATCCTTCCGCGAGCGGCCACCAGCCTCTGGTGGCGGATGCTTTCGCCTTATCAACCCACCGCGGGGTCACGCACCTTCCCCGCATGCGTGGGCCGGTGTGTCTCCGCTTCATCCCAATGGAGATTCACCATGAACACCACGTCCAACGAGAAATCGTATTTCGACCTCCACACCTCGGGCATCGGCTACATCCAGCGTGTCCGTGAAGTGCCCGTCCGGGGCGGCCGCCGTGCGCAGCCTTTCCTGGCATGCACCATCGCCGCGCTGGTCGGCCCCGCCCGGGACCCCAGCTACCGCTACTTCGACGTCAAGGTCTCGGGTGCCGAGGCCAAGAAGCTCGTTCAGCGCTACATCGGCGTTGACGATCCCAAGCAGCGCCCGCTGGTGCGCTTTCGCCTCGGTGACCTGTGGGGCGATGTGTACATCCGCGACAAGGGTGAGCAGAAGGGTCAGGCCGCCGCGTCCCTCAAGGCGCGACTGCTCAAGGCCGAACTGATCGACCGGGCCGAACTGGCTTCGATCGAGCAGCACGAGTTGATCACCCGCGGCATCGGCTATCTCAATCGTGTGAAGGACGTCACCCCAAAAGCTGGCGACTCGTTCCTCTCTTGCACCGTCGCGGCACTGGCCGGGCCTGTCGATGAACCGGAGTATCGGTACTTCGACACCATCGTCGCCACCCCGGAAGCCGAGCACCTGGTTCGCCGGTGCGTTCAGGCCGTCGAGGGTGACCGCAAGGTGCTGATCGCCTTCCGTCTGAACGACATGAAGATCGATCCGTACATCCGCACCAAGGGTGAGCACGCCGGGGAACCGGCCGCCAGCCTGGAATCGACGCTGGTCCACATCGGTCTCATCAAGATCGACGGCACCCAGGTCTATCCGACGAGCCAGGCGCAAGCCGAGGCGCCGCCGGCCGAAGACGCATCCGCGTCCGAAGCCGACGATGCCATCGACACGGCCACCGAGCCCGCCGAGCGCGAGCCCGAGGCGCAAGTCCAGGAGCAGGAGCCGGCATTGGCTGCTTCGTTCTGATCCGGCACGGCCTCTCACGGGGCCTTGTCGCTTTTCCTCCCCACGTACGCCGCGTCCCCAGGACGCGTGCTTGCGCATTTCATCCCCCGAGTTCCGCGTGGTCTCACGGCCACGCGGTTGTCGAATTTCTCAAAGGAGATCAGCCATGTCTCTGGTATCCCGCTTTGCTCCGCAATCCCCGATCCTGCGCTCTGATCGCCCACTCTCGGACGACCGCATTCGTGCCGTCGTTCCGTCGATCTTCGCCGACGCTCCACATGGGAGCCGGTCCGATCGGTATGCCTACATACCGACCTCGACCGTGCTGACCAAGCTGCGCCAGGAGGGCTTCGAGCCCTTCATGGTGTGTCAGACGCGCGTGCGCAACGAAGACCGGCGCGAGTACACGAAGCACCTCATCCGACTTCGCCATGCAAGCCAGATCAACGGCGACGAGGCGAACGAGATCATCCTGCTCAACAGCCATGACGGCACGAGCAGCTATCAGATGCTCGCCGGCATGTTCCGGTTCGTCTGCCACAACGGCCTGGTTTGCGGTGACACCACCGCAGACATCCGCGTTCCCCACAAGGGCGACGTGGCCAGCCAGGTGATCGAAGGTGCCTACGGAGTCCTCGAAGGTTTCGAGCGCGTGCATAACGCGCGCGATGCGATGCGCACCATCACCCTCGATGAGGGCGAAGCGGAGGTCTTTGCGAACTCTGCGCTCGCACTCAAGTACGACGATCCGGCCAAGTCCACGCCTGTCACCGAGAGCCAACTGCTGGCCCCTCGGCGATGGGACGACCGCAAGAACGACCTGTGGGCCGTCTTCAACCGCGTCCAGGAGAACCTAGTCAAAGGGGGCCTGAACGGACGCACGGCCAACGGCCGCAATCAGCGCACCCGTCCGGTGCAAGGCATCGACCAGAACCTGCGCCTGAACCGGGCGTTGTGGCTGCTGGCCGAAGGCATGCGCCAGCTCAAGGCGTGATGCCACGCGGACCTCGCCCACCTCGGGCGAGGCCATTTCCTCTCATCCACCGGGTGCCGTCGGCGGCCCGTCATTCATCATCAGGAGAACCATCATGGCAACCCCATCGGCTTCCGAGAAATCTGTTGCGCCCATCGTCGTCCCCGGCCAGCTCACGCTGCGTACCATCCGCGGCAAGAACGGCCCGTTCACGGTTGGCCGCCTCGCGACGCACCTCGGTACTTTCGAGGTCAAAGACCCGGAGCTGGAGCAGTACCCCGAAGGCAAGTACGACGGGGAATTCATCATCAGGTACATCTTCCCGAAGTCCTATCCGGTCGGCGGCGGCATGCGGTTCGAGATCCGTGCCAGCCTCGACGGCATGACGCTCAACGGCATCGACAAACTCAGCCGCGACGAAGCCCGCAGCTTCGCCACCCAGGACGTCGATCCGCTCGATGAAGAGCAAGGGGCGCAGCCTGCGGCAACGCCGGCCAAGCCCACCAAAGCGTCCAGGCCCGCCAAGCCCGCACCCGTGCAGGCGTCCGCGGACCCGCTGGTCGATACCACGCCCTTCGGCGTGGATGCGCCACCGCCTGCTACGGCCGCTGCCCCCGGCAGCACCGAAGACGGTGACGCCGCGCTCTTCGGCCTGCTGTGGCCGCTGGGCGAGTCCGTGAAACTGGATTCGACCATCGACCGCCGCACCCTGCGCGCGCAGATCGCCCGCCTGGGCGAGCTGGGCTACGCGCTGGACTTCAAGACGCAGGAGTGGAGCCGCCAGGCCGAACCAAAACCTGCGTGATCGCAGACGCCGCATGCGCGGTGTTCTTCATCCACCCGCCGGGGTTCCTTTCCCATGCGGGGGAGGCCCTGGCCATTTTCTGGAGGTCTCCATCATGTCCACCATCGCTTGCGATACCCCGCGTTCAACGCTGGATGAACCCGCGTGGCGGGACCTTTGCAAAGCGGCCGCCGCACACGCCCAGCGCGGTTGCGGCTTGTCCTACGACCACTACGTGACGCTCTTCAGTTCGGCGATCGACGCACAGGCCAATCGTTTGCCGGATGAGCAACGTGCTCAGGCTCTCGAAATCGCGGCCCAGGAATGGGACTACGCAACACCTGCCGAACGGCAGGAAACCCAGGACTGGAATGCGGAGCATGGCTATTGCTCGCACGGGATCGAGTTCGGCTACTGCCCGGCCGGTTGTGATCGAGACGATGACGACTGGGATTGAGGGCGACGCATAGGTTCCTTCGCCGCAGATGCGGCATTCCATCACCCGCTGGGGGTTCTTCCCCACGGGGAGGCCTTCAGCTCAACTTTTCGAGGAGGCCTCTCATGGGCTGGTATTTCTCAAACCAATCGCGGTCCGAACTGATCGCGGAACTGATCGCACCGCAAGAGACCGAGCGCGCCAGCGTCAAGGTCATCGCTCACACCCTGCGCGGCAACGTGCTGTGGTCCGTCGCCGAAGTGACCGCCAAGGTCGAAGGCGTGCATCGTGATCTCGCACCGGGCCAGTCCCTGCGCTACATCCGCTGCGATCTGCTTGAACGAAGCGGCGGCCAGTGGGGCTACAAGTCCTTGGACGAGTCCATGCACCCGTACTACTACACGTGCCCGCTGTCCTATCTGGACCTCGCACCGGAGCAGTCCGCCGACTGGCGTGCAGGCGTTCGCGCCTACCACGCCCGGCGGCGCACACCCACGGCATCCGCGGCATCCGCCGCGGCGTCGATGGCCTGAGCCAGGAGGAACCGACATGGACCCGATCCTGGCAACGCTTCCGCCCTCGTTGCTGGCACTCGTTGAAGGGAGTTTGTCCAACGACGAAGTGTCCTCCGACGAGGAAATGCTGGCGTACTTCATCGACAACGGCCTCACCGAGGACCAGGCACGGCAGGCACTGACCTACCGCGACCAGTACCTCAACAACATCTACCTGGAAGGCTTCACGCCGATCACTTCGGCGGACGAGCCGCTTCACTTCAACCCGCACACCCGGCAGTTCGAGCCGGACTGAGCGGTTTTCTTCCACCCCCTGGGGCAGTACTTGCCCCAGCGGGCGGTGCTGTTCCCGTTCATCCGAGGACACCACCATGCCCGCAAACACTTCTTCCACGCTGTACCGCATCGACGAATGCCCGGACGTGATGGCCGACGCCTGCGTCGGCGATGACCAGGGCAACCTGATCTTCCTGTCCATCTGGGCGCGGGACACCGCCGTCCAGCAGTTCCTCGCTCGCCTGACCCTCGGGCGCGACGAGCAGGGACTGGACCAGTTCCACGTCATCACCGACCAGGGCGGCAGCGTCCCGGTATTCATCGGCAACGTCGATCGCCTGGAAAAGCGCATCACGCGCGCGTACCGGCGGACGCTGTTCGGCTCGCTGTCCAACGTGTGGCTGTTCGACCGGCGCTGCGTCAAGCCCGACAAGGCCAACGCCAGCGCATTGGCACTGCTGCCACGCGACAGCGCCCACAGGCTTGACCGCCTGTGGATGCTGGTGCGGGACACCTGCCCGTTGCCGCTGCTCGATCACTGGCGCGAGACCGTGCTGGAACTGCTGCAAACCCGCGAGATGCTGGCCCGCCTTCCGTTCGCCCTCGGGCCGCTGGAAGGCCATCGGCTCGCCATCGACGTGCCGGCGCTGACCCTGGCGCTCGGCTCCCTGATCCGCAGCGACGCGCTCACCGCCTATCCGTATCCGGCCAAGATTTGGACGCCGGAAGCGGTAGCGGCTTGACCCACCCTCGGAGGCACGCCTTGGCGTACTTCCGTGTTTCATCCCCGCCAACCAGGAGACTTCCATGGCCCTCATGTTCCCGCGGCTCGCCCGCAATTTCGTCAAGAACGGATATTTCCCGACCGACGAACCCACGCTCGAAAGAGCGCTCAACGCACTGATGCCCAGCGACGGGCCGATGTGCATCCTCGATCCCTGCGCCGGCGAAGGCGTGGCGATCGCCGAAGCCGCCCATGCCCTCGGGCGCGAGCAGGCAAAGGCGTTCGCCGTCGAGTTCGACGCGGAGCGGGCGCGCCATGCCCGCGGCCTGGTCGATCACTGCCTGCACGCGGACCTGATGGACACGATGGTCTCCAAGCAGTCCTTCGGGCTGCTCTGGCTCAACCCGCCGTATGGGGACCTGTCCAAGGACGTCAACGGCAACATCGGCTATCAGGGCCAGGGCCGTGCCCGCCTTGAAAAGCTGTTCTACCAGCGCACGCTCTCGCTGCTGCAATACGGCGGCGTGCTGGTTTTCATCGTCCCCGGCTACGTGCTCGACGCGGAGTTGGTCGGCTGGCTGACGCGCCACTACACGGACCTGCGCATCTACCGAGCGGTGGAGACGCAGTTCAAGCAGGTGGTGATCTTCGGACGCCGGGTGCGCCAGCGCGAGCAGGTGCCCGATGGCGTCAAGGCCGTGCGCAATCTGCTGTTGCAGGTAGGGCAAGGCGAAGTCGAAGCCGAGGAACTGCCGAGCGAGTGGCCGTTCCTGCCGTACATCGTCCCCGCCAGCCCGGCCGAGCCAGAGCATTTCTTCCGCGTGACGATGGAGCCCGAGCAGTTCGCCGATGAGGTTGGCAGGCTGCAAGGCTTGTGGCCATCGCAGGACACGCACCTGGGGGCTGCGCAGCAATCGCTGCGTCCACCGGCGCGGGCCTTGTCCCGCTGGCATCTCGCCCTGGCTCTGGCCGCGGGTGCGATCTCGGGGGTTGTGCGCTCCAAGACCGGGCGCGTGCTCGTCGTCAAAGGTGACACCCACAAGGACAAGACGCTCCAGCGGGAGTTCACCGAACGCGAAGACGGCTCCATCGCCGAGACCCGCATCCTCACCGACAAGTTCGTTCCCGTCATCCGCGCGTGGGACATGACACCTGGCTCCGCGACACGGGGCGAGGTGTTGACCATTCGCTGATCCACCGGACGCGCTGCCGTCCTGCTGTACCAACTCGAAGGAGAAACACCATGATCCCCAATCCGTTCAAGCGGCCTGCGCCGCACAAGCAACCGTTGTTCGCACCGAGTACGTTGAAGTTGAGCGAGAAGGTGCATTGGCTGGCCCGGCGAGGCCTGATCGACCCCTTGGCCTATGTCCAGCGCCATGTGCGCGGGGACTGGGGCGAGATCGATGAGGCCACACGCCAAGCCAACGACGTGGCGATCCAACAGGACAACCTAATGATCTCGCAGTTCAGGATCACGCCGGACCTGGCGCTGATCGTCAAGACCAGCGAGGACCACCAGACCACGGTGGTCCAGCTTCCCGAAGAGCGGGACCTGATCTGAGGCCCCACATCGTCATCCTCATCCACCTGACGGAGCCACTTCACTCCGGCAGGGGTGTCGTGGCTCAATGACTCATCAAGGAGGAGCCCATGGCATCGCATCGCATCGAAACCTACTGCCAGCGGCTGGCGTTCCCCATCGGGGCGCTCATCTTCAGCAGAGGTGTAGACCGCCTGGTCCGCGCGGGTCGCCTGGACCCGATCCCGTACTTCAGGCGCCACACCCGTGGCGACTGGGGCGACGTCAACATCCAGCAATGGCAGACGAACAGCAGCGCGCTTCAATCGGGCGCGTCGCTGGAATCGCACTACGTGATCCATCCGGGGCTCGCCATTCGCATCGTCACCGATTCGCAGCGCTGCGCAACCGTCATCGTGCTTCCGTCCGAAGACTGAGCACGGTTCACCTGCGGGCCGCCCAGGCCAGCACCTTCAACCACCCTCAGCCACGCGTCGATTCTCTTCCCACCACGGGGCATGCCATTGCCCCGCTGGGGGGGGTGCATGCCCCATTTTTCTTTGGAGCATCACCATGTCCCTCGATCTCGAAACCACTGCCGCTGAATCCGCGCCCGTACAGGGCGAACTGCTCGACGCGGAATCTTCCCCTCTGACCCTGAGCCTTCAGGATTTTGTCGGCGAGTTCGGCGACGAACTACTCGACGCCCTCAACAGCGCTAATCCGCCGGTCTATACCGGCCAACCGCAGGCGCACCGGCAACTGGTGGTCGCCAGCCTCAAGCGCAAGCTGTTCCCAGCCCAGGCCGAAGTCGTCCACGCCGCCGCCGAGCTGCTGATCGACCGTGGCGAACGTGCTGCGATCGTCAATGGCGAGATGGGCTGCGGCAAGACGACCGTCGGCATTGCCACGGCCGCCGTGCTCAACGCCGAAGGCTATCGCCGCACTCTGGTGCTGTCGCCGCCCCACCTGGTTTACAAGTGGCGGCGCGAGATCCAGGAGACGGTGGCCGGTGCCAAGGTGTGGGTACTCAACGGGCCGGATACGCTCGTCAAGCTCATCAAGCTGCGCGAGCAGTTGGGCGTGCAGCCCACGGGCCAGGAGTTCTTCGTCCTGGGGCGCGTCAGGATGCGGATGGGCTTTCACTGGAAGCCTGTCTTCACCACGCGGCGCACCCGCCACGGCGACGTGGCGGCCTGCCCGGACTGCGGCACGGTCATCACCGACCTCGACGGCGAGCCGGTCAACCCGATCGCGCTCCAAGCCGAGGAGTGCCGCAGGAAGTGCGGCCACTGCGCCGCGCCCCTGTGGACACTGATCCGCCCGCGCAGTCTGTCCGGCAGCGACCAGTCCTCGGCCGTGCTCAAAGCCTTAAAGCGCATACCGACCATCGGAGAGGTCACCGCGCAGAAGCTGATGCAAAAGTTCGGTGACGGGTTCCTGGCGTCGATGCTCGGCGACAACATCCATGAGTTCATCAACCTCATGGATGGCAACGGCGAGCTGGTGTTTTCCGACCGTCAGGCCACGCGCATGGAACGTGCGATGGCCAACATGGAGTTCGGCTTTGGCGAGGGCGGCTATCAGCCGTCCGAGTTCATCAAACGCTACCTGCCGCAAGGCACGTTCGACCTGCTCATCGCCGATGAGGCACATGAGTACAAGAACGGGGGCAGTGCCCAGGGCCAGGCCATGGGCGTGCTGGCGGCGAAGGCTCGCAAGACCTTGCTGCTGACCGGCACGTTGATGGGCGGCTACGGGGACGACCTGTTCCACCTGCTGTTCCGAGCCCTTCCGGGGCGGATGATCGAAGACGGCTACCGCCCGACCACGAGCGGCAGCATGACCTCGGCTGCGATGGCGTTCATGCGCGATCACGGGGTGTTGAAGGACATCTACTCCGAGAGCACCGGCACGGCGCACAAGACGGCCAAGGGCACCAAGGTATCGGTGCGCACGGTCAAGGCCCCGGGGTTTGGCCCCAAGGGCGTGCTGCGCTGCATCCTGCCGTTCACGATCTTTCTCAAGCTCAAGGACATCGGTGGCAACGTCCTGCCGCCGTATGACGAGGAGTTCCGTGAAGTCGCGATGGACACGGCGCAAGCCGCGGCCTACCGCGATCTGGCGGGTCGGCTGACCGCGGAGCTGAAACAGGCTCTGGCGCGACGCGATACGACCTTGCTGGGTGTGGTCCTCAACGTGCTGCTGGCCTGGCCGGATTGCTGCTTCCGGTCGGAGACCGTGGTGCATCCGCGCACGCGCAACACCTTGGCGTTTGTCCCGGCTCAGTTCAACGAGTTCGAGATCAGCCCCAAGGAGCGTGAGCTGATCGACATCTGCAAAGAGGAGAAGGCGCAGGGCCGCAAGGTCCTGGCCTACACGGTCTATACCGGCACGCGCGACACCACGTCGCGCCTGAAGGTGTTGCTGGAGCAGGAAGGCTTCAAGGTGGCGGTGCTGCGCGCGAGCGTGGATGCCAGCCGCCGCGAAGACTGGATCGCCGAGCAACTGGACCGTGGCATCGACGTGCTCATCACCAACCCCGAGTTGGTCAAGACGGGGCTGGACCTGTTGGAGTTCCCGACGATCGTGTTCATGCAGTCGGGCTACAACGTGTACTCGCTCCAGCAGGCGGCACGCCGCTCCTGGCGCATCGGGCAGAAGCAGCCCGTGCGTGTGATCTACCTCGGCTACGCCGGTTCCTCGCAGATGACCTGCCTGGAGCTGATGGCCAAGAAGATCATGGTCTCGCAGTCCACCTCGGGCGACGTGCCCGAATCCGGGCTCGATGTCCTGAACCAGGACGGTGATTCCGTCGAGGTCGCACTGGCCCGGCAGCTTGTCGCCGCATGACACGTTCCACTTACGGCCCTTCGGGGCCGTTTTTTTTGCCGCTCCCGGTAAATCGGACGCTGCCTGGTTCGCATTGTTTGCTGCCGCTCGCGGCCTGAGCGGCGATGGTGAGGGCTGGATGTTTCAGGACGCCGAGCTATGTGCCCCTCTCCACCGTGGTTTCACTATCCCGAACGCCGCCTTCTGGCGGGATTTCTCGGCCTGCTGTGGTCGGTGCTGGCCGGTGGCTGCGCGACGACGACTGCGCCGGTCGCGCCCGACACCATCGCGGAAGTCTTGGCCGCGCCTGAACCCGAGGCTTCCGAGTACATCCCGGTCGTGCGCTACGCCCGCTACACACTGGTCGAACTGGCACCCATGGCGGCGCAGCGCGACCTGTTGTTGCAGACCATCGACGTGTCCATGCCCGAGGATGCCCGCGCCACGGTCGGGGATGGGCTTCGGCACGTGCTCAAACGCAGCGGCTATGGCCTGTGCCAGACCGCGCATGCCGTGATCGAGCTGTACGCGCTGCCGTTGCCGGCGGTACACCTGCACCTCGGCCCCATGACCTTGCGCGATGCGCTGCTCACGCTGGCTGGCCCGGCCTGGGAACTGCACGCGGATGACCGCGCACGGCAAATCTGCTTCGAGCGGCCCGGCGATCGCGCGGTCGCCGAGTCCCCATCCGAGCCACCCGCCACCGAGGCGGTGCAGACGTTCCCGCTGGCACCCATGGTTTCGGGAGGCCAGCCATGAACGCCCCGCAACCTGCCCAGCGATCGACCGCCGCCGTGGTGGTGCAGAGCCTGATGTGGCTCTGGTTGATCTTCCTCAGCGTCTTGGCGGCCCTGGGCTACCAGGCCCTCAGCGACCAGGCCGACCAGGAGCGGCTGGATTCCCGCCTGCAACGCCTGGAAGCGCAGGCAACTGGCTTGGCCGAGACGATCGAGGCCATCCAGCAGCGCCCGGCCGTCGCGACGGACGCTGACCTCAAAGACACCCGCCAGATTCTGGAAGCACGCGCGGCCCAGGTCGAGAAATCTCTCAGTGGCTACGCAGCGGCCGACGACCTCCAGGCGCTGCGCGCGGAGGTCGAGCAGATCAAGGCGCGCCAAGCCGCCGCGCGTGCCACCGCACCCGCCCAGCGGCGCGCATCGCGCACGTCCGCCGCCTCCAAGACCGAGCTGCCGCCGCTGCCATTCCGCGTCGTCGGCGCCGAACTGCGCGCCGGCCAGCGCAGCGTGTCCGTCGCGCCGAGCATCGGGGACTTCACGCCCGCCCAACTTCAGGTGCTGCTGCCCGGGGATGCGGTCGGCCCGTGGCGCCTGCAGGCGATCGAGGGCAACACCGCAGTGTTCCAGGCCGGCAACCAGACCCGCCGCGTGGCGATTCCCTGACCGGAGCACCCCATGAAGCCGTCGATCCTCCTTTTCGCGGTCCTGGTGGCGTCGTCGCAATGGCCCGCCTGGGCGCAGCAGCCCGCAACGACCTCGGCGCGCAACGCACAGAGCCAGGAGCGCCCGCTGGCCGCCCGCGTGCTGGACGACCGGGTGGCAACCGAATGGGGCTTGCAGCCACAAGAATGGGCACGCTACCGCGAGCTGATGGATGGGCCGCTGGGTATCTACTCGCCCAACCTGGACCCGCTGTCCGCCCTGGGCATCGAAGCTCGCACGGACGAAGAACGGCGCCGCTATGCGGAACTGCAGGTGCAGGTGGAAGCGCGCCGCGTCGAGAAGCTGCTCGCCTACCAGCGCGCCTACGACGAGGCCTGGCAGCGCCTGAATCCGGGGATGCAGCGCGTGAACCTGCCCGACGACAAGCCGGGCGCCGGCCCATCCAGCAGTCCCTTGCGCGGCAGCGGCCGCATGGCGGTGTTCGTCAAGGACGGCTGCGCAGCCTGCGGACAGCTCGTGCAGCGCCTGCAATCCTCGGGCGCGGAGTTCGACCTGTACATGGTGGGCAGCCGCCAGGATGACGCGCGCATCCGCGACTGGGCCAAGCGCGCGCAGATCGACCCGGCGCGCGTGCGCGCCGGCAGCATCACGCTCAACCACGACGGCGGCCGCTGGCTGTCACTGGGCCTGCCCGGCGATCTGCCCGCCGCCGTGCGCGAAGTGAACGGCCAATGGCAGCGCCAGCCGTAGCCATGCCCCTGCGCGCACTGGTGCTCACTGCCGGCCTGTATGCCGTTGCCGCCCTGGCCCAGGAGGTTCCGCCACCGGCTTACCAGCTTGCCGCCCAGCGCGCAGGCATCCCCTCGACCGTGCTCTACGCCGTGGCCTTGCAGGAGAGCGGCATCCGGCGCAACGGGCGCCTGGTGCCGTGGCCGTGGTCCCTCAACGTCGCCGGCCAGTCGCGCCGCTTCGCCACGCGCGCCGACGCCTGCGCTGGCCTGCAGCAGGCGATGCGCGCCACGCCGCACACGCGCATTGATGCGGGCCTGGGCCAGATCAACCTCGGCTACCACAAGCACCGCTTTACCGGCGCGTGCGACCTGCTGGATCCGTATCGCAACCTGGCCGTTGCCGCCGAGATCCTGAAGGAGCAGCACACCCCCGGCGAGGACTGGCTGCTGGCGATCGGCCGCTACCACCGCCCCGCAGGCGGCGAGCCCGCCGCCCGCTATCGGCGCAGCGTGTCGCGCCACCTTGCCCGCGTGCAGGGCACGCGACCAGCCGCCGCGGTCCTCGCGGCGCGCCAGGAGACCTCCCCATGACGAAACCCCATCCCGCCCATCTCGCGTTCACGGGCCTACTCATGCTGCTGTCAGGCCTGCCGCTGGCCTCGCGTGCCGGCGAGCCACTGATCGTTGTCGAGGACCGTGGCGGCACGTCGGCATTGCCGTACTACGAAGCCCTGAATCTCCAGCCGCGCGCCAACGCACCGGCGCGGCCGTCCATCCCGACGCCCCAGGTTCCTGCCACACGGGCGGACGAAGCCGCGATGCTGCCGGTGCGCAGCGCCAAGCTCACGCCCGGCACCGTCGCGCGACGGGTGATCGAAGCGCCCGGCCTGCGGCCGTTCGTGGTCATCGGCGACGACGAGGCTTCCCGGGCCTGGTTGCAGCGCCGCGCCGCCGCTTTGCGCGAACGTGGCGCGGTCGGCCTGGTCGTCAACGTCGAGACCGCGCAGGGCCTGGCGCGGCTGCGCGCCCTGGTGCCGGGCGTGCCGCTCGCGCCCGTGGCCGGCGACGACCTGGCCGATCGCCTGGGCCTGCGGCACTACCCGGCGCTGATCACGGCCACCGGCATCGAGCAATGAAGCCATGTCGGGCAAACAGCCGGTCGAGGTTCTGCTACGCCCAGCGGTGGAGCTATACACCGTCGCGGCGTGTGCAGGCGCCGCGTTTCTGTGCCTGGTGGCCCCATGGTCGCTCGCGCTGAGCCCGGCCATGGGCATCGGCAGCGCCTTGGCGTTCGGCGCCTACGGCGCGATCCGCTACCGCGATGCCCGCATCATCCTGCGCTACCGGCGCAACATCCGCCGTCTGCCGCGTTACGTGATGACCAGCAAGGACGTGCCGGTCAGCCAGCAGCGCCTATTCGTGGGGCGCGGCTTTCTCTGGGAGCAGAAGCACACGCATCGGCTGATGCAGACGTACCGGCCCGAGTTCCGCCGCTACGTCGAGCCGACGCCGGCCTACCGGCTGACCAGGCGCCTGGAGGAACGGCTGGAGTTCGCGCCATTGCCGCTCTCGCGCCTGCCGAAGCTCACCGGCTGGGACGCGCCTTTCAACCCCGTGCGCCCGTTGCCGCCTGTCGGCGGCCTGCCAAGGCTGCACGGCATCGAGCCCGACGAAGTGGACGTCAGCCTGCCGCTGGGCGAGCGCGTCGGGCACTCGCTGGTGCTGGGCACCACGCGGGTGGGCAAGACGCGCCTGGCCGAGTTGTTCGTCACGCAGGACATCCGTCGCAGGAATGCTGCCGGCGAGCATGAGGTCGTCATCGTCATCGACCCCAAGGGGGATGCCGATCTCTTGAAACGGATGTACGTCGAAGCCCAGCGCGCTGGCCGCGAAGGCGAGTTCTACATCTTCCACTTGGGCTGGCCGGAAATCAGCGCCCGCTACAACGCCGTGGGCCGCTTCGGTCGGATCTCGGAAGTGGCGACACGCATCGCGGGGCAGCTCTCCGGCGAAGGCAACAGCGCGGCGTTCCGCGAGTTCGCATGGCGCTTCGTGAACATCATCGCCCGCGCCCTGGTGGAACTGGGGCAGCGCCCGGACTACATGCTGATCCAGCGCCACGTCATCAACATCGACGCGCTGTTCATTGAGTACGCCCAGCACTACTTTGCCAAGACGGAGCCCAAGGCCTGGGAGGTGATCGTCCAGATCGAGGCCAAGCTCAACGAGAAGAACATCCCAAGGAACATGATCGGGCGCGAGAAGCGTGTGGTGGCGCTGGAGCAATACCTCTCCCAGGCGCGCAACTACGACCCTGTGCTCGATGGCCTGCGCTCGGCGGTGCGCTACGACAAGACCTACTTCGACAAGATCGTTGCATCGCTGCTGCCGCTGCTGGAAAAGCTCACGAGCGGCAAGATCGCCCAGCTCCTGGCGCCGAACTACTCCGACCTGGCCGACCCGCGCCCGATCTTCGACTGGATGCAGGTCATCCGAAAGCGGGCCATCGTCTATGTGGGTCTGGATGCGTTGTCTGACGCCGAGGTCGCCGCAGCGGTCGGCAATTCGATGTTCTCTGACCTGGTTTCGGTGGCCGGACACATCTACAAGCACGGAATCGACGATGGCCTGCCCGGCGCAGTGGCTGGCGCTCGCGTGCCGATCAACGTGCACGCGGACGAATTCAATGAACTGATGGGCGATGAATTCATCCCGCTCATCAACAAGGGCGGCGGTGCCGGCCTGCAAGTCACGGCGTACACGCAGACGCTCTCGGACATCGAGGCCCGCATCGGAAATCGCGCGAAGGCCGGCCAAGTGATCGGGAATTTCAACAATTTATTCATGTTGCGCGTGCGCGAGACGGCCACCGCGGAACTGCTGACGAGGCAGTTGCCGAAGGTCGAGGTCTATACAACCACCATCGTCTCGGGCGCGACGGACAGCTCAGACATCCGCGGCGCGACGGATTTCACGTCGAACACCCAGGACCGCATCAGCATGGCCAGCGTGCCGATGATCGAGCCGTCACACGTCGTCGGCCTGCCCAAGGGCCAGTGCTTCGCGCTGCTGCAGGGCGGCCAGCTCTGGAAGGTGCGTATGCCGCTGCCGGCGCCGGACCCGGATGAAGTGATGCCGGCGGACCTGCAGCAACTGGCCGGGTACATGCGCCAGAGCTACAGCGAGGCCACGCAGTGGTGGGAGTTCACCAGCTCGTCGGCCTTGCAGGATGCGGCCTTGCCCGACGACCTGCTGGACGATGCCGCTGCGGCCGAGCCCGGCGCGGTGGCCACCGGCGCCGACGATGGCGCGGGCAACGAGGCCGTGCCATGAAGGATGCCGCCTCGACCGCGCAGCGGGAGCAGAACCATCGCCAAGGCTTGATCGTCGGCACCATCACCTTACCGTTCCGGCTGCTCGGGGTGCTCATTGGCTCGCTGCTGTTCTCGATCGTGGTGGAGTGCGCCGGCATGCACCTGTTCTGGAAGGACCAGGGCTGGCGCCACTCCCAGCAGATGCTGCGGTACGAACTCGGGCACCTGTCCAACCACTTCACGCGCAGCGTGGTGGTACAGGAGCCCGGGCGCACGGCGCACGAGTTGGTGGATACCGGGTACGAGTGGGTGTTCGTGCGCTCGGGGTTGCTGGAGCGCATGAGCCAGACCGCCGAGCGCGTCCGCGCGCCCAGCCACGGGCAGAGCCGCAACTTCCGCTACTACATCAGCCAAGTCTATGTCTGGGCCGAAAGCTACCTGATCGCTGCGGCCTTCACGACGCTCACCTTCCTGGTGCGCCTGCTGGTCCTGGTGCTCACGCTGCCGCTGATCCTCACGGCGGCATTCGTCGGCCTGATTGACGGCCTGGTGCGACGGGATGTGCGCCGGTTCGGCGCGGGCCGCGAATCCGGCTTCATCTACCACCGCGCGAAGGCCAGCCTGATGCCGTTGGCCGTGCTGCCTTGGGTCACCTATCTCGCTCTGCCCATATCGGTGCATCCTCTGGTCATCCTGCTGCCCAGCGCGGCGTTGCTGGGGATGGCAGTCAGCCTGACCGCAGGCAGCTTCAAGAAGTACTTATGAGGTGACACGGGCGGCACGGCTCTGCAAAGCCGTGTGCCGTTCATCGGTTCTGCAGGGTATCAAGAGCAGCATCCAACGCCGTAACCGCCTCGACGACCGTTCTTACCGTCGCCCGATCAAACTCATGATCGCGCTGAGCGTCGTGCACACCGCTATTGAGGTAACCCCATTCAATACTCGTACCGCTGACATTGAGCAGCCGGACCAACGCCCCTACGGCATCCGGCGCACCCGCATGTTGCGCCGCGATACGCTCGACGGCCGACCGCAACTTGGTGCATTTATTGTTCAGCTCCCAAGGCGCGCGGGGCCCGCTCAGCTTGATGTCGATCCGGCCGTCCGCCCGCCGACCCAGCCACGTCCACAGGCGGTCCGTCAGACTCTCCAGCGCCGGCCGGGCCTGACGCAGTGCCTCGCGTTTCTCGTCAGCCGCCAACGCCTGCTGGGCCAGAAGAACATAGTTCTTCGCTGGCGGGTCGCTGTCGACCCGCAGTTCGTGCTCTCCCTGATGCGGGAGAAACTTGTAGCGCTTAATGGCCGCGGCGCGGCGCACGCCCAACTCCTGCTGGATGCGGTGCAGGAACTCCTCTGCGTGCGAGGTGAGGATAACCTGCTTGCCGTGGAGCAAACCGTCCTCGAAGAAGGTACGCCAGATGCCATCGCGATGGTCGTCGTCGATCGCGTTGACGACGTCATCGAATATGACCACGGGGCAGCCCTGCGCGAGGTTCTTGGCAAGCAGAATCGCCAGGCCCAGGCATTTGATGTGCCCTTCGCTGAAGACGATCAACGCGTCGTAGCGCGCGCCCGGCTCGCCGGCGAACTCCACCTCGATCTTGCCGTTCTCGGCCACGGGCAACCACAGCGCGTGCAGCAGATCGCCGGGCGGATCGGCCCGGTTGAATGCGTTGTAGAGATGGCGGGCTTGGTCTCCCAGCCCCTGTAGCAGAACCCCCGGCAGAGCGGTCAGGTATGCCTGAATCTCGGGCAGGAAGCCGTCGTAGGCGGCCTTGACCCGCTGATGGTGCACCACCACCGGCATTTCGTCCGTGGCCGCCTGGATCAGGCCGCGGTTCGCGTCGTCGAATTGGGCCACGGTTTGGCGGGCGGCCGCCAGCTCCTGATCCGCAGTCGTGCGCATGGTCCGCAGCCGTTCGATCTCCAGCTGATGCTGTTGCAGGCGGTCCCGCTCCTGGGCCATCGCGCCGCGCTGGGCATTCACGTCGCGCGCCTGCGCGTCGAAGCCTTCGATGATCTGTGCGATCCGTAAGAGGGCTTGCCAGGCGCGCTGGTCCCCATTCACCCCGCCGCCGAGCCAATTGCCCGCCGACGTGGGAGGCAGCAGTGGCAGGCCCGCGGCCTGCGATTCGGCAGGACAAGCGACCCCAGCCGCCGCCACCACGCGGCGCATTTCGTCACACAGCGCTCGGACCGCCTCGCTCAACTGCGTCCGATGCCCGGCCTCCTGCTGCTGCAGGACGGCCAGTTGCGCGAGCTGCTCCAGGCCCATTCGCGCCCTGGCGAACGGGTCCTGCGCCACGGCGGCCAGTTCGGTTCCACATGCCGGACACGCGGTCGCCCCGTCCGCCAACGCTTGCACGGCCTCGTAGAGCTTCGCGTACGACACCTCGCCGGCGCGGGCCGCGAGTTGCGCGGAAGACGCTTGCCACAGTCCCTGGACGCGGTAGGCCTCTGCCAGCAACGCTTGCAGGCGGGCCTGGGTCACCTCGTGAATGGCAGGCGGGTTGGCGTCCAGCTGAGCCTGGACATACGGTAGCCGTCCTTGCTGCTGCGGCGTACCCAGCAGCCAGTCCACGCAGGTTTGATAGGTCGCGCCAGGTGACATGCGCTGCGCCAAAGCTTGTTCCAGGCCCTCGACCGCTGCGATCTTCTGCGGGTAGGCGGCGATGGTCTGTTCGGAGTTCGCCAACTGCAGGCGACGCTGCGCCAGCTGCGCCGCCTGCACGCCGGCAAGCATCAGGTCCTGATCGAGCGAGGGGTTGAAGCCGCGCACGAACTCGCTGAACTGGTCCACGCCGAACAGGGTGGCGATGAGCTGGCGCTGATCGCTCGGGGTCCGCGCGGCGATTCGGGCGAAATCGTCGAGGCGGTTCTTCTCGATGAAGCAGAAGCGATACTCAGCTTCGTCGGGCTGGACGGCCTGCGCCTCGCCCGCCGCCGTAGACGACAGGACTGGCGCGATGTGGCGGCGCAGGCGAGCGTTGTTGCAGTACGTCCGCTGGTCGACCCGCTTGGCCTGCGCTTCGCTGATCGAACCGAGCATCGCCACTTCCAAGGCTTCGCAGAAGCTGCTCTTGCCGGTGCCGTTGGCACCGTAGACCAAGGTGATGTCATGGCTGAGGTCGAACGTCTCCTGCCGCATGAATCCTCGAAACGGCCCGACTTCGAGCTGGTGCAGTCGCCCGAGCGCCGGCCCGTTTTCGGGGCCGCGCGCGTCCCCGTCGTAGGCGACAGGCATCTGCGCCAGATGCGCGATGGCCAGCGGCGCCAAGCGCGTGGAGCGCCCCCGGCGTGCAGCACCGACCTCGGCCAGTGGCTGCAGGTGATCGAGCACCAGGTGCGCCAGCCGGCGCACGTCGTCGTGCACGTGCCGCTGCGTCAAGTGCGCCAGGAACCGGTGGTACTCCGAACGTATGCTTGCCACAGCGACCCCTCACTTGGTCAACCACTGACCGTAAGCCTCCACATCGATCATGGGGACCGTTCCACTGAACTGAAGCTGCGCGATCAGCTTGAAAAGAAACGCGGTCGCCGGCTTGTTTTCGTTGGTGTAGCTGTACGCGCCGCTGGCTTGGTCATAGAAAAAGTGCCCGTGGGCGGCAACGCATCCGATGTCCAGACGCCCCTCGGTGAGGTTTGCGTTCAGCGCCTTGTCCATGGATGGGCCCAATGCAGGACTCCATTCGCTCTCGAAGGTGAGCAAGCCACCCAGAATCGGAATCAACGGCTTCGCTGGGTAGGTCCCGCCAGCGTGCGGGATCGGCAGGCTCGTGCGGTGCAGCCTGCGCACACTGGCGACCTTCTCCTGGGCATAGGCCACAAGCCCCGCGTCAGCCGTCTGCTTGGCCTCGAACACGGCGTACACGCTTTCGGCTGGAATGATCGTCTCGTTCTCGTAGGTGAAGATAAAAGGCGAATATTGCCGATCAAACACCACCACATCGATCTGCTGGCTGAAGTTCCCCAGGCTGTCCACCACATGCGCCTTCGCCGCCTGGTACCGTTTGGGCAGATAGGTATCCAGCATGTCGATCCAGACGTTCTCGCTCGCATCCCCCTTCGTACCCGGGTGACCGAAGGTCTTGCGTACTACGGACAAGCGCTGCTGGATGTCTTCATGCAGGGACGACAGGAGCTGGGAAAGCGACCACTGGGACATGCTGTACCTCGATGGGACGTGTATGGAAGCCGATGGAATCAGGACAGTGGGAACTTGGGGCCAAACAGTGCGCGCCAGGCGCGAAGCGCTTCGATATTGCGACCACGACGCGCGTGGTCGATGGCGATGCTTGCGTCCTGGCTCGCCTGGAACAGCAGCTGCTGCGCGCGCTGCTTGCGCGCGGCATCCATATCGTTGCTGATCGCCGGGCCAAGTCCGGCGGGATCCGGCCACTCGTCATGAACACGATCGGCAAGCGTGGCAAAGAACGACTGGATCTCGCGATCGAACGATCCTCCCCAGCCGCCGTAAAGACACTCAAGGGCCATTACCTCGATCAGGAACGAGGGCTTCACCGGCTTCTGATCGCCGTGCTTGGGATTGTTGTTCCAGTACTTCACCATGCGCACGAGACCTTTCCACTCATTGCCATAGGCTTGGTGCGCTGCGGTCGCCTTGTCCTTATGGATCTCCGGGTCCGTCTTGATCCACTTTCCGGACGCCGTATCGGGGATCTCATACTGGTCGCCGGTGTCGAATGCGGGCACCGCATCCACGCTGACCACCCGGTAGTCCGTGTTGTCCTCCGCGTCGATGTGAACACCGAAATCCACGTTGATCGAGCGCGCCTGTTTGCGCACGGCCGCCGAACCGTATTTCTCCACCAATGCAGAGTGGAAATCATCCAGCACTACCGATGCGGCCTTGCCGTGGTAATGCTTCTCCGAGTCCTTCAGCACGAAGAAGATGTCGATATCCTTGAGCGGCTTCGTCTTCGTGTATCGAGCATAGGACCCGGTCAGGAAGCTGCGCGCAATGCCGAACTTGGTCTGCAGGTAGTCCCGCACTTCGTTCTGGCGTTGCGAGGCATTCTTCTGTTCGCGTTCGTTGAGTTCCAGACGCGACTTGAACTTGCGAAAAGCTTCATCGATCGACAGCATCAGCGTTGCCTCCAATATCCGGCCTGACCCGCCAGGCCGCTGTGTTCGACAGTCGAGCCTAGGCTCTGCTTGACCATTCCATCCGTCGAGCGATAACTTCCTTTGCTCCACCCCTCCACATCAGGCCGCCCTGGCTTTGTATCGAGCATTAACTTGTACTTGGCCTGCGATGGCAGCAGCCCAGCTTTCTTGATCGCGTACTTCAACTGCTCGGTATCTGTCCAGAAGCTGCCGTCGCCATCGGACCACCCATACACGATGTCGATATCCCATCGGGTCACGAGTTTGTCGGTTGCCGGGTTGTAGATCTCCAGAATCACCTTGCGCAGATCACCGGTCCCGAGCCACGTCTTGATGGCTCGGGTATTGCTCTCCCAGCGATCCGCGAAGTGCTCGGGGTCCAGCCCACTGAGCAGGATGATGTCTTTCAAGCTCTTGAGGATGTTGTCGGTCACATAGGTAACCGAGTGCGTGTACGAGTAGGTGGCGACGGTGCTCATGACTTGAGGAAACCTCCGAGGTCGAGCGACAGCGCTTGTCCAGCATCGGCCTGCGCCTGCGTGGCAATTCCTTGGCTCAAGTCCCGTGCAATGATGCGAGAACTGTGCTTTTTGAGCGCGGTTTGCACCCAGCCGAGCTGCTCCTTCGGACACGGCAGCGAGACTCCCCAGTCTCCCTTCAACGGCTCGAACCCCAAGACTTCTTCGTTGGCATCATCACCATCGATCGCGTCTTCGTCGAAGAGGCAGTAGATCCTGGTCCGTGGTCCATCGCATGTCGCAACGATGGGCGCGCTCTTGGGTGCCTGGTCGGCGATCAAGCTGGCGGCCACGCCCGCCACGGCCCTGAGTTCAGAGCGAGCCGTGCCGTCCTTGCCCTGAGTGAGCAGTTCGACAATGGCATCCCACGTCTGCAACGCATCGCGGTGCGGCGAGCTGCGAAACGTCCGGCTGACAACGGTGGTCATTTTTGCTTCCCTCCTTGAAGGCGCATTTGCGTTGCCTGTCGTATCGCACTGCGCAGGTGCTCTACGGAAAGCTTGTTCGGATCGATAGCCACTTGCGGGTCGGCCGCGAGGGCGTTGGCTACGACCTTGCGAATGGCCCGACCATCCAATCCGACGCACTCGCCAGCGCACGCGTCGAACTGGTGAGCCGAGGAAAGCTTGCCAATCCCCGGAAATGTCTTTGCCAGGCCATTCAGGCAGTCCACCAGGATCTGCTTGCAGGCATCCTTGCCGGGCAGTGGCACCTCCATCACCATGTCGCAACGAGATAGGAAGGCACTGTCGACGGCCTGTGGGAAGTTGCTGGTGGCCACGAACAGCAGATGCGGGTTGCGTTCGGCCAACATGTCCAACTGCACCAACACCGCGTCGGTGGCCCGGTGCACATCAACCGGGTTGGCTTCCAGGCTGAGCTTGGCTCGATCAGCCGCAAGCGTTTCGACCTCGTCCAGAAGGACGATCGTCGGGCCCGCCGCTGCGGATTCTGCGATCGATTGCGAGAACAGGTCTGCCACGGCGCGTTGAGTCTTTCCCATTGCAGAGCTCGTCAGCGTGTGAGGCTCTACTTCCAGCAATCGAAACTTCGCAGAAGAAAAAGATTCGGCCACACGATGCGCCAAGCCCCGTGCCAAGGAGGTCTTCCCAGTCCCCGGCGGGCCGACCAACAAGATCACGCCGTGCAGGGGGAGTACCGTGCGCTCCACCTTGGGGCGCACCGTGAAGTTGACGATCGCCTGTGACAGCAACTGCTTCTTGAGAGCTTCGTCCATGACGATGGAATCCCACAGGGCGCCCAGCGACGTGTCCGGCAGCTTCCAGCTTCGATGGATGCCTTTCGGCAAAGTGGCGTCTGATGAAGGATTCTTGGTCATCCGTGGCTCTCGGCGGGTCAGAGAATGGTGCGATAGGTCGCCAGCACCTTGGTCGTTTGCACAAGGCCCTGGCGCAGCAGGATTTCGAGATAGCGGTCCACCTCGATCGGCGGATGCTTGAGTTGGGCACGCTGGCGCTGCGCAGCCGACACCACGGCGGCCGCGTCCAGATCCAGTAGGTTGTCCACAAACTCATCGGGGTGCTGCGATTCGATGCCGTACGGAGCCAGCAGATCGTTCGGGAAATCCCGTTCGTTGAACGTCACAATCACGCTCGCACCGCAGCGAATCGCCGCAGCCAGGACGTGCCGGTCGTCCGGATCGGGCAATGTCAGGCCTGCCACGAGCGCTTCGTAGCCCTCCACCAAGCCGTCCGGAATTGCCCGGTCCATGAGATCCGACGTCCTGTCGACCTGAACCCGGGTGAGATCGGGGCGGTTGATCAACAGGTTGCGTTTCCACTCCTCATGAATGGCTTGGCTCCACCGCGCCCGGAAGCGGCCAGACAGGCCGAGCCACATCAGGAAATCCCGCAGTGGCGCGGGATATAGAACGCACGCGTCGTAGACGGCGGTGAATGGGGAATGCCTCATTCGTATCCCATTCCCAACTCTTGCGACTGCTGAGCGAGTTCGGCCATCGCCTGCTCACTGGCGCGCTCGCGCGCTTCCTTGTACTGCATCAGATCGGCGAACCTCACCCTGCGGTGCTTGCCGGTGCGATGAAATGCCAACACCCCATCTTCGAGCAGCTTGACGAAATGGGGACGGGACACGTTGAGCAAGTCCGCCGCCTCTTGGGTCGTCAGCTCTGCATGGACGGGCACCACCTTTACTGCATTGCCATCGGCCAACTCGGCCAGGATGTCGACCAGCAGGCGTAAAGCCGAGGTAGGCAGTTCCACCTGATGAGCCTGTTTGTGGTCATCAAAGATCTGGATGTGCTGCGTCTCGAACTGGGTTGCGAGGTAAGCCGCCAAGGCACGTTGACCCTGGACGGCTGCCTTCACCTCTCCCGCGGCGGGAAGGGTCATCTTGGATTGGGCAGTGGCGGTGGTCATGGGTAGCTCCTAAGCGAAAACGGTTGCAGAGCCGATCATATTCGAAATACTCGAAAAACGCAATAATCGAAGCGCGACCCGTGCTTTTGTAGGTTCGCTCGCAGCATGCCCAATCCGGTCGTCCGCCAGTTCCTATTGTTTGCGGCCTGAAACAGCCCTGATCTCCACGATCAACCCATTGCTGATCACACAGGAATGGCGCGATGGTGGCTTCGATCTGGCTGCGCGCCGCGCATCGCGGCGTGCCCACTTTTTTCGTGACGGCCCTCGTGCTGGGCCAGTCCCCGATGGCATTGGCCGAGTCCCCGGCGCAGCGCCAGGAGTTGGTCGCCGCGCTGCGCCAGCTCGACGCGCTGGAACGCACCGTCGCGGACAGCGCCGCGCATGCCCCCATCCAGCCGGGCGAGCGCTACCACTTCGATTACCCACGGCTGCTGGCTGACCTGGCGCGCGTGCGCGCCGGCATCCAGTTCCACCTGACGCCATCACGCGCTCAGCCGCGCGACCCCTCCGAACTGGCCGGCGACTACCGCACCGAGCGGGCCGCTTCGCCATCGCCGAAGACGACTGCGGAGGGCGAGCAATGAACGGCGCCCAGGTCTCGGCATTTCAAGCCAACAGCGGTATCGCGCCTTCCGCGATGGCGACCGTCCTGGTCGGCGTCGTGTTCGCGGTCCTGCTCGTGTGGGGCGTCTGGGCCATCCGAACGGCCTATGTGGGGTGGTCCGAGAGCCGCCTCAACCAGCGCCAGTTCCTCGGCGTCTGCATCCGCTTCGTCGCGATGTACCTCGTCCTGAGTTTCTTCCTCCTGTCCTGACATGAAAGGCCCGACCATGCACAACCGCAACCTCACTTCCCGTTTTGCCCAGCGCGCCGCCGTGGCCCTGGGCGCCGCCGCGCTGCCCGCACTGTCGTTCGCGCAAGGTCTGCCGCAGTTGGAGAACCCGACGCGCGGCACCGGCAACGGCATCATGGAGACCATCCGCAACTACGGCTACGACATCATCATGCTCGTGGCCCTGCTGGTGGTGGCGTCGATGTTCATCGGCGTCTGCTACCACGCCTACGGCACCTACGCGGAGATCCACACCGGCCGCAAGACGTGGGGCCAATTCGGCCTCACGGTCGCCATCGGCGCCGTGCTGCTCGTGATCGGCATCTGGCTGCTCACCGAAGCCACCGGCATCCTGTAAGCGAGGCCGGTATGTCCGAGCAGCAGCACGTCCGTGCGGACGGGACGGTCACGTTCCTTCCGCACCGGCTCAACCGCCATCCCGTGGTCGTGCGCGGCCTCACCGCCGACGAGCTGTGGATCTGCTGCGGCCTGTCCGGCGCGGCCGGCCTGCTGGTCGGCGCGCCGCTTTCGTGGGTGTTCCGCACGATCGCCATCGCACCGACGTTCGTTGTCCTGGGCGTGGCCTTGGGCGTGTTCATCGGCGGCGGCATCCTGCGCCGCCTCAAGCGTGGGCGCCCCGACACCTGGCTGTATCGACAGTTGCAGTGGCGCATCGCAACGCGCCATCCGCTGATGGCCGGCTGGGTGGGCGGCCACGTGCTGATCTCGCGCTCGGGCTTCTGGTCCACCCGCAGGAGCATGCGATGAGCCGCTTCAAGAACGAGATCGCCCACCTGCAGGCGCACATCAAGACCTTGCGCCTGGGCGCGGGCGCGCTGGTCATTGTCGCCCTGGTCATGGGCGGCGGCTGGTGGAGCGCGCCGCGCGACCTGACCATCCACGTCCCGCCCGACCTGCGCTCTGGCAGTACCCGCAAGTGGTGGGAAGTGCCGCCCGAATCGGTCTATGCGTTCACGTTCTACGTGTTCCAGACGCTGAACCGCTGGCCGACCAATGGCGAAGAAGACTACTCGCGCAACCTCCATACGCTCTCGCCGTACCTCACCCCGTCCTGCCAGGCCTTCCTGCGGGCGGACTATGACTACCGCCGCTCCACGGGCGAGCTGCGTCAGCGCGTGCGCGGCATCTACGAGATTCCCGGCCGCGGCTATGGCGACGACCCCACGGCGCGCGTGCGCACCGTATCCGATCGCGACTGGGTGGTGACGCTGGACATCACGGCGGACGAGTACTACGGCGCCGAGCAGGTCAAACGCGCCCTGGTGCGCTATCCGATCAAGGTCACGCGGGTGGACGTCGATCCCGCCCGCAACCCGTTCGGCCTGGCGCTGGACTGCTACGAAGGCGCGCCCCAGCGCATCAGTGCACCGGAGCCGGCGCGCCCGGCGCCGAGTGACCTGAATCCGCAAGCGCCTCAAGGAGGAAACACCCCATGAAGCATCCTGTACTCGCGCTGCTGGGGCTACTGGCCGTGGCCGCGGCACCCGTCGCCCAGGCGGTGGAGATCCTGCGTTGGGAACGCATGCCACTGGCAGTGCCGCTGAAGGTCGGTCAGGAACGCATCGTATTCATCGACCGGAACGTGCGCGTGGGCGTGCCCGCAGGCGTGGGCAAACGCCTGCGCGTGCAGAGTGCGGGCGGCGCGGTGTACCTGCGTGCCAGCGAGCCGATCGAGCCCACGCGGTTGCAACTGCAGGACGCCGACACGGGCGCGCTGATCCTGCTGGACATCGCAGCCGAACCGCCCAAGGACGGGGAAGCCGAGCTGGAGCCGGTGCGCATCGTCGAGGGTGACAGCGCACCGGGACGCTATGGCGAGCAGGCCGACAGTGCCGAGGCCCCGGCACGCGCCCAGGGCCAGGCAGGTGCGCGGACCGCGCGGCGCGAAACTCCGGTCCCTGTCGTGCTGACGCGCTTCGCCGCGCAGAACCTCTACGCACCGCTGCGCACCGTCGAGCCGCTTCCGGGCGTCATGCGGGTCAACCTTCCCCGCGACCTCGACCTGGACACACTGATGCCAACGCTGCCGGTGCGCGCGGCCGTGCTCGCGTCGTGGCGCCTGGAAGACCAATGGGTGACTGCCGTGCGCCTCACCAACACCGGCGCCGACTGGGTCGCGCTCGACCCGCGCGTGCTGCAAGGCGATTTCCTCACCGCCACCTTCCAGCACGAGGCGCTGGGCCCGCGCGGCACGACCGAGGACACGACCGTGCTGTACCTGGTCACGCGCGGCCGCGGCCTCGCGCAGTCGCTGCTGCCGGCGATTCACCGCTTCGACCCTGCCGTGCATCTGCCGCAGCCGGACGGCGACGAGAACGCCAAGGAGGCCCGCCATGCGCAGTAACGGCCTGCTCAAGTGGCTGATGATCCCTGTCGCCATCCTGGTGCTGTTCGCCGGTATCCGGCTGTTCTCGGGTGGAGGCGGCACGGCGCCACCCGTGGCGGACAACGGCGCCCAGCTCACGCCCGAGGAAATGAAGGCGCTGGGCATCGAAGGCGACACCCCGCGCGACACCGTGGCGACGCTCGTTGCCCAAGTGAAGCAGTTGCGCACCGAGCTTCAGACCGCGCTCTCGGACAACAAGTCGCAGCGTGAAGAGAACCAGCGGCTGCGCCAGCGCGAGAACTCCATCGACCAGCGCATCAACTCGGCGCTCGAATCCGAGCGGTCCAACCTGCGCCGCGACCAAGAGCAGGCGGCCAGCGCGCGCCAGCAGACCGAAGGGCTGCTCGCCGACCTGCAGCGGCGCCTGGACAGCATCGGCGGGCGCGGCGGCGGCCATGCGGACCTGCCCGTGGGCCTGGGGCTGCAGGGCGGCGACGAGGCCGGCATGGAGGGCGGCGTGCGGTGGGTCGAGCCGGACGACGCAAAGCCCGCCGAGGGGCGCAACGGGGGGCGTGGCGCGAGCGGCGGCATGAGCTTCCCCACGAGCTTCGGCCCGGCGCAGAGCACGCTCGAAACCACCGCTGAAACCGTGGCCAACGCGGGCGCCCGCGCCGCCGGGGTCAAGAATGCCAAGCCGGTCTATACCGTGCCGACCAACTCGACGCTAATGGGATCGGTGGCGATGACGGCCCTGATCGGCCGCGTGCCGATCGACGGCACGGTCAACGATCCCTATCCGTTCAAAGTTCTGGTCGGGCCGGACAACCTGACCGCCAATGGCATCGACATTCCCGACGTGGCCGGCGCCGTGTTCAGCGGCACCGCCTCGGGCGACTGGACGCTCTCGTGCGTGCGAGGTCAGGTGCGCAGCATCACGTTCGTCTTCAACGACGGCACGATTCGCACGATCCCCGAAGACCGCGAGGGCAACCAGCAGAACAACCAACAGCGCGACGGCTTGGGCTGGATCAGCGATCCCCACGGCATTCCTTGCGTCAGCGGCGAGCGGCGCAGCAACGCCCAGCAATACCTCGGCTCGCAGGCCCTGATCACCGCGGCCGGTGCCGGTGTGGCCTCGCTCATCGAGAGTGGCAGCGGCCGCATGTCCTATGTCGGCTCGGACGGCTCCATCGGCACCGTGGGCATCACCGGCCAAGAAGCGGTCGGCCAGATTCTCGCGGGCGGTGTCCGGGACATGTCGGCCTGGGTCAACAAGCTCTACGGCCAAGCCTTCGCCGCCGTCTATGTCCAACCCGGCGCCAAGGTTGCCGTCCACCTCGAAAAGCCGCTCGCCATCGACTTCGATCCCGAAGGCCGCAAGGTCGATCACCGCGCAGGAGAAAGCCATGCCCTTGAACTTGACTAACCTGGCCCGTGGCCTAGCACTGGCCCTCGCCGTCGCGGTGCTCGCCGGCTGCGCCACCAGCAAGGAAAAGCTGTTGACCCACGGTGACCGCACGATGATGGACATCTGGCAGCAGGAGGCCGGCGACGGCGGTGGCGCAGCCGGACGGAACGCCGGCCGCCAGTTGCTCGATGCGCGCCAGAGCCTGCGTCGGCCCCTGACCGACGCCGACGTGCAGGCCGCACCTGTCGAGCAGATGCGCTACACGCGCACCGCGCGCAATGAGGTTCACCGCCAGTTCCAGCGTCTGCCCAATCCCGATCTCGTGATGTACGTGTACCCGCACCTGGCCGGCACCGACCCCGTTCCCGTGCCGGGCTACACGACGGTTTTCCCCTTGTACCAGCGCGTGCAGTACGCGATGCCTGGCGAGAGGACGGAGGACTACTGATGCGGTGGAAACTTCCATGGCCGAAGCTGGCTGCCGTCAGCGCCGAAGACACCGCCGCCGACGAGCAGCCGGACGGCTGGCAGCGCCACGTCGAGGCCTTGCAGCAAGCCGGCATCCCCGAACCCGGCGCCGCGGTCCAGGGCCGCAAGCCGGCGACCGTGGCCGACGAGCAGGCGCTGTACGACGTCGCACCGTCCTTCGTGGAACTGCTGCCCTGGGTGGAGTTCTTGCCCGAGTCGAAATCGATGCTCCTGGAGGACGGCCAATCGGTGGCCGCCTTCTACGAGCTGGTGCCGCTGGGCACCGAAGGCCGGGAACCCGGCTGGCTCGCGCATGCCCGCGACGCCCTGGAAAACGCGCTTCAGGACAGCTTCGATGAACTGGACGAGAACCCGTGGGTGCTCCAGCTCTATGCCCAGGACGAACCGAGCTTCGACCAGTACATGCAGACCTTGCGCGATTACGTGCAGCCACGTGCGCGCGGCTCGGCGTTCACCGAGTTCTACCTGCGCTTCTTCGGCCACCACCTGCGCGCTGTGGCCAAGCCCGGCGGCCTGTTCGAGGACACGGTGGTCACGCGGCTGCGCTGGCGCGGCCAGACGCGGCGCGTGCGCATGGTGGTGTACCGCCGCGCGAGCGGACAGGGACAGGCAAACCGCCGCGGCCAGACACCCGAGCAGATGCTGGGCATCGTCTGCGACCGCCTGTGCGGCGGCCTGGCGAACGCCGGCATCCAGGCCCGGCGCATGGTCGCGGCCGACGTCCACGACTGGCTGCTGCGGTGGTTCAACCCGCGCCCCACGCTGCTCGGGCCTGGGGTGGAGGACCGGGAGCGCTTCTACGCGTTGGCGCGCTATCCGGACAGTACCGAGGAAAGCGAGGCCGGCGAGATCGAGCTGGCGAGCGGGCGGGATTTCAGCCAGCGGCTGTTCTTTGGGCAGCCGCGCTCGGACGTGGCGCAAGGGGCCTGGTACTTCGACGGCATGCCGCACCGCGTGCTGATCACCGACCGGCTGCGCATGCCGCCCGGCACCGGGCACCTGACCGGCGAGACCCGCAAGGGGGACGCGATCAACACGCTGTTCGACCAGATGCCCGAGGACACCTTGATGTGTCTCACCATGGTGGCCACGCCGCAGGACGTCCTCGAATCGGACCTCAACCATCTGGCGAAGAAAGCTGTGGGCGAGACGCTGGCGTCGGAGCAGACGCTCAAGGACGTGCATGAAGCCCGCTCCCTGATCGGCAGCGCGCACAAGCTCTACCGGGGCACTCTGGCGTTCTACCTACGCGGGCGCGACGAGGCGGAACTGGATCGGCGCGGCCTGGACCTCGCGAACGTGATGCTCAACGCCGGCCTGCAGCCGGTGCGCGAGGACGACGAGGTGGCGCCGCTCAACAGCTACCTGCGCTGGCTGCCGTGCTGCTACAACCCCGGCAAGGACCGGCGCCGGTGGTACACGCAACTGATGTTCGCCCAGCACGCGGCGAACCTGTCGCCAGTATGGGGCCGCGCCCAGGGCACGGGGCATCCCGGCATCACGATGTTCAATCGCGGCGGCGGCCCGATTACGTTCGACCCCTTGAACAGGTTGGATCGGCAGATGAATGCCCATCTGTTTCTATTTGGCCCCACCGGCTCGGGGAAGTCCGCCACGCTCAACAACCTGCTGAACCAGGTGACGGCCATCTACCGGCCGCGGCTTTTCATCGTGGAAGCCGGCAACAGCTTCGGCCTGTTCAGCGACTTCGCCAGGCGCCTGGGCCTGACCGTGAACCGGGTCAAGCTGGCCCCCGGATCGGGCATCAGCCTGGCGCCGTTCGCCGACGCACGCCGGCTGATCGAAACGCCCAGCGACGTACAGACGCTCGATGCCGACGCGCTGGACGAAGACCTGCCCCCCGATGCCTCGGCCATGGAAGCGGACGAGCAGCGCGACGTGCTGGGCGAACTGGAGATCACAGCGCGGCTGATGATCACGGGCGGCGAAGACAAGGAAGAAGCGCGGATGACGCGGGCCGACCGCTCGCTGATCCGCCAGTGCATCCTCGACGCCGCCGAACATTGCGTGGCCGAAAAGCGCACCGTGCTCACGCGCGACGTGCGCAACGCGCTGCGCGCCCGTGGCCAGGACCCGACGCTGCCCGAGATGCGGCGCGTGCGGCTGCTGGAGATGGCGGACGCGATGGACATGTTCTGCCAAGGCACGGACGGCGAGATGTTCGACCGTGACGGCACGCCGTGGCCCGAGGCCGACATCACGCTGGTCGATCTGGCGACCTATGCCCGCGAGGGCTACAACGCGCAGCTCTCCATCGCCTACATCAGCCTGATCAGCACGGTGAACAACATCGCCGAGCGCGACCAGTACCTGGGCCGGCCGATCGTCAACGTGACCGACGAAGGTCACATCATCACCAAGAACCCGCTGCTCGCGCCCTATGTCGTGAAAATTACAAAAATGTGGCGCAAGTTGGGCGCCTGGTTCTGGCTGGCGACGCAAAACATCGACGATCTGCCGCGCGCCGCAGAGCCCATGCTCAACATGATCGAGTGGTGGGTGTGCCTGTCGATGCCGCCGGACGAAGTGGAGAAGATCGCCAGGTTCCGCGAACTCTCGCCGGCGCAGAAGGCGCTGATGCTCTCCGCACGCAAGGAAGCGGGCAAGTTCACCGAGGGCGTCATCCTCTCCAAGAGCATGGAAGTGCTGTTCCGCGCCGTGCCGCCAAGTCTCTACCTCGCGCTCGCGCAAACCGAGCCCGAGGAGAAGGCAGAACGCTACCAGCTCATGCAGCAGCACGGCGTCAGCGAGCTGGATGCCGCCTTCAAGGTGGCTGAGAAGATCGACGGGGCACGTGGCATCGAGTCGCCGACCCTGGACCTGCCCTGAATCTGCCGTACACCGGAGAACGCCATGGAACAGAAACGCCCATCCATTCCGATGCAGGTACAGGCGTTCCGCCGTCGGCGCTGGAGGCTCAGCTGGCCCTGGGTGTTGGCCGCCGTGCTGGTAGCGCTGCTGCTGATCTGGCTCGTGTCCCGCTATTCTGGCAAGTCCACTCCCCAGACTTCAACGCCGGTCAGCGTGACGCAGGTGGCCGGGCCTCCGTGGCAGATGGGAAATCCGGAAGGGCGTTTCACGCTGACGCTCTACGCGGACCTCGAATGCCCGTTCTGCCGATCCTATTTCCCAGTGCTCAAGCGTTGGGTGGCCGGCAACGCGGACGTGGCCTTGCAATGGCACCACCTCCCGTTGGCCGCGCATGAGCCGGCCGCGTCTGCCGAAGCGAGCCTGGCGGAGTGCGCCGGCGAATCTGGCGGCCATGCCGCCTTCTGGCAGGCTGTCGAGTGGGTCTATGCCCACACGCGCAGCGACGGCCAGGGCTTGCCCGAGGACCTGCGGTACCCCGACCTTACGCCAGCCATCGAGCAGTGTCTGGCGAGCGAACGGCCCGAGGCGCCGATCCGCACCCAGACGGCGGAAGCCACGAGCAGCGGCGTGACCGCCACGCCGTCGCTGCGGCTGCACGATCGCGAAACCGGCAAGGCGATCCTACTGCAGGGTCCGATCGAGGGCGATGCCTTGCTGTCGGCCATGGACATGCTCGCGGCCGGCGATCCCGCCGCCACACCTACTACATCGGAAATGCCTGCCGACGTCGTCGGCGACATGCCCAGGTAGCCCCGGTCTTCAAGGCTACGGCGCAGTCCACTGCGCTGACCGAAACCCGTTCGCCTCGCATCCTGGCCGCGAACGATCACCGCTGCCGCGGTGATGGATGCACCTTGTTCGTTCCCCAGGAGGGCTTGCCCTCCCAGGGCGCGCGCCCTCCGATCTCACCGTCTGGAGGTTCGCCATGTCTTTCGTCGTCAATGACTCCTGCCTGGAGTCGCTTTCCGCCATCGCTGCCCAACACGAGGACTGGATCATCCAGCAAGCCATTGCACTGCTGGAGAAGCGGGTTTTCAAAGCGGGTGCGAAACTCCTCGACCCCACGGCCGTGCGCGACTACCTGCGCGTGAAGCTGGTCGCCGAGCCCAATGAGATATTCGCCGCGGTGTTCCTGGACAGCATGCACCAGGTGCTGGCCTACGAGCCGTTGTTCAGGGGCACGATCAACTCGACTTCGGTCTATCCGCGTGTCGTCGTGCAGCGTGTGCTGGAGTTGAAGGCCGCCGCGGTGGTCTTCGCGCACCAGCACCCCTCGGGCATTTCCGAGCCGTCGAGCGCGGATCGCATGCTGACCCAGCAACTGCAGGCCGCGCTGGCGCTCATCGATGTGCGGGTACTGGACCACATCATCGTCGGCCAGGGTGCCCCGTTCTCCTTTGCGGAGTCCGGCCTGCTGTAAGGGTTGCACTGCTTCGTTGATCAGCGCGGAGGCTTCGGCCTCCGCTTTTTTCTTTGCGGCGACGCAAGCAGGTATGCGGGGTGGCCGCGATGCGCATTGTTTGTTGGGGCCGCCTGGGGTTCGGCGTTTGACTATGGCCCTGATCAACTTCCGGGGCACATGACATGCCAGCAGCTTTTACCCGGTTCGCACCAGGCTGGCGAACCCTTGGCCTGGCCGTGGCGCTGCCGACGTCTCTGGCGGTGTTCAGCCCGGCCACCTTCGCCGCCGACGTGGTGGTCGTCACCGACAGCCGCCACCCGGTCAAGACCATGGGCGGCGAGCGACTGATCGAGTTGGGCGAAACGCCCCGGATCGAGGCCGAGCTTTCCGCGAATCTTCCAGCCGACCCTGAGCGGGCAGCAGCCATCGTCCGGCAACGCCTGAAGCAAGGCGGCACCGATCTTCAGCGCCGCATCGGCACCGCCTACCAGGGCGTCACCGACGCATGGAGTTTGGGTGTCACGACCATCCCGGCCGTCGTGGTGGATCAACGCTTTGTGGTCTATGGCGAGCCGGACGTGGCCCGGGCCGTCGCGCGCATCGAGCAACACCGGAGGACGCAGCCGTGACCCATCGCCCATTCGACCTGCTGCGCCGCCTGCGCGTCGCCGTGGCCTCGCTGCTGCTGATCAGCGCCACGGGCAGCTACGCCTTGAACACCGCCACCATCGTGTCCTCCGTCATGTCGCCGGACTGCCTGGAGTACCGGGTGGTGGGCATCTGCTACTGGCTCTACTGCACCTGGACGGGCTGCACGGTGCGCACATCCACCAAGGTCCGGCACTACGTGCCCGATGCGGTCGTCTCCAGCTACAGCAACACCGGAGAGAACCCCTGGGTCGAGGTGCAGGCGATGAGCACGCCCAACCCATCCGCACAGGCAGGTGGGGATGGGACCACGAACGAAGACCACGAAAACAACCTCGCCAAATTCAAGAACAGCGATGTCATCGGCCATCCTGGCGGCGAGGTATTCAACCAGTTCGCATCGTCGTCGGGCTATTTCTGCCAAGGCGCGGGCACGGCCTTCATGCCGTATCTACTCAGCACCCTGGACACGCTGGCTTGGCGCTACAACGTGCCTGAAATGGCCTACCCGGAGGCGTTGATTCCGGGCATGCGCGAGGTCGGTGCGCGCACCACGATGAACCTCTGGGGCAATGTCTATCCGCGCGGCGGCTTCCTGCATCAGACCGATGACTACAAATCCGGGGCCGTCGTGGCCCAGCGCGCCGGTGATGTCGTCACGCGCCGCGGGCAGATCCACGTGTACCAGCCGCTGCTTGCCAACGCCCGCGACGGCTACTGGCCGGCCGGCGCGCTGATGGAGGGTGATGCCTCTACGGGCAAGTGGCAGGAGCTGACGCCGCGCCTGTCCAACACCTGCGTGGTGTTCCCGCACAGCGGCACGCTGACCCAGGCCCAACAAGGCGACTACGCCTGGGCGCTGTGGCGTCCCTATGCGTGCTGCGAACGCCGCGGGCAGGTGTTCCTGGGCAGCGTCGATTTCCTCTGAGGTGCCACGATGAAGCGTCCTGAATCGATGAACCTTTCCGCCAAGGCGTGCCGCCTGCTGCGCCCGAAGGCGCTGGCCGGCCCGCTCGCTCTGGTCTGCGGCCTGGCGTGGGCGCAGGTCGGATACCAGAACAGCGGCCCCGTCCTCGGCGATGACGTCATGTACTCGATCGGCGGTGGCAGTGCGGTGTCCATGGGCCGCGCGGCCGGCATGCGCTCCATCGGGGTCGGCGTGGGGTGGAACAGCAACCTGATCTGCGGCGACATGAGCATCCAGACCACGCTGCGCAATCAGCTCAACGGCATCACGAACGGCTTTCAGCAGATCATGAGCAACGTGATCCAGAGCGCGACCAGCGCGGTTGCATCGCTGCCGGCGCTGATCATTCAGCGCGCCGATCCGGGCCTGTACAACCTGCTGACCAACGGCGTGCTGCAGGCGCGGCTGGACTTCGACCGCTCCAAGCTGACGTGCCGCGCCATGGCGGAGAAGATGGCCGAGACTGCGGGTGGCCAGCTTGGCTGGAGCCAGATGGCCGAAGGCATGGCCTTGCGTGACGCGGTTGGCAGCAACGATGCCGTGTCGGCCGTCGAGCAGGCCGAGACGCGCCGCGGCAACGACGGCCTTCCCTGGGTGGGCGGCAGCAATGCCGGTGGCGCAGGCCAGTCCGCCATCCGCGTGGTCGGCGACGTCACCCGCGCGGGCTACAACCTGGTCAACGGGCGCGGCGTGACGGACACATCCTCCATCGCGTCCACCAGTTGCGCGAGCCTGTCCTGCCAGACCTGGACGTCGCCGCAGCAGGCGACCGAATGGGCCACCCGGGTCCTCGGGGAACAGGTGCAGCGCACGTGCGATTCCTGCACCAAGACCGAGACGGTGCCCGGCGTCGGGCTGACGCCGCTGATCCAGGAGGAGTACGAAGCCAAGCTGGAAGTCTTGCAGGAACTGGTTTCCGGCGTGCGCAACACCACCTTCGAGAACTTGCGCGAGGCCGGCAGCACGTCGCTGCCGATCACGCGCGGCGTCATCGAGGCGCTGCGCGACGAGCCGGACCAGGACCTGCTGGCGCGGCGCCTCGCGTCCGAGGTGGCGCTTTCGTCGGTGCTGGAGAAGGCACTGCTGCTCCAGCGCACGCTGCTCACCGGCAAGAAAGAGCCCAACGTGGCAGCCAACGAGTTGGCAGTCGAGGCCGTGAACCACGAGAGCGACACGCTCGACCGGGAGATCCGCAACCTCAAGACCGAACTTGAACTGCGGCGCGAGCTGGCGAACAACTCGCCGATGGCCATCATCCAGCGCCATGGCACGCGCGCGGCAGGCTCGCGCGGCATCTATGAGGGCGATCCGGTGCCCGACCGCCTCGACCAGTTGCAGAAGGGCAATCCGGGAGGCCGGCCATGAGCGCGGAGCGCATGGCCTGGCGCCCCTTGCGCTGGCTCATCAGCCGGCGTGCGGCGAAAGCACTGCTGTGGGCGGCCGTGATCGTCGCCGCTGCGGTGGGCGCCAACATCGCCGGCATCTATCTCGTTGGCAGCGTGGCCGGCTGGGAGCGGTGGCTCGCGGCCGCATCGGGCTACTTCTTCGTGTGGCGGTTGTTCCTGTACGGGGCGACGGCCTGCGGCTGGGTCTGGATGCGGCGGCGGCTGCTGGCGCGCGAGGACAGCACGCTGGCCCGACGCCGGCTGATTCGCGCTGAGGTCGCCGGCATTGTTGCCATCGTGGCGCTGGAAGCCAGCCTGTTGATGCAGGCCGCTTGAGGGGATCGAGGCCATGACGCTTTTCACGACCGACTACCTGGAGTACTACCTAACCCTCGTGTCCTGGATCGTCAACAACGGCATCTGGGCGGTCCTCGTATCCAGCGGGGTATTCGCGCTGCCTTTCGTCGCCATCATCGTGCAGGAGTGGTTGAAGGCCCGTGCGGAAGGCGCCGACGAGGGCAACAAAGGCGTGCTGAGCGCCGCCCGCATCGAGAACCGGGTCTTCGTCGCCATCGTGGTGGTGATGTTCGCCGGCATTCCGTTCATCGACGTGGACCTGAACACCATCCAGTACGACAGCTCGCGCTCGGCCCAGTGCCAGGTCAGCGTGGCGCAGCCCGGGGATACCGGCTGGTCGCAGTCCTTCAGCACCATCAACAACCAGTCGGCGAAGGTGCCGGTGTGGTGGGCGTTCATGCACGCGCTCTCGCGCGCCGTCACGGGCGCTTCGGTGGCAGCGATCCCGTGCGGCACGGACCTGCGGCAGATGCGCATGGAGATCGACGCTACGCGCATCGATGACCCGGTGCTGGCTCAGGAAGTAGCGGATTTCTCGCGGGATTGCTATGGGCCTGCACGGGCCAAATTGTTCATGCAGCGCCCTCAGCTCGATGAGCAGCAGATGCACGACGTGACCTGGATCGGATCGCGGTTCTTCACCGACACGAACGGCTACTACGACACATACCGTTCCAGCACCCCACGCGAGGACTGGCCCTATGACAGCACCCGCGACGCAGGGCTTGCGCAGGTGGCCAGCGGTGGCGGCTACCCGACCTGCCGCCAGTGGTGGAGCGATGGAAGTAACGGCCTGCGGGCACGCCTGCTGGGTCAGGTGGACCCGAGCCTGTTGAGTCGCCTGGCGGGCTGGGCCGGGTTCCTGAGCCGGGCCGAGGTGGACGACTCGGTGATCCGAGCCATCGCGTCACCGCGGCAGCAGAAGTTGAACCAGGGCAGCGTCTATACGGACTACGGAGGCCAGATCGACAAGACCTTGCCGAACATCGTGACACGGGCCACGGGAGACGTTGGGATGGCCGTCGGCGCGATTGCCGCGTTTCCCGCCATGGACGTCGTGAGACAGTCTCTACCCATGGTCCTCGCCTTGCTCAAGATGGCGCTGGTCATCTGCATCCCGCTCGTGCTGGTCGTGGGCACCTATGACCTGAAGACGGTCGTCACGGTCAGCGTCGTGCAATTCGCGCTGTTCTTCGTGGATTTCTGGTTCCAGCTCGCTCGCTGGATCGACAGCACTATCCTCGATGCGCTCTATGGCTGGGGCTTTGGCTGGAACCGGCCACACACGAACTTCGACCCGCTGGTGGGGCTGAACAATGCGTTCGGCGACATGCTCTTGATGTTCGTCGCGGGCACGATGTTCCTGGTGCTGCCAGGATTCTGGCTGGCAAGCCTGACCTGGGTTGGAATTCGGGCGGGACATGCCATTCAGGGGTTGTCGGACGGCAGCAAGAGCGCCGGCCAAGCCGGGGGCAAGGGGGCTGGGGCACTCACGGGAGGCAAGCTGAAGTAGCCCGGAGTCCGTCAGTCGTCGGTGTACAACTCGTGCGACGTATCGTTGTACAGATTGGGATCGTAGCCCGGTGTCTTGCGCAGTTCTGTGAGATCGGTGAAAGGCCACTCGTCCTCGTCAGAGGTATTGGCAGCAGCAGCCCACGCCGCCGCCACGACGCCCAACAACACGAGTGCGAACCAAAAAGCAACGTAGAGCAGCAATCCCACCACAGACAGCTTGACCACCCACACGAGCGCGGTGGCAACGGCCGCCGGCACCCCCTTGGACACCAACCAGTTCGACGCCCGACGTTCGCCGCGCGCGTAGGCGCGCCATCCGCGGCCAAAGGTGCGGCCGAGGCGTTCTGCGGTGCTGATGCGGGTCGTGGTGTTCATGGTCGTCTCCTGCTACAGAGGGATGCCTATTCCAGTTTGGTCCATTTCATTCTGTTTGGGGCTTCAATGTGCTCTCTTGCCGCTTCAGGACGCTTCGTCATCCGGTTCCACCGGCCCGGGATCAGGCTCCACGCCGACGCGATACGTGGCAACGAAGCGCGGCCAGTCCACATGGTCCACCAGGTCGATGTCATCGACAACGCCGACTCTTGCTGCCGCACGCTCGAACAGGGCGATGCTCTTGGCGGGATAGTTGTTGCGCGACGGATAGAGCACCCCGTCGAACAGCGGCTGGCCATCATCGCCGAGCATCGCATGCACCTGGGCGGACACCTGCTGCGTGTGCGTGTAGTCGCGGCTGGCCAACTGTTCCAGGTTCAGGCCGAAGTAACCCGCCATGACACCCTCGGCCGTGAGATCGGCCAAGCGCACGTCGTCCAGGACCCCCACGGCCCGCACGAGCCGGCTCTCGACTTCCTTCAGCGCAATCGAGCGCTTCTCGTCCGCCAGCCACTGGTGCTTGTGAAACACCGACTCCATCAGCGCCGTGGACAGGTCGCGGCCCAGGTAGAGCACGCCGTAGGTCCGCGCCGGGTCGTCGTAGCGATTGGTGCCGCTGCGGCCATAGTACAGCGGGCTGCCCCGATAGACGACGCGGCTCACATGCTGGAGCAGTTCACCCGCATCGATCAAGAACAAGGGCAGTTCGCGGCTCATGGCGGTCTTGCCTCAATGCACCTGGACGCCCAGCACGTTGAACACCGCTTCGGCCACGTCATCGATTGTGCCATGCGTCACCGCATCCACCGGCGAGCGTCCGCCCAAGCCTTCGAGCGGTTCGGATAGTGCGCGGTAGATCGTCCAGTGGTCGATGCCCTCGACCTCTTGAAGCACGGTTTGGGTCAACTGCTGCTTCACCGGGTCGAGCTGCCAGTCGGGCAGCTTCTGGCCGCGCGGCCCCACATTCAGCGCCAGCAGCCGGCGCGCGAGGATGTCCTTGTAGATCTGCTGGCGCGACTTGTCCGCCAGCTTGGCGTACTCGGGGATCGGCAGGTTGTGCGGCTGGTTGAAGGATTCCAGCAACACGGCGCGGCCTCGCTGGACGTCGGTTTCAGTCGGGGTCCAGCGCGTTTCGGTGCGCAGCGCGGCCGCCTTGCGCGCCAGGGCCTGCTCCACCGTTTCGCCTTCGAGGTTGGCTGGCAGTTTTACCGCCTCCACGCGCTCGTGAATGAACGCCTGCAACTCGGCCGCGAAAGCCGGCGCATCCCGGATTTCAACGGTATCCGCGAAACGGCGCACGTCCTCCACGGTGACGCGCGGCAGACGATCGGCAATGAATTCAATGGCGGTGGGCATGGTCATCTCCCAAGCAGGTTTGAGACAGGATTCACTCTAGTCGCCCTTGTCGCATTTGTCAACTTGGTCGCCTGAGCGAGAGCCTACCTGCCGGGGGTAGCGTCCCCGCAGCATAGGCAGGGGCCAGCGCCAGGTCTCCGTCCAATCCATTCGTGCGGGTTCCACATTGACGCTGGAGACGCAACCCAGGCCCGGCTATACCGAAACGGTTAAAGGCCAAAGGGCCGAAACGGCAAGGGAATGGGGTGCAAGGGGAAAGGCCCTACCTCGAAAAGGCGAAAAGGCCTCCCGGCCGGCCCCCCAGAGGACACCCGCATGCTCTCCCTGTTCCAGCGAAAACGGCCCCCGGTCGCTGCCCCGTCGCCAGCGCCCGCCACCGACCTCCCGAAAGGGTTGCTGCGGCCCGAATCGGCCGCATCGCTGCTGGCAACACCGCGCCGGCAGAAGCTGCTGGAACACATCTGGCAGCGCACGTCGCTGTCGCGGCGGCAGTTCGCCACCCTATACCGCACGCCGCTGGAGCACTACGCCGAGTTGGTCCAACAATTCCCCGCATCGGAAAGCCATCACCACGCTTACCCCGGCGGCATGCTGGATCACGGGTTGGAGATCGTCGCCTATGCGCTCAAGCTGCGGCAGTCCCATCTGCTGCCCATTGGCGGCAGTCCCGAAGACCAGGCGGCGCAGTCTGAAGCCTGGACTGCCGCAGTCGCTTATGCCGCGCTGCTGCACGACATCGGCAAGATCGCCGTCGATCTGCACGTCGAACTGTCCGACGGCTCGCTGTGGCACCCCTGGCACGGCCCGCTGCACCAGCCATACCGCTTCCGCTACCGCGACGATCGGGAATATCGGCTCCACAGCGCCGCGACAGGTTTACTCTACCGTCAACTGCTCGACCGTGATGCCCTGGACTGGCTCAGTGGCTATCCCGACCTGTGGGGACCGCTGCTCTACGTCCTGGCCGGCCAGTACGAGCGCGCCGGCGTGCTGGGCGAACTTGTCGTGCAGGCCGACCGGGCTTCGGTGGCCCAGGAACTGGGCGGCGATCCGGCCCGCGCCATGGCTGCACACAAGCATGCGCTGCAGCGCAAGTTGCTCGACGGGCTGCGCTACCTGCTCAAGGAACAGTTGAAGCTGAACCAGCCGGAAGCCTCCGATGGCTGGATCACCGAGGATGCCTTGTGGCTGGTAAGCAAGACGGTCTCGGACAAGCTGCGTGCGCACCTGCTGTCACTAGGCGTCGACGGCATCCCCGCGAGCAACACCGCCGTCTTCAACGTGCTGCAGGATCACGGCATGTTGCAACCGACGCCGGACGGCAAGGCGGTCTGGCGCGCGACCGTGACCAGCACGACTGGCTGGTCCCACTCATTCACCCTGCTGCGTCTCGCTCCCGCGCTGATTTGGGAGTCTGGAGAGCGGCCAGCGCCCTTCGCAGGGGCAGTGGCAATCGACGGGACACCGGCACCCAACAATGCCGATGCCTTGGTGCCCTCGCCGGCAATGACGGCAAAGCCAGCCACCGACGATCAAGAGTCCCTTCCATGGGAGGGCGTCGACGCCGCGACTCCGGTTCACTTGCCTGCCGCACAAGCCGCACCCGATGTCATGGAGGACCTGCTGGCGATGGTAGGAATCGGCGATTTGCTTGTTCCCCAACAGGATGCGGAAGCCGTCTCGGGCGACGCACCCGCCGCTGGCCCTCAAACGCCACCGCCAACCTCGATGGTGCCCGTGCCGTCATCAGCGCCGGTGCCCACGTCCTCGTCGGCGCAGCCATCGGGCGAGCACTTCATGGCGTGGCTGAAACAAGGTATCGCTACCCGCCGGCTGGTCATCAACGACGCGAAGGCGCTCGTGCATACGGTGGGCGACACGGCCTACCTGGTCAGCCCCGGGGTATTCCAACGCTACGCACAAGAACACCCCCAGGTCGGGACTCTCGCCAAGCAGGAGAACCAGCAGGATTGGCAATGGGTACAAAAGCGCTTCGAGCGCCTGCAACTGCATCGCAAAAAGCCCAGGGGCCTGAACATCTGGACGTGCGATGTCACAGGCCCCAGGAAGTCCCGCCGCCTGTATGGCTATCTATTGCACGATGTTCGGCTCCTGTTCGCAGAGCCACCACCGAACAATCCTTACTTGTCACTTCTCGCGTAACCGGCGGCTCAAGAGCCGTCCAAAAATGCGACGCGGCGGACCAATCCGCAACGGCGCGAATCAGAACGTCGATATCGCTTGACCTCAAGTTTTGAGGCTTTGTAATGCCGCCGAGGTCGGTTTGCGCGCGCGTTCTGCGACGAGACGAGAAGCCGACAACCAACGGGATTCGATCTCTGCCGCATCTGTCGCTCATGGTCTTGCGCTGCCAAGAAAGCAGCGTCAGGGGACAGCGTGCAGCGCGATCGCGCTCGCTTCATTCGCTTTACGACCTGACCACGGAACCTGTTCAGATGACGACTTCCAGCTCCGACCCTCGCGGCGTGCGCCTGCTTTGGATACTGATCTCCCTCAGCGCGATGGCGCTCGCAGGTTGTAAAGAGAACGCCGGAGCTGGCGCCGGAGGCCATCCACCGCCGCCGCAAGTCAGCGTCGCGCAGGTCGAGATCAAGCCCATCACGTAATGGGACGAATACAACGGACGCATCGAAGCCATCGAGAGCGTCGAGCTGCGCCCACGGGTGTCTGGCTACGTCGAGCGGGTCGCCTATCGCGAAGGAGACGAGGTCAAGAAGGGCGATGTGCTCTTCATGATCGATGCCCGAAGCTACCGCGCGGAACTGGCCCGGGCCCAGGCGCAATTGACCCGGGCGCGCAGCGAAGCCGGCCGCAGCAGAAGCGAGGCGCAACGTGCCAAGGTGCTGGTCGAGCAGCAGGCTGTCTCCACCGAGGCCTGGGAGCAGCGCCGCGCCGCTGACGAGTCCGCGCAGGCTGAGGTGCAGGCCGCGCAGGCTGCGGTGGAGACGGCGCAGTTGAACCTGGAGAGGACCCAAGTGCGCTCGCCCATCAACGGGCGCGCCAGCCGTGCCCGCTTTACCGCAGGCAACCTGGTGGCCGCCAGCGATGCAGCCAGTGTGCTAACCACCATCGTGTTCCAGGACAGGGTCTATACCTACTTTGAGGCCGATGAGAAGGCGTTCCTGCGCTACTCGCGCATGGCGCGCAAGGGAGAGCGCCCCAGCGAGCGAGGCGGCCAGCTGCCGGTCCAGATCGCCCTGGCGGACAAGGCGGACTTCTCTCACACCGGCACGGTGGACTTCCTCGACAACCAGGTGGACCGGGGCAGCGGCACGATCGCCGTGCGCGCGGTGCTGGACAACAAGGATCGCGTTTTCACGCCGGGCCTCTATACCCGCGTGCGACTGGTCGGCAGCGGCGAATTCTCGGCCGTGTTGATCGACGACAAGGCGGTGCTGACCGACCACGACCGTAACTACGTCTACATCGTAGACAAGGATGGACTGGCGCAGCGACGTGATGTGAAACTGGGTGGCAGTTCCCATTGGCTGCGCATCGTGCGAGGGGGGCTGGCGGCGGGCGACCGCGTGATCGTCAACGGCGCGCAGAAGGTGTTCTTGCCGGGCATGCCTGTGCAGGCCACGGCGGTGCCCATGGTGGCTGCTGCGGCGCCCGCGTCCGCCACCAAATGAAGCACCACGCCGGAGCGCGCCACCGATCGGACGTATCACACAACGAGCGGCGCGGCGCGCTTCCCCCTGGACTCCTTTCAAGGTATTAGCCCATGGACCTCTCCAAGTTCTTCATGGACAGGCCGATCTTCGCGGCTGTGCTGTCGATCGTCATCTTCGTCTCGGGCCTGCTCGCGATCCCGGCGCTGCCGATCAGCGAATATCCCAAGGTCGTGGTGCGCGCCGTGTATCCGGGCGCCAACCCCAAGGTGATTGCCGAGACCGTGGCGACACCCCTGGAGGAGCAGATCAACGGCGTCGAAGGCATGATGTACATCAAGTCTGTCGCCGGCTCCGACGGCGTGCTGGTGACCACGGTCACCTTCCGTTCTGGCATCAACGCCGATGACGCGACGGTGCGGGTACAAAACCGCGTCGCCCAGGCTCAGGCCCGGCTGCCCGCGATGTGGTGCGCCAGGGCATCACCGTCCAAAAGCAGTCCCCCGCCTTCCTGATGGTGGTGCACCTGACATCGCCCGATAAGCAGTACGACACGCTGTACCTTCGCAACTACGCCCGGCTGCACGTCAAGGACAGTTGCACATCGAGCCGCGCAAGACCGACAACGAGTAGTCCTGTCCCAAGCAGTCGGGCGTCCCGGCGTGCCGCCGTCGCGCTGTCGTGCTGCGCATTGAGCCTCGCTGCGCGAGTCTCGCCCCTGTCGGGCTTCCATCGCTGGCGCCTCCGGCCCGGCTCGCTGATCCGTGCCTGCGCGCTCCGCTTGCCGAAAACCGGCGTGCGTGGGTGGCGTGAGGGGGCGGTCTTGCTGTGTCCCTTCGCCGACGACCACGCCGCGCAGGAAGCCACGTTCTATGGTGCGCCGGAATGGCAGCGCAGCCCGTCCAAGCTGCGCGAGCGCCTGACCGAGCGCGAAATCGACGCCGCGCACGCGCTGGTGCGCTTCGTCGGGCTGGACGCCTACCGGCAGGCAGGCGGCGGCATCCGCCGCGACCTGTTCGCGGAAGGCGATGCCGGAACCTACCTCACCGATACCGCAGTGCTGGAAACGCTCGTGCGCGACAAGCTGGCAACGCTGGCCGAGGACGTGCGCGCCGAGGGCTGGGCATGGGTGGAGGCCGTGCCGCATCTGGCCTACGAGGAACGGCAGGCGTTCCAGAACGCCCCGCGCCACCGCCGCGAGCCGACCACCCGCGAGGCCCGCCGCATCGCCTCGCTGGAAACCCGCCTCGAAAAGATCGACGCCGAACTGGAAGAAGCCTGCGACGCCGAGGACGAGGCCAAGGCCGAGAAGCTGGAACAGCGGCGCGATCAGGTGGTCGGAGAACTGCAAGACGCGGAGAATGCCTTGCAAGGCTACGCCCCCGAAGTGCGCGAGGTGGCCGGTGCCATCGTCACCATCGACCGCAACGGCGAGGCTGTTATTCATCGCGGCCTGCTGCGCGAAGCCGAGGCCAAGGCGCTGCGCACGCTGGAAAAGCTGCGGCGCGGCTTCGGCAGCACCGAAGGCGAAGCCGCCAACGAGGAGCACGAGGACGCCGACGACCCGCCCAAGGCCGCGAGCCTGTCCGACCAGCTGGCGCAGCGGTTGAGCGCCCACCGCACGGCGGCGCTGCAAATCGAAGTGGCCCGGCATCCGCACGTCGCGCTGGCCGCGCTGGTGCATGGCATGGTGCAGAAGGTTTTGCAGGACAGCTACCACGGCCACGACCTGCCGCTGGGCGTGAGCCTGAAAGTGCAAGACCGGCTGGAAGGCATGGCCCCGGACTGGCCGGAGTCGCCCGCCGCTGTGGCGCTGCGCGAACTGCAACAGGTAGCCGGGGAAGCCTTGCCGGAGGACAGCGCCGAACTGTTCGCCGCGCTGCTGGCGAAGTCGCAAGACGAACTGGTGCGGCTGCTGGCCGTGTGCGTGGCTTCCACGGTGGACGTGGTGACGCCCCGTGCCACGCCGCACCAGCCCGGCGCAGAACTGGCGCAGGCCGTGGGCCTCGACATGGCCGCATGGTGGAAGCCGACCGCAGAAGGCTACTTCAAGCACGTTTCCAAGGCCGTGATTCTGGATGCCGTGGGCGCGTTTGCACCGGAATTCGTCACCCGGCTGGCGAAGCTCAAGAAGGCCGACATTGCCAGCGAGGCCGAGCGGCTGGCCGATGGCACCGGCTGGATGCCCGCCATCTTCAAGGCCGAAGGCCCGCAGGAGGCCGCGCAGGAAGAAGGCCCGGAGCAGGACGCCCCGGAGGATACCGAGGCAATGGCGGATGAACCCGCCGAGGCACTGGCCGCTTGACCCGCGCCGAAGGCAAGCGCCCCGGCCTCGACCGGGGCGCTTCGCTTTGTGTGGTGGCGCATCGAGACGAAGGAATAACCGCGATCAGCACCGCGCCCAGGCCGTTCCGCCCTGGGCGCGGTGGACGCGAAATCCGGGTGCGACAGTGGCCGCGCCCGGTGTTCAAGGCCAATAGCCGAATTAAAACGCCGCCGCCTTCGCGCTGGCTCAGGCGGCGGCGTTGAAGGCATCGCTGTAGTGCGCGATGCCTTCCGGCACTGTCCCATGCAGGGCCAGCGCCATGAAATAGCCGGGCGGCACGCCCGGCAGTTGCAAGCCCGCATGGGCCTGGAAGCCAAAGCGCGTGTAGTACGTTGGATCTCCCAGCAGCACGCAGCCTGCGGCCTGCATAGCCCGCAGTTCAGACAGCGCCTGTTCCATCAGGCGCGAACCGATGCCTCGCCCCTGCCTTGGCGGCAGGACGGAGATCGGCCCCAACCCATACCAGCCCTCGGTCTTTCGCCTGTGCTCATGGGTGATCGTTACTGGCGACAGCGCGACGTGACCGACGACGCGCCCATGTTCTTCGGCCACGATGGAAAGCGTCAGTTCGTTGGCGGCACGCAAGGCGCGCACGATGAATTGCTCGGTGTGGCTGGTGTGTGGTGCATCAGCGAAGGCGGCGGTCGTGACCGCTTCGATGGCGGCAATGTCGTCGGCGGTTTCGTGTCGGAGCTGGATGGTCAGGGTGTGCCACATGAGATTCAGACGCCCATCGCCATGACCCAGCCCACCAGCCCGGCTAACAGCACCACGAGCGCCGGCGGCACGCGCCCCACCGTCAGCAGTCCGAACGAGAGCAGCGCCAGCCCAAAATCCGCCTTGCTGTGGATGGCACTCGTCCATACCGGGTCATAGAGGGCGGACACCAGAATACCGACCACGCCGGCGTTGATGCCGGCCATGGCCGTCTGGATGCCCGCGCGGTGGCGCAGCCCTTCCCAGAACGGCAGTGCACCGACCAGCATGAAAAAAGCGGGGAGGAAGATCGTGCCCAGGAGTGCCAGCCCGCCGATCCAGCCATGCAGCGGTCCGTGGGCGACCGCGCCGAGGTAGGCCGAGAAAGTGAACAGCGGCCCCGGCACGGCCTGCGCCGCACCGTAGCCGGCCAGGAAGTCGGCATTGCTCACGACGCCGCTGGGCACCACCGAGGCCTGCAGCAGCGGCAGCACAACGTGTCCACCGCCGAAGACCAGTGCACCGGAGCGGTACACCCCTTCCAGCAGGGCTATCGTGGACGAGTCCGTGGCTGCCGCCCACAGGGGCAGCCCGACGAGCGGTGCGGCAAACAGCAGCAGCGCCACGATGCCCAGCTTGCGCGAGACGGGGTAGCTGTGGGCGTGGCCGCCGCCGGGTTGCGCGATCTTCAATGTCCACCAGCCCAGCAGCCCTGCCACCGCGATGGCGGCAAGCTGTCCCGCGGCCGAGGGCAGGACCATGGTCAGCAGCGCCGCCAGAATGGCCAGCGCGGCGCGCGGCCGGTCCGGGCACAACGACTTGGCCATCCCCCAGACCGCTTGCGCCACGATGGCCACGGCGACGACCTTGAGCCCGTGCACCCAGCCGGACTGGGCCAGCCCCTGGTACTCGGCGATGCCAAAGGCGAACAGGATCAGCGCAATCGCCGATGGCAAGGTGAATCCGGCCCAGGCCGCCAGCAGCCCCAGCCAGCCCGCGCGGCCCAACCCCAGCGCCATACCGACCTGGCTGCTGGCCGGCCCCGGCAGGAACTGGCACAGGGCGACCAGATCGGAGTAGCTGCGGTCATCCAGCCAGCGGCGACGCTCGACGAACTCCGAGCGGAAATAGCCCAGATGCGCGATCGGCCCGCCGAAGGAGGTCAGCCCCAGCTTGAGGAAGGCGCCGAAGACTTCGACGGGTGAGCCGCGCGCGGCAGCGGCCTCATGCTGCAAGGTGTTGGTGGAATCTGTCATTTGTGCATCGCCTCCCCGGTGAACTCCCGGATGCGGTCCTTGGCCAGCGCCAAGCCTTCCTTGCCCTTGGGCGTGATCGTGTAGAGCTTGCGCACGGTGCGCCCTTCACGCTCCTGGCGGGAGACGAGGTAGCCGTCGCGCTCCATCTTGTGCAGCATCGGGTACAGCGTTCCGGGGGAGAGGCGGTAGCCGTGGTGGGCCAGCTCGTCGATCATCCATTGCCCGTAGATCTCCTGCTCGGCTGCGTGGTGCAGCACATGCAGGCGGATCAGCCCCGACAGCAGGTCGTGGTGCTCCATGGCACGTGGAGTAGGTTTCTCTTTCATATCGAATATCGATAACGAAATTCGATAATACCAGCCTCACTTCAGATTGCCTGCCGCTTGTGCGGGAGGTCTCAGACCCTGCGACCCTCCGCATCCACCACGGCTTCGCCGTCTTCCTTGCGGAACGCGCCGCGCTGCGGCTGCGGCAGGATGTCCAGCACGGCCTCTGAGGGCCGGCACAGGCGCGTGCCCAGCGGGGTCACCACGATGGGCCGGTTGATGAGGATGGGGTGCTGGAGCATGAAGCCAATCAACTGCTCGTCACCCCACTTCGGGTCATCGAGGCCCAATTCCGCATAGGGCGTACCCTTCTCACGCAGCACGGCGCGCATTGGCGCGCCCATGTCCGTGATCAGGCGTTGCAGCGTTTCGCGGTCAGGCGGTGTCTTCAGGTATTCGATAACGTTCGGCTCTTCGCCGCTGTTGCGGATCAGAGCCAGCACGTTGCGCGACGTGCCGCAGGTGGGGTTGTGGTAAATGGTGATGTTGCTCATGAGTCGTGTCTTGGTTATCCGCGGGCAGGGTTCGGGCCGCACTCATACCAGCCCTTGCTTTGGTTGACGATCCGAACGACCAGTAGCATGACTGGCACCTCGATCAGCACGCCGACCACGGTGGCCAGCGCGGCGCCGGACTGGAAGCCGAACAGGCTGATGGCGGCGGCTACGGCAAGCTCGAAGAAGTTGCTGGCGCCGATCAGCGCCGAAGGACAAGCGATGCTGTGCTGCTCGCCCGCCTTGCGGTTGAGCCAGTAGGCCAGGCCGGAGTTGAAGAACACCTGGATCAGGATCGGAACGGCCAGCATGGCGATGACCAGTGGCTGGCGGATGATGGCCTCGCCCTGGAAGGCGAACAGCAGCACCAGCGTGAGCAGCAGCGCCGCGATGGACAGCGGCCCGATGCGCTCCAGCGCCCGGTCGAAGGCGGCTTGGCCCTTGCTCAGCAGGGCGCGGCGCCAGAACTGGGCCAGGATGACGGGAATCACGATGTACAGGCCGACCGATACCAGCAGCGTGGCCCACGGCACCGTGATGGACGATAGGCCCAGCAGCAGGCCGACGATGGGCGCGAAGGCGAACACCATGATGGTGTCGTTCAGCGCGACCTGCGACAGCGTGAACACAGGATCGCCCCCGGTCAGCCGGCTCCAGACGAACACCATGGCTGTGCAAGGTGCGGCGGCCAGCAAGATCAGGCCCGCGACATAGCTGTCGAGCTGGTCGGCGGGGAGCCACTGCGCGAAGACCTGGCGGATGAAGATCCACGCCAGCAACGCCATCGAGAATGGTTTGACGGCCCAGTTGATGAACAGCGTCACGCCGATGCCGCGCCAGTGCTGCTTGACCTGGCCGAGAGCGCCGAAGTCCACCTTGAGCAGCATGGGAATGATCATCACCCAGATCAGCAGGCCCACGGGCAGGTTGACCTGAGCCACTTCCGTGCGGCCGATGGCCTGGAACACGCCCGGCGCGAACTGGCCGAGCGCGATACCGGCGACGATGCACAGCAGCACCCACACGCTCAGGTAGCGCTCGAAGACGCTCATGGTGGGGGCGGCCGGCACGCGGCCGGCCGTTTGGGTTCCAACACTCATCGCGCCAACCTCACTTCGTACCAATGCTGCGCAGCTCGTGCTGCAGCGACATGGCATCCAGGCGCTGAATCGGCAGCGACAGGAACAATTCGATGCGTCGGCGCAGCGTCAGCGCCGCATCCGTGAACGCCTTGCGCTTCTGCTCGTCGGTGCCTTCAACGGCTGCAGGATCAGGCACACCCCAATGCGCCGACATCGGGCGCCCCGGCCACACGGGGCAGACCTCGCCGGCGGCGTTGTCGCAGACCGTGAAGATGAAATCCAGCTCCGGCGCACCGGGCGCCGCGAACTCGTCCCAGTTCTTGCTGCGGTAGCCGGCGGTCGGCATGTGCAGCCGCTCCAGCGTGGCGAGCGCCAGTGGGTGGACTTCGCCCTTGGGGTGGCTGCCCGCCGAGTAGGCGCGAAAGCGCCCCTGGCCCAATTCATTGAGGATGCCTTCGGCCAGGATGGAGCGGGCCGAGTTACCCGTGCAGATGAACAGGGCGTTGTAGGTCTTGTCGGTGGTCATGGGTATCTCACATCAGCAGCAGGAGGAAGCCGGCTTCACCGCAACGCCCACCGGCTTGCCGCGCACCGGGGTACAGCACGCTGCGGCGGAAGTCGCTGCAGGCGCCGCTTCGTTAAAGACCGGAATGTTGCCCAGCGTGTGGAAGTGCTCCCAGGCCACGCCCTGCGGATCGGTGATCCAGTGCTTCTCGCTGCGCGCGTAGCAGCAGGTCGTGGTGCCCTCGTCCAGCAGCGTCATGTCGGCCGCCTCGGCGCGGGCCTTCAGCACCGCCAATTCCTCGGCATCGTCGGTCTGGATACCCAGGTGGTCGATGCCCGGCTTGTTGCCACGTGTGGAGATGGCGAAGTTGACCGGCGGGTCTTCGAGCATCCATTTGGCGTAGTCGCCTTCGACGCGCGCGGGCTGCGCGGCGAACAGTTGGGAATAGAAGCCGATGCTGCGGTTCAGGTCATCGACGTGCAGGTGGACGTGAAAGCGCTTCATGGGGGTGATCCTTTCAGCAGGAAGTACAGGCAGAGGAGGATTCGGTGACCTCGCACGCGCCGCCCTGGCAGCAGTGCTCGGTCAGATAGCCGAGCAGCCCATTCATCTGGGTGAAGTCGGCGCGGTAGATCAGGTTGCGGCCCTGCTGCTCGATGGTGACCAGGCCGGCATGGGCCAGTTCTTTCAGGTGGAAGGACAGGGAGTTGCGGGCCACGTCGAGCTGGTCGGCGAGGACGCTGGGTGTCAGCCCTTCGGGGCCGGCGACCACCAGGGCGCGGAACACGCGCAGCCGCTGGGTATGGGCCAGGGCGCCGAGGGCGGAAATGGCTTGGGTCTCGTTCATGATTCGATAATACAACATTTATTGAATCATTGGCAAAACGCTTCAATTGAATGGAGCCTGCGCGCTTGCGAGGCTTGACTTTCAAGACAGTTGCTCACGCCTTCGCGCCTGCGGCGCTGCGCGCTTCGCTTGCCTCCAGGGGAAAGCCCTGCGGGCTATCCCCGCCGCGCGATGCTTGGCGCCCCTCGATGCCGCCGAACCGGCTGCGCCGGATCGGCCCGGCCAGCGCCCCGCCGCGATGGACGGGACGCTGGCGAACACGCTGGCGCTTGCTGCGGCAGGTTGTGCAGGTGCGTGCCGTCCTCAACGCGGTTCAGGGACAACCCGCCCGGCATCGCTATGGAGCTTCCACGCCACGCCTCAAGACCGGCGCTGCAAGGCATGGCGGGGCGTTCTCGCCTGTCGTTGTGGGGTTGACCTGGCCCGCGTCAGCGGGCGAGTCGGAGAAGCCTTCGGGCGGGGTGCAGTGGTCAAGTTTTAGTGGACACCTGCATAGGTAGTTTTGGCGGTTGGCTGCGTTCATATGCAGCCGGCGCCTGATAGCAGTACCTTGATCTTGATCAATAAGACTCTCTGTACCCAGCTACGGGTACATATACCCGCGCAACGAACCAGCAGACCAACTTCCAACTCACCTCAGGGGCTCAGCGCACACAGCCAGGTCTGCGCGCGATCGAGGCGCCGAGCAGGCAGACGTTCGGCACTGACCGCTGAGGCTATCGACGATCGGTGACCGGATCACGACCGAGCAAAGGCCCCCGCGCGCGGTGTGGACGTAGCGATGGGATACACAAGCGCATGATGTCGGCGCCTGCCGCTAGGACTGGGCACGTGGCAGTCACGGAGAAAAAATGTCCCGCTCGCGTAGCAACGTGGCCGGCCGGGTAGATCCCAGAATCAGGCAAAGAGATACGCCAGTTGGCTGGACGGACCGCAGCGCCCTCGGACTACTGCCGCAGATGGGGCAATACCAAGTCAAACCTGGTGACAAGCTCACTGGAGGTCACGGCAACGGAGCCACCATGTGCCTCCGCAATCGATTTCACGATGGCAAGGCCAAGACCGGCGCCCGCCGTATTTCGTTGCCGTGCCGGATCAACTCGGTAGAAGCGGTTGAAGAGCTTTGGTAGATCGCGCTCAGGAATTCTCTCACCGGGATTGACCACACTGATCGTTGTCCACTGCTCGTCCTGCGAAAGCAAGACCGTGATGCTCTTGCCGCGAGGCGTGTGTCGAATTGCATTCGAGAGAAGATTGTTCAGCGCCCGGGTGAGCATTTCCCGATCCGCCGCTATGCTGCCGATCGCCCCTTTAACACCAAGCGTAATGCCGCTATCTTCTGCCAGCGCCTCGAAATAGTCGAACAGACTCCGCACCAATTCGGACAGATCAATGGTAGACAGACGCAAGTTGCGGGGATCATTTTCCGTTTGGGCAAGAAACAGCATGTCACCAATCATGCGTCCCATCCGATCAAACTCTTCCAAATTTGAATAGAGGATTTCTCTGTATTCCTCGTTGCTGCGCGGCTGGCCAAGCGCCACGTGAGTCTGCGTGACCAGGTTGGTGACGGGCGTGCGCAACTCGTGCGCGATGTCTGCGGAAAAGTGTGATAGCCGGGTGAAGCCTTCCTCGATTCTCGCCAACATATCGTTGAAGGCGAATACCAGTTCCGCCAGTTCGATCGGCACATCCCGAGGATCCAGCCTCACATCCAGCTTTGAAGAGCGAATCGCCCGAATCTCTTCATTGACCTTGCGAATCGGCAGGTGGCCCCACTGCACCGCCAGCCAAGCCACACCGAGCGCCAGGCACATGACCAAGCCGGTTGCCCACCAGAGCATGCGCTTGAACTCCGCCAGGAAGTCGAGATGAAAGCCGATGTCCATGGCAGCGACGATGCGGTAGCCGGGCGCCGCTGAATCGTCAGCAGGCAGTTGCAGCACCACACCTCGATATGACCTCTGATCCTCCTGCCACACGATCAAATCGTCAGCGGTGATGCGGTTGACCAACTTTTTGCTACTGGCAAGTTTAGACAGGTCAGGACCGGGCGTGGCATAGATGCTATTGCCAGCCCCATCGTAGACGCCGTACGTCATCCCATGATGTCCTGCGACTGCGTTGGCCAAGTGTTGCTTCAGTTCGTCGCTTGCGATGTCACTTGCAAGCTGGTGCAAGGGCTGAGCCAAAGCGGTTGTCACTGCCTCCAGTTCGTGGGCATCCTGTTGAGCAAAGTGGTGCTCCAACGACCGGAGAATGACCCAATTGAACACAAGAAACACCAAGGTCGTGGCGATACCAACGAGGGCCGTGACCCTCAATGCAAGCGACGCTGGACGGCTTTGCCGCGGCTTATGGCGCAGGGGCATCATCGGGCGCATCGAGCGTGTATCCCATTCCACGCACGGTGTGGATGAGCTTCGGATTGAACGCATCGTCTATCTTCGCGCGTAGACGGCGGATGGCTACATCGATGACGTTGCTGTCGCTGTCGAAATTCATGTCCCATACCTGCGACGCGATCAGAGACCGTGGAAGGACCTCCCCCTGGCGACGGGCCAGGAGCTCAAGCAACGCGAACTCCTTGCTGGTGAGATTGATGCGTTGGCCAGCGCGCGTTGCGCGCCGGCGCGCCAAGTCCAGCACCAAATCGGCAACCTGGATGCGATCAGGCTGGCTCGGAGCGCTTCCGCGTCGCAGCAGCGTCCGCACCCGCGCCAGCAACTCAGAGAACGCGAATGGCTTGACGAGGTAGTCGTCCGCTCCCAGTTCCAATCCCTTGACACGGTCGTCTACACCGCCACGCGCCGTCAGAAAGAGCACAGGGACCTGTTTACCGGCATCTCGAAGGGCACGCACGATGCGCCAGCCATCGACATCCGGCAGCATGACATCCAAGACCACCAGATCGTATGTCTCGCCCATGGCCAGGTGGTGTCCGTCCAATCCGTTGCGCGCCAGATCCACGACGAATCCCGCCTCCATGAGACCTTGGCGGACGTAATCCGCCGTCTTGTTCTCGTCTTCAACGACCAGCAGTTTCATCGCATGTCCCATGAAATCGCTACGGCGCGGAAAAATAGCCGCTCACGATGTACGCATTCATCCACTTTCAATCAGCAATTTACTGGTTGCCAGCTTCCACGAACATGACACGAACATTACATGAATGTAATTCAGGGGTCATTCGATGGAAAGTGCCCAACCCATAGCATGACCTGCATTGCGTCGAACTGTGCCGCTCAGGATGGGGTGGCGTTTAGAACGACTTCCGAGTCATCTATGGAGGATTTCAGGCCATGCCGCCTCGTTCACCCTTTTTTATCGTGCCCACACAGGGCCTTTCTCGTCGGCGTTTCGTCCAAGGGTTAGCCGCCGGCGGCGTTCTCGCTGGGCTGTCCACGCCGGCGTTCAAGGCATTTGCCCAGCAAGGCTCCGCGACGCGCGGTGCCGCCCCTGTGCTGAAGGGCACCGAGTTCGACTTGGTGATCGCCGAATCGCCCGTGAACTTCACGGGCAAGCCAGGCGTGGCTACGACCATCAACGGCTCGCTGCCGGCACCGACATTGCGTTGGCGCGAGGGTGACACCGTCACAATCCGTGTAACCAACAAGCTGCGTGAAGCCACATCCATTCACTGGCACGGGATCATCCTGCCGTATCAGATGGATGGCGTGCCGGGCATCAGCTTCAATGGCATCGCTCCCGGCGAGACCTTCACGTACCGCTTCAAGGTTCAGCAGAGCGGCTCCTACTGGTACCACTCGCACTCCGGCTTCCAGGAACTCACGGGCATGTACGGGGCGATCATCATCGACCCCGCTGGCGCCGAGACCATCCACGCCGACCGTGACCACGTGCTGCTGTTCTCGGATTGGACCGACGAAGACCCGATGCGGGTGTTCACCAAGCTCAAGTCCCAAAGCGACTATTACAACTACAACCAACCTACCGTCTTCGACTTCTTCCGGGACGCCTCGCGCGAAGGCACGGCCGCTGCGATCGACAAGCGCAAGATGTGGAACGAGATGCGGATGAATCCGACGGATCTCGCAGATCTGTCTGCCGCCACGCTGACCTATCTGGCCAACGGCGTCACCCCCGCCGGCAATTGGACGGCGCTGTTCCGACCGGGTGAGCGCGTGCGGCTGCGCATGGTCAACGGTGCGGGCAACACCTTCTACGACGTACGCATTCCAGGACTGAAACTCACGGTGGTGCACGTCGATGGTGTTGACGTGGAGCCGGTGACCGTCGATGAGTTCCGATTCGGTCCTGGCGAAACCGTCGACGTGATCGTCCAGCCACGGGATGACGCTTACACGATCTTCGCCCAGGCGATGGACCGGACAGGCTACGCGCGTGCCACGCTGGCCGTGCGTGAAGGTCTTCAAGCTCCCGTGCCTGCCCTCGATCCGGTCGAATGGCTGACCATGAACGACATGATGGGCGGCATGATGGGGGGCATGGACCATGGCGGGTCCGGCCAGGCCATGGAGATGACCGGGATGACGGGCATGACGGGCATGACCGGGATGACCGGGATGGGCTCGGGTTCGATGTCCGGGATGGATCATGGGGCGATGGCAGGCATGAATCACGGCGCCATGAACCACGGTGGCATGGCGATGGATCACAGCCAACACGCCGCGGCGGCGGGGGGACTGGCCGTGCCCAGCACTACTGCTCGCCACGCTCGCACCGAGTATGGTGCCAGCACGGACATGCGCGTTGACATGGCGCGCACCAACCTCGATGACCCCGGCATCGGACTGCGCAACAACGGTCGGCGCGTGTTGACCCTCGCGGATCTGCATACCCCGTCGGGGCCGCTGGACAAGAGAGGCCCCGGCCGGGAGGTCGAACTGCACCTCACGGGCAACATGGAACGCTACGCATGGTCCCTGGACGGGCTGGAGTTCGGAAAGTCCACGCCGGTGCACTTCAAACACGGCGAGCGGCTGCGGGTCATTCTGCACAACGACACCATGATGACCCATCCCATGCACCTGCACGGCATGTGGAGCGAGCTGGAAAGCCCCGACGGTCGCTTCCTTGCGCGCCGCCACACCCTGCCGGTGCAGCCGGCACAACGCATCAGCTTCCTGGTGACAGCCGACGCGCTCGGCCGCTGGGCGTGGCACTGCCACCTGATGTTCCACATGGATGCCGGCATGTTCCGCGAAGTCGTGGTGTCTTGAACCCAGCGCACAAGGAAGACCAAGAATGTCCAAAGCACTCCCCACTCGCGCACTGGCCACGACGCTTCTGGCCCTGGTAAGCGTCGCCGCCCAGGCACAAGCACAGAACGACCATGCAGCGCACGGCCAGGCCGACGCTCAAACGGCCGCGCCATCCACTCAGACCGTGGCTCCTGCCGCCGACCCGCACGCGGGTCACGCGACGTCGGCGAGCGGCTCGACCGCGGCCCCGGCCATGGATCACGGCAACATGCAGATGCAGGGCGGGTCGGCGCCTCCTGACGCCCGCGATCCGCATGGCTACTCCAATGGCCTGACATTGGGATCGGGCGACTACGCCGTACCCGGTGTGCCGCGGCTGATGCTGGCCGACGAACACAGGTTCTTTTCGTTGCGCGGCGAAACTCTGGAACGCCGCTTCACGCGCAAAGGAGACGACTCCACGGCCTACGACCTCCAGGCGTGGTATGGGACGACCTACAACAAGGCCGTCGTGAAGGCCGAAGGCGATATCGCCAAAGGAAAGCTCGAAGAATCGCGTACCGAGCTTCTCTGGGGGCACGCCGTCGCACCGTACTGGGACACCCAGCTCGGCGTTCGGGTGGATAACGGGGAAGGCCCGAGCCGTCAATGGTTGGCTTTCGGCATCCAGGGCCTCGCCCCCTACTGGTTCGAGCTGGAGGCGACGGGCTACGTGGGAAGTGGTGGACGTACGGCGCTGCGTGTCGAAGGCAGCTACGAGCTGCTGCTGACCCAGCGACTGATTCTGGAGCCTCGCGCCGAGTTGCAGTTTTATGGCAAGGACGACCCGGAACGCGGTATCGGCAAGGGCCTGGCCGAAGCGTCTGCTGGCTTGCGCCTGCGCTATGAATTCAGTCGCCAGTTCGCCCCCTATATCGGCGTGGAACGGGCGGGCAGCTTCGGACGCACCGCGGACTATGTGCGTGCCGAAGGCGGCCGTGCGCAGCAGACGCGCTGGGTGGCTGGCGTGCGATTCTGGTTCTAGAACCTAGCGGGTTTGATCATCTGATGAGAGGCGATCCATGAACATGCACTACGACAGAAGCCAGGGCAAAGTGCCGAGACGCCAGGCATTGATCGCTGGCTTGTTGGTGATGGCACTCGCAGGACCGAGCCTGGCGCAGAGCCGACCGATTGCCAAGGTCTGGAAGGACCCGAGCTGCGGATGCTGCAAGGACTGGGTCTCACACCTGCAAGGCGCAGGCTTCGATGTGCAGGTTCTCGACACCGGGAACACCGCAGCGCGCACGCGGCTGGGCATCCCGCAGAAGTACGGTTCTTGCCACACGGCGCAGATCGGCGGCTATGCCATCGAGGGTCATGTGCCTGCCTCGGACATTCAACGCTTGCTGCGCGAAGCCCCGCAGGCCATCGGCCTCGCGGCGCCCGGCATGCCGGTCGGTTCGCCCGGCATGGATGGTCCGGCCTATGGTGGACGCAAGGACGCCTACGACGTGCTGCTGATTGGGAAAAACGGTAGCAGCACGGTCTATCAGTCGCATCGCTGACCATCCATCAACCCTTCTCCGTGGAGATATGCCATGCAGCATCAGCACACACAGACCCCCAGCGATCGCCCCCGGTTCTGGCGATCGCGCTACGGCGTGGCGTTCCTCATCATCGCCGCTGTCGCCGCGTATTTCCTGCTCAAGGAGCATACGGCACATGTTGCCGGCTATCTCCCCTTCCTGCTGCTGGCGGCTTGTCCGCTGATGCACCTGTTCATGCACCGTGGTCACGGCCACGGCGGACACGATCATGCCGCGCGTCAGGGTAAGGAAGGTGCCGCAGCCTCCAAGGAGCAGAAGCAATGAGTCGAGGCACTCGCACCGTGCGAGCACGCGACGCCGCGCTTGTCTCCTTGCGCGCCTGCGGCCTGCTGCGATCACCAGACACCAAAGGTTAACGGCGGAGGGCACTTGTCACTATGAATTCACCCAGCAAGTCTTCAGGACATGAGCACGCAGGCATGGCGGCGGGTGCCACAACGTCCGGCCCGCATACGCACCACCATCACGCCAGCCATGCTGGAAGTGACGACGCGGGCGGGTCCTCAAGCCACACGCAGCCCGATGCCGCGACGCGAGATCCGGTGTGTGGCATGGCGGTCACGGCGGCGTCGGAGCACCGTTCCACGCACTTGGGGAACACGTACTTGTTTTGCAGCACCGGATGCAAGGCCAAATTCGACGCCGATCCGGCGCGATATGCCAGCGGTGACGCGGGCATAGGCACAGGCAGCGGCCATGCACCGCATCACCATGCCAGCACCGCAGTTTCACCGGCCCCGGCGGCATCGCCAACCGCGCCCGGAACCATCTACACCTGCCCGATGCACCCGGAGATCCGCCAGGATCATCCGGGAACCTGCCCCAAGTGCGGGATGACGCTGGAGCCTCTGCTGCCCGACCTCGATGACGACAACCCGGAGTTGCGTGACTTCTCGCGTCGCTTCTGGTGGACCTTGCCGCTGACGCTCGTGGTCTTGGCGCTGGCGATGCTGGGCGAGCGGCTGCACCTGATGGACATGGCTACACAGAGCTGGGTCGAGTTGGTGCTGTCGTTGCCGATCGTGCTGTGGGCCGGCTGGCCCTTCTTCTCCCGCGGCTGGCTGTCCGTGGTCAACCGCAGCCCGAACATGTGGACACTGATCGGCCTGGGAACGGGTGCGGCATTCATCTACAGCGTTGTGGCAACCGTTGCGCCGGAAGTGTTTCCAGCTTCCTTCATGTCCATGGGACGGGTCGGCGTGTATTTCGAGGCCGCCGCCGTCATCATCTCGCTGACACTGCTCGGCCAGGTGCTGGAACTCAAGGCCCGCTCCCAGACTTCGGCAGCCATCAAGTCGCTGCTGGGGCTGGCACCCAAGACGGCGCGGCGCATCAATGCGGACGGCAGCGAGGAAGACGTGCCACTCAGCCATGTGCACGTCGGCGACCTGCTGCGCATCCGACCCGGCGAGAAGGTGCCGGTGGATGGCATCGTGCACGAGGGCAGCAGCTCGATTGACGAATCCATGCTGACCGGCGAACCGCTGCCCGTCAGCAAGCGCGTGGGCGACAAGGTCATCGGGGCCACACTCAACACCAGCGGCGCGCTGGTCATGCGTTCGGAGCGGATCGGCTCGGACACCGTTCTATCGCAGATCGTCCAGATGGTCGCCCAGGCGCAGCGTTCCAAGGCACCGATGCAACGCATGGCCGATGTCGTTGCCGGCTACTTCGTGATGGCCGTCGTCGCCATTGCGGTAACGACGCTCCTTGTATGGGGATTCTTCGGGCCACAGCCCACCTGGGTCTATGGACTGATCAATGCGGTGGCCGTCCTGATCATCGCCTGCCCGTGCGCGCTGGGTCTGGCCACGCCGATGTCGATCATGGTCGCAACGGGCCGTGGCGCCACGCAGGGCGTGCTGTTCCGCGATGCCGCGGCGATCGAGAATCTTCGCAAGGTCGATACCCTCGTCATCGACAAGACAGGAACCCTGACCGAAGGCCGACCTGCTTTCGATCAGGTCGTCGCAGCCCCCGGCTTTACGAACGATGAGGTGCTGCGTCTTGCGGCCAGCCTGGACCAGGGCAGTGAACACCCCCTGGCCGACGCCATCGTGCAGGCCGCGCGTGCCCAGGGCCTCCAACTCGTGAAGCCTCAGAGCTTTGAATCGGGAACCGGCATCGGCGTGCGCGGAAAGGTTGAGCACCGGCAACTGGCGTTGGGCAACACAGTGCTGATGGAACAGTCTGGCGTATCGGTGGAACCGCTCGTACCCCAGGCCGAAGCTCTGCGCGGCGAAGGGGCCAGCGTCATGTACCTGGCGGTGGACGGGCAGCTCGCGGGCTTGCTCGCCGTGTCCGATCCGGTCAAGGGCAGCACCCCCGAGGCCCTGGCCGCGTTGAAGGCTGCGGGCCTGCGGGTCATCATGGCCACCGGGGACGGGCAGACCACCGCCAAAGCCGTCGGTGCACGCCTAGGCATCGACGAGGTGCATGGTGAGGTCAAGCCGGCGGACAAGCTCATGTTGATCGAGCGACTGCAGAAAGAAGGACGCATCGTCGCCATGGCCGGAGACGGCATCAACGACGCGCCGGCCTTGGCGAAGGCAGACGTGGGCATCGCCATGGGAACGGGAACCGACGTGGCGATGAACAGCGCCCAGGTCACGCTGGTCAAGGGTGACCTGCGTGGCATCGCTGTCGCTCGCACGCTCTCGGTGAGTACCGTGCGCAACATGAAGCAGAACCTCATGTTCGCCTTCCTCTACAACGCGCTGGGCATCCCCATCGCCGCCGGGGTTCTCTATCCCCTCACGGGCTGGCTGCTGTCGCCGCTGATCGCAGCATTGGCGATGAGCCTGAGTTCGGCGTCGGTCGTTGGCAACGCCTTGCGCCTGAGAGCGAGCCGACTGTGACCGGATTTTCTTTCTGAAACTACAGGAGCCTGCTATCGCCCAGCAAACCGTTTCTTTCGTTCCACGCCGTTGCAAAGGTGCAAGCCTTATCTCGGCATTTCGTTCTTAAACCACACCTCACACATCCAGGTAGAAACTTCTATGACCCGTTCACATTTCATCGCCAAGCTCGTCGCGCCGATCGCTGCTGGTCTGTTCGCCACCGCCGCATTCGCGCATCCTTCGCTGGTGTCTTCAACGCCGGCCGACAAGTCGCAGGTTTCTGCGCCAGCCACCATCGAACTGAAGTTCTCCGAGACGCTGGTGCCGCAGTTCTCCGCCGCGAGCCTTGTCATGACTGGCATGCCGGGAATGGCGAGCCATGGCCCGATGAAGATCAACGCCAGCGTCGCGGCTGCCGGCGACGGCAAGACCATGGTCATCACGCCGGCACAGGCGCTCCAGCCCGGTGACTATCGCGTCGAATGGCGTGCCGTCTCCTCGGACACGCATCCGATCACGGGTAACGTCACCTTCAAGGTGAAGTAAGCCCATGGCCGGGGATTGGTTGACCATCGTCCTGCGCCTGGCGCTGTATCTGGACCTGGCGGCGGCGTTTGGCGTCGCCATGTTCGGTCTCTATGCTTTGGGCAACGACGAGCGATCCTCGACGATCTCGCGCCGCTATCGCGTCCTCATTGGCGCATCCGCTGCCATCGGCATTGCCCTGTCGATGTGGGGCATGACGGTCATGGCCAAGGCCATGTCCGGTGCCCAGAGCTACGCGGAGCTGTCAACGCACGTCTTCGACATGCTCATTACGGGCACGCACATGGGCATCGCCTGGTGCATTCGCATCCTCGCGCTGTTGGTGTGTGTGCTCGTCGCAATGTTGAAATTGAACGCTACCTTGCGATTTGCAGTGATGGCGCTCTCCACCGGCGTGGCGCTGGCGACCCTTGCGTGGGCAGGCCACGGCGCGATGGACGACGGCGTTCGCGGCTACATCCATCTTGCGTCGGATATCACGCACCTCTGGGCAGCGGGCGCTTGGGTGGGCGCATTGGTGGCGTTCTTGATGCTGGCATCCCACAAGCAGGATGTCGCGCAAGACCCGGTAGCGGTCCTCAGTCGGACGTCGAATGGCTTTACTCGCATAGGTACAGCGATCGTGGCTGCACTCGTCGTGAGTGGAATTCTCAATTACCTGTTGATCGCCGGACCATCGTTTGATCCGCTCATCTCGACGCTGTATGGCCGGCTGCTGATGGTAAAGCTCTTGCTTTTCGCAGGCATGCTGGCGTTGGCTGCTGCCAATCGGTATCGGTTGAGCCCGAGCCTGGAGGCTGCTTTGAAGGCAGGCAATCGCGCACAGGCAGTCATCAAGCTTAGACAGAGTCTGTTCACGGAGGCGACCTTGGCCGTTTTGGTTCTGGCGAGCGTTGCATGGCTTGGCATCTTGTCTCCCACTGGAACCTAGTCCTTCATGGGCGGCAGATGACAGCACATGAATTGAATGTAATGCACGGGTAAGCGCTCTGTAGACCGCCTGCTTCTACATTTAACGACGCGGCGCAAGTTGTCGTCGTTTTTACAAAGGAGTCGATCATGAAATCGCAAATTGTCATTGCCGCCCTGTTGAGCGCTCTCTCCGTGCCAGCCTTCGCCGGTCATGCAGCAGCCCAAGCAGCCAAGGAAATGGTTCCCTTGGCTGACGGGGGAACGCTGTACATCTTCAAGGACGGAAAGATGGCACAGGAAAGCCGCTTCGGGCGCGCCGTCTATCTCAATGTCGGAGCTTCGGTGTCGACGAAGGATGGGCGCAACATCGCGATCACCAGCAATGAAGTCGCTCGCCTCGGGTCGCTGCTACAAAAAGAGCACGGCGGATGACGCCGCGGGTGTGCGGTGCTTTTCAAAGCTTCTGCACAGTGTGACAGAGACGCGCGCCCCGATTGGGCGCGCGCGCTTGGGACGCGTCACGAGCAACCACGAGCGCTCAAGGTGCCAGTTTTTGCGATGTCAAGCGCATCAACTTCCCTGAAATGGATCCAGCCTCCCCGTCCACCGTGATTCGTCCACGGGACATCTGGCGCGAATGAGGACTTGCGAGGAGCCCGATTTATGGAGTTGCGTCATCTACGATGCTTTGTCGTCTTGGCAGAGGAGTTGCATTTCACGCGGGCGGCCGAGAGGCTGCATATAGAGCAACCCCCCTTGTCTCGCGCGATCAAGGAATTGGAAGATGAGCTTGGGGTCACGCTGTTTGACCGCGACCGCAGGGGCACACGGCTGACCGTGGCGGGGGCGGCATTCTTGCAGGACACCCGCCGACTCTTCACTGTCCTGGAGCAAGCGCGTGAAAATGCCAGAGCCATTGCCGCGGGCCTGAGGGGCAGCCTGCGCATTGCAATTTCCGATGGTGCGATGGACCCACGACTATCGGCGTTCCTAGCTCGTTGCCGCGCGGAAGAGCCCGAGGTCGAGATACGTCTCTCCGAGGTACCGCTGACCGAGCAGATACGGGGCCTACGGTCTGGCGACTTCACGATCGGATTTGCACACGCGGCGGATGTTGGCGAAGGCATCGTGGCTGAACCGATCTGGCGAGACCCGATTGTGATCGCCATGCCAGCGCGGCACTCGCTTCTTGCGCACAAGCAAGTTCCGCTGAACGAACTTCAGGGTCACCCACTGGTTCTGTGCGACAAACTGGCCTGCGAAGGCTACTGCCGAGAACTAAATCGGCTGCTACAGGTTCTGGAACACAGACTCAACGTTGTCGAAGAAGTGTCGTCGCTGGACATGATGCTAACGCTCGTCGGCGCAGGCTATGGGATTGGTTTCATGACGGCGACCAAGATTCCCATCAGCCAGAGGCCGGACGTGGTGATTCGCCCTCTGGCGCAGGACACGGCGGTAATCACAACCTATCTGCTTCGGCCAGAAAGCAGCAACTCATCGGTTTCGCTGGATCGCTTCATCGAACGTCTGCGAGGACCTCCGGGTGACTAAAGCGTCAATGCCTATCTGAATCGTGCGCCGCGGCACGAAGATTGCGTTCGGCTGCGCTGACGAGTTCCGCAGCACTGAGCTTGAGTCCGGCGGCGATTCTTAAGATCAGAGCGAGAGTGGGCATGTGCTCCCCACGCTCTATTTTGCCCATGTGCGATCGCTCGATCCCTGCTTTCGCAGCCAGTTCTTCCTGAGCAACACCTTGCGTCAGGCGGGCGACACGAACGGCCGCTCCGAATGCCAACGCTGGCTCGGCGTCGAAAGTGGTAGTTCCTGGGGGACGGCCTCGTCGGACAGTTCGCTTCTCCATCCTTGGAAGCGTCGAACAGTCCAAACAATTTAACCACGTTAAGTTTAACTCAAACTAGCTATCATGAAGACTTTCCATCCTTGTCTTATCGCTTCTTGGGGCCTCTCATGCACGACGCCACCAGCCCACGCCCACAGCTCAGGCTCGCCATAGCGCCTGGTGTGGCCTCTTCGTACCTAGCTGCATTGCTTGCCCTGCAGCGCGCGGAGGAGCCCGAAGTTTCTATGGAATTTAATGAGGTTACGGCGAGCGATCTCATTACGGGCCTCTACAAACGGCGCTTCGACGTCGTGACCTGCCCCCCGTTTTCCGGGCCAACCTGATCTTAGTAGAGTCCGTCTCACAAGAGGACGGACATGAAGAAGCGATACACCGAAGAGCAGATCATCGGCTTCCTGAAG